>RFPL01000014.1 GCA_009926135.1 Sphingomonadaceae bacterium
CGACTGGGATAAGTCGGATATCACGCCGGAAGCGGCTTCGATCCTCGACAGCGCAGTCACGGCCTATGCCAACTGCGCCAACGTGCCGATCATGCTGGCCGGTTATGCCGACCGTTCGGGTACGCCGAAGTACAACCAGGGCCTGTCGGAGCGTCGTAACGCTTCGGTCCGTGGCTACCTGACCTCGCGTGGTATCGCCGATGGCGCCATCACCAGCCAGGGCTTCGGTGAAAACAACCCGCGCGTGCCGACTGCTGACGGCGTCCGCGAACTCCAGAACCGCCGGGTGGAAATCACCTACGGTCCGGGTTCGGGCATGTAATCAGTCGCCGCAAGGTGCTAAGGTTAAGGGGGTCGGAGCAATCCGGCCCCCTTTTCTTATGGGTGAGGGGTAAGTTGGAGAGAACCATGCTGCGCTTGATACCATCCGCCCTCGCCGCCATCGTGCTGGCCAGCTGCACCACGGTTGATAGCCGGACCAGCAACCTGGCCACGGCCCAGCTCAGCAATGCCGAAGGCCGTCCGGTTGGCACGGCCGTTGTTTATCGGCGGGCTGGCGAAACCACCGTCAGCGTGACGATCACTGGTACGCCCGGCGCGGTGCAAGGCCTGCACCTTCACGCCGTCGGCAAGTGCGAGGCACCCTTCACCAGCGCTGGACCGCACCTCAATCCCGGCGCGCACCAGCACGGCAAGAACAACCCGCAGGGCGCGCACCTGGGAGATCTGCCCAATATCACCATCGACAAGGCAGGTCTGGGCACGGCCAGTGCCAGCCTGGGACTGGATGGGGCAGCCATCGACGCTGACCTGTTCGATGCCGATGGCACCGCCATCGTGCTCCACGCTGCGGCCGATGACTATCGCACCGATCCCTCGGGCAATAGCGGCGCACGGGTTGCCTGCGGCGTACTGAAGCGCGCCTGATCCCTCAGATCAGGCGCTTTCCCCCGCCCGCTCAACCAGCGTAGCTTCGGCCTGCGGCACAGTCTTGTAAGCATAAAGCAGCAGCGCGACAGCCGGCGGCGCAACCGCGATCAGCGAGAGTATCCCGGTCCTGAGGTCGCCAACCAGCTTGCCATTGACCATCGTTCCGGCGAGGTCAGATACCTGCCCGACCATATAGGGTCCGAAGCACAAACCGACGAGCGTCGTGCCAAGGAAGAACGACGCCGTGGCCGTCCCGCGCATCCGCGGCAGGACCAGGTCCTGAGTGGTTGCAGCTGCAGCGCCCAGCGCCGCGGCCGCGAACAGCCCGGCCAGGAAATTCATGACGTAGAACAGTGCCGGATTGGGCGTTGTATATCCGATCCAGATCGGCAGCGCCGGCGCAATGACCCCGAACAGAATCAGGATGATTCGCCCGGCAGGGTTCTTCGCACGCAGCATATCTGCCACTCGCCCGCCAATGATCACGCCGAGGAAGCCGCTCACCGCGCCATTTGCACCCAACCAGAAGGCCAGCTG
The DNA here is from genome assembly GCA_009926135.1 of Sphingomonadaceae bacterium. Taxonomy (GTDB): domain Bacteria; phylum Pseudomonadota; class Alphaproteobacteria; order Sphingomonadales; family Sphingomonadaceae; genus Novosphingobium. The sequence continues at coordinate 1,468 of RFPL01000014.1, forward strand.
GTCCTTGGGCAGCTTGAGCACCTGTTCGGCATAAGGCGCGGACCAGAAGGCCAGGCCATAGGCGGTCAACGAGACCATGGAATAGCCCAGCGTGGTACAGATGAAGGCCGGGGTGCCCCAGATCAGGCGGAACGTAGCCGGATCCTTCTGACGCAGCACACTCGCCCAGGAAAACACCGCATAATAGCCCAGCGCGACCGCCGACCATTGCGGCAGGTTGCCTGTCAGCTGGATCATGATCCAGGCAAAGGTGCAGAGCCCGGCAGCAACCGCCACGTTGATGGTCAGCGCCGCCACCCCGCGGCGAGCCGCACCGATCAGCGTAAAGGGCGGCACGATGGTCGACAGGTCGGCGAAGAACTCGGCAAAGGGTCGCGGTGAGCTGTGGCTGATTGTGCCATCCATGGCACCGCGGACCGGCTCGCGCAGGGTTGAAACCCACAACGCGACAAGGACACCGGGTATCCCCACCGCCAGGAAGGCCGCGTGCCAGCCGACCAGTCCCATGGGCCCACCATCAGGATAAGCGGCATTCCAGACCTGGCTGATCTTGGCCCCGATCAGCAGCGAAACGCCGCCGCCAAGGTACAGGCCCGAGGAGTAGATCGCGAGCGCGGTAGCGCGCTGGCGCTTCGGGAAATAGTCCGAGATCAGGGAATAGGCGGTTGGACTGGCAGTCGCCTCGCCGACGCCGACCCCCATGCGGGCCAAGGTCAACGTCACCTGGCTGCGCGCAAAGCCTGAAAGCGCCGTCATGGTGGACCACAATGCCAGTCCGATGCTGAGCAGTTTCACACGGCTCCAGTTATCCGCCAGCCGGCCGAGCGGAATGCCGAACAAGGCATAGAACACCGCAAAGGCTGCCCCGCCCAGGAAGCCCATGTCGCTGTCGGTCAGGTTGAGGTCAGCCTTGATCTCCAACGCCAGGATCGAGATGATCTGCCGGTCTATGAAGTTGAGGATATAGACCACCACCAGGACGCTGAGCACGTACCAGCTATAGCGCGTTGCTTCGCGCGGAGGGGCAGCATTATCCTGAGCTTCGGTCACTGGTCTCTCCCTGGATGTCTTGTTCTTTAGGCCGCGTAACGGGTTGGATCGACCAGCCCGGCCTTGGCAAAGCCCTCGCGCCGCAGGCGGCAACTATCGCACAGCCCGCAGGCAGAGCCATCCGGCTGCGGATCGTAGCAGGACCAGCTCAGGCCAGCATCAAGCCCCAACCGGTGCGCTTCGGTTGCAATTTCCGCCTTGCCAAGGAACTGCAGCGGCGCATGGATCTGCCATTGACCCCCTTCTGCGCCGGCTTTCGTCGCCACTTGAGCAAGGTCCTGGAAGCCGGCGATGAATTCCGGGCGGCAATCGGGATAGCCGGAGTAGTCGAGCGCGTTCACTCCGATGAACAGGTCACGCACCCCCAGTGCCTCGGCCCAGGCGAGGGTCAGCGAAAGGAACACCAGGTTGCGCGCCGGGACATAGGTAACCGGGATATCCGGCCCGACACCGTCCTTGGGCACGGCAATATCATCTGTCAGTGCCGAACCGCCGAAGCGCGAAAGGTCGAGCGGCAGGATCACGTGGCGCAGTGCACCAATACGCTCGGCGATTGCCGTGGCCGCGTCGATTTCCCGGCGATGGCGCTGATTGTAATCGATCGTCAGCGCATTGACCGCATAGCCCGCCTCGCGCGCGAGTCCGGCCACAACCATCGAATCAAGCCCGCCCGACAGGAGCACGACAGCCTGGCGCTGTTGAGAATTTGCAGCGGAAGACATTGCCATCGGGCTAGCGTGAGCGCGGCCTTATGGCAACCGCGCCGTGCTCAGTTGCCGCATTCACCCGTGCGGCGCGCTTCCGCAACGAATTCGAACGGCAGGCCCTCGGCAATCCCCTGAGTCTGGATCTGGACCAATCGGCCCGTTTCACGGCGAATGCTGGTCCGGCCATAACCGCGCCCGCGGCAGGTGTACTGCACGGTTACTTGATCGGCCCGGTCATCGATCACCAGCCGATCGCAATTAAGGGCCTCGTGTCGCAACTGGATCAGTTTGCGGCCATTATCGATGCAGATCGGATAGGTCCGGCGGGTGCCATCGCGCAGCCGGATCTCCCAGCGCCCCGGTTCGATCTGATCGAGCATGCCAAGCGCCGGTCGCTGGCTTGATGCGGGCACGGCCAGAATCGCCCAGCCCGCCATGACCATAGCCGCTACTCGTACCGCAATCTTGCGCAATTCGCTTCTCCCCCCGGTCGCCCTTCCCAATGAACGGACCGGCAATGGGTTTCTGCTTGTATCATGGCGTCGACTGCCGCCAAAGCGTGTCATTTTATCGACGAACCGTTGTCACATCTCGATCTGGAACAGCTTCGAGCAGAAAGCGCAGTCCACTTCGATCGCGCCAGCGTCGTTGCGCATTTCGATCCTGTCGGCTTCCGGGAATTTGGCCAGAACCGCCTGGTAATGATCGATTGAGCAGCGGCAGCCACGCTGGAGTGTGCCGCCGGTCTCAACCCGGACTTCTGATTCGTCGTGAAACAGCCGCCAGACCAGTGCCTCCAGCGACAGGTCAGGATCAACCAGCTCTTCCGGCCGCGTGCTGCCAGCAAGGGCGGCGACGTGTTCCCACTCCGGGTGATCCATGCGGACATGAAGCCGTTCGCGGCCCTCCTCGCTCTCGGCAAGGTGCTGGACCAGGACGCCTCCGCCAATGCAGCCCGCCGCACCGTCGCCGATCCCGACCCGGATCAGCGTTGGCACCTGCTCGCTCTGCGCGAAATAGCTTTCGCAGGCTTCGGCCAGGCTCGCACCTTCTAGCGGAACGATGCCCTGGTACCGCTGGCCGGTGGCCGCCAGATCGAAGGTCACGGCCAGGTAACCCTTGCCGAACAATGCAAATAGCGAAGGGTCGCGGCCCAGCATCGCCAGCCGTTCCGGATCATGGCGAACATAACCGCGCAGATCACCATCGCGGTAATCACAAACCAGCAGATCAACCACGCCGGCCTCGGTCTGGGCCTGCATGGTCAATTGGCTACCCTCATCCTTGAGCAGGGTGCCGAGCAGGGCGGTCAAGACCAGCGCCTCGGCCAGTAGCCGGCGGATCGGCGGCGGGTAATCATGCGCAGTCAGGATCGTGTCCAGCACCGGCCCCAGCCGCACGACCCGCCCGCGGGCATCGCGCCCGGGGATCGAAAAGCGTAGCACGCGGTCGTAACCGGTCTCACCCTCGGCAATGTGCTCTGGCAAGCTCACAGCTGGCCGAATACCCAGCGCAGCACGCTTTTCTGGGCGTGGATGCGGTTCTCAGCCTCGTCCCAGACCGCAGATTGCGGGCCATCGATCACCGGGTCAGTCACTTCCTCGCCGCGGTGCGCCGGAAGGCAGTGCAGGAAGGTTGCACCGGAGCCCGCCAGCGCCATCAGCCGCTCGTCGACCTGGAACGGCGCCATGGCCGCCAGCTTGTTGTGCGCATGATCCTGCCCCATCGACACCCAGGTATCGGTCACCACCACGTCGGCCCCGCGTGCCGCTTCTGCGGCATCGTTGGTCAGGGTGATGGTTGCGCCAAGCGCCCGGGCGCGTGCGATGTAGCCGGTGTCGGGCTCATAGCCCCTGGGCGTGCCGACCCGGACGTTGAAGTGGAGCAGGCCGGCCGCCTCGATGATCGAGTTGAGTACGTTGTTACCATCGCCCAGCCAGGCAATTTCCAGCCCCGGCAGCGCCTTGCCGCGCTCCAGCAGGGTCAGCAGGTCGGCCATGATCTGGCAGGGATGGCTTTCGTCGGTCAAACCGTTGATCACCGGCACGCTGGCGTAGTGAGCCAATTCCTCGATCTTGGCGTGATCATCGGTCCGCAGCATGATCGCATCAACCATCCGGCTGAGGACGCGGGCCGTATCGGCAATGGTCTCGCCGCGGCCGAGCTGGCTTGTGCCGGATTCAAGCGTGATCGCGCTGCCGCCCAGTTGCCGCATCGCCATGTCGAAAGAGACGCGCGTGCGGGTCGAGTTCTTCTCGAACACCATGGCCAGCACGTGGCCGGCCAGCGGTGCGTCGGCATCCGGCTTGCCCTTGGGCCAGTTGGTCCGAGCCGTCTTGCGATCAAGCGCATCGCCCAGCATAGCGGCGAGGCTATCGCTCCCCGCATCGGCGAGATTCAGGAAGTGCCGGGTCACTGAACGGGCTCCGGCGGCTGGAAGCTGGCCGCGCCGGCGGAAAGCTTGTCGAAGAACTCGTCGATCTCGGCGTCGCCGATCACCAGCGGCGGAACAAGCCGCAAGGTATTATCCCCGGCGGCAACAGTCAGCAGGTGGTGGTTGTCGCGCAGGTGCGCCACGAAACCGCGAGCCTCGAACTTCATCTTGATCCCCAGCATCAGACCCTTGCCACGAACCAGTTCGAACAGGTCAGGGTAATTGCCAATGAATTGTTCCAGCCTGCTGCGCAGTCGTTCGCTGGTGGTGCGAACCTGCGCCAGGAACGCATCGTTGGCGACGGCATCGAGGACGGCCTCGGCTGCGGCCATGGCAAGCGGATTGCCGCCATAGGTCGAACCATGGGTGCCGACCACCATGCCGCGCGCGGCCTTTTCGGTGGCGAGGCAGGCGCCGATCGGGAACCCGCCGCCAAGACCCTTGGCCGTGGCAACCACATCCGGAACGATCCCGTATTGCTCATAGGCATAGAGCGTACCCGAACGGGCCACGCCGCACTGCACCTCGTCAAGCGCCAGCATCAGGTCATATTCGTCAGCCAATGCGCGCAGGCCCTGCATGAATTCGTCCGAGGCCGGGCGGATCCCGCCTTCACCCTGAACCGGCTCGACTAGGAAGCCGGCGGTGTTCGGACCGATCGCCGCCTTCGCGCCTTCGAGATCGTCGAAATCAACGTACTTGAACCCAGGCAGCAGTGGCAGGAAGCCCTTGTGCATCTTCTCCTGGTTCGACGCGCTGATCGTCGCCATGGTCCGCCCGTGGAAGGCATTCTTGAAGGTGATGATCTCGTATTTGTGATCGTTGCCGGCATGGCTGTGATAGGCCCGAATGGTCTTGATCGCGCATTCCACCGCTTCGGCACCCGAATTGGTAAAGAACACAGTGTCGGCAAAGGTCAGGTCGACCAGCCGCTGGGCCAGATGCTCTCCCTGGGGGCTGCCATAAAGGTTCGACACGTGCATCAGCGTTTCGGCCTGCCGCTGGATCGCGCCGATCAACCCCTTGTGCGAATGGCCCAGCAGGTTGACCGCGATCCCTGCCGCGAAATCGAGATATCGCTGCCCGTCTTCCCCGATCAGGTGGCAGTGCTCACCGCGCACCGGCCGAAAGCCGCAGCGGGGATAGACTGGCATGAGCGGAGTGATCGACATCGCTGATTTCCTTTGCTGGATGCGAGATATGCATGAATTGGAAAACGACAAATGGCGGCCCCGCTAAGGGCCGCCATTTGCGGAGTTCTAGGCCGTGGATTGCCCCTGGGCAACCCCAGGGACTGGCACTTGCAGGTCAGCCCTGCAGCGGCACCAGGTTCACGGCCGAATACTTGCCTCGTCGGTCGACTTCGATGTCGAACTCAACGCGGTCACCCTCGTTGAGACCCGACATGCCCGAGCGCTCAACTGCGCTGATGTGCACGAAGGCATCGGGCTGGCCGTCATCACGGGTGATGAAACCAAAGCCCTTCATCGAGTTGAAGAACTTGACCGTGCCGGTCGCCTTGTCGCCCGTCAGCTCGCGCTGCGGAGCAGCTTCGCGCTTGGGAGCGGCAATGACATCGCCCACGACTTCGAGGTCGCTGGCCGAAACCTTGCCACCACGATCGACCAGGGTGAACTTCAGCTGCTGGCCCTCGGCCAGGCTTTCCAGCCCGGCGCGCTCAACCGCGCTGATATGCACGAACACGTCTTCGCCGCCTTCGTCGCGCTGGATGAAGCCGAAGCCCTTGCCCGCGTTGAAGAACTTGACGGTGCCCGAACCTTCGCCGACGACCTGGGCCGGCATGCCGCCACCACCGCCGCCACGGGGAGCGCCGCCACCGAAGCCGCCGCCACCGCCGCCGCGGGGAGCGCCGCCGCCGAAGCCGCCACGATCACCGCCGCCAAAACCGCGGCTTGGGCCACCGAATCCACCACGATCGCCACCGCCGAAACGGTCACCGCCACCGAAGCGGTCTCCACCACCGCCGCCTGCGAACGGATCAAAACTTTCTTCGCCGAAACCGTCGCGCTTGTCACGGCCACGGCCGCGACGTCCTCTATCAAAACCCATAAACCGAAACGCACTTTCGTATCGTCCGCCGGTTCGCAGCCCCGGCCGTGCGGACGAAACGCACCGGGGAGGCAGACGCGGCGGAATCTGGGCCGCAAAACTGCAATGCTGGTGATAACTCATCTGTAGCCCCTTGGCGAATCGAATCGCGCAACCGCCTGCGGGGTGCGGAAAACTGTGACATTTCTGCCGAAACGGCTTGATTGGGCGGGTTGCAAGAGTTGCTTGGCAAGGCCTGCGACGAGGGCTAGGCGGTCCGCTATACCAGCTTGCCAACGGGGTGCCGCGCCGATGTTTCACCGCCTGACCGATTCCGTGCTCGCCAGTCCGCAGATCTCGATTGCGGACCTGAGCGAGGCCAAGGCGCTGGGTGTCAGCCTGGTGATCAACAACCGCCCCGAAGGCGAAACGAGTGACCAGGTTCCCGGCTCCGAGATCGAGGCCGCGGCCCGCGCACTCGGCATGGACTATGTGGCAATCCCTGTGACCCACGCCGGCTTTTCCGGTCCACAGGTCGAGGCCATGGCCACGGCCCTGAAGAGCACTGCGGGCAAGGTGCTGGCCTATTGCCGGTCTGGCACGCGATCGACGCTGCTCTGGGCTCTGGCCCAGGCACAGGCCGGTGCGGATCTTGATGCAGTGGCAGCGCAAGCGGCGGATGCGGGGTACGACGTTACCCCGGTCCGGCCGCTGATGGACATGCTCAAGGCGCGCAGCGGGTAAGCGGCGATGGAGGGGGTCTGGATCGATCTGGCAAAGTTCGGGGTCTCGCTAGTGGCCATTCTCGGCCTCGCTGGGTTGGCCCGGTGGATGGACCTCGGAGGCGACCTGCGCATTCGTTCGGTCGAACAGGCCCGCTTCCTCGCGAACGCGGCTTTCGAGGGGTTTGAACCAGTGGACATTGCGCTCGACCGGGCCGGGATTGGCGCCTTGCTGCGTGATGCCGGAGGGCGCCAGATGGTGCTCCGCCGTCATGGCGCGGCCTGGGTCGCCCGCCTGCTCGACGAGCGCACCGAGGCACAGCTCGACCGCGACTTCCTGACCATCGGCACGGGCGAGAGCACCTTTGGCACGGTAACGCTGCACCTTGGCGAAGCCGCCGGGGTCTGGGCAGCGGGTCTGCGTCGACTGCCCCAAACGGGAGCCAAGCATGCCTAAGCTGCCCAATCCGGTCGACTTTGCCGTGCCCTTCTTCATCCTGCTGATCGTGATCGAGATGGTCTGGGCCCGGCGCATTGCGCCCGAGAAATACGAGCCGCGCGACACGCTGGTCTCGCTCGCCTTCGGGCTGGGCAGCACGGTGGCAGGGCTGCTGTTCGGCGGCGCGATCTATGGCCTGATGCTGTGGCTGTGGGAGCACCGGATCACGACCGTGCCCTGGACCTGGTGGGCATGGGCGCTCTGCTTCGTGCTGGATGACCTGCTCTATTACCTGTTCCACCGCAGCGCTCACCGGGTGCGCTGGTTCTGGGCGAGCCACGTCAACCACCACTCGAGCCAGCACTACAACCTGTCCACCGCGCTGCGGCAGACCTGGACCGGTTGGCTGGCCATGTCCTTCGTGTTCAAGCTGCCATTGGCCGCCGCCGGCTTTCATCCGGCAATGATCCTGTTCTGCGGCGGTGTGAACCTGATCTACCAATTCTGGATTCATACCGAAGCGATACAGCGCTTCCCGCGCTGGTTCGAGGCGGTGATGAACACGCCCAGCCACCACCGGGTCCATCACGCCACCAACCCGCGCTACCTGGATTCCAATTATGCCGGGGTTTTCATCGTCTGGGACCGGATGTTTGGCACCTTCGTATCCGAAGTGGATGATGAGCCCATCCGTTACGGGATTGTCAGGCAACTCGGTACTTTCAACCTGCTTTATGCCGTGTTCCACGAATGGATCGGCATGGTCAGGGACGTCTGGAGCGCGCCGTGGCGGCACAAGCTGTCCTATCTATGGCGCCCACCCGGTTGGACGCATGATGGCAGCCGAGACACCTCGGACACGATCCGCGCACGCTGGCAGGCCCGCCAGATGGCCGAGCCCGCGGAATAGGATTGCAGGTATTTAACCGGTCGCTTAACGCTCTCACACAAAGTGGAGAGAGCCTGACATGGACCAGTTCGATATCATCGTGATCGGTGGCGGCAGCGCCGGCAGTGCCGTGGCCGGGCGGCTGTCGGAAGACGGCAAGCGGCGCGTTTGCCTGTTGGAGGCCGGGCCGGACAATGACTCGATCCAGGTCAAGACCCCGGGCTTCATGCCCTTCATTCCCGAAAAGTCGAACTGGCGTTTCGATACGGTGCCGCAGAAGGGCCTGAACGGCCGGATCGGCTACCAGCCGCGCGGTCGCGGCCTGGGCGGGTCGAGTGCGATCAATGCCATGGTCTACATCCGCGGCAACCACTTCGATTACGATCAATGGGCCGAGCTTGGCTGCACCGGCTGGAGCCACGCCGACGTCCTCCCCTATTTCCGGCGTTCCGAAGGCAACGAGCGAGGCGGCAACGAATGGCATGGCGGGGAAGGTCCGCTCAACGTGATGGACCAGCGTTGGCCCAGCCCCGGGAGCGAGGCCTTTGTGGCCAGTGCCGCCAGCCTCCAGTTGCCCGAGAACGATGACTTCAACGGTGCCCGCCAGGACGGCTTCGGGCTTTACCAGGTCACGCAGAAAGCGGGCGAGCGCTGGTCGGCAGCGCGCGCCTATCTCACCCCCCGCCCCAACCTGTCGATCCGCACCGGCGCACTGGTCGAGAAGATCGTGATCGAGGACGGCCGCGCGGTCGGCGTCCAGGCACGCTTCGGCGGCAAGCGCGAAGTGATCCGGGCAAGCGGCGGCGTGGTGCTATCGGCTGGGGCCTTTGGCAGCCCGCAGGTGCTGATGCTGTCAGGGATCGGCCCAGCGGCGCACCTTGCGGACAAGGGCATCTCCGTGTTGCTCGACAAGGCGGCGGTGGGCGAGGACCTGCAGGACCACATCGATTTCGTCGCCAGCTGGGAAACTGGCTCGCTCGACTTCATTGGCAACAGCCTGTCCGGAACCTGGAAAATGGCGAAGGCCGTGATCGAGCATCGCCTGAAGCGTACCGGCATCATGACTACCTGCTTCGCTGAGGCGGGCGGCTTCTGGCGCACCAACCCGGACCTGCCCGCGCCCGACATCCAGTATCACTTCGTACCTGCCATGCTCGAGGACCACGGCCGGACCAAGGTCAAGGGCCACGGCTTCTCGATCCATGCCTGCGTGCTGCGTCCGGAAAGCCGGGGCACCGTGCGCCTGGCTTCGTCCGACCCGGCCGCCGCGCCGGCAATCGATCCTAACTTCCTCGATCAACCGCACGACATCGCCACGCTGCGCGCCGGGGTGCGACTGATGTACCGCATCGCTGAAACTGGGGCGCTGGGCGCCTATGGCGGCACCCCGCGCCAACCAGTCGACCTGGCGGATGATGACGCCCTCGACGCCCTGATCCGGAGCCGCGCCGACACGGTCTACCACCCGGTCGGGACCTGCCGGATGGGCGGCGATGCTGACAGCGTGGTCGATCCGGCGCTAAAGCTGCGCGGGATTGATGGACTCTGGGTGGCCGATGCCTCGATCATGCCGCGCCTGGTCTCGGGCAATACCAACGCACCCTCGATCATGATCGGCGAGCGCGCGGCCGACTTCATCAAGGCCGCACTACACTGACCCAAACAGAAAAGAGGCCCGGCTGCTGGTGCAACCGGGCCCCTTCTTCAGTTTGGCGCGCAGATCAGAAATTCTGACGAACCGTCAGGCCGTATTTGCGCGGACTGCCGACGTTGTAGCCGATCCGGGCCCGGCCACCACGTTCGCGGTCAAGCGAAAGCAGCGGGGTCTCGTTGAACAGGTTGTTCACGTAGAGCGAGATTGCCGTGCCGCTGTCCCACTCCAGCCCGGTCGAAAGATTGACCAGGTTGTAGCTGGGCAGGAGATAGCTGCCGAAGCTGTAGCTGCCGCTGCCAAAGGCCGAATTGACCGGGTTGAAGAACAGCGAGTTGCTGAAGGTGCCCGAACCCGCCTCCTGGTCACCCGGCTGGGTGTAGCGGTTGCCGACGTGCTGGAAGCTGGCGTTGAACGACCAGTCGAGCCCGTCGCTCACTTCCGTCACGTAGCTGGCATTGGCCGCGATCTGGAACTTCGGCACGGTCGGCAGGCGGTTGCCATCGCGCATCCCGGCGATAACCGCGCCGCCAGCATCGACGACCGAGCTGTCGAACTTCGAATCGGTCACGCTGCCATTCAGCGAGAATTCGAAGCCCGGGGTCGGCTTGATGCCGATCTCGACCTCGACGCCCGCGCTGTGGGCCTTGGGCACATTGAAGACGACGCGCGACGAGCACGAACCCGCGTCCGCCGTGACCTGCAGGTTGCGGATGTCATTGTAGAACACCGCAGCATTGAGCGTGATGCCGTTGGTCGAGGCCTTGACCCCGGCCTCATAGTTCCACAGCGTTTCGTCCTTGTAGTTGGGACGCCCGCCATAGGTGCGCGCATCCGGACCGGTCGCCCCGCCCGAGCAGAGCGGGATGTTGAGCGGATCGTTCACGCCGCCAAGACGGAAGCCCTTCGAGGCCTGCAGGTTGAGCGAGAGGTCGTCGCTGGCCTTGTACGACAGGATCACGCGCGGGGTGAACCCGTTCGAGCTGGTCTTGTCGCCCCGGAAGGTATCGCCATTCGCGAAGATGCCGCCCGAGATGAAGTCCCGCGTTTCGCTGAAGTCGTAATAACGACCGCCAGCGGTCAGCTTGAACTGTCCGAACTCGTAGCTCGCTTCGCCAAACACCGCATACTGCTTGATCTTGTAGGGGATGTCGGCGTTGTAGGGCGAGTTGGCCGGGAAGCCGTTGTACGTGGCAGAGACCGGCAGACCGCCCGCAGCCGCGTTCAGGAAGATCTGGCTGAAGGCGTCCGAACCCGGGGTCGGCAAGCGCTGGGCATAAGTGCGGTCGACATTACTGTAGAAGCCGCCCAGCACCCACTGCAGCGGGCCCTCGCCAGTCGATGCCAGACGCAGCTCCTGGGTCCACTGCTTCAGCTCGGTAGTATCGACCAGGTTGGAAGGCAGCCTTGCACCGCCGGCAGCGGCAGCGGCAGCACCTGCGAACGAGACATAGACCGACCCGGTCAGTGCCGAGGCATCGCGGCTGACCAGGATGTCACGGTTGATGTAGCTCGACACGGAAGTGAGCTGGACCGTCTCACCGAGGTCGATGCTGACGTTGAGATCGGCCAGGGTGGTCTTGTCGCGGAACTGTTCGCGCAGCTGCAGGTACTGCGTATTCTCCGAGAACACCTGGTTCACGTTGATCAGCGGGTTGTAATAGAGGCTGTAACGCTCGGCGCGGTTGAAACCGTTGGCCTTGACGTCCTGATAGATCAGGCGCGGGGTGATCTTGATCCCGTCGGTCGGCTCGAGCAGCAGGCTGATCCGCCCGCCAAACCGCTCACCGTCGTTGACGTTCTTGCCGCCAGCCGGACCGATCGCATCGATGAACCCGCCGAACTTCTCGCCATAGGCGACCATGCGCAGCGCGGCCTTGTCACCCATCGGCACGTTGATTGCGCCCTTGGCGCCATAGCCCATGCTACCGCCCTCAAAGGTGCTGACGCCGGCCTGGACCGTGCCTTCGGTCACGCCTAGCTTCGGCTGGTTGGTGATGTAGCGGACCGTGCCGCCGACCGAGCCCGAGCCGAACAGCGTGCCCTGCGGCCCGCGCAGGGTTTCGACGCGGTTGAGATCAAACAGGTCAAAATCGGGCGTGAACAGCGACAGCGAAATTACCGATTCATCGAGATAGACGCCGACCTGCTCCTTCACGCCCGGCTGGTCGCGGACGATCTGGCCGGCCGACACACCGCGGACCGAAACCTGGCTCTGGCCGGGCCCAAGGTTCTGCACGGTCAGGCCGGCAACGTTGCGAGCAATATCTTCGATGTTGGTAGCGCCGGTCTTCTGAATATCAGCCGCAGTCACTGCGGCGATCGAGAATGGCACGTCCTGGATGGTTTCGTTGCGCTTGGTCGCGGTCACGACGATCTCGTTGCCGTCGATGGCCGCATCGGCTTCCTGGGCATGAGCCGGGACGCTGAGCGCCAGCATGGCGGCACCCGCCAGCAGACGATAGACCAGTTGCGTTTCAGGATTTTTCTGCATGGTTCCTCCCTTGGATCTGCCGGGAATTCCGGCTTGCAATCCCTGGAAGCAGATTGCTGGACCCGCGCAGTGCGAGAGGCAAGGCTATGCTATTGCCAGCGATTCAGTTGGTTGCGGCCTGTCGCAAAAAGGTCACATTAGTAACCGGATTCAATTTCCGATCAGTGGTGGCAGGCCAGCGCTTCAACCACATCATCCAGCCGGGCCGGATCGCCCAGGGCCAGAACGTGCCCTGACGAAGCAGCATGCAGCGGCTCGCCGTTCCAATCACACATGGTCCCGCCCGCACCTTCAACCACCGGAACCAGTGCGGCGTAGTCATGCAGCTTGAGATTTGCCTCGCAGACAACATCGAGATGGCCAGAGGCGAGCAGCGCATAGTTGTAGCAGTCACCGCCCATTACCATCCGGCGGTGATCGGTCTTGGCGGCCAGGCCCATGAAGTGTTCGCCGTCATGATCGTCGAAATAGTGCGGACCGGTCGTGGCCAGCGTCGCATCGCTGAGTTCGCGGCAAAGCCGGGTCCGGGCCGGCTGACCATTGAGCAGGGTTGGTTGTCCGGTCGCACCGATCCAGCGTTCGTCGAGGACCGGCTGGTCGATTACGCCAAGCACCGGCCAGCCATCGACCACCAACGCAATCAAGGTGCCGAAGATCGGGCGGCCAATCAGGAACGATGCCGTTCCGTCGATCGGGTCGAGCACCCAGGTGCGGTTCGAAGACCCGGTCTCAGCCCCAAGCTCCTCGCCATGGATCGCATCGCGCGGACATTCCGCCTTCAGGATCCGCCGCATGGCCTCTTCGGCCGCGCGGTCGGCCAGGGTTACGGGCGTCGCATCGGCCTTGCGCTCGCTGGCCAAGCCGGCGCGGTAATGGGGCAGGATCGCGCTGCGCGCCGCGTCGGCCAGACGATGGGCCAGGGCGATGTCAGCGCTGAGATTCATCAGTCGAACAGGCTCGATACCGAGCTTTCATCGGCAATCCGGCGGATTGCCTCGCCAATCAACGGAGCTATCGGCAGGGTGCGGATCTTGGGGCTGTCCTTGGTCGCCTCGGTCGGCTGGATCGAGTCCGTGATCACCAGTTCCTTCAGCGCGGAATTGGTAACCCGCTCTACCGCCTTGCCCGAGAGTACGCCGTGGGTCAGATAGGCCGTCACGCTGTTGGCGCCCGCCTCCATCAGCGCAGCGGCGGCATTGCATAGGGTGCCGCCGGAATCGATGATGTCGTCGATCAGGATGCAATCCCAGCCCTTCACATCACCGATGATGTTCATCACCTCGGACGAACCTGGCTTGTCGCGGCGCTTGTCGACGATCGACAGCGGCGCATCGTTGATCCGCTTGGCCAGCGCGCGGGCGCGAACCACGCCGCCCACGTCGGGCGAGACGACCATCAGGTTCTGGCCGCCGGTCCGCTCGAGGATATCTGCCGCCATGACCGGGGCGCCATAGAGGTTGTCGGTCGGAATATCGAAGAAGCCCTGGATCTGGCCAGCGTGGAGATCGACCGCCAGGACGCGGTCGGCCCCAGCGGTGGTGATCAGGTTGGCGACCAGCTTGGCCGAGATCGGGGTGCGCGGGCCGGGTTTCCGGTCCTGGCGGGCATAGCCGAAGTAGGGCAGCACTGCCGTGATCCGCTTGGCCGAGGCGCGGCGCAGCGCATCGATACAGATCAGCAGTTCCATCAGGTTGTCGTTGGCCGGAAAACTGGTCGACTGGACGACAAAGACGTCCTCGCCGCGCACGTTTTCATGGATTTCGACGAAGACTTCCTCGTCAGCGAAGCGCCGCACCGAAGCGTCGGTCAGCTCCAGATCGAGATAGGCAGCGATATCCCGCGCCAGTGGCAGGTTGGAATTGCCGGCCATCAGTTTCATTGCGCTGCCTTCCCCGTGAGTCTGACCCCACGGGAGCCTCTAATCAGGGAGTGGCGGATTGCAAGGCAGTCCACCGGGAGAGCCGTGGATTAGCGCGCCCGAAGGGCGGGGATCAGCGCGTCTTGCGGTGCTCACCCCGGACCCAGCGGACCGTGCCGGAGCTGGCGCGCATCACCACGCTCTCGGTGGTCATGGTGCCATCCTTGCGGCGCTTCACGCCAGCGAGCAGCGACCCGTCAGTCACGCCGGTCGCGGCAAAGATGCAATCGCCCTTGGCCAGCTCGTCGCGCGTGTAGATCTTGTTGAGGTCCTCGATGCCCCACTTGCGGGCGCGGGCGCGTTCATCGTCATTGCGGAACAGCAGGCGGCCGTTGAACTGCCCGCCAACGCAGCGCAGCGCAGCTGCAGCCAGCACGCCTTCGGGTGCGCCGCCAGAGCCCATGTACATATCGATCGTGGTGTCCTCGTTCGTCACCGCGATCACGCCGGCGACGTCACCATCGCCGATCAGCACCACACCGCAACCCAGGCCGCGCAGTTCGGCGATCAGGTCGGCATGGCGGGGCCGGTCAAGAACGCAGACGATGATGTCACCTGGCTCGACGCCCTTGGCGGCGGCCACGGCCTTGACGTTCTCGGTCGGGGTCTTGGCCAGGTCGATGATCCCGTCGGGATAGCCCGGGCCAACCGCCAGCTTGTCCATGTAGACATCCGGCGCGTTCAGCAGGTTGCCCTCTTCGGCGCAGGCCAGCACGGCCAGCGCGTTTGGCCCGGCCTTGGCCGTGATCGTGGTGCCTTCGAGCGGATCGAGCGCAATGTCGATCTTGGGGCCGGTCCCCTGGGCGCCGCCGACTTTCTCACCGATATAGAGCATTGGCGCTTCATCGCGTTCGCCCTCGCCGATCACCACGGTGCCGTCGATCTCCAGATCGTCGAACGCTTCGCGCATGGCTTCGACTGCGGCTGCGTCAGCTGCCTTCTCGTCACCCCGTCCGACCAGCTTGGAGGCAGCGATCGCCGCCGCTTCGGTCACGCGGACCATTTCAAGCACTAGAACGCGGTCAAGCACCTTGCTGGCGGTCGGATTGGTCATGGGCAGATCAAGGTCCCTGGCTGGTAGTGAGATTGAATACGAATGTAGCGTGGCGCTTAGCGGCCGGCCCCGGCCTTGTCGAGTAATCGGGCAAAGCGGTCCGGGGTTCACCTGCGATTAAGCCCTGACTGGCTCCTGTCAGGCAATGGAATGGCGGGGTACAATTGTCGGACTGGTCATGGCGCTGACCTCTGTGCCAGTGGCGGCGCAGGCCGACCCCGAACCTGATCCGCAAGTGGCGGAGCGTGTGGCAGCGGCACGCGCCCGGCTCAGCGTCGAGACGGTCCAGGACCGCTGCCGGGCGGCGCGCAAGACCGGCGAGATCGTGGTCTGCGTCGACCGAGGCGAGGATCTGCGCGTGCCTTCGACCGCAGAGAGCGATCCGTCCTCGTTGGCAGCGCGCCACGCGCTCAACAACGGCATTCCCCGCGCGCCCCAGCTTGATCGCGGTTCTTGCAAGGGCCAGCCCGGTTGCATGGTCGGCGGATGGGCCCCGCCGCCGATCTACGTGATCGATCCGGCGGCCATTCCCGAAGCACCCGAAGGATCAGACGCGGACCGGATTGCCAAGGGCGAAATGCCAGACCGCTGAGCGCGTCGGCCTATTCGCCCAGCAACTGCATCACCAACGGCGGTTCGGTCAGGCTGGCGGAGCCTTCGAGCAGCCGCAGCGCCTCGGCGACCGCGCTTTCCGGACCTTCATGCGTCACCATGGCAACCATCACGGCGCCGGCATCGCCAGCGCGGCCCTTCTGGATCAGGCTTTCGATCGAGACCCCGGCATCGCGCATCGCGGCCGTGATCTCCGCCAACACGCCTGGCCGGTCGGCCACCATGAACCTGATGTAAGCGCGGCCAAGGCGCGGGCCGCTGTCGGCAGGAGCCATGGCTTCCAGTTCGGCCACGGGAACCGAAAACGGCACCCCGATCTCGCCCCCGCCCATGGTCGAGCGCGCGATGTCGATCAGATCGGCAACCACGGCACTGGCCGTCGGCCCATCGCCGGCCCCCGCGCCCTGGAACAGCAGCCGGCCAGAGAAATTGCCCTCGGCGACAACAGCATTGGTCGCGCCGTCGACATGGGCCAGCGGATGACCGAACGGCACGAGATGTGGCTGGACTCGCTGGAACAGCTTGTCGCCCTGGGTTTCGGCCATGCCGATCAGGCGGATCACGTAACCAAGCGCATGCGCCTGGGCGATATCTGCCGCGCGCAGCC
Organism: Sphingomonadaceae bacterium; assembly: GCA_009926135.1. Classification (GTDB taxonomy): domain Bacteria; phylum Pseudomonadota; class Alphaproteobacteria; order Sphingomonadales; family Sphingomonadaceae; genus Novosphingobium. Next base: position 18,094 of record RFPL01000014.1, read on the forward strand.
GGGTGATCCCGGTGGTCTCGACGCCGGGGAAGTCAATCTTGCTGCCAAACGAGATGGCCGCCAGGATCGAGAGCTTGTGGGCCGCGTCGATCCCCTCGATGTCGAAGGCCGGGTCGGCTTCGGCGTAGCCTTTGGCTTGGGCTTCGGCGAGGACATCGGCGAAATCGCGGCCAGTATCCTCCATCGTCGAGAGGATGTAATTGCAGGTGCCGTTGAGGATCCCGTAAACGCGTTCGATCTCGTTGGCGGCGGCCCCTTCGCGCAGGCCCTTGATAACAGGGATTCCGCCAGCGACCGCTGCTTCGAACTTCAGCGCAACCTTGGCGGCTTCGGCCTTGGCGGCCAGTTCCAGTCCGTGGTGGGCAATCATCGCCTTGTTGGCGGTGACCAGCGCCTTGCCAGCCTCCATCGTCGCGCGGGCGCAGGACAGCGCGGGGCCATCCGCTCCGCCGACCAGCTCGACCACCACATCGACATCGGCTCGCTCGCCCAGGATGACCATGTCATCTTCCCAGGTATAAGGAGTAAGGTCGACCGGGCGCTTCTTTGAACGGTCGCGGGCGCTGATCACGGTTATCTTGATGGGGCGGCCGGCGCGCCGCGCAATCAGGTCGGCGTTGGCCTCGACCAGCCGGATCACCCCGGCACCCACGGTGCCAAGTCCTGCCAGTGCCACTCTCAACGGTTCGGCCATGATCGCCCCCTTTCGCTCGCGCGCCCTAGGCGAGCGGGGCTAGCGACGCAACCGCGGGCAAGTGCCCAGCTGCTCCAGCACGAAGCGATAATCGCTTGCCGCAGCCTGGCGGTCCTCCGGCGCTGCAGACAGGTTCGCGCTCGCGGCCAGTTGCCTGGGCAGGAAACAGGCGAGCCGGTACCAGGCGAGGGTTTCACGCACCGGCGGCGGCGCGCCGGTCTCGACGAGTTCGGAAAACGAAACCGCCCAGCGCGGTTCGCTGCCCGGCGTACGCGAAACTGTGATCGCCGCCGGTTCGCCGCCGGCCGTCGTCAAGAAGAACTGGGTCTCGCCTTCGCCGGCCAGGGCGCCCGGCACGTGGATGGCTTCACGCAGGCCGCCGATCGCCCGCGGCGCGCCGGGCGCATAGAGTTCAGCCAGCAAGGCCTTGACGCGCGCCTCCAGCGTCGGATCCCACAGCAGCTGGGCATCGGGTGCAACCAGCTGCAATTCGCCCGGCCGTCCGGCGACGGGCCGCGCAAAGAGGATAACGCTGCGCTTGCCGAGCTTCGGCAACTTGCCCTTGGCATCACGCGGCACGTCGACCAGATAGCGGAGCGCCTCGCCCAGTGCGGTCCGCCCGCCAAGCACGGCTTCGGTGCGCGCTTCTATATAAAGTCTCGCCCAGCCGGTCCGCAGCCCCGCAGCGCGTCCGGGCTCAACTTCGGCCACCTTGCGGACCTGCGCCTTGACCACCAGCGCAGCTGGCTCGGACAGGTCCGCCAGGTCAGCATAGGCAACCTGGGCTGCAATCGATTCGCTTGACGGCGAATCGGCGGCCTGGACGGGCATGGGCAAGGCCGAAAACAACAGGGCGAGCAGCGCGCGGTGGAACAGTGCCTTGCGCTTATCGGGAACCGGTTTTTCCATACGGAGTTTCATTGCATTGCCTCAAATGCCGCGGATTCAGCGGACCTTTCAACGCCTTCCAGCTTAACACAAGTGAATCGACGGTTAATGGATAAAGCGTTGCGCCCTTGCGCCCGCTTGGCTAAAGCACACGGAAATCCGGGCCATATAACAACAACGGCCCGATATTCTGGTCCATCTGGTGCAGGGCTGCGCCAGGCAATCCGGGTGGGTCGGCAGGGTGGATGTTAAGATTTTGGGTGGCCGTCCCGGCAACGGGCGTCCGCCGGGTCCCGGGTTTTGGCCCGGGACGGGGACTGACTAGGAGTGATGCGTCTGAATGGCTTACGCTGACCAGGAGATGAGTGGCAATCGCATTGCCTCTTTCGTCGTCGTCGCCCTGCTGCATGTCGTTGTTGGCTATGCCCTCGTAACGGGTCTGGCCTATGAGGCCGTGCAACAGGTCGTCAAAAAGGTGACGACTGTCGATATCAAGAAGGAGGAGCCGAAGAAGGAGCCGCCGCCGCCGCCTAAGAAGGCTGCCGCGCCGCCACCGATCGTCGCGCCTCCGCCGAAGATCAACGTCAATTTGACTCCGCCGCCGGTGCAGACCGTCGTGACCCCGCCGCCTGCGGCGCCGGTCGTGCCGATCATCGCCCCGCCGGCGCCCGTCGTGGCCCCGGCCCCGCGGGTCCAGCCGAAGCCGGCTTCGCCCAAGGGCAACCCGGCCAACTGGGCGACCACGAACGACTATCCGACCCGCGCACTGCGTGAGGAACGCGAAGGCACTACCAGCTTCCGCGTATCCGTGGGCCCGGATGGCCGTGTGACTGGCTGCACGATCACCAGCTCGAGCGGCAGCCCCGACCTTGACGATGCTACCTGCGCGAACGTGACTCGCCGTGCCCGCTTCAACCCGGCCACGGACGGTGAGGGCCAGCCTACGTCTGGTTCGTACGCCAACCGCGTTCGCTGGGTGATTCCGAAGGATTGACGTTTGAACTTCCCGGTCCGGCTTCCGCCGGGCCATCGCCGGAACCTTGGGGGAACCGGCGAAATACCAACCTATTTCGCTTGAGAGGACTATTCGCATGCTTATCGTTGACCTCCTGACCGCGGCCGCCCAGGCAGCCCCGCAGAACAAGTTCGGCTTTGCCGAAGCCCTCGAACAGGGCGGCTTCATTGCCTACGCCACCGTCGTGATCCTCGGCATCATGTCGTTTGGTTCGTTCTTCATCCTGTTCACCAAGTTCTTCGAACAGCGCAAGATCCTGGCCCAGTACAGCGCCCTGCGCGCTTCGTTCTGGCGCGCGCCCTCGCTCAAGGAAGGCGTTGCCAAGCTTGAGAAGAACAGCGCCTGGCGCCAGATCGTCGACGACGGCCTCGCCGCTGAAGAAGCCCACGGCAAGATGACCGATGCCCTTGAAGCCCATGACTGGCTGCACGGCTCGCTCGCTCGCTCGGAAGCTTCGGTGAACGCCCGTCTCGCCACCGGCCTGCCGTTCCTGGCGACCGTCGGCGCAACTTCGCCGTTCATCGGTCTGTTCGGTACCGTGGTCGGCATCTACCGCGCGCTGATCAACATCGGCATCGCCGGTTCGGCCTCGATCGACAAGGTCGCCGGTCCGGTCGGTGAAGCACTGATCATGACCGCGCTCGGTCTGCTCGTCGCCGTTCCGGCCGTGCTTGCCTACAACTACCTGCAGGCACGCAACAAGCGTATCGCCGAGCTGCTTTCGGGCTTCTCGACCGACGTGCTGGCCAACATCAACTCGAAGGGTGCGGTCAAGCCCGCCGTGGCTGCGGCCCCGGCTGCTGCCAAGCCGGCTGCCGCTCCGGCCGCCAAGGCCTAAGCGTTAAGAGCCGCCGCGGCCATAGCCGCGGCGGACTCGCTGCCAACCCAAGGACAGGATGTAACCCATGGCGATTTCAACGGGCGGCGGCGGCAATGACGCGCCAATGTCAGAAATCAACACCACGCCGCTGGTCGACGTGATGCTGGTGCTTCTGATCATCTTCCTCATCGCGGTTCCGGTCGCGATCCAGACGATCCAGAAGCTCAAGCTCCCCATCATGGTTTCGGCCGAATCGAAGGACAAGGTCGAAAACCTGCTGCTGACCGTGAGCACCACCGACTCGGCCGGCCGCAGCGCCGGCGAACCGGGCTTCGAAGGTGCAAACCTCGGCGGTGAATGCCGCATCTACTTCAACAACATCACGCCGGTCGACTCGGTCGAACTGCGTGACCAGGCGTTCAAGCGGCTCGACGCTATCGTAAAGCGCGCAGGCGGTCCGGAAGCCCTTCAGGCCAATCCGGAACTCGTACCGCAGGTGCATATCCGCGGAGACGTCAACGCCCCGTGGCGCTGCATCGCCGGTGCGATCTACAACGTGCAGATCTCGGGCTACCCGACGGTCGGCTTCATTTCGACCCCGGTCGACCCCAACGGTTAAGGGCGCGGGGCGGCCTCGGCTGCCCCACACCCAACTCGTAATTCAGGAGTAACCCACCATGGCAATGTCAGGCGGCAAGGATGATGGCTCGCCGATGATGGAAATGAACACGACGCCGTTGATCGACGTCATGCTCGTGCTCCTCATCATGTTCATCATCACGATCCCCGTGGCCACCCACGCCGTGAACATCGACCTGCCCAACCCGTCGGCACCGCCGCCGGACGTTGTCGTCAAGCGCGACAAGAACAAGGTCGTGATCATGCCGAACAGCGCAATTCTATGGAATGGCGGCGAAGTGAACCAAGGCCAGCTACTTTCGCTGCTGCAGGCCACTTTGGCGATCAAGCCGGAACCGGAACTGCAGTACCAGCCGGACCCGCAAGCGCCTTATGACACTTCGGTCCAGGTGCTGAACATCATCAAGGGTTCGGGCGTGACCGCCTTCGGTTTCGTCGGCAACGAACAGTATTCCGAATTTGGCAAGCAGCCCGGCAAGTAAGTCGGACCCGCTTCAAGCGATCCCAAGGGGGGTGGAGCAATCCGCCCCCCTTTCGTTTGAGCATCACCAGCGTGAAGCGCTCATCGCCAGGCCGGCAAGACTCTCAGCCTCAAGCAGCAACTCATCATCAGCCTGACCCTGCGGCGTCGCTTCCCGGCCAACCATCACCAGCACCGGGACCGCAAGCGGGCTGACCCGGTCAAGCTGGACGTGCTGAAGCTCATGCTGGGCGCGATCGAGCACCCCGGCAAGACGCCCGACATCGGTCATCCGCGCCCGGGCATCGGCCCACGCCGCCTCGATCAGCACGTGATCGGGTTCGTGCTTCAGCAGCACGTCGTAGATCAGGTCGGTCGAGAAGGTCACCTGCCGCCCGGTCTTGCGCTGGCCAGGGTGCTGCCGCTCAACCAGGCCCGAAATTACTGCAACTTCGCGGAAGGCCCGGCGCAGCAGATAGCTGTTCTGAACCCAATCAACGAATTCATCCGCCAGGATATCGGGCGACAATAGCGCGGCCGGATCATCGATCGGCCGCAAGCCCCAGACCGCTAGGGCATAATCATTGGCAACGAAGCCCAGCGGCGCAAGACCCCGATCCTCCATTCGCCGCGTTACCAGCATCCCCAGCGACTGATGGGCGGGCCAGCCCTCGAAGGAATAGAAAACGGTGTAGTAGCGCCCCTGGTGCGGAAAGCTCTCGACCAGCAGACGGCCAGGGGCGGGCAGTTCCGATCGCCAGTCCTGCATCTCCAGCCACTCGCGCACATCGTCAGGAAACCGAGCCCACACCGCCCGGTCAGCCAGCAGCGCCTGGACCCGGTACGACAGGTGCGTGGTCAGCGGCATCCGCGCACCCATGTAGCTTGGGATCTGTCCGGTCCGCTTGGCGGCTCGCACCCACAACTCGGTCTCCCGCATCGCCTCGACTTCCAGATCCAGCCCGGCAAAGCGGAAGGTCGATCCGGGCTTCAGGCTCGCAGCAAAGCTCTCCTCCACCCGCCCCAGCGCTTTTCCGTTGCGGAAACGAACGGAGATCATCTCGCTATCCATGATGATCCCGGCGTTGAGCCGGTGCCGCGCGGCGTGCTGGGGATGAGTCAGCCGCCACAGCCCGTCGCGGCCCCTGGTGATGCGCTGGAACCGGTCATAAGCGCGCAGCGCATACCCACCGGTGGCCACAAACCCGAGCACCCGTTGCCAGGTCTCGGCATCGACCCAGGCAAAGGCCTCGGCGCTCTGCACTTCTGCCAGAAGGTCCGCCTCGTCGAATGGCCCGGCGCAGGCGCAGGCCATCACATGCTGGGCCAGGACATCGAGGCCCCCCGGCCTGAACGCATCGCCATCGCGCTGGCCTTCGGCCACGGCTTCCAGCGCCGCCACCGCCTCCAGGAACTCGAACCGGTTGCCCGGCGCCAAGAGCGCGCGGCTCGGCTGATCGAGCCGGTGGTTAGCCCGCCCGATCCGCTGCAGTAGGCGCGATGAGCCCTTGGGCGCGCCCATTTGCACCACCAGGTCGACATCACCCCAATCGACCCCCAGATCGAGGCTGGCCGTACAGACCAGCGCCCGCAGCTTGCCAGCCGCCATCGCACTTTCCACCTTGCGCCGCGCCTCCACCGAGAGTGAGCCATGGTGGATACCGATCGGCAGGTGATCCGCGTTGGCATCCCACAGTTCCTGGAAGATGAACTCAGCCAGGAACCGGGTGTTGCAGAACACCAGGGTCGTGCGGTTCGCCTTGATGGCCTGATACAGCTGCGGCACGGCCCAGGCTGCGGCATGGCCACCCCACGGCACGCGCGCCTCATGCGGCAGGACAATTTCCAGCTCTGGTGGTGCTCCCGCTTCACCTTCGACCAGCGCCACCGACTCTCCGGCGCCATGCGGGGCAAGCCAGCGCCGATAGACGGCGGGATCGGCTAGGGTGGCCGAGAGTGCCACCCGTTGTAGGCCCGGTGCCAGCGCCTGGAGCCGGGCCAGCGCCAGCGCCAGCAAGTCGCCCCGCTTGCCGTTGGCGAAGGCGTGAACCTCGTCGATCACGATCCGCTTGAGGCCGGAGAACAGCGTTGCGCTTTCCGGATAGGACAACAGCAACGAGAGCGATTCCGGCGTGGTCAGTAGCACGTGGGGCGGATTGGTGCGCTGGCGGGCCTTGCGGTCGGACGGCGTATCGCCGCTGCGCGTCTCGATCCGGATCGGCAGGCCCAGCTCTTCAGCCGGCAACAGCAAATTGCGGCGCACGTCATGGGCCAGCGCTTTCAGCGGCGAAACATACAGCGTGTGCAGCCCGTCAGGCGGCGGCGCGCCCTGCAACCGCGACGGACAGAAGTCCGCCAGCGTCGGCAGGAAACCCGCCAACGTCTTGCCCGCCCCGGTGTCGGCCACCAGCAAGGCGTGCTGCCCTGCCCCGGCCACCGCCAGCATCTCGCGCTGATGACGGCGCAAGGTCCAGCCGCGGGCGGCAAACCAGTCGGCCAATTCAGGGGGAAGTTCGGTCGAGTGGGCGGACATCAGAGCTTTGGTTGATGAAGGTCATGCGCAAACCGGGGGCTAACTGTGCCGCCGCGATGCGCCGGGGGATGGTCGGACATAACAGGCTTCGACCCCATAGGAAAATGGCGCTTCCCCTTCTTGGTCCGCCCTGCCACGCTGGCTGGATGATACCGGGGATGGATCTGGATGCGGTGACCTCCATTGCGCTCGCGCTCGCGCTGGGCCTGCTGGTGGGGATCGAGCGCGGCTGGACCCTGCGCGACCAAGCTGCAGGATCGCGCTTCGCCGGAATTCGCACTTATGCCCTGCTGGGACTGGCCGGTGGGCTCGGCGGGGCTCTCCAAGGTGCCTATCCGGTGCTTTCGGGAGTGCTGCTGGCTGCCACGGCGGTGCTGGTGGTCCTTGGCTATTGGCGCTCCTCGCGCGCGCAGACTGCGGCTCCACCATCGATCAGCGGTACGGCCAGCCTGGTTGGCCTGCTGACCCTGGCTTGTGGTTTCGTGGCGGGAGCAGGCGACCATGCCCTGGCCAGCGCCGCGACCGGAGTGATGTTGCTGGTGCTGGCTATGCGCCACCAGCTTCACGACTGGATCCGGCAGCTCGACGAGCGCGAGGTCCTCGCCATAGCCCACTTCGCACTGATCTCGCTGGTGATCCTGCCCTTGCTGCCCGACACCCCGATGGGCCCGCTAGATGCCTGGCGGCCGCGTCAGATCTGGCTGGTCGTCGTGCTGGTGTGCGGCTTTTCGTTCCTGGGCTATATCGCGGCCCGCCGATTGGGTGCCACGAAGGGCACCCTGGCGACGGCCGCGGCTGGTTCAATGGTCTCGTCCACCGCAGTTACTGCGGCATTGGCCGGACGGCTGCGCGATGGGTCAGGGGATCCGGTCGTGCTCAATTCCGCGATCGCCCTTGCTTCGGCCGTGATGTTTATGCGGGTCATGGTGCTGGTTGGCGCCCTAGCCCCGTTTGCAATGGTCATGCTGCTGAGCTGGGCCGTACCAGGCATGGTAGTTAGCCTGATCGGTGCGTGGCTGATCGGGCGGCGCACGGGCGGAACTGCGGCAAGTCCCGAACAGGCCTTGCCGCTGCGCAATCCCTTCGCACTTGGCCCGGCCCTGCTGCTGGCACTGCTGGTCATGGTCCTGAGCGTCGCGGCGCGGTGGGTCCTGGCGCGCTATGGCGATGCCGGGCTAGCCACCGTGCTGGCGCTGTCGGGCATGCTCGACGTTGATTCGGCGATCATCACCATGGGCAACCTGCCCGGCGGCACTATCGATGCGCGCCTCGCTGCACTGATCCTGATGCCGCCCGTGCTGCTCAACACCCTGGTCAAGGCCGGTGCGGCGATCGGGCTGGCCGGCTGGGGCAAGGCCTGGCGCGGTGCAGCCGTGCTGGCAGCCAGCACGCTCGCTGCGCTCGCTACGCTGCCTATGCTGCTATCCGCACTCTAGTGTCCGGCCTGGGGCCCACGCTCCAGCCCACTTGCTGCCAACTGGGCATCGATTTCCGCCAGCAACCGCTCACACCCCGCTTGGTTCTCGCTCTCGGCGCGGGCGACCAGCACGTCCTGGGTGTTCGAAGCGCGCAGCAGCCACCAGCCATCCGGGGTGGAAACCCGGACCCCGTCGATCCCGTTTACGTCGGCTCCGGCGGCGGCCAGCCGTTCCCTGACTTCGTCCACCACTGCGAACTTGCGGCTTTCATCGACCTGGAAGCGCAGTTCAGGCGTATTGACCAGCGCCGGCATAGCGCCGCGCAGCTCCGTCACCGACTTGCCCAGCCGCGCGCTGGCGGCGATCAGGCGGACGGCGGCGTAAAGGGCATCGTCGAAACCATAGTACTGGTGGGCGAAGAAGACATGGCCGCTCATTTCCCCGGCCAGCGGGGCGGAAATCTCTTTCATTTTGGATTTGATCAGGCTGTGTCCGGTCTTCCACATAGTGGGCTGGCCGCCCAGCCTTACGACATGATCGAACAAGGCCCGTGAAGCCTTCACATCCGCGATAATCGCGGCCCCGGGCACCATCGTCAGGAGGTCCTCGGCATAGATCATGAGCAGCTGGTCACCCCAGATTACCCGGCCCTGGCCATCGATTGCGCCGATCCGATCGCCATCGCCATCAAAAGCGATGCCAAAGTGGAGACTCTTTTCAGCGACCAGCTGCTTCAGATCGGCAAGATTCTTTTCCTCGGTGGGATCCGGATGATGGTTCGGGAAGTTGCCATCGACTTGGGTGAAGAGAAGATGGTGTTCTCCAGGAAGCTGTTCGACCAGCAGTTCGAGCGCGGGGCCGGCGGCCCCGTTACCCGCGTCCCAGCCGATGCGGAGATCGGAGAGCTGCGTCCGGTCGATCCCAGCCAGCCCCTCGACCAGTCGGGCAACATAGGCAGTGAGGACTTCGCGGTGCTCATGACTGCCATTGCCATCGAGCCAGGCCCCAGTGGCAGCGAGCCGGCCCAGTTCCTGGATATCGGCCCCAAAGAACGGCCGCCCCTGGAATACCATCTTGAAGCCATTGTAATTGGCGGGATTGTGGCTGCCGGTTATCTGAATGCCGCCATGCACATCTTCGGCTGAAGCTTCGGCGTAATAGAGCATCGGGGTTGGCCCCATGCCGACCCGCACTGCATCGACACCGCTGGCGTTAAGCCCGGCAACCAGTGCTTCTTCCAGTTCGGGCGAACTCAGCCGCCCGTCATAGCCGACCGCCACCTTGCTGCCGCCGGCCTGCCGCAGCAGTGTGGCAAAGCCGCGACCGATGGCATAGGCGTCTGCCGTTCCAAGCGTCTCGCCGATGACACCGCGAATGTCGTATTCGCGCAGGACGGTGGGGTGGAACTGGTGGCTCATGCTTACTCCGTTTCGTTACGTTCAAGCCGCGCCAGCAACAGGTCGCGCGCGGCATTGGCAGCATGGACGGCAGCGGCGCTGCCGCCACGATCGGGGTGGACCCGGATAATCAGCCGTCGATGGGCCTCAACAATCGCATCGCGCCTAGCCGAGCGTTCGACCCCAAGCAAGGCGCGCGCCTGGGCTTCTGCTTGAGAACGCTCGGAAATGGCCCAGAGTTCCCATGGCCAGCGGCGGGTCAGCAAACGGCAGGCCAGACAGGCTAGCGCAGCAAGGACGAACAGCTTGGTCAAATGGCGCTAGCCCGGCTGTGCCAGGGCCAGTTCCGGCGTGGGCCGGGCCGGCATCGGCAGGTTGAGATTGGCCAGCAAGGCGCGCAATTCCTGCCGCGCGACCAGGTGGCTGGTGCCCAGCTCGCCCAGGTGCCCCTTGTCGAGCAGGGTCAGGCCGGAAGGAAACAGCTCTCGATAGATCACGCGTTCGGACAGGCCATTGGCAATGCGGAAGCCGACCCGCTTCGATAGTTCGGTCAAGGCGCCGTCAAGACGGCGCATGTTGCGCGCCTCGACATGCTGGGTGCGGTTGCGCACCACCACCCAGTCCATCTCGCGGCGCTTTTCCTGCAGCGTTGCCATGGCCCGCTTCTTGCGCGCTTCCCAGATCAGCTCGGCATAGAATGACAGCTTGCGGACCTTGAAGGTTTCCGCATCGACCTGCCCGATCAGGTCGAAATCGACGAAGCTGTCGTTGAGCGGCGTCACCAGGCTGTCTGCAGCAGTGGCAACATGCCGCGCGAGCGGATCATCGCGTCCGGGGGTATCAAAGATCAGGAAGTCGTGTCCGGCCGATAGTTCAGCGCTGACTCGGTCAAGCTCGGCCGGATCAGTCCCTTCGAACACGGCGAAATCGGCTGTCGGCAGGGTGATGCCACGACGCTTGATCGTTTCGGCCCGGTTTTCGAGATAGCGATGGAAAGTGCGCTGGCGCGGATCGAGATCGATCGCCGCCACGCGCGCGCCCTGATAGGCGAGCGCGATCGCCACGTGGACCGCGGTGGTCGACTTGCCGGTGCCGCCCTTCTCGTTGGCAAAGACAATCCGGTGGGGGCTCTTGCTGGCAGTCACAGTCAGGTCTGGCTCGCTTGTATGGTTGCCCAGCAGCGCAGGACGGCGCTAGGGCGGGGTCGCTGCCTTCTACCCAAGGGGAATCGTCCGTGCAAACTTTCACCCGGCTTGATCCACTGCGCAGCACTCTCGATGCGTTGCGCGCTGACGGCCCACTGGCGCTCGTGCCGACGATGGGGGCGCTGCATGAAGGTCATCTGACGCTGGTCCGCGCGGCGAAGGCGCGGGCAGCACATGTCGTGGCCTCGATCTTCGTCAATCCGCGCCAGTTCGGCGCCAACGAGGATCTTGATGCCTATCCCCGCCAGCTCGCCCGCGATCAGGCGCTGCTTGAGGCGGAGGGCGTGAGCCTGCTGTGGGCGCCCGAAGCGGCGGCGATGTATCCGGCTGGTTATGCCACAAACATTTCGGTCAGCGGTGTTTCGGATGGGCTGTGCGGCGCGGCGCGACCGGGCCATTTCGACGGCGTGGCAACCGTGGTCTGCAAGCTCTTCAACCAGGTCCAGCCTGACCTGGCCCTGTTCGGCGAGAAGGACTGGCAACAGCTGGCCGTCATCCGCCGCATGGCCCGCGACCTTGACCTGACCAGACCCCATGTCGGGGCAATCGTGGGTGTTCCGACCGTGCGCGAGGCGGATGGTCTCGCCATGAGCTCGCGCAATGCCTACCTCTCGGCCGAGCAGCGTTCGCAGGCCGCAACCCTGCCCCGAGCCATGAAGGGGGCGATTGCGGCAATGCTGGATGGCCGGTCCGTGGCGGAAGCGACGGCGCAACTGGTAGCGGCGCTGACGAGCGGCGGCTTCTCCTCGGTCGACTATGCCGAGGTGCGCGATCCGGATTCGCTCGCGGCGGTCACGGAGCCAGCGTGCCAGCCGGCCCGGCTGTTCGTTGCCGCCCGGATCGGTGGCACCCGGTTGATCGACAATATGGCGATTGCGCCCGCGTAGTAGGGGCGGGTTGATCGGCGCAACCGGGCGCTTTTGGTGATGGGCCAGCCTGCTAGGCTGGAGCGGGTAAGGGGAATCGAACCCCTCTAGCCAGCTTGGAAGGCTGGAGCATTGCCACTATGCTATACCCGCGAATGCCAGACGGCAGTGCGCGCCTGCCTATGCGCCAGCTTAGGCTATTCCGTCAATTCCCTCTGCAGCGCCGCAGGTTCGATCTGCTGCCCGAAATTGAAAAGCGCCCCTTGCCGGCTGGGCAAGGGGCGCTTTTGATTACGCTTGCGGGGGAAGGGCTTAGTGGCCCTTCTTTTCCGCCCAGACGTTGCGGTAGGCCATATAGCCGAGCACCGTTGCGAAGATCAGGAAGCCGATCCACCAGAAGCCGGTCTGGTGGCGATTTTCCAGCTTCGGCTCAGCCGTCCAGACGAGGAACGCTGCAACGTCCTTGGCCATCTGGTCAACCGTCGGCTTGGTGCCATCGGTGTAGGTCACCTGGCCTTCGCCCGTCAGCGGCGGGGCCATGGCAAGGTTGAGGTTGGCGAAGTAGGGGTTGAAGTGCAGCCCTTCGCCGGTCTTGGCTTCGGGGAACATCTTCAACAGTTCCTGACCCTTGTCATTCTTGTAGCCAACTTGCTCGCGATAGCCGGTCAGCAGCGAATGGACATAGGCCGGGCCTTCGTGACGGGCCTTGGTGATCAGCGACAGATCCGGCGGATGGCCGAGTCCGGCATAGACCACCGGCGGGAAGTAGTCGCTGGGCTGGCCGGGCCGGTCCTTGACCTCACCGGTCAGCGGGTCCTTGCCGGCGACGGTTGCCTTGCCGGCAATCGCCTTCACTTCAGCTTCGTTGTAGCCCAGCGCAGTCAGGTCGCGGAAGGCGACGTGCTTGATGCTGTGGCAGGCCGAGCAGACTTCCTGATAGACCTTGAAGCCGCGCTGCAGCTGCTGGCGGTCGAACTTGCCGAACGGCCCATTGCTGGAGAGGTGCAGCTCTTCCGGCTTGAGGTGGAAGACCTTTTCAACCGTCGGAGCATGCGGCTCGGTCGCGAAGGTGTAGGCACCGACCCCGAAGGACCAGGCGAGCACCGCGGTGAAGAAAGCGCCGACGAGGAGGGCAAAGATGCGGATCATTGGTCAGTCTCTTTCCGTCTCGCTTAAGCCTTGGCGGGCTGGGGACCCAGCACCGATTCGGTGATCGAGTAGGGCAACGGATCGGGCCGCTCGATCGAGGAGACGATCGGCACGATGATCAGGAAGTGCGCGAAGTAATAGAGCGAGGCGAGCTGGCTCATCATCACGTAGGGCTCTTCCGCCGGGGCACCGCCACAGTAGAACAGCACCGCCATCACGACCACCAGGACATAGAAGAACTTGCGGTAGATCGGGCGATAGTTGGCCGAGCGGACCGGCGAACGGTCAAGCCAGGGCAGGAAGAACCAGATCAGGATCGCCGAGAACATCGCCAGCACGCCCATCAGCTTCGCCGGGAAGAACAGGAAGTCCACGGTGAAGGCGCGCAGGATCGCGTAGAACGGCCAGAAATACCATTCGGGAACGATGTGTGCCGGGGTCTGCATCGGGTTGGCGGGGATGTAGTTGTCCGGGTGGCCCAGCATGTTGGGGGCGAAGAACACCACCGCACTGTAGAGCACCATGAACAGGCCAACCGTCCAGCCATCCTTCGCCGTGTAGTACGGGTGGAACGGCACGGTATCGCTCTTGTCCTTCACCTCGACGCCGGTCGGGTTCGACGAACCCGGGATATGCAGCGCCCAGACGTGAAGGATAACCACACCCAGGATCACGAAGGGCAGCAGGAAGTGGAGCGAGAAGAAGCGGTTGAGCGCGGAGTTGTCGGGCGCGAAACCGCCCAGCAGCCAATGCTGGATCGGTTCGCCAATCAGCGGAATCGCGCCGAACAGGCCGGTGATCACCTGGGCACCCCAGAAGCTCATCTGGCCCCAGGGCAGCACGTAACCCATGAAGGCGGTGGCCATCATGAGCAGGAAAATGACCACGCCGAGCAGCCAGATCATTTCGCGCGGGGCCTTGTAGGACCCGAAGTAAAAGCCGCGGAAGATGTGGACGTAAACCACCACGAAGAAGGCCGAGGCCCCGTTCGCGTGGGCATAGCGCATCAGCCAGCCCCAGTTGACGTCGCGCATGATGTGCTCGGTCGAATCGAAGGCCACCAGGGTGTTCGGCGCATAGTGCATCGCCAGGACCACGCCGGTGACGATCTGGATCATCAGGCAGAGACCGGCGAGGAAGCCGAAGTTCCAGAAATAGTTGAGGTTGCGCGGGACTTCATAGCCGCCGCCAACCGCGCCATAGACCAGCCGCGGAAGCGGCAGCTTCTCGTCAAGCCACACCATTGCGGGGTGGCTCGGCTTGTACTCATTTGCCCAGGGATAGCTCATGTCTGGTGCCCTTAGCCGATCTTCACGACAGTGTCGGAGGTGAATTCATAGTCCGGAACCATCAGGTTCTTGGGAGCCGGACCCTTGCGGACGCGCGCAGCGGTATCATAGTGCGAACCGTGGCAGGGGCAGAAATACCCACCGTATTCGCCCTTGACCTCACCCTCGGCCGAACCCAGCGGAATGCAACCCAGGTGGGTGCAGACGCCCATGGTGATCAGCCAGTTTTCATGACCTTCCTTGGTCCGCTCGGCCAAGGTCTGCGGATCGCGCAGCGAGCTGACGTCAACCTTGTTGGCCTCATCGATCTCGACCGGGGTCAGGTTGCGGATGAAGACCGGCTGCTTGCGGAACACCGCCTTGATCGCCTGGCCCGGCGCAATCGCACTGATATCGACTTCAGTCGAGCTTTCGGCCAGCACGTCGGCCGAAGCCGACATCTGGCTGATCAGCGGATAGACCACCGCGATCCCGCCGACGCCGGCCGCACTGACCGCGGCAATATTGATGAAATCGCGCCGCCGCACACCCTCAGCCGGGGTCCCTTCGAGCGTGGCGGTGTCAGCATTTTCAGCCATGGTTGAACCTATCCTGCCTTTTTGCGGTTACCCCGGGAGCGCTGGCGCGACCCCGAAATTGCAACCCAGATCCATGTCCAGGAAGCCCCCTTCCTGTCATCGCCAACCAGCCTGACGGAGCAGGCAGACGGGTCGATTTGGCGCGCCTGATAGACGCAAGGACGCACTCTGCCAACAGCGATTTTTGCACGATCTCATGCATTGTGCGCACAAGCGCTCAATGGGGCGCAGATCGTCAGTGCGGCAAGCCGATCAGGGAAATCTGCCGCCCGTAATCCGGCTCCCCCCGGTGAGTAGCGCGGCGGAACGAATAGAACCGGTCATGTGCCGGGTAAGTATCAAGACCAAGCCGTTCAACCGCGCCAATTCCGGCCGATTCCAACCGGGCAGCGACATAGCCTTCGAGATCGAACTGAAATCGTTCCGACTGCCCGGCGACAAAGAACCGGGCGTTGCCTTCGGCCTCGGTCAGGAAGTGGTCGCGAAAACCGGTATCGACCTCGTAGCTGGCCTGGGCAATGCACGGGCCGATGGCTGCAGCGATCCGCGCCCGCTGGGCACCCAGGGCTTCCATTGCGGCGATAGTCGCGTCGGTCACCCCGCCAATGGCGCCCTTCCAGCCAGCATGCGCCGCGCCAATGACTCCGGCCACCGGGTCGGCGAACAGGACCGGCGCGCAATCTGCGGTGACAATCCCCAGCAGCAGCCCGGGTCGGTCGGTCACCAGCGCATCGGCATGCGGCCGTTCGGCATCGGCCCATGGCGCGGTCACGATCACGCAGTCGGGCGAATGGACCTGATAGACCGTGGCGAGCCGCGCGGCAGGCTCGATCGCCGCGACTGCGCGGCGACGGTTCTCGGCCACGGCCGCTGGTTCGTCGCCCGTGCCAAGGCCGACATTCAGGCCGGCAACCACCCCGCTCGAAACCCCGCCGCGCCGGCCCAGAAAGCCGTGCGGCAAAGACTCGAGCACCGCCGCGCGGTTGACCTCGACCGGATCAGCCAAGGCTTTTGCTCACCTGCTCGTAGGTGTCCTTTGACAGCGCGGGCGCAGCCAGAATCCGCTCAAGTTCGGCCCGCATCTGTGCGGCCCGGCCCGGCTCGATCCGCCGCCAGCGCCCCAGCGGGGCCACAAAGCGGGCTGCCGTTTGCGGATTGACCGAATCCAGCGCCAGGATCAGGTCGGCGATCATCCGGTAGCCCCGGCCATCGGCCGCATGGAACGCACCGAGGTTGCCGGCCAGCGCCATGTAGAGCGCCCGGACCCGGTTGGGGTTGTTCAACGTGAAGTCCGGATGTCCGGCCAGCATGGCCACCTGGTCCAGCACCCGTGGATGGAGCGAGCCCGCCTGGAGCGAGAACCACTTGTCGACCACCAGCGCATTGCCGGCAAAGCGCTGGTAAAAGGCGGCCAGCTTGGTTTCCCGCAGCGGGTTGTCGAGACCGGCCAGAACCATCGCGGCGCCCTGGCGGTCGGTCATGTTATCTGCCGCATCATACTGCGCGGTCGCCAACTCGGCCGCCAGGGCCGGAACGCCGGCAGCAAGGTAGACGAGCGCCTGGGTTTTGACCTTGCGGGCGCCGCGCGCCTCGGCAGAGAGGCTGTAAGGGACGGCGCTGGCGCGTTCGTGAAGCGCAACCAGCGCATCTTGCAGCTGTGCGCCCAGCCAGGCCTTCAACCCTTCGCGCTCCGCCCGGATCGCGCCAGGATCGGCCCGCTCGAACTGTTCGGCAAGGTAAGTCTCGCCCGGCAGCGCCATCAGCTCGCCGCGCATCAGGTCATCCAGCGCCGGGTCGGTAATCACCGCTGCCATGGCCCGCCCGATCGCATCGCGCCCGGTCTGCCGTTCTGCATCACACAGCATCCCGCCGCCGATTGCCGAGACGAGGTGCTGGACGACGAGCTGCTGCAAGGCTTCGTAACGGGCGAAGGGATCGTCATCATTGGCAGCGAGGAATAGCAGGTCGCTGGCCGAACTGTTGATGTCGACCGTAACAGGTGCCGAAAAGCCCCGGTTGAGCGAGAGTACCGGCAAGTCAGCAAATCCAGGGAAGCTAAACTCGACTTGAGGTTCGCTTAGAGTAACTACTTGTTTACCATGGTGTTTCCCGGTTTTCCGGTCAAACAGCGCGATCTGCAGCGGGATCACCATGGGCTGCTTGTCTGGTTGGCCCGGCGTAGCTGGCACTTCCTGCGACAGGGTCAGGCGGGCCACATCGCCCTCGTGGCTAAGCCGTACGGTGACCTTCGGCGTTCCAGCCTGGCTGTACCACAAGCGGAATTGGGCAAGGTCGATCCCCGCCCCATCCTCGATCGCCTTGACGAAATCCTCGCAGGTCGCCGCCTCGCCATCGTGACGCTCGAAATAGAGGTCGCAGCCTTTCCGGAACCGCTCCGGCCCGACCAATGTCCGCATCATCCGGATCACTTCGGCGCCCTTGTTATAGACTGTGGCGGTGTAGAAGTTGGAGATCTCCTGATAGGCATCGGGCCGGATCGGGTGCGCCAGTGGCCCCGAATCTTCCGGGAACTGGGCCGAGCGCAGCACGCGCACATCCTCGATCCGCTTGACCGGTGCGCTGCCCATGTCCTGGCTGAACAGCTGGTCGCGCAGCACGGTGAAGCCTTCCTTGAGGCTTAGCTGGAACCAGTCGCGGCAAGTGACGCGGTTGCCCGACCAGTTGTGGAAGTATTCGTGGGCGACCACGCCCTCGATCCCGTCATAGTCCATGTCGGTCGCCGTATCGGGATCGGCCAGGATGTAACGGGTGTTGAAGACGTTGAGCCCCTTGTTCTCCATCGCCCCCATGTTGAAGTCCGAAACGGCAACGATGTTGAACAAGTCGAGGTCGTATTCGCGGCCGAACACTTCCTCGTCCCAGCGCATCGAATCCTTCAAGGCCTTCATCGCGTGGTGCGTGCGGTCCTGATCCCCATCGCGCACCCAGATGTTGAGATCGACCTGGCGGCCGCTGACCGTGGTAAAGGTATCGTGGTTGGCGACCAGATCGCCGGCCACCAGCGCGAAGAGGTAGCTCGGCTTGGGCCAGGGATCGTGCCATTCGGCCCAGTGGGTGCCGTCGGCTTGTTCGCCCGTCGCGGTGCAGTTGCCATTGGACAGCAGCACCGGGAACAGCGCCTTCGGCCCGCTCATGTGGACGGTATAGACCGAGAGCACGTCGGGCCGATCCAGGAAGAAAGTGATGCGGCGGAAACCCTCGGCCTCGCACTGGGTGCAGAGCATCCCGTTCGAGGCATAGAGGCCCATCAGCTGGGTATTGGCAGTCGGATTGATCAGCGTCTCGATCCCGACCTCGTGCGCCTCGCCGCTGAGCGGTATCAGGAGATCGCTGTCTTCCATCCGCCAGTCAGTCACCGCCGCGCCATCGACCCAGACGCCGGCCGGGGTCAGCCCATCGCCGTTCAGGCGCAGGATGCCGGCAGGTTCAGCCGCTGGGTTGCGCTCAACCGAGATACTGGCCTGGACCCGGGTCTGCTCCAGCCCGAGCGTAAACCGTAGCCGGGTCTGCGGGACCAGCCAGGCGGGCGGCAGGTAATCCTCGCGGCGGATGACAGGCGGGGCGACGGGGGGTGCTGAGATGGCGTCCATCCCCCTTCTTATCCGGGTGTTGCCCGCCAAGTCGAGCCGCGCGCGTTACAACGTGTCTCGACTCCGCCCGAACCCGGCGGCATGGGCAGGATCATGCCGCGTCTGTTCATCTTTGGCCTGGGTTATACCGCCGCTCGCCTGGCCGCTGCTGCCGAGCAGCGCGGCTGGGAGATCATATCGACTGGCCGGGCCGGCACCTTGCGGTTCGACGATGCCGGATCGGTGCGGATGGCGCTGGCCGATGCTGATCAGGTGCTGTCCTCGGTCCCGCCCGGCGCGGATGGCGATCCGGTGCTGGAAAGCTATGGCGATGCCCTGGCGGGCAAGCCGCTGACCTACCTTTCCTCGACCGGGGTTTACGGCGATGCGGCTGGGGCCTGGGTCGATGAAAGCGCTGCCATCGGCAAGGGCCGGCGGACGGCCCGCGCCGAAGCGGACGCAGGATGGCTGGAGCGCGGCGCGCGCGTCCTGCGGCTGCCCGGCATTTACGGGCCCGGCCGCTCGGCGCTGGAGCGCGTGCGTGACGGCAAGGCGCACCGCATCGATCAGGCGAATCAGGTATTCAGCCGGGTCCATGTCGACGATATCGTCAGCGCGGCACTGCTGGCGATAACCGGACCCGCAGGAGCCTACAACATCGCAGACAACCTGCCATGCAGCCAGAACGAAGTGATCGAGCACGCTTGCAGCCTGCTGGGCCTGCCCCAGCCTCCGCTGCAATCGCTGGACGAGGCCGGCCTCTCGCCCATGGCCCGCGCCTTCTATGCTGAGAACCGCCGCGTCGCGAACGGCAAGGCGAGGCGGGTACTGGGCTGGAGCCCGCAGTACCCGACCTATCGCGAGGGGCTAGCCAGCTGTCTGCTTGCGGCCCGATAGGGCAACCAGCAGGCCAGCCATGGCCAGCACCGCACCAGCACCGGCCAGCAAGCTCCACTGGTAACCTTCGAACAGCGTCGACAGGATCATCGCCACCACCGGTACGGCCACACCGTTGTAGGCCGCCGGACCCGGTCCCCATTCGCGGATCAGTTGCGAATAGAGCGGGAAAGTCAGCGCCGAGCCGACCAGGCCGAGGTAGGCTATCCCCGCCAGATAAGCCGGGCGTGGATCGAGCACCGGAGCGCCGACGGAGACGATCGCATAGGCTCCGCTGGCCAGCACGCCCCAGACCATCCCCCAGGCCATCAGCGAGACCACCGGCACGGCGCGGGCGGTCTGGGTGGCCTGCAGGAGATTGCCGATCGAGACCGAGAAGATGGCACCCGTGACCAGCAGCACCCCGGTGGTCACACCGCTATTAGGCGGAGCAATCCGGTATTCGTGGAGCATCAGCAGCGCGATTCCGGCCAGGGCTATGGCTGAGCCGGCCAGGAACCGCCGGGTCAGCGCCGCGCCCAGCACCAGCCGCGCGAGGATTGCGTTGGGCACGATCATCAGCGCGAAGACCACGGCAACGAGGCCCGATGTCAGGTAATGCTCCGAGCGGTAGATCAGCTGGAAATTGAGGCTGAACTGGAAGAATCCCATGGCAATCGCGACGGCCTGTTCGCGGCCCGTCAACCTCAGCCGCTCGCGCCGCAGCAGGGCGAAAGCCGACATCGCAGTTGCCGCGAGGATAAAGCGCCAGACCACCGACCAGGCCGATGGCACGGCACTGATCTGGTCCTTGATCACCAGCCAGGTCGAACCCCAGACCAGCGCCAGAAAGATGAACGCCGCGATGGAACGCGGCGTCAGCGTCACCCCGCTCACAGCGCGGCAATCGCGCGGGCAAGGGCCGTTACGTGTTCGGTCTTGCTGTTCCAGGCCGTGACCAGCCGCGCAGCCTCATCGCCCCAGTCATAGAACGAAAAACCTTGCCCCCGCAGCGCCTCGCGTTCGGGCGCGGTCAGGCGCAGGAATACTTCATTGGCCTGAACCGGGTGGAGCAGGCGGCCGCGGGCGGCACTGGCCAGCTCTTGCGCGGCCGCATTGGCGTGGCGTGCGTTCTGCAGCCACAGATCGCCCTCCAGCATCGCCAGCAGCTGTGCCGCCAGATAGCGGCCCTTCGATTGCAGGTGCCCGGCTCGCTTGCGGCGATAACGGGCGACATCGGCCAGGCCAGGTTCGAAGAAAACCAGCGCCTCGGCGCTCATCCCGCCGTTCTTGATCATGCCGAAGCTCAGCACCGCCGCGCCCTCACAGGCCTCCCACGGGGTGCAGCCCAGGAAAGCGACGGCATTGCCAAAGCGCGCGCCATCAACATGCAGCGGCAACCCGCGCTCGCGGCAAAAGGCGGCAATCCCCGCCATTTCAGCTGGCGTGTAAGCGCGGCCATATTCGCTCGCCTGGGTGATCGAGACGGCGTGCGGCTGGACCTGGTGGACATCGTTGCGGATCGGATCGATCACTGCGGCAATGGCTTGAGGGGTCAGCTTCGCGCCCTCACCTTCGGCCAGCATCAGCTTGGCACCATGGAGGTAGAATCCGGGCGCCCCGCCCTCGTCGACCTCGATATGCGCTTCGAGATGGCAGACCACGCCGCCATGCGGCTGGACCAGGCTGGCGAGCGCAAGGCAGTTCGCCGCGGTTCCGGTCGCGGCCCACAGCACGGCGCAGTCCCGCCCGAAGACCTCGGCAAAGGCAGCATCGAGCCGCTGGCTCAACGCATCGCCGTCATAGGGCGAATCGGGGGCGTCCGCCGCCTGCATCGCGCGCCACAGCGCGGGATGGACCGAAGCGGCATTGTCGGAGAGGAACAGCATGGACATATTCTGCGCATTATGGCGGTAGACCTCGCCGTCAAGCATCAGGAGCCGATCATGACCGAAGTGACTATAAGCCGCCATGGATCGGAACAGGCCGGTGAGTACCACGCCCACCTGCCCGGAGAGGCTGCCTTCGGACGGTTGACCTGGGTGAGGCGCGGCACTGTCCGCGTTGCCGAACACACTCTGGTGCCAAGCGAAATTGGGGGCCGCGGCGTCGCGGGCAGCCTGGTCGAGGCACTGATTGCCGATGCCCGCGAGCAGGGTTTCAAGATCGATCCGGTGTGCAGCTATGTCGCTGCGCAATTCGAGCGGCATCCGGACTGGGCCAACTTGCTGGCCGGGTGAAGTTACCCGCCGGCTCAGGGCGAATGCTGAATCAGGGATGACGCATCCATAGCCAGTCTGCGCGCAAGCGCGGGCAATGGGTGAAGACGAACCCCACCACCTTGGCAGTTGCGGTCGCCGCGGGAACCCGCGACTGCGGCTGCGCCTGCCCGCGCTGTTGATCACGCTCCATGGCCAAGGTCCGGCCGTGCTCGAGAACGTATCCCGCTCCGGCGCGCGAATTTCCTCGCGCTTCGTGCTGCAAGCAGGCGAATCCTGCATCTTGCGGCTGCCCGGAATCGAACTGTTTGCCGATGTTGCCTGGTGCGCGCACTGGCGCTGCGGCCTGAACTTCGAACGCCCGCTTGCGCAGGCGCAGTTGCTGGCCTTGCGAGAGCTGGATGGCGTATCCCGACCAAGCGAACGCGACGCCAACAAGGATTGGGCGCGCGCCTTTGTGAACGGCGCAGCCGAACATCGGCGCTGACCTGTCAGAAAGTACGAATGGTGCTGCTGGGGAGGATTGAACTCCCGACCTCAGCCTTACCAAGGATGCGCTCTACCACTGAGCTACAGCAGCCAACCATTCGGATAGCCCGCAGCGGCAAGGCCGGTCCGGGCAGGGGCGCGCTATTGGCCGCGCCCCCTTGCTTTGTCAAGCGTGAGCCTGATAGCGCAGCACCGATTGCCGATGAGTAAAGACGCCAGCCTTTCGCGCGAGGAGCGCCTAGCCGCGCAGCTCAGGGAAAACCTGCGGCGGCGCAAGGAGCAGCTGCGCGCCCTTTCCGGCAGCAAACCGCCCCTTCCCAAAGACCCATCCCCTCGCTAGGGGCGGGTGCTCCTAAGACAATTGCGGAGCGAAGCCCTTGCCGCGCCTGATTCTCGTCCGTCATGGCCAGTCCCAGTGGAATCTTGAAAACCGCTTCACCGGTTGGTGGGATGTTGACCTGACCGCCAAGGGTGAAGAAGAAGCCCGCGCCGCCGGTGCCCTGCTCAAGGCCAAGGGCATGCTGCCAACCTTGGCCTTCACTTCGCTCCAGACCCGCGCGATTCGCACGCTGCACCTGGCCCTGGAAGCCGCTGGACGGGTCTGGATCCCGGAAACCAAGGACTGGCGCCTTAACGAGCGGCACTATGGCGGGCTAACCGGCCTCGACAAGGCTGAGACTGCCGCCCGGCACGGCGATGACCAGGTCAAGATCTGGCGCCGCAGCTTTGATATCCCGCCGCCCGTGCTGGAAGACGGTTCCGAATTCGATCTCAAGGCCGACCCCCGCTATGCCGGGATCGCGATCCCTTCGACCGAAAGTCTCAAGGACACGATCGCCCGCGTCCTGCCCTACTACGAGACGGCGATCGCTCCGGCGCTAAGGGCTGGCGAAGTCGTGCTGGTCGCGGCGCACGGCAATTCCCTGCGCGCGCTGGTCAAGCACCTGTCGGGCATTTCCGCTGCTGACATCACCGGTCTGGAAATCCCGACCGGGCAGCCGATCGTCTATGAGCTGGATGAGAACCTGACCGCGCTCGAGCGCTACTACCTGTCGGAGCGTTGAAAATGGGGGCACCTGTAGCCATCGTCATGGGCAGCCAGTCTGACTGGGCGACGATGAAGTGCGCGGCTGATGCACTGGACAAGCTGGGCGTGGCCTATGACGCCCGGATCGTGTCCGCGCATCGCACGCCGCAGCGACTGGTCGCATTTGCGACAAGCGCGGCAGACGAGGGCTTCAAGGTGATCATCGCCGGAGCGGGCGGCGCCGCGCACCTGCCGGGCATGGTCGCCAGCATGACGCACCTGCCGGTGCTGGGCGTGCCGGTGCAGTCCAAGGCGCTGTCGGGACAGGACAGCCTGCTGTCGATCGTGCAGATGCCTGCCGGAATCCCGGTCGGCACCCTGGCAATCGGCGAGGCCGGCGCGACCAATGCCGGCCTGCTGGCCGCCGCGATCCTCGCCACGACCGATCCGGCACTGGCCGAAAAGATCAAGGCCTTCCGCAGCGCGCAGAGCGCCGGCGTCGCCGAGCGGCCGAGCTGAGGCGATGATCCTGCACCCATGATACCGCCAGGCGAAACCATCGGCATTCTCGGGGGCGGCCAGCTGGGCCGGATGCTGGCCATGGCCGCGGCGCGGCTGGGCTACCGCGTCCATGTTTTTGCGCCGGAACGCGATTCGATCGCTGCCGATGTCGCCGCGCAGTTCACTTGCGCGCCGTGGAGCGATGCCGCAGCCATGGCTGCCTTCGCGGCCGACTGTGCCGTCGTGACTTATGAGTTCGAGAATGTCCCCGTCACGCCGCTCAAGGCGCTGGGCGAAGTCGCCCTGTTGCCGGGCGCCCGCGCGCTGGAAGTGGCGCAGGACCGGCTGAACGAGAAGCGGTTTGTCACTGACCTTGGTGGCCGGCCCGCGCCCTACGCGGCGGTCGATACGGTCGACGACCTGGCCCACGCGCTCGATACCATCGGCGCACCCGGCATCCTCAAGACGCGCCGCGACGGTTATGATGGCAAGGGCCAGTGGCGGATCATGACGGATCACGATGCCGAAGGCGTGGTCTTGACCGGGCAGGCGCTGGTCTATGAAGGCTTCGTCCACTTCACCGCCGAATTCAGCGTCATCCTGTGCCGCGCGCAGGACGGCGCGATTGTGTTCTGGGACAGCGCCGAGAACGTCCACAAGGGCGGCATCCTCGATCGGTCGACCGTGCCGGCCGGGCCGGACGTCACCGCACAGGTCCCGGCAGCACGCGAACTCGCCGCGAAGGTTGCAGCAGCGCTGGACTATGTCGGCGTGCTTACGCTCGAATTCTTCGCGACCGCGGACGGCCCGGTATTCAACGAAATGGCCCCGCGGGTCCACAATTCCGGCCACTGGACCATCGAGGGTGCGCTCACCAGCCAGTTCGAGAACCACGTCCGCGCAATCTGCGGCCTGCCGCTGGGCGACCCCACGCTGGCGGCCAAGGGCGTCGAGATGTGGAACCTGATCGGGGACGAGGCCCATGACTGGGCCCCGATCCTGTCCGACCCGCGCAACCACCTGCACCTTTATGGCAAGGCTGCGGCGCGCCCGGGCCGCAAGATGGGTCACGTCACCCGGCTGACGCTGTGAAGCAACGCGATATTTTCCTGGTCGTCGCGGTCGCCGCCAATGGCGTGATCGGGCGCGAGGGCGCGCTGCCCTGGCAGCTTCCCGCCGACTTGCGGCATTTCAAGGCGATGACCACAGGCAAACCGATGATCATGGGCCGCAAGACCTTTGAATCGCTTCCCGGCCTGCTGCCCGGCCGCCGCCATATCGTGCTGACCCGCGATATGAATTGGGCCGAGGACGGCGCCGAAGTGGCCCACTCGCCGGAAGATGCGATTGCGCTCGCCAATGCGCCGCATATCGGCGTGATCGGCGGGGCCGATATCTATCGCCAGTTCCTGCCCCATGCCGACCGGATCGAATGGACCGAAGTTCACGCCACGCCGGACGGCGATACCCATTTCCCGGATTTCGACCGCAGCGAATGGATTGAAGCGGCCCGCGCGGAGCACCCGGCAGATGGACGCATCCCGGGGTTTGCTTTCGTGACCCTGCTGCGTAAACCGGCCTGATCGCAAGACTGAGGAAGGGGACGGCGATGCGGAAACGGGTTTGGGTGCCACTGGCAGTGCTGGCGCTGGGTGCGGCCGGATTTTTCGGGATCGCACCGGGCTATCTCGAAGCATCGATGAACAAGATCGACGGCCAGCCGGGCATCCCGGTCAGCGCCGAGGCGAAGGCACTCCACCAGACGCTGCAGATTGTCGATCTCCATTCCGATACGCTGATGTGGCAGCGCGACCTGCTTGAACCGGCCAGGCGCGGGCATGAAGATCTCCCCCGGCTGGAACAGGGCAATGTCGCGCTGCAACTGTTCTCCAGCGTAACGAAGACCCCACGCGGGCAGAATTATGACGGGAACTCGGGCGAGACCGACAACATCACGCCGCTGGTAATCGCCCAGGCGCAGCCGGTGCGGACCTGGTTTTCGCTGACCGAACGGTCGCTGTACCATGGCGAGAAGCTCGACCGGGCGGTGGCCAATTCCGGCGGCAAGCTGGCCAAGATCAGCGATCCGGCCTCGCTCGATGCG
The DNA here is from genome assembly GCA_009926135.1 of Sphingomonadaceae bacterium. Classification (GTDB taxonomy): domain Bacteria; phylum Pseudomonadota; class Alphaproteobacteria; order Sphingomonadales; family Sphingomonadaceae; genus Novosphingobium. The sequence continues at coordinate 43,851 of RFPL01000014.1, forward strand.
CTGCTCGCCGCGCGCCAGTCCGGCAAGGGACCGGTCGGCGCGATGCTGACCATCGAAGGGCTGCAAAGCCTGGAAGGCAAGCTTGCCAACCTCGACAAGCTACACGCAGCTGGCTTCCGCATGGCCAGCCTCTCGCACTTCTTCGACAACGACATCGCCGGATCGATGCACGGCGTGAAGAAGGGCGGGATCACGCCACTCGGCTGGCAGGTCGTGGCGCGAATGGAAGAGCTGGGGATGATTGTCGACATCGCCCACCTCTCGCACCAGGGCGTGGCCGAACTGCTGCCGAAGGTGCGCCGCCCGGTCGTCTCCAGCCACGGCGGGGTCCAGGCGACCTGCAAGACCAATCGCAACCTGTCCGATGACGAGATTCGGGCCGTCGCGAAGACCGGCGGCATTATCGGCATCGGTTACTGGGACGGCGCGATCTGCGATACCTCCCCCCGCGCTGCCGCCATGGCGATGAAGCACGTCCGCGATCTGGTCGGCATCCAGTATGTCGCGCTTGGCAGCGACTATGACGGCGCGACGACCGTGCGGTTCGACACCAGCGGGCTGGTCCAGGTGACCCAGGCGCTGCTGGATGAGGGCTTCACCGCTGAACAGATCCGCGCCGTAATGGGTGGCAATGCCCTGCGCGTGATCCGCGCCGGGATCGTGCCAATGACTGAGGCTACACTCCCCTGATGACCATCCCACGCCTCCTTGCCACTGACCCCATGCCCGAGGCCCTGCGCGGCGCGGTGATCGCGCTTGGCAATTTTGACGGATTCCACCTGGGCCATCAGGCCGTGGCCGGCGAAGCGATTGCCTGGGCAAAGGCTGAAGGCCGCCCGGCAATCATCGCCACGTTCGATCCGCATCCGGTGCGCTTCTTCAAGCCGGATGCCGCGCCGTTCCGGCTGACCACGCTGGACCAGCGGCAGGAACTGTTCGCTGCTGCCGGGGCCGATGCCATGCTGGTCTTCGCCTTTGACGCGGAGCTGGCGGCGACAACGGCTGAAGACTTCATGGCCGACCTGCTGGTCGATCGGCTCGGTGTATCGGGCGTGGTCACCGGCGAAGACTTCACCTTCGGCAAGGGCCGCGGCGGCAATGTCGAGCTGCTCAGGACGCGCGGCGCGGAGCTCGGCCTGTCGGCCCGCGCGGTTGGCCCAGTGCTGGAAAGCGGCGAGGTGGTGTCCTCCAGCCGCATCCGCGAGGCGCTCCAGTCCGGTGACTGCGAAACCGCGACGCGCCTTCTCACCCGCCCCTTCGCGATTCGCGGGATCGTCCAGCACGGCGACAAGGTGGGCCGCACGATCGGCTATCCAACTGCCAACCTGCCGCTCGGCAATTATCTGCGCCCGCACTATGGCATCTATGCGGTCACCTCGGCGCTGGCCGATGGCACCCGGCTGCACGGCGCGGCCAACCTGGGCATCCGCCCCAGCTTCGATCCGCCCAAGGAACTGCTGGAGCCGCATTTCTTTGACTGGTCGGGCGATCTTTATGGGCAGGAGATCGAAGTGGCCTTCCACCACTTCCTGCGGCCGGAGGCGAAATTCGACAGCCTCGACGCGCTGACGCAGCAGATGCTGGTCGATTGCGATCAGGCGCGGAAGCTGCTGGCATGAAGGTGTGGGGCCGGCGCATCGGCCTCGTCCTCGCCCTCGCCCTGCTGGTGCTGACTTTCGTCAATGCCTCATGGCTGGCAGATAGCCCCAGGGGTTACGTCAAGCTGGTTGCGCACCGCGGGCTGATGCAATTGCCGCGCGTCAGTGCGCCGAATGCCTGCACGGCCCGGTCGATCGAGCCGCCGGTGCACGATTTCATCGAGAACACCCTGCCCGCCCTGGCCCAGGCCCGGCGGCTGGGCGCGCAGATGATCGAGATCGACCTGCGGCTCAGTGCGGACGGGCACATTGTCCTGTTCCATGACGCGGAGCTGGGCTGCCGGACCGATGGCCAAGGCACCGTGGCGGCAGCTACGCTCGCTCAGCTCAAGGCGCTCGACGCGGGTTATGGCTACAGTGCCGACGGGGGCCAAACCTTCCCGCTGCGCGGCACCGGCATAGGCCGGATCGCGACGCTGGAAGAGGTCCTGGCGGCAATCCCCGAAGCCGCCCTCCTGTATAACGTCCAGACCGACGATCCCGCGATCGGCGACCGGCTGGTGGCTGCACTCAAGGCGGCCGGGCGCGATCCGGTGGCCCGGCGCGACGGCTTTTCCGCGCCCGCACCAGCCCTGGCCAAAGTTCGCGCCGTCTTCCCCCAGGCCTGGTCCTATTCCGACGAGGAGCTGGACGCTTGCACCAGCGCTTACCGCCTGTGGGGCTGGCTGGGCGTGACGCCAGGCGCGTGCCGGGGCGGCACGCTGATCGTTCCGCTCAACCGCCAGTGGCTCTACGCCGGCTGGCCCAACCGCACCCTGGCGCGCATGGCGAAAGTCGGGGGGCGCGTGATCCTGATCGGGCCAAGCGGAGACGAGAAGCCGCACGGGCTCGACCTGCCCGAACAGGTCGGCCAGATTCCCGCCAGCTTCACCGGCCATGTCTGGGTCGACGATATGTGGAGCGTCGGCCCGGCGCTGCGCCCCGCCTTCAACAAGCGCAACCCGCGCGAACAGGCCGAACTGGCCAAGGCGCTTGATGCCCGCCGCGCGGCCCGCGATTAAGCCGGGGACTGGCGCGACTAACGCCTTTGCTCTAACGGCGGCACGCTATGACTGAAGCGCGCGATTACCGAGACACCGTCTTCCTGCCGAAGACCGATTTCCCCATGAAGGCGGGCCTCCCCCAGAAGGAGCCCGGCATTCTGGCGCGCTGGAACGAGAGCGGCCTTTACCGGCAGCTGCGCGAGGCGCGCGCGGGGCGCGAGAAATTCATCCTCCACGATGGCCCGCCCTATGCGAACGGCGACATGCACATCGGCCATGCGCTGAACCATATCCTGAAGGACATGGTGGTGCGCACCCAGAGCCTGCTGGGCAAGGACGCGCCCTATGTGCCCGGCTGGGATTGCCACGGCCTGCCGATCGAATGGAAGGTCGAGGAACAGTACCGCAAGAAGAAGCTCGACAAGGACCAGGTCGATCCGGTCGAGTTCCGCGCCGAATGCCGCGCCTATGCGCAGGGCTGGGTCGATACCCAGCGCGAACAGCTGAAGCGGCTGGGCATCAACGGCGATTGGGACAAGCCCTACCTGACGATGGACCCAGAAGCGGAAGGCACGATCGTTGCCGAACTGCTGAAGTTCGCAGAAAGCGGTCAGCTCTATCGCGGGGCCAAGCCGGTGATGTGGTCGCCAGTTGAAAAGACCGCGCTGGCCGAAGCCGAGGTCGAATACGAGGACATCACCTCGACCCAGATCGACGTGGCCTTCGAGATCACGGAATCGCCGATTGCCGAACTGGTTGGCGCCCATGCGGTGATCTGGACGACCACGCCATGGACCATCCCGACTAACCAGGCTTTGGCTTATGGGCCGGAGGTGGAGTATGCCGTTTGTCGTTTCGGCGACCGCATGGGCGACCATGATCGCGAAATTCCCCAAGGTGGCTTAGTCGTAGCCGCTGGTCTGGTTGAACAGTTCGCCACTCGGGTCGGCTTCCGGGTCATCCCCTTGCAGGTAGTAAAGGGCTCCGACCTCGCCGGCACCATCGCCCGCCACCCGATGCACCACCTCGGCGGGTTCTTCGCCAAGCCGCGCCCGATGCTGGCTGGCGATTTCGTCACGACTGAAAGCGGCACGGGCCTGGTCCACATGGCGCCCGATCACGGCGAGGACGATTTCCTGCTGTGCAAGGCCCACGGGATCGAGCCGGTCTTCGCGGTCGAGGGCGATGGCAAGTACCGGGCCGACTGGGGCTGGCTCGGCGGCCAGGGCTCGGTCATCAACCCCAAGTTCAACGCACCTGACGGACCGATCTGTGCGGACCTGCGCGAGACAGGCGCGCTGTTGGCGGCGAGCGCCGACTACAAGCATTCCTACCCCCATTCGTGGCGCTCCAAGGCCAAGGTGATCTTCCGCTGCACCCCGCAGTGGTTCGTGCCGATGGACCGGCCCAGCCCGCTGATGCGCGCCGAAATGCGCTGGGAGAACGAGGGCGGCGCGCCCGATCCCACGCCGGAAATCGACGCTGGCGAGGCGACCCTGCGCGAAACCGCGATGGCCGCGATTGCCGCCACGCGCTTCGTCCCCGAAAAGGGCCGTAACCGGATCGGTTCGATGGTCGAGGGCCGCCCCGATTGGGTGCTCAGCCGCCAGCGCGCCTGGGGCGTGCCGATCACGCTATTCGTCCACCGCCAGTCTGGCCAGTACCTGGTCGATGCGGCGGTCAACGCCCGGATCATCGCGGCGGTGAAGGCGGAGGGCGTCGATGCCTGGTCCGCCGCCCGCGCGCAGGAATACCTGGGGGCTGATTATCAGGCGGAGGATTACGAGCAGGTCACCGACATCCTCGACGTCTGGTTCGATTCGGGCTGTACCCATGCCTTCGTGCTGGAATCGGGCCGCTGGCCCGAACTCAGCTGGCCGGCCGATCTCTACCTGGAAGGCAGCGACCAGCATCGCGGCTGGTTCCAGTCGAGCCTGTTGCAAAGCTGCGCCACCCGCGGCCGCGCACCCTATGACGCGGTGCTGACGCACGGCTTCACCATGGATGCCAAGGGCCTGAAGATGTCGAAGTCAGTCGGCAACACGGTCGACCCGCTGAAGGTGATGGAAACCTATGGCGCGGACATCATCCGGCTGTGGGCGCTGTCAGTCGATTTCACCGAGGATCACCGCATTGGCGACGAGATCCTGAAGGGCGTGGCCGACCAGTACCGCAAGCTGCGCAACACCTTCCGCTACCTGCTGGGCGCGCTGGATGGCTATGACCACGGCGTCGAAGGCGTCGAGGTGGCGCAGATGCCCGAGCTGGAGCGCTATATGCTAGGCCAGCTCAAGCGGCTGGACACCGTGCTGCGCCAGGCCATCGCCGACTTCGATTTCAACGAATATACCCGCGCGCTGACCGACTTCTGCAACGAGGACCTCTCGGCCTTCTTCTTCGATATCCGCAAGGACCGGCTCTATTGCGACGATCCGGCGGGCACTGAACGCCGCGCCTATCGCACCGTGCTCGACATCATGTTCCAGGCACTGGTCCGTTATGCCGCCCCGGTGCTGGTCTTCACCGCCGAGGAAGTCTGGACCACCCGCTTCCCCGATCGCGGCAGCGTCCATCTGCAGGACCTGCACGAGCTGCCCGAGGCATGGCTCGACGATGCCCTCGCGGAACGCTTTGCGGCCTTGCGGACCTTGCGTGGTCAGGTGCTGGAAGCGATTGAACCGCTGCGCCGGGAAAAGGTGCTGGGCTCGGGGCTTGAGGCTGAAGTGACCATTCCGGGCGAAGCGCCCGAAGCCGATCTGGCCGAGCTGTTCATCACCGCGAAAGTCACGCGCGGGCAGGGCGAAGGCGTGACCGTCACGCGAACCTCTGACCACAAGTGCGGCCGCTGCTGGCGCCATCTGCCTGACGTGGCGGAAGACGGCGACCTGTGCGGGCGCTGCGACAGCGTGGTCGGCGCATGAGCCAGCTGTTCACCCGGAACCGGCTGATTGGCCTGATCCTTGCCGCTGCGATCTATTTCACCGACCAGTGGATCAAGGATTACGTCACCTGGACGCTCAAGCTACCCGAAAAGGGCAAGATCGACCTGCTGCCGTTCTTTGACCTGACCTGGGTGGAAAACTACGGCGTGTCGCTTGGCATGCTGACCGCCCAGTCGATGGAAATGCGCTGGGGCCTGGTCGCGCTGACCAGCCTGATTGCACTGGTAGTGGTCGTCTGGATCATGCGCGAGAAGGCGTTCGGCGATATCCTGGGCCTGTCGCTGGTGCTCGGCGGGGCCGCCGGCAATATCGATGACCGGATGAATTTCGGCTTCGTGGTCGACTATGCCGATTTCCACATCGGCACTTTCCGGCCCTTCCTGGTCTTCAACCTGGCCGATGCGGCGATCACCATCGGCGTCCTGATTATCCTTGCCCGCTCGTTCCTTTCGCGCGAAAAGCCCGAAACGAATGCAGCAGCGGGCAAGGCGGCCTGAACCGGCCCCGATCGACCTTGCAACGGAGAATCGATATAATGCGCAAGTTCCTGGCCATCGCCGCAATCGGCACCGCCACCCTCCTGTCGGGCTGCGGTAGCACCGGCCTGTTCAATCGCGACCGGCCTGACGAGTTTGCCGTGCAGCGTCAGGCACCGCTGGTGATCCCGCCCGATTTCGCGCTGACCCCGCCGGCCCCGGGCGCACCGCGTCCGTCCGACCGCAGTGCCGCCCAGCAGGCTCAGGACGCGCTGTTCGGCCCGCCCGCGCCGCGCAGCGAAGTTGAGCGTACCGCCGGTACCCGCGCCGGCACCGCAGCGGCCTCGATCCGTTCGACTGTCGGCGATCCCAAGACCAACACTGTCGCCAAGGGCGACGTGACCCGCGACATCATCGCTGCTCCGCAGGGTGACGGGCGTGAGGCGCAGGCCGTCGTAGGCGGTTGATCCTTTACATCTTCGGATAAGGCAGAAGGGCTCGTCCGCAGGGACGGGCCCTTCTTCTTTGGGGTCACTCGCCCTGATCGACCTGGCTGACCAGGAACTTGTCGATCTTGCGGCCATCCATGTCGACCACTTCGAAGCGCCAGCCCTGTTCAGTGAAGTGCTCACCTTCATGCGGCAGCTTCTTCATCACCCGCAGGGCAAAGCCGGCAGCGGTTGCGAAATCACGATCATCAGGCAAGTCGATGCCCAGCCGCTCCGCCAGCGCATCGGCTGGCAGCGCGCCGGCGATCAGCAATGTACCATCCTCGCGCACGGTGACCATCGGCTCGTCGCCATCGTCGACATGGCTGGCGAAGTTGCCGACAATCGCGGTGAGCAGGTCGGCCGGGGTCACCACCCCTTCCAGGTGGCCATATTCGTCATGGACCAATGCCATCGACACGCCTGACTGCTGCAGGATGCGCAGCGCGTCCATCGCGTCGAGCTGGTCGGGAATGATCTCCGCCTTTTTCATTACTCGGGCGATCTGGACGCGTTTCCCAGCCAGCAGCAGGGCCTGGACATCGCGGACCTTGACCACGCCGACGATGTTGTCTGGCGAGCCCTCGGCTACCGGCAGCAGCGAGTGCGGGCTGTCCTTGATGGCAGCGCGGATTTCCGCTTCGGTGGCGCGGCGGTCGATCGTGTCCAGTTCCGTCCGGGGCGTCATCAGTTCGCGGACCGGGCGGTCGGCCAGCTTCATGATCCCGGTCATGATCTGGCGTTCGTCTTCCTCAATCGCGCCGGAGCGGGTCGCCTCGGCAAAGATCATGTGCAGCTCTTCGGCCGTGACCCCGGCCTCACCGCCGTGGCGTACGCCCATCAGCCGCAGCAACAGCGAGGATGACCGGTCCAGCAGCCAGACGAAAGGAGCCGTCACCCGCGCGACAATTGCCATCGGCACGGCCGCCACCATCGCAATCGGCTCAGCCGCGCGCAGGGCGAGCTGCTTGGGGACGAGTTCGCCCACGACCAGGCTGAAATAGGTGGTCAGGATGATTACCAGGGCAAAGCCGGCAACATCGGCATATTCCAGCGGAACGCCGAGCAGCGCCAGGCGCTCCCCGGTGGGTCCGCCAAGGCTGGCTCCCGAATAGGCACCGGCGATGATCCCGACCAGGGTAATGCCGATCTGGACGGTTGAAAGGAACTTGCCCGGATCTGAAGCCAGCGTCAGCGCCATCTTCGCCCCAGCATGGCCGCGCTCGGCCTGAACCTTGAGCCGCGCCGAACGCGCGGAGACGATCGCCAGCTCGGACATCGAGAACAGGCCATTCAGCAGGATCAGACCTGCAATTATCAGAACGTCGGACCAGGGGTAGGGTGTCACGCGGTTATCGCTAGCAGGAATAGGCCCAGTCGCGAAGGGCCAAGGGCCAAATCATTGACAATGCAACCATCCACCTTCCATTCAGGTTATACCGCACAGGGTCGCCGCAACTACCCGTGTCCTAGAAGGGGATAAGACAATGAAGAAGTCCCGTCTGCTGATTTCAGCTTTCGCCGCATTCTCGCTCGTCACCGTATCGGGCTGCGTCACCGATCCGAACACCGGGGAAAAGAAGGTTTCCCGCACTGCGATTGGCGGTGTTGGCGGGGCCGTTGCTGGCATGCTGCTGGGCGGCCTGATCGGCGGCAAGACTGGCCGCATCGTCGGTGCCGGGATTGGCGGCGTTGCCGGGGCTGCGGTCGGCTATACCATGGACAAGCAGATCAAGGAGCTGAAGGAACAAACCGCCGGATCGGGCGTCGATGTGACGGAAACCGACAATGGCCAGGCGATCCTGGTCAACCTGCCCGATGGCGTGACCTTTGATGTGGCCAGCTATACGCTGAAGCCCACTTTCCGCGCTACGCTGGACCAGGTTGCCGAAAGCCTGATCAAGTATCCCAACAGCCTGATCGACGTTTACGGTCATACCGATTCGACCGGCTCCGATACCTATAACCAGACCCTGTCGGAAAACCGTGCGCGCACGGTGGCGAATTACCTGATCTCGCGCGGCGTGCCGGCCGCCCGTATCCGCAGCCAGGGCTTTGGCGAATCCATGCCAGTGGCCGACAACACCACCGAGGCTGGCCGCACGAAGAACCGCCGGGTCGAAATCAAGATCGTGCCGGTAACCCAGGAAGACGTTCAGTCCGCGCGATCGGGCCGGTAAAGCTTACCCGGCGAGCGCCCTGGCCCGACCGGCCAGGCGCTCGACCGCGGCGGCGTGGATATCAGGCGCTGATACCAGCACGCCAAAGTCGCGCGGATCGCGCTTGTTGTAGTTGAGCGGCTGGCCGAACGCATCGCTCACCGCTGCCCCGGCTTCACGGGCGATCAGCGCGGCCGCCCCGATATCCCATTCGAACCCCCAGCGCAGCGTGGCAACAAGGTCAGCCTCGTCCGCCGCGACCATCGCAATCCGCAGCGCGATCGAGTTGGGCCGGTCGACCGGTACCAGGTCAAGATCGCTCTTGGGCAGCGTATCGGCGGGCACGCGCGCGCCGGAGAAATCCATCCGGCGGCTGGCAGCCAGCTTGATGCCATTGCGCCAGCTCCCCTGCCCCGCCTCGGCCGACCACAACTCGTCACGGGCGGGGGCGCAGAGCAGGCCCAGCAGCGGCCGCCCCGCACTGACCAAAGCCACCGATACTGCCCAACCCGGCCGACCCCGGATGAAATCGCGGGTCCCATCGATCGGGTCGACCAGCCACAACAGCCCACCCTCCAGTCGCTCCGGTGCGTCGATGGTTTCCTCCGACAGCCAGCCGGCCGATGGCAGCAGCGCGGCCAGTTCGCGCTTCAGGAACACATCGACCGCCAGATCGGCCTCGCTGACCGGGCTGCCGGGGTCTTTTTCCCAGCTTTCCAGCGCATGGCCATGCCCTGGCCAGCGCGCGATCGCGATCCGGCCGGCTTCACGAACAATGTCTTCAAGGCGGGCGCGGTCGATCATTGGTTCAGATTTGTGGGCACTGACGGGCCTTGGCAAGCCAGCCCTCATCAAAATCCGCAGTTAACCGCCCGATTAAGGCCCTTTTCAAGCGTCCCGCACTGTGCTTAGGGCCATGACACTTTCCGGTCGCCTCACGGCCAATCCCCAGCCCAGGAAACCCCAGATGAACATCCACGAATACCAGGCCAAGGAACTGCTCGCGAAGTTCGGCGTTGCCGTGCCCAAGGGTATCGCCGCGCTGTCGGTTGAAGAAGCCGTTGCGGCTGCCAAGCAGCTGCCCGGGCCGCTTTACGTCGTGAAGGCCCAGATCCACGCCGGCGGGCGCGGCAAGGGCAAGTTCAAGGAACTGGGCCCTGATGCCAAGGGCGGCGTGCGCCTGGCCAAGAGCCTTGAGGAAGTGGAAGCCCACGCCAAGGACATGCTCGGCAACACCCTGGTCACCGTGCAGACCGGTGAAGCCGGCAAGCAGGTCAACCGCCTGTACATCACCGATGGCGTCGACATCGGCCAGGAATTCTACCTCGCACTGCTGGTCGATCGCGCCACCAGCCGGATTGCCGTGGTCGCCTCGACCGAGGGTGGGATGAACATCGAGGATGTCGCTCACGATACCCCGGAAAAGATCCATACCATCACCATCGATCCGGCCACCGGCCTGATGCCGCACCACGGCCGGGCCGTCGCCAAGGCGCTGGGACTGTCGGGCGATCTGGCCAAGCAGGCGCAGACGATCCTGGCCGGGCTCTATGCCGCGTTCCTGGGCACCGATGCCGAACAGATCGAAATCAACCCGCTGGCCGTCTGCCCGACGCCGGAAGGGGACAAGCTCTACGTGCTCGACGCCAAGGTCGGCTTCGATGGCAATGCCATGTTCCGCCACAAGGACCTGATGGAACTGCGCGACACGACCGAGGAAGACCCGGCCGAGCTCGAAGCCAGCGAATATGACCTGGCCTACATCAAGCTCGACGGGAACATCGGCTGCATGGTCAACGGCGCGGGCCTGGCCATGGCGACGATGGACATCATCAAGCTGAACGGCGAATTCCCTGCCAACTTCCTCGACGTTGGCGGCGGCGCCTCCAAGGAAAAGGTCACCGCAGCCTTCAAGATCATCCTCAAGGATCCGGCGGTGAAGGGCATTCTCGTCAACATCTTCGGCGGGATCATGAAGTGCGATATCATCGCGGACGGCATCGTTGCCGCGGCCAAGGAAGTGAACTTGTCCGTGCCGCTGGTGGTTCGCCTGGAAGGCACCAATGTCCAGCAGGGCAAGGACATCCTGGCCAACTCGGGCCTGCCGATCGTTGCCGCCAATGACCTGGGCGATGCTGCGAAGAAGATTGTCGCCGAAGTCCGCGCAGTCGCCTAGGGGCACTGATCGGAGTTGACGTTTACGTAAACGGCAGTAATGCCGCGTTGCAACATGGCAAAGCGAAAGGCTTGAACCGATGAAGGCCCTGGTCTGCGTGAAGCGCGTGATCGACTACAACGTGAAGCCGCGGGTAAAATCCGACGGTACCGGCGTTGATCTCGCCAATGTGAAAATGAGCATGAACCCGTTCGACGAGATCGCGGTTGAGGAAGCCATTCGCCTGAAGGAAAAGGGCGTGGTTACCGAGATCGTGGCGGTGTCGGTCGGTCCGGCCAAGGCCCAGGAAACGCTGCGCACCGCGCTGGCGATGGGTGCGGATCGCGCGGTCCTGGTCCAGGTCGACGACGGCGTCGAGGTTGAGCCGCTGGCAGTTGCCAAGATCATCAAGGGCGTGGCTGACGAAGAACAGCCCGGCCTGATCATCACTGGCAAGCAGGCGATCGACGACGATTCGAACCAGGTCGGCCAGATGGTCGCGGCGCTGATGGGCCGCCCGCAGGGCACCTTTGCCAATGAGGTCACTGTTGAAGGCGATTCGGTCGTCGTGAAGCGGGAAATCGATGGCGGTCTGGAAACCGTGAAGCTGGCGTTGCCGGCCGTGGTCACCACTGACCTGCGCCTCAACGAACCGCGCTACGCCTCGCTGCCCAACATCATGAAGGCCAAGTCGAAGCCGCTCGCCACCAAGGCACCGGCCGACTTCGGCGTGGACATCGCGCCGCGCCTCAAGACCCTCAAGGTCAGCGAACCGCCGGTGCGCAGCGCCGGCATCAAGGTGGCAGACGTGGACGCCCTCGTCGCCAAGCTCAAGGAAATGGGAGTCGCCTGATGGCCAAGACGCTCGTTTGGGTCGAACACGACAATGCCTCGGTCAAGGATGCTACCCTGGCCGTCGTAACCGCCGCTGCGCAGCTGGGTGAAGTTCACCTGCTGGTTGCCGGTCACAACTGCGCCGCAGCCGGTGCTGCCGCCGCGCAGATCGCCGGCGTGGCCAAGGTCCACGTGGCCGACGATGCCGCCTATGCCAATGCACTGGCCGAAAACGTCGCGCCGCTGGTGGCTGGCCTGATGGGGCACCACGACGCCTTCCTGGCGCCGGCCACTACCACTGGCAAGAACGTCGCCCCGCGCGTCGCCGCGCTGCTCGACGTGATGCAGATCTCTGACATCCTCTCGGTCGAAGGCCCCAAGACCTTCACTCGCCCGATCTATGCCGGCAATGCCATTGCCACGGTCGAATCGAGCGATGCCAAGCTGGTGATCACCGTGCGCGGCACCGCCTTCGCCAAGGCTGCGGCCACTGGCGGTTCGGCTCCGGTCGAAGCGATCTCGGGCCCGGCGGCTGCCGGTACCTCGGCCTTCGTCGGTTCGGAAGTCGCCAAGAGCGAGCGTCCGGAACTGACCAGCGCCAAGATCATCGTATCTGGCGGCCGCGCGCTCAAGGATGCGGACACCTTCAAGGCTGTGATCTTCCCGCTGGCCGACAAGCTGAACGCCGGCGTCGGCGCCAGCCGCGCGGCAGTCGATGCGGGCTATGTCCCCAACGACTACCAGGTCGGCCAGACCGGCAAGATCGTCGCCCCGGAAGTCTACATCGCGGTCGGCATCTCGGGTGCGATCCAGCACCTTGCGGGCATGAAGGACTCCAAGACCATCATCGCCATCAACAAGGATGAGGACGCCCCGATCTTCCAGGTCGCGGATATCGGCCTGGTCGGCGATCTGTTCGCCTTGGTGCCGGAACTGACCGGCAAGCTCTAAGCTGAGCGGATTTGCGAAACACGGAAAGGCCCTGCGCAAGCGGGGCCTTTTCTTTTGGGCCTAGGCGCGCTCCCAGAGGCCTAGCGACGCACCACTCTCAGGTTGGTGCGAGCCATAGCGAGCGAAACCCAACTTGGTCGCAATCGCCTCGCTGGCCGCGTGTCCATCCTCGATCATGCAGGCGACGCGCTGGTGGCCATGGGTGGCGTCGAACCATGCGAGTGCGGCGCTCATGACCTCGCTGGCCAGGCCCTGCCCCCAGGCATCGCGGTGGACGATCCAGCCGGCTTCGGGGACGTTGTCGAGGCCCTGCCCCGCGCCAAAGCCGCGATGGCTGCGGAAGACGCCGCAGTTGGCCACGATGTGCCCCTCTCCCTTCCGCCGGACCATGAAGGTGCCATAGCCCCACAGCGCCCAGGATCCGGCATTGCGGGTCAGGCGAGTGAAGCTGTCCATCTCGGTCGGGGTAAAGCTGCCGAGGAAGCGGCGCGTTTCTTCGTCGCGGGTCAATTCATACAGGCCCGCCAGGTCGCCAACCTGCGGTTGCCAGAGTTCGTAGCGATCAGTGGTGAGGACCGGCCGGCTCACAGCAGCTGGTCCACCGCGTGGATGATTACGCCAACCAATCCGCCAACCATTGTGCCGTTGATGCGGATGAACTGCAGGTCGCGGCCGACGGCACCCTCGATCCGGTCAGTCACGGTACGGGCATCCCAGCGCTTGACCGTTTCCGAAACCAGCCGGACGATCTGATCGCCATAACGCACCGAAGCCCCGACCAGGGTGCGGCGGGCAAAGCGGTTGATCTGTTCCTGCAAGGCGGGGTCATCACGCAGGTGGCGTCCCAGCTCGGCCAGGGCCTCGGTCGCCTGGCTGCCAATCTGGCCCTCGGGCTGGCGCAGCCGCTCCAGCAGCTTGAGCCGCAACCGCTCCCACACGCCCTGCCACCAGGTCGAAACTGCCGGGTTGGCAATCAGATCGCCTTTCATCCGCTCAATCCTGGCGCGGAGATCAGGATCGTGCTGGAGGTCATCGGCCAGCTTGGCGAGGCCTTCCTCGATCTTGCCGCGCAGGGGGTGGTCGGGATCGACGATCACTTCGGCCAAGAGCTTGTAGAGCCCGTCGAGCACGGAATTGGCCAACCGTTCGTCCAGGCCCGTCCAGCGCAGGATGGCGCTGGCGCGGGCGTGGATCAGATCGCGGATCAGCGGCTCGTTATCCTCCAGCGTCAGGCCGGCCCAGCGCACCAGCGATTCGATCACCGCCATGTGGCGCTTGTCGACAATCGCGGTACCCAGCATCTGGCCCAGCAACGGCGACACCTCAAGCTTGTCGATCTGCTTGAACAGGCCGCCCCTTACCTGGTTGCCAAGCCGGTCAGGATCGAGCGATTCGAGCACATGGGCCAGCATTTCCGCTCCGCCCGCGCGGAGCCGGCTGGATCCACCGGTCTGGGGGTCCGCCAGCCAATTACCGGCCGCCCCGGCCAGGTTCATGCTCCGCATCCGCCGGGCGACGACCTGGGGGGTCAGGAAATTGGTGCGCAGGAAAGCCGCCATCGTATCGGCGATGCGGTCCTTGTTTTCAGGCACGATCGCGGTGTGCGGGATCGGCAGGCCGAGCGGGCGGCGGAACAGCGCGGTTACCGCGAACCAGTCGGCCAGACCGCCGACCATCGCCGCCTCGGCAAAAGCCAGGACATAGCCGATCGCCGGATGGAGCCCTTGGTAGTGCCGGGCCACCAGGTAAATCCCCGCCATGACCACCAGCAACCCGGTGGCGGTCCGCCGCATACGCTGCGCGCGGTCGACCGGTTGGCCGCCGCGCGCATTGTTCAGGGGGAGCGGACCGCTCACTCCGCCGGCAGGGCCCCGCCGTGGAGGCCGTCCCTGGCGCCGAGGTCGTCACCCGGCTCATAACTCAGCAGCCGTTTGCGCAGCCACGGGCCAGCGCGCTTTTCGAAGCCATCGGCCAGGCTGAAGCCGGCAGGCACGATCAGCAGGGTCAACAGGGTCGAGAGGATCAGGCCGCCGATCACGACCGTTCCCATCGGCGCGCGCCAGGCCCCGTCGCCCGAGCCAATCCAGCCCGAAATCGCGGTTGGCACCATGCCCGCAGTCATCGCCACGGTGGTCATGATGATCGGCTGGGCGCGCTTGTGGCCAGCCTCGACGATGGCGTCGAACTTGCCCACGCCGCGCTGCATTTCCTCGATCGCGAAATCGACCAGCAGGATCGAGTTCTTGGCGACGATCCCGAACAGCATCAGGATCCCGATGAACACCGGCATCGACATCGGCTGACCCACCAGGACAAGCGCGATCAACCCGCCGAGCGGCGCGAGGAACAGCGAGCTCATGTTGACCAGCGGCGACACGAAGCGATGATACAGCAGGACGAGGACCGCGAAGACCAGCAGAATGCCGGAGACCAGCGCAATGCCGAAGTTCTTCTGCATTTCCGCCTGCCATTCGTCTTCACCAAACGGCGCGTTGGAGACGCCTACCGGCAAGTTCTTCATGACGGGCAAGGCGTTGACCTTCTCCATCGCCGTGCCCTTGACCACGCCGGGAGCAAGGTCGGCACCAACGAAGACCCGGCGGTTCTGGTTGTAACGCTGGATCGAGACCGGACCCGAACCGAAGCCGATTTCGGCGACGCGCGACAGCGGGACCGAACCGCCACTGGTGGTCGGCACCGGCAGGTTCTGGATCGTCGACAGGTCCTGGCGAGCCTCGACCGGCAGGCGCACGCGGATCGGCACCTGGCGGTCAGTGAGCGAGAACTTGGCAGCGTTCTGGTCAATATCGCCGATCGTGGCGATGCGGATCGTCTGGCTGAGCGCGGAAGTTGTCACCCCCATGCTGGCAGCCAGGTCAAGCCGCGGCTTGATCACCACTTCGGGGCGGCGCATGTCGGCCGCGATGCGCGGGGCAACCAGTTCCTTCACGCCCTTCATTTCCTCGACCAGCTTTGACGCAGTTGCATCGAGCAGCTTGGAATCCGAACCGGAGAGCATGACCGAGATCGGCCGGCCCGTGCCGCCGCCGGGGCCGCCCATGCTTTGAATCGTGACGCGGGCATCGGCGATCTGCTGCAGCACCGGGGTGAGCTCCCGCTCGATCACCATGCTGGTTTTCTCGCGATCTTCCTTCAGCGTGATGAAGACGCGGCCATTGCCTTCACCGAAGCGGGCCAGCACGGTCTTGGTCTCAGGCCGCTCTTTCGCGATCTTGGCTACCTGGTCGATCACTCCTTCGGTCTGCTTGAGCGTGGTGCCCGGCACCATCTCGACGCGAATCTGGATGAAATCACCGTTGGCCGTGGGGAAGAACTGGGTCGGGATATTGCCGAACAGGATGCCGGTCAGGCCAAGCGCGCCCAGCCCCACGCCCAGCATCCAGACGCGGTGGTCCCGGCGTCGCGCGGCCCAGCGCAGGTGCATGAAGCGGTACCAGTCCGCAAAGCCGTGTGGTGCAAAGCCGCTCGCGGCCAGCAGCACGCGATAGACCAGCCAGGCAAGGCCAATTCCGACGCCCACGCCAAGGAAGGCGGAAACCCAGCCCGGCACGAATTCCGCCACCGCTTCAATCTGCCCGAATGCCTTGGACGGGATCATCGTCCCGGCTCCAAAGGCGGCGAAGACCAACAGCGTCGCCACGATCCAGACCAGATAGTACCACCAGCGCGAAGGTGCCTTGGGCAGGGCGGCGCGCAGTGCCTTGGCCTCACGCTGGTCAAGCGACCAGCGCAGAACGTTGATGTAACGGTCCATCAGCGGTCCGCCGCCGTGATCTTCCTGGCCATGCGCCTTGAGGAAATAGGCCGCGACCATTGGCGTGATCATGCGGGCCACCGCCAGTGACATCAGTACCGAGACTACCACGGTCAGGCCAAAATTCTTGAAGAACTGGCCCGATACGCCCGGCATCAGGCCGACCGGCAGGAACACCGCAACGATCGAGAAGGTGGTCGCAACAACCGCCAGGCCGATTTCGTCTGCCGCGTCGATCGAGGCCTGGTAGGCGCTCTTGCCCATGCGCATATGACGCACGATGTTCTCGATTTCCACGATCGCATCGTCGACCAGCACCCCCGCGACCAGGCCCAGTGCGAGCAGCGAGAGCGTGTTGAGCGTAAAGCCCATCAGATCCATGAACCAGAAGGTCGGGATCGCCGAAAGCGGGATGGCGAGCGCGGAAATCACTGTCGCGCGCCAGTCGCGCAGGAAGAAGAACACTACGATCACGGCCAGGATCGCCCCTTCGACCATCGCCGAAATCGAGCTTTCGTACTGCGCCTTGGTATAGTCGACCGAGGTGAACTGGCGGATGAAGGTGACCCCCGGGTTCTCCTTTTCGATCTTCTTGATCTCGGCGTAGGCGCCGTCATAGACCGATACGTCCGAGGCGCCGCGGGCGCGGGCAATGCCGAAGGTCACCACCGGCTTGCCATCGGCCTTGCCCATGCTGGTGACTTCACCATAGCTGTCCTGGACGCGCGCGAAGTCGGTCAGTTTGACGGTCCGGCCGTTGCCAAGCGGAACGTCGGTCTGGGACAGCTCATAGGCGGTCTGGGCGTTGCCGAGCACGCGCACCGACTGGCGCGATCCGGCGATTTCGGCCTTGCCGCCAGCGGCGTTCACGTTGAGCTGGCGCAGCTGGGCATTGACCTGGCTGGCCGTAATCCCGAGCGACTGCATCCGCGCTGGATCGAGGGTGACCACGATTTCGCGGTTCACGCCGCCCCCGCGCGTTACTTCAGCCATGCCGGGGATATTGAGCAGGCGCTTGGTAACAGTATCGTCGATGAACCAGGACAGCTGCTCGATCGTCATGTCGTCAGCCTGGACCGCGAAATAGGCGATCGGATCGGATGAGGTCTGGGCCTTGACCACCTGCGGTTCGAGGATCCCGTCGGGCAGTTCCCCGCGAGCCTGGTCGACGGCGTTCTTGACCTCGTTGACCGCCTCGTTGACGTCTTCGCCGATCTTGAACTCAATCATCGTCTGGCTGCGGCCTTCCGAGGCAGTCGAGCTGATCGATTGCACCCCTGAAATGGTCCGCACCGCGGATTCGATACGCTGCGTGATCTGGGTCTCGATCTCGGTCGGTGCGGCCCCCGGCTGGGCGATCGAGACGATCACCATCGGGAACTCGACGTCCGGATCGTTCTGGACCTCCATTTGCGCGAAGCTCATGATCCCGGCCAGCATCAGGCCGATGAAGAGGACGATCGGCACCACCGGGTTGCGGATCGACCAGGCCGAGATGTTACGGAAGTTCATCGCCAGATCCTGTTTTCAACTTGAGTGCTGTATCACTGCTTCACGAGCTTGGGATTGATCGTCTCGCCCGGCGAAAGGAAGCCGCCCGCCCGCATCACGACCTGTTCGGTGCCGTTCAAGCCTTGGACCACGGCGATCCCGTCGGCCGTGACAAGCCCGGTCTTGACGTTGCGCCGCTCGGCCTTGTTGTTCTTGCCGACGATATAGACGTAGCTGCCCTCGTTGTCCGAGAGGATCGCGGATTCAGGCAGCATCGGCGCCACTACGGTGCCAGCCTTGATCACTGCCGTGGCGAAGCCGCCGGGGCGCAGATCGGGGGCATAGGGCAGCGCGATCCGGGCAATGCCCTGGCGGCTCTGCGGATCAATGACCGGAGCGGTCTGCCAGACCTGACCGGTGAAGGCCCTGGTCCCGCCAACCGGCGTGACTTCGGCAGAGACGCCGTTCGCAACCTGGGCCAGCTCGGTCTCGCCAACCAGCGCGCGCAATTCCATTTCGCCGCCCTTGGCGAGACGGAACAGCACGCCCGAACCAGCGCTGACTACCTGGCCGGGTTCGACCCGGCGCTCGAGCACCAGCCCGGCGGCCGGAGCTACAACGTTAAGGCGGTTAAGCTGGGCGCTGAGCACGCCAAGCTGCGCCCCGGCCACACGGACCTGGGCCACCGCCGCATCGCGCTGGGCGGTGAGCCGGTCAATGTCGGCCTTCGAGACGAACCCGCGCTCGACCAACTGCAAGGCGCGGTCGAGATTGGCCTGGGCCAGCTGGGCATTGGCGCGCGCGACATCAATCTGCGCGGCCTGGCTGGCGCGCTGCTGAACCTGGACCGAACGGTCGATCACCGCCAGCACCTGTCCGGCACCCACCCACTGGCCCGGCTCGACCAGCACGGAAACGATCTGCCCACCTTCGCCCGGCACGCCAATCGGCAGTTCACGCCGCGCGGCGAGCGTGCCGGTCACGTTGATCGCACCCTCGATCGTGCCGCGGCCCGGCGCGACGACCGAGACCACCGCGGCCTGCGACTTCTTGTCACCGGTGCCGGCGGTATCGCCGCTGTGGGTCAGGAACCAGATCCCGATCAGGCCAGCCAGCACGGCCAGCCCGATGATCCACAGCTTGCGCCGCGACTGCCGGTCCTCTTCGGCATCGCCCATCAGAACAGCGGCGGAATCGGTCACCGCCAGATCATCTGCTGCTATCCGCGTGTCGTAGTTCATGGCCGGACCTGCCCCATCTTGCATCACCGAGCTTCCGGCGGCAGTCGGGACGACTGCACCGGCATCGAAGCTGTATTACTCTGCTATATCACTTCAAGCAAGCCCGCAGCGCGGCGGGCCTTGACGAAGCGGCATTTATTACAGGGCGGAGCCATAGGCTTCGGCTTGCTGCAACGCAACGCAATGGTCGGCCAACGGCCTACGCCGTTCGGCGAAATGCGCGATAGGGGTGGGATCAGCGCATCTTCACGCGCTGGAACATAGGGGTTCACCGGGCCAGCGGACTTATTCTGCCGCCGCAGCAAACCAGTCGCCCCGGCACCAGTCAGGCTGGGCCGGGGCGGCAAGTCTAGCGCAGCAACACTCTGCTGCCCGTAACCAATTGCTTAGTCAGTACTTGAGCTGGCGTTCGTAGAGATCGCGGTAATGCTGAATTCGCGTGACCCGCAGGCCCTGCATACCCGACCGGTCGACCGCTCGCTGCCACGAGGCGAACTCCTCAAGCGTCAAGTTATAGCGCTCGCAGACCTCGTCGATTGTCAGCAGACCGCCGTTTACCGCAGCTACGACCTCTGCCTTGCGGCGCACGACCCACCGCGTGGTGGTTGGCGGCGGCAGCGAATCGATGGTCAATGGCTCGCCGAGCGGACCAATCACCATTGCGGGTCGAATTTTCTGATTCTCGATCATGTTCATCCTCAGCCGTCGCCCAGCCTGTCGGCAGCGGTAGGAACAGCATTGCCGGTAAGGGCTTTGCCATCTGCTAAATCACTTGGGTTAATATCACGTGAGGCATGGTGTGCCCCCGCTGCCATCAGGGAAGACCGGGACCCGAACGAGCCGCCAAGGTGCCGCAATTCCTGGATTTCGGAGCGGATCAGTTCCTCGCGCGCAGCGTGCGCCGCTTGCAGCCGGGCACTCAGCGCGTGCCAGTCGCACCGCCCCGCCAGAGTGCCGCCGTCCCCGGGGAGCACCCGTCCGCGCAGGCTTGCAATGAGGTCCTTGCCGAATTCCATGGGGCGTTTCTAGCAAGACAAGGTCAACAGCCGGTAAAGGCCGGGTTTACCGTCTGGTCATGGACCTTACCGAAATTCGCACCCGCCTGTTTCGGCTTTTTGCCAGGCGGCCGGGATCGGTGTAAGGCGCGCCGCCATGACCTTGCCCGCCCAATTGACCGACAACCCTGCCGCGCTGTTCCAGCTTGATGGACCGGCTGCGGACAAGCGGATCGTCGTTGCCATGTCTGGCGGGGTCGATAGCTCGGTCGTTGCCGCACTGGCAGCGCAGAGCGGTGCCGAGGTCATCGGCGTCACGCTGCAGCTTTACGATTCCGGCGCGGCCGCGGCGCGCAAGGGTGCCTGCTGTGCCGGCGACGACATCCGCGATGCCCGCGCCGTGGCAGACCGCCTCGGAATCCAGCACTACGTCATCGATCACGAATCCGCCTTTCGCGAAGAAGTGGTCGAGCAGTTCGCTGACGAATACCTCGCGGGCCGGACCCCGATCCCCTGCATCCGCTGCAATATGGGGCCCAAGTTCACCGACCTGTTCCGCATGGCGCGTGAATTCGGGGCCGACTGTCTTGCCACCGGTCACTACGTTCGCCGCGAGCTGGGTCCGGCGGGGCCAGAACTGCACCGCGCGCTCGATCCGGCGCGCGATCAGTCGTATTTCCTCTATGCGACGACAGACGCGCAGCTTGATTACCTGCGATTCCCGCTAGGCGGCATGCCCAAGCCGCAGGTCCGCGCCTTGGCGGAAGCAGCCGGCCTGCGCACTGCGGCCAAGCCCGACAGCCAGGACATCTGCTTTGTTCCCGACGGCGATTATGCCCGCATCGTCAAGGCCGTCCGCCCCGAAGGCGTACGCACTGGCGCGATTGTCCATGCCGAAACCGGCGCGGTCCTGGGCCAGCACGAAGGTGTGATCCACTTTACCGTTGGCCAGCGCCGCGGGCTGGAGATCGGCGGCCAGCCCGAACCGCTCTATGTGGTCGGAATCGATGCCGCCGCCGCCGAAGTCCGCGTCGGCCCGCGCCGGCTGCTGGCAGTCAGCGGCGCACGGATCATCGAAACCAACCGGATCGGACCGCTGCCCGATGCACCGCTGCTGGCCAAGGTCCGCTCGCTGGCAAAGCCAGTGCCGGTGACGCTTGAAGGCCCGCTGGGCAATGGCACCAGCACGGCGATTCGCTTTGCCGCGCCCGAGTACGGCGTCGCCCCGGGCCAGGCGGCCGTGCTGTATGCGGGCGACCGCGTGGTCGGCGGGGGCTGGATCGCCGCGACCGAGGCCTGAGCCGCACGATTGACCGCAAGGTCCAATCGGTTAAGTCGGAACGCATCTGCCCCCTGGCAGGTTAATAGGACTGTGCGGGACCCGACGATGACCCTGAAAGTGCTGACCCCCCGCCGCTTCGCGGACGAACGCGGCTGGTTCAGCGAAACATGGAACCGTGCGCGACTGGAGGCGGCCGGCGTCATGGTCGATTTCTGCCAGGACAACCATTCGCTTTCACGCGCGGCGGGCACGCTGCGCGGGATGCATTTCCAGGCCCCCCCCTTCGCGCAGACCAAGCTGGTGCGCTGCCTGCGGGGCCGGATCTTCGACGTGGTGGTTGATGTCCGGCGCGCGTCGCCAACCTTTGGCCAATGGCGCGGGATCGAGCTTTCCGCCGAAGACGGCAAGCAGCTGCTGATCCCGGTCGGCTTTGCCCATGGCTTCCTGACGCTAGGTCCGGACTGCGAGATCGCCTACAAGGTCGATGCCCCCTATTCGGCGCCGAGCGATGGCGGCTTTGCCTGGGATGATCCGGCCGTGGGAATCGAATGGCCGATCGGCACCGCGGCAGTGCTGTCAGACAAGGACCGCGCCCTGCCCCCGCTGGCGGAACTGTCCGTTGATTTCCCGTATGATGGCCAGCCGTTAGGAGCCTTTCAGGAAATTGCGGTGTAAGTAGCATCCGCCCGGCCTTTCCGGCGCGCAGCAGAGGCAGAGGTTTTGGCAATGAAGATCCTGGTTACCGGCGGCGCAGGTTTCATTGGCTCGGCGCTGGTGCGGCACCTGATCGGCGAGACCGGACACGAAGTGCTGAACCTCGACAAGTTGACCTATGCCGGGGTCCTTGAATCGCTGGACGAGGTTGCCGGCAATCCGCGCTACCGGTTCGTCAAGGGTGACATCTGCGATGCCGGACTGGTCGGCCAGTTGCTGGCCGAGTTCCAGCCTGACGTGATCGCGCACCTGGCGGCGGAAAGCCACGTCGACCGCTCGATCGATGGCCCCGGCGAATTCATCCAGACCAATGTCTTCGGCACCTTCACCATGCTGCAGCAGGCGCTGGGCTATTGGCAGGGCTTGCCGGCTGATCGCCAGGCTACGTTCCGTTTCCATCACATCTCGACCGACGAGGTCTATGGCTCGCTAGGTGACGAAGGCCTGTTCACCGAGACCACGGCCTATGATCCGCGTTCGCCCTATTCCGCATCAAAGGCGGCGTCGGACCACCTCGTTCGCGCCTGGGGGCATACCTATGGCCTGCCGGTGCTGGTGACCAATTGCTCCAACAATTACGGCCCCTATCATTTCCCCGAAAAGCTGATTCCGCTGATCATCATCCGGGCGCTCGCCGGCGAACCGCTGCCGATCTATGGAGACGGCTCCAACGTGCGCGACTGGCTATATGTCGAGGATCACGCCCGCGCACTGCGCCGGGTATTCGAAGCCGGCGTACCGGGCGAGACTTACAACATCGGCGGCAATTCCGAGCGCCGCAACATCGAGGTGGTGCGAGCCATCTGCGCCGCGCTCGATGCGCGCCGCCCGCGTGACGATGGCCAGTCCTATGCCGGACAGATCAGCTTCGTTGCCGACCGCCCCGGGCATGACCAGCGCTATGCGATCGACGCCGCCAAGATCGCGCGTGAGCTGGGCTGGGAACCACAGGTCCGGTTTGAGGACGGTATCGCCAGCACGGTCGACTGGTACCTGGCCCGCAAGGACTGGTGGGAGCCGATCCTGCAGCGCCGCTACGCTACCGAGCGGCTCGGACTGAAGGCCTGATCCCGATGGCGCAATCGACGATCCTGATCACCGGCGGCACCGGCCAGGTCGGGCTGGAGCTGCTGCGCCAGCCCTGGCCCGCGGCAGTGACCGTGCTGGCCCCGGACCGAGCCGAGCTGGACCTGACCTCTGGCGACAGCATCGCCGCCTGGTTTGCCGATCGGCAGATCGACGGCATCATCAACGCCGCCGCCTATACCGCGGTCGACCTGGCCGAGGACAATGCCGGCCCGGCCTTTCTCGCCAATGCGCAGGGACCGGCCTGGCTGGCAGACATCGCGCGCGAACGGGATATCCCGCTGCTGCACGTTTCGACCGACTATGTCTTCGACGGCGCGCTGGACCGACCCTATCGCGAAGACGATCCAGTGGCGCCGCTGGGTGTTTATGGCGCCAGCAAGCTGGCCGGGGAGCTCGCGGTCCGGGCCGGGACACCGCGCCACGTGGTGCTGCGCACGGCCTGGGTGATCAGCGCCTGGCGGAGCAACTTCCTCAAGACCATGCTGCGCCTCGCGGGAGAGCGGCCCGAATTGCGGGTCGTGGCCGACCAGCACGGCTGCCCAACCGGCGCGCGCGACATTGCCGGGGCGCTGCGGACCCTTGCACTGGCGCACCTTGCCGATACCTCAGCGCCTTGCGGTACCTATCACTTCGTCAATGCCGGCAGCACCACCTGGCATGGCCTCGCCGAAGCGGTGATTGCCGCGCACCGCTCCCATGGCGGCCCCGCCGTTCCGGTGGTCCCGATCAGTAGCGGCGATTTCCCGACCCGGGCGCGCCGCCCGGCCAATTCGCGGCTCGACACAGCCCGGCTCCAACGCGACTTCGGTATTGCGCCGCGATCATGGCAGGAGATCGTGCCAGAGATCGTGGGCGAAGTTCTGGCGGACCAACAAGCAAGGACCACTACATGAAGGGTATCATTCTGGCCGGCGGCTCCGGCACGCGGCTGCATCCGATGACCCTGGTCACTTCGAAGCAGCTGATGCCGATCTACGACAAGCCGATGATCTATTACCCGCTGTCGACGCTGATGCTGGCGGGCATCCGTGAAGTGCTGGTGATTTCCACGCCGCGCGACACGCCCAGTTTCCGAGAACTTCTGGGCGATGGCTCGCAGTGGGGCATGGCGATCGACTATGCCGTCCAGCCCGAGCCAGAAGGGCTGGCCCAGGCCTATGTCATCGGGGCCGATTTTGTTGCCGGTGGTCCTTCGGCACTGATCCTCGGAGACAACATCTTCTACGGCCACGGCATCACGGATCTGTTCGAGCACGCCATGGCCCGGACCAGCGGCGCAACCGTCTTTGCCTACCACGTAACCGATCCGCAGCGGTACGGCGTGGTGGAGTTTGGCCCGGCAATGCAGGCCGTGTCGATCGAGGAAAAGCCGGCCCGGCCGCGCTCCAACTGGGCAGTGACCGGGCTTTATTTCTACGACGAACAGGTGGTTGATATTGCCGCAAACCTGAAGCCTTCAGCGCGCGGCGAACTGGAAATCACCGACGTGAATCGCACATATCTTGAGCGCGGCGAGCTGTCCGTCGAGTTGATGGGGCGCGGCTATGCCTGGCTCGACACCGGGACCCCCGAAAGCCTGATCGATGCAGCCGAATTCGTCCGCACGCTCGAAAAGCGCCAGGGTTTCAAGATCGCCTGCCCCGAGGAGATTGCCTGGCGCAAGGGCCTGATCGACCAAGCCCAGGTTGAACGTCTGGCGGACCGATTGGGAAAATCGGCCTATGCCGAATATGTCCGGCACACGATCAGCGGCGGGCGCGACTAGACCGGCTGGGCGATCAAGCTGAGGCCGCGCGCCGGAAAGGCAATCGCATCTGGTCCTGCCGCCATGGCGCATTGCCCCGGCGCAATGGGTTCTCCAGCAACGGTCAGCGTGCAATCGAGCGGCACCACCAGCAAAGTGCCGGCATAACGCGCGGCCGTCGCCACATCCGGCGCGCCGTCCAGTCGATCGAGCCGGAAATATGGCCCCTCGACCAGCCTCGCTGGCCCCCCAGCTGGCAGGCGTTGATGGTTGTGCGGCGGATAGGGTCCGCGCTGGGCCACAGCCACGCCCGCCTCGACATGCAACTCGCGCGGGCGGCCATAGTCGTAGAGACGATAAGTGATGTCGGAGTTCTGCTGCACTTCGACCAGGGTGATCCCCGAGCCGATCGCGTGAACGGTATTTGCCGGGATGTAGAAGAAATCGCCCGCCGAAACTGGGTGCCAGCTCAGCAGGCCTTCGATCGATCCATCCTGGATGGCCGCGTGCAGGCTTTCGGCATCAACGTCGCGGTTGAAGCCGATTGCCAGCTGTGCGCCAGGCTCGGCCGTCAGGACCAGCCAGCATTCTTCCTTGCCCTGGCGCCCAAGCCCCATCGCCTGGGTCTGCGCATCGGATGGATGGCACTGAACCGAGAGCTGCTCGCTCGTGAAGATGTACTTGACCAGCAGTCGATCGAGCGCTGCGGGCGGTTCGAACCATACTTCGCCGATCGCTTCGGACGCGGGGCCGCCAAAGGCTGGCGGCAGGTCGATCCGGCCCCATGGCTTGGCGACGGCGCGCGTCGGCAGCAGGGTCACTGGTTGGCTGCTCCGTGCAGTTTGCCGACCCGCTGGGTCCCGGCGTGGGTAGTCACCAGAATTTCGTCCCCATCGACCACGATCACGACATCTTCAAGACCGATCACGGAGACCCGCGGCCCGTCGCTGGTGACCAGGACATTGCGGCAGTCGACCAGTTCGGCCCGGCCCTGGACGCTGTTGCCGGCAGCATCGCGGTCAAGCGCCAGGTGCAACGCATCCCAGCTGCCGATGTCGGACCAGCCCATGTCGACCGGCACCATCGCCGCCCGCGTGGTGTTCTCCATCACCGCATAGTCGACCGATTCGGGCGCGAAGCCATCGAATTCAGCCGCACCCGGGTGGAACTGCCGGCCCTGCTGGCTGCCAGCCAGGTCAGCAGCCCGCGCCGCCGCCAGAATAGCCGGACGATAGGCGGCCAGTTCCTCTAGGAAGGTGCCGACACGGAAGGCGAAGATGCCGCCATTCCAGGCATAGGTCCCCGCAGCGATGAAGGCTTCGGCGCGGGCGCGATCAGGCTTTTCGACAAAGCGAGCGACGCGGAATCCGCCGTGCGCCAACGCTTCGCCGCGTTCGAGATAGCCAAACCCGGTTTCAGGACTTTTCGCTTCGATTCCGAAGGAAACGAGGTAGCCATCGGCGGCCAAACCGGCGGCATTGCGGGCGGCGGCACGAAACGCCGCGCTATCGGCAATATGGTGATCGCTCGGACAGACCAGCATGATCGCATCGGAATCCAGCCGCAGCGCGGCGAGGGCAATCGCAGCCGCCGTGTTGCGAGCCGCCGGTTCCACCACGATAGTCGCCTCAATCCCGGCGAGCTGGCTCTCGACATGTTCGACATGGCGCGCGCCCGTGACCACCAGCGGCGGAGCAAAGCCATGCGCCGGTGCGGCGCGGGCCACGGTGGCCTCAAACAGGGTCGAATCGCCGACCAGCGGCAGGAACGGCTTGGGCTTCGCAACCCGGCTGCGCGGCCAGAGGCGGGTGCCGCTGCCGCCGCACAGGATGACTGGGGTGATCGACGGGGTCATGTTTCAATCTGTTGGCTGAACAACGCTTTCGGCAGTGGCTGAAGGCTGTGGACAAGTCAATCTGCGGGCCGTTATCGATCCCACGGCTGAAGCCGGCAACCCTGTCCCTCGTAATAGGTAGCGGTCTGGGTGGCGAGCAGCGGGAAGCGCGCAGTCACGCTCTTGGAAGCTTCATCGGCGCTCAGCAGGACCAGTTCCATCCCCGGTTCGAAGTCCTTGCGGCAATCGTCGAGGCCGCGCCCGCCAAGATAGTGGCACGAACAGGCAACCCGCGCGCCATAAGATGCGCCAGTGATCGCAAAGCTATTAAGCGGGGTCCAGAACCAGGTCAGCAGTCCGGCTAGGACCAGCAGCAGAGCCCAGGGCCAGCGGCGGCGGCGCGAAGGCCTTGACGAAGCGGGGTTTGCGGTTGCCATCGGCCAGCCTTTGCGCAAGGGATGCGCGCCATGTCGACGCGCCGCCTGCCCTTTATCCTGCCCTTGCTGGCCCTGCCAAGCCTGATCGCGTGCGGCCCGCAGCAGACGGCCCAGGAACCGCCGCCGCCGCTGGCCCCGGCAGCAATGAACGCGGTCATCAAGACCCCCGGTGTGCCGCGCGAAGCCCTGGCCCGCGCCGTCGACAAACTGTTCAGTACACCCGAAACGGCCGAGACCCGCGCCGTGGTGGTGTTGCATGACGGGCAGATCGTGGCTGAACGCTATGCGTCTGGCTATCATGAGAATACGCGCTTCGTCAGCTGGTCGATGGCGAAGACCATCACCGGCGTGCTGATCGGGCTGCTGGTGGCCGATGGACGGCTGCGGCTGGACGAGAGTGCCCCGGTCCCCGCCTGGCAACGCCCCGGCGATCCGCGCGGTGAAATCACCTTGCGGCAGCTGCTGCAGATGCGTTCAGGCCTGCGCCACACCGAGGCCGGCGAACCAGTTTACGAATCCGATGAAGTCCGGATGCTCTTTCTTGACGGACGCGACGCGATGGCTTCCCATGCCGAGGCCCAGCCGCTGGAAGCGGAGCCGGGGCGCAAGTGGGAATATTCGAGCGCCACCACAGTGATCCTGGCCGATCTTGCCGCCCGCACGCTGACCCCTAGCAATGATCCGGCCGAGCGGCGCAAGGTGGTGAACGATTATCTGCGCAGCCGGTTGTTCGAGCCGCTGGGCATGAAGTCGATCGTCCCCGAATATGATGCGGCAGGAACGCTGATCGGCGGCAGCCTGATGCATGCCACCGCGCGCGACTGGGCCCGGTTCGGAGAGTTCCTGCGCAACAAGGGCAGCGTGGGAGGCGCGCAGCTGGTGCCGCCCGGCTGGATCGAATTCATGACCACGGCCAATCCCCGCAATCGGGGCTATGGTGCGCAGATCTGGCTTAACCGTCCGCAACCGGGTGAGCAGGAGGTACCCTTCCCCGGCGCACCGCGCTCGGCCTTTTCGCTGAACGGCCACCTGGGGCAGTTTGTGCTGGTCTCTCCCGCACAGAACCTGACTGTGGTCAGACTGGGCCGCACCCTTGACGGCAGCCACAACCCCGTAAAAACCGCTATGGGCCAAATCGTAAGGCTTTATTCAAGCGGGAAATAATCGGGTGCCGGGTCAGCAGCAGTTTGAACTTGCGGGTAAACGAGTGTGGGTTGCGGGGCACCGCGGGATGGTTGGCGGCGCTCTCGTCCGCCGGCTGGCCAACGAGAGCTGTACGGTCCTGACGGTCGACCGCACGGAGCTGGACCTTACCGAGCGCGCCGATGTCCATCGTTGGATGGCGGCAAACCGCCCCGACGCCGTGTTCATCGCAGCCGCAAAGGTGGGCGGAATCCTGGCCAACGACTCCTTCCCCGTCCAGTTCCTGCTCGACAACTTGCTGATCTCGACCGCGATCACCACCGGCGCCCACGAGACGGGAGTCAGCAAGATGCTGTTCCTGGGTTCCTCCTGCATCTATCCCAAGCATGCCCCCCAGCCGATCCGCGAGGATGCATTGCTGACCGGCGCGCTCGAGCCGACCAACGAATGGTACGCGATTGCCAAGATCGCCGGGATCAAGCAGGCTCAGGCCTTTCGCCGGCAATATGGCTGTGACTTCATCAGCGCGATGCCAACCAACCTCTATGGCCCGGGCGACAACTTCGATCTGGCCTCAAGCCACGTCATGCCGGCCCTGATGCGCAAGGTTCACGAGGCGCGGCTGACCGGTAGCCCGGTTACGGTCTGGGGCACCGGTACCCCGCGGCGCGAGTTCATGTATGTCGACGATTGCGCCGATGCCTGCGTCTTCCTGATGCAGCACTATTCCGATGCCGAGCACGTCAATATCGGTGTAGGCAGCGATATCTCGATCATGGAGCTGACCCGGCTGGTGATGGAAGTCATCGGCTATGACGGTGAAATCGTGACCGATCCCAGCAAGCCGGACGGCACGCCGCGCAAGCTGATGGACAATGCCAAACTGACGAGCCTGGGCTGGCAGTCGCGGACCGACCTGCGTAGCGGGATCACCAAGGCCTATGCCGCTTTCCTGGCTGGCGAAGGCCGGGGGCTTCAAGGGTAGAGCAGGCCCGAGGTCCAGTTGCCGGCAGCGTCCTGTTCGAACCGGCGGCGTTCGTGGAGGCGGAAGGGGCGATCCATCCAGAATTCGAAGGCGCTTGGAACCAGCCGGAAGCCAGTCCAGTGCGGTGGACGCGGGACGCGGCCAACCAGATGTTGTGCCGTCACCTTGGCAATCCGGCCAAGGAACTCGCTGCGCGAACCCAGCGGGCGTGACTGATCGGAGGCAAGGGCTCCCAGCTGTGAATCGCGGCTACGACTGGCGAAATAGGCATCAGCCGTCGCCGGATCGACTTCCTCGATCCGGCCTTCGATCCGGATCTGGCGGCGCAGGCTTTTCCAGTGGAAGAGCATCGCGGCCTGCGGATTTGCCAGCAGTTCGCCGCCCTTGCGGCTCTGGGCATTGGTGTAGAAAACGAAGCCATCCGGGCCGAAATCCTTGAGCAACACCATTCGCACCGAGGGCGCAGCAGCGGGCGTGGCAGTGGCGAGTGCCACGGCATCGGGATCATTCGGCTCGCTCGTCTTGGCGAGGGCAAACCATTCGGCAAACAGCACGAGTGGCGGGGCAAGCGGGATCGCATCGGCGGATTGCTGTTCGTCCATGCCGCGGGCCATAGCCCCAAGCGCGGTCTGGCGGAAGCGGCCAGTGCGGGAACGCCTTGCCGTATGGCCTTGCCGCTCCTAGCTAAGACCAATGGCCGATCCGTATTCGATCCTGGGGGTAGCGCGCGGCGCGGGCGAGAAGGACATCAAGTCTGCCTATCGCAAGCTGGCGAAAGAGCTGCACCCCGACCGCAACCAGGACAATCCCAAGGCGGCGGAGCGCTTTTCCGAAGTTGCCCGCGCTTATGACCTGTTGTCCGACAAGGACAAACGCGCCCGGTTCGACCGCGGCGAAATCGATATCGATGGCAACCCGACCGGATACGGTTTCGGGGGACCCGGTGCCGGCTTCGGCGGTGCCGGAGGCCAGCGCGGCTTCCGCGCCGACGGGTTCGAGGGCTTCGGCGGCGGCGGACAGGACGCCGGGATCGATCTTGGCGATATCTTCGAAGGCCTGTTCGGCGGCCGCGGCGGCTTTGGCGGCAGTCCCGGCGGTGGCCGCGCGCGACCAGCACCCAAGGGGGCCAATGCCTCCTACCAGCTTGGCGTCTCTCTGCCCGATGCAGCGGCGCGGGCAACCCAGCGGATTACCCTGGCCGATGGCAAGACCATCGATCTCAAGTTGCCGGCCGGAGTCGAAGACGGCACGCAGATGCGCCTGTCCGGCAAGGGCGAGCCAGGGCCGGGGGGAGCCGGCGATGCGATCGTCACGATCCGGATCCAGCCTCATCCGTTTTTCCGCCGCGATGGCGATAACTTGCGGCTCGACCTGCCGGTTAGCCTGGATGAAGCGCTGAACGGCGCGAAGGTCAAGGTGCCGACCGCAGAAGGTGCCGTGATACTGACTGTCGCGCCGGGATCGAGCTCGGGCAAGACACTGCGCATCCCGGGCAAGGGTTTCAGCCGCAAGGACGGCAGCCGGGGCGACCAGCTGGTGACGCTCGAGATCAATCTGCCTGAAGGCGACGCGGATCTGGCCAGGCGGCTCGAAGGCTGGACCGACCAGCGCAACCTCCGCGCGCGTCTGGGCGTTTAAGCCACTCGTGGAAGAAATACCGCTAGAACAGGCACGGGCCGAGGCGCATTTAGCGCCCGACCTGACCCCGGAAGGCCGCCGCCGCGCTGCGCTGCGCTGGCGCGCCGGGCTGGAGGAGCAGGTTGGCGAGGATGCCCTGCGCCGGATTGCCCGGCTGCGGCGCGTGGTCCAGCGCGTCTGGCTGGGCGCCTGGCACGATGGCTTCATCCATGCCGGAAACCTGGCCTACATGGCGATCCTGGCGATCTTTCCGTTCTTCATCACGGTGGCTGCAATATTCGCCCTGGTGGGTGAGGAGGCGCAGCGCGCCGCCTCGGTCAGCTCGTTCCTGCTGGCCGTCCCGCCGATGGTCCGTCAGGTGCTCGAACCCGTGGCGCAGGACGTGGTCCAGGCGCGCTCGGGCTGGCTGCTGTGGGCCGGCGGGATCGTCGGGCTGTGGACTGTCGGCAGCCTGATCGAGACGATCCGCGACATCCTGCGCCGCGCCTATGGCACCGGGCCGACCGCAGCCTTCTGGCGGCACCGGCTGATCTCGACCGGCGTAATCGTCGCCGCGGTGGTCGGGCTGCTGGTTTCGCTTTTTGCCCAGGTCGCCATTGGCGCTGCCGAGCAGGTCATCGACGCCTGGTTCCCGCGCCTGGCCGACTGGGCCAGCACCCTGGCCACTTCGCGGCTGATCCCGGCGGTGGTACTGTTTCTCTCACTCCATGCGCTGTTCTATACGCTGACGCCCACCGATTATCGCTCGCGGCGCTATCCCAAATGGCCCGGCGCGCTGCTGGTGACCGCCTGGTGGGCTGCCGTAACCATCGCGCTACCTTGGGTGCTGGCACGCTTCTTTACCTATGACCTGACTTACGGCAGCCTGGCCGGCGTGATGATCGCGCTTTTCTTTTTCTGGCTGGTTGGCCTAGGGATGGTGGTCGGAGCCGAGCTCAACGCCGCGCTTGCCGTAACGCCTGAAGAAGGCGAGATGATCGGCGAGGCCGTAGCGGAAAGCGGGCGGCACAAGGATGGTGGATCGTAACGCATGACGGGATTGATGCAGGGTAAGCGCGGGCTGATCATGGGGCTCGCCAATGACAAGTCACTGGCCTGGGGGATTGCACAGAAGCTGCACGAGGCAGGAGCCGAGCTCGCCTTTTCCTATCAAGGTGAGGCACTGGAAAAGCGGGTCCGCCCGCTCGCAGCCTCGCTTGGCAGCGACTTTTTGATCGATTGCGACGTGTCGAGCATGGACGCCCTTGATACGGCCTTCAGTCAGTTGGCAGCGCGCTGGCCAACGATCGATTTCGTGGTCCATGCGATCGGCTTTTCCGACAAGAACGAACTGCGCGGAAGGTATGTCGACACCAGCCTCGACAACTTCCTGATGACCCTCAACATCTCGGCCTACAGCCTGGTCGCCGTGACCCAGCGCGCCGCAGCGATGATGCCGGAAGGCGGCGCGATCCTGACGCTGTCCTATTACGGCGCCGAAAAGGTCGTGCCGCATTACAACGTGATGGGCGTGGCCAAGGCCGCGCTGGAAACCAGCGTGAAGTACCTGGCCAACGATCTTGGCCCGGTCGGCATCCGCGTCAACGCCATCTCGGCTGGCCCGATCAAGACCCTGGCCGCCAGCGGGATCGGCGATTTCCGCTATATCCTGAAGTGGAACGAACTGAATTCGCCGCTGCGCCGCAACGTGACGATCGAGGATGTCGGCGGGGCCGGCCTCTACCTGCTCTCCAACCTGTCGAGCGGGGTGACGGGCGAGACCCACCATGTCGATGCCGGGTATCACGTCGTCGGCATGAAGCAGGAAGACGCGCCGGATATTGCGCTGAGTTGAGGCTGTTTCAAGGCGAACGGCGAAGGCATGCTTTTGGCAATGCCTGACCAAATTCCCTGTTTCTCACTGCAACTGGGAATATCTTCGCAAATCACCTGACTACCCCTAAATTTCTTCATGATCTGCAGTTAGTTGAGCGGAATTCCCTGCTGGTTCTAGAACAGGGAATTTCTCCAATCGATGCAGGGAAAACATCGTGGGCCTTGCAGGGATTTGCGAGGCCGTTGCCGATTAGGCCGCGCTGTGGTAATCTTTAGCTGCAAAACAGGATTGCGCTGGCGCCTTAGAGGCGCAGATGTTCGCGAGCCGCTGCACTCTCAGACACAACGCTGAAGGAGGCCGCGATGCCCAATCCCATCCCTACGCACACCAAGGGTTACTCTGTTGGCTACGGTAAACCGCCCCAAGGCTCGCGCTTCAGGCCCGGGCAATCGGGTAACCCAAAAGGACGCCCGCGCCGGCTGGAGCGCAATTCCGACTTGGCGGAACATATCAGTCCGAGTTTAGCGGCAGTCGCCCGTGTGCTGGAAAAGAAGGTGCGCATTAAATCTGGTGGCCGGCTGAAGGAAATGTCTGGTCTGCAGGCGATGGCGGAAGTGATGTTGGAACATGCCTTGTACGGGGATGCTCGTTTTATGCGCATGCTGCTTGGCCTGAATTCAGAACTTGAAGATGCAGCCCGCCGCAAGAAGGCCGCAACGAACTCGGATACATTTGAATGGGTTGTGCAGATCGCAGATGAGCTGCGAAGGGCCAAAGGCGTTAGTGTCGACAAAGCGGCGCAAGGCAATGCTGCCATTGACCTCTCGCAGAGCCCCCAGGTCGACAGCAGTGGTGAATCGAAGGAGGGATGGCACTCGCAGGCAGATCTCTCGCTTGCTGATGATCCTGATTTCGATGTTGTCGGGAGCCGCCAGAAGGCGGAGCTAGCAGTGCTGCCGCAGGGCCTTAAGAGTGCCAAGGGCACCGTCAGAAGTTCATCTGAACCCACCTCGACAGAATCACATAGGTCGGAAGAAGATGGGGGAGGCCCGTCCGAAATGGCTGCATCAAGGCCGAGCCAAGCAATAATAGGAGATCTTGATGCGGCAACGCGCACCAAAGATGTGTTACGGCCGAAACGGTCGCGGTGGTCAAACGAACCGCTTATAGCCGAGACCCGCCTGATTTCCTCGCACGGTTGGGGGATCGCACAGTCGCCGTAGCTTAATTGTTTCTGTGACTAGTCGAAGGCGCTTACCTGGCTGCTACGCGACTAATCATTTGGCCTTTCACAAATGAAGGCGATCGAACACATGCACTCATTCCTGGCGCAAATTGTTCGGCGGAACTGGGCCCCTCGTGCGGGATTATGCAGGTATGTGGAACAAATGCGTGCAATCCCAACCGACGTATTTGCAGCTTGGAAACATCACGTCTCCTCACTATCGGAGACGGCTGTTCGCTGTTTTAAGAGGGCAGTACCATGAAGATTGCGATGGTCGGCTCGGGCTATGTGGGCCTGGTTTCCGGGGCCTGCTTTGCCGATTTCGGGCACGAAGTGGTCTGCATCGACAAGGACCCG
>RFPL01000015.1 GCA_009926135.1 Sphingomonadaceae bacterium
GACAGAGCGGGGCAGGTGCAGGGGTGGGTGGCGGCGGGCTCGCCACCGGGGGCTTTGACTGCGGTGCGGGTCTCTGCGGCGCGGCACAAGAGGTCAGCAGCGTGGTCAGGATAAGGAGGGGGGCAATTGCCTTCACTGCCCTTCTATGGAAGGAGCCGCCGCCATGAGCAAGGTGGCGAAACAACGGGTGGACCAGTTGCTGGTCGAACGCGGCCTGGCCGAAAGCCGTACCCGCGCACAGGCGCTGGTGCTGGCCGGCGTGGTGTTTTCGGGCGAAACCAAGCTGGCCAAGCCGGGTCATACGCTTCCCGCCGATGCTCCGCTGGAAGTGCGCGGGCGCGACCATCCGTGGGTTTCGCGCGGCGGGATCAAGTTGGCCCATGCGATCGAGCACTTCGGGCTCGACCCGGCCGGCGTCACAGCGATGGACATCGGCAGCTCGACCGGCGGCTTTACCGACGTGCTGCTGCAGAAGGGGGCAGCGCACGTCTTCGCGGTCGATTCCGGCACCAACCAGCTCGCCTGGAAGCTGCGGCAGGATCCTCGCGTGACCGTTCTGGAACAGACCAGCGCGCGGATCCTTACCCCCGCCCAGATTGACCGCCCGTGCGGCTGGGTTGTTTGCGACGCCAGTTTCATTGCGCTGTCCAAGGTACTGGAAGTGCCGCTTAAACTGGCGGCACCGGACTGCCAGCTGGTTGCCCTTATCAAGCCCCAGTTCGAGGTGGGCCGCGGCGAGGTGGGCAAGGGCGGGGTGGTGCGCGATCCGGCACTCCACGCCCGAGTGTGCGAGGAAGTGCGCAGCTGGGTCGAGGGGCTGGGCTGGCTGGTCCAGGGGATCGTCGAAAGCCCGATCACTGGCCCGGAAGGCAATGTCGAGTTCCTGATCGCGGCGCAGCGACACGAACAGGGTTAAGGGTGATTGCCTAGTGCCCCCGGGCCAGCCATATCGTCCTGAAACTGCGACCCATCTTCGAATCGGAGAGTACTGATGTCGGCCCTTGCATCGTCCTCGCAGCTGCGAGCCAGCTTCATCCGCTGGTCGCTGTTTCTGGTGCCGGGGGTCGTCCTGCTTGGCGCGCTGAGCGGCACGGCGGGCGGCGGGGCCAACACCCCGTGGTTCGCTTCGCTGGTCAAGCCATCGCTGTTCCCGCCGCCGGCCACCTTCGGCATCGTCTGGACTATCCTCTACGTGCTGATGGGCTTTGCCCTGGCGCTGGTGGTAACCGCGCGCGGCGCGCCGGGACGCAGCGCGGCGATTATCGTCTTCGTGCTCCAACTGGCGCTCAACCTGGCCTGGACTCCGCTGTTCTTCGGGGCACACCAGATCACCGGGGCACTTGCCCTGCTG
The DNA here is from genome assembly GCA_009926135.1 of Sphingomonadaceae bacterium. Taxonomy (GTDB): domain Bacteria; phylum Pseudomonadota; class Alphaproteobacteria; order Sphingomonadales; family Sphingomonadaceae; genus Novosphingobium. Next base: position 1,352 of record RFPL01000015.1, read on the forward strand.
GCCGCGATTGACCTGGCGGTGCTGCTGACGGTGATGCTATTCTGGCGGGTGCGGCCGCTGGCTGGCACGCTGCTGCTGCCTTACCTGGCCTGGGTGCTGTTCGCGACGCTGCTCAACTGGCAGTTCCTTGAAGCGAACCCGAATGCGGATGGACAGGAAGTTTCCGGCGCTGTGACCGCAGTCGAGTTCGAATAGGGCTTGAACCGACCCGCGCGCAGGACCATCTAGCCGCCATGCAGAGCCAGAACCCCTTGTTCGCCGACCTTGCCAAGCTGCTCAACAGCGCGGCCGGGACCGTTGCCGGTGCGGGCCGTGAAGCCCGCGACAATGCGCGTGAGCGCTTCCGCGAGGCGATGGGCGGGCTCGATTTTGTCAGCCGCGAGGAATTCGATGCGGTGAAGGACATGGCTGCCAAGGCCCGTGAAGAGAACGAGGCATTGGCCCAGCGTCTTGCCACCCTGGAAGCCGCACTGGCCGCCAAGGCGAAAAAGTAGGCCAGGTTCTCCCCAAGCGCGGTCCTGCGGTCTAAGGCCGCACCATGCAGCTGCGCACCCCCGCAATTGTCTGTTCGGCCCGCGCTCACGGCGAAACGGGGGTCATCCTGCGCCTGCTGGCCGAGGATCATGGGCTGGTCGCCGCCTATGTCGCCGGCGGGCGGGGCCGGCAGCTGCGCCCGGTGTTGCTTCCCGGTAACCTGATCGAGACCGAACTGCGGGCCCGGCCCGGCAGCCAGCTCCCCTCGGCGCGGGTCGAACTGGTCAGCAGCCGCGGTCCCTGGCTGACCGAGCCCTTGCCGGCTGCCGCGATCACCTGGGCGACCACCCTGGCTGCCGCCGCGCTGCCCGAGCGGCAGGCCTATCCCGCCCTTTACCAGGCACTCACCGCACTGCTCGATGCCGTGTGCCATGCGCCATCGGCGCGCGGCTGGCTGCCCGGCATGACCGCTTTCGAGGCGCTGCTGCTGCGCGAATTGGGCTATGGCGAGGTCGAGCGCACCGCAGATCCCGACTGGGCTGCCCAGCTGGCGCTGTTCGACAAGCTGGGGCCGCTGGTGGCGCGCTATCCGCTTGCCGATCGGAGAAGCGATGTTATGGCGGCGCGCGCCATGCTGCGGGAGCGGCTGGGGCGGATTGAATAGGTTGGGTACCCCATGAAGATCGCGGTGTTTGCAGGTGACGGAATTGGCCCCGAAGTAACGCGCGAAGCCGTGCGGGTGCTCGAAGCGCTGGACCTGCCCGGCCTGGTGCTGTTCGATGGTGATGTCGGCGGCGTTGCCTACAAGCGCCACGGCCATCCGCTGCCGGCCGAAACGCTGGAGATTGCTCGCGCTTGCGATGCGATCCTGTTCGGCGCGGTTGGTGACCCGGACTGCGATCACCTGGAGCGGCATCTGCGCCCCGAACAGGCAATCCTGGGCCTGCGCAAGGAACTGGGCTTGTTCGCCAACCTGCGTCCGGCCAAGGTCTTTGCCGGGCTGGAAGATGCCTCGGCGCTGCGCCCGGAAGTGGCGAGCCAAATCGATCTGCTGATCGTGCGCGAGCTCAACGGCGATGTCTATTTCGGTGAAAAGGGTATCCGCACCTTGCCCGATGGCCGCCGCCAGGGCTGGGACATGATGTCTTATGCGGAAGACGAAGTGCGCCGCATCGCCCACGTCGGCTTCCGCGCCGCCATGGGCCGCGGCAAGCGGCTCTGTTCGGTCGACAAGGCCAATGTCCTCGAAACCTCGCAGGTCTGGCGCGACGTCGTGATCGAGGTGGCGCGGGACTATCCCGAGGTCGAGCTGACCCACATGTACGTCGATAACGCCGCGATGCAGCTGGTCCGCAATCCGGGCCAGTTCGACGTGGTCGTCACCGGCAACCTGTTTGGCGATATCCTGTCGGACCAGGCCTCGATGTGCGTGGGGTCGATCGGCCTGCTGGCCTCGGCCAGCCTGTCGGGCGGCAAGATGGGGCTGTACGAGCCGATCCACGGCTCGGCCCCTGACATTGCCGGCAAGGGCCTGGCCAACCCGATGGCGACGATCCTGTCCGCCGCCATGCTGCTGCGCCACTCGCTGGGCCTTGAGGCACCGGCGGCCCGGATCGAGGCTGCAGTTGCCAAGGCGCTGGCCGACGGCGTGCGCGGCGGCGACCTTGGCGGCAGCCTAGGTACCCACGCGATCGGCGATGCCGTGCTGGAGCGGCTGTAACATGACCCTGCAACTCGGCGTTGTGCTGCCGACCTATAACGAGCGCAAGAACCTGCGCACGATGGTGGAGCGGCTTGACCAGGCGCTGGTCGGGATCGGCTGGGAAGTCATCATTGTCGATGACAACAGCCCCGATGGAACCTCAGACGAAGCCCGTGCCATTGCCCTGGAAGACCCGCGGGTCCGGGTGATCCAGCGGATCGGGCGGCGCGGCCTGTCATCGGCGGCGATCGAGGGGATGTGCGCCACTTCGGCTCCGGTGGTTGCGGTGATGGACGCCGATCATCAGCACGATCCCGCGCTGCTGCCACAGATGTTGAGCGCGATCGAGAGCGGGGACTATGACCTGGCCTATGGCAGCCGCTTTGCCGAAGGCTCCAGCACGGCGGATTGGGGCCGCCCGGATCGGGTCAAGGCGTCCAACTTCGCCAACCGGATCGCCAACAAGGTCACCGGGGTTGAACTGACCGACCCGATGAGCGGTTATTTCATGCTGCGCAGCGCCACGCTGCGCGCTGATGCCCACCGCCTGTCGGGGGTGGGTTTCAAGATTCTGCTCGATATTCTCGCCACGGTCGAAGAACCGCTGCGGATCAAGGAACTACCGATGAATTTCGCCGCCCGCGCCGAGGGGGAAAGCAAGCTTGACCGAACGGTGGTCTTTGAATTCCTGATCGGGCTCTACGACAAGTGGCTGGGCCGCTTCATCCCGACCCGCTTTGCGCTGTTCGGCACGGTCGGCGCGCTGGGCGTCTTCGTCCAGCTGGGCGCATTGTGGGTGATGCTGCACCTGATCTTCGGCGAGCGGTTCGTCTACGGCAACTGGGACGAAAGCACGACCTTCAACGTCGCCAACACGGTCGCCGCGCTGGTCGCAATGACCTTCAACTTCGTGCTCAACAACGAGCTGACATATGCCGACAAGCGCCTGCGCGGCTTTGGCCCACTGCTGCGCGGCTGGGCCCAATTCGCGCTGACCTGCTCGCTGGGCCTGCTCACCAACATCGGTTCCGCCGCCGTGCTCAAGACGATGGGCTTCCACGACGTGATCGCCGTGGTGGTTGGCATCGTGCTCGGCTCGGTCTGGAACTTCGCGCTGTCCAACAAGTTCGTCTGGGGCAAGTATTGAGGCGGGAGGGGCCTTACCCCTCCACAAACCCCTTCCACGACGCCATGTAGTCAACAAACGCCTCGCCCAGGCCCTCGGCCCGCAGGTGCGCGCGGGTGACCGGGATCGGGGTGCTGGCAAAGCCGGGATCGGCGATCACGCGCTGGGCGAAGTCATGGTGCAGGATCGCCCCGCGCCCGACCAGCACGAAATCTGCGCCAGCATCGAGACAGGCCTGGACCTTGGCGGCATCCATGATCTTGCCTGCTACGCCAAGTCGGGTGGTGCCGCGCGGCAGGGCGGTGAAGAGATTGATCAGCGGCTGGCCGGCAAATTCGGGGTCCTGCGGATCCTTGAAGCAATCCCACAGTGACATGTCGAGATAGTCGAGCTGGCCGCTGGCCATCACTTCCTCGGCCAGTTGCAGCGCTTCGGCCGTCCTGATCCCGAAGCGCTCCGGCGAAATCCGCAGGCCCACCTGGAAATCGGTGCGCGTGGCAGCGCGGATGCCGTCGATCACTTCGAAGATGATCCGCTTGCGGTCGGCAAAGCTGCCGCCGTAGCCATCGGTGCGCTGGTTGTTCTCGGCATCGAGGAACTGGGCGAGGATATAGCCGTGAGCCCCGTGGATCTCGACCCCGTCAAACCCGGCGCGTTCGGCGCGGACGGCGGCGGCGATGAAATCATCGCGGAGCTGCTCGACCTCCTGCGTGGACAGGGCGCGCGAGCCGGTCTCGGCATCGGCAAAGGGCCCTTGCGGGTCCTCACCGATCACGTCGCGGGGAGAGCGGATGCCGGCGTGGTGCAGCTGTACGGCCGACAGGCTGCCGTGCGCCCGGATTGCGCTGGCCAGTTCGGTGAGGCGCGGCAGGTGATCGTCAGACCAGATGCCAAGCTGGCCGGGAAAGCCTTGGCCCTGCCGCTGGACGTGCGCCGCGGCCGTCATCACCAGACCCATGCCGCCTTTAGCGCGCATCGTCAGCCACTTGATCTCATCGTCCGAGAGCGTACCGTCGACATGGCTTTGCGAATTGGTCAGCGGCGCCAGCATCATGCGGTTCGGCATGGCGGGTCCGCGCGCGAAAGCGAGCGGCGAAGCGGCGGTGGTCATTCTGCGAATCTCCCCTGTTTGATTCGCATTTGGCCGGTTCTGCGGCTCAGCGCCAGCTTCGCAGCCACATCCAGTATTCAAAACTGGGCCGCCCGCAGCACAGTTTGGCGGCCGAGAGGATCGGGTAGAAGTGGATGAACATCGCCAGGCTGATCGCCAGCGCCGCCGCCGCCAGCCAGCGCCAACGATCGGTCCGTTGCCACAGATCCTCCAGCGCCAGCGCGAGGCAAACCATCAGGAAGGTGCCTGGCAGCAAGTAGTGGTAATAGAACTGTACCGGCTTGGACGAGAGCGCCCAGAACAGGATCTGAAGGGCGTAGAGCCCGGCAAAGACGGCGGCGTCGATCCGCCCACGCAGGGCGGCGCGGATGCACCAGCCCAGCGCCGCGAGGCCCGCCAACATGGTGAAGGGATTGCCGATCAGCAGGATCCCGCGCCGCGCCCCGTCGACCGGCTGGTACAGGAACCAGATTGCGCGCCAGTTGCCGACCCACTGGTACCAGTATGACCGATAGGGATGCGGCTTGGTCACGCTGTCCTGCAATTGCAGCATGTAGATGTGCCAGCCAATCGGGTCCCACGGGTTGACCGGGTCCTTTACCCAGTGGAACGCTGGCCAGAAGGTCAGCCAGTAGACCACCAGCGGCACCAGCCCGAGCCACAGGCCGGCCTCGATCAGGCTGATGCCCGGCACCGCGCCGCCCGCGCGGCTGTAAAGCCCCCGCCAGCCGCAATCGCGCAGCTTCCAGACCAGGAAGACCAGGCCCGGCACGATCAGCAGCGGCGCGACCGACCACTTGGCGCCAAGCGCCAATCCCATCGCTACGCCTGCCAGTGCCAGCCGCCAGCGCGCTTGTCGCGGCAGCCGCACCGCACTGGCTGCCAACCACAGGGCAACCATGCCGAACATCGCCATGAACATGTCGAGCATGGCAATCCGGCTCTGCACGAACCAGGCAAAGTCGGTTGCCACCAGCAACATCGCTGCCAAGGTGACCAGCCGCCGCCCGGTGACGAACCACACCAGCCGGCCCAGCGCATAAAGCCCGATCGCGCCCGAAACGGCGGAGGGAATTCGCCAGTTGAGCGGCGTATCGCCCAGCCAGCGGATCGCGGCGGCGATGATCGTCTTGCCCAGCACGGGATGTTCGGGATTGAACCGCAGCCCCTCGTTCTGGTGGCGCGCAGCGGTGACGTAGTGAATCTCGTCAAAATAGATCTGCGAGGGGATGCCGAGCCGCCACCACAGCAGCGCGAGGAACAGGATCGCGATCACCGCGCACCAGTCGGCCGGGTCCTGTACTTTCGTGAAGCGGGGCGCGGCGGGCATGGCCGCTCGATTACCGGCGTGGCCCGAACGTGGCAATGCTCTTGCGGCGCTTGCGCACGGCTCCTAGAGCCGGACAATCATGAAGCGCACCACCGGAACCGACCGTTCGATTACCGCCAAATGGCGGCCCGCCACCCGCGCCGTGCGCGGCGGCACCTGGCGCAGCGAACATGGCGAGACCAGCGAAGCCCTGTTCCTGACCTCTGGCTACACCTACGATTCCGCCGCCGAAGTGGCCGCGCGCTTCGCCGGTGAGGCCGAAGGGATGACCTATTCGCGGCTCCAGAACCCGACCGTGGCCATGCTGGAAGAACGCATCGCGCTGATCGAAGGGGCCGAGGCCTGCCGCGCCCAGGCCACCGGTATGGCGGCGATGACCACAGCGCTGCTCTGCCAGCTTTCCGCCGGTGACCACGTGGTCGCCGCGCGCGCCGCCTTTGGTTCGTGCCGCTGGCTGGTCGACAGCCTGCTGCCGCGCTTCGGGATCGAATCCACGACGATCGACGCGCGCGACAATGCCCAGTGGGAAGCCGCGATCCGGCCCAACACCAAGGTGTTCTTCTTCGAAACGCCGGCCAATCCGACGATGGATATCGTCGACCTCAAGTTCGTCTGCGACCTTGCCCGCAGCCGCGGCATCACCAGCGTGGTCGATAATGCCTTCTGCACTGCCGCCTTGCAGCGGCCGATGGAATTCGGCGCTGACGTGGTGGCCTATTCGGCGACCAAGCTGATGGACGGGCAGGGGCGGGTACTGGCCGGTGCGGTCTGCGGATCGGCGCAATTCATCAACGATGTGCTGATGCCGTTCCAGCGGAACACTGGACCGAACATCTCGCCGTTCAATGCCTGGGTCGTGCTGAAAGGCCTGGAAACGCTCGACCTGCGGGTCAAGCAGCAGAGCGCCAATGCCCTGCAGGTCGGCCAGTTCCTGGAAGGACGGGTGCCGCGCATCCTGCATCCGGGCCTCCCCAGCCATCCCCAGCACAATCTGGCGATGCAGCAGATGGATGCCTGCGGCTCGATCTTCGCCTTCGAGGTGAAGGACCGCGCCCAGGCTCACGCCCTGCTCGATGCTCTGCAACTGATCGACATCTCCAATAACATCGGGGATTCCCGCTCGCTGATGACGCATCCGGCCTCGACCACCCACTACTCGGTCAGCGCCGAAGCACGCGCCGAGATGGGCGTGACCGAGGGGATGCTGCGGATCAACGTCGGTCTTGAAGATCCGCAGGACCTGATCGAGGATCTGGACCAGGCGCTCAAGGCGGCCGGGCTCTAGGGCTTGGACACCCTCTCGCTGCTGCTGGTCCTGCTGGCAGCGGCATGTCACGCGACCTGGAACCTGGCTGCCAAGCGCTCGGCCCATGCCGGCGGAGTCTTCCTGTTCTGGTCGACCATGCTGTCCTCGATCGCCTTTGCCCCGTGGGCGCTGTGGATCATGGCGCGGGCTAGCTTCACCTGGGCCTGGCCGATGCTGGCGGCGATTGTCGCCAGCGGGTGCCTCCATCTCGCTTACAGCCACGCGCTGCAGACCGGGTACCGCAAGGCCGACTTGTCGGTGGTCTATCCGATCGCGCGCGGCACCGGGCCGCTGCTCTCGTCGACGGGCGCATTTCTGCTGCTGGGCGAAGTGCCTGGGCCGCTGCGGCTGCTCGGCCTGCTGGGCGTGGTTGGCGGCATCCTGCTGATCGCAACCGATGGCCGATTCAGCACGTTCTCCCGCCCCGGAGCCATGGCTGGCCTACGCTGGGGGCTGCTGACGGGTGGGCTGATCGCCACTTACACCCTGGTTGATGGCTCGGCAGTCAAGCTGCTGCTGCTTTCGCCGGTGGTGCTCGACTGGGGCGCCAACGTGGTGCGCACCGCCTTGCTCGCCCCGCAGCTTTTGCGCGACCGCCCGGCGGCGACGCAGGCCATGCAGGGCCACTGGATCAGCGCCTGGACCGTCGCGCTGCTGGCCCCGTTCGGCTATATCCTGGTGCTCTGGGCGATGCAGCGCGGCGCGCCGCTGAGCGTGGTGGCGCCAATGCGCGAGATGTCGATGATGCTGGTGGCGCTGCTTGGCATGGTCCTGCTGCGCGAGCCGGTCGGCCGGGCGCGGTTGGCGGGCTGCGCGCTGATGGTGGCGGGCGTGGTGCTGCTGGCACGCAGCTGATTTGCACACAATCAGTCGGCAAAGTGGCAAGATTGGCCGCTCTGCCATTGTCGCCGCGCCGCCCAATCGCTACCTTGGGACGCATGAAGGAGCTGTTCCAGCACGCCGCAACCACCGACGGGATCACCGTCCGAGTGACCGTCAACTTCCTGCCCGAACAATCGCAGGTGGAGGCGGGCAAATGGTTCTGGGTTTACCACATCCGGATCGAAAACCATGCCGACCAGGCGGTTCAACTGCTGACGCGGCACTGGCAGATCACCGACGGGCGCGGGATGGTCAATTTCATCGAGGGCGAAGGCGTGGTCGGCGAGCAGCCGGTAATCAAGCCGGGCGGCAGCCACGACTATGTCTCGGGCTGCCCGCTCAGCACGCCGTTCGGCTCGATGGAAGGGTTCTACACCTTCCGCTGCGAAGATGGCTCGCTGATGGAAGCGGCAATTCCGTTCTTCCCGCTGGCGGCGCCTGCCACCGCAGGCTAAAGCGCCTGCGCCATGAAGCGCACGCACTTGCCTCTCAACGCCCTGCGCGTATTCGATGCCGCGGCCCGGCACCTGTCGTTCACCCGCGCGGCGGATGAGCTGGCGGTAACGCCGGCCGCCGTTGGCCAGCAGATCCGTGCGCTTGAAGACCTGCTGGGCGTGGTGCTGTTCCGCCGCACGCCCAAGGGCCTGGAACTGACGGATGAGGCCAGCGCCGGCCTCGAATCGCTGCGCACCGGATTCCTCCATTTCGAAGCTGCGGTGACGGCAATGCAGGCAGGCCAATCGAGCCACGTCTACACCATTTCGGCCCCGCGCGATTTCTTCGCGGCCTGGCTTGCGCCGCGGCTGGCCGAGTTCCGCAAGGCCAACCCGGAAGTCCGCTACAGCCTGGTCAATGACGAGACGGCTGACTTCACCGAAGCAAACCTCGATCTGGCCGTGCGCTGGGCCGAAGGACCGGGCGATCTTGAAGGGGTGGCGCTGGGCGCTGCCGAGCGCGTGATTGCGGGGGAAGGGGACTGGATTGCCTGGCCCGGCGATCCCCATCCAGAAGGCGATGCGGCGGGCCCGCCAACCTTGCAGGCCGGCGATGCCGGACAGGCCCTGGCGGCGGCCGCTGCCGGCATGGGCAAGGCCCGCGTGCCCGCGCAGCTTGCCCAGACATGGGCAGGAGCCGGGCGGGGCGTGGCCCTGACCCAGCCTGAACCGTGCCGCCGCGCCTATTGGCTGGTGGCTCCGCTGCCGCAATGGCGTCAGAAAAAGGTCAAGGCGCTGGTCGCGTTCCTGACCGGGGCCTGATCCCGTTCAATCCGCCGGATTGTGCTTGGCCAGGAAGGCCTCGATCGCGTCGAGGTAGCGCGCCTCGTTGGCGTCATCGGCAAAGCCGTGGCCCTCGCCAGCAAAGGTCAGCGTTTCGATCGGCTTGCCAGCCTTGACCGCGGCATCGCGCAGCAGGGTGAACTGCTTGAAGGGAACGGTGGAATCGTCTTCCCCGTGGATGACCAGCACGGGCCGGGTTAAACGCCCGATCTGCGGTACCGGTGAAACCAGGTCGAGATTGAAGGCGGCATCCTGACCCTGCACGCGGGTCCGCCAGCTCTTCGCGCCCTTGCGGGTGAAGAAGCCCGCATCATACTTCAGCTGCTTGTTCCAGTCGGTCACCCCGGCAAAGCTGACCGCGCAGCGATAGCGTTCCGGGTTGCGGATGGCGGCCCACAGCGCGGCATAGCCGCCATAGCTGGAACCGACCATGCAGACCCGGGCGGGATCGGCGATCCCTTCCTTGACCGCCCAGTCCATCGCATCGTCAAGATCATCCTGCATTGCCCGGCCGATCTGGCCTGCGCCAAGCTCGGAGAAAGCCTCGCCATAACCGCCTGACCCGCGGTAATTGGGCTGGATCACGGCATAGCCGCGGTTGGCCAGCAGCTGGACGGTATTGTCGAACTGCAGCTTGTCGCGCACGCCATATGGCCCGCCGTGCGGCATCACGATCAGCGGCAGCTGCTTTGCCGCGCGGCCGCGCGGCAGGGTCACGTAGCCGCTGATCGCAGTGCCATCGCGGGCGGTATAGCGGAACGGCCGGGGCGCAGCGGTGACGGCACGGTCCAGATCAGGCAGTTCGGCGCTGAAGCTGTCGAGCGATCGCTTGGCGGCGTCATAAAGGAATGTCTGCCCCGGATTGCCCTCGTTCCCGGCCCAGACGAGCATCCGCGAATCGTCGTCGGCGCGGGACTGGATCCACACCTGCTGTCCCGGCATGGCCTTTTCGAACCGCGCGTAGAGCGACTTGAGCTTCGGCTCGAACCATACCGCGCGGTCGCGGTCATCGGTATAGAAGGCGGCCAGCAGTTTGCCGTCCTTGTCGACCAGCGCCTCGTCCACGTCCCAGCCGGGCGCGGAATAGATCACTTCGCCGACCTGGCGCGTGGCGTAGTTGAATTTGCGCACCGCCACCCGGCCATTGTCATCGGGCTTCAGGACCAGGCCTTCATCCGAACCGGACGTGATCCGCAGCACGTCCCACAGGGTGTCATCGGCATTGTCCTCGGTAATCCTGGCGATCTCGCGCAGCGGATCGTCCGGTTTGGGGCGATAGAGCACGCGCACCTTGCCGCGTTCGAAGGCCATGCCCATCCGCACCGCGCCGGCATCGTCGGCAAACCATTCCCAGATCCCTTGGGTGGGCCGTTGCACTTCCTTCACGCCTTTTAGCGGCTTGTCATTGAGCGGAAAACGCCAGACCGAGGGGTAGTCGTAAATCGTCCGCTGCATCGCCAGCAGCAGGTATTCGCCCGCCGGATCGACGAACAGCACGTCATCGCCTTCCAGCCCCATGTCGGGCCGGCCGATGAAGGGCATGGTCTTGGTTGCCAGATCATAGAAATAGAGCCGCGAAATGCGGGCATCCTCGCCGAAAAACACGGTTTGGGCCGAAAGCGAGATCAGCAGTTTGCCATTACCCGCCCAGCGGAACCACTCGACATCGTTCTTCCGGGGCAGGGACAGCCGGTGCAACACAGCCTTGGTTACTGCATCCAGCACCGCGACCGAATCGCTGTCCTTGGTGGTAGAGCGCAAGGCCAGCAGCTTGCCATCGGGCGACAGCTTGATCGCGCCGATCCCGCTGTCCCTGGTCAGTGCCTGGGTGGAAATCCTGGGCGGCGCGGCTTCCGCGTTTGCCGGAGCCGGGGACTGGGCGGGAGCGGGCAAGGCGGTAGCCGCAAGAACCAGACCCAATGCCCCCGTCAGTCTTGCCCGCATCATGCCCTGCCCCGTCACTTCTTGCCACCAAGCTATTGGATTTGCGGCAGGACGCAAGGGGTCAGGGGGCGACGATCACCTCGCCGCGCGCCATGACGAACTTCATCGCCTTCAGCACCTTCACGTCGGCCAGCGGATCACCGCTGACTGCGATGATGTCGGCGGCCTTGCCGGCTTCCAGCGTGCCGGTTTCCTTGTCGACGCCCAGCAGGGCGGCGGCGTTGACCGTGGCGGCCTTGATCGCTTCGGCCGGCGGCATTCCGAACTTGACCAGCAGTTCGAACTCATCGGCGTTGCGGCCGTGCTTCGAAACTCCGGCATCGGTGCCGTAAGCGATCTTCACACCCAGCGGATAGGCGATCTGCAGCGACTTGCCGGTGATGCCGATGCGCCAGTCGATCTGCGCCTTGATCGCCGGGGGATAGGCATTGGGATTGGCGGCGAGCCGCTCAAGATAGCCATTCACCGTGCTCAGCGTCGGGACGTAATAGGTCCCGGCCTTGGCCATCATCTTCGCGGTTTCCTCGTCGATGGTGGTGCCGTGCTCGATCGAATCGGCACCCGCGCGGATCGCCAGCTTGATTCCGTCGAGGCCGTGGGCGTGGACGGCAACCTTGCGGCCATAGGCGTGGGCGGTTTCGACCAGGGCCTTGGCTTCATCATCGACCATGCGGGTGGCAAGGCCGGTGCCGGAATTGACCCCGCCGGTTGATGCGAACTTGATCACGTCAGCCCCGCGGCCGATCTGGCGGCGCACCGCGCGGCGGCAATCATCGGCCCCGTCGCACAGGTTCTCGGTGCCGATCATGCCGTGCATTTCATCGGCCAGGCCAACGCGCCCGTCCATGTGGCCGCCGGTGGTGGAGATCGATTCCCCGGCATCGATGATCCGCGGACCCTGGACCCAGCCGCGCTTGATTGCTTCCTTCAGCGCGAGGACCTTGCCCCCTTCGTCGCCCAGGTTACGGACCGTGGTGAAGCCGGCGCGCAGCGTCTTCATCCCGTTCCAATAGGTTTCCATGGCGTGGAGCGGCATGCCTTCGGTCACCATCGCCACGATGCCCTCATTCCCGGCGCGGTCCGAGGCGAGGTGCGTGTGGCTGTCGATCAGGCCGGGGAGGACAGTCTTGTCCTTTAGGTCGATCGCCTTGGCGCCCTCGGGCGCGGGTACGAAGCCATCCTGCAACGAGACGATCCGGCCATTGTCCACCACAATGGTCGTCGCGCCGCGCGGCGCCTGGCCCGGAATGGCGATGACGCGCCCGGCATGGATATAAGTCGGCGCGGCCACGGCAGCCGTGCTGGCAAGCAGCGAAGTGGCGGCAAGCGCAAGGGTGGAAATCTTCATCGTGGCTGCTCCCTGATTATCGGTTTGGATGGACCCTAGCGGCGGCAATGCCGGCCCGCAACGCTGCTCGCAGCAAAGGTGCTGACATTGATGTCAGTAATTTGATCGAGGGCAAAGACGCCCACTCCGCTTCCTGCCAGCCATGCTATCAAATCCGCATATTGGAGAGCTGCCTTGACCATTTCCGAAGCGTTGGCCCGCACGATCATCGATCCCAAGTCTTATTCGCAGCGCGAGCTTGTTGATGCGGCTTTCACTCGAATCCGCGCCGAACATCCGCTGGAAAAGGCGGAGCTGCCGGACTTCGATCCGTTCTGGGTGGTCAGCCGCCACGCCGACATCAAGGAGATCGAGCGGCAGCCTGACATCTTTCACAATGGCGACAAGTCGACCTTCCTCTCCCCGCACGACGGGGTGGAGCGCGTGAAGGCACTGACCGGTGGCGAGCCGAACCTGATCCGCAGCCTGGTCTCGGTCGATGGCGATGAACACAAGGCGCTGCGCGGCGTGGTCTTCCCGCACGTTACCCCGCGCGCGATCAAGCCGCTGGAGGACCAGATCCGGCAGATTGCCCGCGAATTCGTCGACCATATGCTGAGCTTCGGCGGCGAGGTCGATTTCGCGCAGGATGTTGCCTTCCTCTACCCGCTGCGGGTGATCATGACCGTGCTCGGCGTGCCGCAGGAGGACGAGCCGTTCATGCTCAAGCTGACGCAGGAGCTGTTCAACAACGCCGATCCGGAACTCAACCGCCGCCGGGCCGAGCTGAGCCCGGACGAAATGCTCAAGTCGCTGTGGGAAACGACGATGGAGCTGGAAGCCTATTTCTCGGCGGTGACCGAGAAGTTCCGCGCCAACCCAACCGGACAGATCAACAGCCTGATCGCCAACGCCACGATCAACGGCGAACACCTCAACCACCGCCAGTTGATGGGCTATTACATCATTGCCGCCACCGCCGGGCACGACACCACCAGCAACACCGCGGCGGGCGCGATGTGGGCGCTGGCCGAGCGGCCTGAGCTGCTGAAGGCGATGCAGGAGAGCCCAGACCGCATCAACGCCTTCGTCGAGGAATCAATCCGCTGGGAAGTGCCGGTGAAGCACTTCATGCGCAGCGCCGTCTCCGACTGCGAGATCGCCGGGCGCCAGATCAAGGCCGGGGACTGGCTGATGCTGTCCTACCAGTCCGCCAACCGCGACGAGGCGGTCTGGGCCGATCCCTTCGACTTCCGCATTGACCGCGACCAGAACCCGCAGATCGCCTTTGGCTATGGCGTCCACGTCTGCCTGGGCCAGCACCTGGCGCGGATGGAAATGCGGATCCTGTGGGAGGAATTGTTGGGGCGGCTCAAGTCGGTCGAGATGAACGGCCCGGGTGAACGGACGATCTCCAACTTCGTCTGTGGGCCGAAGCACGTGCCGATCCGCTTCCAGGTGCAGTGAGATGCGCAAGTGGCGCTGCCGCAACTGCGGCTTCATTTATGATGAGGCTCTGGGCCTGCCCGAGGATGGCATCGCGCCGGGCACCTTGTTCGAGGATATTCCGGAGGACTGGTATTGCCCGGACTGCGGAACCGAAAAGGGTGACTTCGAACTGGTGGATTTTTAATCGACCGATTAAAATGCTGATTGACCCGCCCCGGTCCGGCGGGCATCCCCTGCGGCATGATGGGGGAAACGATCCATATTCCGATTGCTGGCGGGCTTAGCCTGACGGCCGATGTAGCTGGTCCGAAGGGGGCGCCGACGGTGATCCTCGGCCATGGCGGCGGACAGACGCGGCACTCGTGGGACAAGGCCGAGCAGCAACTGGCCAAGGCTGGTTATTACTCGATCAATTATGACCTGCGCGGGCATGGTGACAGCGACTGGTCGCCAGACGGGGACTATGGCGTCCTGACCAGGGCGGACGATCTGGCGGCGGTGGCCGCGGCCGGATCGCGCCCGCTGGCGCTGGTCGGGGCATCGCTGGGCGGGATCACCGCACTCGCCGCGACCTGCCAGGGTCTTGATGTGGCAGCACTGGTATTGGTCGATATCGTCCCGAAAATGTCGATGAAGGGCGTGGCCAAGATCCGCGAATTCATGACTGCCAGCCCGCACGGCTTTGCCAGCCTGGAAGAGGCGGCCGACGCGATTTCGGCATACTACCCCGACCGGCCCCGGCCGAAAGACCTGTCTGGCCTGAACAAGAACCTGCGGCTGCATCCCGACGGGCGCTATTACTGGCACTGGGACCTGCGGATGATGACCGACCAGCGAGCCGATCCAGCGCAACTGATTACCATGCTGGACGAGGCTGACTGGACCGACCGGGTGCCGACCCTGCTGGTGCGCGGCATGAAGAGCGATATCGTCGATGACGATGGCGTTGCCGATCTGCGCCGCCGGATCCCGAAGCTGGAAATTGCCGATATCCGCGGTGCCGGCCACATGGTTGCCGGCGACCGGAACGACGAGTTCAACGGCGCGGTGATTGAATTCCTCAGCCGCGTAATGCCGCCGGCCTAAGCGGAATCGCGGCGGTAGGCGGGCAGGGCCAGCCCGGAACGGATCGCCCATCCCCGCAAGGCGAAGCCGGCCAGCGCCGCTACAGGAAGCGAAACTTCGCGCGGGAGGCCCAGCATCTGGCCCAGCGCACAGAGCCCCGCCGCGAGCGCCGCAGCGGTAACGTAAAGCTCGGGCCGCATCAGGATAGATGGCCGCCCAGCGATGACATCGCGGATGATCCCGCCAACGCAGCCGGTGATGATCCCCATCAGCACGGCGGGAACCGGCGGCAGGCCATAGGCAAGCGCCTTGGCCGTGCCGAGAACCGCATAAGCCGCGAGCCCGGCAGCGTCGGCCCATTCCAGCAATTGGCCTTCCCACAGCCGGCGCGGGGTGAACCAGGTCAACAGCGCCACGCCCAGGCAGACCGGGGCAACCCAAGGATCGCGCACCCAGAATACCGGCGCACCAATCAACAAGTCGCGCACCGAACCGCCGCCCACCCCGGTGATCAGGGCAAAGAAGCTCATGGTCACGAAGGTTTGCTGCAGCCGGGCGGCCAGCAGCGCGCCGGTCAGCGCGAAGACCGCCGTGCCGAGCAGGTCGAACAGCGGCGGCAGGGTCGGGATAACGGCGCCCGGCATGGCTGGATCAGTCCTCGACCAGATCCTGCAGCTTGGTCATCAGCGCCTGGATGCGCGTGGCGGCTTCGGTAAAGGTGTTCACGTCGTCGCGCTTGTTGTTGGCGCGGGCTTCCTTGGCCGCATCGACGTAGCCTTCCAGGTCAACCTCCAGCGCATCAACCAGCATTTCGATCTCATCGCTGGTCAGCTTGACGGTGAGGGCTTTCGACATGGGGGTATTCTCCTGATCTGGCAGTATGGAAACGATAGCCCGGAGGGCGTCAGTTGGCCACCGGGCGCTTGATCGCGCGGCGGCGGCGGAACAGCAGGACCGTGCCAAGCAGGCACAGGACCAGCGCCAGCGCGGCAAAGCCGATCAGCAGCGGATGGTGCGTGTCCTCGCGGGTCTGGAGGTCCATGATGTGGAGCCCCCACATGAAATCATAAAACCGCCACCACCCGGTGCGGACCGCCTCGATCTCGCCGGTGTCGCGGCCGACATAGACGTGGGTGCCATCGGCCAGGGTAGCCTGCCAGGCCGCGATCGCCTTGCGGAAATCCGGTGGAGACTGCTCGGCCGGAAACAGCTTGAGCGCGGTAATCCTGTCGCCGCCCTGGATCGCATAGCGCACGGCGGCGCGGGCCTCGGCTTCATCGACGGGCGGCAGCATGGTCTGGCCGGGTGCGCGAAGGTCGATCCGGTGAACCGAACCATCCACGTAAGTCGCGATCAGGACCGAGCGCCCGCGCTGGTCAAGAATCCTGCCCTCGCGGATCAGCGTATCACTGCTCGCGCCGCCCAGTTGTACCCGGACCGGCGCGGGATCGTGCGCGATCTGCAGGGTGCGGCCGCGCACTTCCTCGATCGGCCGGACCACCATCACCAGGCCGGACAGGGTCCACAGCAGCAGCGGCACCGCCACCAGCCAGCCCAGCCAGATGTGCCAGCGGGCATAGTTCTGCATGAGGGTGCGGCGGGCCATGTTGAGCCTATGGCCCGCCTTCAACGGCTACCGCAAGTCCGGCGCGTCATCAGATGTGGATCGGCTTGCCCATGACCCCCATCGCCGCTTCCTTCACCGCTTCGCTGTGGGTCGGGTGGGCGTGGCAAGTATAAGCGATGTCTTCCGACGTTGCGCCGAATTCCATCGCCAGGGCGGCTTCCGCGATCATCGTTCCAGCCAGCGAGGCGATGGCCCAGACGCCCAGCACCTTGTCGGTCTTGGCATCGGCAATCACCTTCACGAAGCCATCCGGCTCGTGATTGGTCTTGGCGCGGCTGTTGGCCATCATCGGGAACTTGCCGACCTTGATCTCGCCCTTCTCGCGGGCCTGCTCTTCGGTCAGGCCGACACCGGCGAATTCCGGGTTGGTATAGACCACGCCGGGGATCACATCGTGGTTCACGATGCCGACCCCGGTGGCGATGTATTCGGCCACGGCGATACCCTCGTCCTCGGCCTTGTGGGCCAGCATCGGGCCGGGAATCACGTCACCGATCGCGCGCACGCCGTCAACCTTGGTGCGGAAATCGGGACCGGTCTCGATCTGGCCGCGCGCGTTGACGTCCAGTCCGATCTTGTCGAGGCCCAGCCCAGCGGTGTGCGGACGGCGCCCGATCGCGACCAGCACGCAGTCAGCTTCCAGCGTCTCGGCCGGGCCGCCCTTGGCCGGCTCCAGCGTGAGGGTCGCCTGCTTGCCCTTGACGCTCGCCGCGGTCACCTTGGTGCCCAGCTTCAGCTCCAGGCCCTGCTTCTTGAAGATCTTGGCGGCTTCCTTGCGGACATCGCCGTCCATCCCGGGCAGCAGCTGGTCGAGGAATTCGACCACGGTGACCTTGGCGCCAAGGCGGCGCCAGACCGAACCCATTTCAAGGCCAATCACGCCGCCGCCGATCACCACCAGGTGCTCGGGCACCTTGGATAGCGCCAGCGCGCCGGTGCTGTCGACGATCACGCCCTTGTCATTGTCTACTTCCACGCCGGGCAGCGGGGTCACGCTCGATCCGGTCGCGATGACGACTTCTTTCGCGGTGTAATCCTTGCCCGCGACAGTCACGGTGTGGGCATCCTTGAAGGTGCCGTAGCCCTTCAGCCAATCGACCTTGTTCTTCTTGAACAGGAATTCGATCCCGCCGGTCAGGCCCTTCACGGCCTCGGCCTTGTCCGCCTGCAGGGCTGCCAGATCAAGCTCGACCTTGCCCAGCTTGATACCATAGCGGGCGAGCGTGCCATTGGCGGCTTCGGCGAACTTTTCCGAGCCGTGCAGCAGGGCCTTCGACGGAATGCAGCCGACGTTGAGGCAGGTCCCGCCCAGCGTTTCGCGCGCTTCGACGCAGGCCGTCTTCAGCCCCAGCTGCGCGGTGCGGATCGCGCCGACATAGCCACCCGGACCGGCCCCGATGAAGATCACGTCGTAGTCGTATTCAGCCATGGTCCGGTCCTTACAGGTCGATCAGGATGCGGGTGGGATCCTCGATCGCTTCCTTGATGATCTTGAGCGCAGTCACGGCTTCGCGGCCGTCGATCAGGCGGTGGTCATAGGACAGCGCGAGGTACATCATCGGGCGGATCACGATCTGGCCATCACGCACGACCGGGCGGTCCTCGATCCGGTGCAGACCGAGCACGGCCGACTGTGGCGGGTTGATGATCGGGGTGCTCATCAGGCTGCCGAACACACCGCCGTTGGAGATGGTGAAGGTGCCGCCGGCCATGTCGGCCATGGTCAGCGTGCCGTCCTTGGCCTTCTTTCCGTATTCGCCAATCGCCTTTTCGATCCCGGCAAAGCTCAGGTCCTGGCAATCGCGTACCACTGGCACGACCAGCCCGTTGGGGGCCGAAACCGCGACCGAAATGTCGACATAGGGGTGATAGACGATCTCGTCGCCTTCGATCCGGGCGTTGACCGCCGGAATGTCCTTCAGCGCGAGGCAGGCGGCCTTGGCGAAGAACCCCATGAAGCCCAGGCGCACGCCGTGCTTCTTTTCAAACGCGTCCTTGTAGGTATTGCGCGCCGCGATCACTGCCGACATGTCGCAATCGTTGAAGGTGGTGAGCAGGGCGGCGGTATCCTGCGCGTCCTTCAGGCGGCGGGCGACGGTTTGGCGCAGGCGGGTCATCTTGACCCGTTCCTCGCCGCGGCCACCAGCGGGCGCAGGGGCGGCATCCGGGGCGGCGGCAGCGGCGGGAGCCGGCGCAGCGCTCTTGGCGGCGGCGGCGGCGACCACGTCTTCCTTGGTCAGGCGGCCGTCCTTGCCGGTCCCCTTGATCGCGGTCGGATCGACGCCATGCTCAAGCACCGCGCGGCGCACCGCGGGAGAAAGTACGGCGGCATCCGACGCGTCCTTGGGGGCCGCGCTGTCCGATGCCGGCTGGACCGGGGCTTCGGTACGTTCCGCGATGGGAGCGGCACCAGCGGCAGCAACACCGTCCTCCACCGTCGCGATGATCGCGCCGACGGCAACATTGTCACCCACCTTGGCGAGGTGCTGGCCCATCACGCCAGCGACCGGCGAGGGGACTTCGACCGCCACCTTGTCAGTTTCAAGGCTGGCAATCGGCTCGTCGAGCGCGACCGGCTCGCCCGGCTGCTTCAGCCATTCGCCGATGGTGGCTTCGGCCACGGATTCGCCCAAGGTCGGGACTTTAACTTCGGTTGACATGATATTGCTTCCTCAGGCTTTCTTCTGCCGGCGGATTTCGGAGCGGACCGAGGTGCCCAGTGCATGGCCGATCAGGGCACCCTGTTCGCTGGTGTGGCGGCTGGCGAGGCCCGTGGCGGGCGAGGCGCTGGCATTGCGGCCAGCATAGCGCGCGCGGGCGACCTTGCTCTTGGCTGCCGCCAGGGCTTCCTCGATCAGCGGTTCGACAAAGAACCACGAGCCGTTGTTGCGCGGCTCTTCCTGACACCAGACCACGTCTTCGAGGTTCTTCATCCGCGACAGGCGCAGCGCCAGCGGCTCACCCGGGAAGGGATAGAGCTGTTCCAGCCGGATGATCTGGGTGTCGTCGATCCCGGCCGCATCGCGCGCTTCCATCAGGTCATAGGCGACCTTGCCCGAACACAGCACGACCCGGCGGGTCTTGGCATCGTCGGGCGCGTTCATGTCGGACAGGATCCGCATGAAGTGCCCTTCACCGACAAAGTCGCTCGCCGCGCTCTTGGCCAGCGGATGGCGCAGCAGCGACTTGGGCGTCATGATGACCAGGGGCTTACGGAACGGACGATGCATCTGCCGGCGCAGCACGTGGAAGTAGTTGGCCGGGGTGGTGATGTTGCAGACTTGGATATTGTCCTGCGCGCAGAGCTGCAGGAACCGCTCAAGCCGGGCCGAGGAGTGTTCCGGACCCTGGCCTTCGTAACCATGCGGCAGCAGCATGACGAGGCCGTTGGCGCGCAGCCACTTCGATTCCGAAGAGGCGACGTACTGGTCGATCATGATCTGCGCACCGTTGGCGAAATCGCCGAACTGCGCTTCCCACAGCACCAGGGTCTTCGGATCGGCACTGGCATAGCCATATTCGAAGCCGAGCACGCCGTATTCGGACAGCGGGCTGTCGTGCACTTCGAAACGCCCGTGCGGCACGGTCGAGAGCGGCACGTACTTGTGCTCATCGGTCTGGTCGACCCAGACCGCGTGGCGCTGGCTGAAGGTGCCGCGGCCGGAGTCCTGGCCTGACAGGCGCACGTTGTAGCCTTCCGAAGCCAGGCTGCCGAAGGCCAGCGCTTCACCGGTTGCCCAGTCGAAGCCGTTGCCGCTGGCGAACATGTCGCGCTTGGCATCTAGCACGCGGGCCAGGGTCTTGTGGATCGTCAGGCCTTCGGGAACGGTGGTCAGCGTGCGGCCCAGGCTGTCGAACAGCTTCTGCTCGATGCCGGTCGGCACGTTGCGGCGCGCGGTTTCGGGATCGGCCGGCTTGTTAAGGCCAGTCCAGCGCCCGGCAAACCAGTCTGCCTCGTTGGCCTTGTAGCCCTTCGAGGCATCGAATTCCTGTTCCAGCGCAGCCACGAAGCGCATCTCGGCTTCGGCGGCCCAGTCCTTGTCGATCACGCCCTGGCTGACCAGACGGCCGGCATAAAGCGTGCTGACGCCGGGGTGGGCGCGGATCTTCTGGTACATCAGCGGCTGGGTGAAGCCGGGCTCGTCGCCCTCGTTGTGGCCGAAGCGGCGATAGCACCACATGTCGACCACGATGTCGCGGCCGAAGGTCTGGCGATAGTCGATCGCCAGCTTGCAGGCGAAGGTCACGGCTTCGGGATCATCGCCATTGACGTGCAGGATCGGCGCCTGGACGCCCTTGGCCACGTCAGACGGGTAGGGCGAGCCGCGCGAGAACTGCGGGCTGGTGGTGAAGCCGATCTGGTTGTTGATGATGAAGTGGATGCACCCGCCGGTGTTGTAGCCCTTCACGCCCGAGAAGCCGAAGCATTCCCAGACAATGCCCTGGCCGGCAAAGGCGGCATCGCCGTGGATCAGCACGGGCAGGACCTGCTTGTGCTTCTCCTTGCCCAGGTCATCGCGGAAAGCCTGCTGGGCGCGGACCTTGCCCAGCACTACCGGGTCCACCGTTTCCAGGTGGCTGGGGTTGGGGACCAGGCTCATGTGCACCTTGATCCCGTCGAACTCGCGGTCGGTGCTGGTGCCGAGGTGATACTTCACGTCGCCCGATCCGCCGACGTCTTCCGGGTTGGCCGAGCCGCCCGAGAATTCGTGGAAGATCACGCGATATGGCTTGGCCATCACGTTGGCGAGCACGTTGAGGCGGCCGCGGTGGGCCATGCCGTAAACGATCTCGCGCACGCCGCGGCTGCCGCCGTACTTGATCACGGCTTCCAGCGCCGGGATCATCGACTCGCCGCCATCCAGGCCGAAGCGCTTGGTGCCGACGTACTTCTTGCCGAGGAACTTCTCGTACTGCTCGCCGCGGATCACGGCGTTCAGGATCGCCTTCTTGCCCTCGGGCGTGAAATCGATCGACTTGTCGCCACCCTCGATCCGGTCCTGGATGAAGCGGCGCTCCTCCACGTCGGCGATGTGCATGTATTCAAAGCCGACCTTGCCGCAGTAATTGCGCTTCAGGATATCGACCAGTTCGCGCACCGAGGACCATTCCAGGCCCAACGTGCCGCCCATGTAAACCTTGCGGTCCAGCGCCGCGCCCGAAAAGCCGTGATAGGCCGGGTCAAGATCAGCCGGCAGGTTCTGGTGGCTGATGCCCAGCGGGTCGAGATCGGCGCCCAGGTGGCCGCGCACGCGGTAAGTGCGCACCAGCATCATCGCCCGGATCGAATCCGCGGCGGCCTCCTCGATCGCGCGCGGGTCCATCGCCGCGCCGGCTTTCGCCGCAGCGGCCTTGATCGCCACCTGCATCGCGGTGGGGTCAAGCGCCTGGGTCAGGTCGTCTTCGGCCGCGCCGCCGACCTGCGGCCAGTTGCTGCGGGCCCACGAAGGGCCCGGCTGGGGATCGTCGGGGAGGAAATCGTGCAGTTCGTTACCCATGGTGGTCCATCCTGGGGAGGAGGGGTTGCAGACCGGACGCCCAGGGGCCTCCGCGCAACCCCCTAGGGATCAGGCCAGTTCCTTGAGCACTTCGGCGAGCGTTTCGCCGAGCAGGCTGGGCGAAGCCGAAACGCGGATGCCGGCGGCTTCCATCGCTGCGATCTTGCTGTCCGCATCGCCCTTGCCGCCCGAAACGATGGCGCCAGCGTGGCCCATGCGGCGGCCCGGAGGGGCCGTGCGCCCGGCGATGAAGCCGGCCATCGGCTTCTTGCGGCCGCGCTTGGCTTCATCGATCAGGAACTGGGCAGCCTGCTCTTCAGCGTCACCGCCGATTTCGCCGATCATGATGATCGACTTGGTTTCGTCGTCAGCCAGGAACAGTTCCAGCACGTCGATGAAGTTGGTGCCGTTGACCGGATCGCCGCCGATGCCGACCGCGGTGGTTTGGCCCAGGCCGATGTTGGTGGTCTGGAACACGGCTTCATACGTGAGGGTGCCCGAGCGGCTGACCACTCCGACCGAACCCTTCTTGAAGATCGAACCGGGCATGATGCCGATCTTGCATTCATTCGGGGTCAGCACGCCAGGGCAGTTCGGCCCGATCAGGCGCGACTTGGAACCCGAGAGGGCGCGCTTCACCTTGACCATGTCGAGCACCGGAATGCCTTCGGTGATGCAGACGATCAGTTCCATCTCGGCGTCGATCGCTTCCAGGATCGCGTCGGCCGCGCCCGGCGGCGGAACGTAGATGCACGAAGCGGTCGCGCCGGTTGCGGCCTTGGCTTCATGCACAGTGTCATACTGCGGCAGGCCAACGTGGGTCTGGCCGCCCTTGCCGGGGGTCACGCCCGCAACCATCTGCGTGCCATAGGCCAGCGCCTGTTCGGTGTGGAAGGTGCCGGTGGCGCCGGTCATCCCCTGGGTGATGACCTTGGTGTTCTTGTTGATGAGGATCGACATTGTTCTTCCCTTTAACCGCAGAACCTACAGGTTAGCCGCTGCGCGAAATTTCCAAATGGAGTATGCTCCGACCAAGGCCGGGACAAGCAGCACACCGACACCAGCGAGGATGGCTAATCCGACCGCGCCGCTTGCCGAAATGTCGTAGTCTTGCGCCATAGTCCAACTAGCAAACCCTACAAAACCGAGCACTTCGAGCGCGATGAGCCCTGTCAGTGCCTTGATGAACCTTTTCTTGCCCAACCAGGAATGGAGCCAGAGCCAACCAGCATAGCAACCGAATGCAAGGCTGGCTTGCCAGCTCAACCCAGGCTGCCGTCGATCGCCTTGCAGGCGACCAGCAGTTCCTTGACCGCGTCGACCGAGACCTGCAGGCCGGCCTTGTCGGCATCGTCCAGTTCGATTTCGATCACCTGTTCAACGCCGCCCGCACCGATCATCACCGGCACGCCGACATAGAGCCCATCGACGCCGTACTGGCCATCGACATAGGCAGCGCAGGGCAGGATGCGCTTCTGGTCGTTGAGATAGGCTTCGGCCATCGCGATGCCCGAGGCGGCCGGGGCGTAGAACGCCGAGCCGGTGCCGAGCAGGGCGACGATTTCGCCGCCGCCGCCGCGCGTGCGCTTGACGATCGCGTCGATCTTTTCCTGGCTCGACAGGCCCATCTTCACGAGGTCCGGCACCGGAATGCCGTTGACAGTGGAGTAGCGGACCACCGGGACCATGGTATCGCCATGGCCGCCGAGCACGAAGGTGTTCACGTCGCGGACCGAAACCTCAAATTCATCGGCGATGAAGTGGCTGAAGCGGGCCGAATCGAGCACGCCAGCCATGCCGACGACCTTGTTGTGCGGCAGGCCCGAAAATTCGCGCAGCGCCCAGACCATCGCGTCGAGCGGGTTGGTGATGCAGATCACGAAGGCATCGGGGGCGTTGTTCTTGATGCCTTCGCCAACCGCCTTCATCACCTTGAGGTTGATGCCGAGCAGATCGTCGCGGCTCATCCCCGGCTTGCGGGCGACCCCGGCGGTGACGATGATGACGTCTGCGCCGGCGATGTCGGCATAGTTGTTCGAACCGGTGATCTTCGCGTCGAACCCTTCAACCGGGCCGCACTGCGACAGGTCCAGCGCCTTGCCCTGCGGCACGCCTTCCATGATGTCGAACAGGACGATGTCGCCCAGTTCCTTCTGCGCGGCGAGGTGAGCCAGCGTGCCACCGATATTGCCGGCGCCAATGAGGGCGATCTTCTTGCGAGCCATAATGAGACCAGTCCTTGTCCGTATTCGCGGGATCTGCATCTGGCGTTCGGCACGGCCCCTACCATCCCGCAAGGCGCAAAGGGGCCGACCGGCGGGTTGAGGTGCCCTAAGCCGGTGAATTGGCGATTGCAAGGCTGGAAAAAGTGCCAGGGGGAATTATCTTTGCGAATGCTTCGCAATTGCATTTGTCTAGGCAAATGCCCGTGCCGTAGCGGCAGCTGCGGCGTTGCCGCTTAGCCCGTGGCGCGCTGCGGCTCGAACTTTTCGCGCTCTTGCGCGATCAGCATGGCAGCCAGGTAATCGGGCACGGCGCGGCTGAAATAATAGCCCTGGCCCAAGGTGCAACCGGCTGCCTTGACCGCTTCGACCTGCTCCACCGTTTCCAGCCCTTCGGCCACGATCACCATGTCGAGCGTCGAGGCCATGCCCGAGACGGCGCGGATGATCGCGTCGCTCTTCTTGCCGGCATTGGGTCCGGAGACGAAGCTCCGATCGACCTTGATCTTGCTGAACGCATACTTGTTGAGATAGCCCAGCGAGGAATAGCCGGTGCCGAAGTCATCAAGCGCAAACCGGACCCCGGCGGCCGAGAGTTCGGCAATGAAGTCTTCGGTCTGCTGCGAATGGTCGAGCAGGACCGTTTCGGTGATTTCCAGTTCGAGCCGGCTGGGGTGGAGCTTGGCCTCCCGCAGGGCATTCAGGATGCCGAGCGCGGCGCCCGGCGCCTTGATCTGCAGCGGCGAAAGGTTGACCGCGAGGGTAATATCCTCGGGCCAGGTTGCGGCGGCCTTGGCGGCCTGGGCCGTGATCCAGTTGCCCAGGGTAATGATCGCGCCGGTTTCCTCGGCCACCGGGATGAATTCGTCGGGGCGCAGCTCACCCTTTTCCGGGTGGAACCAGCGGACCAGCGCCTCGAAGGTCTTGATCCGGCCGGTCGAGAGATCGACGATCGGCTGGAAGAAGATCGACAGCTCGTCACGCTGGACGGCAACGCGCAGCTCGGCCTCGATTTCGCGGCGGCGTACCAGGTCGCGGCTCATCGAGCTGTCATAGAAGCTGGCCTGGTTCCGGCCATTGACCTTGGCGTGATAGAGCGCGAGGTCGGCACCCAGCATGACGCTTTCCAGGTCATCGCCATCATCGGGCAGCAGCGCCACACCCATCGAGCACGAGATTTCGAGCCGGTCATTCTCCAGCCGCATCGGCCGGGTGATCTCGCCCAGCACGGCCAGGGCAATTGTTTCCACCTCGCGGCGGTCCTTGACGTCGCAGGCCATGATGAATTCGTCGCCGCCGAACCGGCCGATCACGGCATCGCTCTTGGCCTGGCTGCGCAGCCGCTGGGCGACTTCGGTCAGCACCCGGTCCCCGACCTGGTGGCCCAGCACGTCGTTGACTTCCTTGAACCGGTCGAGGTCGCACCAGAACAGCGCCAGCTTGGGCGCGGTGCGCGGGCGCGAGAGGTGTTCGACCAGGTAGTGGTTGAGGCCCGCGCGGTTGTGCAGGCCGGTGACCACGTCGGTGCGGGCCAGGTGCTGCATCTTTTCCGCGAGGCGGGCGCTGGTTTCCGCCGCCGAAATCGAATCGCGCAGGGTGCGGAAGATCTGCAGCGAGATCGAGACCATCCCGGCAAAGCAGATCACGATCGCGGCAGCCAGTGTCCGCGAGGCGGTATCGCCGGTCTGCCACAGGGCGAAGCAAATCGGGCTGAAGGTCAGCAGCATCCCCGTGACCGAGATTAGCGGCCGGCCGGCGTTGCGCGCCGCCATGCCGCCGGCATAGCCGATCGCGTAACAGGCCATCAGCATCTGGGCCACCAGCGGAATCTTGTACCAGATGGTCAGCGCGGTGAACATGCCGACCGTGGCGGTGTAGGAAAATGCGCCCAGTTCGTAGAGCAATTCCAGGCGCTTGGTATCGCGCACTTTCAGCCGGGGGAGGGCGACCGCCATGACGACCCGGCTGACCCCGATGACCGAGAGGAGCATGGCAACCTGCCAGATCAGTGGATTGCCGGCATAGGCTGCGGCGACGAGCGCGGCGATAATGCCGTTGGCGGCACCGGCGGTCAGCGAGCCGGGATTGGCATACAGGTTATCGACCAGCGTCCGCCGGACCCGATCGTCCAGCGCGTTGGTTCGGAACAGTACCCGCAACAAGGTTCGCCAGCGCCTGATTTCTCGCTCCCTTCGTAACCTGTGCGGACTAACGCAGAGAGGTCACCGAATGGTTAATGCCGCGGTTACCCTGCCGGGCCTCAGTCGTTGCCGGCTTCGACGCGTCGGTTCAGCACGGTCGCCATGCGCCGGTCGAGCGTGCGGCAGATCCCCAGCCAGTGCAGATAGCCCGGCCGATCGCCGCGGAAAAATGCCTGCTCGGCGTTCTGCCGCGCGACCGTTGCCGCGCCCAGGCCATGCTCGGCAAAATGCTTGAGTGCCGCGCGCAGTTCGGCGCTGTGCCCCGGTTCACCATTGTCATTGGCAGCCCGCCCGACGATCCGGTTGCGGCGCGCCGGACTGACCAGCGCGGCAAGGGGAGAACAGGCGGCGGCGATGTGGATCGTCATGGCATACCTTGGCTTATGGCGACGTTGCAGCGGGCCTAGCCGGGGGGCGGCTAAGGGTTCGTGCGGAACTATGGTTGCCATGATTTAACCATGCCGCCTTAACCAATGGTCCGGGGGTAACTAGCGGGAAACACCAGTCTGTCAGGGCCGGTTCCGGCTCAGGTTCCCGGCTGGCCGATCCAGCGGCCAGAGTTCTGGTATTCGGGCCGCACGCCGTTGTCCTGTGGCAGGCGATCGCCGCGATAGAGCGCCTCGCCGCCACGGTCCTGCACTGCGGGGGCATAGCTGGGGGCCGCCTGCGGACGCGCCGCGGGCAGCCCGCTGGCGGCGGTGGCTGTCAGGCCCGGACCCTGCGCAGACTTCAGTCCCGCCTCATAGGCGCGTTGCAAGGCCAGCGGATCGAGTGCGGTATCAGGCAGCTTGTCGGCAGCGGTGCTCCTGGCGTGGGGCGCGGCGAGGGGCTCGCCGCCGGCATAGGCAAAGCGGAAGGCCCCGGCCTCGCCCGCCGCGCCGCCAAAGCGATAGAAGCGGTGCGCGCCGACGGTGATGATGTGGCGCAGGCTGGGGGCCCAGTAGGGGTAGATCGCGATGGTATGGTAATGCGTGGCCAGGCCGACCGTGCGCTCGACATAGCCCGACAGCGCGGCCCGGGCGACGTTCTCCGCCCGGTACCAGAACATCCGGTTGGGCGCCCTGGCCAGCGAGCCATCGCAGGTGAAACTGAACTGGCAGCCGGTCGAGCGTTCGGAGCCCTGGTAGACCACCCCACAGACCGTTTTGGGATAGCTGGGGTGGGCCACGCGGTTCAGCACCACTTGCGCCACGGCGCGCTGGCCCTGGTCGCTCTCGCTGCGGGCTTCGTAATAGATCGCGGCGGTCAGGCATTCGAGCGCGCGATTGCGGTCGACCCCGGAGTTGTCGATCCGCATCGCGCGGGCGATCGGCCCGGCGCGCTCATCGACGAACAGCTTGTCGCCATCGGCATCGCTCTGCGTCTCGACCAGTGGTGGCAGGACCTCGTCCTGGGCAAGGTAGTAGAAGGCGGAACCGGGGAAGCTCTCACCCGGCCGCTCGAACGGCAACGGCTCGACCGCAACGCTGGCGCTGCCGGCATCACCGATCCCGAAGGCCTGCCAGTCGCCTGGTGCGGCCAGGGCTGGCACGGCAAATGCCGCGATCAGCACCAGCGCGCGCCGGCCCAGGTGTCGCCGGCGCAGCCGCAGGGCCAGCGTCGCCACGCGGCGGCGCTTGAACCGCGCGCCGAAATCGCGCGGCCGGGACTCCAGGCTGGGGGCAAGACTTGCGAGCATTCGGTTCCTGCTGGTTACGCGGCGCAGCGCGTAAGGCCGGGACGGGCCGCCACGCCACCGCGCAAATCGCGCCGTGCCGAAGCGGGACGAGCCTGCGCGATATCCTTAAGCGGTTAAAATCTTGCCCTGGCCGGAAGCCGCGCTTAGGGAAGTGGCACGTCATCGGTTGTCCGGCGAAAGTCGGGCCTAAGAGGGAAGGGGGTTCAAATCCCCCGCTGCCCCCGCAACTGTGACCGGGGAGCCAAGCCTCCATATGCCACTGGTCTTCGGACTGGGAAGGCGGGGCAAGGTGCTGATCCGGGAGCCAGGAGACCTGCCAGTGACGGTCGTTCCGCAGCCGGGCGGGGTGTACCGGAATGCAGCAGAGGAACCGCAATTCTGCGGGACCTTCCGCCATGAACGGCAGTTCGTTCATGATGGAAGGAATCCGTGTGAAATATCTGTTTTTACTTTCTACTTCGTTGACGATTGCAACTCCTGCTTTGGCGCAGGAAGACTTCGACTTGGCCCAAGACAATGAGCAGGCTCAAGTTGCCGGGACCAGGCGGGTACCGGATGAGGCTATCACTGTAGTCGCTTCGGGATCCGCGCAGCCCATCAGCCAGACCGGCCAATCGATCAGCGTGATCGGCGCGGCCGAGATCGCCGCTGTCCAGGGTCCCGACCTCGCGCGCGTCCTCGAACGCCTGCCGGGCGTCTCGCTCGCCCGCTCTGGTCCGCTCGGCAGCCAAACCAGCCTGTTCGTGCGCGGCGCCAATTCGCAGCAGGTGGTGGTGACGCTCGACGGCGTGCGGCTGGCCGACGTCGCCGCACCCTCCGGCGGGTTCGACCTGGGCACGCTGATGACCGGCGGGATCGACAAGATCGAGCTGCTGCGCGGCTCCAACTCGGTGGTCTGGGGATCGGACGCGATCGGCGGCGTGCTGGCCCTGTCCAGTGCCCAGATCAACGGCGTGCGCGCCGGGATCGAGTATGGCGCGAACGATACGCTGACCGCCGATGCCACGCTCGGCACTTCCGGCAATGGCTATGGCCTGACCGTCAGCGGCGGCAATGTCCGCAGCGATGGCATCTCGGCTTATGCCCCTGGCACGGAGGCGGACGGATTTCGCCAGTGGCACGGGTCGCTGCGCGGATATGCGAGCCTGACCGACAGCCTCTCGCTGGTCGCGGTCGCACGTTATGCCGACAGCCGCGTCGATTTCGACGGCTTTCCACCCCCGCTCTACAGCTTCGCCGATACGCCGGAATACCAGACCACGCGCCAGGGATCAGGCCGGGTTGGGCTGGACTATGACAGCGAAAGCGTAACGCTGAAGCTGGGCGCGGCCTATTCCGATACGCGCCGCGACTACTTCGACGATGCGGCCAGCACGGCGCCGAACTTCGCGACCAGCGGCCGTTCCTGGCGCGCAGACTTTTCGGGCAAGGCGAACCTGGCAGAAGCAGTCACGCTGAACTTCGGCGCGGACAGCGAGTGGACGCGTTTCTCGACCAGCTTCGATCCGGAGAATGATGCCCGCCTGTCCAGCGCGCACCTGTTGCTGGGCTACCACGCGAATGGCCTCCACCTTTCGGCTGGGCTTCGAGTTGACGACCATGACCGGTTTGGCACGCACTGGACCTTCGGCGCGAACGGCTCGGTCGAGCTGGCCGAGGACCTTCGACTGCGCGCGTCGTATGGCGAAGGCTTCAAGGCGCCGACGCTTTACCAGCTCTATGGTTTCGGCGGGAACGTGGCGCTCAAGCCGGAAACCAGCAGGGCCTATGAAGCGGGGCTGGAATTCGGCGACCGCAACAGGCGCCATCTCGCAGTTACCCTGTTCCGGCGCGATAGCCGCAACCTGATCGATTACGTCTGGCCAGCCGGTTACTTCAACACCGGCCGCAGCCGCGCCGAGGGGATTGAGCTGGAAGGGGGCATTGCGCTGACCGACCAGCTCCGCGCCCGCGCGGCTTTCAGCCACCTCAAGGCAACCGACCGGGTAACCGGCAATGACCTGCCGCGCCGTCCGCGCGATCTGGCCAGCGCCGGACTGGACTGGCAAACGCCGCTGGCGGGCTTGAAACTTGGAGCCGATCTGCGTTTCGCTGGCGACAGCTTTGACGATCGCGGCAATTTCACCCGGCTGGAAAGCTACGGCCTGCTGACGCTGCGCGCCAGCCTGCCGTTGGGGGACCGGTTTGAACTTTATGGCCGGGTGGAGAACGTGACTGATACTGCTTACCAGACCGTCGCCGGCTACGGCACTTATGGCCGCTCGGCGTTCGTCGGTATCAGGGCGAAATGGTGAAGTCCTGGGGCGGCCTTGTGGCACTGGCGCTGGCAGGTTGCACTGCCGCGCCGGCGCGCGAGGCTGCCTCGCCAGATGCGACAAGGTCGCTGCCAACCCTGGTCAGCCTCAATCCCTGCACCGACGCCATCCTGGCCGAAGTGGCGGATCCGGCACAGCTCCTGGCAATCTCGCACTATAGCCAGGACCCTGCCGGGTCCTCGATGGATATCACCACGGCGCGCCGCTTCCGCGCGACAGGCGGCTCGGTCGAGGAAGTGCTGGCGCTGAAGCCCGATGTGGTGGTCGATGGCACTTTTACCCCGCCAGCCACCCGCGCGGCGCTGCAGCGGCTGGGACTGAAGCTCGAACAGATGCCGATCGCCGCAACCGTGCCGGACAGTGTGGCGCAGGTCCGCCGCCTCGCTGCGCTGGCCGGGCACCCGGAGCGCGGCGAAGCGCTGGTGCGGCGCATCGAGGCTGCGCTCGCTGCCAGCAAGGCACCAGCTGGCCCGTCAGTGGCGGCGATTGTCTGGCAGGGCGGCGGGATCGTGGCGGGCGAGGGGACACTGATCACTGCGCTGATGGCCCACACCGGCTTCACGAACACTGCGGCCGCGCGCGGGCTGTCGCAGGCCAGCCACCTGCCGCTCGAAGCCATGCTGGCCAATCCGCCGCGCGTGATTCTGGCCGCCGGGAACAGCCACGGCGAGGAGGACCGCCTGCTTGGCCATCCGGCGCTGGCGGGGCTGAAAGGCACAACCCGCGCTCCGCTGGCACCCGCGCTGCTGTGGTGCGGCGGGCCGACCATCCCGAAAACCCTGGCGCGGCTGGCCGAAGTGCGGCGGGCGATCCAGTGACTCGCCCGATCGCCCTGTTGCTTGCGGCCTTGACGCTGGCCCTGCCGCTCTCGCTGCTGGCGGGGCGGGTGTGGATTGATCCGACTGCGCCGCTTGGTCCGGAAGCCAGCCTGATTCTGGCCGAACTGCGGCTGCCGCGCGCGGTGCTGGCGGTCTTGCTGGGCGCGGGGCTGGGGGCAAGCGGCGCGGCGATGCAGGGCTATCTGCGCAATCCGCTGGCCGATCCGGGCCTGTTCGGGATTGCCCCCGGCGCGGCGCTGGGTGCGGTGCTGAGCTTCTGGACCGGCTGGGCCAGCACCGGCTGGGCACTGCCCGCCTTCGCGCTGATCGGCGCGGCGGGGGCGATGTTGCTCCTGACGCTGATCGCTGGCCGACAGGGCGGAGTAGTG
This sequence comes from Sphingomonadaceae bacterium, assembly GCA_009926135.1. GTDB lineage: Bacteria > Pseudomonadota > Alphaproteobacteria > Sphingomonadales > Sphingomonadaceae > Novosphingobium. Next base: position 33,093 of record RFPL01000015.1, read on the forward strand.
CTGTTCACGCTGGCCGGCATGATGATCGCCAGTCTGGCCGGGGCCTTGATGAGCCTCGCCATCAGCCTCTCGCCCACGCCCTTCGCAATGAGCGAGATCGTTACCTGGCTGATGGGCGCGCTGACCGACCGATCGTGGCGCGAAGTGTGGATCGCCGCACCGCTGACCCTGGCTGGAATCGCCGTGTTGCAAGCGGCGGGCCGGGGCCTCGATGCCTTGACGCTCGGCGAGGCCGCCGCCCGCTCGCTTGGTCTTGATCCACGGCGCTTGCAAATGTTGCTGGTGCTGGGCGTCGGTCTGACCGTCGGTGGCGGGGTGGCGGTCGCGGGGATCATCGGCTTCGTCGGGCTAATGGTGCCGCATTTCGTCCGCCCCTTCACCGATGGCCGGCCGAGCTGCCTGATCCTGCCATCTGCGCTCGCGGGCGCGCTGCTGGTGCTGGTGGCCGATTGCCTTTGCCGCGTGCTGCCACTGGCCGGGGGCGAGCTGCGGCTGGGGATTGCGCTCAGCCTGCTGGGCGCGCCGTTCTTCCTCCACCTGCTGCTGCGCTTGCGGCGGGAGTTGGTGTGATGCTGGCGGCTGAAGCCCTCGTCCTCCCCGGCCGCCTGCGCGGTGTCTCGCTGAACCTGCGCGCGGGTGAGGTGACCGCGATCTGCGGGCCGAACGGGGCGGGCAAGTCAAGCTTGCTGTCCTGCCTGGGCGGGCTGATCAAGCCCGCTGCCGGTGCCGTCACGCTTGATGGCGTGCCGCTCGGCGACCTCAATCCCGAAGCCCGCGCCCGCGCACTGGGCTATCTGCCGCAGACGCCGGAAGTGGCCTGGGACGTGTCGGTGGCGACCCTGGCTGGGCTGGGCCGGCTGCCCTGGCGAACCAGCGCGGCCGAAGATTCCGCCGCCGTCAACGCGGCGCTGGAGGCGCTTGATCTGCCAGCCTTTGCGCAACGCCCGGTATCGCAGCTTTCGGGCGGTGAGCGCGCCCGCGCGCTGCTGGCCCGGGTCCTGGCTGGCACCCCGCGCTGGTTGCTGGCGGACGAGCCCCTGGCGAACCTGGATCTAGCCCACCAGCTATCCTTGCTCGGTCACCTGCGCGCCTGTGCCGGGCAGGGGATGGGCGTGGTGCTGGTGCTGCATGACCTGGCGCTGGCGATGAACCATGCTGACCGGGTGGTGGTGCTGGACCAGGGTACGCTGGCCGCCGATGGCCCGCCGGGGCTGGCCCTGGCAGAGCCGGTGCTGGAACAGGTCTGGGGCGTCAAGGCGCGCTGGCTGGGCGAGCCGGGCAAGCGCGCGCTGGCGGTCTGACCCGCCTCAGTTGTCGCAATAGCTGTAATCGCCCGCGCGGCAGCGCCGCACGGCTTCGCGCCAGGCGGCCATCTTCTTTTCATAGGCGGCGCGTTCGCGCTCGTACTCTGCCTGCCGGGCAGGCTGCTCGCGGTAGGCCTGCCAGTCCTGGGCATAGCCGGCATCGCGGGCGCGGACGTGGTTCAGCTCGTTGATGTTGAGCTGGCGGATGATCGCCTTGTCCTTGGCGCGCGCCGCGGCGCTCTTGCTCAGCAGGGGATCGTTCGGATCGTCGGCCAGGCCGGGGCTCGATACGGCGATGACGGACAGCGCCAGTGCGCCGGCAATAAAGCGAGATTTCATCGGATGCGACCCTCCCTTGGACCTGTTCCGCTTGTGCGGCCAAGAGGTTAACGGGAACAATCCGATTTGCGGTAAACGGTGCGCGGCTGGTCGCAGGAACGGGGCGCTTCAGCGGCCGCCGTGCGCGCAGCGGACACAGCCCTCCGGCCCCCTTGCCAGAATCGAACAAATCTGGAACGGACGGGCCATGTCACTGTCCAAAATCGTCGTCCGGGGTGCCCGGGAACACAATCTCAAGGGCTTCGATGTCGAGCTGCCGCGCGACAGCCTGATCGTGATCACCGGCCTGTCGGGTTCCGGCAAGTCGAGCCTGGCGTTCGACACGATCTATGCCGAGGGCCAGCGCCGTTATGTCGAGAGCCTCTCGGCCTATGCGCGCCAGTTCCTCGAGATGATGCAGAAGCCCGATGTCGAGCATATCGACGGCCTGAGCCCCGCGATCTCGATCGAGCAGAAGACCACCAGCCGCAACCCGCGCTCGACCGTGGCCACGGTCACCGAGATCTATGACTACATGCGCCTGCTCTGGGCGCGCACCGGGGTGCCTTACAGCCCCGCCACGGGTGAGCCGATCAGCGCCCAGACCGTCAGCCAGATGGTTGACCGAGTCATGGCCCTGCCCGAGGGGACGCGCGCCTATCTGCTCGCCCCCGTGGTGCGCGGCCGCAAGGGCGAATACCGCAAGGAACTCGCCGAATGGCAGAAGGCCGGCTACACCCGCGTGCGGATTGATGGCGAGTTCTACGCCATCGAGGACGCCCCCGCGCTCGACAAGAAGTACAAGCATGACCTTGAGGTCGTGGTTGACCGGATCGCCGTGCGCGAAGGGATCGAGACCCGGCTGGCCGACAGCTTCGAGCAGGCGCTGAAGCTGGCCGATGGCCTGGCCTATATCGACCTGGCCGACGGCGTGGTGCCGGGGCGTGAGGGGGAGAAGGGCGGCGCGATGAAGGGCGCCGGCCTGCCCGACAACCGCATCGTCTTCTCCGAAAAGTTCGCCTGCCCGGTCTCCGGTTTCACCATTGAAAGCCTTGAGCCGCGCCTGTTCAGCTTCAACGCCCCGATGGGCGCCTGCCCGGCCTGCGACGGGCTGGGCGAGAAGCTGCTGTTTGATCCGCAGCTGGTCGTGCCGAACGAGGCGCTCTCCCTCAAGCAGGGCGCGGTCGTGCCCTGGGCGAAGAGCAACCCGCCGTCGCCCTATTACATGCAGGTGCTGGCCAGCCTGGCAGCGGAGTTCGGCTTCAGCCTCGACACCCCGTGGCAGGAGCTACCGGTCGAAGTGCGGATCGTCATCCTCCACGGCACCGCCGGGCGGCCGGTCAACCTGACCTTCATCGACGGGAAAAAGAGCTACACGGTCAAGAAGCCGTTCGAAGGCGTGATCGGCAACCTCAACCGCCGGCTGCTGCAGACCGAAAGCGCCTGGATGCGCGAAGAGCTGGGCAAGTTCCAGACCGCGCAGCCCTGCGAAACCTGCGAAGGCAAGCGGCTCAAGCCCGAGGCACTCTCGGTCAAGGTCGGGGGGGCGGACATCTCCTCGATCACGCGCCTGTCCGTCTCCGATGCGGTCGAATGGTTCGGCGCGCTCGATGGCCAGCTGACCAGCCAGCAAAGCCAGATCGCCCGCGCGATCCTGAAGGAGATCAACGAGCGGCTGGGCTTCCTCAACAACGTCGGGCTCGATTACCTCAACCTTGATCGCACCTCCGGCACGCTCTCGGGCGGGGAAAGCCAGCGCATTCGCCTGGCGAGCCAGATTGGTTCAGGATTGTCCGGCGTTTTGTACGTTTTGGACGAACCGAGCATCGGCCTGCACCAGCGCGATAACGATATGCTGCTGATCACGCTCAAGCGGCTGCGCGACCTGGGCAACACGGTGATCGTGGTCGAACATGACGAGGACGCGATCCGCGCCGCCGATCACGTGGTCGATCTCGGCCCCGGCGCCGGGGTCCACGGCGGAGAGATCGTCGCCCAGGGCACCCTGCAGGATATCCTGGACGCCCCGAACAGCCTCACCGGCCAGTACCTCACCGGCGCGCGCCGGATCGAAGTCCCGGCCAAGCGCCGCAAGGGCAACGGCCACAAGCTGACGGTCCACAACGCCCGCGCCAACAACCTGCGCGGGGTCACCGCCGCGATTCCGCTCGGCACCTTCACTTGCGTGACCGGCGTTTCGGGCAGCGGCAAGTCCAGCCTCACGCTCGATACGCTCTATGCCAGCGCGGCCCGCACCTTGAACGGCGCGCGGGTGATCGCCGGGGCGCATGACAAGGTCACCGGCCTCCAGCACTGTGACAAGGTGATCGAGATCGATCAGTCCCCGATCGGCCGCACCCCGCGAAGCAACCCGGCAACCTATACCGGCGCCTTCACCCAGATCCGGGACTGGTTCGCCGGCCTGCCGGAGAGCGGCGCGCGCGGCTACAAGGCTGGGCGGTTCTCCTTCAACGTCAAGGGCGGGCGGTGCGAGAAGTGCCAGGGCGACGGCCTGATCAAGATCGAAATGCACTTCCTCCCTGACGTTTACGTGACGTGCGAGGAATGCGGCGGCAAGCGCTACAACCGCGAAACGCTGGAGGTAAAGTTCAAGGGCCACTCGATCGCCGATGTGCTCGACATGACGATCGAGGACGCGGAAGAATTCTTCAAGGCCGTCCCCCCGATCCGTGACAAGATGCACATGCTGAACGAGGTGGGCCTCGGCTACGTCAAGGTCGGCCAGCAGGCCACGACCCTGTCGGGCGGGGAAGCGCAGCGGGTGAAACTGGCCAAGGAACTCAGCCGGCGGTCAACCGGGCAGACGCTCTACATCCTCGATGAACCGACCACCGGCCTCCACTTCGAAGACGTCCGCAAACTGCTCGAAGTGCTCCACCGCCTGGTTGACCAGGGCAATTCGGTGGTGGTGATTGAACACAACCTCGATGTGATCAAGGTGGCCGACTGGATCATCGACCTTGGGCCAGAGGGCGGCGTGCGCGGTGGGGAGATTGTGGCCGAGGGCACACCCGAGCAGGTGGTGAAGGTGGAGCGGAGCTTTACCGGGCGATATCTGGCGCCGTTGCTTAACCGGTAAGGATAGTCTGCTTTGGCGCACGCCGGGGCGCGCGGAACGTACCCCCACAGGTGGTAAAGTTGGCGGGGCTATACCAGGCGGTATCTGGCGCCGTTGTTGGGGCATTAAGGAGATATCCAGCCAAGGCGGCAAGCATCAAATCTGTGGCGAAATGCGTTGAGTAAGTAAGAGTTTGTACTTATTAAGGGTGCCAATTGCCGCCATAGATGTAGGAGATACGGGTGCAGACGTTGTCGCTCTCGGAAGAAGAATCCGCTAGAATCGTCGCCCTGAAGGAAGGCCATTTCCTTGACCTTAAGTCTATTGATGTAAGCCCCGCTAAGCTGTCCCGAACCATTAGCGCCTTTGCGAACGCAGATGGCGGAGAAGTTTACATTGGTATTGAAGACGATCCTAGGTCCTGGCGGGGATTTGAAGATGTTGAGAGCTTCAATGGGCACATTCAGGCATTTGAGAACATTTTTCCTTTGGGACATGGTTTTGATTACGTGTTCCTGAAATGTGAAGCGCGTCAAGGTGTCGTACTAAAGGTTGAAGTTCAAAAAGCTCATGATGTAGTTTCTGCTTCTGACCGAAAAGTTTACTTGCGCCGAAGTGCACAAAATCTTCCACAAGATGATGTTCCCTCCTTAGAGCGACTAAAGCGCAACAAGGGATTAACTTCATTTGAAACAGAGCTGATTAATTCTTCTATCGATATTATAACCGATTCAGACGTTGTCGCAGGATTTATGTCGCAAGTTTTGCCGATGACAGACGGGGCCAGATGGCTAAAGAAGCAGCAATTGCTCAGGGATGAAAAGCCGACAGTTGCCGGTGCGCTTCTCTTTGCTGATGAACCTCAGGCCCTACTTCCGAAGCGATCAGGAATAAAAATTTATAGATACATGACCCGGGAAGAAGGTGAGCGATCAGTGCTCGCTTTTGATCCGATTACTGTCGAAGGCTGCGCATATGATTTAATAAAGAATGCAGTAAACAAAACTGTTCAGCAAATTGAAAAAATAAATATAATGACTCCTGGGGGACTTGCTCATGCAAAATACCCTCGTGAGGCTCTACATGAAATTGTAACTAACGCTGTTTTACACAGAGATTACAGCATTCCAGACGACGTACATATTAGAATATTTGACAATAGAGTTGAGGTTCAGAGTCCGGGGCTTTTGCCTGCTCACATTACCCCTGAAAACATTTTGGAAGAAAGGTTTTCTAGAAATGGGATCATCGTTCGATTAATAAATAAGTTCCCAGATCCGCCAAACAAGGATGTCGGTGAAGGGTTAAATACCGCCTTTGAGGCCATGAAGACTGTTCGCCTGGTTGAGCCAGAGATAAAACAACAGGGTATGAACGTGATTGTCACGCTCAAGCACGAATCTCTCGCTTCGCCTGAGCAACTCATTATGGAATTTCTGGAAAATAACGATTTCATTTCGAATAAGCAGGCTCGCGAAATCACAAATATCGGCTCGGAAAACGCGATGAAGCACACGCTGAGGCGAATGACCGACGCAGGGATGATAAAAGTTATCCAAGGAAAGACTGTATTTGATACGAGATACATCAAAGCTTAGTCTCGCCTAAGTTCATTTTCCTACTCCCCCAAAATCCTATAATTGGGCCGGTTTCCCTTCACGCTAACCGCGAGGTGAACCATGTCCGACAGCGAAGAACCGCACCCCTCCGTCCCCGGCGCAGCGCCGTTGCCTGCGCCCGTCCGGTGTGGCGAGGTGGAACAGGTCGATCCCCCCGCCACCGCGCGCCACAACCAGTGGACCCGCCCGAAGATGGTGACCTTCCTGCGCGAGCTGGCGGCGACGCAGTCGGTCGCGGCGGCGGCGAAGGCGGTGGGGATGAGCCGGACCGCGGCCTATGGCCTGCGCAACCGGCTGCAGGGGCAGCCCTTTGCGATGGGCTGGGATCTGGCGCTGGAGTGCGGGATGCAGGCGTTGGCCCAGGCGCTGATGGACCGGGCGCTGCATGGCCAGGAAATACAGCATTACTATCACGGCGAGCTGGTCGGCACGACCCGCCGCTTTGACAACCGCCTGGCGCAATGGCTGCTGGCAAACCCCTACAAGGTGGCGCGCAAGCCGCTGGCACCGGAATATGCCCGCGGGTTCGAGCGGTTGCTGGAACAGGTCGCGGCCGGCTGAGGCGGCGGTGGTGTTTATTATTTTTCCGTGGTCGCCCGGCGCCGGAAAGCTGGCGGGAAAGCCCGGAATTGCGCGGCAAAACGCCTGTTGGAAGAAGCGGACGCCGTGTCAACTGTGTCAACCTGCGCGCAGGGCAGGCGGCACCGGGGCTTACGGGCGGCGGGTGCTTTCGCGGGCCAGCAGGGTGACCGGCACGCGGCGATCGCTGTTCGGCTCTCCGGCGATGGTTGCCAGCAGCTTGTCGACCAGCATGGCCCCGGCGGCGGCAAAGTCTGGCTGGATCGAGGACAGCGGCGGCATGGCATTGGCGCTGGCGCGGATGCCGTCGAAGCCGATCAGGCCGAGCCGGCCGGGGACGGCCACGCCGGCCTCGGACAGTTCGCGCAGGGTGCCGAGCGCGATCTCGTCACAGACGGCGAAGATGGCATCGCACGGCAGGCCAGCCTCGATCAGCTGGCGTGCGGCGCGGCGGCCCTGTTCCTCGCGCGGCAGGCCTTCCTCGATCTCGACCAGGTGCGGGGTCAGCCCGGCTTCCTGCATCGCGGCGACATAGCCATCGTAGCGTTCCTTGAACTGGCGCTGGAGCGAGGCTTCGGAACCGATGCAGGCGGGGGCGCGATAGCCGGCCTCGATCAGGTGGCGGGTGGCGAGCAGAGCGCCGGCGTGGTTATCGCTGCGGATCCAGTCCAGCTCGTCAAACGGGCTGCCCCAGCAGACCAGCCGGGTGCCGCCGAGGCCAAGGTCGCGGTAATAGGTCCAGGCCGGCAGGTTCTGGGTCGTGCCGATCACGATCAGGCCATCGGCGCGGCGGCGGTCCTCATAGCGGCCGGAGAGGTTCTCCGGCCCGTCCTGGAACGAAACCAGCGTCTCGTACCCGCGGGTCGAGGCAGCGGCGCAGACCGTGCCGAGCAGCGCGTAAGTGAAGGGGTTGAGGTCCTTGCGGTCCTCGTCCGGCCGGCAGATCACCACCACGGCGAGGGTGGCGGTGCGGCCGGAACGGAGCCGGGCGGCGTTCTCGTCCACCGCGTAGTTGAGGCGGCGGGCGGCTTCGAACACGCGGGCGCGGGTCGCCTCGCTTACCACCGGGTCCCCGGCCAGCGCGCGGCTAACCGTGGACTGGCTTACGCCGGCTTCGGCCGCCACATCGAACGAGGTGACGCGGAAGGCGCGGGGCTTGGTGGTGGCGGTGTCCCCCATGGCCCGTGGGTTACATCGCCGAAATGCCGCCGTCGAGCTTGAGCTCGGCGCCGGTCATGAAGCGGCTCTCGTCGCTGGCGAGGTAGAGCACGCCGTTGGCGATGTCGTCTGGCTGGCCGACTCGCTTCAAGGGGATCTGGCGGGCCAGCTTGTCCATGATCACGTCCTTGGCCTTGCCCGAGGAGGCGACCATGCCATCGAGGATCGGGGTATCGATGAAGGTCGGGTGGACGGAGTTGCAGCGGATGTCCCAGCCCATCTTGGCGCAGTACAGCGCGACCGACTTGGACAGCATCCACACCGCCGCCTTGCTAGCGTTGTAGCCGGGCATGGTATCGGACGCGATCAGGCCGGCGATCGAGGAGATGTTGATGATCGAGCCGGGCTGGTTGTCCTTCAGCAGCGGCATAGCCTTCTGGCAGCCGAGGAAGACCGAATCGACGTTGACGGCAAAGCCCTTGTGCCAATCGGCCAGGGTGCAGGTCTCGATGTTGCCGCGCACCCCGATCCCGGCGTTGTTGACGAGGACCGAAAGCCCGCCGAGCGCCTTGGCGGCGTATTCGATCGCGGCGACCCACTGGTCTTCGCTGGTGACATCGAGCGCGACCGAGAAGGCGGTGCCGGCGCCGAGTTCGGCATTGATTGCCTCAGCCTGCTGGGCGGCGCCTGCGGCGTTGATGTCGGCGAGCAGCACGGTGGCACCTTCGCGCGCCAGCATCATCGCCTGGGCAGCGCCCAGTCCCTGTGCCGCGCCGGTGATCAGTGCCTTCTTGCCCGCAACCCGTCCTGCCATGTCGTCCTCTCCCTGTTCTTGGCCGAGTGGATAGCGGCAATCGGAAGGGTTGGCGAGGGGGCGTTCGGCGCTTTACCCGAGGAGTTGCGGCCCGAGCAGGAGCAGCAGCTTGACGTCCATCGCATCGCCCCTGGCGCGGCGTTCGGCGATGAAGGCGGGAAGGTTGCCGCGGGGTACGCGGTGGACGGTGATCTGCTCGCTCTCGGTCCCGCCGCCCGGGCCGACCCTGGTCAGGTCGTGGGCGCGCAGCAGGGTGAAGCTCTCGCTGACCATGCCGGGGGAGGAGTGAAACTCGCCCAGCACCTCGATCCGCCCGGCGCGGTAGCCGGTCTCTTCCTCAAGCTCGCGGGCGGCGGCATCGGCGGGGTCTTCGCCCTCGGTCTCGTCACCGATCAGGCCGGCGGGCAGTTCGATGCAGGCGCGGCCGAGCGGGACGCGGTACTGCTCGACCAGGATGACATGGTCGTCCGGGTCGATCGCGATGATGACAGCGGCGCGGATGCCGCGCGCGCGGCTGACGTACTCCCAACGCCCGCGGGTCTTGGCGACGATGTACTTGCCTTGCCAGTGGACCTGTTCGGGCGCGTCCTGATCCAGGCTCATACCTCGATCACCCGGTCCGGCAGTTCGTTCTGGTCATCGGCGGCGCGCGGGAAGTGCTGGGCAAGGACTGCGCCGACCTTCTCGATCGCGCCGACTAGTCCGCCAGCCAGGTCATCGGCGCGCAGGCCCTTTAGCAGGGCGGCCATGGCCTCGCCCCAGACTTCGGGGCTGACCTTGCCGGCGATGGCGGCGTCGGCCACGATCTCGGCGCGGTGTTCGGCCATGCTGACGTAGATCAGGATGCCGGTGCGGCCATGGGTGCGGCGTTCGGCCCCGACCTTGAAGCAGGTTTCGGCGCGGGCGCGGACCCGCGCGGCCTTGATCAAGCCGGGCACCAGCCAGAACTTCAGTGGTCGCCACAGTTGCAGCAGCACCATGCCAAGGAATTTCAGGATCGCGACAGTTGCGGCGAGGGTGAAGATCCCCTGCGGCGTCCACTCGCGGCCCCAGTCACCCAGCACGCGGTCGTAAAGCCCCAGGTAGAACGCCGGGAACAGCGACAGCATGGTCAGCGCGGTCATCGCCACTAGCGCGGCCCAGGCCAGTGCGACGTCGGCATAGCCATCTGACTGGTCGGTCACGATGGTGACGATTTCGCCAGCGCTGCTGCTTTCAGCCGCGGCAACCGCTGTCGATACAGTTTCATGCTCGGCCGGGGTGAGGTGGATTGCGCCTTTTGCCATTACCAGCCCCCCGATGCGCCGCCGCCGCCAGAGCCGCCGCCGCCGAAGCCGCCAAAGCCGCCGCCGCCACCGCCACCGCCGAAGTCGAAACCGCCGCCGCCGCCGCCGCGATTGGCATGATGCAGGATCTCGCTGACACCCCAGAGCACGATCCCGGGATCGATCCCGCTGCGGCGATATCCGCGCCGGCGCCGGCCGAACATCAGCATGAAGAACAGGATCATCATGATCCAGAAAATGACCGCACCGCCGCTGGTTTCCCCGCCGCCCTTGCGCCGGGCCGCTTCGGCCGCCGCAGCAGCTTCTGCAACGGCCTTGGCTTCGGCTGGATTGCGATCAAGCTGGGCGATTGCGGTGTCGATGCCCGCGTTGATCCCGCCCGGCAGATCGCCGGCCTTGAAGCGCGGGGTGATTTCGCCGCGGATGATGCGCGCGGCGTAAACGTCCGGGAAGATACCGTGGAGGCCGTAGCCCGTCTCGAACCGCACCTTGCGTTCGTTGGGTGCGACCAGCAGCAACAGGCCCTGGTCCGTTTCCTTGCCGCCGATGCCCCAGGCTTCGAACAGCTTGACCGCGTAGAGCTCAATCGTCTCGCCGTCGAGTGAAGGGACAGTGGCGACAACCACGGCGCGCCCGGTGCGCTGGTTGTATTCGCGCAGCTTGGCATCGAGCGCGGCTTCATCGCCATCCGGGATGATGCTGGCGGCATCCAGCACCGGGCCTTCCGGTCGGGCGGGATAAGCGGCCTCCGCCGCGCTGGCACCAAGGAGGGCCAGCGCGGCGAGCAGCCCGGTCAGGATAAAGCGCATCGCGCGCGTCCCCGTTGCTCCCGCGATCAGTTCGCGGCTGCTGCGGACGAGGCCGGAGCGGCGTTGTCATTTGCGCCGGGGGCCGGGGCGGCCGGGCCAGTGCCGAAATTGACCTTGGGCGCTGCGGAAGCGCCCGGATCGGCCTTGAACCCGATCATCGGCTTGGCACCGTAAATCACCTTGGCACCGATCGCGTCGGGGAAGGTGCGGATCGTGGTGTTATACTCCTGAACGGCTTCGTTGTAGCGCATGCGGGCCACGTTGATCTGGTTCTCGGTACCTTCCAACTGCGCCATCAGGTCTGCAAAGCGGGCTTGGCTCTGCAGCTGGGGATAGTTCTCGACCACGGTTCGCAACTGACCCAGCGCCTGGGTCAACTGGTTCTGCGCGCTCTGGAACTTCTCGAAAGTGGCGGGGTCGGAAAGGTCCTCTGTGCGCACGTTGATCGACGTCGCCGCGGCGCGGGCATTGGTGACGTTGGTCAGGATCGTGGTTTCCGAAGCCGCAGCAGCCTTGGCGGTTTCGACCAGGTTGGGCACCAGGTCGGCGCGGCGCTGATAGGCGCTTTCGACATCGGACCACTTGGCCTTGGCAGCTTCCTCAGCGGTCGGAACCGAATTGATGCCGCACCCTGCCAAGGCGGCAGCAGCGGCGGCAACCAAGGCAAGGCGGCCAAAACGGCGGACAATCGCAGCGGTCATGCAGGGCATCCCTTTTTCAAGGCGGCCCACCCGGCCGCGACTGTTCATGGATGTAGCGTGGGCTGCGCCCGGTTCAAGCGGCGCACGCAGAAATCGTTTTCCTGCAATTGATTGTTGTGAGCCGGGGTCTTTCGTGGCAGTTTTTACCTATTGGCGGGAATGAGTGGAGGGGACGCAATATGCTTAGCGAATTCAAAGCCTTTATCGCGCGCGGCAATGTGCTGGATCTGGCGGTCGGCGTGATCATTGGCGCGGCCTTTGGCAAGATCGTATCATCGCTGACGGACGATGTGATCATGCCCGTGATCGGCTTCATCACCGGCGGGGTCGATTTTTCGAACAAGTACACCGTGCTGGCGGGTGAAGCCCCCGCCGGAGCTACGCTGGCGGCGGCCAAGGCGGCCGGCGCGACCGTGATTGCCTGGGGCAGCTTCATCACCGCGGTGATCAACTTCCTGATCCTGGCCTTCGTGATTTTCCTGATCGTGCGCCAGGCCAGCAAGCTGATGCCGCCGCCGCCGGCTGCCACCGGGCCGAGCGAGGTCGAACTGCTTACCGAGATCAGGGACGTGCTCAAGAAGGGCTGATTTGCGGTGGGTCGCAAACGGAAAGGGCGGGGGCCTAGCTCCCGCCCTTTTCATTTGAGGCGCGCTATCCTATATTGGTTCTTGCCGGGTTCGCCCGGCTATGGCGATAAATTGCGGCGTGCAATAGATGCAGCGGACCCGGGGGCGGTACCCGGCGGCTCCACCATCACCCTCCCGTTTCGGCGGGTCTCTGTTGTCGCAGAGGTGTTGACGGGGCCGAACTAGGATCGACGTGTGTTGAAAAGCGCAGTTTTCGCCCGGGCTGAGTAACCCGTTCAAGGCTCAAAACTCACAAGTGCCAACGACAACGAAGCACTTGCTCTCGCGGCGTAATGTGACGGCCTAACGGCCTGAATTTACAAAACGACAGCACGGTTCGGACCGAACCGGGTAACAGAATCGGAAACCGGGCGTCCGGGGGTACGTAGCAACAGAAACCCCCACTCACTCCATCGCGGCACCAATGGCTTCAGGCTGCGTCTTGCGCCTGCCGTTGTTCGTGCTTGATGCAGTCGAGGATTTTTGCACCGGCCATGAACACCGCGCCGGTACAGGCCAGAAACAGCAGCTTGCCGCCAAAGCCCGGGAACTGCGTCAGGTAGACCGAGCCGCGCTCTACCGCACCCAGCGCCAGCGCATAGATGATGAGATACGCCTCGAGCGGGGTCTTGATCACGAATAGCCGGCTGATCTTCTGCAGCATAGTCCCTCGCCCTTGCTTAACGGTCGTGGCAGCAATCATCATGCCAGTTCAGGACATCCGCGCAAGGGACTGGTTAACTGCCTGTCCCATTGTAAGGCACTTCGACATTAAATGAGTTCGAGGAGATCGAGCGCAGCAAGCAAGGCCTGCCGGGCGGCGACAAGCTGTTCGGCCAATGCGGGATCGCCCAGCTGGTCGGGCCGGATCGCCTCGGGCCAGTGAGCGGCGATCACTGCCTCGATCCGTGCGACCTTGGCTTCATCCAGCAGAAAGCGCGGATCGACAGTCGCCGGATCGGCAACAACCCGCAGCCGCAGACAGGCCGGACCGCCGCCATTGGCCATCGACTGGCGCACGTCCACCGGCAGCACCTGGCGAATCGGACCGTTGCTGGCCAGCATCGCGTCGAGCCAGGCGCGCACCGAAGGGTGCTCCCAGGCTTCGAGCGGGATCACCAGGCCCATCTCGCCCGAAGGCAGGGTGAGCAGCTGGGCGTTGAACAAGTAGCTCTTGATCGCATCGGCCAGGCTGACCGCCTCGGCCGGAACGATCACGATCTCCGCCTCGGGGAGCACGTCCCGGATCGCCGCGTAAGTGCCCGCGGGATCGGCGAAGGCCAGTTCATGCGTGAACAACACACGCTCATTGGCCACCGCGACCACGTCGTTGTGGAACGCCCCGGCGGCGATCGCTTGCGGGTTCTGCTCAACGAACAGGGTGTGCGCCGGATCGAGTCCGTGGAGGCGTGCGACCGCGCGGCTGGCTTGTTCATGCTGGCGGGCGGGGAAGGGGCCACCGCTCTTGCCATAGACAAAGATTTCAAGTCCCGGATCGCCGTGGCCGGTGCCCATCCGCATGTGATTGGCCGCGCCCTCATCGCCGAAACAGGCCGGGACAGCATCGTGGACCGCAAAGTGTGCCGCATCGGCAAAGGCGGCCCGCAATTGCTTCACGGTATCGGGCCATTCCTGGCTGCGGTGCGGCATGGTGACAAGGTTTGCTGCGGTCAGGTGACAGCGGCCATCGGCAGTATCGGGTGCAGGCGATACGGTTGCTGCATTGGCCGTCCACATCGAGCTGGCCGACCAGGCGGCGGCGAGCAGCCGGCGGTCTTCGCTGCCGTCCGCACCAATGGCGTTCAGGAACGCTGCGTTGGGGCGGGGAAGTGGCAGCAGGAAGCCCTGGACCAGCCCTAGCGCCAGGTTGTGCCGCATCTTGTCCAGCCCCTGCAGCGCGGCGGCGCGCGGGTAGGACGTGTCTCCGGCATTGCTGGCCGAAGCGATGTTGCCCAGGCTAAGCCCGGCATAGTTGTGGCTTGGGCCGACGATCCCGTCGAAGTTGATTTCAACCAGGCTCATGGCTCAGCCCCGCGCGACATGGGTGACAGTCATCCCCGGTTCGAGCCCCAGCAGGGCAGCACTGCCGGGATCAAGCGCAAGCCCGCCGGCCCGCTGTTCGACCCAGCCATAGGCTGTGCGGAACCCGGCCAGCTGGCCTGTGGCCAGCAAACGCTTTTCACCGCCCTTATGATCGCCAAGGCTGGCATCGATTGTGACCACGGCATCATCATTCGCCTCGCGGATCGAGCGGATCTGGTCGGTGCGCACGGTCATGGTCGGGCCGCCGTCGAAGATGTCGATGTAGTTTTCCCAAGCGAAGCCTTCCTCTTCCAGCATCCGCATCGCGGCGCGACCGGAGGGGTGGGGAACGCCAATCACCGCTTTCGCGGCTTCCGACAGCATGGCGATGTAGACCGGGTGCTTGGGCATCAGATCGGCAATGAACTGGTTGCCGAACTTGGCGTTGAATTCGTCCGCATCCTGGAAGTTCATCCCGAAGAACCGCCCCGCGACACCATCCCAGAAGGGCGATCCGCCGGCCTCGTCGATGACGCCGCGCAGTTCGGCCAGGGTCCGGTCGGCAAAGCGCTGGCGGTGGTTGCGAATGAACAGATAGCGGCTGCGGGCGATTAGCAGGCCCAGGCCACCGGCGCGCTCACCGGGATGCAGAAACAGCCCGCCAACCTCGCTCGCGCCCTCAAGATCAGTCGACAAGTTGAGGATATCAGCGCGAAAAGTGCGGCCCAGCTCTTCGCTGTGTTGGGTCAGCGCGCCGATCCGGTAGGAATAGAACGGCCACTTCAATCCTACCGCCGAGAACACCTGGCACGTGCCGCGTACTTCGCCCGTGGCGGTGTTTTCTAGCACGAAAACGAACAGATCGTCGCCAACGGTATCATCGGTCCGGGCGAAGGCCTGGGCGCCGCGCTCCAGCTTGGCGGTCAGCGCCTTGCGGTCAGGCGGCAGGTTAGTGAAACCCCCGCCGGTCCGTTTCGCCATTTCGTAGAGGTGCTGCAGGTCGTCGGCCTGGGCCGCACGGATCACGAAAGTCACAGGGCTACTCCAGTGGCAAGGCGGTGCAGGACGAGGGCGGACAATTTCGCGCGCTCGGCCAGCGAAGGAACAATCAGGAATTCATCAGGCGAATGGATCGCGCCGCCGCGCACGCCCATGGTATCGACCACGGGCACGCCGCAGGCGGCAATGTTGTTGCCGTCGCAGACCCCGCCCGAGCTTTGCCAGCGGATCGCCTGGCCCAGCGCCGCGCCGCACGTCCGGACCAGTTCGAACAGCCGTTCGGCGGGTGGATCGATCGGCTTGGGGGGGCGGCTGATCCCGCCGTGGCGATGGATCGCAACACCATGCTCAGCAGCAACAGTGGCGATCAACTGCTTGATCTGAGTTTCGAACCATTCCGCCAGCTCGGTTTCCATCGGGCGGATGTTGAACCGCAGCACGGCATGATCCGGCACGACATTGTTGGCGCTGCCGCCGTCGATCTTCGCCGGGTTGATGCTGAGCCCGGGGCGTTCCAGCGCCTTCAGCCCCAAAACCAGCGCAGCTGCCGCCACGATTGCGTTGCGCCCGTCCTGCGGATTGCGCCCGGCGTGGGCGGATTTTCCGGTGACGATCAGGCTGTAATTGCCGCTGCCGCCGCGCGCGCCGGCCAGGGTGCCATCGGGCAGAGCAGCAGGTTCGTACGTCAGCGCCGCGATCTTGCCCGCCGCCAGCTCGGCAATCAGCGGGGCCGACGAAAGACTGCCGGTCTCCTCGTCCGAATTGAGCAGCACGTCATACCCCACGCCCGAAGCGGCGGCGCTGCCCTCGAAAGCCTTGAGCGCGGCGAGGATCACCGCGATCCCACCCTTCATGTCGGCTACGCCCGGGCCGTTCAGCGTCTCATCGTCGAGCCAGCGACTGGTCTGGAAAGCGTGATCGGCCGGGAAGACCGTGTCCATGTGCCCGGTCAGCAGGAAGCGCCGGTTGGCCGTTGGTCGCACGCGCAGCACCAGGTGCTTGCCGTAACCAACCTCGATCTCGCGTCCATCGGCCGCGACAGCGCGAACCGGGGCCGGATCGATGAGGGTGATCTCCCCTGGCAGAGCCGCAAATTCATCGGCCAGCAGGGCAACATACCGCGCAAGGCCGGAGAGGTTGCCGGTGCCGGTATTCACCGCGCTCCAGGCCAGCACCTGATCCAGCATCGGCGCGGCATCGACATTGTCGACCAGCGCGGCTTCGGCGGAAGTAAGTTGTTGCATCTGTTACCACCACTAGCCGAGGCGGCAGGGGGTTCCAACCCCCTCTCCGGCAAGACCCGTTGCCATCACTTCGCAACTGCGGCATAGGCGCGTGACTTCCTCCCCGGGATCGTTGATGAACCAGTCGGCAGCACCGCCACGTGCTGCGCGAATCAATGCGTGCGAGGTACAATGAGCGATCGGGTTGAGAAGTCGGGCCTGCAAGTCGATGCGGCGCTGGCCGCCTTTATCGAGAACGAGGTCGTAAGCCCCTTGGGTCACGACCTGGGCCAGTTCTGGGCCGGGTTCGCCGCGCTGGTAGCGCGCTTTGAGCCGGTCAACCGCGCGCTCCTTGCCAAGCGCGAGGATCTGCAGGCGCAGATTGATGCCTGGCACACGGCCCGCGCCGGCCAGCCAATCGATGGCGGCGAGTATCAGGCGTTCCTGCGTGAGATCGGCTATCTTGTGCCCGAACCGGCGCCGTTCCAGGTCGGCACGCAGAATGTTGATCCCGAGATCGCGACCATGGCCGGGCCGCAGCTGGTCGTGCCGGTGCTCAACGCCCGCTTCCTGCTGAACGCCGCCAATGCTCGGTGGGGCAGCCTATATGATGCCTATTACGGTACCGACGCGCTTGATGCGCCGCCAGCTCGCCCGGGCGGCTATGACGAGGACCGCGGCGCAGCGGTGATCGTGGCGGTGCGCAAGTTCCTCGATTCCGCCATCCCCGGCTGGGAAGCTGCGCTGACGGGCGGCTCCAGCGAACACCTCATCGCGACGAAGCCGGGCGGCTATCTGTTCCGCCACAATGGCCTGCACATCGAAGTGGTGGTCGATCGCGATCACCCGGTCGGCAAGACCGACCCGCTCGGCATTGCCGACGTGATGCTGGAATCGGCGCTGACCACGATCTGCGACCTCGAGGATTCGATCGCCGCGGTCGATGCCGAGGACAAGCTGGGTGCTTATCGCAACTGGCTGGGCGTGATCCGCGGCGATCTGGCCGAAACCTTCGAGAAGGGCGGGCGCACGATGACCCGCACGCTCAACGGCGACCGCGTCTGGGGCGATCTGACCCTCCCGGGCCGCAGCCTGCTGTTCGTCCGCAATGTCGGCCACCTGATGACCAACCCGGCGATCCTGCTGGCCGATGGCAGAGAGATTCCGGAAGGGATCATGGACGCCGTCATCACCAGCGCGATCGGCGCCCATGACCTGGCCGGGCTGTGCAAGTATGGCAACGGTCGCCACGGCAGCATCTATATCGTCAAGCCCAAGCAGCACGGGCCGGAAGAGTGCGCCTTTACCAACGATCTGTTCGATGCGGTGGAGGATCTGTTCGGCCTGCCGCGCCACACCGTGAAGGTGGGCGTTATGGATGAAGAGCGCCGCACCTCGGCCAACCTCGCCGCCTGCATCCACGCGGTGAAGGACCGGATCGTGTTCATCAACACTGGCTTCCTCGACCGCACCGGAGATGAAATCCACACTTCGATGCGGGCCGGGGCGATGATCCGCAAGGCCGACATGAAGGCTTCTTCGTGGATCGCCGCCTATGAAGCGCGCAATGTCCAGATAGGCCTGGCTTGCGGCCTTTCGGGCAAGGCGCAGATCGGCAAGGGCATGTGGGCCGCGCCCGACCTGATGGGCGAAATGATGGTCCAGAAGATCGGCCACCCCAAGTCAGGCGCCAACACCGCCTGGGTCCCGTCACCCACCGCCGCGACGCTCCACGCGATGCATTACCACGCGGTCGATGTCTTCGCCGCGCAACGAGAGCTGGCCGGCAAGCCTACGCCAAGCCTGGAACCGCTGCTGACCGTGCCACTGGCGCAAGGCACCAACTGGTCTGAAGAGGAAGTCCGCGCCGAGCTCGACAACAACGCGCAGGGCCTGCTCGGCTATGTCGTACGCTGGATCGACCAGGGCGTCGGCTGCTCCAAGGTGCCAGACATCAACGATATCGGCTTGATGGAAGACCGCGCAACCCTTCGCATTTCATCGCAGCACATGGCCAACTGGCTGCTCCACGGCGTCTGCACCAAGGAGCAGGTGATGGACAGCCTGCGGCGCATGGCCGCCAAGGTCGATGCCCAGAACGCTGGCGATCCGCTTTACGAACCGCTGACCGGCAATGAAGAGGCACCGGCCTTCCGCGCCGCGCTGGACCTGGTGTTCAAGGGCGTCGAGCAGCCCAGCGGTTATACCGAGCCGCTGCTGCACCAGTGGCGGCGGGTGAAAAAGGGCTAGGCGGAGAGTACTCGCGCCAGGCTGACGAACTCGGCCACGCTTAGCGTTTCGGCGCGGCGGGCCGGGTCGATGCCAAGGGTTTCGAGTGCACCCAGCGCGCCAGGCAGACCCTTGAGGCTCTGGCGCAGCATCTTGCGGCGCTGGCCGAAGGCAGCTTCGGTAACGCGTTCGAGCATCCGGGCGGATACGCCCTTCGGCATGTCGGCCGGGGTGACGTGGACCACTGCGCTCATCACCTTCGGCGGCGGGGTGAAGGCGCTGCGGTGGACTTTCATGGCGATCTTCGCGTTGGACCGCCATTGGGCCAGCACGGCGAGCCGGCCATAGGCGTCGCTGCCGGCCTCCGCGATGATCCGCTGGGCGACTTCGAGTTGGAACATCAGCGTCAGCGAAGCCCACTTTGGTGGCCAGCCTTCGCCGCTGAGCCAGCCGACGAACAGCGCGGTACCGACATTGTAGGGCAGGTTGGCGACGACATGGAATGGCCCGTCCAGGCCGTGATCGACCTTGGTGGCATCGCCCTCGATCACGCGGAGCTGGCCGGGAAAAGCATCTGCGAGTTCGGTTAGGGCGGGCAGGCAGCGGCGGTCCATCTCGATCGCGGTCACCTGCGCCCCAGCGCGCAGCAAGGCGCGGGTCAGGCCGCCGGGACCGGGACCGATTTCAAGCACCTGTGCGCCCTTGAGCTTGCCGGGGATCGCCGCGATCCGGTCGAGCAACTGCTCATCGAACAGGAAGTTCTGACCCAGCGCCTTTGAGGCGAACAGGCCGTGGCGATTGATGACATCGCGAAGCGGCGGAAGCTCAGCCAAGGGCAATTCCAGCCCGCCGCGCCGCAATCTCGCCGGCCATGCGGATCGCAGCGATGGTCGCGCCCGGATCGGCGAGGTTCTGGCCGGCGATCCCGAACGCCGTGCCGTGGTCGGGGCTGGTTCGAACAATCGGCAGGCCGAGCGTGACGTTGACGCCCTGATCGAAATCGAGCGCTTTCAGCGGTACCAGTGCCTGATCGTGATACATGCAGAGCGCGGCATCGTAAGTGGCGCGGGCGCGAGGGGTGAAGAGTGCATCGGCTGGGTGCGGGCCAGTGGCGTTAATGCCCTCGGCCTGCAGCGCGGCAATGGCAGGCGCGATCACGGCAGCATCCTCGTGCCCCATCCGTCCGTCCTCGCCGGCATGGGGGTTGAGCGCGGCGATCGCGATGTGCGGGCTTTCGATGCCAAAATCCTGCGCTAGCGCCCGCGCCATGATCCGCGCCTTGCGAATAATCAGGTCCGCGGTGATCAAGCCAGGCACGGCCGCGAGGGCTACGTGGACTGTCAGGGGCACCGTGCGCAGGTTTGGACCGGCCAGCATCATCACCGCATCCTCTGCTGCTACACCGCAGGCCGCCGCGACGAATTCGGTCTGGCCGGGATGGGCGAAGCCGACTTCGGCCAGTAAGGACTTGGCGATGGGCGCGGTCACAAGGCCCCAGCAATCGCCATTGCGGGTCAGTTCGGCCGCCTCGCTAAGCGAGGCGAGGGCGAGTTCGGCACCGGCGCGGCCGGGCGTGCCTGGCGTGTAGTCACCATCGGCACCGGCCAGCACGGGCAGCATGAAATCGAAGCACTCGAGGGCTTCGGCGGGATGGAACACCTCGCGGATCGGCACTGAAAGGCCCCGCATCTCGGCTGCGGCGGCGAGCACTTCGGCTCCGCCAGCCACAACGAATGGCGGCAGCAACTCAGCATCGCTTGCCGCCCAGGCAGCCGCAATCAGTTCGGGACCGACCCCCGCCGGATCGCCCAGCGATACGACGAGTGCCCCCTCGCTCATGTCGCGATCAGTCGTAATCGATCACGGCGTCGCGCCGCAGATCGCGCAGATAGGCCTGGGCGCGCTTGTTGACGCGTTCGTCCTCGATCTGGCCCTGGATCTGCTCGAAGTTCGGCGCAGTGGCATCCTTCGGATCATCGCGACCGCACAGCATCAGCACGCGGACACCATCCTGGATCGAGCCGAACGGCGGGGTCACTTCACCCAGGGTCATGCCGAGCACCATGTTCTGTAGCGGCCCGGGCAGGTCGCGCGCCTTGATCTGATCATTGGTGACCACTTCGGCGCCCTGCTGCTGGGCGATGGCATCCACAGTGCCGCAACCGCGCGCAGCGCGAACGGCATCGGCAAAGGTGCGGGCCTTGGCTGTTGCCTGGGCCTCGGTCGTGCCGGGCGGGAAGCTGATCGACAGCTGTTTAAGGCTCAGCAGGGCGTCGCGCGGATCGGCGGTCAGCACCTGACGCTTGTCAATCAAAGCGACGATCGAAAAGCCGCCGCGGATTTCGATCGGACCGGCAAGCTGGCCAGTCTGCAAACCTTGCAGCGCCGTGGCCAGTTCAGCCGGCAGCTGGCCGCTGCGAACCCAGCCCAGGTCACCGCCTACCGATGCGGTCGAAGCTTCGGAGAACTGGCGGGCATAGCCGACAAAGCTGCCGCCCTGGCGGAGCTGCTCGACGATGCGGGTGGCGTTGGCGAGCACGGCTTCACGGTTCTCGGCGGTGGCCGAGAGGAAGATTTCACCGACGCGGTATTCCTCGGTGCCCTTGGCATCCTGCATCCGCTTCAGCACTTCACGCACTTCGTCGTCCGAGACATTGACGAACGGCTGGACGTTGCGGCGCAGCAGGCGCTGCCACGAAAGTTCGCCGCGGATTTGGCGCTTCAGCGAAGCGGGCGCGGAGCCAATCTTGGCCAGGTAAGCATCCATCGCCTTCGGATCCTGGCTAAAGTTCTGGCCAGCGATGCGCGTATAGGTCTGGTCGATCTCGTCCTGCCCGATCTCGATCTTCTGGGCAGCGGCTTCCTGGATCTGAAGCGTTTCGTCCATCAGGTTGCGCAGCACCTGCAGCTTGAGCCGCTTGAGTTCCTCTTCGTCGATCTTGCCGCCGCTGGCCGCGACCAGCAGGGCCACCCGCTGGTCGATATCGGTGCCGGTGATGATCTCACCATTCACCACCACGGTCGCCTTGCGGAAGTTGGGATCGTTCTTCGCGAAGAAGTTCGGGTTCTCCGGCAGGGCCAGGCCACCGGCGGAAGAGGATGGAGCAGTCTGCGCAGTGGCGCCGACGGCCAGCACCAGCACGGCGGCAGCCAGCGAAAGGCGGAGCGGGCGGCGCGAAATGGACAAGCGAGTCACCGTCAGTTCAATCCCCATAGCGGCACGGAAAGGATTTTTCCGGCCGGACTTGCCGGAGCCTTTGCTGCCGGCTGGCTTAACCCAAGCTGATCAGGCCACCACCATTGCCGGGCCGGATAGCGCGTTTGCTTCGCCCTCGCAAATGTCCCGATCACCGGAATCCAAGGTTACGCACGGCTATGCTAACCTGGAACGTATTGCCGCGGCGCGCATCCCCCGTGGCTACAAAGTCGCGCCGCCAGGTCAGGGCGAGTTCGAGGCAGTCATCCTGATAGGCGACCCCCAGGCGAGTGCGCAGTGCCTGGAACCCGTCAGTCGTCAGGGTCGGGTCCTCGTTCTTGCCGGTAAGGTTGAACACGCCCGAGCCAAACAGCGACCAGTACCGGGCAAAGGCAACCCGGCCAGCAACCCGCAGTTCCTCGCGGTCCTTGAGGTCTTCGGCAATCGCGGAAATGTTGCGGTTGAGCCGCAGGTAACCGACTTCGGCATAGGTCCGCTCGTTGCCGATCGCGGCGTCGATCTCGTTGCGGCGGACAGCGAAATTGTCCTTGTCGAGCCGGAACCGGTGCGTGAGCCGGACGAAGTCCTTGTAGCGGATCTCGGTCCGCCCGACGATGTCGGAGCTGCGGCTGGACAGGCCGGTACCATCTGGCAGCAAGGTCGGCTTGCTGGTCAGGCGATAGGACTGACCGATCGTAGTCGCCACGCGCCAGCCCGGACGTTCCCACTGCCAGTCGAAGCCATAGGTAAAGCGCACCCCGTCCTCGATACGGTCATAGCCGGGGAAACGATTGAGCGCGAAGAGGTTCGAATCCTCGAGGTCGATCGCGCGGGCATCCTCGTTGGGGATCGCCAGGTTGCGCAGGTTAGGGCTGGCAACCACCTGGAAGCGGGGGGTCAAGACCTGGGTTCCGCCCAGGAATTCGCCCAATAGCGGCCACTTCACATCGACCGCCGCCGTCGCGAGGCCGCGGGTCTGCCAGCCGGGATTGCCGCGATAGACCGCCGTGGCGGTCAGGTTGTTTTCATCCGAATTGTAGACATCGCCGCGAGCTAAGGCGGTAAAGGTCACTTCCTGGCCCAGGCCGGTAATGCGCCGCAGGTCCCAGCGCGCGAGAGCGAAAGCGCGCTGCGTATCCTGCCCGGTGGTCCGGGTGATGGCGAGCGAATTGGCCTGAAATTCGACCTTGCCGCCCAGCACCGGGTCCGCCAGCCGGCGGCGATAGTCGATCACGGGCAAGGCGATCGGCACCTGGCCCTGGGCATCGCCGACCCGCAGCGTCTGGGTCGCCCAGCCAGCGATCGACAGGTAGGAATTGGGATCGATCCGCTCCGCCTCGATCACCGAACGCAGCCGGTCATCGCGGCTGATATCATAGCGGCGCAGGAAGGTGCGGTCCGAAGCGACCCGCCCCGAGGCCATGATCGACCAGTGCGGCGAGAGCTGGAACCGGCCGTTGCCGGCCAGATAACCACGAAAGTCGCTTTGGCTGCCGACCGGTGCGCCGCCAATCGGAATGCGCGAGGAGCGGGTCGCATAGCCGGTGACCTGGTAGGCGCCCTCGCTGGTCAATTGGCGGAACTGGCCCGAGATCATCGGTAGGGCCTTGGTATAGACATAGCCGGTCAGGGCCAGGTCGCGGTTGTTGCCAAGCCGCTTGTAATAGATCTGCGAAAACTCGACCCCGTTCGAGGCCGAGAGCCGCACGTCGGGGATCAGCAATCCCGAAATCGGCCGACCGTCGCTGGTCAGCATCAGGCCGGGCAGCGGGAGCAGGCGCGCGCCGAACAGTTCCAGGCGGGCACCCTTGAAGCGAATCAGCTTCTTGGTTTCGTCATAAGTGACCCGTTCGGCCGTGATCCGCCAACTGGGCCTGACCGGACAGCCAGCGCTGTCTTCCACCGCGCAGGCCGAGTAGACGGCATTGGTCAGGGCCACCATGCCATCGGCCGTGCGGCTGCCATTCGCTGCCGCGAGACGGCCGCCTTCGCGGAGCGCCAGCAGCATGTTCTGCATGGCGCCCGCGCGCAGTTCATCGTCCAGCATCAGCGAATCGGCGAACAGCTGGTTGCCGTCACTATCGACAAGCCGGATTGAGCCGCTGGCCTCGACCTCACCAGTCTTGCGGTTCCAGATCACCTTGTCGGCGCGGACCGACTGGTTGTCGCGCCGCATGACCACGTTGCCGAAGGCCGTGACGCTGTCCGAGGCATCGTCATAGCTGATGCCGTCCGCCTCAAAGGCAACCGGCGCATCGGCAGCATTCGCATCGGTGCTGGCGGGCGGCGTCGCTGGCGCTTCCTGCGCCTCGGCCGCACTTGCCATCGACAGCAAGGCAAGCGCGAGTGCGCCGGATTTCCAGCTGCGAAGCGCGCAAGGAGGGCAGGGCGGGCGCAGCCGCGCAGGGTGACGCATGGCTTGCCTATCGCACCGCCCGCGCCTAACTGCAATCCACGCTAACCAAGGTCGTCAGGCTGCGGGCATCATCCCGTCGCAAGTCCAGTTTTCCGGAGCAATCATGCAGATCGAATTCGTCGCCGGCCCGCTCGCCGCCACTGTCTCGCCCGTCGCCCGCATTGTTGATCAGGACGCCCTCCCGGCCGATCTTGATGCGCTGCTGGTTGAAAGCGCCCGTGCCGCGCGGTTTACCGGCAAGGCTGGGCAGGCCCATGATGGTTTCGTGGCACGTGAGGGCGGGATCGTTCGGATGGCCCTCGCGGGTGCCGGCGATGCCAAGGCCAAAGACCGCACCGCCGCGCTGGAACGCGCTGGCGCCGCTCTGACCGCGAAGTTCCTGACTTCGGGCGAAAGCACGCTGACGCTGGACTTCACCGGCACGAAGCTCTCCGCCACCGATATCGCCGCCGTCCTGCTTGGGGCCCGGCTGCGCGCCTGGCGCTATGACATCTATCGCACCAAGCTGGCCGATGATCACAAGCCCAGCCTCAAGATCCTCCGCGTTGCCGGTGCTCCCGAAGGCACCGAAGCGGCCTGGGCGACTGAGGCGGCGCTGGCCGAAGGCGTCGAGTTCACGCGTGAACTGGTGACCGAACCGGCCAATGTGATCTACCCCGCCAGCTTCGTCGAACGCGCGCAGCAGCGGCTCGCTGGCACCGGCGTCAAGGTCCGCGTGCTGGGGCGCGACGAGATGGCCGCGCTCGGCATGGGTGCGCTGCTTGGCGTGGCCCAGGGTTCGGTGCGCGAACCGCACCTGCTGGTGATGGAATGGAATGGCGGTCCCGCCGGCGGCAAGCCGACCGCCTTTGTCGGCAAGGGCGTGACCTTCGATACCGGCGGGATCAGCCTCAAGCCGCCAGCTGGCATGGAAGACATGAAGTGGGACATGGGCGGTGCCGGGGCCGTTGCGGGCGTGATGCTTGCGCTGGCCAAGCGCAAGGCCAAGGCCAATGTCGTCGGTATCTGCGGCCTGGTAGAGAACATGCCCGATGGTAATGCCCAGCGTCCGGGCGACGTGGTCACCACCATGTCGGGCCAGACCGTCGAAGTGATCAACACCGATGCGGAAGGGCGCCTGGTGCTGTGCGATGCGATCACCTGGACCCAAAAGGAATTCAGCCCCACCGCGATTGTCGACCTAGCCACCCTGACCGGCGCGATGATCATTGCGCTGGGCCATGAATATGGCGGGCTCTTTGCCAACGACGATGCGCTGGCCGCCAAGCTGCTCGCTGCGGGTGAGGCTTCGGGCGACAAGCTGTGGCGCCAGCCGATGGGCCCGGCCTATGACAAGTTGATCGATAGCCCGATCGCGGACATGAAGAATGTCGGCCCGCGCGAAGGTGGTTCGATCACCGCCGCGCAGTTCATCCACCGCTATGTCGACAAGGGCATGGCCTGGGCGCATCTCGACATTGCAGGGATGGTCTGGGCTTCCAAGCCGGGTCAGACTTGGGACAAGGGCGCAACCGGCTATGGCGTGCGCGTGCTTGACCGCTTCGTGCGCGACAACCTGGAAGGCTGAGCCATGCCGCGCATGCGGCGCAAGGCGGACTTGCCCACCAAGATCTGCGCCGCTTGCGGCCTCAGCTTTGCCTGGCGCAAGAAGTGGGAGCGCGATTGGGACAATGTGATCTATTGTTCGGATCGCTGCCGCCGCAACAAGCCATCCGCCAAAGGAAGCGCATGAAGGTTGATTTCTACCAGTTGAGCCGCGATCCGGCCGAAAAGGTGGTGCCGCTGCTGGCGCGCAACACCCTGAAGGCAGGGCAGCGGCTGCTGGTGGTTTCGGCCGATGATGACCTGACCGGGCGGATCAGCGCGCGGCTTTGGGACGGGCCGGAGAGCTTCCTGGCCCATGGCCTGGCCGGCGGCCCGCACGATGCGCGCCAACCAGTCCTGCTGGCCGACGCGCCCCAGCCGGCCAATGGCGCGCGCTTTGTCATCATGGCCGACGGCACCTGGCGCGAGGAAGCCTTGGCGTTTGAGCGGGCCTTCCTGTTGTTCGGCGCTTCGACCATCGACGATGCCCGTGCCACCTGGCGCGCGCTTGACGGCCGCGAGGGGGTCGAGCGGCGCTACTGGCGGCAGGATGATGCCGGCAAGTGGGAACAGGCGGCCTGACCGGCCACCGGTCAGTCCATCAGGATAATGTCCCAGTTATAACGCGCCACGCCATCGGCCCGCGCCACGGTCCGCTCGGCCGCCTTGCCCATATCCATATAGAGCGCATCCTTGGCATTGGTCGCTTGCTCGTCAGAGAAATACATCTGCGTGATCAGGCGGTGGCTGCGCCCGCTGACATCGAAATGGATGTGCGGGGTGCGGTGGCCGATTGGCGATTCATAGCCGGCTGGCTTGATCGTGGTGATCCGCCATTCGCCTTGCTTGCCCGTGGCGATCGCGGCGAAGCCCTGGAAATCTGGATCGAGCGGGGCAGTCGCGACGTCATTGGGGTGGGCATAGCGGCCAGCGGCGTTGCACTGCCATAGCTCCAGTTTCGCGCCGTTCACCGGATTGCCATAACGGTCGAGCACCCGGCCGGTCACTTCGATCACAGTGCCCTTGGCGCGGTTCTTGTGCCCGTTAATCCAGGTCAGATCGGTATCGGCCTCGACCAGCCGCTGGACCGGATAAAACGGGCCGATGGTCTGCCCGGGTGTGATCGCTTTGGTTTCAGCGGCTTGGGCCGCGCCCGCGCTCAGCAGGGTTGCCGTGGCGAGCGCCGAGCCGGCGAAGGCACGGCGGGACATCAGGTAATTGTTGTCACGCATGGTAGTTCTCCCCCATGCGACCCGACCGCGAGGCTATACCCGCTTGGGATCAGTACCAAGCAAAATAAGTGAAAACTCCAGCGCCTTGCAGCGCAGCATTTTCCCGGCTAGGGGCGCGCCACTCTCCCGAACCATAATATCGCAAGGACGAACACCATGGCGGTCACCCGCACCTTTTCGATCATCAAGCCCGATGCCACCCGCCGCAACCTGACCGGCGCCGTCACCAAGATGCTGGAAGAAGCCGGCCTGCGCGTTGTTGCTTCCAAGCGCATCCACATGACCCGCGAACAGGCCGAAGGCTTTTACGGCGTTCACCGCGAGCGTCCCTTCTTCGGCGAACTGTGCGATTTCATGATGAGCGAACCGGTCGTCGTCCAGGTTCTTGAAGGCGAAGACGCCGTCACCCGCAACCGCGACGTGATGGGCGCCACCAACCCGGCGGATGCCGCTGAAGGCACCATCCGCAAGTCGTTCGCGCTGTCGATCGGCGAAAACACTGTTCATGGCTCGGACTCGGAAGAAAACGCCGCGATTGAAATCGCCTTCTTCTTCAAGCCCGAAGAAATCGTCGGCTGAGCTAACTCTCACCGCACAAAATGGGCCGCCGGAGCAATCCGGTGGCCCTTTTTCTTGCCGATTTGACGTAGCGCAAGGCGCGACAAGGCGCGGCGCATGAAGCTGTCCTCAGCCCAATAGAGGAGACTTCATGTCGAACACCCCCCACGAACTCGCTGCCGAATTTCCCAATGACCACGCGCTGCTGCACGCGCTGAAGGTGCAAAACCCGCATTTTGTCGCTCTGGCCGAGCGCTATCATGCCGTGAACGGCGAGATTCACCGGATCGAGGCGGGAATCGAAAACACTTCCGACGACTATGCCGAGACGCTCAAGAAGCAGCGGTTGGCGCTGGTGGACGAGATCGCTGCCTTGATCGCCAAGGCAAAGGCTGACGCCTGACCCCGGGCTGCGTCGCCCTTGCTGTTGCGGGGGCGGCGAAGCATGGCTAGCCTTTGCGCAAAGGAGATTTGCGATGAAGGGCATGGGCGGTGATGGGGGCGAGGATTGCCCATTCCAGTTCAATTTCGATTCCGCCAGCTTCAAGGTCGGCGACACGGTCAGCTACCGCGTTAGCACGATGGAAGACTGGCCCTTCGTCGGCACCCTGCTCGAAGTGCATGACGATTACGTGGTGATCTCACCCGGCCCTACCGAACCCGATGCCCGCTACAAGGGCACCCGGGAAAGCCGTCCGCTGGTGGATGGTAGCGAGATCTAGAACGCCTCGGCGGCGTCGATCAGGCTGGTCAGCTTCTTCGGCGCAATGCTGCGCCACGAGTGGGCCAGCCACTCGCCGATTTCGTCCCAGTCATTGTGGCCCAGGTCGAGCCGGATCGCGATCCAGCTATCGCCGAAATAGGCGGGGCGGTAATAGCGTTCGGGATCGTGCTCGATCAGTTGGGCCTGTTCGTCAGGACCGCTGATTTTGACCAGCAGCGCGGTCTTGCCGTCACCGTGGTGGTCCAGGCTGACATAGGCGAATTTCTTGCCCTTTTCGATGCCGAAGCAGGGCATGCCGTGGCTCACCACTTCGTCCGTCTCGGGCAGGGTCATCGCCCGCTCGCGCACCTGGGCGACCAGATGTTCAGGCGAAGTCTCGCGGCTGACCAGCGCGGCAAGGCAGCGGGAGTAGAGCTGGTGCTCGGCAATCAGCACCCGTGCGGCGAGACTGTCGGCGGTGTCGCCGGGCAGGATCGCCACCTGCGTCTGGCCGAGGATTGGTCCGTCATCCAGTTCGGCGGTGACGAGATGCACGGTGCAGCCGCCATGGCTATCCCCCGCTTCCAGCGCCCGTCCATGGGTATGGAGGCCGGTATACTTCGGCAGCAGGCTGGGATGGATGTTGACCATCCGGCCTTCCCAGCCGCTGACGAATTCCGGCGTCAGGATTCGCATATAGCCGGCCAGCGCCACGAACTGCGCCCCGCTCGCCCGGATCGCCGCGTCCATCGCCTGATCGTGCGCAGCCCGTTCCATGCCCGTGTGGGGCAGCGCAAAGGTCGCCACGCCCTCGGCCGCGGCCAGTTTCAGTCCGCCGGCCTCGGCCTTGTTAGAGGCGACCAGTACGATCTGGTAAGGGCAATCGTCGGCGCGGCTGGCATAGAGCAGGGCGGCCATATTGGTGCCGCTGCCGGAAATCAGAACGGCGACTTTGGCCCGTTCAGGCAAGGTGGACGGCCTCCCAGGCCGCGCGGGCCGACCAGGCCTCGGCGGACCCTTGCACGGTGCAACCCCGCGCACCGGGTTCGATTGCTCCGATCACGTGGACCGTTTCGCCAGCCGCTTCGAGCTCGGCGATCAGACCCGCAACGTCGTCTGCGGCGACGGAGAGGACCATGCCGATCCCGCAGTTGAAGGTGCGCGCCATTTCCTCGGGCTCGATATTGCCCTGGGCTTGGAGGAAGGCCATCAGCCGCGGCTGGACCCAGGCATCGGCATCGATCCGGGCGTGCAGCCCCTCGGGCAGAACGCGCGGGACATTTTCCAGCAGACCACCACCAGTGATGTGGGCGAGCGCGTGGATCTTGCCGCCGCGGATCAGCGGCAGCAGGCTCTTCACGTAAATCCGGGTCGGCTCGATCAGATGGTCGATCAGCAGCCGGTCGGAATCGAACAGGGCGGGGCGGTCGAGCTTCCAACCCTTGTCCGCCGCCAGCCGCCGGACCAGCGAATAGCCGTTCGAATGGACCCCTGAAGAGGCCAGGCCCAGCAGCACGTCACCCGCCGCCACTTTGTCTCCGGTCAGTTGCTCGCCGCGCTCGACCGCGCCGACACAGAAACCAGCCAGGTCATAATCGCCGGCGGCATACATGCCGGGCATTTCCGCCGTCTCGCCGCCGATCAGTGCGCAGCCGGCAATTTTGCAGCCCTCGGCAATTCCGGCCACGACGCGCTCGGCCACGCCGTTTTCCAGCTTGCCGGTGGCGAAATAGTCCAGGAAAAACAGTGGTTCAGCGCCTTGCACGATCAGGTCGTTGACGCACATCGCGACCAGATCTTCACCAATCCGGTCATGCCGGTCGTGGTCGATGGCGAGCTTGACCTTGGTGCCGACCCCGTCATTGGCGGCGACGAGCAGCGGATCTTTGTAGCCCGCTGCCTTGGGATCGAAGAACCCGCCGAAGCCGCCGATCTCGGCATCGGCGCCGGGCCGGGCCGTGGCTTTCACCAGCGGGCCGATCGCCTTGACCAGTGCGTTTCCTGCCGCGATCGAGACGCCGGCCGTTTCATAAGTGTAGGACTTTTCCGCCATGCCGCGCGGCCTAACGCTTTCCGGCTTGGATTTCCATGAGCGATTGGGCAAAAGGCGCACGGTTTTCCCCGATGGCTGTCGCTCCACACCCTTCCCTGCCGCTCCGCTGGCGTCCCGGCCCTGCCGTTACCCTGCTGAGCGGGCTAGGCGCCGCGCTTGTGCTGGCGCTCGCCGTGATCGGGCCTGAGCGGTTGATCGCCCAGATCGAGGGGGAGCGCGGGATCATGCCGGTCGCTTCGTCCTCCGACATTGCGATCACCGGGATCGCAGTCGAAACCACGGGCAATTCGCCCGAAGAAGCCCGGCTAAACGGCTGGCGCGAGGCGCAGAAACTGGCCTGGGCCAAGGCTGGCGGCCCCGCGATGGATGTCGGCGTGATCGAAAGCATGGTCTCCGCCGTGGTGGTCGAGCGTGAGCAGATCGGTCCGCGGCGTTACATTGCCACGCTTGGCGTGGTGTTCGACCGGGCCCGCGCCGGGCAGTATATTGGCGGCAAGGGTGGGCCGGGACAGCAGTCTGCCCCCCTGCTGGTAATCCCGGTGCTGCATTCGGGCGGGGTTGCCCAAGTCTTCGAAGTGCGCGGCGCCTGGCAGGCGGCCTGGGCAGCTTTCAACGCCGGCGCCAGCCCGATCGACTACGTTCGCCCCAGCGGGGCAGGTGGCGATTCGCTGCTGCTGACGGCTGGACAGCCGCAGCGTCGCAGCCGCGCCTGGTGGCGCAACGTGCTGGACCAGTTTGGCGCCGCCGATGTGATCATTCCCGAAGCCCGGCTGGAACGGCAGTGGCCCGGCGGTCCGGTCCGCGGCACCTTCACGGCGCGGTTTGGCCCCGACAACCGGTTCCTCGAGACCTTTACTCTGACTGCCAATGATGAGGCTGGCGTGCCGGCCATGCTGGCGAGCGCGGTGCAGCGGATCGATGCGATCTACGCCCGCGCGCTGGGCGAGGGCGTGCTGAAACCGGATGCCACGCTGAACAATTCGGGCCAGATGGATGCGGGCCTTGCCGCGCTGGTCGAAGCCGCGCGGCGGGCGGAGCAGAGCACGGCCGCCGTCAGCGACACCGGCGCTGCCCCCATGCCGACCGCCACGAACGCCGCGCCGGCCAGCCTTTCCACCTTCACTGTCCAGTTCGCCTCGCCCGATGCCTCGGCTGTTGATGCCGCGCTGGGGGCAGTGCGTGGTGCGCCGGGGGTGCAGGGGGCTTCCACCACCAGCCTGGCGTTGGGCGGAACTTCGGTGATGCGCGTGACTTATGCGGGCGAGTTGTCCAGCCTGGCCGATGCACTGCGCGCGCGCGGCTGGCGCGTCACCGTGGGGGCGAACGCCCTGTCGATCCGGCGCTGATGAGTCAGATCGCGCTGCCACTTCACGCCGGCGGGGCGGGCCCTAGCCGCATTGTCGTAGGCAATGCCAATGCCACCGTGCTGGAAGCCTGTGCCGTCGCCGAAACCTGGCCGTTCCGCACGGCTGTGCTGGCCGGCCCGCCGCGCTCAGGCAAATCGCTGATCGCCCGCTGGTTTGCCGAGAGCGGCCTGGGCGAGGCAATCGACGATGCGGACCGGATCGACGAGACCGAGCTGTTCCACCGCTGGAACCGCGCCCAGGAAAACCGCACCCCACTGCTGATCGTGCGCAGCGCAGCGCCAGGCGGGTGGCAGATCGGCCTGCCGGACCTGCGCTCGCGCCTGGGGGCGGTCCTCCAGCTTGAAATCGGTGCGCCCGACGATGCCATGCTGGCCGAGCTGATCGGGGCCCATGCCGAGCAGCGGGGCCTGGCGCTGGGGCCCGATGCCGCCGCCTATCTTGTGCCGCGGATCGAGCGTACCCACATCGGGGTTGAGCAAGTTGTCGCTGCGATTGACCGGCTCAGCCTCGAACGCAAGGCTCCGCCGGGACTTGCGATCTGGCGGGCGGCGCTCGAAGCGGTACTGGGACCAGACGAGCCGCGCTTGCTTTGAACCGGTCCCTGTGGGACAATTCGCGGCGGATGGGGAAGTTTATGCCGGGACGTTTCATCACCTATCTGGATTCGATCCGGGCCCGCGATCCGGCTGTCCGCTCGCGTTGGGAAATCCTGCTTTACCCGGGGGTATGGGCGCTCGGCTTTCATCGCATCGCTCACCGCCTGTTTCGGTCACGGCTCTATCTTCTGGCCCGGCTGGTCAACCATTTCAGCCGCTTCATGACCGCGATCGACATTCATCCCGGCGCGAAGATCGGGCGCAATTTCTTCATCGACCACGGCTTTGTGGTGATTGGTGAAACCGCCGAGATCGGCGATAATGTTACCATGTACCAGGGTTCGACCCTGGGCGGCACCAACCCCACCAACGGTGTCGGTGGCAAGCGCCACCCAACCATCGGCAACGGCGTGATCATCAGCCTGGGGGCTGCGATCCTTGGTCCGATCCAAGTCGGCAACGATTCGCGCATCGGGGCCAATGCGGTGGTGACCAGGGACGTCCCCGAAGGCGCGACCATGGTCGGCATTCCGGCCAAGCAGACCCCGGTTGAGGTGCGACCCGAAACGCAGAACTTCGTGCCCTATGGCACGCCCTGTTCCGACCGGTTCGATCCCGCGACGCAAAAGCTTGAACTGCTGCAGTGTGAGATCGAAACGCTGCAGAAGCGGCTCGCGCAGCTGTTTGAAGAACGCGACGCAAAGGCGGCCAAGGAAAGCTCTGGTCGCAAGCGGGGCGACGCTGCTTGAGCGCAGTCGTCACGCCCTTTCCGCTCCAGGCTGCGGGGACCGCGCAGGTCGGATTTGAGCGGGACGAGTTGCAGCGCATTCTTGATCTCTATGGCCGCATGGTCGCCGCCGGTCTTTGGCGCGACTATGCGATGAATTTCGAGCGCGATTGTGCCAGCTTTTCCGGCTTTCGCCGCGCGGCCGAGCGGCCCGAAGCGCGACTTGAAAAGCGCCCGGCGCTGCGGGCGAAGCAGGGCATGTGGACGCTCTATGGCGAGAGCGGGCAAGTGCTAAAGCGCGGACATGAACTGTCCGGTGTGCTGTTCCCGCTGGAACGGCGACTGCTGAAGGTGGTGGACTAGGCCAACGCCAAAAGCCCGCCGCTGGCAGCGGCAGGTTTCCTGAACACTGAACACTTGCAACGACGGATGCGGCTGTCGTGAATGGATCCGTAAAGCGCGCACGCAACGGGGCGGCGAGCCTGGCCCGCCGCCTCGCAATCTTTTGCCCGCGCGATGGTCAGGCGGTGGCGGGCAGTCGTCCGCGCAACTGTTCGGGCAGGGGGGCCACAATGGTGCGCCGGATCGGGCTCCAGAAAGCCGAGAGGCACAGCAGCGCCGAGCCGATCACCAGTCCGGTCAGCGCCACGTTCAGTTCGACCATCCCGAATTCGCGGAACAGCAGGGTCATGGCGGTCAGGACATAGGCCAGCGCCGATACCAGCAGCGCGCGGCGGTCGACTGCGAGCGCCACCAGCCCGAGCAATACATAGATCACGATCACGCCGAATGCGGCCGTGGCGCCAATGTTTTCTCCCTGGGTCACGCCCAGTGCGTGGAACAGCGGATGGGCGATCATGGGTGCGGCCAGCAGGTGCAGCCAGAAAGCGACATCGCTGCGGCGGGTTTCGCGCGCCCGGTCAGAGATGTCCCAGCGCATTGCAAAGCCGAAAACCACCAGCCCGGCACCGAACAGCAGCCACAGCAGCACGTTTTCCATGCCGCCGCGCCCGACCAGTGGTTCGACCGCGGCGACGATCAGCGCGATGGCTGTTGCGGCCAGCGCTGCGGCACCTGCGGCCACCGTGATCGGCACCATGAAACGCCGCCAGTGCAGCAGCGCCGCGCAGCCGGCCAACAGGGCGATACCTGCACCGATGAGCGCCGAGGCCTGGTCGCTGAAGTGGGGCTGGGCGGCATCGATCAGCAAGATCGGAACCGCGATCACCCCGCCGACGAAGGCCAGCAGCAGCACGATCGAAGGCAGCGCCATGCGGCGCTTGCGGGTGAAGAATTCGGCCATCGCCCAGGCTGCGCCAGCCACCAGCAGTCCGCCGGCGCCAGGGGCGATTGCGCCGCCAATCCCGGCACAAGCCATCAGCAGCAGCACTGCCGCGATGGTCACGAAAATATCGTTGAACCCGGTGATCAACCGGAATTGTTCTTCATCGGCTACGGGCGCATGGCGCATGCCAGTGGCGTGATCGCGCAGGGCCTGCGCTGCTTCGCGACTGAGCGCTCCGGCGGCGACTGCGGATTGCAGTTCGGCTTCGCTATACATGGGGCATCCTCCACCTGTTATGCGGCGGAGGATGCGCCATGTGTATTAGTTAGTCAATACAGTGTGACGGAATCAGCCGAGGCCGCCGATCTTGGCGAGCGCGGCCATCACCACCTGGCTCTGTTCGCCGCCCGACTGGGGAACGATTTCACCGTTGCGGTCGATGATCTGATCCCAGGCCGCCGCGATCCCTTCGGGGGTGCGTTCGTCAGCCGGGAGGGCAACGCCCGGGGTCAGCGTGACATAGGCGGCGTGATAGGCACCGGCGCCGGCGCCGCAGATCATGTTGGTCGGCGCATCCTCGCTGACCAGATAGAGCGCCATCGGAGCGACGTTTTCCGGCTTCAGCGCATTGAACAGTGCTTCGGGCATGCCGAGATCTTCGGTCATGCGGGTGCCGGCGACCGGGGCCAGCGTGTTGATCCGCACGTTGTACTTCGCGCCTTCCAGCGCCAGCGTCTTGGTAAAGCCAGCGAGGCCCAGCTTGGCCGCGCCATAGTTGGCCTGTCCGAAGTTGCCGAACAGGCCGGTGCTGCTGGCGGTCATCAAGATGCGGCCATAGGCCTGTTCGCGCATCAGGTCCCACACCGCCTTGGTGCAGTTGGCGCTGCCGTTCAGGTGAACGTCGATCACCAGCTTCCAGTCTTCCATGGTCATCTTGGCGAAGCTCTTGTCGCGCAGGATGCCGGCATTGTTGATCAGGATGTGCACGCCGCCCCAGGCTTCCTTGGCCTTGGCGACCATTTCTTCCATCTGGGCGAATTCGGTGACCGAACCACCGTTCGACATGGCTTCGCCGCCCATCGCCTTGATCTCTTCAACCACCTTGAGCGCGGCATCGGAATGGCCGGTTCCATCACGGCTTCCGCCCAGATCGTTGACGACAACCTTCGCGCCGCGCTTGGCCAGCTCGAGCGCATAGGAACGGCCCAGGCCGCCGCCGGCGCCGGTAACGATCGCAACACGGTCCTTGAAAGAAATGGTCATTGGCTTAGCTCCGCTTAAATCTGTTGGATCCCGCTGGGGAAGCGCCGGCTGCACTGGCACGGCTTTCTTCTGCTTTCAACAGCGGAAAAGGGGCCGGCCGTTGCCGTAGCGGCGGCAGGGGTGCATTTGTCAAATTAATGTCATTAAGAGTGTTGATTTCCACTGAGAGTTGACCCGGGATTTTCATCGAGAAGTGACCCGGGTGG
>RFPL01000016.1 GCA_009926135.1 Sphingomonadaceae bacterium
CGGGTCCTTGTCGATGCAGACCACTTCGTGCCCGAAATCGGCAAAGCAGGCCCCGGAAACCAGGCCCACATAGCCCGAGCCGACCATCGCAATCTTCATCGCCTATCCCTCTGTCTTGACGCGAATTGCGTCGTCATGCGCTGCTGCCGTTAGCAGCCAGCGGGTTGTTCCTTCCAGCCCCAACGCGGTCAAGCGCCCGCTGCTATAGGCGCCGGTATCTATGCCGATCCGGTTGGCGCGGAATTCGGGTTGCTCGGTAATCGTGTGGCCGTGGATCACCACTGCGCCAAAATCGCCGGCATGATCAAGGAACGGCTCGCGGATCCAGCGCAGGTCGGAGATCTTCTGCTCGTTCAGCGGCAGGCCGGGCCGTACCCCGGCATGGACGAAGTGGTAATCGCCGATGTTCACCTGGTCTTCAAAGCTGGCCACGAAATCCAGATCGGCTTGCGGGATCGCAGCCTGGGCCAGGTCCATGACCTCCGCGATTTCGGCGCGGGCATAGGCCGCCGGCTCGATCGGGTAGGATAGCAACGTCTCCCGACCGCCAAAACGCAGGAACGGGCGCATCACGCTGGGTTTGCGCAGTGCGGCCAGGAACATCTCCTCGTGATTGCCCATCAGGATCCGCACGCACCGGCGCGCTTGCCAGTCGCGCGCCAGGCGGATCACGCCGGCACTGTCCGGGCCGCGGTCGATCAGATCACCCAGCAGGATCACAGTGGTCCGCGCGGCGCCGCGGTGCGCGTCATCGGCTTCGATTGCGGAAATCAGCGCGGCGAACAGATCGGCACGGCCGTGGATG
Organism: Sphingomonadaceae bacterium; assembly: GCA_009926135.1. Taxonomy (GTDB): domain Bacteria; phylum Pseudomonadota; class Alphaproteobacteria; order Sphingomonadales; family Sphingomonadaceae; genus Novosphingobium. The sequence continues at coordinate 806 of RFPL01000016.1, forward strand.
TCACCAATCGCATAGACCCGTTCCCCCGCCGGAATCGCGGCAGCGGGGGTGGGCGGAGCGGCCCCAAGCAGTTGGCGCAGGCGGGAAAACATCAGGTCCGCGCCTATAGCCCCGCAGCCCTTGGGCGGCAATGATCGGCAGAACGGGGGCGGAACCACCCCGGGCGGCCACCGTTGCCCGAAAGGCACAGTCTGGCCTTGAGGTAATCTTTGTGCCCGAATCCTCTTGTGCAGTGCAACAAAGCTGTGCCACCCAACCCTTGTCCGAACCGAATGCTGCCAAAACGAGCAGCAAGGAGCGGACGCAGGTGGGACGAAGCACCAACAATCGCATAGGAAGATTGACATGCTCACGTCCGTCCGCAGCCTTCTGGCTGCAACCCTTCTTGCCGGCACTGCGCTGGCTGCTACCCCCGCACTGGCCGATGAAACCGATGCTCCGGCCGATCTGACCGTTACCGGCAACGTTGCCCTGGTCACTGATTACCGCTTCCGCGGTGTCTCGCTTTCCGCTGGCGATGTCGCGGTGCAGGGATCGATCAACCTCAACCATTCTTCCGGCCTCTATGTCGGCACCTGGGCTTCCAGCCTGGAGCAGGATGCGCTCGACATCTACGGCTCGACCGAAGTCGATGTTTACGCGGGCTGGACCGGCAAGGTCAGCAGCGGCCTGACCGCCGATGTCGGCCTGCTCTATTACGTCTATCCGTCGGGCAGCTTCGGTGATGGCAATGTGTTCGAACCTTACGCGTCGCTTACCGCCGCGATCGGTCCGGCCACGGCCAAGGTCGGCATGAACTATGCCTGGAAGCAGGATTCGCTGGGCGGTGACGACAATCTCTACGTCTACACCGACTGGTCGCTGGCCGTGCCGAGCACGCCAATCACCGTGACCGCGCATGCCGGCTTCACCGATGGCGCGCTTTCGCCCAAGCGACTGACGCTGGCGGGCACCGGCGGCGGCTGGGATTACAGCCTTTCGGCCAGCGCCACGCTTTACAAGGGCCTTTCGCTCGGCGTCGCCTATGTCGGTGTCGACGGCAATTCGATTGGCGGCTTCTCGGACGATGCCGTGGTCGGCACGCTCAAGTACAGCTTCTGAACCGTTACCCCACGGGGTGAGCAGGGCGACCCGTTCCGGGAAACCGGGGCGGGCCGTTCCGCATCAGGGCAGATATTCAACGCAAGTAAAAGTCTACCGTCGTGACGACCCGGACCTTTTTATAAGGCGTGTCGGATTGGCCCCACCCACCGCCCGAATCGCCATCGCGCGCGGTCACTTCGAAGTAGCCCTGGGTGGCGCTCTTGATGTTGCCAACGCTGGTGCCGCTGTCTTGGGCGAACTGCTGGGCCGAGGCGCGCGCGTCCTTGGTTGCGGCTGCTACCATCTCGGGCTTGATCGCGTTGAGCTTGGTATAGGTGAAGGCGATGCCTGAGCCTTCCTCCAGTACCACACCCCGACGGACCAGCTCGAACTGCCGCCGCACTGCGGCCTGGGCGCGCTTGATGTCAGTGGTGCGCAGCGTCATGCGCTGCCGCACGGTAAAGCGCTGGACCCCATTGTCGCTGAACTGGTTGACGTTGACCCCGGTCGGCTGGAGTTCGCTGGCCGGAAAGCCGAGTTCGCGGAAGAACGCGCGGATCGAATCGGAATCCCGGTCAACGCTGGCCTGGGCCGTTGCGAGATCAGGCGCGGAGGCCGAATAGGCAATCGTCCATGTGGCAAGGTCGGCCGTCACTTCGCGCTCTGCCAGGCCGCGCACAGTGACTGAGCGATCGGCATCCCTGGCCCGGACCAGCCCGTTACCCAGCAGATAGCCGCCGGCGATCAGACCCAGCGTCAACACCCCGGCACTGGCGAGCCAGCGACGCGTGACAGTATCGTGCCAGAAGGGGCTGGCGGGTGAGGGCGGATCGGCACTATGGTCAGGCATGGCAGGTCTCCTGTTCTGGCCTTCCGGACGTGCATCTGGCCGCCTTTCTGCACGATGAACTGTTTTATATTAGCGACGAACTGAGTTGGAGCTGCCGTGACCCGTTACTTGCACACCATGATCCGCGTGACCGATCCTGCCGCGACGGTCGCCTTTTTCGAACTGATCGGGCTGCAGGAAGTGCGCCGTTTTTCCAGCGAGCAGGGCCGCTTCACGCTGATTTTCCTGGCCGCGCCGGGGCAGGAAGGCCTGGCCGAGGTTGAGCTGACCTACAACTGGCCGCCCGAGGATGGCGAAGGCGAAGTCTATACCGGCGGTCGCAATTTCGGCCATCTCGCCTACCGGGTGGAGAACATCTACGCGACCTGCCAGGCACTGCTTGATGCCGGGCATACGCTCCATCGTCCGCCGCGCGACGGGCACATGGCGTTCGTCAAGTCACCCGACGGGATTTCGGTCGAGCTGCTGCAGGATGGCAATCTTGAACCGCAGGAGCCCTGGGCCTCGATGCCGAACATCGGAACCTGGTAAGCGTCAGGCGCGCGGCGGGGCCAGCCTGAGCAGCGCGAAGCCGCAGGCAGCCGACACCAGCGAGCCGGCCAGCACGCCAAGCTTGGCCTCGTCGATCAGTGCTTGCTGGCCGGGGAAGGCGAGAGCACCGATGAACAGGCTCATCGTGAAACCGATCCCGCACAACATGGCCATCCCGGCCAGCTGCTGGCGGTCCTCGACCGGCGGCTCGGCCAGGCGCAGCTTGGCGGCCAGCAGGATCGCGCCAAGGATTCCGATCGGCTTGCCCAGCAGCAGACCCAGTGCGATGCCCAGCGGCAGTGGGCCAAACGTTGCACCACCGTCCAGTTCGACCCCGGCATTGGCAAACCCGAACAGCGGCACGATCAGATAGGCGCTCCACGGCACCAGCGTGTGCTCCATCCGCAGCAGCAGACTGTCTCCCTGCTGATCCAGCCGCAGCGGGATGGCAAAGGCGGCCAGCACGCCGGCGACAGTGGCGTGGACCCCTGACAGGAGGACGCAGTACCAGGCAGCGATCGCGAGCAGCGTGTAGATCCACCCGTTCCTGATCCTTGACCGGCCCAGCAGCGCCATTGCCGCCAGCACGGCCAGCCCGCTCGCCAGCCAGGCCAGCTTGAGCTGCGCCGTGTAGAACAGCGCGATGATTGCCACCGCGCCCAGATCATCAACGATCGCCACAGTGAGCAGGAACAACCGCAAGGCTGGCGGGACCCGCTTGCCGAGCAGGGCGAGGATGCCGACGGCAAAGGCAATATCCGTCGCCGCCGGAATTGCCCAGCCGCGCACCAGGCCGGGTTCCGATCCGGCCACCGCCAGGTAGATCATCGCTGGCACCGCCATGCCGCCGATTGCGGCGAGAACCGGCAGGCGGCGTTGTGCCGGGGTAGACAACTGGCCAACCAGCAACTCGCGCTTGATCTCAAGCCCGACGACGAAGAAGAACACTGCCATCACCGCATCGTTGATCCACAGGTGCGCGGTGTCCAACTTGGGAATCGGCGTCCACGGCAGCGGCGCGTGAAGCAGGGCGTGATAAGCGCCTGACAGCGCCGAATTGGCAGAAAGCATGGCCAGGACCGCGGCCAGGATCAGCAACAGACCGCCCCCGGCCTCGCCCCCGAACAGGCGCGAAAGGGCCCGGGCAAAGCGAGCGGCAGCATGGCGGCTTGTTGGCATGTGGAAGAACATGCCCGCAATCGCGTCTGCGTTGCAAGCTTTGCCGAATCTGGTTACGCTTCCGACCTTTGGCGCACAGCAGGGGGCGCTCCAGGCAGGCAATGACCGGATCGGCAGGCGAAATCGGCTGGGCGCTTGAAGCGGTGCTGCTGGCAGAGCGCGAGCTGCTGCTGTTCGCTGGATTCTGGATTGCGGTCGGCCTGATCGACGAGCTGGCAATTGATCTGTCATGGCTGTGGCTCAAACTGACGGGCCGCGCCCGCACCCGCACGCTGCCAGCCGGCTATGGTGACGCGCCCTTGGCCGGCCCCCTGGCGGTCTTCATTCCGGCTTATGCTGAAAGCGCAGTGATCGGCGTGACAATCCGGCATCTGCTCAAGACATGGCAGCAGGACGCGCTCCGGCTTTACGTCGGATGCTATCGCAACGATCCGGCTACCCTCGCTGCCGCGGTCGCAGCCGCCGCTGGTGATCCCCGCTTGCGCGTGGTGCTGGTTGACGCGGCGGGGCCGACGACCAAGGCCGATTGCCTCAACCGGCTCTACGCAGCGCTGCAAGCCGATGAAGGGAGGGGCGCGCGGCGGTTCCGCGGAGTGATCCTCCACGATGCCGAGGATATGGTTCACCCCGCTGCGCTCCAGGCGATCGACGCGGCGCTGGGTGCGGTTGATTTCGTCCAGCTGCCGGTCCGTCCGGTGTGTGTCAGCGGCAACACCTGGATCGCCGGCCATTATGCCGACGAATTTACCGAAAGCCACGCCAAGACCATGGTGGTGCGCAATGCCCTTGGCCTGGCTCTGCCGGCCGCGGGGGTGGGCTGCGGGCTGTCGCGCGGTGCACTGGATCGCCTGGTTGCCCTGCAGGCGGAGCACGGCCAGGCCGGACCATTCTCGCCAGAGGCGCTGACCGAAGATTACGAGATCGGCCTGATCCTCTCAAATGGCGGACGAGGCAGCGCCTTCCTGCGCCTGCGCGCGGCTGATGGCAGCCTGGTGGCCACAGCCAGCTGCTTCCCTAGCACGCTGGCCGCCGCCGTGCGGCAGAAAACCCGGTGGATCCATGGAATTGCTTTCCAGGGCTGGGACCGCCTTGGCTGGAGCGCCCGTCCGCTGGAGTGCTGGATGGCCCTGCGTGATCGCCGCGGGCCGTTGACCGCGCTGGTCCTCGCCGCGGCCTATGCGCTGCTGGCAATCGATGCGGTGCTGGTACTTGGCCAGCTTGGCGCGCTGGTGCCGAGCGTGCCGCTCACGGAAACGCATCGTCTGTTGCTGGCGCTGGGACTGATCGGCCTGGCCTGGCGGGCCTTGTTCAAGGTTCTGTTCGTCGGCCAGGAATATGGCTGGACCGAAGGACTGCGCGCCGTGCTGCGCATACCTGTTGCCAATGTCATCGCGATCATGGCCGGGCGGCGCGCGCTGCTGGGCTATATCCGCAGCCTGGGCGGCCAGCCCGTTGGCTGGGACAAGACCGAACATTTCGCCCATCCCGCAGCCGCCGGTCTGCATGAGGTGGCTGCGTGAGCACGCTAGCGCCCCGAGCAGCGCGCCGGGGGCAGCCATTGATCGTGCTTGGCGCGCTGCTGCTCGGCTGGCTTGGGCTGCGGATCGCATTGTGGGAGGACATCGCCCTCCCGACCTTGCCCGATGCGGTTCAATCGGCCGTCGCCAAGGCCTCGCCGCCGCCAGCTGCGACCACCCCACCGATGCTGGACAGGCTAGCGCCAATTCCGCCGCAACCGGCCGCGACGGCACCCTATGCCCCTCCGCCGGCGCTGGTTCGTTCCGCACCGTCGCTACCTGTTGCGCCAGCCCCCTTGCCGGAATTCACGCCCGCTGGCGGCGCATTTGACAGCCCGCATGTTGCCGCAGCGCACCAGCTAGCCTGGATGGCCGGGGTGGCACAGCTGCCGGTGCCCAGTTTTGTGATGAACCGGCTGGGCACTAAGGATCGCACCGCCAGCCTGACCCCGGCCGAGGCCCGGCAGGCGCGCCTCGGCCCGGCCTTGGCCGGGCAGCGGTGGTCGATCGATGGCTGGCTGCTGCTGCGCCAGGGCGGCGCGGGGCTGACCGCAACGGGATTGCCATCGCCGTCCTATGGCGCGAGCCAGGCCGGGATGGTGATCCGCTATCGCCTGGCGCCCCCCAGCCGCCAGCGGCCCGCGCTTTACCTGCGGGCGACCAGCGCGGTGCAGGCCCCGCGCGGTGAAGAGTTGGCCGTTGGCTTGTCGGCCCGCCCGCTTGCTGGGCTGCCAGTTGCGGTCCAGGCCGAATTACGCGCCACCCGGCAGGCTGCGGGCACGACGCTGCGTCCGGCGCTGGGTGCCGTTACCGAATTGCCGCGCTTTGATCTGCCCGCGGGGCTGGCGGGTGAGGTCTATGCGCAGGCTGGCTACGTCGGCGGCCGCGATGCCACCGCCTTTGTCGATGGCCAGATCCGGGTTGAGCGGCGCATCGCGCGGCTCGGGCGGGGGGAATTGCGCGCCGGGCTGGGCGCTTGGGGCGGGGCGCAGCGCGGCGCGAACCGCATTGATATCGGGCCCAGTGCAACGCTCGATTTCCCGCTCGGCGGCGGGCAGGGCCGGGTCTCGGCGGACTGGCGGCTGCGCGCCGCCGGCAATGCCGCACCGCAGTCCGGACCAGCGCTGACTCTGTCCGCAGGTTTCTAGGCGTCTGCGCCTTTTTTCCGCCGCCCTGCTGGGCTAGCTGTGGTCCGCAGATGGATGTCTATCTTCCCATTGCCAATCTGGCGGTCAACGGTCTGGTCATTGTCGCGCTTGGCGCGCTGACCGGGATCCTGTCCGGCATGTTCGGCGTCGGCGGCGGGTTTCTCACCACCCCGTTGATGATCTTTTATGGCATCCCGCCAACGGTTGCCGCAGCTTCGGCCGCCAGCCAGGTGACCGGCGCCTCGGTTTCAGGCGTCTTTGCCCATGCCCGGCGCGGCGGGGTCGATTACCACATGGGCGGCGTGATGGTGGCTGGCGGGGTTATCGGCACTGGTATCGGTGCGATCCTGTTCCGGCTGCTGCAGCAGTGGGGCCAGATCGATATCGTCATCAACCTGCTCTATGTCGGCCTGCTTGGCACGATCGGCACGCTGATGGCGCGTGAGAGCTGGCAGGCGCTCAAGGCGCAAAGGACCGGCGTTCCGCTGCCGGCCCGCAAGCGCCGGCACCACCCGATGGTGGCCAATCTGCCACTGCGCTGGCGGTTCTACCGCTCCGGGCTCTACATCTCGCCGCTCGCGCCGCTGCTGCTGGGGGTGTTCACGGGCGTGCTGACCATGCTGATGGGGATCGGCGGCGGCTTCGTGCTGGTTCCGGCCATGCTCTACATCCTGGGGATGAGCGCCAACGTGGTGGTCGGCACCTCGTTGTTCCAGATCCTGTTCGTGACGATGATCACCACGATGATGCATGCGCTGACCACCAAGGCGGTCGATATCGTCCTGGCCGTGCTGCTGCTGATCGGTTCGGTTTCAGGCGCGCAGATCGGCTCGCAACTGGCGCAGAAACTGCCAGCCGAGCGGCTGCGGTTTGTCCTCGCCGCGATTGTGCTGCTGATCGCGCTGTGGATGCTGATGGGTCTCGCCTGGCAGCCGGACGAGATCTATACGGACTCGCCGCTGTGAGAGCGTTGTTGGCATTGCTCTGCCTGATCCTGCTGAGCGGTGCGCGCGATCCGATCCTGGTACCTGAAGTTTCGCAGCACGAAATCCAGGTCCGCCAGGGCTTCACTGGTACCGAACTGCTGCTCTACGGGGCGATCCTGACGCCCGAAGGCAGTCGCGCCGGGCAGGACTATGATATCGTCGTTGTGCTCAAGGGGCCGACCAACGCCATTATCCTGCGCGAAAAGCAGCGGATTGCCGGTATCTGGGTCAATGCGGCCAGCGCCGAATTCCGCTCGGCGCCCTCGTTCTTCGCGGTTGCCTCGTCGAAGCCGATCGACAGGATTGTCGACCAGAAGACCGCCGCGATTTACGAGCTGGGCCTGCCCTGGCTGCAGCTTTCCCCGATTGGCGCATTCGATCCGGCCGAACAGCGCCGTTTTTCGGCTGGCCTGGTCGAACGGCGGGTGCGCGAGGGGGTCTACAAGGAGGCTCCGAACGGCGTACAGGTCAGCGAACAGGTGCTCTATCAGGCGCGGATCAGCTTGCCGTCATCGGTCCAGACCGGAACCTACACTGCCGAGACCTTCGCGATCAGCCGGGGCCGGGTGGTAGCCTCGGCGATCGCCCGGGTCGAAGTGCGCAAGGTCGGGTTTGAGCGGCTGGTCGCCCAGTTCGCCGATAACAACGGGTTCCTCTATGGTTTGCTTGCCGTGCTGGTTTCGGTCGGCATGGGCTTTATCGCCGGGCGGCTGTTCGCTCTCGTTTAAGCGATCTTAACCGCGAAGGCCTACGCGTTCCCTGCGCCATAATAGCAGGGGACGGCATGGGCATGGACGGTTTGAATAACAGCGGTTTCGGGCAGCGCGACAGCCAGACAGAGGCGGATGCGCCGGCTGCTGCCGCTGCTTCGGATATCGACAATGCCCGCGAACCGATCGGAATCGTCCTCGAAATCGCCGGGTCAGGCTCGGCCATTGCGCTGGATCTCCAGCGTTTGCAGGAATGCATCGAAGATGCCGATCCGTCAGTTGCACTGGCCGGCCAGGTCGGCAGCCAGATCAAGATCCGCGTCGGCAAGGGCTGGCTGCTCGCCTCGGTCCGCACCCAGCGTCAGGATGCCAAGACCCCCGGAGGGATCATGGCCCAGATCGACTTCCTGGGCGAAGGCGATGAAGAGCGCCTGACGGGCCGCATCCACTCGTTCCGCCGCGGTGTGACGCGCTACCCGATCCCCGGTGCGCTGATTTACCCCGCGACCAGCAACGACCTAAAGCAGATCTATGCCAGTGATGGCCGCTCCAGCATCCAGGTCGGTACTGTCTTCCCGACCAAGGACATCCGGGCCGGGCTCTACATCGACTCGATGCTGGGCAAGCACTTCGCTCTGCTCGGCTCAACCGGTACCGGCAAGTCGACCAGCGCGGCGCTGATCCTCCACCGGATCTGCGAGTCTGCGCCCGAAGGTCACATCGTGATGATCGACCCGCACGGCGAATATTCCGCCGCGTTCAAGCAGACGGGCATGATCTTCGACGTGTCCAACCTGCAGATGCCCTACTGGCTGATGAACTTCGAAGAGCACTGCGAAGTGTTTCTGACCTCCAGCGGCAATGACCGGCAGGAGGATATGGACATCCTTGGCAAGTGTCTGCTCGCCGCGCGGTCCAAGAACCGGTTGGCCGAAGGCATGGGCAAGATCACGGTCGACAGCCCGATCCCCTACCTGCTCTCCGACCTCACCAACAATATCCAGACCGAGATGGGCAAGCTCGACAAGGCAACCTCATCGGCGCCGTTCATGCGGATCAAGAACAAGATCGATGAGCTGAAGGCCGATCCGCGCTTCCAGTTCATGTTCTCCGGCATGCTGGTCGGCGATACGATGGCGGAGTTCATTGCGAAGATCTTCCGCCTGCCGAGCCGCGGCAAGCCGATTTCGATCATCGACGTGTCGGGCGTGCCGTCCGACATTACCGCCACCGTGGTCGCCGTGCTTAGCCGCATGGTCTTCGACTTCGCGATCTGGGCGCGTGACGAGAAGACCCGGCCGGTGCTGCTGATCTGCGAAGAAGCGCACCGCTATGTGCCTAACGAGAAGAACGCCGATGGGTCCTCGGTCGGCCGGATCCTCGGCCGGATCGCCAAGGAAGGTCGTAAGTACGGCGTCAGCCTTGGCCTGATCACGCAGCGCCCGTCGGACCTGGCCGAAGGCGTGCTTTCGCAGTGCGGCACGATCATCTCGATGCGCCTCAACAACGACCGCGACCAGGCCTTCGTGAAGGCCGCCATGCCCGAAGGCGCGCGCGGCTTCCTCGATTCGATCCCGGCGCTCCGCAACCGCGAATGCATCATCTGCGGCGAGGGCGTTTCGATCCCGATCCGGGTCGCCTTTGACGACCTTGAAGAGATGAAGCGTCCCGCCTCGGCCGACCCGTCGATCAGCGAGCTGTGGCGTGATGCCGGCGGCGAAGAGGAAATGGTCCAGCGCACCGTTCAGCGCTGGCGCGCGCAGGGTCGGTAAAAGGACTTATGCTGGCTGCGCCTCGTCCGCTGCGGCGGCGATGCGCGCGAGCATCCGCTTGCGCCACGGCAGGCGGAAATAGACCGTAAGCGTCAGCGCTAGCGATACGACTGAGCTCAGCAGGAACGAGTACCACAGCGCGTCCGGACCGATCAGCGGGTATAGCAGGAAATAGGCCCCGAGCCGCACCAGGTACATCGAGGCGATCAGCACCCCCAGCGTCGCATAGTTCGCCCCATAGGCGCGCAGCGTGCCGAACAGCACGATGGTGACGCCAAAGGGCAGGTAGGTCCAGATTGCCAGGTCCTGGATGTGCAGCGCGGCCGCGACCGAAGGGCTTGTCGCCCCCAGGAACAGTTCCAGCACTGGCCGGTCGAACGGCACCAGCGCGGCGATCATCACCCCGGTCATCGCCAGGTTGGCCAGGCTGCCGGCGCGGCTGATCGCATCGATCCGGTCTTCGCGCGCGGCGCCGATGTGCTGGGCCACCATTGCGCTGACCGCCCCGCCAATCGCCATGGCGGGCATGCCGATGTAGTTCCAGATCTGCAGCAGCGCGCCATAGGCCGCCGCCGTCACCAGTCCTTCACGGTTGACCAGCCCGATCATGATCACCCCGGCGCCCGAGATGACCAGCATCTGCGCGCCCATCGGCAGCCCGTTGGACAGCAGATAGCGGGTCTCTTCCCAGCGCGGCTTCAGCCAGGCCAGTTCCGCCCCGCGCAGCCGCAGCGGCAGGTCCTTGGCATAGATCCACACCAGCATCGCGCCAAAGCCGATGGTCGTGGCGATCACCGTGGCCCAGGCCGATCCGGCAATGCCCAGCGCCGGGGCGGGGCCAAGGCCCAGGATCAGGATCGGATTGAGGATCACGTCGAGCACGGTCGCCAGGATCATGAACCGCAGCGGCGTTGCCGCATCGCCCGATCCGCGCAGGCCCATCGCGATCATCGTGGTAAGCGTCGCGATCGGGTTGGCGATGAACACCACGCGCAAGTAAGCCAGCGCCTGATCATGCGCCGCGCCGGGCGTGGCCAGCAGGTCCAGCACCTTGTCCGCGAACAGAATGCCCAGCGTGGCCATGACCAGCGAGATCATGCCCGTCAGCCCAAGCGCCGCGCCCAGCACCCGGCGCGCGGCAATCACGTCTTTCGCGCCCCAGGATCGCCCGATCCGCACGGTCGCCGCCATGCCGAAGCCGAAGACCAGCGCGAACAGCAGGAACATCAGGATGTTCGAATTGGCCGTGGCGGCCAGCGCCTCGTCGCCCAGCAATTGCCCCACCCAGACCGCGTTGATCGAGCCGTTGAGGCTTTGCAGCACATTGCCGACCAGTTGCGGCAGGGCAAAGACCAGCAAGGTGCGCGCCAGCGGCCCCTCGGTCAGGTTGCCCTTCAGCGGGCCGGTGGCGGGCAGATCATCGCTCATGTGCCGCGGGTATCACCATAGAGATGGATGTGCATCCTGTCGGAAAGGCGTAGCCCGTGTTGCAGCGCCAGCGGGGCCAGCCAGCGCTCGCGGGTCCGCAGCGTTTCGCTGTCGGTCCCTTCGGGCATGACGAAGGTCCGGTGGCGCGGCAGGGCGTGGGCTTCGATCAGGCCGAGCACCTCGGACAGGTCCTCGGGCGTCGCCACGACAAACTTGAACCAGGCTTGAGGTTTCTGACTCCACTCCGCCAGCCGTTCGGGAATCTGTGCAGACTCAACGGGATTCCCCGAATGCTTCAGTTTCGGGCTGATATTGTACTGGCTGACCAGCGGATCGAGCGCAGGATGTGGGGCAACCGTGCCATTGGTCTCAATCTCCACGCTCATGCCCTGCAGCAGGGCAACCATCCGGGCCAGCGCCGCCCCTTGGAGCAGGGGTTCGCCCCCGGTGATCACCAACCGGTCCTGCCCCAGCGCCATAATTCGCGCGGCTACCTCGGCCTCGTCCAGCACCACCTGGTTGGCCTGCCGTTCAAAGGCCAGCCCGTCGCGGTGCGGGCGGTTATCGCCCGTGAAGCGCCAGGTATAGGCGGTGTCACACCAGGTGCAGGCCAGGTTGCACCGGGATAGCCGCACGAAGGCCACCGGCCGCCCCATGCTCGCGCCTTCGCCCTGCAGCGAGGCGAAGATTTCGGGTTCTCCCGGCGTGGTGGTGGCGAGCGTCAGCATGGCGCAGTGCCACGCTCAGGTTGACACAGTTGACACTGCGTCCGCTTATTCCAACAGGCCGAAAGCGGTGCAATTCTGCCGCAAACTGCATGCAGCAGGGCTGTCTTCCCGGTGCGGAAAGAAAAAAAGCCGGATTCAAAAGAGACGAGTGCAAGCGGCATGGCGCAGCGTCCTTGGCAGATTTGGACCGAGTAGGACAGGGGCACATCTTTCCCCCTTGATGGGGGAAGGATGCGCAGACTTGGTGGCTGTGCCGCCTAGTCGCAGCTGGAAGGGGGTGAGCGGGCAGGGTGGGCGCTCAGGTCGCGTCATCACCCCCACCCAACCTGCGCTAGGCGCTGGCGCGCCAAGCTGCGGTATCCCTCCCCCATCGAGGGGGAGGGGATGGTTACCCCAACCGCGCCAGCGCTGCCGCCAGCCTTTCAGCCTCGGCCTGATGCATGGCATGATCGGCCCGGGCCTTTTCAACCGCTTCGGGCTTGGCTTTTTCGACGAAAGCCGGGTTGGAGAGCCGGCCTTCAAGGCTCTTGGCTTCCTTGGTCGAGAGTTCGAGCGCCTTCGCCAGACGGGTCTTCTCGGCGGCGATGTCGATCACGCCTTCCAGCGGCACGATCACATTCGCATCGCCCGCGCCAACCTGCATCGCCGCGCCCGCCGGGGCAGCTTCAAAGCGGATGCCGTTGAGCCGCGCCAGCCGCTCGATTGCCGCCGGATTGCGCTCGATGATCCCGCGCGTCGCCGCGCTCGGTTCGGGCAGGAAAGCGTCGAGCTTGGCACCGGGCGCGATGCCGAGTTCGTTCTTGGCAGTGCGCAGATTGCCGATCAGGGCGATCAGCCAGTCGACCTCGGCCTTGGCTGCCGCATCCACGCTGGCACCGGGCTGCGGCCATTGCGCCGTGATCAGCGGATAGTCCGGTCGGTCACCCAGCTTGGACCACAGCTCTTCGGTCACGAAGGGCATGAAGGGGTGCAGCATGACCAGGATCTGGTCGAGCACCCAGCCGGCGACGGCCTTGGTCTCGGCGTCGAAGTTGCCCTTGATCAGTTCGATGTACCAATCGCAGAACTGGTCCCAGACGAAGTGATAGACGGCATTGGCCGCCGCATCGAAGCGCAGGTCGGCCATCGCCTTGTCCAGCTCGGCCAGGGTTTCGACGACTTCGCCGATGATCCACTTGTTGACCGCCGTGGTCGCCGCCGGGGCGGCAACCGCAGTGCTGCCGCCGATGCCATTGCTCTGGCAGAACCGCGCCGCGTTCCACAGCTTCGTCGCGAAATTGCGGTAACCCTCGACCCGCTTCTCATCCATCTTGATGTCGCGGCCCTGGCTTTCCATCGCCGCCATGAAGAAGCGCAGCGCATCGGCGCCGAACTGGTCGATCAGGCCCAGCGGATCGACCACGTTGCCCTTGGACTTGGACATTTTCTGCCCGTCCGGCGCGCGGACCAACCCGTGCAGGTACAGGCGCGGCCAGGGATTTTGCCCGGTCATTGCCTGTCCCATCATCATCATCCGCGCATCCCAGAAGAACAGGATGTCGAAGCCCGAGATCAGCAGGTTGTTGGGGTAATGCTTGTTTAGCAGCGGCGCATCGGCCTCTGGCCAGCCGAGCGTGGCGAAGGGCCACAGCGCGGAGGAGAACCAGGTGTCGAGCACGTCTTCATCGCGGGTCAGGTCGCGGTCGCCGGCAAGTGCCTTGGCCGCTTCCTCGGTTTCCGCGACGAAGACCTGGCCCTCAGCATCAAACCACGCCGGAATCCGGTGACCCCACCACAGCTGGCGCGAAACGCACCACGGCTGAATGTTCTCCATCCAGTTGAAGAAGGTCTTTTCCCAGGTCCTGGGCACGATCTCGACCGCGCCGCTCTTCACCGCCTCGATCGGTGCCTTGGCCAGTTCGGCGGCGTTGACGTACCACTGATCGGTCAGCCACGGCTCAATCGGCACGCCGCCGCGGTCGCCATAGGGCTGCTGGATCACGCGGGGTTCGAAATCGGCTTCGGCTTCGACTCCGTCCTTGTCCTTGACGACGTGCGGGATCAGGCAGCCGGCGGCCTTCATGTCGGCCACGATCAGCTCGCGCGCCACGAAGCGGTCGAGCCCGAGGTATTTGGCTGGCACCAGCCCGTCAGCGGTCTGGACCACGCGGGCCTCATCATCGAACATGTTGAGCATGTCGGCGGGTTTGATCCCGGCGCGCTTGCCCACTTCAAAGTCGTTGAAGTCATGCCCCGGGGTGATCTTGACCACGCCGCTGCCCAGTTCGGGGTCAGCGTGCTCATCCGCCACCACCTTGAAGCGGCGGCCGGTGATCGGCTGGAGGATTTCCTTGCCGATCACGCCGGCATAGCGCGCGTCTTCGGGGTTCACCGCCACGCACATGTCGGCCAGCATGGTTTCGGGCCGGGTGGTCGCAACCTCGACGTGGCCTGAGCCGTCGGCGAAGGGATAGCGGAAGCGCCAGAATCCGCCCTTGACCTCGCGGGTCTCGACCTCAAGGTCGGAGATCGCGGTCTTGAGCTTGGGGTCCCAGTTGACCAGTCGCTTGTCGCGGTAGATCAGCCCCCGGTTGTAGAGATCGACGAAGACCTTCACCACGGCGCGGGTAAAGTGCGGGTCCATCGTGAACTGTTCGCGGGACCAGTCCATCGAGCAGCCCAGCCGGCGCAGCTGGCCGGTGATGGTGCCGCCGCTCTCGGCTTTCCATTCCCACACCTTGTCGACGAACTGCTCACGCGTGTAATTGGTGCGCTTGTCCTGCCGCTGCTCAAGCTGGCGTTCGACCACCATCTGCGTCGCGATCCCGGCATGGTCCGTGCCGACCACCCACAGCGCATCCTTGCCGCGCAGCCGCTCGTACCGGATCACCACGTCCTGCAGCGTATTGTCCAGCGCGTGGCCAATGTGCAGGCTGCCGGTCACGTTCGGCGGCGGATTGACGATCGTAAAGGGCTGGGCGTCCGGGCGTTCCGGGCGGAACAGGCCGTTGGTTTCCCAGTGTTCGTACCACTTCGCCTCGATCGCGGCGGGGTCGAAAGTCTTGGGCAGTTCGGAGCTGGGCATCGTTTCGGTCATCGTCCGGGGCCTTTGCCAGTGCTGAACCCGCCGCGCAAGGCGCGTGGAGCCGCCATTCGGCCCGGCTTCCCTTGTCGGCGCGGCTTTTTTCCCGCACCATAGGGGCAATGCGCGTTTGGGCCGACTTTACCCTGGAACAGGATGATGCCGGCAAGGCTGTCCTCACGCTGTCCGGCCCGCTCACCGTGTCCTCGATCGGCGTGGTCGACCGCGCATTGCGCGAATATGGCGGCGAAGTGGCCAGGGTCGATATCTCGGCCGTGCCGGAAATCGACACGGTCGGGGCCTGGACTGTCTGGCGGGTGCTGCGCGATCACGAAGCGCAGCTGGTCGGCGCCAGCGACAAGGCGGAGCGGCTGATCGCCGCGGTCAGCAAATCCAGGGGTGATGGCCAGACCGGCGCACACCGCCTGCCGCTGGTCGCGCGGACCGCCGAAGGGGTCGGACTGCTGGTCACCGGCTGGGGCGCGGGCACTGTCCGGATGCTGGGGTTCCTGGGCGCCGTGCTGGTTGCTGGATGGTCGATCCTGCGCAGCCCTTCGCGGATGCGCTGGCTGGCCGTGGTCCGCCAGGCCGAGCTGGTCGGCATTTCTGCGCTGGGGATCATCGGCCTGATGAGCTTCCTGGTCGGCATCGTCATCGCCCAGCAAGGCGCGGTGCAGCTTGAGCAATTCGGGGCGGAAATGCTGACGGTGAACCTCACCGGACGGATCTCGCTGCGCGAACTGGGGGTGCTGATGACCGCGATCATGGTCGCGGGCCGGTCCGGCTCGTCGTTTGCCGCGCAGATCGGAACGATGAAGCTGACCGAGGAAATCGATGCGATGCGCACGATTGGCGTCTCCCCGGTGGAGGCGCTGGTGATCCCGCGGATCCTGGCCGCCGTGGTGATGATGCCGCTGCTGGGCTTCTATGCGGCGCTCGCGGCGATTGTCGGCGGGGCCTTCATCTCGTCGTTTACGCTGGGCATTCCGTTCATGACCTTTCTGCTGCGGGTGCAGGAAGTGGTGCCGATCCATGATGTCTGGGTCGGCCTGGTCAAGGCGCCGTTCTTCGGCCTGATCATCGCCATGGCCGGCTGCTATCAGGGCATGCAGGTCAAGGCGAATGCCGAGGAAGTCGGCTTGCGCACCACCATGGCGGTGGTCCAGGCGATCTTCATGGTGATCGTGCTCGATGCCTTCTTCGCGGTGTTCTTCACCGAAGTGGGCTGGGGATGACACGGCCATGAACGAGAGTGACATCGAGGATATCCGCGAAGACGTGGCCGATGCCGCGCACAACCGGATGCCGGGGGCGTTCAAGGGTGAATTCCCGATCGTCGTTGAAGGGGTGCGCAACGCCTTTGGCGAGCAGGTGATTCACGAGAACCTCTCGCTCAAGGTCCGCCGGGGCGAGATCATTGGCGTGGTCGGCGGATCGGGCACCGGCAAGTCGGTGCTGATGCGCTCGATCATCGGCCTGCAATTGCCGACCGAAGGCACGATCGAGGTGCTGGGCGAAGATATCACCGCCGCCCGCGACGATGCCGATATCGACATCCGCAGCCGCTGGGGCGTGCTGTTCCAGGGCGGGGCGCTGTTTTCCACCCTGACTGTGGCGGAGAATGTCGAAGTCCCGCTGCGCGAATTCTACCCTGAGATCAGTGATGAACTACGGCGCGAGATCGCGCGGTTCAAGGTGGTCCTGTCCGGCCTGCCAGAGGATGCGGCGAACAAGTATCCGGCCGAACTGTCCGGCGGGATGCGCAAGCGTGCCGGCCTGGCCCGCGCGCTGGCGCTCGATCCCGAACTGCTGTTCCTTGACGAGCCGACCGCCGGGCTCGATCCGATCGGGGCTGCCGCCTTCGATGCCCTGACCAAGGAGCTGCAGGATACCCTGGGGCTGACGGTGTTCCTGATCACGCACGATCTTGATACCCTGCACGAGATCTGCGACCGGGTGGCCGTGATCGCCGACAAACGGGTGATTGCGGTCGATACGATCGAAAACCTGCTGACGCTCGATCATCCGTGGATCCAGGAATACTTCAACGGCCCGCGCGGGCGCGCGGCCCACGCCGCGCAGCACCAGAGCGAACGTCCCGACAAGACGATGGACAAGCCGGCCAAGGCGGGGGATTAGGCAGTCATGGAGACAAGAGCCAACTTTGTCTGGGTCGGGGCAGTCACGCTGGGCCTGATGGCCGTGCTCGCCGCCTTCATCATCTGGATCGCGCGCTGGAATGAAACCAGCCAGAATGCCTATGACATCTTCTTCAAGCAGTCGGTCGATGGCTTGTCAAAGGGGGCCTCAGTTTCCTTTCAGGGCGTTCCGATCGGCCAGATCGAATTGATCGAGCTGTGGCCCAAGGATCCCAGTTTTGTGCGGGTCAGGATCGCCGTCGATGAGAAGGTGCCAATCCTGCAAGGGACAACCGCGACGCTGCAAAGCAGCTTTACCGGAACTTCGAACGTTCTGCTCGAAGGGGCCGTGAAGGGCGCGCCGCCAATTGTTGAAAAAGGGCCGGAAGGCGTTCCGGTAATTCCGACCAAGCGCGGCGGGCTGGGAGCGCTGCTCAACACCGCACCGGTCCTGCTCGATCGTCTGGCGACAGTTTCGGAGCGGCTCAATGATGCGCTATCTGACCAGAACCTCAAGCGGATCGACAATATCCTCGCCAATACCGAACGGATGACCGGCGGGCTGGCCAATGCCTCGCCGCAGGTGACCCGGACGCTGACCGACTTGCAGGTAACGCTGAAGCAGGCATCGACCACGCTGACCGAGTTCGAGAAGGTGGCGAACAACGCCAATGCCTTCCTGGCCGGAGATGGCGAAGCGCTGGCCCGCGACCTGCGCGCAACCTTGAAATCGGCCAGCAATGCCGCGCGTGAGCTGGAAGGCACCCTGGCCAGCGCCCGCCCGGCGGCGCAGCGGCTCAATGACCAGACCCTGCCCCAGGCGGAAGCCGCGATGCGGGACCTGCGCGCCACCAGCAAGGCGCTGCGTGATCTCACCGAAAAGATCGATGACGGCGGCGCCGGGGCGCTGCTGGGGGGCAACAAATTGCCGGAGTACAAGCAATGACCAAGCGTTTGCCGGCCGGCCTCCTGTCGCTCTCGCTGGCGCTGCTGCTGGGCGGTTGCCTCGGCCTTGGCGGCGGCAAGCCCCCGGCAACGCTGATCTCGCTGACCTCGACCCAGGTCCCGGCCGCCGGGACCGGGGTGACCGGCAGCCTCGATGATGCCCTGGTGGTGCTGGAGCCCGATGTCGATCGCAAGCTGGCCGTGCTGCGCGTGCCCGTCCGCGTCAGTGGGTCAAGCATCGCCTACCTGGCCGATGCTGCCTGGGTGGAACGGCCGGCACGGCAGTTCCGCGGGTTGCTGGCCGAAACGCTGCGTGCCTCGGGCAAGCGGCTGGTGCTGGAGGATGACGGGACCGGCGGCCCGGCCGCGCACCGCCTGGGCGGGCGGCTGATCGATATGGGTTATGACGCGGCCGAACAGGCCGTGGTCGTCCGGTTTGAGGCGGTCCGCAGCGTCAGGGGCGGGGCCGTGGAAACCCGCCGGTTCGAAAGCATTGTCCGCGGGGTTTCGGCCGAGCCTGAGGCGATTGCCCCGGCGCTTAACCGTGCCGCCAATGCCGTTGCTGCCGATATTGCCGCGTGGATGGGATGATCGGCTGGCGTTCAGCTTGCCCTTGCTAGACCGCCGGAAATGAAACTCCGCCTGCTCCCGCTCGCCCTGCTGGCCGCGCCGCTCTCCGCCCAGAGCGCCGCGCCGCCGCTGCCCGTTGAACTGCAAGCCGGGCTGCGCTGCGCCGCGCTGTTCTCGCTCGTCGCCGCCGATCAGGCGCGCGGCGCTCCGGGGGCAAGCGAGTGGCCGCCGCTGGCGCAGCGGGGCCGCGAATTCTTCGTGCGGGTCAGCGCCCGAGCGATGGACGCGGGCAAGCTTGATCGTGCAGCCCTGCAAGCGCGGATGCAGACCGAGGTTTCAGCGCTCCGGGCGAATGACCGCCGCGCCGCACTGAAGGCTCCATGCCTTGCCATGCTGGATGCCAATCTTCCCAAGTCTGGCGGGCAACACCCTTAGGGGCGTGGCAGAGGCCCGTGGGTGGCCTCTCGCCCCAGTTCATGAAGGCCAGCGGCCCGGCTACCGGCAGCATCGTTCAGCACCCGTCAAGCCGCCCTTGCCTAGATTGCGGGGACCGAGCGAAGCGGACTGGGTCTGGCTCCCTCCCCCTGGCCAGACCTTTCCCCCGCTTTTTGCGCCCCGTCCCCCGTAACCCGGTGGACGGCGCGCTTTGGCTTGGGCATTGCGGTCGCCCATGTGGCAGCTTTACCAGTTCCCCCTCTGTCCGTTCAGCCGCAAGGTCCGGCTGCTGATGAGCGAAAAAGGCGTCGCCTACGAACTGTGGCGTGAGAACCCGTGGGAAGGGCGTGACGAATTCTTTGCACTGAACCCGGCCGGCCGCACGCCGGTGCTGCACGATCCGGCCAAGGGCATCACCCTGTGTGACAGCCGCGCGATCTGCGAATATTTCGAGGAAACGGTCGACAAGCTGCCGATGATCAACGGCACGGCAACCAACCGGGCCGAGATTCGCCGGCTTGTTGCCCTGTTTGACGAAAACTTCTTCGGCGATGTCACCGCTCCCCTGCTGCACGAGCGGATGAAGAAGCGGCTGGTCTATCGCCAGTCACCCGATAGCCGCGTGCTGCGCGAGGCGATGAAGCTGGCGCATGAACACCTCTATTACATCGACCACCTGGTCGATCATCGCCCCTGGCTGGCCGGCGCGACGATGAGCCTGGCCGATCTTGCCGCCGCCGCGCAGATCTCGGTTGCGGATTACCTTGGCGGGCTGGACTGGTCTGGCCACGAACAGGCCGCTGCCTGGTACGCCGTGTTCAAAAGCCGGCCCAGCTTCCGGCCGCTGCTGTCAGAGCGGATGGAAGTGATCCAGCCGCCCAGCCACTATGGTGACGTGAACGCCTGAGCGTGCGTTGACCGGTTCTTGCTCGCGCAAGACCTCGCGCACCGACAATCAGGCAGCGGCCTTGTCGCCAAAGCGGCCGTGCTTGCGGTAGCGGACCATCCAGCGATCGAGGAACAGGCTGAGCGGACGTGGCGCGATGCCCAGCGCCTTGCAGCCCTTCGCCTTGGGGGCGACCACGTTCCCGGCCTTCAGCAGCGACCACTGCTGCCGGGTCAGGGGCGCGAGCGGCAGCCAGCCGGTCAGCGTCGCGAAGGCGCCCGAGACGCCATCGGGGAGCGGCAGGAACAGCGGGCTGCGACCTTGCGCCTTGGCGATCCGCTGGTTGATTTCCTGCATGGTCAGCACTTCCGGCCCGCCCAGCTCATAGGTCTTGCCGCCGTGCTCCTTGGGATTGCCCAGCGCGGCCACCACCGCCAGCGCCGCATCGTCGACGAACAGCGGCTGAAGCTGCGCCGCGGGGCCGAACACCGGCATCACCGGGAAGGCGGCCAGCAGGCCGGCGAACATGTTGATGAACTTGTCGTCCGGCCCGAACAGCACCGAGGGCCGCAGGATCGTTGCCGTGGGGAAGGCGCCAAGCACCGCCGCTTCGCCGGCAGCCTTGCTCTGGGCATAGGCGGTCGTGCCTGCGACATCCGCCCCGATGGCGGATACATGGACAAAGCTCTGCGCACCGGCCTCCTGCGCCAGTCGCGCCAGCGTCCCGGCGCCGTGGCCCTGGACAGCATCGAGATTGCCGTCGAAGGCACCCACCAGGTTCACGACCGCATCGGCCCCGGCCACCACGCGCGCCAGCGATTCCGGCTTGGTCATGTCGCACCGCGCAAACTGGACCTGACCCAGGCCTGCCAGCGGCTTCAGCTTAAACGCGCGTTCCGGATTGCGGCTGGCGATCCGCAGCCGCGCGCCGCTGCTGAGCAGTTCCTGCGCGAGATGCGTGCCGAAGAAGCCGCTGCCCCCGACCAGGACGACCAGTTTGCCTTCAAGCGAAGTGCCGTTGCGTGCCATGATTGCCAGTCCCTTGCCCTGGCCTTGCGCCAGGCTTTCACGCGCCGCCCTTGGCACAAAGCCGCCCGGTTGGGCAACTGCGCGCGAAGCCTCGGCCAGACCTTTTTGAAGCAGCACCAGTAAAAGCGCCACTGGGCCGTTGACACCCGCAATGCCCCCCGCTAGTGGCCCCCTCCTACCCGGCAGCGGCGCTTCGGCCTTCTGCCCCGTGCCCAGATGGCGGAATTGGTAGACGCACCAGCTTCAGGTGCTGGCGCTCGCAAGGGCGTGGAGGTTCGAGTCCTCTTCTGGGCACCATTTCTGCTTGCATTGCTGGACGGATTCACGCCTTTTGGGCGGAGAACAGGGGTCTTTGATGCAATCGGCCAAACCGGCCTCCACTGAACTTGCGACGATCGCTGCGGCCTTTGGCTGTGGCGAGGCTTTGGCGCGGACGATCGGTGGTCTGGGGCGCGGCGGGGAGCATGGGCGGGGGCAGGTGCTCTATCCGCTGCCCGACCGGGAGGAGACTTCGCTGCTGCTCGCCGGGATGGCGCAGGAAGCTGCCTATGGCCGCGAGGGCGGGGTGCTGGTGCTGCATCAGTTTGGACCCGGGGAATTCTATGGCAGCCTGATCGGCCAGGGTGACGGGCGCGGCGAGACGCAGGTTGAGGCGCTGAGCGATGGCCGCGCGCTGCACTATGGCGAGGAAACCGTGATCCGGCTGATGGAGAGCTATACCGGGGTGGCCGTGGCGATGACGCGCCAGCTGGCCCGGCGGTTGGCAGCCATGCGCCAGCGCATGGTCGAGGCGACCTTGCTGTCCGCTACCGGGCGCATCTGCGCGGAGCTGCTGCGGCTGTCGCGCCAGTCCGATGACGGCGTGATTCGCCCGCTCCCGGTCCTGGCCGAGCTGGCCCAGCGGGTGCAATCGACGCGCGAGACCGTGTCGCGCACCGTTTCGCAGCTTGAGCGGCGCGGGATCCTGAAGCGGCAGGACGGCGGGCTGGCGGTGATCGCCGCGCACCGGCTGGAGGAACTGGTCTTCTAGTTGCGCGCCAGCAGCATGTGGACCGGGCCGCCGGTGCTGTCATCGCCCAGATGGTAAAGTTCGCTGCGCACCATCGCGGCGGGTACCGCAGCCAGCGCCACGGCCAGCGCATCGGAGGCGAGGGCGGTCCCCGGCGGTGCCATGCCCAGCAGTTCGCCGGCCCGCTCGCGCTCGGGACCATAGGCAACCAGAGCGCCGCTGGCCGGATCACCGATCACCGTGCCGATCGCCTGATGCACTCCGATCGCCGGAGCAGCGCCAGGCAAGGCGAGCAGCGCTGCAACCAGCGCCAGGGCCTGGTCGCGATCATCCAGCAGCAAGTCCCAGCGACCTGGCGCAGCGCAGATCGCTCCGGCGGGCAGGCGTGCTTCGGCGATGGTGCGGGCCACCTTGTCGATCGCCGGGGTGAGCTGGGCAGAGGATGACGGCTCGGCCGGCAGATCGATCCCGATAGCGATCTGGGTCACCAGTCTGCAGGCCGGATCGGGCGCTTCCGGCGGGAACATCGCCTCGACCGCCGCATCGCGGGCAATCCGGATTCGCTCCTGGCCATTGCCGCTGGCGGGCCACAAGGCGGCCTGGCGCGCCGTATTGGGGCCGCCGCCGGCTTCGTCCTCGACCAGCCATTGCCAGCAGGCCGCGCCGAGCCGGCGCGCGTTCAGCACGGCTCCACCAATGGCGAGCACTCCGGCATGGGCGGTGGCGAGCGGATCGTGGACCGAGGCAGGACTGTATCCAGCCACCCGGAGCGAGATTGCCGCGCCCAGCAGCCGCTCATAGCGGGCCAGCCAATCCGCCCCGGCCGGCGCGACCGACTGCGCGGCGAAGACTTCCGGTGGGCAGGGCAGGACCACGTTCAGTTCGGCCCCGGCGGCCAGCAGCCGTTCGGCGATGATGATATCCGCGCCCGCCGCCAGCGCCCCCCAGCCAAACCCGACGCCGCAGCGCGCGATCAGTCCATCGGTTGCCGCCGCCAGGCGGGCTTCGCCAGGGCCGCTGGCAACGATCCCCATGTGGCCGGCGAAATGCAAACTGGCGGGCGGGGCAAAGCGGCTCAGCCACGGCACCTCGGCGGCTTGCGCGCGTAGGATTTCCCGCAGCTGGGCCAGAGTTATGGCACGATCTTCCCAGCCATCGGGATCGGCGGCGACTGCTGCGGCCAGCGCGCGTTCGGCGCCAGCCTGATCGTCCAGCAGCAGCAAAGCCTCGGCGCGCGTGGCGGCGAGGTAATAGGGGGTGTCGGCGGCTGGGCCGGAGGCATCCAGCAGGGCGAGAACAGCGCGTGCGCTCACCGCGGCGGCGGCCCGGTCGCCCGCCAGCAGGCGCGCCGTGGCCGCGTTGATGGCGCGGTATGGCGCCGGGGCAAGGGCGTGGGCCGCAGCATAGGCATCAGCCGCCGCTGCGAACAGGGCGGTCCGGTCGGCCCCCGAACAGGCCCGCGCGCGGTCCTTCAGCAAGCGCCCCTTGAGCGACAGTGCGGCGGGATCGTCATCGCGGCCATCCCAGCCGCCGCTGCGGAACAGCTCCCAGGCCCGCGCGCTGGCACCGGCGCGGGTCAGTGCGGCAATGGCGGCCAGGGACAGCCGGGCAGACATCAGGGATTGTTACCCATGCCGTTGCCGGTATCCGGATCGATCACGATCGGCAGCGGCTGCTGGCCCGGCAGGGTCACATGATAGTTCAGCGAATATTTCGCCGCCTTGCCGGGAGCGTCGGCGGGGCGGGGCGTGAAGGCGCTGCCATCGAAGATCGTGTTGTAATTCTCGATCCGGATCAGCTTGCCTTTCAGCGGCGCATCGAGCCGGTCATCGCCGACCCGCGCGACGAAGAAGCTGTCATTACCGGCGGCCGGAGTGCCGTTGGCCAGCGCCGCGCCGAACGAGATCAGCAGCGTGTCATCCAGCGTCACGTCGGCGCTGTCGTAATAGACAAAGATTTCGTGCTGGCAGTTGAAGCCGAGGTCAACGAAGTCGTCGCGGTCAAAGGTGCCATCCGGGCGCTGGTATAGCCGGGCTTCGGCATCGGGCTGGCCCGGACGCAGGTCTGCCAGCTTCTTGCGGTTGCCGGTGCCGTTCGGGCTGACCTTCTTGAGAATCCGCAGCGCCTGGGCCAGCCGGGCTTCCGCAGTGTTCTGTCCGGGATCGTCGATCGCGAAGCTGGCGTGGTTGGCGCTGATCCGCCAGGCGCGCGGCGAATCGATGCGGATCACGGTGATATAGGCCGGGGCAAAGGGAATGTTGCCGGGCCGCCGGGCGAGGTCGTGCGGATCGATCCCCGCTGTAGTGTCATTCGTCCAGCCACTGGTATTGCTCACTTGCGCGTTCCTTGTGTGATGCGGGTCATCATGGTGTCGAAGCGGGTCATTTCCTCTGCCGGATATGCGCGCTGTAGCCTGGTGTAATAGCCGCGGGCTTCGGCTTCGAGGGCGGCGGCCTGGGGGTGACGACCAGCCTGTGCGGCCTTGGCTGCCAACCAGACGAGGCGGAACTGCTGAACCGTCAGCGAGAGATCGTCCGGCCGCAGCGCGGCGAGCCGGGCATAATCGGCCAGCGCGAGCCGGACCCGGGCAAGGCCCGGTTCGAACCGGCCCGCAGCGAATTCGAGTTCGGCCGCGCCGATTTCGGGCCAGAGCCGGCGTTCGCGCAGCTGGCGGTTTTCAGGCTCGGCCTTGAGCAGGGCGGCAATGATTGCTGCTTCCTCGCGCCGCAGCGCCAGCGCGCGGTCAAACTGGCGGTCCTTGCCGACCACGTCAGCCTGCCAGCCGAGGCGATTGGCGAGATCGAGCTGGTTCTGCCGCGTCGCTGCCGGCAATCGTGCCGCCTGCCGCATCAGCCCGGTGGCCTTTTCGCACCAGGGCAGGGCCTGGCGGGCATCCCT
Source organism: Sphingomonadaceae bacterium (assembly GCA_009926135.1). Classification (GTDB taxonomy): domain Bacteria; phylum Pseudomonadota; class Alphaproteobacteria; order Sphingomonadales; family Sphingomonadaceae; genus Novosphingobium. Next base: position 25,709 of record RFPL01000016.1, read on the forward strand.
GGACTGGCGCATGGTCAGTTCGCACAGGTTGCCATTGGCATAGCCCAGTTCCATCAGCGCGCGCCGGCTGCCCGGCTCACGCAGGGCAAGTGCCTCGGCCTGGGCCAGGTAGGCGCGCCAGTGGCGCTGTGTCGTCACAAGGTCGGACTGCTGCCAGGCCGCGAAACCGGTCCAGAACTCACTCTGGGCATGGGCAAAGATGGCTTCGGGATCACTGGGGCGCTGGGCCAGCACGGCAGCCGTGGTGCGCGCGGCTTCTTCGAACTTGGTCTCGGCCTCGGCAAAACGGCCGCGCTGGGCCTCGTCCTCGCCCATCGCCTGAAGCAACCGGGCGCGCCGGGTCAGGCTGCCGGCTGGCAAGGCAGAGAGATCCTGCTGCGAATAGTGCGCCATGGCCCGCGCGTTGACCTTGTCCATGACGCTTAGGCCTGCCGCGCCTTTCAGCTCGCTCCGCAGATCGGTCAGCATGAATTCGACCATCCCCTCGGCGCTGGCGCGCTGCCGTTCCGCTTCGGTGCGGGCGCGGATCGCCACCACCAGCAGAGCCGCCAGCACTATACTGAGCAGCAGCGCCGCCGCCGTGACGGCCATCACGCGGCGCTGGCGGGCCTGGGCATCGCGCTGGACCAGCCGGTCGAGCGGTTGCCCGGTCAGTCCCGCCACCATCTTGAGCAGGCCCAGCCGCTTGCCATCGGCGCCTTTGCGGAAATCGGCCGCCAGCGGCTCAACCGCGCGGCCCTGATACTCGACCAGCGCTTGCGGAAAGGCCTCGGCCGGCTCGCCCGCGATCAAGGCGGCCAGAACCGGCCGGTCAGGGTGGAGCGAGCGAAACAGCGCGATCTCCTGATCGACCCAGCGGCTGGCCCGGGCCTGGGGGCTGGCCACCACGATCAGCGCGGCGGACTGCGCCAGCGCCGCGCGCACCTGATTGGTCAGATCGGGCGCGGCCGCCAGTTCCGCCCGGTCGATGAACACCGGGGCCAACCGCTGGTCCGGCCCGGTGGTGCCGGGGGGCAGCCGGTACCGCTCGATCCGGCGGTGCAGCCAGGAGGCGAAGGGGGCGTCGGCGTGGCTGTAACTGATGAAGGCGCGGTACCGGGGCGCCGCAACCGGCGCTGCATGCTGGCTCATCGCGACTCCCCGCCTGATTGATCGCCAGAACTAGGCGCTCCGGCCTGCTTTGCAATGCTAGTTTTACGCGGCTTCAGGCCGCGCGGGCCGGGCTGGTGTGACACTTACGCTACGTTTTGCGGCCATTCTAACCAATCGATTAAAACTGGTTGTCATTCGGGCGACTCGGTGTTCTATTCCGACCTGCAACCGCCCGGGAAAAGGGACGGGCATAAAAGGAGAGTGGGCTGATGAGGGGTAAGCTGACCCTATTGGCTGGCGTCTGCGCCAGTGCAATTGCAATTCCTGCCTATGCGCAGGGTACCAATGCGGCTGATGACGAAAACGTGATCATCGTCACCGCGCAGCGTTCCAACGAACGCCTGCAGGACGTGCCAATCGCGGTTTCGGCGTTCAACGCCGAAGCGCTGGAAAAGCAGCAGATCAAGAATACGTCGGACCTGCAGCTTACCCTGCCGAACGTTACCTTCACCAAGGGCAACTTCACCGGATCGAGCTTCACCATCCGCGGGATCGGTGACCTTTGCGTCGGCGTGACTTGCGACAGTGCCACCGCGATCCACATGAACGACGCGCCGCTCTATGCGACCCGTTTGTTCGAAGGTGAATTCTATGACCTGGCGCAGATCGAAGTGCTGCGCGGTCCGCAGGGTACCCTGTTCGGCCGCAACGCGACCTCGGGCGTGGTCAACTTCCGCTCGGCTCGTCCGGACCTGTCCGCTTCGTCGGGCAACTTCGAAGCCGAATACGGCAACTACAACAGCTTCAAGCTGAAGGGCATGGTCAACGTGCCCGTGGGTGACACGGTCGGTATCCGCCTGGCCGGGTTCTACCTGAACCGCGAAGGCTACACGACCAACCTGTTCGACAATTCGAAGATCGATGACCGCGATATGTGGGGCGCCCGTGCCTCGATCCGGTTCGAGCCCAGCTCGTCGACCACGATCGACCTGATGGCGCAGTACTTCCACGAAAAAGACAACCGCATGCGGATCCAGAAGCAGCTGTGCCAGCGCGACCCGACGGGCGTGATGGGCTGCTTGAACGGAAGCCGCGACTATTCGACCACAAATGCGAACTCGTCGTTCGTTGGCGTGCTCACTTCGCGCGAATTCCTCGCCGCGAACGGGATTCCGGCGGCCTTCGGTCTGGGCAGCCTCTACGGTCCCGATCCCTATGCCACCGTCACCAACCCGGCGGACCCGCGCGTGGTCAACACCGACTACACCCCGCAGTATTTCGCGGAAGAGTGGATTGTTCAGGGCTCGATCCAGCAGGATCTGGGCGGCGGCCTGAATGCGAAGCTCAGCGGCAACTGGGAACAGACCAAGGTCGACTCCTCGCAGGACTACAACAACTCGGTCCAGAACCGCGCCGGCTTCGCCACGGGTCTGAACACGCTTGCTGCGGCTGCGGCCGGCCTGGTCCCGGGCCTGCCCGCGTCGTACTTCGCACCGATCGCTTCGGCCCTGATCCCGAACGGCGCGAACGGCGTGCTCTGCACCTCGCTGGCGGAACCGAGCGGCATGGGTGCCTATGGCGCAAACCGCCAGCGGCTCTGCTCGCAGACTCCGCAGGACTTTGACCGTTCGAACCAGGATACCGAAAACTGGTCGGCGGAATTGATCCTGTCGTCCGACTGGGACGGGATGTTCAACTTCCTGCTCGGCGGCATCTACGGCAAGGCGTCGATGAGCGAGAACAGCTACTATGTTAACTCGTTCGGCATTGACTACCTGACCGGTCTGCTTGGTACCTTCAACGCCCTTGGCCGGGCTGGCCTGGCCGCGATCCCCGGTGCCACGCCGCCTGCGCCGGGCTTCCTGGGTACGCCGACCTATCGCAACAACAGCGACCAGCTCGACGTGAAGACCTACGGGATCTTCGGTGAAGCCTACTTCAAGTTCAACGATCAGCTGAAGCTGACCGTGGGCCTGCGGTACAACAACGACGACAAGACGGTTAAGGCCCGCACCACGCTGGCCAACTTCCTGACGCCGTTTGGCGGAACCGATGTGTTCAACTCGCCGTACGTCTATGGCTACGCGGTTACCGGCGCGCCGGTGGCTTCGCGGCTCCAGCCGTTCGACGCCGATCCGGCCACGGCCTGCTCGATCACCAGCACCACCGCTAGCGGTGTGCTGACTGCCGCCAACGTCTCGGGCTGCGAACTCTTCCAGGTTCGCAACGTGAAGTTCAGCGAGTGGACCGGTCGTGCGGTGCTGGATTACCAGATCACCCCGGACAACCTGGTCTATGCCTCGTTCTCGCGCGGCTACAAGTCGGGTGGTGTCAACCCGCCGCTGTCGCCGGTCTTCGCCGTGCCTGAAGGCTTCGGTCCGGAAACGGTCACCGCCTTCGAAGTGGGTTCGAAGAACACCTTCGGCAACATCCAGCTGAACGTGACCGGCTTCTACTACAAGTACAACGACCTCCAGCTGTCGCGCATCGTTGCCCGTACCTCGGTCAACGACAACGTCAGCGCCAATGTCTGGGGTCTTGAAGCCGAAGCGATCTTCCGTCCAACCCGCGCGCTGGCGATCAACATGAACGCCAGCTACCTGAACACCAAGGTTTCGGAAGACAAGCTGCTGTCGAACCCGCGTGACTTCGGGGCCGGCCGTGCGGACGCGGTGATCATCAAGGACATCACCAACGGTGCGAACTGCGCCGTGGCTTCGAACTCGGGCAGCGCCACTGGCGTCAACGGGTTCGTCAACCAGGTGAACACCCTGATCAACGCTGGCGCGGTCACCGGCAACGCCGGTGCCGGTCTCCAGCCGACCACCGCCTTCCCTTCGGGCAGCGGCCTGGCTTCGACCGGGGCCTTCAGCATCTGCGCCGCGCTCAATGCGCTCGCGCCGTCTGTTGGAGCCAGCTTCGGCGGCGTCACCGTCTACTCGTCGGGTATCCCGGTGAACATCAAGGGCAACAAGCTGCCTGGCGCTCCGGACTACAAGTTCTCGGCCGGCGTGCAGTATGACATCCCGGTTGGCGACATGTCGGTGACCCCGCGTGCGGACTTCATCTACACCGGCAAGTCGTTCGGCAACATCTTCAACGGTTCGATCAACGAGATCCCGAGCTACACCCAGGTGAACGCTCAGATCCAGCTCGATGGTGCCGACAAGAAGTGGTTTGCCCGCGTCTGGGTGCAGAACCTGTTCGACAAGGACGCGATCACCGGTCTCTACGTGACCGACCAGTCCTCGGGCAACTACACCAACATCTTCACGCTTGAACCGCGTCGCTTCGGCCTCACCGCCGGCATCCGCTTCTAAGCGCGAAACCAACTAGTCCTGGGAGGGACACCGGGGCTCCGGACTTCGGTCCGGAGCCCCTTTTTCTTGGCACTTTGGCTGCTCCGGACCTCGGTCTGGAGCCGCTATTCTTGGCGCTTTGTCAGTCTTGGGCTTCGACGCGGAGCCAGGTGTCTGCCGCCACCGTGCTTGCCAGCCTCCAAAAGGAAGCCCCCTTGCCCAGGGGCGGGCAAGGGGGCAGTGCGTGGCTGACCGTCAGGTAGTCGGGGGGCGCCGGTCAGGCCACAAGCGAAGCTTCGATGGCGATCCGGATCGCTTCCGAGGTGTGCTGGGCCCCCATCTTGGTCAGCATGTTGGCGCGGTGGATTTCGACGGTGCGCGGGCTGATCTCCAGCTGCTCGCCGATCCGGCGGTTGGATAGCCCGACCGCAACCCCGGCCAGAACTTCGCGCTCGCGCCGGGTCAGGCGCTGGACCCGGCTTCGCGCCCGGGCCTCGCGCAGCTTGAGGCTGCCAAGTGCTGCTCCGGTCGATTCCGTGCCGATCAGCGCGCCGATGACTTGCGCGGCATCGCACGGCCAGCTGAGGTAATCGACTGCCCCGGCCAGGACGGCCTTCACGATCTGGTCGGTGCCTGGCTCCTCCGCAAAAGCGATCAGCGGCAGCCAGCGGCCGTTCTCGGCCATCAAACTGACCAGTTCGGTCACGGCATCCTCGGCATCCTCGACCATGATCGCCTCGGCGCGCGGCCAGGCGTGCGCCAGTTCGTCAATCGTCTCGAACGGTTCGACATGGATGCCGCTGGCGGAAAAGGTATGCGTCATTGCCGCGCGGCGGCGCGAATTGCAGTCAACGACGGCAATTGTTCGGCGTCTGTCCATCTGTGTGCCCCCTTAGTGGTATGTGCCTAGGGATATTGCCCCGAGCCGGGGCCGCCAGCGCGGCGAACTGCCCCGAAATCGGAGGCGGATAGCTGGGGAAAGTCCCTAGTCCGGACGCCCGGTTCCGCAGAAAAACGGACATCATGATTGATCCAGAATGGAGCGATCGGCGGCGGCACCGACGGCCGCAGCCACCTCCTCCACGTCTCTTTTCGCCGCAGACAGTCGCTGCGGGACAAAGTTCGGCACGCTGTCCAGCACGGCCTGGCGCAGTCCGGCGTAGAACAGTTGCAGCGCCGGCGCGGCTGGTGCGCCCGGGTCAATCCCGATCTGCAAGGCGGTCAGCGCGGCGAGGGCCCGGGTCAGTCCGGCGCTGCGACGCTGGTTGTCGCCCAGCTGGTCGGCCCGGATCGCACTGCCCAGCGCCAGCGCCAGCTCGTCATAGCACAGCGCCACCAGCTGATCGGGGCGGGCCGCGGCAACGCGCGCATCGAATTCGATCCGGCGATAGGCATCATGGGGGTTGCGCAAGGCCAGCATCAGTTACGCCCCGCGTTCCAGGCATCGATCTGGCCCTGGAGGAATGACAGGGTCGAGCGCGAAGTGCCGACCCGGCTGTCGGCACTGGCAAAGCGCTTGTTGAGCTGCGCGCGCAGTGCTTCCTGTGCATCGGCCAGGGCAGAGCGTTCGGCAGTCAGATCGGCCTGCTTCGCGGTAAAGCGCGCCAGCGATCCCCCCAGCGAACCGGGATTGCGGGTCGTGCTGGTGTTGCGGGCCAGCCGGTCGATTGCCGCGAACACTCCGTGGATCCCGGCGGTGAACATGGCGGTAACGCCATCGGGCGAGGCCTTGATCGTGGCCGTGAGGCGCGCGGGATCAAGCCGGAAGGTTCCATCGCGGTTGGTCGCCAGGCCCAGTTCGCCCAGGGTCCGCGGCTCGCCAGTGGCGGCGTTCGGCATGATGCTGGTGCTGGCCAGCTGGGCGAAGGCGCTGCGCAGTGCGCGGGCGCCGCCGTCGCGCGCCAGATCGCCGTCCTGCGGATTGGTCGCCGCATTAAGCGTCGTCATCAGCTCGTTCAGGGCCGAGGTCAGGTCCTGCATGAAGGTGCTGACCGCGCTGCCCGGATCGCTGAAGCGGATCGTGGTCGGGCTGCCGGCATTGGTTCCGGCCAGCCGCAGCGATAGGCCGGGCACCGCGTTCTCGATCATGTTCGACTTGCTGGTCATGGCGACGCCATCAAGCTTGAAGGCCGCATCGCCCGCGGCGCTCACCAGCCGCACCGGGTCGGGCGTGCCATTCCAGGCCAGCCCGGCCAGGCCCGGATTGGCGGGATCCTCGCTCGCTTCGAGGACAAAGGCGTTCGCCGCGCCCTCGCTGCCTTTCAGCACCAGTTGCGCCCCGCTCGCACCATTGGCGACATAGGCTGTAACCCCTGCGCCAGCGGCATTGATCGCGGCGGCGGCATCACTGAGCGTCGCGCCGGCCGCCAAGGTGATGGTGGGGGCAGGGCGGGACGGATCAGCGGTAAAGGTGCCGGCCGAGAAACTGCCGAAACGCAACGTCAGTGTCCCCGCGCCGACCGGGGTGATGGCGCTGGCGATGGCCGGGCGGACCAGGGTCTGCGCGGTGGCCAGGGCCGTCACTTCCAGGCTGTAGCTGCCGCTGCCCGCGGCCACGCCGCGACTGACGCTGGCGACAGCGCCATTGGCGATGGCCGGCTGGCTGGAAAGGTCGCCGGTCCGCACCCGGTCGCCGATCGACGCAGCCAACTGCATCAGCTGGTTCTTGAGCGTGGAGGCCGCCGAAACCTGCCGATCAAGCAGCTCGCTGCGGCTGTCGATCCGGGACAGCCGTCCGGCGAATTGCGCCTCGGCCAGGTTGTTGGCCAGCGCTGTCATGTCGATCCCGCTGCCCCCGCCCAGGGCCGTGACGATCGAACTGGTGGCGCTGGTAGTGACCATGCCTCGGAGAACGTCAGCCAAGGCTGCTTTTTAAGTCCGCGCGGCGGGATCCAGCCGGCCGGCGGCATCAAAGCGCAGCGCGATCGGCACTTCGATTGCCGGAGGCTGCGGCTGTTCTCCGCGCTTGAGCGACAGGACAAAAGCCAGCACCCCGGCAACGGCGGCATAAAGCTCTTCGCGGATCACCTGATTCTCGCGCGTGGTGAAATAGACTGAGCGGGCGAGCGCCGGGTATTCCAGCGTCGGCACCTGCAGTTCGGCGGCCAGTTCGCGCATCGCCAGCGCCTTTTCGCCGCGCCCCTTGGCCAGCACGATCGGCGCAGATGCCTTGGCCGGGTCATAGGCCATGGCGACCGAAAAGTGGCTCGGGTTGGTCAGGACGAACTGCGCGTCACGCATCGCCTTGGCAACGCCGCCCATGGCGAGCTGGCGCTGCTTGTTGCGGATCGCCATCTTCTTTTCGGGCGATCCTTCCGCTTCCTTGTGCTCGTCGCGCATTTCCTGCGCGGTCATCTTGAGCCGCTGGTTGCGGCGCAGCCACTGCACCGGCCAGTCGATCAGCGCGACGAGGACCAGCCCTGCGGCCAGGGCCAGGATCAGGCTAGTGATTGCCTCCCAGGCAAGCGTAAGCTGCTGGCCGATGGCTGCCCCGCGCCCCAGGGCGAACAGGCGCACGAGCCAGTCCTGTCCCCAATACCAGGCGATCGTGCCCAGCAGGGCAAGCTTGAGCAGGCCCTTGCCGGCCTCGATCCAGCCGGCCGCCCCGAACATCCGCTTGAGGCCGGCCATGAGATCGAGCCTGCTGGCCTTGGGCAGGGCGTTGGCCCCGACCCAGCGCCCGTCCCCGCCAGCCAGCGATCCGGCCAGCGTCAGCAGCAGTACCAGTCCGGCCAGCGTCAGCACCGGCGGCATGACCGCCAGCACGGCGGCAAGCAGGGCCTGGCCCGGGGCAAAGTCGTCAAGCGCACGCCGATCCCAGATGAAGCCGGCGCGCAGGGTGCCTTCAAGCGAGCCGAGCAGCCAGGGGCCGGCAAATGACAGCCAGGCCGCGCCCGTCAGCACGGCGATTGCCGTTGCCAGCTCGCGGCTGCGCAGAACATCGCCCTTTTGCGCGGCGTCTGTCTTGCGCTTCGGGGTCGGATCGAAGCTCTTCTCGCCGCCCTGTTCGCTCATGGCTGCAGCAGGCTCCGGGCCTGTTCGAGCCCCTGCGCGGAAAGATCGCCGAACTGTTCGACCAGCAGCGGCACGGCCATGATCAGCGCGGCCAACCCGGCCAGCACGCCCAGCGGCAGGCCAAGCGCAAAGAGATTGAGCGCCGGGGCCGAGCGGCTGATTACCCCGGTCAACACCTGGACCAGCAACAGGACCAGCGTGACCGGCAGGGCGATGGCGAGCGCGGCGACGAACATGTCACTGCCGAAGCCGGCAATCACGGCGAGCCGCTCCGCCCCCAGCCACGTCGCGCCCTGCGGAAAGGCCGTGTAGCTTTCGATCACCAGGGCAATGAATTGCAGATGTCCGCCCAGGCCCAGGAAAACCAGCGTCAGCAGCACAGTGAAGTATTGCCCCAGCGCCGGTGATTGCACGCCGCTGACCGGATCGACTGCGGTCGCCAGGCTGAGGCCCATGGCACCGCCAATCTGTTCGGCGGCAAGGACCGGCGCGGCGAAGCAAAGTTGCAGCACAAAGCCCAGCGCCAGACCGACCAGCACCTCGCCCGCGATCATCAGCAGGCCCTGGGCCGACAGTAGCGCCGCCGGAACCTGCACCGGCACCCAGGCGCAGACCAGCACGGCCACTGCCGCAGTGATCGCGACGCGCAATTGCACCGGCACGGTCGCCGCGCCAAAGAACGGCGCGGCCAGCAGCGCGGCCCCGATCCGGGTCATTACGAAGACCAGCTTCCACAGCTCGACCTCAAGCGCGCCGAAGCCGAAAGTCATGCCGATCATCGCGGTCCACCGGCGATCGTGGCGAAGATTTCCTGCGTGAAATCGCTGACCAGGCCGATCATCGAGGCACCGAATACGACGAGGACCAAGGCTGTCACCGCCAGCTTCGGCACAAAGGTCAACGTCTGTTCGTTGACCGAAGTCGCCGCCTGAACGATCCCGATCACGATCCCGACGGCAAGGCTGGCCAGCAGGATGGGCGCCGCCACCAAGGCGGTCACCCACAGCATCCGGTCGGCCAGCGAGAGCAGGGCGGCGGTATCGTCCATGATGCTATCCGAAGCTCGCCGCGAGGCTGCCCATCAGCAGCGCCCAGCCATCGACCAGCACGAACAGCAGCAGTTTGAACGGCAGGCTGACGATGGTCGGGCTCATCATCATCATCCCCAGGCTCATCAGCACCGATGAGACCACGAGGTCGATCACCAGGAAGGGCAGGAACAGCATGAAGCCGATCTGGAACGCGGTCTTCAGCTCGCTGGTGACGAAAGCGGGTAGCAGGATCGAAAAGGGCACGTCCTCGCCCCGCGCGAACTTGGGCGCCTTGGCCATGTCAGCGAACATCGCGAGGTCGCTCTTGCGGGTCTGGCGCAGCATGAAGGCATGGAATTCCTTGCCGCCACTGGCGATCGCCTGCTCGGCGTTGATCGTGCCGGCGGCATAGGGCGCGATGGCGGTCTGATTCACCCGCTCGAGCGTGGGGGCCATGATGAACAGTGACAGGAACAGGGCCAGCCCGATCAGCACCTGGTTGGGCGGGCTCTGCTGCAGGCCCAGCGCCTGGCGCAGGATCGACAGGACAACCAGGATCCGGGTGAAGCTGGTCATCATCAACAGCAGCCCCGGCAGGATCGTGAGCAGCCCCATCAGCAGCATGATCTGGAGCGAGAGCGAAAGGCCCGAACCCTGCGCGCCGCCAATCGCTCCAAATGCGCGGTCGAGCGCGCCCGGCACGGCGGCCTGGCCGGCCACCTGGGCGTGAGCGATCGTGGGCAGCAGCAGGGTTGTCAGAAGCAGCGAGTGTAGAGCGAGCAGCTTCCTCATCGACGAACCTCCCGCGCCGGAGCCTCGGCCAGCCGGGTCAGCCCCGCGCGCGAGGCGGAAACCAGGATCTCGCGCCCGTGGAATTCGATCACCGCCAGCTTGAGCGTGGGCGAAAGCATGGTGGTTTCGATCACCCGCACGGCCTTTCCGCCCTGGGGATCCGGAGCGAAACGGGCTTGAGCCTTGGCGGCGAGCTTGAGCGAGCCCCAGGCCAGACCGGCGATCAGCGGCAGCAGCAGGACCAGCTTGAGGATATACCAGCCCATCAGGCCTCTCCCTCAACGGCAGCGCCATTGCCGCCCGCCATCTCGACGATCCGCAGGCCGAAGCGGTTGCCCTCGGCCACGATCTCGCCCCGCGCGATCAGCTTCCCGTTGACGAGGACGTCGAGCAGGTCGTCGGTCAGCCGGTCGAGCATGACGACCGATTCCTCGCCCAAGGCGAGAACGTCCTTCAACTTCATGTCAGTCTTGCCGAGTTCAACCGAGAGGCGGACGTCGACTTCCCTGAGCAGGTCGAAGCCGCGGGTATGAATGGTCATGGGAGAGGGTTCCTGTCAGGCAATCTGGGTGAGTTTGAGGGCGACGCAGTCGTCCTGGTGGCCGACCGTGCCGCGCGCGATCACGCTGCCGCCGGCAACCAGCGGCACGGCGCGCGCAACCGCAACCGGCAGCACCATGCCGGGCACCAGGCTGGCGGCGATGTTCAGCGGCACGCGCATGTCGACCAGCGTGGCGCTGAGCGGTAGCGGCACATCGGCAAAGGGCAGCGCGGCGGGGTTCGCCGCGCCGCCAGTGCCGCGCGGCCGCTGGAAAGCGCCGACCAGCCAGCCGTCCAGCGCGGCAGCGGGCAGGGCCAGCGTCAGCGGCCAGGCCGGATTGCCTGCTTGCCCTACGCTGAGCGTCAGGACTGCGGTTGTTTCGGTGCTGGCGGGGAAAGCCGTGGCCCGCTTGGCACTGTGGTAAACCGCCAGCACATCGGCCGCGCACGGCAGTGCCTCGGCCAGGGCGGCGCAGACGATACCTTCGATCCGCTGGGCCAGCAGGAGGGCCGAGGCCGGCAGCCGGGCTGGCGCGGGCTGCGGGGCCTGACCCCGTCCGCCAAAGGCACGATCGACGAGCTGCAGCAGCGCCGTGCCATCGATCGCCAGATGGAGCAGGCCCGGACAGCCTTCGCGCGCGATCAGGGCATGGGCGGCAAGATCGGGTGGCATCCGCTCGCTGACTTCGGCCTCGATCTGCGGCTCCGGGCCGCCGAGCAGCGGCGCAAGTCGGGGCGCGAGGGCCTCTGCCAGAACCGGGCCGAGCGCAGCCCAGCGGGCGCGCAGTTCGGTTGGATTGACGCCGCGCGGTGCGGTCAGTTCCGGGCAATGCTGCGCGGCGCGGCCGGCGGCACGAAAACGGTGATGCGGCTGGCTCATCGCGGCCTCACTGCACCAGGAAGGACTTGAAATAGACCGCGTCGATCCCGCCGAAGCCTTCGTTGGCGGCCAGCACCTTGTTGATCGCCTCGGCCAGCCGCTTTTGCAGCCGCTGCTTGCCTTCGGGGGTATAGACGTCTTCCTCGGGCGTGTCGGCCAGGACCACCAGGATCTCGCTGCGGATCGCCAGTTCGTGCTTCTTGAGCCACATCAGCACGCGCCCGTCGCGGCGGGTCGAACAGGCCAGGTTGATCTGCACCAGCGCGGTCGAGTTCTTCAGGTTGGACGTAAAGTCCTCGGTGAAATTGTAATAGCTGGTGCGATACTCGCTGCCGCCTTCGCCTTCGACATCCGCGCCGCCCTCGCCCTCCTTGGCTTCGGTCTTGGGGGCATAGGGGTCCTCCTCGCCCTTGCGGACCAGCTTGGGTTCGTTGCTCTCCTTCTTTGCCGGTTCGTGGCTGCCGCCGATCATGCCCGACTGGACCAGGGCAAAAGTACCGCCGCCGCCCGCGCCGATCAGCACCACGGCGCCGATCAGCTTGATCAGCAGGCCCTTGCCCTTCTTTTTCGGCGGGGTCTCGGTCTTGTCACTCATTGTCTGGTCCTGTGTTCACGGTGCTGGAGTTCAGGCGAAGATGCCCGCCGCACGGCCGCTATCGGCCTTGCGCGGGGCGGAATTGGTGGCTGCCCGGCCGGCCTGCGGCTCGCGCCGGGCAGCGTGTCGGCCCTGCTGCTGGCCGGCGAAGCTCTCAGCCTGCGCGCCGGGCTGGCCGTGCTGGCGGCCCTGCGCGGCATGGCTGTCGCTGCTTGCCAGTACCGGGGGGGCCGCAGCCTGGACGGCGCGGGCGAAATCCGGGTCGGCGCTGGCCATGGCCACCGACAGGTTGCCCGCGTCGCTGGCAAAGCGCAGTTCGACCCGCCCGAAGTCGGCATGGGCCAGGGCAAGGGTCGCCGCCTGTGGTTGGGTGCTTTCGCGCGCGGCCACCAGCCGGTCGATCAACTGGGCAAAGTCATGTCCTACCGGCATGACAGCGGGAGCGGTGGACGGGGCATTCGCAGGAACCACAACCGGGACTGAACCAAATGCCAGCGTCTGGTTGGGAAGGGTCTGGGGTGTCGCGGTAACTGGCAGTTCGGGTGCGGCGCTCACCGCGCTGTCAGCGGTAGCCTCTGCCAGCAGCCGCAACGTGGCTGCAACGCGCGGGGGCGGGGACTGGCGCGGCCCGTCCGGCAACAGCGCGACCGCCGGTAGCGATGCAGCGGCCATGGGCGGCATCTGCGGCAGCGGCAACGGCGCGGGCTGTGAAGGTTCGATCATGGCCTGGCCCGGCGCAACGCGCGGCAATAGCTGATCCGGCATCAGGTTCATTGTCGGCACTGCGGCTGGCTGTGAATGATCGACGCCGGGCTGCACCGGCGCGGCCGGGCTGGCCGTGGCGGTGAGCAGCGGCAGCAGCGGAAGGATTGTAACGGCCGGCACTGCCGTGCTGCCGGGCTCTGCCGCTTCCGGCAAATCCTTGCCGCTTTCCGGCAATTCGGCATCCTCCGCAGTTGTCGTTTCCGGATCGGCCGCGCGGTCGCGCAGCTTGTCCAGGGGCACTGTCTTGGCAGCGGCGTTGTTTGCCAGGATCGTTTTGAAATCGCCTTTTTCTGCCGCTTGCGGGCCATTTGGCAGGGCAGTTTCGATGGGCGCGGGACCGGTCATCAGCGCAGGCAGGGTAGCAGTGGGCAGCATCGGTCCGGATCCTCTCGCGGGTTCGCAGACTTACTGTTCAAGAGCCGTGCCAAGTGCCTTGCGGGGTGCGAGGGCCGGCACCTTGCCGCGCTGCGCCTGGGCCTTGATCTCTGCCGCGACCCGCCCTTCCACCGCGGCGCGACTGCGCTCGGCCCGGGCCAGGTCCTGCTGGCGCTGATCGGCCAGGCTGCGCGCGGTCACGGCATCGCGCGTAGTGGCCGTGCCGATCGCGGCGATGCCTTCGACAAAGCCGGTCAGGCGCCTGAGGTCAGCGCCGGTGTGGCAATCGCGGCGGGCGCGGTAATCTTCGGCGATCCGGGCGGTGCGTTCGGCCAGCGCGTTGAGCTGGGCGAGATGCCCTTCGGCTTCGGCGGCGGCGCGCAGGGCATCCTGCTTGGCCAGCGCGCGAACCCGCTCCAGCCGGGTGAGCCGGCGCAGGCGCGCGGCTTCAGGCCGCATCGCCCAGCAGCCCCTGCAGCGCCGCCAGGCTTGCGTCCAGCGATACCGTGCTGCGCGCCGGCTGCGAAAGGAAGTCGACCAGCCGGTCGTGCATGGCAATCGCACGGTCGAGCTGCGGGTCGGCTCCGGGGCGATAGGCCCCCATCAGGACGAGATCGCGGTTGGCCTCGAACGCGGCAACCAAGGCGCGGAATTCCCGCGCCAGGGCCAGGTGATCGGACCGGGCGATATCGGCCATGACCCGGCTTAGCGAGGCGGCGATATCGATCGCCGGATATTGCCCGCGCTGGGCCAGTTCGCGGCTGAGGACGATGTGCCCGTCAAGGATCGCGCGGGCCGTATCGACCACCGGGTCGTCCTGCGCATCCCCATCGGCCAGCACGGTATAAAGCCCGGTGATCGACCCGCCCGAAGCGGCAGAATTGCCGGCCCGTTCGACCAGCTTGGTGATGGTCGCGAGCGCTGAGGGCGGATAGCCCCGCGCGGCGCCCGGTTCGCCCAGCAGCAGCGCAATTTCACGCCCCGCGTGGGCAACGCGGGTCAGGCTGTCCATGATCAACAGGACTTGCCGACCTTGCGCACGGAAGTGTTCGGCCAGGCTGGTGGCCAGCATCGCTCCGCGCAGGCGCAGGTTGGGGGCGTGATCGGCGGGCACGGCAATCACGGCGGTGCGCGCGCGCTTGGCCCCCTGCATATGGCGTTCGACAAAGTCCGAGACTTCGCGGGCGCGCTCCCCGATCAGGCCGACGATCACGATTTCCGCCTCGGCTCCGGTCGCGATCATGTCGAGCAGAACTGATTTGCCCACCCCCGATCCGGCCATGATCCCGATCCGCTGGCCGACGCCGAAAGTGGTCAGTGCGTTAAGCGCCCGCACTCCCGTATCGAAGGGCACGCGCACCGGGCTGCGATCGAGCGCACCGGCCCGCTTTCCGCCGGCGGGCCAGAGCGCGCGGGCATGGAGCGGCGGACCGCCGTCAATCGGCTGGCCGGAACCATCGACCGCGCGGCCAAGGTAGGCCTCGCCCACGGCGACCATGCCGGGCTGGCCGCGCGCGCGGACCCGTGCGCCGGGCCGCAGCATCACCGTATCGCCCAGCAGCATCAGCAAGGAGCGGCCATTGCGGAAGCCGATCACTTCGGCCGTCAGCGGCGCGACCCCGTGCGAGACTTCGCACAGCGCCGCGATGGGCGCGTTCAGCCCGCTGACCTCTAGCAGGCCGCCATCGCAGGCAGCGACCAGGCCATAGCGTGCCGGGGCCAGGTCAAGCCGGGCGTCGGCCAGATCGTCCAGCAGGGCAGCATGATCGCTCAGCACGGCCCCAGCGCCTCGGCCAGTGCGCGGCGCCATTGCGCCGGGCCATCCTCGATCCCGCCGGCCTGGCCTTCGAGGCGCAGGTTGCCGCGTTCCAGCGCCGGATCGGGCTCGGTCGTCAGTCCCGCCGGCAGTCGTTCGGCAATCAGCGCGAGGTCGTCGGGATGGAGCCGCAGCACGGCTGCATCGTCGGCGCGGGCCAGCATGGCGGCAGCACGGCCGGCACGTTCCGCCAGCGCCGCTGGATCGATCGCCAGCGGGGCCAGAGCGGCATTGCACAGCGCTGCGACTGTTTCGACCAGTCGTTGGCGCACCGCTTCCTGCTGTTCGGCGTTCAACCGGGCAAGGCTCAGCTCGATCTGCTGCCACGCAGCGGCTTCCTCGGCGCGGCGCTGGGCGGCTTCGGCCTGGGCCTCGGCGATGCCGGCGGCGTGGCCCTCGGCCCAGGCCTCTGCCACGGGATCGGTGTCGCCAGTGGCGGCTGCGCGCAGCGCCGGGGCGGCAAAGCGCGGATCGCTGGCAAACCCGCCATGGCTGCCCAGCGCCGCGAAGGGCAGGCTAGACATATTCGTCTTCCCCGCCGCCAGATCCGAACACGATCACGCCATCCGCAGCCAGACGGCGGGCCGCTGCAACAATCGCGCGCTGGGCTTCCTGCACCTCAGCCAGCTTGAGCCGGCCGCGCGCAGCAATCTCGTCGCGCACGCCATCGGCAGCGCGGCTGGACATGGCCCGGAAGAACACGTCGCGCTGGTCTTCGGCAATGCCCTTCAGCGCATCGATCAGCACCTCGCTCTCGACTTCGCGCAGCAACGCACCCATCGCTTGCGGATCGAGCGCGAAGAGGTGTTCGAACTTGAACATCTCGCCCTCGATGGTCCGGGCCAGTGCCTTGTCGATCCGGTTGAGCTCCGGCATGATCCGCTTTTCAGCGACTTTGCCTGCGCTGTTGATGATCCCGGCAGCCTCGCGCGGGCCGCCGATGGTCAGTGCTGCAGCGCCATGGCTGGCGGCGATCCGCTGTTCGAGCAGCGCATCCAGCATGGCCAGCGCCTCGGGCGAAACCGGCCCCATGGTGGCAACGCGGTGCATTACCTGCGGTTGGATGGCGGGGGGCAGGGCGCGCAGCACTTCGGCGGCCACTTCCGGCCGAAGCTGCAGCAGCAGCACGGCAATTGCCTGGGGGTGTTCGTGCTCGACCAGCGGGATCAGGGCATCGGCGTTGAGCCAGCGGGCCAGTTCGATCGCCGGACCGGTTGCCTCGCCCTCGGGCATGATCCGTTGCATCAGGTTCTGCGCCTTGGCCGGGCCGACCGCCTCGCTCAGCAGGCTGCGCACCCGCCAAGGGCGGTTCTCGGGACCGATCCCCGGCCGGTCGGCATGGGTCACGAAACCGGCAATCGAATCGCGGATCAGGTCTGGCCCGATCTCGCCCAGCGCGACCATCTTCTCGCCCAGCAACTGCAGTTCCAGCGGATCAAGCCGCGCCAGAATTGCCGCCGCCTTGCCCTCGTCAAGCAGCATGACCATCACGGCGGCGCGTTCGGCATCGCTGAGAGTGGGCAGGGTCATGGCTGTGCCTCGGCCGGTTTCAGCATCCGCCGCAGCGCGACAAGGGCCTCCTCGGGCTTTTCATCGACCAGCCGCTGCGCAAGCTCGACCTGCTTGCCCAGCAACGCCTGCTCGGTGCCGGCTTCTTGCTGCGCCGGGCTGGGCGGGGCCAGACCCGGCAAGCGCGGTGCAAGTTCGCCGTCGGCGCCGTTGTCCGCAGGTGCATTGCCCTTGAGCTGGCGCAGCAGCGGGCGCACGGCCAGCAGCAGGACCAGCAGCACGGCCAGCAGGCCGACCAGGCTGCGCAGCGCCAGCGGGAACCACGAAGCCTCGTAAAAGGCTGGAGCCACTTCCGCGGCGGGTTCGAACGGGCGGGCGAGGACGGCAACCTGGTCCCCGCGCTGGATATTTGCGCCGACCGCCGCGCTGACCAGGGCCTTGAGCGCCTCGATATCGGTGGGGCGGCCCTGCTTCTTCATGGCTTCCTGGCTGATCGCCACGGCGACCGAGAGCCGCTTCACCTTGCCCGGTGCGGCATTGCTGACCGCCACTTCGCGGCCCAGTTCATAGGTCCGGTTGGTGCTCGATTCGGTAGTCGGGGCAGCGCCCGCAACGGCTCCCGGAACAGTCGCTTGCGGTGCGCCGGGCTGGAGCGTGGTGGCTGGCGGCGGCGTATTGGCGAGCACGCCGGGAACGCCGCCGACCGTGTTCGTTCCGCCTTGCGACTGCGCCTGGCTCTCGGAGCGGACCACACCCTCCTTGTCATAGCTCTCCCGCGCCGAGGTGACCTCGTCCATGTCGAGTTCGATCTGGATCTCACTGGAAAACTGCCCCGGACCCAGGATCGGGGTCAGCAACTGATCGATCTGGCCGCGCAGCTTGGTCTCAAGCCGGGTTTGCAGTTCGATCCGGTCATTGTCCTTGCCGGTTTCCGGATCTGAGAGCAGCCGGCCCTGCTGATCGACCACCCGCACCGCATCGGGGCTCATCCCGGGGGCCGAGGCCGCGACCAGGTTGACGATCGCGGCGACCTGGCTGGCAGCCAGCTGCCGCCCGCGTGCCATGCGCACCATGACCGAGGCGGTCGGCGGGGCATCGTCGCGCACGAAGACCGACTTGTTGCCTTCGGCCAGATGCACCCGGACGCTTTCGACCCCGTCGATCTCCTTGATCGTCAACATCAGCTCGTGCTCGCGCGCGGTGCGCAGGCGCTCTCCCTCCAGGGTCCGGCTGGCCCCCATCGGCAGGCTGTCGAGCGAGGTCTGGGCGTCCGGGACGGCCAGGGCTCCATCAGCGGCCACCGCCATCCGCGCCCGGTAAAGCTGGTCCTCGGCCACGGTCAGCGCGCCAGTGGCGTTGTCGATCGAATAGGCGATCCCGGCGCTGTCGAGCGCGGTGACGACTCCGGCGCGCTGGGTGTCGTCAAGCTGGGCATAGAGCTGGCGCTGCGGCGGGGCCGAGACTACGGCCCAGGCCAGCGCTGCTGCGCCCAGCGCGCCGGCACCGATGAACCACGGCACGGCGCGGCGCAGTGCGGGCTGGGCGGTCAGGCTGCGCAGCCGCTCAAGCGATGCGCCGGCCAGCGGCGGCGCGGGAACCAGGTCAGCCATCTATCAGACACCCATCCGCATGATATCCTGGTAGGCCGAGAGCAGGCGATTGCGCACCTGCAGCGTCGCTTCGAAGGCGATCCCGGCTTCCTGACGGGCGAGCATGACCTTGGCGATGTCGGACACTTCGCCCTTTTCGTAGGCTTCGGTCAGGGTCGAAGACTTGTTCTGGACTTCGCTGACCTGCTCCAGCGCGCCTTGCAGGGCGGCTCCGAAGCCGCCAGCCGGGGCCGCCGCCTCGGTCGGTGCGGCTGGCTGCTGCAGCTGCTGGAGCAGCTGTGACCGGTCGACGATCTGCTGGCGCAGCGCCAGGATCTGCTGAACGCTGCCGGCATTGCCAATTCCGCCGATCCCGCTCATCGCCGGCCTCCGGCCACGGCCAGCCCGGCATCACGAAACGCGGCCAGGCGGTAGCGCAAGGTGCGTTCTGATATGCCAAGTTCGCGGGCGGCGGCGAGGCGATTGCCGCCGACCGCGGCGAGCACTTCCATGATCGCTTCGGCTTCGGACTGCTGGACCACCGCTGAGAGCCGACGCGGCTGGTCCTGGACCAGCACCGGGGCAGAGGCGAGGCGGGCAGGCTGGTCGAACAGGATCTGCGCCGGGCCGATTTCTTCGGCACCATCGGCCAGCAGCAGCGCGCGGCGCATGACGTTTTCCAGTTCGCGGACATTGCCTGGCCAGGCGTGAAGCTTAAGCTTGGCCAGCGCGCCCTCGCCCAGCCAGGGCAGCGCGCGCCCCATCGGGGCGTGGCGCAGCAGCATGCCAAAGGCCAGCGGGGCGATGTCTTCAGCGCGCTCACGCAAAGGGCGCAGCGCGAGCGGGAAAACGTTGAGGCGGTAGAACAGGTCCTCGCGGAACCGCCCAGCAGCGACCTCGCTCGGCAGATCGCGGTTGGCGGCGGCGATGATCCGTACATCGATCTTGATCGACCGGGTCGCCCCGATCGGCACCACTTCGCCTTCCTGCAGGGCCCGCAGCAGCTTGGCCTGCAGCGCCAGCGGCATCTCGGCAATCTCGTCAAGCAGCAGCGTCCCGCCGTCGGCCGCGCGGAAGAAGCCTTCGCTTGCCTGGGTCGCGCCGGTGAAGGCCCCCTTCTGGTGGCCGAACAGCAAGGCTTCCAGCATGGCTTCGGGCATGGCCGCGCAGTTGACCGCGATGAACGGGCCGGCGCGGCGCGGGCTGTGGTCATGGATGAAGCGGCTCAGCACTTCCTTGCCGGTGCCGGTCGGGCCGGCGATCAGCACGGGAATTTCGCTGACTGCGAGCCGCTCGGCCAGGGCCAGGACCGAAAGGCTCTCGGGATCGGCCGCAATCGGCGCTCCGGGCCGGGCCAGCGCGGCAAGCGCCGCCGCCAGCGTCGCCTCGCCCGATGGATCGCGATAGGTCAGGTGGAACCGCCCGCGCCCGTCCAGTCGGCGCAGCACCGGCCGGGCTGCCCGTTCCAGCGTGAGGGCCGGAGCGGGGCCGACCGGGGCCGGGTCTTGCGCCGTGCACAGGATCGGCGCGCCGTCCGGGCTGCCGGCCCCCACCAGTGCGGCCAGGCGCTGAGCCAGGGCCACGTGCTGCCGATTCACCGTTTCGCTTAAGGCCAAGGCCGTCATTTGCGGTAACCCCCGAGTTAACCATTTCCTTCGCGCCCAGTCATGCGCGATTCCAAGGAAACGGCGCGCAAACAGTCACATCCGGTTGGCTACCTAGTTCCGGCGATATCTGGCGCCCCCGCTTAAATTTCGGCCGGGCCGGTCGCTCTAGGGGCTGGCAGCCGCACCGGATGGTCCGCTGGCGGTTTGCGAGATGATCACGGGAGTATTTTCATGGCTGTTATCAACACCAACATCAGCGCCATCAAGGCCGCCAATGCTTCGAACACCGCCAGCAAGATGCTGGGCACCGCGATGGAGCGCCTGTCGACGGGCAAGCGCATCGCCAGCGCCAAGGACGACGCTGCGGGCCTGGCGATTGCCACCTCGATGACTTCGCAGGTACGCGGCATGAACCAGGCGATCCGCAACTCGAACGACGGCATCAGCCTCGCCCAGACGGCGGAAGGCTCGCTGAACGAGGTTACCAACATGCTGCAGCGTGTCCGCGAACTGGCCACCCAGTCAGCCTCGGGCACTTACCAGGATGCCACCGACCGCGCCTACATGCAGACCGAAGTTGATGAATTGACCTCGCAGATCGACCAGGTCATCACCAACTCGACCTTCAATGGCGTCAAGCTGTTCGATGGTTCCACCGCAGCCGTGACCGTGCAGACCGGCGCGAACTCGGCCGATTCGGTTGACCTCGTCATGGCTGACCTCACTTCGCTGGCCGCCAGCGGCGGTGCTGCCAGCTCCTACGACGTGTCGACCGCGACCGCGGCCAATGCACTGCTTGATCCCACCACCGGCATCGATGCCGAAATCAACGCGATCTCGTCGGCCCGCGCGGCACTGGGTGCCGGTCAGAACCGCCTCGAAACGGTCGTCAACAACCTGACCAGCAATGTGACCAACCTGTCGGACGCCCGTTCGCGGATCGAAGACACCGATTACTCGGCCGAAACGACTGCCATGGCCAAGGCCCAGATCCTCTCGCAGGCATCGACCGCGATGATCGCCCAGGCCAACCAGAGCCAGCAGAACGTCCTGTCGCTGCTGCGCTAAGCCTGAATGCCACAGCGGGAAGGGGCCGTGCCTTGCGCGCGGCCCCTTTCGCTTGCCCCGCGCAAATGGGAGGTTTAAGGGCCGCCGCATCATGCTCAGCACGCTCACGCCCCAGCCCGCCGATGCGCTTCTTGCGCTGATCAAGCTCTATGCCGCCGATCCGCGCGCCGACAAGATCGACCTTGGCGTCGGCGTCTACCGCACCGATACCGGCGCGACGCCGGTCTTCGCCGCGATCAAGGCCGCTGAACAGAAGCTGGTCGATGGCCAGACTTCCAAGAGCTATTTGGGCCCGGAAGGCGACATGGGCTTCGTCCATGCGCTGATGCCTTATGTGTTCGGTGCAGCCAATCCGACCATGGACGGCCGGATCGAAGGGATGCAGACCCCGGGCGGTACCGGCGGTGTCCGCGTGGCCGTGGCGCTGGCCAAGCGGGCCGGTGCGCCGAAGATCTGGATGGGTACGCCGAGCTGGCCCAACCACGCTCAGATCTTTGCCGACGTCGGGCTGGAACTCAAGGCCTTCGCCCATTCGACCAAGGATGGCGAAGTCGACATGGACGCGCTGCGCGCCGCGATCGCAGCGGCTGACGCCGGTGATGCCATTCTGCTGCACGGCTGCTGCCACAACCCGAGCGGCATCGATTACAGCGAAGCCCAGTGGGACGAGATTGCCGCCCTGGTGGCCGAAGCAAAGCTGCTGCCAGTGCTGGACCTGGCCTATCAGGGCCTGGGCCAGGGTATGGAAGCCGATGCCTATGGCCTGCGCCGCGTCCTTGCCGCTGTGCCGGAAGCGCTGATTGCCTATTCCTGCGACAAGAATTTCGGGATGTACCGGGACCGCGTCGGTGCGGTCTATGCCATGGTGTCGGATCCGGCGCAGCTGAACGCGGTGCTTTCGCACGGTTACGCTCTGGCCCGCGCTGCCTGGTCGATGCCGCCAGATCATGGTGCCGCTGCCGTCCGCCTGATCCTGGAAGACCCCGCGCTGGTGAAGCTGTGGCTGGATGAGCTCGACACCATGCGCACCCGCATGCGTCAGGTCCGCACGCGGCTGGCCGAAGCCGGCATGGCCGGCAGTGTCAACATGGTCCCGCTGGGGTCGCAGAACGGCCTGTTCTCGATGCTGCCGCTGTCGGGTGAGCAGATCCTCAAGCTGCGCGAAGACCACGCGATCTACATGGCAGGTTCGGGCCGGATCAACGTGGCCGGCCTGACCATGGGCAATATCGACAAGTTCATTGCTGCGGTCGCAGCCGTCAGCGCCTGAGATGGATCGCCAGCCGGTCCTCGAGGGGGAGCGGCTGCTGCTGAGGCCGCTGCGCGAAGATGACTGGGACGCGCTGTTCGCCGTCGCCAGCGACCCGGAGGTCTGGGCGATCCATCCGCAGCATGATCGCTGGCAGGAGCCGGTGTTTCGCCGGTTCTTTGCCGACGCCCTGTTGCGCGGCGGAGCGCTGGTCGTGATCGACAAGGCGAGCGGCGCGGTGGTTGGTTCTTCGCAATACAAACCCGAAGCCGATGGGACGGTCGAGATCGGCTGGACCTTTCTCGCCACCGGCCACTGGGGCGGAAGCTATAACCGCGAGATGAAGCGGCTGATGCTGACCCACGCCTTCAGGTTCGTGGACTGCGCCCAATTCCGCGTCGGCGATTGCAACCTGCGCTCGCAGCGGGCCATGGAAAAGATCGGCGGGCGCCTCACCGACCGCTTCGACATGGTCGAAACGCCGGACGGACCCATGCGTCACGTCATTTTCGAAATTACCCGCGATAGCTTCGCGAGCGGGCCGCTCAGCCTCTGAGCGACTGCATCCGCTGGAGGTAGCGCGCCAACACGTCGATCTCCAGGTTCACGGCATGGCCGGTCTGAAGCTCACCCAGCGTGGTCACTTCCCAGGTGTGCGGGATGATGTTGAGCATGAAGCGGCAGGTGCCGTCGGGCGCGTCCGTCACTTCATTGACGGTCAACGAAACGCCATCGACCGTGATCGACCCCTTGGGCGCGACATAGGGGGCGAGGTCCTTGGGCGTGGCGATCCAGAACTGGATCGAGCCGCCGGCATCCTCGCGGCTGACAACCCGGCCCACGGCATCGACGTGGCCGGTGACGATATGCCCGCCCAGCTCGTCACCCAGCTTGAGCGCCTGTTCGAGGTTGAGCTTGCGCCCCACTGTCCACTGATCGTTAGCTGTGCGGCTGACGGTTTCGCCCGAAACATCGACGGCGAACCACGCGTCACCCGCCGCCCCGCCGCGTTCGACCACGGTCAGGCACACGCCCGAGCAGGCGATCGAGGCCCCGATGGCGATTCCAGCAGGATCGTAAGGGCAGGCAATGACAATCCGCAGGTCGCCCTGCTGGCGGACTTCGCGGATCGTGCCGACGGCGGTGATAATTCCGGTAAACATTACTTGTGCTCGTAGACATCGAGACAGTCGTTGCCAAGCGGGCGGCTGTCCGTGCGCACCCATTCCGCTGCAACGGTCAGGATGTCCGCGCCAAGTTCCGGCAAGGCCGCACCATTCCCGCCGACTTCGCGGGGTGCGCGGTAGAGCATCATGCGGTCGACCAGTCCTGCGGTGAGGAAGGCCCGCGCGGTCTGTGCGCCGCCTTCGATCATCAGGTATTGCGCCGGCGCAATCATGGCGAGGTCTTGCGGCGAGGGCAGGGCGCCCCAGCCCGCAGGCGCGGTCCCTCTGGTCAGCAGCCAACGCTCGGGGCTTCGCTCGGACAGGCCCGGCAGGCGCACGTCGAGGCGCGGACTGTCAGCCTCAAGCGTGCCGCGCCCGACCAGGATCGCGTCCATCTTCGCGCGCCAGGCATGGGTATGGGCGCGGGCAATCTCACCGGTCAGCCATTGTCCCTCGCCCGGTGGTGGGGCGAGCCGGCAATCGGCCGAAAGCGCCAGCTTCAGCGTCACCTCGGGGCGACCAAAGGCGCAGCGGGTCAGGAAGCCCGACAGGCTGGCGCGGCAGGCGGGGTGGTCGATCAACTCAACCGGTGTGCCGGCTGCCTTGATCCGGGCGATCCCGGCCCCTGACGTGCGCGGATCAGGATCGTGACAACCAACGACCACCCGGGCGAGGCCGGCTGTCGCGACCAGATCGGCACAGGCCGGTCCGCGCGGGCTCTGATGGGCGCAGGGTTCCAGCGTGACATAGAGCGTAGCACCGCGGGCGGCGTCACCGGCTGCGGCCAGGGCCGCCGCTTCCGCATGGGGCCGACCGCCGGTCTGGGTCCAGCCGCGCCCGATGACGCGCCGGTCCTTGACCAGAATTGCCCCGACTGCCGGATTGGGCCGGCTCAGCGGCCGTCCGCGCGCGGCCAATGCGGCGGCGGCGGCCAGCCAGCGGTGGTCCTGATCAGCGCTCAACCGGCGACTTCGCGGGTTCGACCAGGGCTTCGGCCTTGGCCTGCGCCTCAGCCGCGGCCTTTGCGCGGTCAGCTTCGGCCTGGGCAGCGATCTTGTCGACGTCCATGCCCGACACCTTGCCCAGCGTCTTCCAGACGTCCTGTCCGATCTTCTGCTGCTCGGCGATCAGCTTGGCTTCTTCATCCTTGCGGCGCTGGTTTGCGGCGATGAAGGCCTGGGTTTCGGCATCGGTGCGGTCGGCTGGCCAAGAACTGATGTAAATGATCTCGGGCCGGGCGCGCGGCTTCTTCCAGCTTTCCTGGGCCATGATCGAGAAGATGCCGATAGTGATCGCGGCGGAGGCCAGCGCGATGCGCCAGCGTTTGCCCCCGGCTTCGCGGAACACGGTGCTGAAATCGGCGATCGCCCCGACCGGGTTGACGTTGCGCAGGAAGTTCATGGGCCGAAGATAGGGCCTCGGACGGCAGAGCGCCAGTCGTCAGTTGTAATCGACGGTGATCGGGATCCGCCCGCGATAGTTCCCGCCGCGCCCGCTGCGCAGCACCAGCCGCGCACCGAAGCTGAATGTCAGCTCGCCATTGGCATCAAGCACGGGGCGAGCGGGGAGATCGGTGGTGAACGAGGTGAGTTCGGCCGTGCCGCCATCGGGCGCGGTCATCGGTACCGATTGCGGCAAATCGATCCGCACCTCGCGCAGCGGCACCCCGGTCACGCGTCCGCGTCCGGTCACGACCATGCCGCCCAGGCTCATGACCGAACCGCCGGTCCGCTTCGAACCGCTCGCCGCATCGACTTCGGCGCTGCCGCCGTCACGCCCGGTGAGGGCCAGTCTGGCAAAGTTGAGATCGGCAAAGATTTCCAGAGTCAGCGGCCGTTCGCCCGGCTTACCGCTGTCGCTGTAGCACAGCCGGCAGTCGCTCTGCGCCGCCGCCGGGGCCGCCAGCGCCAGCGCCAGGGTCAAGAACATGGGTCGCACCATGGCGGGATAGTCCGCCCGGCATGGTTAAGATCGGGTTACAGGCTTACCCGAAGTGGGCGTAGAGGCTGCGCCCGTCGCGCTTGAGCCAGCGATTGGCCGCGCCCACATCGCCTTCGAACAGGCCTTCGAGGTAGGTGTGGAAAGCCGGCGAGTGATCGAAGTGCGCGAGGTGGGCCACTTCGTGCGCGACGACCGAGCGGCGGACGTAATCGGGCGCCATGATCAGCCGCCAGTTGATCCGGATCGTCCCGTCCGCCGCGCACGAACCCCAGCGGCGCTGCGCCCGGCTGAGCGTTAGCGGCGGCGCGCGCCGTTCCGCCCGCAGGCAGTAATAGGCCAGGTCATCGGCCAGCAGCCGCAGCGCCTCGTCCTCCAGCCAGCGCTGCAGGCGGCGATGGAGGCTATCGGCCGGTCCGCCGACGTGAAGTTCGCCGTCACCCAGACGCACCTTGCGCGGAGCCGCGGCATCGTGCCGCAGCGGCAATGACCGGCCGCGATAGAGCAGGCCGGCGCCATCAATCAGGGCTGGTGCCTGCGGCACCTTGGCCAGCTGGACGGCCAGCCAGTCTGCCTTGGAGCGGGCGAACTCGAGCGCCTCGGCACTGCGTCCCCAGCGGGGCAGGGTAACGCGGACCTCGCTGCCATCGGGGGCAAGCCGCATCGTCATCCGCTTTGCCGCCGCGTTGCGCCGCAGTGCCAGCGGCAGCAGCCGGCCATCGATCTCGACCTGCGGTACTTCGTCCGTGCGGCGGCGGAGCCAGTCAATCATCGGCCAGTTCCATGCCGGGGGGCAGGATGATGTGCTGTTCAAGCGGTCCGGCGAACTCTTCGCCGATCACCTTGCCGCGAACCGATACCCCCGCCGTGTGGACCGCTTCCGGATCGCCGCAGACCAGGTAATGCCAGTCCGGCAGCGGTTCGCCATCGGCGCGCAGGCGGTAGGCGCAGGTATCGGGCAGCCAGGACAGCGTCAGCGCCAGCCTGGGCGTCAGCTTGACGCAATCGGGCACCTGGCGCTTGCGGCCCGGATAGTCGCGGCAGCGGGCGGTCTGCAGGTCCAGCAGCTTGCACCCAACATTGGTCATGTAGATCGCGCCGGTATCCTCATCCTCGGCCTTGTGGACGCAGCACTGGCCGCAGCCATCGCACAGCGCTTCCCATTCGGCACGATTGAGCGTTTCGATCCCGCGTTCCCAGAAGCGATCCCTGAGGCCGCTCATCGCACCGCAGCAGCAAGGTCTGAGGCAACCGCATCCGGCCCCTTGTCGACCGGCAGGATCACGATCGGCTTGCCGTCCGGGTCCATCAGGTAGGCAAAGCGGCTGTGGTCCATCAGGTAATTGCCCTGGCCCAGATCCTTGCCGCGCGCGGCATAAACGCGGAACGCCTGGGCGGCGGTATCAATCTCTGCCTGAGTGCCGGTCAGGCCCAGCAGCCTGGGATGGAAGCTGTCGGTGAATTCCCGCACCACTTTCACCGTATCGCGCGCCGGATCGATCGTCACGAACAGCGGCTGGATCTTGGCGGCCTGGTCGGCGTGCTCTTTCTCGAACTTCTGGAAGCCGCGCATCATTACCGCCACGTCGGTCGGGCAGGCGTCCGGGCAGAAGGCATAGCCGAAGTAGACCATCCGGTACTTGCCCTTGAAATCGTCCCAGGCATAGCGCTTGCCGTCTTCGCCGGTCAGGGTGAACGGCCCGCCAAACGGCGCGCCTTTGATGTCGGTGCCAATCAGTTCGGCCGGCGGCGCCGATGCCGGCTGGCAGGCTGAGAGGATCAGGGCGGCGAACAGTACAAAGGGCAGGGGCTTCTTCATGGCGCGGCGGTTCATGCTCTGCTAAAGCGCGCCGCGCAAGACGGGCTTGGGGCGATTCCCGCCGCAACAGGAGGATTTCGGGTGCGCAGGTTGATTTTGTCGCTGGCTGGACTCGCCACGCTTTCCGTAGCCACCCCCGCGCTTGCGCAGTTTTCAGAGAGCTACAAGTTCCTTGAAGCGGTCCGCAAGAAGGACGGCGAAAAGGTGAACGAGGCCCTGGCCGATCCTGCCAGCACCGTGATCAACACCCGCGACGTGACCTCGGGTGAAACCGCGCTGCACATCGTCACCAACCGCCGCGACCTGACCTGGATGCAGTTCCTGATTGCCAAGGGCGCCAATGTGAACGCCCGCGATGCCAAGGGCGTCACCCCGCTGGTTACGGCGGTCAATGCCAACTTCGCGGAAGGCGTGGAACTGCTGGTCGGCAAGGGCGCGCGGCTGGATGAGAGCAATAACGCCGGAGAAACCCCGCTGATCACGGCGGTCCATAACCGCAATATCGCCGTAATGCGGCTGCTGCTGAAGGCCGGGGCCGACCCGGACCGGGCCGACAATTCGGGCCGGACCGCAAAGGACTATGCGCGGCTTGGCGGCGGCAACCTGCTGACCGAGATCGCCAACAACGCCAAGCCCAAGGGCGGCGACAAGGCCAAGTCCTATGGGCCGAAGTTCTGAACCGATGACCACCGATGCTGCCTCGCTTGAAGAGCTGCGCCGCGAACTCGCGCCCGCAATCGCCGATGCGGCCGTGTTCGACGGCTGGAGCGAGGAAGCGGTAACGGCGGCGGCGGGGCTGCACGGCGTCGACCCGGCCGTTGCGGCCTTTGCCTTTTCCGGCGGGCAGATGGCGATGGTCGCCGCCTGGATCGCGGCCTGCGATGCGGCAATGGCGCAAGAATGGCCGGTTGAACGGCTGGCGCAGCTCAAGATCCGTGAGCGGATCCGCAGCCTGGTGCAGTTCCGGCTCGATTACGTGACCCCGCAACAGGAAGCGCTGGTCCGCGCCCTGGCGATCATGGCCCAGCCGCAGAACGCACCGCAGGCGCTGAAGCTCGGCTGGCACAGCGCCGACCTGATGTGGCGGCTGGCGGGCGACACGGCAACGGATTACAACCACTACACCAAGCGCACGATCCTGTCGGGGATCTATGGCACTACCCTGGCCGTGCTGGCGCTTGACCGCAGCGAAGGACAGGCCGATACCCGCGCCTTCCTGGAGCGGCGGATCGACGGGGTAATGAAGTTCGAAAAGGCCAAGGCGCAGTTCCTCAACCGCGATTTCATCGGGTTCAGCCCGGCGCGGTTTCTGGGGCGCTTGCGCTATCCGCAGCGCTGATTTGATCCAGATCAACTATTGCGAATGACTTGCATTTGCGCGGTGGTTCTGGCAGCGCGCTGACCATGACACTCGATTCCCTGCCCATCGGCCAGACTGCCCGCATCGCTGCGGTCGATTGGGCCGTGCTGGCCGAGGAAGAAGGGCAACGGCTGCGGGCGCTTGGTCTGGATGCCGGCGCGCGGGTGGCCGTGGCCCATCGCGGGATTTTCGGCGGGGCGGACCCGCTGGCCGTTACCATCGGCCGGATGACCGTGGCGCTGCGCCGCGCCCACGCCCGGGCCATGCAGGTCGAGCTGGGCTGATATGGCCGCCCTGCGCAGCGCCGCGCTGGTCGGCAACCCGAACGCAGGCAAGAGCGCGCTGTTCAACGCGCTGACCGGCGCGCGGCAGAAGATCGCCAACTATCCCGGCGTCACGGTCGAGCGGAAGGCCGGCCGGCTGCCTTTGCCCAATGGCGAGATCATCGAACTGACCGACCTGCCGGGTTCCTATGGCCTTGAGGCGACCAGCCCGGACGAGGAAGTGACCCGCAAGGTCGTGCTGGGCGAACTGCCGGGTGAACCGGCACCGCAGGTGCTGGTGATCGTGCTCGACGCCTCGAACCTCGAACAGCATCTGGTCTTTGCGCAGGAAGTGATTGCCCTGGGCCGCCCGACCGTGGTGGCGCTCAACATGATCGACCTGGCGGAACGCGACGGGCTGGTGCTCGATCCGGCCGCACTGCAATCCGCGCTGGGTGTGCCGGTCGTCCCGACCGTTGCCGTGCGCCGCCGCGGCCTGGCGGAACTGGCCGCAGCGATCGCCGTGGCCGAGGAAAACCTGCCTGAACCGCGCCATCCCCACACCACGCTGACCGAGCGGCGGGTTTCCGCCCAGGCGATTGTCGATGCCGCGATCCTCTCGGAAACCGCGCAGCATCGGCTCCATGCCAGGCTTGACCAGCTGCTGCTGCATCCCTGGTTCGGGCCGCTGGTCTTGTTTGGCCTGCTGTTCGTGGTTTTCCAGGCGGTGTTCACCGGGGCAACGCCATTTGCCGATGCGCTGGAGGGCGTGATTGGCGGGGTGGCCGACCAGGTCCGCGCCTCCGTGCCGCAGGGCCTGGTGCGGGACTTCATTACCGAGGGCGTGCTTTCCGGCGTCGGCTCGGTTGTCGTGTTCCTGCCGCAGATCGTGATCCTGTTCTTCTTCATCCTGGCGATGGAAGCCTCGGGCTACATGGCCCGCGCGGCTTTCCTGATGGACCGGCTGATGGCCCGCGTTGGCCTCTCGGGCCGCAGCTTCATCCCCCTGCTGTCCAGCTTTGCCTGTGCCATTCCAGGGATCATGGCGACGCGCAGCATCGCCGATCCCAAGGACCGGCTGACCACGATCCTGATTGCGCCGCTGATGACCTGCTCGGCCCGTCTGCCGGTCTATGCCGTGATCATCGCCGCTTTCATCCCCAACCGCGCGGTCCTGCCGGGGGTCGGCCTGCAGGGGCTGGTGCTGTTCGGGCTCTATGTGATCGGCATCGTCGGGGCGATGGTGGTGGCGCTGGTGCTGCGCAGTTCGGTCACCAAGGGCGCAGCTTCGGGTTTCATCATGGAGTTGCCCAAGTATCAGCTGCCGCGCGCGCGTGACCTGTTGCTGGGCCTATGGCAGCGAGCGTGGATCTTCCTGCGCCGGGCAGGCACGATCATCTTCACGGTCACGGTCATTCTGTGGCTGCTGCTGAATTTCCCGCGCGCCGGCGAGGGTCAGAATCAGGTCGACGCCTCGATCGCGGGCAAGTTGGCCAATGGCCTTGCCGTGGTGGTGGAGCCGATCGGCTTCAACCGCGATATCGCCCTGTCGCTGATCCCGGCCATGGCCGCGCGCGAAGTGGCCGTGGCCTCGCTCGCTACCTCCTATGCGGTGGCCGCCGAGGACGAGGAACAGGCCGCGCTGGCGCTGGGGGAACAGCTGCGCACCAAGTGGAGCCTGCCAACCGCATTGGCTTTCCTGGCCTGGTTTGTCTTTGCCCCGCAGTGCATGAGCACCATCGCGGTCACCCGGCGTGAGACGAATGGGTGGAAATGGCCTGCCTTCATGTTGCTCTACCTGTTCTCCCTCGCCTACATCTTCGCCGGAATCACCTATTGGAGCGCCGTCGCGCTCGGGTTGTAGCGGAGCGAGTTTCGATGGCAGGTAGCGTCAACAAGGTAATCCTGATCGGCAATCTGGGCCAGGATCCCGAGGTCAAGAATTTCCAGAACGGCGGCAAGATCTGCAACCTGCGAATCGCCACGTCCGAAAACTGGAAGGACAAGGCCACCGGGGAACGCAAGGAGCGGACCGAGTGGCACAGCGTCGTGCTGCAGTCCGATGGCCTGGTCGGCGTGGCTGAGCGTTACCTCAAGAAGGGCAGCAAGGTTTACATCGAAGGCCAGCTGCGCACCCGCAAATGGCAGGATGCCTCGGGCAACGATCGCTACACCACCGAAATCTCGGTCGGCATGAATGGCGTGCTGACCATGCTGGATGGCGCGCCTGGTGCGGGCGGCGGTGGCGGCGGCATGGGCGGCGGCCAGCGCTCGGGCGGCGGCGGTGATTGGGGCGGCGGTTCCGGTGGCGGTCAGCGTTCGGGCGGCAATGACTTTGGTGGCGGTTCGTCCGGCGGCGCTTCGCGCGGCGGCTTCGCCGACGATCTGGACGACGATATCCCGTTCTGATCGGTAATGTAAAAACCCTTTGACATTCCCCTCCCAGCAATGTAAAAACCATTTTACATTGCTGGGAGGTATGCCATGTCGAACGCGCGTTCCTATAAGTCGAAGATGACCCTTCTGGCGGTGCTTTCGTTCGGAAGTGCGACCCTAGCCGGCTTTCTGGGCAGTCAGCTATTGAACCTGGATGTTCCGCAGGGCGGCTTCTGGCCGGTCTATCTCGTGCTGCTAGGGCTTTGTGCGCTGGCCATCGGCGCGATGGTGCCGTGGTGGCACAAGCTGGATGACGTGCAGAAGGCAGGTCAGCTCAACGCCTGGTACTGGGGAGGGCTGATTGGCGGCCTTGTCGTTCTGATGTGGTTGGTGGCGGCAACGGGACGGACCAGCGACTTTTCGCGCGGCGCGCTGGCTTTGCTGCTGGGCGAGACCGCCGGCTTTGGCATCGCTTGGCTGATCTGGCGCTGGCGCAGCAGCGGGCCGGCCGAATGAAGAATTGCCTGCGGGATGTGCGCCGCGCCCGCGGCCTGAGCCAAGCTGACCTGGCCGAGGCGCTGGAAGTGTCGCGTCAGACAATCATCGCGATCGAGGCGGACAAGTATGATCCGTCGCTGCCGATGGCCTATCGACTGGCAGCTTACTTCGAATTGCCGGTGGAAGAGCTGTTCTTCAACCCGTGGCGCTGAATCAGTCCGGCTTTTTCAGCGCAGCCAGCGCGGCAAATGGTCCGCTGGTGTCCTTATCGAGGAGTCCGGCCTTGCGCCGGGCTTCTTCTGCGTTGGGCCCGACCGCATAGGGATCGATCGCAAGTGCCAGCGTCTGGGCGAGTTCTTCGCCCAGGTCGAACAGGCTGCCGGTAAACTCGATCTCGTCCAGCTCTTCGGCTTCCAGCTCGATTTCCTCGTCCGGGGCCGAAGCAGCGCGGGCGGGGACGAAGTGCAGATTGACCGGCTCGTCAATGGCGACGGGCAGGTCCTCGCCGCTGACCGCGCAGCTTTGCACGATGTCGGCCGTAAGCCGTCCCTTCGCGCTGGCCCCGGCGGCTTCGCGGACCAGTTCGATCGTGGCCTCCATCCGGTCGATCCGGACCAGTCCAAAGCGTTTGGCAAGGGCGGCGCGTTCGGCTTCACTCGCTGCCAGCTCTACCGCGGTACCGGGCAGCATCCGCGGGTCATAGGTGCGGGAAAATTCGCTCATGGCGCGATCTTTCCGGCCAGCAGCCCGGTCGCGTCGCAGGTGTCCAGCAGATCGGCCAGCGCGCGCATTTCGGCCGCCAGCCCGGCGGCATTGGCCCCTTCGATCAGGGTCATGTTGCGTTCCAGCACTGGCTGCATCGGCTCGGTTCCAGCCAGGGCGCTGCGCATGGCATCCATCCGCCCGCCCAGCGCGCCCATCAACTTGCTGACATGCTTGCCCACCACCATGTCGCCCAAGCCGGTTTCGCGCAGCTGGGCATCCATGTCCGTCACGAACAGTTCGGTCAGCAGGATCGATTTGCTGGCCAGATCCGGCTCGCGCTCCATCCGCAGCAGAACCAGCGCCATGACCAGCGCCACGGCATCGAACCGGCCCGGCACATTATCGGCCAGGCCCAGTTCCGAATACCAGCGCGGCGTGCGGGCCAGCGCGACGATGGCGTGCCACAGCGGGCGGACTTCGGCGTGCTCGTCAACCGACTTGCCGAACAGGCGGGCAAACAGACCCATGGGTAAATGTCCTTCAATCGTTCAGCGGGGATTAAAGCCGCTGTCCCCAAGCGCCTGCTTGCCGCCATTGCGCGGCGCGTCAAGGCGGCCTAAGGCTCAGGCGCGATAGTGCGGGTGCACGCTGCGGGCAATCGTCTTGCCTGCCGGGCCCCGAAACTGGAACGACAGGAACGGCAAACGATGCGTGCAGCAGTGGTCAAGGTGATGGTGGTTCTGGCGGCAGCGGGGACGCTGGGCGCCTGCAACTCGATCAAGGATCACCGCGGCTACATCGTCGATCAGCCGCTGCTCGATTCGGTCCAGCCGGGGATCGACAACCGCCAGTCGGTCGAACGCACCCTTGGCCGTCCGACCTTTGAAAGTGCCTTTGGCCGCAAGGACTGGTACTACATCTCGTCCAACACGCGTCAGGCCGCCTTTACCCGGCCCAAGATCAACGAGCAGCTGGTGCTGCGCGTGAGCTTTGACGAGCGCGGCAATGTCGCGGCGATCGAGCGTTCAGGCATCGAAAAGGTCGCCTTCCTGAATCCAGACAGCGACAAGACCCCGACCCTGGGCCGTGAACGGACCTTCCTGGAAGACCTGTTCGGCAATATCGGCACTGTCGGCACTGGTGCGGGTGGCCCCGGCGGCGGCGCTGGCGGACCGAACGGCAGCTAATCTGCCGCTACGTTGAAACCGGCGCGGCAGGACATATATCCGCCGCATGAACGATTCCAACAATAGCCACGGGCTGACCCCCTGGCATGGCACTACCATCATCGGCGTAAAGCTGGGCGGCAAGACCGTCATCGCTGGCGATGGCCAGGTTTCGATGGGCAACACCGTGATGAAGCCCAACGCCCGCAAAGTGCGGCGGCTTGGTGATGGCTCGGTGATTGCCGGCTTTGCCGGGGCGACGGCCGATGCCTTCACCCTGTTCGAGCGGCTTGAAAAGAAACTGGAGCAGCACCGCGGGCAGTTGATGCGCGCCGCGGTCGAACTCGCCAAGGACTGGCGGACCGACAAGTACCTGCGCAACCTCGAAGCGCTGATGATCGTGGCCGACAAGGACGTGCTGCTGATCCTGACCGGCAATGGCGACGTGCTGGAGCCCGAACATGGCATCGCCGCGATCGGTTCGGGCGGCAACTATGCGCTCTCGGCCGCCAAGGCGCTGGTCGATTATGAACAGGACGCGGAAAAGATCGCGCGCCGGGCCATGGCGGTCGCGGCAGAGGTCTGCGTTTTCACCAATGACCGGGTGACCGTCGAAACCATCGACGCCTGACGCCCGAAGGAACAGCCATGAACCAGAACCTGACCCCCAAGGCGATCGTCGCCGCGCTGGACGAGCACATCATTGGCCAGGCCGACGCCAAGAAGGCTGTCGCCGTGGCGCTGCGGAATCGTTGGAGAAGGCAAAGACTCTCGCCCGAGCTGCGCGACGAGGTGACGCCCAAGAACATCCTGATGATCGGGCCGACGGGCTGCGGCAAGACCGAGATCAGCCGCCGCCTGGCCAAGCTGGCCGACGCCCCGTTCGTGAAGGTCGAGGCGACCAAATTCACCGAGGTCGGCTATGTCGGCCGCGATGTCGAGCAGATCGCCCGCGACCTGGTCGAGGAAGCGATCCGGCTGGAAAAGGACCGCCGGCGCGATGCCGTGCGCGAAGCCGCCAGCAAGGCGGCGATGGACCGGCTGCTGAAAGCGCTGGTCGGCGAGAACGCCAGCGAGGCGACCCGCGAGAGCTTCCGCCAGCGGATCGTCGAAAACGCGATGAACGGCGTCGAGGTCGAGATCGAGGTCGAGGACACACCGGGCGCGCCGTTCGACCTGCCCGGAATGCCGGGCGGGGTGGGCATGATCAACCTTGGCGAAATGATGTCCAAGGCGATGGGCCGCCAAAACCTCAAGCGCCGCAAGCTCAAGGTCCCGCAGGCCTGGGACAAGCTGGTCGACGAGGAAGCCGAAAAGCGGATGGACCAGGATGACGTGGCCCGCGTCGCCCTCGCCAATGCCGAGGCTAACGGCATCGTCTTCATTGACGAGATCGACAAGATCGCGGTCAGCGATGTGCGTGGCGGCTCCGTCAGCCGCGAAGGCGTGCAGCGTGATCTGTTGCCGCTGATCGAAGGGACGACCGTCGCCACCAAGTATGGCCCGATGAAGACCGACCACGTGCTGTTCATCGGCTCGGGCGCGTTCCACCTCGCCAAGCCCAGCGATATGCTGCCCGAACTGCAAGGCCGTCTGCCGATCCGCGTCGAGCTAAAGGCGCTGTCGGAAGAGGACTTCGTTCGTATTCTTGCCGAAACCCGCGCGAACCTGGTCGAACAGTACAAGGCGCTGCTGGGGACCGAGCAGGTCACCATCGATTTCACCCCCGAAGCCGTCCGCGCCGTCGCCCGGATCGCCGCCCAGGTGAACGAAGCGGTCGAGAACATCGGCGCCCGCCGGCTGCAGACCGTGATGGAAAAGCTGCTTGAGGACCTGAGCTTCGAAGCCGAGGACCGTGAAGGCGAGACCGTCACGATCGACGAGGACTACGTCAACGCCCGGCTCGCCGGCCTGGCGCGCGATACCGACCTGTCGAAGTATATTCTGTAGGGTAGGGACAACCTCACAGTTCACTTCGGATAAATTCGTCATTGCGAGGAGCGCTGCGACGAAGCAATCCAGAGGCATGCAGCACATTTTCCAACCAGCGGTTTATATCGTGGCCAGCGCACGCAATGGCACGATCTACGTTGGCGTAACCTCTGATCTGGTGAAGCGCGTGTGGGAGCACCGCGAAGGTGCCGTCGAAGGATTCACCAAGCGTTACGGTTGCAAGATCCTGGTCTGGCATGAACTGCACTCAACCATGGAACATGCCATCGTGCGCGAGAAGCAGCTGAAAGGCGGCTCGCGCAAACGCAAGTTTGCGTTGATTGAGCAATCAAATCCGCAGTGGCGGGATATCTATGCGGACATCTGCGGGTAGCCGGTGCAGCGTATGTCCGCTCTGGATTGCTTCGTCGCTGCGCTCCTCGCAATGACGAGAAACTTGATGTAACACGCTGACTATGCCGCCACCTGACGACAAGCCGATCTACCGCCTTCTCACCGGCCTTGACGACCGGGCGTTCTGCGAGCGCGTGTCAGAGGCCTTGGCGCAGGGCTGGCGGCTTTATGGCTCGCCCACGCTGGCCTGGGATCAGGAGGCGGCCTGCATGAAAGCCGCGCAGGCGGTGGTTTGGAAGGATGCGGACGTAGTAATGTAGCGCTCGCTACTCCGCCGCCTCGCCAAGTTCCTCCATCGCTTCGGCCTGCCGGGCCCACATGTCGGCATAGAGGCCGCCCTGGCGCAGCAAGTCGCCATGGCTGCCCTGTTCGGCCAACTGCCCGGCATTGAGCACCAGGATCGTATCGGCGTCGGCAATGGTCGAGAGCCGGTGCGCGATCGACAACGAGGTCCGGCCGGAGCTGACGCGGTGAAGCGTGGCCAGCACGTCCTGCTCGGTCCGGGTATCAAGCGCCGAGGTGGCTTCATCCAGCAGCAGGATCGGCGGGTTCTTCACCAACGTCCGGGCGATCGCGACGCGCTGCTTCTCGCCGCCTGAAAGCTTCAGCCCGCGCTCGCCCACTTCGGTCTCGAAGCCTTGCGGCAGGCGGCCGATCAGGTCCATCAGCGCCGCATCGCGCGCGGCCTGCTCGACCTCGGCCGGGCCAGCGCCATCGCGGCCATAGGCAATGTTGTAGCCGATGGTGTCATTGAACAGCACCGAATCCTGTGGGACGATCCCGATATTGGCGCGCAAGGAGGCTTGGGTGACGGAGCGGATGTCCTGCCCATCGATCAGGATCCGCCCGGACCAGGGATCGTAGAAGCGGAACACCAGCCGGGCGATCGTGCTCTTGCCCGCGCCCGAGGGCCCGACCACGGCGACCTGGCTGCCAGCTGGCACTTCGAATGACAGGCCATTGAGGATCGTGCGGTCACGCTCATAACCGAACACGACATTGTCAAAGGTCAGCGTAGGGCGCCTGACCACCAGCGCCGGGGCGCCGGGTGCGTCCTGCACTTCGACATCGGTGTCGATCAGCCGGAACATGTCGGCCATGTCGGTCAGGCCCTGGCGGATCGTGCGGTAGACCATGCCGAGCATGTCGAGCGGGCGGAACAGCTGGGCGAGATAGGTCTGGACGAAGACCAGCTGGCCGGCGGTATATTCCCCGCGCGCCCAGCCGCGCACGGTCAGCGCCATGGCCACGGCCATCAGCAGGTTGGTGATGACGGACTGGGCGATGTTGAGGAGGCCGAGGCTGTTCTCGCTCTTCACCGCCGCCGCCGCATAGGCCTGGGTCGCCTGGGCATAGCGCGCTTCCTCGCGCGCCTCGGCATTGAAGTACTTCACCGTTTCATAGTTCAGCAGCGAATCGACCGCGCGCGACAGCGCCTGGCCATCCAGCCGGTTCATCTGCTCGCGCAGCGCTGTGCGCCATTCGGTGATTGCGCGAGTGACCCAGCTGTAAGCCACCACCGCCATGGCCGTGGCAATCACCAGCGGCCAGCCGAAGTTGAGGTAGAAGATCACCGCCACACCCGCGAGCAGGATGATCGTGGGGGCAATGTTGAACAGCATGAAATAGAGCATCGTATCGATGCTCTTGGTCCCGCGCTCGATCACCTTGGTCACTTCGCCCGTGCGGCGGGCGAGGTGGAAGCGCAGCGACAAACGGTGCAGGCGGTTGAAGACGTTCTCCGCCAGCTGGGCCGTGGCCTGCTGGCCGACCCGTTCGAACACGATGTTGCGCAGGTTGTCGAACACTACGCCGCCCAGCCGCGCGGCCGAATAGGCCAGCACAAACAGCATCGCGAAAGTGATGACCCGGTTTCCGGTGACGCTCATCGCGTCGATCGCCCATTTCAGGAAATAGGGCAGGCTGAACTGGGTGGCGGACGAAGCCAGAATCAGGATCAGCGCGCCGATGATCCGGGCGCGCAGCCGCCAGTCGTGTTCCGGCCACAGATAGGGCAGGAAGCGCCGCAGCGTGCCCCAGCCATCGTGGCGGGCGTTCTTGTCGGTCGGATTTTCTGGCGGCATCGCCCCTATCTAGGGAGTCGGGGCGAAAAGGCCAGTCAGAGCACGCCCGATGGCACGTCAAACAGGATCCGGCGCGTGGCAAAATCGATCGCTAGCCGGTCCAGACTGCGCAGGTCGCGCATGCCCAGCAGCAGCGAGGGCCGGCCGTCAAGCTTCAGCGCCTTGAAGGCGGGCGCATCGGTAAAGGCGATGGCGACATTGTTGAACCGCACATCGCCAATTTCCAGCCAGCGGCTATAGCCCAGGTCGGCATTGACCTGGTGCCCGGTCACGCTGAGCAGCTCGATTGTCTCGCCCTTGCGCTTCTTTGACAGGGCGCGTTGTAGCGCCAGGTTGCCGATCGAGGTTTCCGCCCCCGTATCGATCACCACCTGAACCTTGATCCCTTCCAGCCGGGCATCGGCCATGATCAGCTGGCCGGAACGGCGCCGCGCCTCGACCACGATCTCGAACCCGCGATTGCCGCCCAGGTTCTTGGCATCGTCGATCGCCATCAGGTTCTTCTTGAAATCCACCAGCACGCGCTGGTCCTGCAGGCTGTCGAGCCCGAGGATCCCGTCGGCACCCATGTGCTGGCTTTCCAGCAATGGTGCGGTCAGGCCGTAATAGGACCGCCGGCCGAGATCGATCTGGTCGATCTCCACGGTATCGACGATCTGCGTCCCCGCCACGCTGACCAGCCGGGCCTTGCGATTAGGCACCAGCGAGAGCCGCTGGGCCAGATCGGTCGAGAGCACGGTATTTTGCGATCCGGTATCGATCAGGAACCGGAACGGCCCCTGCGCCACCACCTTTACCGGCACGGTCATCCGGCTCCACTGGTCTTTGCGGATCGCCACGACATCGGTGCCGGCGGCCTGTTGCCGGCCGTCCTGTCCGGCAAAGACCGGCATGGCGGCGGCGAACGGCAGCAGGGGCAACAGCAGGCTTGATGCGGGCATCAGGATTTCCTCTCGGTAAACACCATACCACGCGGCCCCGGCAGCTGCCATGTTATCCATCGAAATACGGCTACGGCCTTTCTGCCAGTTTGCCTTTGCTTAACACGGCTTTGCTAGTAGCCAGCCGCAGATGGCACAGCTGATCGACCGGGCCCTGCGCAAGCTGCGCGAATATCGCTTCCTGCGCGGTTGCAGCGCCGTGCTTTCAACTCCGCCCGCGCGCGTGCGCGAGGATGGGGTCGTGATCTTCTCGATGATCGGCACCAAGGTGCTGCTGCCTTACCTGGTCGCGGCCAAGTCATTTCAGGCGCAATTGGGGCGCGGACGGTTCGCGATCCTCGATGATGGCACCCTGACTGCGGCCGACAAGGCCGTGCTGGCGCATCACCTCGGCAATCCGTCGATTACGCCGATTGCCTCGGTCGATACCGGACCCTGCCCGCGCGGGGGGACGTGGGAGCGGCTGCTGACGATCCTCGACCTGCGCAAGACCGATTACGTCATCCAGCTCGACTCGGACATTGTCGCGCTGGGTCCGGTACCGGAAGTGGCCGCCGCGATCGATGCAGGCCGCAGCTTTACCCTGCGCGGCGAAGCGAGCGCCAGTATCGTGGCCGTGCCGGCCATCGCCGCATGGGCGGCGAACAATCGCGACCCCGGCCGCCAGCACGTGCAGAGCGCGATCGAGCAGGCGATGGATCAGATTAAGATCGCCGGCCGGCCTGACCTGCACTATGTCCGCGGCTGCTCCGGCTTTACCGGCTTCGCTCCAGGCGGGGAAGGGCGCGCGCTAGCCGAGGCGTTCTCGCGGGAAGCGGAGCGCTTGCTCGGGCCCGGCTATTGGGCCGAATGGGGGAGCGAGCAGGTCACGTCGAACTTCATCGTCGCTAACGAGCCGGAAGCCCGGCTGCTGCCTTACGAGCGCTATCTCAATTTCTGGAACGACCCGGTTGGCAGTGAAGCTGGGCTGGTGCACTTTATCGGCACCTACCGCTACCATCGCGGTGCTTACCTCGCCGCCGCACGTCAGGCGATTGCTGCGTTGCGTTAAGAGCGGCGCAGCAGGCCGAGTACTTCACTGACCCGCTCGCGCGCGAAGCACACCAGCCACAGCCCATAGATTAGCCCGCCGGCCGCCACGAGCGTGACCAGTCGTAACGGCAGCCCAAGTTGGTCGGTCGCGCGCTCAAGCGTCACCACCGCCAGTCCCATCGCCACCCCCGCCAGCACTGGCGGCAGCACTGCACCGGCCAGCGCACGCTTCCTGAGGCCGATCACCGGCAGGCTCCAGTGCGCCGAGATCGCAGTGAGCAGCGGATAGGCCACCAGCCAGGCCAGCGCGATCCCCCGCGCGCCGTCCAGCGTGACCCCGATCAGGAAGGCTAGCGGCATCAGCACCGAGCCGAGCACCGAAGTGCGCGTGCCGATCCGCGGCTGGCCCAGCGCATTGGTGGCGGGTGCGAACATGACGTGCATGGTCATGAACGGCATGGCCAGCGCCAGCAGCGCGACCAGCGGCGCGGCTGGCAGCCACTTGGCACCGAGCATCAGTTCGACTGCCGGGGCGCTGACCGCAGCCAGGCCAAGACAGAACGGGATCGCCAGCAGCATCACGATCCGCACCGATTTGAGGAACCCCTCGGCCACGGCCTGGGGATCGTCCTGAATCCGCGCATAGGCCGAAAAGGCCACTTCGTTGAGCGGCGGGACCACCTTGTTGACGAACAACTGGGCCAGGAACAACGCGGTCGTATAATAGCCCAGCTCGGCCGCGCTCAGCACGCGGCCGGCAATCACGATGTCGGCCTGGGCCTGGATGAACCAGAAGATCTGCCCGGCCATGATCACGCCGCCATAGGCCGCCATGGTGCGGGCAGAGCGGAAATCGAAGCTGGGCCACATCCAGGCGCGGGCAACGGCCGTCATGCCAAAGGCGCGGCTGGCAAAGGTGGCGATTGGCGCGGCAACCAGCGTCCAGACGCCCAGGCCGCCCAGCGCGCCCGCCAGCGCAACCAGCGCCCCGATCACGGCCGAGGCCATGTTGACCTGCGCCTGCTTCCTGAAATCCATCTCGCGCGCCAGCACGGCATAGCCCAGCGAGAGGAACGGGTTGGTAAGGTAGATGAGTGCCTGGACCCGCAGCAGGTCAGTTACCATTGGCTGGCCGAAGTAGGCGGCGACCAGCGGCGCGATCAGCACCTGCAGCAGGGCCAGCGTGCCATTGATCACGATCAGCAGCCCGAACAGCTGACGCAGCTCCGCCGTTCCGGCCTTGCGATCCTGGATGACCGCGTTGGCAAAGGAATAGCCATTGAGCAGGCCCAGCAGCACCAGCACCACGCCGGTCATCGCATAGAGGCCATAGTCACTGGGCGCGAGGATGCGGATAACCAGGAAGGTCGAGGCCCAGGCGATCAGCTGGCTGACGATCTGGGTGCCGGAGCGCCAGATTACCGCCTTGCGGACCTGATCGCGCAGGTTGTCGGATTGCGCCGTGGCGACTGTGCCGGTCATGCCGCGCCCCGGTTGAACAGGCGGGCCAGGCCCTTCGGCTCATAACCCCGGCTGTGCCGATGGCGGCGCCAGCGCAGCATCGGCCGGGCGAGGGCAGGGGCGAGCCGCCATAGCGCGAAGGATGCCGTCCAGACCGGTCCGGCCACCTGGCGGCGCAGTTTGGCCAGATCGGCGAGGCCGCCGGCGGTATCGCCATCGACCACCCGGTCGATCGCATGCTCGAACGCCAGCGCCTCACCCGTCCGGTCGATCAGTTCGGCCAGCACGGTCTGCTCTGGCGCATCGGGGGCAAGCGTCCGTGCCGCCTTTTCATAGACCTTGAGATTACCGAGCAGCATCCGCCCAGCATCGGCGGAAGCCGATCCGGCCCGCACGCGGTAGTCGCCAAGCACCCTGTCCACATAGTGGGCGCGCCCACCCAGCATCAACAGGCGGATCCACATCTCGAAATCCTCGCACACCCCGAAGCCCGGATCGAACCCGCCCGCGCGTTCCCAGTCGCTGCGGCGAAAGGTGCTGCCGATATAGATCCCGAAGCTGCGATCGAGCGCGTTGCTGAGGGTGCCTTCGGGTTGGGTGCCAGAGAAGCAATAGCGTTCGCTGGCGACGGCACCAAAGATCCGGGCGTTGCACGTAGCGATCGTGATGCCGGGATCGCGCTCCATCAGTGGCACCATGGTGGCGAGGTAGTTGGGCTGCAGCAGGTCATCGCCGTCCAGCAGCGTAAGCAGTGGGGCGGTGCAGCTGGCTATCGCCCGATTGCGCGCAACCGACACGCCGCCGTTATCAGTCTCGAGCAGGCGGATGCGCGGATCGGACAGGAAAGGCGCTGCGGCGCTGGCCACGTCATCGGGTGCGCCATCATCGACAACGATGCACTCCCACTCCGTGAAGGTCTGGGCTCTGACCGAAGCCAATGCCTCGCCCAGCAGGTGCGCGACGCCATAAGCGGGCACGATCAGGGCGATGCGGGGCGCAACGCGGGGTGAATCGGGGGTAGCAACAGATTCGGCCATGCCCGGTTTCTAGGGCCTGGGGCGTTAAACAACGGCTTACAGCCAGATTCGCGGGGCCGATTCACCCTGGAATCGCTCAGGCTGACCCCAGAAACAGGAACGCAGG
Source organism: Sphingomonadaceae bacterium (assembly GCA_009926135.1). Lineage (GTDB taxonomy): Bacteria > Pseudomonadota > Alphaproteobacteria > Sphingomonadales > Sphingomonadaceae > Novosphingobium. The sequence continues at coordinate 68,228 of RFPL01000016.1, forward strand.
GCGGCCCGGCCCCCAAAATGGCCGTCCAAAAAAGGCGGATTTCCTACGTTTTCCAGCACAGTGAAATAAAATTGCAAAAAGGCGTTGACCGAATCACAGGCCAGCCTTAGAGGCCCGTTCACCGGACGGGAACGCCGCTTCAAACGGTCCACCGCCCCGGTCGCCAACATAGACGGACAGCTAGTCCCCCGAATTAAAAAGCGGGGTACGAACGTTGTCCGCCTGATTTTGTCGCTAAGGCGGCAGGTTGGTGGCTCTTTGACATTGTTGGTTTAGATGAAGGGACATGTGGGCGACGGCGCCCCATCCGGGGAGCTTCAGGCTCCGTGTATGGGTTGTTTAAGTCGTTACCTCATATGTCCTTCGTATCCATTACGTTTGACAAGTGCAGGTATCGGCTCCTGAAGTTCGATGCTGCGGTCAGCGGGTTTACCCGTGCCGTGGTTATCGTGACACAAACTTGAGTCCTGGCTCAGAACGAACGCTGGCGGCATGCCTAACACATGCAAGTCGAACGAGACCTTCGGGTCTAGTGGCGCACGGGTGCGTAACGCGTGGGAATCTGCCCTTTGCTTCGGAATAACAGTTAGAAATGACTGCTAATACCGGATGATGTCGAAAGACCAAAGATTTATCGGCAAAGGATGAGCCCGCGTAGGATTAGGTAGTTGGTGAGGTAAAGGCTCACCAAGCCGACGATCCTTAGCTGGTCTGAGAGGATGATCAGCCACACTGGGACTGAGACACGGCCCAGA
>RFPL01000017.1 GCA_009926135.1 Sphingomonadaceae bacterium
TCCCTATCTGCCGTGGGCGTCGATACTTGAGAGGAGTTGCCCCTAGTACGAGAGGACCGGGGTGAACATGCCTCTGGTGTACCTGTCGTTCCGCCAGGAGCGCAGCAGGGTAGCTATGCATGGACGGGATAACCGCTGAAAGCATCTAAGCGGGAAGCCTCCCTCAAGATAAGGTATCTTCGAGTCGTGATAGACCATCACGTTGATAGGCCGGATGTGGAAGCGCAGTAATGTGTGGAGCTAACCGGTCCTAATAACTCTGATCATGCTTGGGAATTCCACCATCAATGACAGCTCTGCTGTCTGTGACGGACGGTAAATCTCACAGCCAGAGACGCCTTAAAACGCATAAAATGCATCGATTAAAAACCGTATCCGCCTGCTTTATTGCTTGGTGACCATAGCGTCAGTGACCCACCCGATCCCATCTCGAACTCGGACGTGAAACCTGACTGCGCCGATGGTACTAACGCTCAAGCGTTGGAAGAGTAGGGCGTCGCCAGGCATTATAGCAGGCGGGCACGGTACAAACCCATTCACATGTTTTGAAAAAGCCGCTGCCGGTCTGACCGCGCGGCGGCTTTTTTCATCTTGGCGCGGGGTGGAGCAGCCCGGTAGCTCGTCAGGCTCATAACCTGAAGGTCGTAGGTTCAAATCCTACCCCCGCAACCACACAGAACCCCGCTTCGGCGGGGTTTTTTGTTGTCCAGTTAACCTGGGCGGCGATAGGAGCGGGGCAATGAGCGCTAAGCCACGGCCTGGTTACGGTCCGATCCTCTCCGTCGTCACGGCGCTGCTGCTCGCCCTGGGCGTGGTACTGGGGCTGGCGCTGGCTCACAGTGGTGCCGATCGTGCTGGTCAGCTGAACGAGCTGCCGGGTCTGGCCGGTGAAGCGCCACTGTTTGCTGTCCCGCCATCGCTGTCTGACATGGATGCCGCCCGCGCCAAGAACGCTGCGGTGCCGTTCGTGCAGGGTCCAGTCACACCAGCGGCGCGCTTTGCCTTTCGCGGTGAGGGGGATGATCGTAGCCGTGCGACCGAATGTCTTGCCCTTGCGGCCATGGCCGAAGCTGGTCCAAGTGACACTGGGCAACGCGCCGTAATTCAGGTAATCCTCAATCGGGTACGCCACCCAGCTTTCGCCAAGACGGTCTGTGGCGTCGTGTTTCAGGGGGCTGAGAGGGCCACCGGCTGCCAGTTTACCTTCACCTGCGATGGTTCACTGATACGGCGCTATTCGGAAAGCGCATGGATGCAGGCCAGGCTGCGCGCCGGGGAGGCGTTGGGCGGCTATGTGTTCAAGCCGGTCGGCCTCTCGACTCACTACCACACCGATTGGGTCTATCCGTACTGGAGCCCGCAGCTCGACAAGCTGGCGAAGATCGAAACCCATCTGTTCTTTCGCTGGCGCGGCTTCTGGGGAACGAAGCCGGCTTTTTCGGCCAGCTATCGTGGCGGGGAGCCTGATCCGGCGGCCTTGTTCGGCGCTATCGGGCCCGTGCTGACTGGCGCGGTGCCAATCCCAACTGCCGTGCCGGACGCACCGAAGATCGACAGTGGCACTGTGGTCATGCGGGCCACTGCCGGGAAAGCCAACTTCATCCTGCTAAATAGCTCGGCGAGCGGCGATGCTCTCGCGGCTGCGCGCGCGGTCTGCAACCAGCCGGGTACTTGCCGGGTGTTGGGCTGGACGGATCCGGCCGCCATTCCCCAGGCCTTTCCCATTCCGGCGGCGGCCCGCGCGGCGCTGCAATTCAGCTATAGCCGCGATCCGGGTGGGGCCGAGATCGCACTCTATGGTTGCGGGCACTTTAAAGGCGTCCCGCGGGAGCAATGCATCCCGCGGGCGCGATGATCATCAGTCGCTGAACTTGCCGCCGCTTGCCGCCAGCTTCTCCAGCAGCGGCGCAACCGGCAGGCCGTGGCGCTTCAGACCTTCGGCGATCTTGCCCAGGCCTTCGTGATCGGCCCAGTACATGATCCCGCCGGTCCAGGCCGGCCAGCCATAGCCGTTGAGCCAGACGAGATCGATATCGCCCGCGCGCTGGGCGATGCCTTCTTCCAGGATCAGCGCGCCCTCGGAAACCATCGGATAGAGCAGGCGCTCGAAGATTTCCTGCTTGCCGACCTCGCGCTGAGTGACGCCGGACTTGCTGGCGAAGTCAGCGATGATCGCCTTGACCTCGTCCGAGGGCGTACGCTGGCGGTTCTCGTCATAATCGTAGAAGCCCTTGCCGGTCTTCTGGCCCCAGCGGCCAGCGGCGCAGAGCGCTTCGCGGATCGTGGTGACCTTGCTGGGATCGCGGTGCCAGCCGATGTCGAGACCGGCGAGATCACCCATCTGGAACGGGCCCATCGGGAAGCCGAAGTCCAGTAGCACCTGGTCGATATCGTAATAGGCCGCGCCTTCCATCAGCAGGGCATTGGCCTGCTCCTGCCGCTTGGACAGCATCCGGTTGCCGATGAAGCCGTGGCACACGCCCGAGACGACCGGTACCTTGCCGATCTTCCCGGCGAGCTGCATCACGGTGGCGAGCTGGCTCGCTCCGGTGTTTGCGCCGCGCACCACTTCGAGCAGCTTCATGATGTTGGCGGGCGAGAAGAAGTGCATGCCCAAGACGGCTTCGGGCCGCTTGGTGACCGAAGCGATTTCGTTGACGTCAAGGTAGCTGGTATTGCTGGCGAGGATCGCGCCGGGCTTCACGATCGCGTCGAGCCGCCCGAATACGTCCTTCTTCACGTCCATCGATTCATAGACCGCTTCGATCACGAGGTCGCAATCGGCCAGGCTTTCGAATTCCAGGCTGGGGGTGAGGCGGGCCATCGCCGCCTGTGCCACGGCCGCCTCGATCCGGCCGCGCTTGACGCTGGCTTCGTAGTTCTTGCCCATCACCGCCACGCCGCGGTCCAGCGCGGCCTGCTCGCGCTCGACCATGGTCACCGGGATTCCGGCGGTCAGGAAGTTCATCGCGATCCCGCCGCCCATGGTGCCGGCGCCGATCACGCCGACCTTGTTGATGGCGATCAGCGGCGTATCGGCCGGCAGGTCGTCGATCTTCGCGCAGAGCGCGAGGGCAGCGGCGATGTGGTCCTTGGCACCGGGCAGGGCGTCGGTCATGTCAGTCGTTCCTCTCAATTGATCTGGCGGTCGTAACCCGCCCAATAGGGTGCGCGCAATTCCCGGCGCAGGATCTTGCCGCTGGGGTTGCGGGGCAGGGCCTCGATCGTATCGACCGATTTGGGCACCTTGAAGCCCGCCAGCCGCTCGCGTGCCCAATTGATTACGCTGTCCGGATCGATGGTATGGCCGGGCTTGGGCACGCAAACGGCCTTTACCGCTTCGCCCCACTTCGCGTCCGGCACCCCGATCACGGCGACCTCCAGAATGTCCGGATGGCCGTAAATGCCGCTCTCGACCTCCGCCGGATAGACGTTTTCACCGCCGGTGATGATCATGTCCTTGGCGCGGTCATACATGTAGACGTAGCCGTCCTCGTCCATGTAGCCGACGTCGCCGGTCGCGATCCAGCCATCGGCATCCATCGTCGCAGCCGTGGCCTCGGGCAGCTTCCAGTAGCCCAGCATGTTGTTGGACGAACGGGTAACGATCTCGCCAATCTCGCCCACCGGCATGGCCTGGCCGTCATGTCCCCGGATCATTACCTCAACGCCCGGCAGCGGCTTGCCAGCAGAACGCATTCGCTGGTTGCCCTCGACCGAATGGTCCTCGGGCGGCAGGCTGCAGATCGTGCCGGTGGTTTCGGTCATGCCGTAAGCCTGGATGAATTCAGCCCCGAACATGGCGATGCACTGGCGCAGCAGTTCGAGCGGGATTGGCGAGGCACCGTAGAGGATATAGCGCAGGCGGCTGAAATCGGTCTTGGCGCAGTCCGGGTGCTGGAGCAGCAGCGCCAGCGCGGCCGGCACGATGAAGAACCGCGTCACCCCGCGATTGACCACGGCATCGAACACCCGGGTCGGTTCGAACTCCGACAGGACAATGCCGGGCAGGCCTGCGGCCAGCGCCATCACGCCCAGGCCCGTGCCGCCGATATGGGCACAGGGCATGGCGACGAGAATCGCCTCGTCCTCGTCCATCAGCGTGTAGGGGTGCGGATTGTCGATCCCGGCCTTGCGCAGCGCAAACAGATTGGCGTTGGACAGGATTGCACCCTTGGGATTGCCGGTGGTGCCAGAGGTGTAAAGCTGCAGCACCGCGTCGTTCGGGCCCGAGGGCTCGAATTCGGTGCGCGGCGCGTCCTGCATCAGCTTGCGGGCTTCGTCAGCCGTGAAGCAGCGCAGCAGGCCGGGGCGCTGGCCCAGCGTTTGCGTGCAGGCTTCGAACCCGTCACCCAGGAATAGGACCTTGGCTTCGGCATTGTCGATGATGAAGGCGGCTTCGGGCTCGGCCAAGCGCCAGCCGACCGGCACCATCACGATCCCAGCGCGCGCGGCGCCAAAGAACAGGGTGAAATAGGTCGTGGCATTCTTGCCGAACCAGGAAACCCGGTCGCCCTTCTTCAGGCCCATGGCAAGCAGCGCAGAAGCGACCCGCGCGGTCGCGTCTTCCAGCTGGCCGTAAGTCAGCGACAGGTCATCGCCATCAAGCGCCAGCGTATCCGGGCGATCCACAGCCCAGAACCTTAGGAACTCGTCAAAAGTAAACAGATCGATCGTGCGCTTGGCCCTGGCTAGCAGCCGTTCGTAGGTAACCTGATCCATTATTCTCTCCCGGTTGCCGGCCATGTTAACCGCGCGATTAAAATCGGCAAGGGCGAAGCTGCCGACCTGTGGCGATAATCAGGGAGAGCGGGCGTACTACCCTCCCGCCATCAAGCTGGCATTGCCGCCGGCCGCCGTGGTGTCGATGCAGGTCACCCGCTCGGTCGCAAAACGCGGCAGGTAGTGCGGGCCGCCCGCTTTCGGGCCAGTGCCGGACAGGCCTTCGCCGCCAAACGGCTGGCTTTCCACAACCGCGCCGATCTGGTTGCGGTTGACGTAGAAGTTTCCGACCCGCGCCTTGGCTTCGACCAGTCGCCGCGTTGCATCGATCCGGCTGTGAAGGCCGAGGGTCAGGCCATAGCCGGTGGCGTTGATTGCCTCGATCACGTCTTCAAGCTGGTCGCCGCTGAAGCGCGCGACGTGGAGGACCGGGCCGAAGTTCTCGCGGGAGAGGTCAGCGATCGATTCGATTTCGATGATGGTCGGGGCGACAAAGGTTCCGGCCGTGCAGGTTTGGGGCAGGTCGCGCTGCGACACCTGCCGTCCAGCGGCCCGCATCGCGGCAATATGCTGGTCGAGCGCGGCCTTGGCATCGGCGTCGATCACCGGACCGACATCGGTGGTCAGGTCTCGCGGATCACCAATCACCAGGGCTTCGAAGGCGCCGCGGATCATTTCCAGCATGCCGTCGTAAACGTCGTCCTGCAGATAGAGCACGCGCAGCGCCGAGCAGCGCTGGCCCGCGCTCTGGAACGCGCTGCCAACCACATCGCGGGTGACCTGTTCGGGCAGTGCCGAACTGTCGACAATCATCGCGTTCTGGCCGCCGGTTTCGGCGATCAGCGTGGCGATCGGCCCGTCGCGCTGGGCCAGTGCCCGGTTGATCGCGCGGGCGGTTTCGGTTGAACCGGTGAAGGCGACGCCTGCAATCTCGGGCCGCGCGGTAAGGAGCGCGCCGACCTTGCCGTCACCTGGCACGAGTTGCAGCACGTCATCGGGAATGCCCGCCCCATGGCACAGCCGCACCGCCAGCGCCGCGATCAGCGGGGTCTGCTCGGCCGGCTTGGCCAGCACCGTGTTCCCGGCGGCGAGCGCAGCCGAGGCCATGCCGATGAAGATCGCCAGTGGGAAATTCCACGGGCTGATCGTCACGAAGACGCCGCGTCCGTGCAGCGTCAGTCGGTTGCTCTCCCCCGTCGGGCCGGGCAGCGGGCGGCCCTCGCCGAAGTGTGCGCGGGCTTCGGCGGCGTAGTAGCGCAGGAAATCGACCGCCTCGCGCAGTTCGAGCACGGCATCGACGAGCGATTTGCCTGCCTCGCGCTGGCACAGCGAGAGGAACTCGGGCGTGTGCGCTTCAAGGGCATCGGCGGCCTTTTCCAGCAGTGCGGCGCGGGCCGCTCCACCCAAGGAATTCCAGCCCGGCTGGGCTTTGACGGCGCGCTCGGCGGCGAAGGCGATATCGTCGGCAGAGGCGTTACGGATCGTGCCGACCACGTGGCTGCTGTCGTGCGGAGAGCGGATCTCGCTCGCTGGTCCTGGCTCTCCCGCCAGCGCGGTCGGCTCGGCTTCCCAGCGCAGCGCGGCCAGCTCATCCAGGTGGGCCAGCAGCGGCGCACGCAGCAGCGGATCGGCCAGGTCCACCCCGGCGCTGTTCTGGCGGCCCGGGAAGATCTGGGCGGGCAGCGGGATCGCCGGATTGCGGCGGGGGGTCAGCGCTGCCAGTTCCGCGATCGGATCGCCGACCAGCTCGTCCACCGGCACCTCGGCATCGGCCATGCGATTGACGAACGAGCTGTTCGCGCCGTTTTCCAGTAGGCGGCGAACCAGATAGGCCAGCAGTTCCTTGTGGCCGCCGACCGGTGCATAGATCCGCACCGGGGTCCGGCGGTTGCCGGCCGCAGCTTCGACTTTGGCCAGCTCGCCATAGACGTCTTCGCCCATGCCGTGGAGCCGCTGGAACTCGAATTCGGCATCCCCGGCTAGCGCCTTGATCGCGCCGACCGTATAGGCGTTGTGCGTGGCAAAGGCGGCGTAGATCGCGTCAGGCGCGGCCAGCATCCTGGCGGCGCAGGCCAGATAGGATACGTCAGTCGCGACCTTGCGGGTGAAGACCGGGTAATCGACGTGGCCGCCGACCTGGCTCAGCTTCACTTCGCTGTCCCAATAGGCGCCCTTGACCAGCCGGACCATGATCCGCCGGCCATGGCGCCGGGCAAGCTGGATCGTCCAATCGACCAGCGGCACCGCTCGCTTGGAATAGGCCTGCAGTGCCAGGCCAAAACCCTGCCAGCCGCCCTGGAACAGGTCGTCGTCGCTGACGAGTGCCTCGATGATATCCATCGACAGTTCCAGCCGCTCGGCCTCTTCGGCATCGATGGTAAAGTGGATGTCGGCATCGCGCGCCTTGATTGCCAGAGCTTTCAGCATCGGCACCAGCGCGGCCTTGGCGGCATCGGCGTGGAGGAAATCGTAGCGCGGGTGGAGCGCCGACAGCTTCACCGAGATGCCCGGTGAACGCACCACGCCCGCCCCGGCCTCTGCCGCAATCCGCTCCAGCGCCATTTCGTAGCTCTGGCGGTAGCGTTCGGCATCGGCGAAGGTCATCGCCGCCTCGCCCAGCATGTCGAAGCTGTGGGTCAGGTTCTGCTTCCGCTCCGGCGCGGCGCGTTCCAGCGCCTCGTCGATCGTGCGGCCATAGACGAATTGGCCGCCCAGGATCTTCATGGCCTGCAAGGTGGCCTGGCGGATTACCGGTTCACCCAGCCGGCCAACGGCGCGTTTCAGCACCGAACCCAGGCCCTCGGCCTTGGCCCGGCGCTGGTCGAGCACCTGGCCGGTCAGCATCAGCGAGAAGGTCGCGGCATTGACGAAGGTGGACCCGCTTTCGCCCAGATGCTCGGACCAGTCGATTCCGCCCAGCTTGTCATGGATCAGCGCGTCAGCCGTCGCCGCATCGGGCACACGCAGCAGGGCTTCGGCCAGGCACATCAGGGCGATGCCCTCGTCCGTACCAAGGCCATAAGTCTGCAGGAAGGCGTCGAGCCCGCTGGCCTTGTGGGCCCGGGCACCCTCAACCAGCCGGGCGGCGATCTGCTTGGCTTCCTGATGGACTGCGCTGGCGGGGGCGGCCTGGCGCAGGCGTTCGGCAATGCAGGCTTCCTCCTCCATGCGATAGGCTTCGCGAAGGGCGGTGCGGTCGATCGGTGCAGGCATGGCGCAGGCTCTAACACTGGTTGCGGCGGAAACCAATTCCCGCATTGCCTTGCAATTGGCGGATTTCTGCGCAAAGGCTTGATTTGGGTCGAATATCGGGTGGTTCCAACAATTCTCTTGCCTGCCGCGCTGCTGGCGCTGGGCGATGTGCCGCCGGTTTCGGTGGGTGAGCCTCTGCTTGTGCCCTTCGCCTTGGCCGGTGCCGTTGAAGCCGAATCCTATGGCCCCGCCGTTGCCCGGGTCGTCCAGTCTCTGGTCGAATATACCCGCTGGCCCAGCCCGCGCAGCCCGGTGCGGCTCTGTGTCGCGGGCGGGGCGGCTTATGCGGGCCGGGTTGATGGATTGCGACTGGCCGATGGCCGCACGATCGAACGCCGCAACTTGCCTGCCGCCGCCGCCAGTACCGGCGGCTGCGATGCGGTTTATATCGGCCAGTTACCTCTGCCGGCGCAGCGCCAGTTGACCACCGCTCTGCGCGGTCGCGGCGTGCTGACGATTGCGGAGGCCGACCCGGCGTGCCGTAGCCAGGCGATGTTCTGCCTCAGCTTTGCCGCCCGGGCTGTTTCGTTCCGGCTCAATATCGATGCGGTCGCGCGCTCGGGCCTGCGGGTCGATCCGCGCGTGCTGCGCCTTTCCACGGGGCAGCCATGAGCACCCCGCCGCTTCCTACCATTCGCGAGATGCTGGCCCGGGTCCACCTGCGACTGATCCTGTTCGCCGTGCTGCTGGCCGCAGCCAGCATGACGCTGAGCGGCGGACTGGTGATCCGCAACTATGCCACGCGCAATCTTGATCTGATTGCCCGGACTGTCGCCTACACGGTTGAACCGGCGGTCGTCTTCGGGGACCGGCAGGCGATCGTCGAAGGGATCGGCTCGGTCGCTGGCGGCGGCGGGGTGCAGCAGGTTGAGGTCCGCGATGCCTCCGGCCGGATCCTCGCCCGCTGGAACAACCCGCAAGTCGGACTACCGGACTGGGTGCTGCAGGCCGGCAATGAGTGGCTGTGGCGCCGCCCGGCGGTTGCGCCGCTCGTTCACAGCGGTACCCGGATTGGCGAAGTGCGGATTACCGGCAATCCCGAAGTCATGCTGCGTTTTGCGCTGGCCGGCATGATCATTGCGCTGACCACGCTGGCGCTGACAGTGATCGCCGCGCGCATTCTCGCGCGGCGGTTGCAGCGTGACGTGATCGAACCGCTTGAACACGTTGCCGAGACAACCCGCGCCGTCCGCACCGAGCGCGCTTTTGACCGCCGCGTGCCGGTGTCCGGGATCGCGGAGATCGACCGCTTTGGGCAGGACTTCAACGCCTTGCTCGACGAATTGCAGGGCTGGCACGTCACGCACCCGCACAAGAACCCGAATGGAGAAGACTGAATGCGTAAACTGATCGCGCTGACCGCGTTGGCCCTGCTGGCGGCGTGCCAGACCACCCCGCGTAAGCCCACGTTTTCGAAGCAGCAAGTGGCGCTGCTGGTAGCTGAAGGGTTCAAGCCGGTAGGCGATAATTACGAGCTGGGCATTGCCGACAAGGTGTTGTTCGCGGTCGACCAGAGCGACCTGCCGCCCGAAGGTGCGGCCGTGGTCGGTCGGCTGGCGAAGGCGCTCGGCAGTGTCGGGATCAGCGGGGCGATGGTTGAAGGACACACCGATTCGACGGGCTCGGATACCTATAATCAGGCCCTGTCCGAACGCCGCGCCAATACGGTCAAGGATGCCCTGGCCACGGGCGGGCTGTCCCCCGCTGGCCTGCGCGCGCAGGGCTTTGGCGAAAGCGACCCGATCGAGAGCAACGATACCGAAGAAGGCCGCACCCAGAACCGCCGCGTGGTGGTGGTCGTGACGCCATTGGACGCCGTGCCCGTCGCCAAGTGATTGCCTCTCCCGCCAGCCGCCCTATGACGGCGGCATGATGGGTGAATGGCAGTTCTGGATCGATCGCGGCGGCACTTTTACCGATGTCGTCGCCCGCGCACCTGACGGGCGGGTGCTGACCGCCAAGTTGTTGTCGGAGGACCCTTCGCGCCGCGAAGACGCGGCGATTGCGGCGATCCGCCAGCTGAGCGGCGTTGGTGACGGCGCGCTGCCGCCCGCAGCCGTAAGGATGGGCACGACTGTTGCCACCAATGCCTTGCTGGAGCGCAAGGGAGAGCCGACTGTCCTCGCGATTACCCGCGGGTTTGGCGATGCGCTGCGGATCGGCACGCAGGAACGGCCCGAATTGTTCGTTCGCCGGATCGTGCTGCCGCAGCCGCCGCACGCCCGGGTGATCGAGATTGCCGAGCGGGTCATGGCCGATGGCACCGTGCTGGAAAAGCTGGACGAAGCCGCCGCCAGCACCGCCTTTGCCGAGGCTGTTGCCGCCGGTTTCCGCGCGATCGCGATCGTGCTGATGCATGGCTATCGCTATCCGGCGCACGAGGCGCGGCTCGCCGAATTGGCACGCGCCGCCGGGTTCACCCAGGTTTCGGTCAGCCACGAAGTTGCCCCGCTGATCAAGCTGGTCGGGCGCGGCGATACGACCCTGGTCGATGCCTATCTCTCACCCGTGCTGCGCCGCTATGTCGATCAGTTCAGCGCCGCATTGGGCAAGGGCAACCGCGCGCTGTTCATGCAATCAAGTGGCGGGCTGGCCGATGGCGCGCGCTTCCGGGGCAAGGATGCAATCCTGTCAGGGCCAGCGGGCGGGATCGTCGGCATGGCCCGTACCGCCGAGGCGAGCGGCGCGCCGCGCGTGATCGGCTTCGACATGGGCGGCACTTCGACTGACGTCAGCCACTATGCGGGGCAGTTTGAGCGCGACAGCGAGGTCCGCGTCGCCAATGTCCGGATCCGCACGCCGATGCTGCGGATCCATACCGTCGCTGCCGGCGGCGGTTCGATCTGCCGGTTCGATGCCGGGCGGCTGGTGGTCGGCCCGGAAAGCGCCGGGGCCGTGCCTGGACCTGCCTGTTACCGGAATGGCGGGCCGCTGACGGTGACCGATTGCAACGTCATGCTCGGCAAGTTGCGCCCGGAGCACTTCCCGCACCTGTTCGGGCCGACTGGCGATCAGCCGATCGATACCGAGGTTGTGCGGCGCAAATTCGCGGAAATGGCGGACTCGATACGCGCGGAGACTGGACAGGTCTTCACTCCCGAAGCGCTGGCCGAGGGGTTCATCGCCATCGCCGTTGCCAACATGTCCCATGCAATCAAGCAGATCTCGGTCGCGCGCGGGCATGACGTGACTGGCTATGCCCTGTCCTGCTTCGGCGGAGCAGGCGGGCAGCACGCCTGCCTGGTGGCCGATGCGCTGGCGATCGATACCGTGCTGATCCACCCGCTCGCCGGGGTGCTCTCGGCCTATGGCATGGGCCTCGCCAGCGAAGCGGCGGTGCGTGAGCGGACGCTGGGCCAGGCGCTGGCCAGTGGCCTTGGCGCGGCTGATGAGCTGGCCGCTGAACTGGGTCGGCAGGTCCGCGCCGAGCTGGGCGAAGCTGCGGCAAGCGTCCAGGCCAGCCTATTCCTGCGCCGCGAAGGGTCAGAGAACACGATTGAGCTGCCACCGGGTTCGGCGCAGGATCTGGCTGACACCTTTGCCGCCGCGCACCGCGCACAGTTCGGCTATGATGGTGACGGCGCGCTGGTGATCGACCGGGTGCGGGTCGAGGCGATTGCCGCAAACGAAACCAGCGGCGCGCTAGCCTGGCCGCTCCCGGCGGAGGCCGGACCGGCGCTCGAGACGGTCGACTGCTATCTAGGCAGTGCACGCCACACCGTGCCGGTTTATGACCGCGCCGCGCTGCCGGCCGGTTTTGCCGCTTCAGGGCCGCTGATCGTGAGCGATCCGCTGGCCACGACCGTGGTCGAACCCGGCTGGTCACTGGCCGTGGATGGCGATGGCACCCTGCGCCTCACCCGCACTTCGCCGCGCCACACAGCGGTCGCCAGCGGGACCGATGCTGACCCGGTCCGCCTTGAAATCTTCAATGGCCTGTTCATGGCGATTGCCGAGGAAATGGGCTCGGCGCTCGCCCGCACGGCGATGTCCGTCAACATCCGCGAGCGGCTCGATTTCTCCTGCGCGATCTTTGATGGCGGCGGACGGCTGGTCGCCAATGCGCCGCATATGCCGGTGCACCTTGGCTCGATGGGTGAAAGCGTGCAGGCGGTGCTGCGCGAGCGAGCCGGGGGCAGGGATGGCCGGGGCATCCGCCGCGGCGATGCCTATGTCCTCAACGCGCCCTATGCTGGCGGCACGCATCTGCCGGACATCACCGTGGTCATGCCGGTCTTCGTCGGGGAAGGGGCAGCGCCCGACTTCTATGTTGCTGCGCGCGGCCACCATGCCGATGTCGGGGGGATTGCCCCGGGCTCCATGCCGCCGAACAGCCGCAATATCGGTGAGGAAGGCGTGCTGCTGGAGAACGTCCTGCTGGTCGACGAGGGCCGCTTCTGCCACGATGAGCTGGCGGCGATCCTCTCCTCCGGTCCCTATCCGGCCAGGAACATTGACGCGAACCTTGCTGATCTTGCGGCGCAGGTTGCCGCCTGCGCGCGGGGTGCCGCCGGGCTGGAGCGAGCCTGCGCCGAACACGGGGCAGACGTCGTTCGCGCCTATATGGGCCACGTCCACGACAATGCCGAAGAGGCCGTGCGCCGCCTGATCGGGCGGCTGGAGGATGGCAGCTTCCGCTATGAGCTTGATAACGGCGCGGTGGTCTGCGTCGCGGTGCGGGTCGATCGGGCAGCGCGGCAGGTGACGATCGACTTTGCCGGCACCAGCGACCAGCTCCCCGGTAATTTCAACGCGCCGTTCAGCGTGGTCCGCGCGGCGGTGATGTATGTCCTGCGCACCATGATCGACGATCCGATCCCGATGAACGAGGGCTGCCTCGCCCCGGTCACGATCCTTGTTCCTGAAGGATCGATGCTGCGTCCGCGCTATCCCGCAGCGGTGGTGGCTGGCAATGTCGAGACCAGCCAGGTCGTCACCGATGCATTGTTCGGGGCCTTCGGAGCCATGGCGGCGGCGCAGGGGACGATGAACAACCTGACTTTCGGCAACGAGCGCTACCAGTATTACGAGACCATCGCCGGCGGCTCCGGAGCGGGGCCGGACTTCGATGGGACCAGCGTGGTCCAGACCCACATGACCAACAGCCGCCTGACCGATCCTGAAGTGCTGGAAACGCGCTTTCCGGTGCTGCTTGAGGAATTCTCGATTCGCGCCGGTTCAGGCGGGGCAGGGCGGCATCACGGGGGTGACGGGGCGCTGCGGCGGCTACGTTTCCTTGAGCAGATGGAAGCCGGCATGCTGGCCAATCGCCGCCGCGTGCCGCCGTTCGGGCTGGCCGGCGGGGATAATGGTGCGCCCGGGGCAACGCGGGTGGAGCGGGCATCGGGCGCAGTCGAGGTGCTCGATTCCACCGCCTCGGTCCTGATGGAGCCGGGTGACGTGATGGTGGTCGAAACGCCGGGCGGGGGTGGCTACGGATGAGCGAGATGTGGGTACTCTCCGGCATCGCGGTGATGGTGCTGGGCTTTGTGCTGCGGTTCAACCCGCTGCTGGTCGTGGTCGCTGCCGCTGCGGTGACCGGGCTTGCGGCGGGGCTTGATCTCCATGCGATTGTCTCGGCCTTCGGCAAGGCTTTCAACGACACCCGCTATGTCAGCGTGGTCTGGATCGTACTGCCGGTGATTGGCCTGCTGGAAGCGCATGGATTGCAGGAACGGGCGCGGGCATTGATTGCGGGCCTGAAGGGCGCAACGACCGGGCGGCTGCTGACCGGCTATCTGGTGATCCGCCAGTTGTCCTCGGCGCTCGGGCTTACCTCGGTGGCGGGCCATGCCCAAACTGTCCGGCCGCTGGTCGCGCCAATGGCCGAGGCGGCGGCAGAGCGCCAGAAGGACCTCAGTGAGGACGAGCGTGAACAGGTAAAGGCCATGTCCGCCGCGACTGACAACATAGGCCTGTTCTTTGGTGAGGATATCTTCATCGCGATCGGTTCGATCCTGCTGATGGTTGGTTTCCTGGAGCAGCAGGGTATTGTGCTGACACCCTTCCAGCTTTCGGTCTGGGCGATCCCGACCGCGATTGCCGCCTTCCTGGTTCACGGCTTCCGGCTGTGGCGGCTGGATCGACGGCTCGCAGCCAAGGAGCCGTTCCAATGATCGGCTTGCCCTTCGTCTATAGCCTTGCCGGGCTGGCCTTCCTCGCCTTTGCGGTGCTGTCACTGCGCGATGCCAGCAACCCGAAGCGCTGGGGCAATGGCGCATTCTGGGGTTTGCTGGCACTGTCGATGCTGGCTGGTGACCGGCTCGGCGATTTTGCCAATGGCCTGCTGGTTTTGGCGCTGGTCGCCATTGCCGGGACCGGGCAGCTTGGCCGGGGCAGCGGCGGTACAAGCGCCGGGGTCCGCAGCGAACGCGCGGCCCACCATGGCAACCGCCTGTTCCTGCTCGCACTGGTGATCCCGGCTACGGCGCTGGCTGGCACCTTCGGGTTCGAGCACGTGCCGGGCCTCGTCAATCCCAAGCAGGTAACGCTGGTCAGCCTGTCGCTCGGCGCCTTGCTCGCGCTGGCGATCGGCCTTGCCTGGCTGCGCCCGCATCCCGCCGCGCCGCTGCAGGAAGGCCGGCGGCTGATGGATTCGGTCGGCTGGGCGGCGATCCTCCCGCAGATGCTGGCCAGCCTAGGCGCGGTCTTTGCGTTGGCCGGGGTTGGAAATGTCGTCGGGCAATTGATGTCCAGCGTGATCCCCGATGACAGCCTGATCGGCGCGGTGATTGCCTTCACGCTGGGGATGGCGCTGTTCACGATGATCATGGGCAATGCCTTTGCCGCCTTCCCGGTGATGGCTGCGGCGATCGCGGTGCCGGTCCTGATCCGGCAATATGGCGGCGATCCGGCAGTGGTCTGCGCGATCGGGATGCTGGCCGGCTTCTGCGGCACGCTGATGACGCCGATGGCCGCCAACTTCAACGTGGTCCCCGCCGCGCTGCTTGAGCTGAAGGACCGCAACGTCGTAGTCCGGGCGCAGGTCGGCACGGCGCTGCCGCTGCTGGCAGTCAACACCCTCCTGATCTGGTGGTTTGCCTTCTGATGACACACCTTACTGCCCAGCACGCCGCGCGCTTCATGGCGCTGACGATTGGCCACCTTACGCGCGAATTTCCGCACAAGCTCGACCACGTTCTGGATGGGCCGGAAGATGCTCGCCCCCCACGCGAACTGCACCCGATCTTCTTCGGCAGCTTTGACTGGCATTCGTGCCTGCACGGCTGGTGGCAGGTGCTGCGGCTGGCGCGGCTCTATCCTGATCTGCCCGAGGCGGCGCGCGTCCGTGCCCTGGCCGACGAGATGCTGACGGCGGAAAACTTCGCGGTTGAAACCGCCTATCTCGCGCGGCCCTCAGCCCGCGGGTTCGAGCGACCCTATGGCTGGGCCTGGGCCTTGGCGCTCCATGCCGAAATGGTGCGGCATGACGCCAGCTGGGCCCGCCACGGCGATATGTTCGCCGTCGCCTTTGCCGAACGGTTCCACCAGTTCCTGCCGCTCCAGACCTATCCGATCCGGGTCGGCACGCATTACTCCTCGGCTTTTGCCATGACCCTCGCGCGCAGCTGGGCGCTGGACCATGACCCGGCGCTCGTCGCCCTGATCGACGCCCGCGCTAACGCGTGGTTCGGCCAGGACCGCGATTGCCAGGCCTGGGAGCCGGGCGGCGATGAATTCCTCTCTTCCGCACTGACCGAGGCGCTGCTGATGAGCCGGGTGCTGGGGCCGGACTTCGCTGCCTGGTTCGACCAGTTCCTGCCGCGTGCCGCGCAAGAGCAACCCGCCACCCTGTTCACCCCAGCCACCGTATCTGACCGCAGCGACGGCAAGATCGCCCACCTCGACGGGCTCAACCTCAGCCGGGCCTGGTGCTGGCGCGGGATTGCGGCGGCGCTGCCGGCGGGGCACCTGGTGCGCGGACCGGCATTGGCCACCGCGCAGCAGCACCTCGATGCCGCGCTGCCGCACCTGGGCGACGACTATATGGGGGAGCACTGGCTGGCGACCTTCGCCCTGCTCGCGCTGGAGCAGCACTAAGCCGTTGCATTACCGGCTGGTCCGCTGGCTGGGGACGCGTTAGTCTCTGCGCCAAGGATAATGGAGCGGAAGCATGACGGCGCAATTGGTCGAAACCATCAGGTCGACCCTTCAATCCACTGATCGCCCCTATATGCAGGGGGCCTGGCGGCCGAGCTTCAACGAATGGAACGCGCTGTTTGCCAGTGGCGAGGCCGAGGTTATCGGCACGATCCCGGCTGACATCGACGGCGTCTATGTCCGTACCGGGGAAGTGCCGGTGCACGAACCGATCGGGCGATATCATCCCTTCGATGGCGACGGGATGATCCATTCCATGAGCTTCAAGGGCGGCCGCGCCGCCTATCGCAGCCGCTTCGTGCGGACCAAGGGCTTTGTGGCCGAGCAGGAAGCAGGGCGCGCGCTGTGGGCCGGGCTGATGGAGCCGCCGCACAAGTCGACCCGGCCGGGCTGGGGCGCGCAGGAATGGCTCAAGGACAGCTCCTCCACCGACGTGGTGATCCACGCCGGCAAGATCCTCTCCACCTTCTACCAGTGCGGTGAGGGTTACCGGCTCGATCCTTATACGCTGGAGCAGGGCGGGACCGAGGGCTGGGTGCCCGAGGACGGCATTTCCGCTCACGCCAAGGTTGACGAGGCGACCGGCGAGCTGATGTTCTTCAACTATTCGAAGCACGCCCCGTTCATGCATTACGGGGTGGTCGGGCCGGACAACCAGCTGAAGCACTATGTGCCGATCCCGCTGGCCGGGCCGCGCCTGCCGCACGACATGGCCTTTACGCCCAACTGGTCGATTCTGAACGACATGCCGCTCTACTGGAACGAGCAGCTGCTGGAACGGAACCTCCACGTGGTGAACTTCCACCCGGATCAGCCGACCCGTTTTGGCCTGATCCCCCGCTATGGTCAGCCCGAGGAGATCCGCTGGTTCGAGGCTGAACCAACCTATGTCCTCCACTGGCTCAACGCCTGGGAAGAAGGCGACGAGGTTGTGCTCGACGGCTATTACCAGGAAGAGCCGATGCCCAAGTCCTATCCGAACGCACCCGACGGGTACGAGCGGATGATGGCCTATCTCGACCAGATGCTGATGAAGCCCAAGCTGCACCGCTGGCGCTTCAACCTGAAGACGGGGAAAACCACCGAGCAGCGGCTGGATGACCGGATCCTGGAATTCGGCATGATCAACCAGGCCTATGCCGGGCGGAAGAACCGCTATGCCTATTCGGCCGTGCCGGAACCGGGCTGGTTCCTGTTCCGCGGGCTGGTCAAGCATGACCTGGAGAATGGCACCAGCGAGACGCTGGAATTCGGCCCCGGCCGGTTCGGCAGCGAGGCACCCTTTGCGCCAAGGATTGGCGCGACCGGCGAGGATGACGGATACCTCGTCTCGTTCATTGCTGATCTTAACACCGACACCAGCGAATGCGTGCTGATCGATGCCAAGCGGTTTGCCGATGGCCCGGTCTGCCGGATCGTGCTGCCCGAACGGTTCTGTTCCGGCACCCACGCCTCCTGGGCCAATGCTGGCGCAATCGGGATGAGGCCTAATCCGCTGCTCTAGCCAGCGCCGCTAATCGCTTGTAGCCTTACGGCAAAACAGCAGCGGGGGAGCGAGATGGGGCAGTTCTGGGGCACATTTGCGGGCCAGGTGACGATGGCGCTGGCGCTGCTGGCTGTCATTGGCTTCTTCACCTGGCGGACCACCACCAGGGACGCGCACCCGGCGCATGATGGCTCGGCCAAAGATGTCTACCTCGCCAGCGGGGGCTTGAAGTGGCTCTATGTCGCCGGTGCGATCACGCTCACCAATCTTTCGACCGAGCAGTTGGTCGGCATGAACGGCAACCAGATGCTGCTGCTGGCCTGGTGGGAACTGGCGGGGTTCGTCGGGCTGATGATCTTGGCCTTCGTGTTCGTGCCGGTCTACTACCGCACCGGCTGCACCACGGTGACCGAGCTGCTCGAGCAGCGCTATGACGGTGGCTCGATTCGCACGCTGATTTCGGCGCTGTTCCTGATCGGCAATGTGCTGATCTACCTGCCCGCTGCGCTCTATTCGGGCAGCCTGTTCCTCAAGTCGATGTTCGGGTTGGATTGGCCGCTATGGTATTTCGCCGCGCCGATGGCGGTGGTGGCCGCGATCTACACCATCATGGGCGGCCTGCGCGCCGTGGCGGTAATGGACACCTATTCGGGCATCGGCGTGCTGGCGATTGCGCTGCTGGTGGTGGTGCTGGCCTGCAATGCGATCGGCTGGGACTTTTCCGGCATCCCGCAAGATCGGCTGACGATGGTAGGCGATGCGGCATCGCCGATCCCGTTCCACACGCTATTTACCGGGATGCTGTTCATCCAGATCTTCTACTGGTCGACCAACCAGAACATCACCCAGAAGGCGATGACCGCACCCAGCGTGCGCGAGGCGCAGAAGGGCGTGCTGGCCGCCGCTGCCGTGCGGATCATGATCATCCCGGCAATCGTCGTGATCCCGGGCGTGGTCGGCTACAAGTTGTTCGGCGATGTTGATGATGCCGCCTATGGCCAGGTCGTTGCCGCGGTCCTGCCGCAGTGGCTGTCGGGCGCTTTCGCCGCGATGATGGCAGCGGCGGTGATTGCCCACACCGCGGCGATCCTCAACAGCTCGGTCGCGCTCTATGCGGTGGACTTTCATACCAAGTTCGTTCGCCCCGTGACCAACCACTGGAAGCTGGCCGCCACGGTCTCGGTGCTGCTGACCATCACCTCGATCCTGATGGTTCCGGTGTTCCAGAACGCCAAGTCGATCATCAACCTGCTGCAGCAATTGAACGGGCTGTCGTCGATGCCGATCCTCTCGGCCTTCATCGTCGCGTTGCTGTTCCGGGGCGTCGCGGCGCGGGCGGCGATTGCCGGGGTGGTGTGGGGCGTGGCGCTTTACGGGGCGTACAGCTTCGCCTGGCAGCCAGCCGGACTTATCGGACTGCACTACATCGACTTCATGGTGGTGACGCTGGTCACTTCGGTGCTCTTCGCGCTAGCCTTCAACCGAGTGGTCTTGGGGCGGCGCGCGGAGTTCACCGGCTGGCGCGGGGTGACAGGCGCGAAAGCTTAGCCTTCCAGCACAGCAACACCGGCGGGAGGGAGCTGCCGCTGGCCAAGGAGCAGGCCGCCAGTGACAGTGTCAGGCAGTTCAAAGGTTTGTGTGGCGTAGTTGAAAGCGAAGGTGCGGTTGCCCGCGCGGCGCAGGCGCAGTCCTGCGGGCAAGGCGTGGAGCGCCAGCCCGGCATCGCGTGCGGCGCGGCTCAGCGTTTCGCTGGCCAGCCCTGGTTCCGGCCAGGCGGCCAGATAGCGCAGATTTCCGTGCTTCCAGCAGGCGGGAGTCCCGTCGCTTGCGCAAAGTTCCAGTTCACTTGAGGTTTCCAGATCCTCGCGCCACCGGGCAATTTCCCAACCCTCGCCGGGATGAGTCAGGCCAGGACGCAGGCTTTCCACGCGCACGACCTTGCCCGGGAACAGGGCCTGGAGCGGCCCCGGTGGCAAGCCATCCGGAATCGCGAAGTCGGCATCGCGGCTCCCGCTCCGCGGGCCGATCACGATCTGGCCAGAGAAGCGCTGCAATTGCTCGACCAGCCCCGCAGGCACGATCGGCAGGCACGGCAGGACCACCATCGCATAGCCGTCAAGCGATCGCCCCGGCGGGACGATATCGATGTCGAGGCCCAGTTTCCGCAGCGCCGAGTAGCAGGCAAAGGTAGCCCACAGCGCCGATAGTCCGGCACCTTGCGGCTGGATCTTCGTCACCCAGTCGGCGTCATAGGCAAAGACCAGCGCGACCTGCCGGGGAGCGGCACCGATCACGCCAAGCGCGGCGATGTCGCGCGCGGACTGCGCGGCCTCAATCAGACCGGGGGCAGGCTCGCCGTCCGGCCTGAGCAGCCCGGCGTGGTGCTGTTCCTGCGCCTGCGGGAACTGGCGCCAGCGGAAATAGCTGACCAGCTCGGCCCCGTGCGCCATGGCTTCGAGTGTCCAGAGCCGAACCATGCCCGGCAGCGGCGCGGGGTTATGGCGCGCCCAGTTGACCGGTCCGGGTTGCTGCTCGAGCACCGACCAGCGCCCGCCTGGCGTGCAGCCCCGGTAGAGATCGTGATGGAATGCGGCGATGTCAGGATGGCCTTGCCGCGCATAGGCCAGCTTGTCGGCCTCGGGGAAGGGGAAGCTGTCGAGGAAGCCCAGCGGATAGGAATCCCAGCCGACCACGTCGAGATCGGCCGCGACCGCGTGATGATCGAACTCGGTGAAGAAGCCCATGTAATTGTGGACCACGTCGCGCCCGGGCGAGAGTTCGCGCAGGATCTCCGCCTGAATGCGGTTGAACGCCACCACCTCGTCCGAGGCAAACCGGCGAAAGGCCAGCCAGTGGGCCGGGTTGGCTTCGGTGACGGTCAGGTTCGGCAGGTCGATTTCTGCAAAGGAGCGGTATTCCATCGACCAGAACACAGTGCCCCAGGCACGGTTGAGCGCCGCAATTGTGCCATAGCGGTCGGCCAGCCATTCCCGGAAGGCGATCCGCGCGGCCTCGGAAAAGCTCAACGCCGTGTCGTGGCAGCCATATTCGTTGTCGGTCTGCCAGGCGACCACGGCGGGGTGATGGCCATAACGCTCGGCCACGGCGCGGGTAATCCGGGCCGCTTCGGCGCGGTAGCCGCGATGGCTGAAGCAATAGTGCCGGCGCGAGCCGAACCCGCGTGGGTGCCCCTGCGCATCGATGGCGACCATATCGGGCATCCGGTCGACCAGCCATTTGGGCGGCGTAGCAGTCGGGGTGCCGAGGATTACTTCAAGCCCCGCACCGTGCAGCGTGGCGATCGCCCGGTCCAGCCAGTCCCAGTCGAACCGGCCGGGTTCAGGCTCGATCCGGCTCCAGACAAATTCGCCGATCCGGACCTGCTCAAGGCCGGTTTCGGCCATCCGGCGGGCATCTTCGGCCCAGAGGTGTTCGGGCCAGTGTTCGGGATAATAGCAGGTGCCAAGCTTCATGGGGCCTTGGGCTAGCATGGCTATGCCGCTGAAGCGACTGCCCTTCGCATGGCTGGACAAAGCGGCTCTCACTGGTGACACTGCGGCCATGACCCAGCTTACCACCGATCGCGCCTCGAGCGCCTATGACCGCATCCCCTACCTGATCGCCTTCGATGAGGTCAGCGCCTTCAAGGACACTTACGGCGGCGCGATCGGCAAGGTGGTGATCGAGGCGCATCATTTGAAACCGCATACGCCATCGGACAGCGTGGTGATCTTCTCGCACCCGATTGGCGGCGGGGCCTATCTGCCGCTGGTGGGCATGCTGGCGCGCCTGGGTGTCCATACGATCTATTGCAACACGCGCTATCGCGGCAATGACACGGCGCTGATCATGGAGCGCGCGGTGATGGATTTCGCCGCCTGCATCCGCGATGCCAAGGAACGCTTGGGCTACAAGAAGGTCTACCTGGGCGGCTGGTCGGGCGGCGGGGCGCAAAGCCTGTTCTATCAGGCCGAAGCGCAGGACCCGCGTGTAACCCATACTCCGGCGGGCGATCCCTATGACCTGACCGCAGCGAAGTTCATCCCGGCCGATGGCGTGCTGCTGCTTGCGTCGCACCTCTCGCGCAACCTGACGCTGACCGAGTGGATGGACGCCTCGATCGAGGACGAAAGCCGGCCATTCGATCGCAACCCCGCCTGGAACATCTTTGCGCCGGAGGGGCCCAAGCCGCCTTTCTCAGCCGATTTCATCGCCGAATATCGTGCCCGCCAGATTGCCCGCAACCGCCGGATCACAGCCTGGGCCAAGGACCAGCTGGCCGACCTGAAGGCGCGCGGGCTGGAGCATCATGAGCGCTGCTTCACTGTCCAGGGCACGATGGGCGATCCGCGCTGGGTCGATCCGCTGGTCGATCCGAACGACCGCGAACCGGGCCACTGCATGTTGGGCGATCCGTTCGTGGTCAACGACGGACCGGTTGGCCTTGCGCGATTTACGACCCTGCGCTCGTGGCTGTCGCAATGGTCCTATGACGAATCGCAGGCCGACGGGCTCAAGTGCGCGGCGCGAATTCACGCTCCGATGCTGGTGATCGAGAACAGCGCCGATGATGCTTGCACCCCCAGCCACGCAGCGCGGCTGATGGCGGCGGCGACCCGGTGCGAGATCGACCATCACGTGATCAAGGGCGCAAACCACTATTATTTCGGCCAACCGAGCCTGGCTGGGCAGGCCGCAGAGCGGGTTCGCGACTGGATCGCCGCGCAGGACTGCGCATGATGGTGAATAAGCTATTGCGCCGCGCAAGATTCGATTCAATTATGGGGGCCTCAACAAGGGGGAGTTCCCAAATGCGCAAGACCACTGTTGCCCTGGCCGCCGTGCTGACTCTCGGCCTCGCCGCTTGCGGCGGTAAGACCGAAGAAGCCGCTGCTGACGCTGCTGCCACCGAAACCGCTGCCGCTACCGAAGCTGCTGCGACCGATGCTGCTGCCACCGACGCCGCGACCGCTGCTGCCAGCGAAGCTGCTCCGGCCGCTGAAGCTGCACCGGCTGCTTCGGAAGCTGCCAAGTAAGTCACCGCTGCAAAGCGTTGCAGGATCAAGGCTCGCTTCGGCGGGCCTTTTTCTTGCCTGCAATCTGCCCGTCAGACGGGAACGGTGATGTGCTTGCCGCCGAATACGGCTTGCCAGTTTTCGATTTCCGCCACCACGATCTCGTCAACCGCATGGGCCAGGGCTGAAACGCCGGCATAGCTAAGATCGCTGTCCGGCGCAGCCAGCAGGATCTCGATCCGGGCGGCAACATCGCTCAGCTTTTCTGCGGTCACGTCCGAAATCGCGGCAAATCGCTCGAAATCACCGAAATAGTGCACGCCGGCAAAAGCGCCGCCCATGGTCGGCAGCAGCACGCCGACAAAGGTGAAGGCCTTGGCCACCTTGTGGGGCAGATCATGGGCCAGCCAGCCGAGGCCGGCACCCAGTTCGATCAGCAAGTAGGTGGCGACTGACAGCACGGCGAAGACGAACAGCCACTCCGAGAGCCGGTCGAGGTTGTGCTGGGCCCGCCGTAGCCGGAGTGCCTTGACGCGGTGATAATCGCGCTGCGGCACGGCATGGTGATCGCGCATCAGCAACAGTGCCTGGCGCAGAAAGGGCGCTGTCAGCCGCATCCGCGGCAGGCCGATCCCGCGCAGCACGTGGCGGACGAACCATTCGGGCCAGTTGTCGCCCGATCCGCGAGGCCAGCGCCCGGTCGCTCGGGCCGCGCCCAGCAAGAGCAGGAGATGGGCGTGGCGGAAGTACTCGGCAACGCGCCGGGTCTCGAACCAGCGCTCGTGCCAGCGCAGCCGCTTGCCGGCAAAGAAGATCGCGATGATCCCGGCCAGCAGCACGAATTCGAAAGTGGCGAAGGCCCACTTGTTGTCGATTGAAGTGAACGGCAGGTAGGCGATCCCGCCGACGATCGCGAAGGCCGACAGGAAGAAGCTCAGCACCATGCCGCCGCGATAGGCGTCGGACAGCCAGGTCGAAACGCCGTCGGCCCAGGCGAAGGGTCGCAGCACCTCGCGTGCGATCCGCTCGGGCAGCGCAGGGTCGACGCCGGGCAAGGCGCGCGCTGCGGCGAGCAGGGCACCGCCGCTGCCGGCAGCGATGGCATCGGGATGCTCATAGCGCTGACGCAGGCTGCGCAGGGGCCACTTGCCGGGATCGCCGAACACCGCCTCAACCCGGCGATAGGACTGCAGCAAAGGATTGCTGCCCGCGTGCCAGCGCTCGTGCCCCTTGACGTTCCGCCAGCCATCCCCGGTGGGCAGCAGCGCCGCGCGGACAAGTTCGGCCACGCCAGCTTCGTCGCGCTCCGGGGCGGAACGGCGCCGCAGTCCGGCCAGTTCCTCGCTGGCGCGCAGCACGTGCCAGCCTTGCGGATTGCGGGCATCGATCCAGATCACCGGGACGCCCTGATCCAGGGCAGTCTCGATCGTGTGGCGCGTCCCGCCAATTGCGCCGCGGGTTTCCCCGTCCCAAATCCCGATCAGGACATCGCAATGCTCGATCAGGACGCGCGCCGCCATCGCCGCCCGGTCAGAAGCGAGGGCAGTGTAGGCCAGGGCGGCCCCGGCATCCTCGGGCGCGCCCAGGTGCGCGCGCAGCAGGGCTTCGACATGATCATCCTGCTCAGCCAGCTCGAACAGGCTGACCCGCGCGGCCGCTGCGGCGATTTCTGCGGCGCGACTGGCCGCTGCGGGGTCGGTTGCGGGCTGACCGGCCAGCAATGCTTCCATATCGGGCAGGCTGGCGGGCTGGGCATTGATTGCCAGGTTCAACGCCTGGCCGAACGGCAGGGGGGCAACCACGGGCCAGTCCTGCGCCAGCGCGGCTTCCACCGCCATCAAGTCCGCCCCATAGGCCAGAAGCGAGTGAAGCCGGACCACGGGCGGTTCCAGCCCGCCGAAGTGCAGCACCTCCCGTTCCGCGGTTTTGCCCAGGCAGCGCATCAGGTCTTGCAGCACAGCGGCAATCGCTTCGCGGTGGGGAGCGAAGACCGGATGGTTGCTGCGGTGGCCGGTAATGCCCACATCGACCATCACGCGCGGCGCGGCCAATCCCGGGTCGGCAGTATCGAGCCTTGGCATCTACTCCGCGATCCTCCCAACCCGGCTGGCGATCTTGGCTAGGAGCCTAAGCCAAGCGGGACAAGTGGTTACCGCAGGCCGGGTCGCACTTTTCCGCGCTCAGGGTGCCAGGTAGGGATGCAGCGCCGCCCAGGCTTGCTGCTTGGCGGCCAGCGGCATGGTATTGGCTGGACTGCTGGAGGGCAGCGAAAGCAGCGCCGCCCCGGCAGCGGGCAGGCGGGCCTGGGCTGCGGCCAGCGCGCCGTTGAAGGCGATCGCCTGCAATTGCGGCAGATGGTCCAGCAGGGTCGCCACATCGGCGTGTTCGGCGATGCGCAGCGCGGCGTCCAGACTGCCCTGCCGCTGCCCGCTGGCAACCACGTCCCACAAGGCAATCCGGTGATCCATCAGCCGGGTCAGGCGTTCGGTATAGGCCAGCGCGGACAGGTCCTGCCCGATCACCCCACCGACCAGCCGCCAGAACTGGTTGCGCGGATGTCCATAATATTGCTGCTGTGCCAGCGACCGCGCGCCCGGCAGCGAGCCCAGGATCAGCACCTGCGCATCGGGCCTGAACATCGGCGCAAACCCGCGCAGCAGCGGCAAGTCACCGGTCGATGGGACTGACCGGGTGCGCGCGACCACAGCGGCGGCAGCGGTCTTCGTCGCTGTCGGAGATCGCGGGTTCACCCCGCGTGGCCTTCAGCAGATCCTCGATCCTGGCTGCGGCTAGGCATCTTGTTCGGCACTTTCCGCCGCAGGCAGGATGCTGGCGATCGCCATGGCCAGCTGGTCGAGCAGATAGGGCTTGGCCAGGACCGGCAAATCGTCGCCATGCGGCTTGCGCTGCTCGTGACCGGTCGTCAGCAACACCGGAATCCCGGGACGCAGGAGCCGCGCGGCGCTAGCCAGGTCGCGGCCGTTAATGCCCGGCATGGCAAGATCGGTGATGACCAGCGCCACGTCAGCGTCGCTGTTCAGGACATCGAGCGCCGCATAGCCGTTGGCCACGGCGATCACCCGGTACCCCAGCGCTTGCAGCGAGCTCTGGGTCGAAAGGCGCACCAGGGCCTCGTCCTCGACCAGCAGCACCAGTTCGCCCTGGCCAATCCGGGGTTGGGGCTGCGGCACTTCGGGGCCGGTCGCGCAGTCCGGATCGCAAGCCGGCAGGTCAACACACACGGTTGTCCCGATGTTGGGGGTCGAGCGGATCGTGATCCGCCCGCCTGACTGGGCGACAAAGCCGTGGACCTGCGACAGGCCCAGCCCGGTGCCAAGGCCGATGTCCTTGGTCGTGAAAAACGGATCGAACACGCGCGACAGTTGCTCGGGGGGCATCCCGCAGCCGGTATCGTCGATCAGGATCTCGATTTCGCGCTCATGGCGGCGCGTGGTGATCTTGAGCTGGCCGCCGCCCGGCATGGCGTCGCGGGCATTGACCGCCAGGTTGACCAGCGCGTTCTGCAACTGCGAGCTGTCCACTTCGACCCACCCGGCGGCTGGATCGAGATCGAGCGTCACCGCAATGTTCGTGCCCAGGGTGCGGGCAAGGAGGGTCTGGGTATGGGCAATCAGGTGGTTGATTTCGACCGGGACCGGATCGAGCTTTTGCTGCCGGGCAAAGGCCAGCAGCCGGCTGGTCAGGTCGGCCGCACTGGTCGTACCGGACAGGGCCGTGCTGATCAGCTGGTCCAGCGCTGCAGTATCGCCATCGTGCAGCTTGCGCCGCGCCGTATCCAGCGAGTTCATCACGACTGCCAGCATATTGTTGAAATCGTGCGCAATCCCGCCGGTCAGCTGGCCCAGGCTCTCGATCTTCTGCAGCTGCCGGAGCGATTCCTCGGCGGCCTCGCGCTCGGCGGCTTCGCGCTGGACCGATTCGAGCGCGGCTTCCAGGTCTGCCGTCCGCCTTGCGACGCGGCGTTCAAGCTCGGCCTCGCGCAGCTTGACGTCGGTAATGTCGCGGACAATCCCGATCACGCCGATGATTTGCCCCTCGCGGGTCCAGGGGTTCTTTTCGACGCAGAACCAGCGAGGCTCGCCCCCGACGATGAGCCGCAGGTCAACCTCGTTGCGTTCGCCCAGTTCCAGCGCCAGCCGATCGGCCTCGGCCAGCGCGGCCGCCTCGACCGGGTGCTCGGTCGGGGGCAGCGGGACACCGCGCAGGTCTTCGAGCGGGACTGGCACGATCTGCCTGAACCTGGTGTTGGCAAACAGTACGCGCCCTTTGCGGGTCTTGACGAACAGGGCGTTGCTGCTGGAATCGATGATGGACTGCAGCAGGTGCCGCCCCTCGGCCAGGACCAGGTTGGTGCGGGCTTGCAGCGCTTGTTCACGCGCATGGCGACGGGCGCGCAGCAGGCTGATGGCCGTCCCGGTACACAGCACCCCCAGCACAATGGTGAAGGCGGTCAGCAGTGCGCGCCACTGGCCGGCCAGCGCCTCGAAATGGCTCGCCTGGACCTCGCCTTGTCGAAGCACGCGCTGCTGGCTGGTTTCCAGCGCGGACAATTCCCGCCGCAATTGGTCCATGGTCTGCTTGCCGGTGCGCAAGTAGCTATCCAGTTCAGGCCGGTTGAACTGGCCACGATCAATCAGACCGATGCTGCGCTCCACTTGCCGGAGGCGCTGGTTCGCCAGCTCGTCAATCCGCGTGGCGCGGCTGGTCAGTGCCGGATCTGTGAGTGTCAGTTCGCGCAGTCGGGCCAGGGCAGCAGGAAGAGTCCCCTCGGCTTCACGCAGCGGCTCAAGGAAGGTCTGGTCACGCGTGATTATATAGCCGCGCTGCCCGGTCTCGGCGTTCTGGGCCGCGCGCAGCACCAAGTCTGTCGCGCGCATGACCGCAAGAGTGTGAACCTCTTCGGACCGGGCCTGACTGCGGGACTTTTCGGCCTGACGGGAACTGAGTGTCAGCCAGACGAGTAATGCCACCAGCAGCGCGCCTGACACACCGACCGAAATCTTGCGGAAATTTTCAAACCTGTCTTCTGTGGTCAAGCAGACGCCCTCGTTATCTAACCGAATCGGCCCCGCAGCGGGGGATATTAGTGCATTTACTTACCAGCGCAACGGATCGTAACGTGCCGTAATGCCTAAATTTAAAGGTATTCTTCTGCAACCCAGCACGCTTATTTGGTACGCGGCCGCACCATGACTGCATTTTACTGAATAATGTCATTGAGATCGTTGAGGCTGCGGTCAGACCGGCGGCAGGCTCTGGTCCGACAGGCCCCACCCGGCAAGGCCCGCCGCGCGTTCAATCAGCTTGCGCTGATCCGCGATGTGGAACGCTGCGGCGGACTCGAAGCCATCCAGCTCGGCCCAGCTGACCGGCGCCGCAACCGGCGCACCGGCCCGGGCGCGGACCGAATAGGGCATGATCGCGGTCGACCCGCGCTGGTTGCGCAGCCAGTCAATGAAGATCCGGCCCTTGCGCCTGGCCTTGGACATGGTGGCGACAAACCGGTCGGGCTCGGCGGTAGCCAGGGCGAGCGCAAAACGGCGGGCAAAGTCGCTGGTGGTCTGCCAGTCATGCTCAGGCTTCAGCGGCACGATCACGTGCACGCCCTTGCCGCCGGACAGCATGGCAAAGCTGCTGAGGCCGATGTCGGCGAGCTGCCGCTTCAGATCCTGTGCGGCCTTGCGGACATCGCCAAAGTCCAGCGCCTCATCAGGATCAAGATCGAATACCATCCGGTCCGGCTGTTCCAGATGGCGGGCATGGCTGCCCCAGGCGTGGAACTCGATTGCACCCATCTGGACACATTCCAGCAGGCCGCGTGCATCCGACAGGCAAAGGTAGTCCTCCTCCGCGCCGTCCTTCTCGCGGATGCTGACGGATCCGACCTGCTTGCCCAGGTTTCCCGCGCCGTGTTTCTGGAAGAAGCACTTGCCGCCGATCCCATCCGGGCAGCGCACCAGGCTGAGCGGGCGCCCGGCCATGGTCGCCAGCACCAGCGGCGCCATCTGCCGGTAATAGTCGGCCAGATCACCCTTGGTGATGCCATCATCGGGGAAGACCACCCGCTCGGGATGAGTGATCCGGACTTCGGGTTCGGCAGGTGCTGGCATCGGCTGCTCCAGACTGACTTCGCCGGCCGGTTTATCGCCCCGCAGACCGATGAACCGCGCGTGGCGCAGGATACCTTACTCCTTGTCGCATTCGAAGCCCCGGCTGATGTCTGGGGGGCAATCAGGCGGATCCCTGTCGCCGTCTTTAAGTAACGCACCGGCTTGACGCTGAGGGCGCTCGGACAACCGGTGCTGGTCCGGCGCAGTTCCCGGCCAGCGCGTGGCGCGCTTGCGATACGGACCGGAACAGCGGCCGGCAGCACCGGTTGTGCCTGTCCCAACTCCACTTCAGGAGCCTCCCATGAATTTCTTTGACCGTTTAGCGGCCGCCATCACCCCAGAAGCGAGCGAGGAAGATCGCCTGCGCGCACGCAGCGAGGCCCAGGCACTCGCCATGGAAGATGACTGGCTGGCCCGGGTGCTTGACCAGCACCAGGAAATCGAAAGCCTCTTTGCCGAAGCTCTTACAGCCGAACCGGGCGAGGAGCGACTGACTGCCATGAAGAACCTGGGGCAGCTGCTTACCGCCCATTCGATGGCCGAAGAGGTCGTGCTCTATCCTGCGATTGCCCGCAGTGGCGAGAAGGGCGACGCGACGATGGCTTACGAGGAACAGTCGATGGCCAAGGTCGAAATGGCCGCGCTGGAGCAGCTTGATCCGGAATCGCATGAATGGGCGCAAAAGCTTGAAACGATCCGGCAGGCCGTGGCCCACCACGTGTACGAAGAGGAATCCGAGTGGTTCCCGCAGCTGCACCGCTCGGTCAGCGAGGCGGAGGCCGACATGCTGTCGATGCGCTTCGATGAAGAATTCGATCGCCACGGCAATGTTGGCACGAGCCGCATGAATGGCCAGCCCGCGCCGGGCATGGGCACCTCGGGCCAGACGCTCAGCGGCTATACTTCGCAGTAGCATTTGCACGACGGGCCAGCCGCCTGGCTGGTCCGTCACCGCAACCAGAACACAAGAAGGGCGCTGAACTAATGGTTCAGCGCCCTTCCTTGTTACAGCTGCAAGCCGGGATTAGCGGCGATCTTCCCAGCCGCGCCGGGCGGCTTCGGAATGACCGCGGGAATCCCCGAACCAGCCGCCGCGACCCTGGTCACGGCCACCGCCGCGTCCTTCGTCGTCGCCACGCCTGCTCGAGCCGTACCGGCGATCGTCATCGTCGCTCCGCGAACGGTAGCCACCACGATCGTCATCGCGCGAACGGGACGAACGATCATCATCGCGGTGCTCCCAGCCGCGCCGGGCGGCTTCGGAGTGGCCTTGGGAATCGCCATACCAGCCCGAACCCTGGTTGCTCCGGCGGCCGCCGCCCGAGCGGCGATCGTCGTCGTCATCCCGGCCGCCTGAACGCGACGAGCCCGACCGCTCACGCTCGTCCCAGCCGCGCCGGGCCGCTTCGGAATGGCCGCGCGGATCGCCGAACCAGCCGCCACGGCCATCTTCGCGATCCGAGCGGGAAGCGCCGCGACGGTCGTCATCGTCATAGCCCCGGCCGCGGGATGAACGGCGATCATCGTCATATCCGCCGCGCGATTCCATGAACCGGCCACGCTCGTCGCGATCCCGCGATCCGCGGCCATTACCGTTTCCATAATCCTGTCGCATGGTGCCTTGCTCCTTCTCTCGTGGTTGATCGAACTGCTGCAGCGAGACCGGTTCGGCCCGCAACTGCGATGGATCAGCTGCCAGCTCTTGCTTGAGCTGCGCCATCTGCTGCCCCAGTTGCTTCAGATCGAGCCCCCCCTTGCGGCCCTGTTCGAGGATCCCGTCTCCGGCTTCCTCTTCCTGGACGTGGTGCTTCACATATTCGGCCAGCACCTTGACCTTGGCGTCCCGGAACTCGCTGCTGCGACCGCGTTCGAGGTCCATGATCAGAACCTTGAGCGTGTCATGCTCGACCTGGGCCTCGTCCAGTTTGTCATCGGCCTCGGCTTGCTGGCGCACTGCCGGGTAAAAGATCCGCTCTTCGAGTTCGGCGTGGATCTTCAGCATCTGCGCCACCTGTCCGATGATCGATTGCTTGCGCGAGCGGTTGGCCGCCTTTTCATATTCAGCGAACAGCTTTTCGACTTCGCGGTGATCGGCCTTCAGCAGGGTGATCGCGTCGGTTCCGCTGTCCTGCGATGCGGCGCCCTGGCTGGCACCCTCGCTGGCCTGCGGCCCGGCGCTCTGCTTCCCGGCAGCACTTTCCGCCTTTCCGGCGTTCTTGGCTGCTTCGTTCTGGGCTTGCCTGGATTGTTCGTCGCTCGCCATGGTCGACCTCTCGCAATTTGGTTGGGGCCTTTGAAACCCGGGGCCGGGGAGAATGTTTCAGTCCTGTCGGGCCGGGATTGGCTTGCGTCCGTGATCGTACCGAGGAGCCACCCGTTGGATGTCCGCCGCAGCTATTTGACCGCTGCCAATCCTGCGCCGCCAGGCCCCGACAGTCTGCCCGCACACGAATGGGCCTGGCTGGAAGCGCACTGGAAACCCGAGCAGCTGGTGGCCGATCGGGTGCTTTGTGACGGGGACTGCGCCAGCGAAGCACTGTGGCTGCTGGACGATGCCGTCACCGCGCGGGTCGCCCGCGACGATGCGGGGCATAGCTTCGAGATCGCAGTTGATGGTCCCGGTAAGCTGGCTTGCAGCTGGACTGCCGGGAGTGACCGGCCTTCGCCGTGGCGGGTCGAGGTGCGCCGCACTGGCATGGCCCGCGCGCTGGCCGGCCGCGATGTTGAATCCCTGGCCATTGCCGCCCCAGTATTCCACGCCCGCTGCCGGGCGGCGGTGCATGCCGAAGTGGTCGAGCTTTCGGCCCAGTTCGCATTATCGCGCCGCCGAACTGCGCGCAGCCTGCTGGCCGATCGGCTGGCCGGCTATTTCGATGCGTTCGGAGAGAGCGCCGTGGCGATCACGCACAATACCTTGGCCCGGCGGTTCAATCTGCGCCGGGCGACTGTGACGCTGGCCCTGCAGGAGCTGGAGGGGATGCAGGCGATCCGGTCCTATCGCGGGCGTATCGAGCTGAAGGACCGGGTCCAGCTGCTGGCGCTGGCCGAGGAAATTTGATTCGCCGGACAGAAAATAGCGGCGCTGGCGGATTTTTTGCGGTGAGGCGGAACCGAAGCGGGCCGAGCTGCGTTTTCATCACTGCCGGTCCAATCGACCCCCTTCCCGCCATGGGCCGGCAATTGCCTGTGCCCCCTGCCGTATCCTCCCACGGCAGGGGGCACATTATTTAGCCATCAGAGATATTTGGCCCTGCGGCAGCGCAAGCAATCGCGGCTATTTGCCGCGATTGCGGCGCGCCTTGCGCGGGCCCGTGTTGCGGCCTTCGCGCTGCTGGCACTGGTCCTGGACCGTCGCGGAGCAAGGCGGGTAGTCGCGCTGCGCCGCTGGCGGGGGCGGCAGATTGTTGTTGGTGTAAGTCACAACGCGCTCGCGCATCGTGTCGGCAGGCGGTGTGGTTACTGGCGGTGCGGCTGGCGGCGATGGCGGCATCGGGCTCGCATCAACCGGGGGTGCCGCCACCGGCGGGGTCTGATCGGGTGGCGGCGGAGCGACCGGCGGCGCCTCTGCCGGCGGCACTCCATCGGGTGCGGGCGGCGCGGGCATCGGCATCGGGTGAGGCATGGGCTGCGGTACTTCGACCGGCGCTTCGCCCGGGGCGGGCGGCTGCTGGCTCTGCGCGGCAGCCATGCTGGCAAGCGCCAGCGGGATCGCAATCAGGACTTTCTGCATCGGAGGCTCCTTTGCTTGGGCCAGACGAAACCGGAAGCACTTGCGGCAGTTCCCCGTTCCCCACGGAACCCGGGTTGCAACGCCGTGGTTGAGCGGCGGATAGATGATGAAGGGAACCAATGCCGCCATCCGCTAGCCTGGGCTGGGTTCATCCGTTGCGGCTCTACGCCGAACCGGCGCGGACCGTCGTGCGGCCATTCCACCTGGCGCTTCAGGGCCATGGTTCGCGCAAGAGCCGGCTGGAAGCGCTGGTTGATAACATCCTGGCGCTCGATCCGGCGGTCGTCAGCCAGGAACTGGAGCTGGTGCTGAGCGACTTTGGCCAGCGCCATTGGCAGATCGAGGACGTGCTCGACCAGCGCTTCAACCAGGTAGCCTGGCAGCTGAAGCTTGATCCGGTCGGGATACCGCGCGCTACGCGGCGGCTGATCGGCGGCTATTTCTGCCACGAATACAGCTACGCTGCAGCAGCGGTGATGAACCCCAGCGCCGTGCGCCATCCCGATCAGTCAGGCCTGAAGGAAGGCTCTGTCCGCTTCATCATGGCCGAGCGGGCCGTGGGCGAAGGGCACATCTCCTCGATCGCCTTTCGCGAAGGGATCGTGACCGAGGAGCGCGAACTGACGCTTCAGCCTCAGCCGCCCTTCGCCACTGCAGCCCTGCTGGCAGCGGCCGAACCACGCAGCGGGATCAACTTCCTGCGCCGGCACAGGGACAGCCCGATTTCGGGGACGGTGATCTTTCCGGTTACCGAGGCGCAGAGCAATGGTCTGGAAGACCTGCGGCTGGTGGAGTTCAGGCACGACGATGGCAGCCGCGAATGGCTGGGCACCTATGCCGCCTATGGCAGCCATGAAATGACTGCGGAGCTGTTCCGCACCGCCGATTTCGATCACTTCGCGCTGGAGCCGATCCAGGGGCGGGGCGCACAGCAAAAGGGCATGGCACTGTTCCCGCGCAAGATCGGCGGCGGCTATGCGATGCTTGGCCGGGCCGACGGCAAGAATGTCACGCTGATCCGCTCGCCGTCCTTTACCCGTTGGGACGAAGGTGCGGTGCTGCTGGAGCCGCGCTTTCCCTGGGAGCTGGTCCAGATCGGCAATTGCGGATCGCCGATCGAGCTTGATGCGGGGTGGCTGGTGCTGACTCACGGAGTTGGCGCGATGCGCAAGTATTCGATCGGGGCCATGCTTCTCGACAAGGACGATCCCTCGAAAGTCCTGGGCCGGACTGCCCGTCCGCTGGTTTCAGCGGCCGATCAGGACCGCGCCGGCTATGTCCCGAACGTGGTCTACACCTGCGGGGCGATGCGGGTTGGTAAAGATCAGCTGTTCGTGCCCTACGGCGTTGCCGATAGCTCGATCTGCTTCGGCTTCTTCGCGATTAGCGCCATATTGAACCTTCTCTAGCTGGCCCTGGCTGGGCGCAATGCGCTTGGTTTCCGGAACAATTGTCCGCGTGAGCGGTTCTGCGGCCTGAACTGGAGTGCGGCGGCATGGAGGAACAACCGATCGAGCGCACGACCGATGAGGTCCGCGCAGGCTCGACTCCCGGAATTGTCCGGTGGGTCCTGCTGATATCGTTGATCCTGATACTGCTCGCCTTCGGGCTGGTGATGTTGTTGGCAATGCGCAACGACCGGGTGCCGCAAGAGCAGCAGACCCCGGCGCAGCCAGCTTCCGACGCCAGCGGATAATCACTTCCAGCAGCCCGGTTATTTACCGACCACCGAGGGGCTGCTGGAAGTGGTGCCAATTCGGAACTAATCTTGGCGCCGTCAGGCCGCCTGCAAGCCAGGCTGGCTTTCGCGGTGAACCAGCAAGGCCTGCCAGATCGTCGCGGTCACGGTTTCGGGTTCAAACGGCTTGGTGATGAGATAGGTCGGTTCAGGCCGCTCGCCTGTCAGCAGTCGCTGCGGGAAAGCCGTTATGAAGATTACCGGGACCGAGAATTCGCCCAGGATATCCTTCACCGCATCGATCCCGCTCGATCCATCGGCCAGACTGATATCCGCCAGGATCAGATCCGGGAGGACGTCCTTGGCCATGGCGACTGCCTCGTCGCGGGTTCGGGCGACCCCGGCAACGGTGTTGCCCAGGCCCTGCACGATCTTGCGCAGGTGCATGGCGATGATCGCCTCGTCCTCGATGATCATTACCGAGGCCCGCAGCTGCGCCTCCAGCTGGACTCGGGCATTGCCGATCATCATCCTGACCTGATCTTCGGTGCTGTCGAGGATCTCGGCGCACTGTGCGGCAGAGAAGCCCTCGACCATGGTCAGCAACATCGCCTCGCGCGTGCTGACCGGCAGATGGGCGATCAGCCCCTCAGCCAGGGTGACCGACTGCATCGGATTCCAGATGCGGTGGAACAGCCGGAACAGGTTGAGCCGGCCAGCACCCTCTTCGCCCAGGAGAGCTGGATCAGCGATGATCCCTTCCAGCATTTCGCGGACGGCCGCATCGCCCAGGGTCTGCGATCCGGTAATCGCGCGCGCATAGCGGCGCAGATACGGCAATTCGCTGGCAACTCGCTCGCGCAGCGAGTTTGTGTGTTCAGGCATTGGAACTCCCTTCTCGTCTCCAACCCCCCAAGCGACCGATGTAGTAAATTGTTCCATTCCGGGAACCATGCCGCGCCGGGCTGGTTTCACCCTGCGACAATGCGAAGGGCGCGCTCGCATTGGCCTATCGCATTTCGGTCTGGATCAAAACAGAATGAACAGGGCAGACTAAGTTGGGACGTACTTCATTATCGACCGCCAGCGAAGGCGACAGGGCGCACATGTCAGAAACCGCAAAGCACAAGCACGGGAAGCCGGCCAAGAACGCGTCGCTGGACGGAAAGGACATCGATTTGCCGCGTCCCGACATGGCGTTTGATCCGATCGCGGCGGCCCTGCGCCAGCTCCACGAGCAAATCGCAAGCGAACAAATTCCCGACGATTTTCTGGACCTGCTCGATCAACTTGATGACCGGTCCGGACCTGAATGACTGCCCAGCAGCCCAGTCAGCGTGAAAGTGCTGAGACTGTGTCCGGCGAAGCGACGCTGAGCAAGGAAGAATTCAGGCGCCAGGTCATTGCCATCCTGCCGCAACTGCGTGCCTTCGCCCGGGGCCTGTGCGGTAACCGTGACCTGGCGGATGACCTGACCCAGGAAGCGATGATGCGGGCCTGGGCCTCGCTCCACACCTTCAGGGTCGGGACCAATTTCAAGGCGTGGATGTTCATCATCCTGCGCAACCGCTGCTATTCGATGGCCAAGAAGAATTCCCGGCTGGTTTCCTGGGACCCCGAAGCGGCCGAACGCATCCTGGTCGAACCGCCCACCCAGCATGTCGGGATTGACCTGATGGATGTGCAGCGCGCGCTCGAAAAGCTGCCGACCGAGCAGCGCGAAATGCTGATGCTGGTCGCCGCCGACATGAGTTATGAGGAGGCGGCCGAGATCACCGGCTGCGCAATCGGAACGGTCAAGAGCCGGATTGCCCGCGGGCGCGTGGCGCTCAAGCGCTTGCTGGGCGAGGGGGACGAGGCTGCGGCGGCCCCGACCAAGCCCGGGGGAGAGGCGACACGCGAGCGGTGAGAGCCTTGCGTTCAGCCGGGACGATTCGGTCCAACCTGACCAAGATCCTTGGCGGCGCGCTGGTGCCGATGCTGTTCTTTGGTGCCTGGCAGGGCGTGCTGAGCTACGAGGATTCCCGCAACCTGGTTGCGCAGCGCTTGCGTGCGAATGCCTGGGTAATTGCCGAGAGCGAGCGCGATCCCTTCATCATCGCGCGCCATTCGCTGCAGATGGTCAGCCAGATCGACGCTGTCCGGGACTATGGCCAGGACTGCGACCAGCTGATGGTCGATACCCGCGACGGGGCCACCGGCATTCTCAATTTCCTGCGTGCCGACCGGAATGGTGCCGTGCGGTGCTCGGCGCTGCCGTATCAGCCGGGGACGAGCATAGCCGGCAATCCCTGGTGGAAACAGGCCGTAGCCGCCGATTCCTTCCTGCTTGGCGGCCCGCTGATCGGTGAGGTTTCAAAACGGCCGGTGGTGCTGCTGTTCCTGCCGCTCAAGACCAGTCGCGGAGAGTTCGACGGCACGATCAGTGCCGGGATCAGTCTGGAACGGATGGCAGATGCGCTCGCCGCGCGGCAGCGCGAGCACGGGGGTGAAGTGATGCTGGTGGATCGCAGCGGCAAGGTGCTGCTCGCGGCCGGACCAGCGCGCTTCACCAGACTGGAAACGATCAGCGAGGCGCTGCAGACCCCGCAGCTGGCTACGGCGACGGATGGCAAAGAGTGGACCTTCGTTGCTGCGCCGATGTTCGATCGGGATCTGCTGATCGCCTATGCCGAACCGCGGATCAATTTTGCCAATGCCGCCCTGTCGCGGATCTGGCTGATTCTGGCCCTGCCGCTGCTGGCCGCAGTGCTCACGCTGACCGGGGTCTGGATCGGCACCCAGCGCTACCTGCTGGACTGGTTTCCGCAATTGCGCAGCCTGACCCGGCGGATTGCCGATGAGCAGCCGGTCGACGAGCGTGAAGCCTTTGCGACTGCCCCGGCCGAAATCGCCGGCATTGCCGATGACCTGCACACCATGGCGGGAGCCCTGGCGGTCAATCGTGAAGCCCTGCAACGCGCCCTGGCGGCGCAGAAAACGCTGACACGCGAACTCAACCACCGGGTGCGCAACAACATCCAGATCGTTGTCAGCCTGCTGACCATGCAGACCGAGCGGGTTTCGCAGGGTTGGGTACGGGATATCCTCGATCAGGCGCGGTCACGGGTTTCGGCCCTGGGCCTGATCCAGCGCTTCCTTTACGAGCAGGATGCCGAACAGATCGGCACGGTCGCGATCTCCGAGCTGTTGGCCGATCTGACCGCCCAGATCCGCACTTCGCATCGGCGTGGCTCTGATCTGGGGCTGGAATGCACTGCCGATGCCACCTGCAAGATCAGCTTCGATCGCGCCGTGCCCTTGATGCTGTTTGCGCTGGAGGCGATCTCCGATGCCATCCGCCGGGCAGGCGACCGGGGCCGCGCGGCCCGGATTGAGGTAAAGCTCCTCCCGACCGGGCATGGTTGCTTGATGGAAGTGCTGGATGACCTGCCAGTGGCCGGCGAGGTGACGCTCGATCAGGAGCTGCTGGCGGCGCTGGCCGATCAGATCGGCGCGAAGTTCGGGGTGGAGAGCGTGCTGGGCGGTAATCGCACCTGGCTGGAATTCGCCGCCGGCTGAGCGTGCGGGGCGCAATGCAAGTGGGAAGCGGCCCCCGCCGTGCGCAAGGGATTCGACGGGGGCCGCAACTCGTCAGGTTCGCGTCGGGGTGGGGCTGGCAGCCGTTCCTCGATCGCGGACCACATCGGCCTTTTCTTCCAGCGCGTCGGCCTTGCGTTCAGCCTGGTCGCGCACGGCCTGGGCCTTGTCTTCGGTGCGCTGCTCGGCGGCCGAATCCACGCCATCCAGCTTCTTGTCCATGGTATCGGCGCGATCTTCCATCGCGTCGGCAGTGGCATCGGCGCTGGCCCGGACCTGATCGGCCTGGTTTTCCATCGCGTCCGCGCGTTTCTCGCTCTTGGTGTCGTTGCAGGCGGTCAGGGCCAGGCCCGGTACGGCCAGCAACAGCAGTGTCGTCTTTCGCATAAGCGTTCCTTTTCGCTTGTGGTTTACCGCGGCGTGCCGCGACGAACCATGTTGACGATCGCCAGCAGAACGACCGCGCCCAGCAGCGAGATCAACAGCGAACTGACGCTGAGGTTGCCCGAAGTGATAGGCACACCGCCCAGGAACGGCGTCAGGATGAAGCCGGCCAGCAACGAACCGACCACCCCCACGACGATGTTCATGAAGATGCCCTGTTGGGCGTCGGTGCGCATGATCATGCTGGCGATCCAGCCGATGATGCCGCCGATAACAATGACCAGGATGATGTTCATGACGGTTATCTCCTTTTAGGACAGGGCAAACCCCGGGGCTGATGCAGCGGTTCCTTGCCGCGCTCCGATTCCGCCGCGACCAGCCGGGAACTGCCGTGCAACTCTGCTGCTTTTTCGCAGCGATGGA
The DNA here is from genome assembly GCA_009926135.1 of Sphingomonadaceae bacterium. Classification (GTDB taxonomy): domain Bacteria; phylum Pseudomonadota; class Alphaproteobacteria; order Sphingomonadales; family Sphingomonadaceae; genus Novosphingobium. The sequence continues at coordinate 38,501 of RFPL01000017.1, forward strand.
TGGAATCACCGGCTGGCTGGCCAGCATCGCGACGATCGCCGGCGGACTGACCGTCGCGCTCAACCTCGGCAGCAGGGTCACCGGCTGGGGCTTTGCCGTGCTGGCCTTCGGCTCGGCCTGCTGGTCGCTCAACGCCTGGCAGGCAGAGACCAGCAGCCTGCTGATCGCCAACCTGGCCATGGCCGCGATCAATGGCTTTGGTGTCTGGCGCTGGCTGGGCCGCCGCACCCGGATCGAGCAAGGCTCCGCCGCCGCCATGGCTGAAAGCGCCGCAGCGCCCGTCCCCAGCCTGGTTTCGGCGGCGCGCCTGCTGGAAGCACCAGCCCGCCTCCCGCACGGAGCCAGCTTTGGCACGGTGATCGATCTGATGCTGCACTGCCAGCGCCAGGACCTCGCCTATGCAGTCCTGAGCTTTGATGGAATCGGCGGGGTGGGCGAGGAATTCCGCGCGATCCCGGCGGAACGGATCGAACTGCGAACCGACGGGCTGCATTGCCGCCTGGACGAGGAAGCGCTGCGCACGCTTCCTCCGATCGATCCCACGGCCTGGCCTGTCGCGGCTGGGACAGTCCGGAACCGGCCCGCCGGGGCGCCGCTTTAGGCCACCCTTACCCCAGCAGGAGAGCCACCATGTTCAATTCATCGGATCGCATCATCGACCGGCTCGACCCCCGCGAATGGGGCCGGGAAGAACCGCACTGGATCAGGACCGCAGTCTCGACCATCACCATGGCCGCTGCGGTTGGTGCCGCAGGCCTCGCCGTCTGGCGTTACCTGCAGGACAATCCGCAGCTGTTCTCACGCGACGAGGACGCTGCAGACGAAGACAGCGCCGCAGCGGACTATGACGGCCCGACCGCGCCGGATGTGCCGCCGCCGACTGCGAACTGACTCACACCATCGTTTCGGGCCGGACCAGGCGGTCGAACGTCGCCTGGTCCACGCCCAGCCTTAGCGCGGCGTCGCGCAGGGTCAGGTCCTCGTCTTCGGCCAGCCGGGCAATTGCCGCAGCGCGGTCATAGCCCAGTTCGGGGACCAGTGCGGTCACCAGCATCAGCGACCGCTCAAGCAGTTCGGCAATCCGCCGCCGATCCGGCTCCAGGCCCGTCAGGGCGTACCGGGTAAAGCTGTCGATCCCGGTGGCCAGCAGGTCGAGCGATTGCAGCACGGCCGCCCCGATCATCGGCTTGAAGACATTCAGCTGCAACTGCCCCTGCATCCCGCCCAGCACCACGGACTGGTGATTGCCGACCACCTGCGCGCAAACCATCGTCAGCATCTCGCACTGGGTCGGGTTGACCTTGCCGGGCATGATCGAGCTGCCCGGCTCGTTCGCCGGCAGCTTCAGCTCGCCCAGGCCGCTGCGCGGCCCGCTGGCCAGCAGGCGAAGGTCATTGGCCAGCTTGTTGAGCGCGCAGGCCAGGGTCACCAGCGCGCCCGAGCACCGCACCAGCGGCTCCTGCCCGGCCAGAGCGGCGAAGGCGTTGGGGGCGGAGCGGAGCTTTAGCCCGCTGATGGCGCTCAGCGCTTCGGCCATGGCCCCGGCAAAACCGGGCGGCGCGTTAAGCCCGGTGCCGACCGCAGTACCGCCCTGGGCGATTTCCAGCACGCCATCCTCCAGCGCCGCCGCCAATTCGCCGCGGCACTGCGCCAACTGCGCGGCAAAGGCAGAGAATTCCTGCCCCAGGGTCAGCGGGGTGGCATCCTGCAAGTGGGTCCGCCCGGTCTTGACCAGATCGCGCCACTGCTCGGCCAGGTCCCCGATCTGCGCCATCATTCGCTCCAGCGCGGGGAGCAGGTGCCCGGTCGCACTGAGCGCAACCGCGATATGCAGGGCGGTCGGGAAGCTGTCGTTCGACGACTGGTGCAGGTTGACGTGATCGTTGGGGTGAACCGGCTGCTTGCCGCCCCGCTGCCCGGTCAACAGTTCGTTGGCGCGGCTGGCGATCACTTCGTTGACGTTCATGTTGGTCTGGGTGCCGCTGCCGGTCTGCCAGATCGCCAGCGGGAACTGGTCGGCATGCTCACCGGCCAGGATTTCCTGTGCGGCCTGCTCGATCGCGCCGACTATTTCGCCGGGCAATTCGGCGTGATTGACCCGCGCTGCGGCCAGCTTGACCATCGCCAGCGCGCGGATGATTTCCAGCGGCATCCGCTCGCGCACGGCAAAGGGAAAGTGCAGCAGGCTGCGCTGCGTCTGCGCACCCCAGTGCGCCTCGGCGGGCACCGCGACTGGCCCCAGGGCATCCTGTTCGGTCCGCATGGCTGAAGTCTGGCTGTCCATCGGTATGCCTTCCGTTTCCTGTGCTGCCGGAACCAGCCGGATCAGCCTGCGCTTCTAGCCCGCACTGCGCAACCGCGCGAAGGAGGCCGAGGGCATGAAAATCAGCGAATGCATGAGCACCGAGCTCAGGGTGATAACCCCCGATGAGACGATCCAGGATGCTGCCCGCGCCATGGCCGAGCAGGATGTCGGCATTTTGCCGGTAACGATCGACCAGCAGCTGGTCGGCATCGTGACCGATCGCGACATCGCGATACGCGGCATCGGCAAGGGATGCGGACCTGATACAGTGATCGAGGACGTGATGTCGCGCGAGGTGACGTGCTGCTTCGCGGGGCAGGATTCCGCCGACGTACTGGAGGCCATGTCGACCATCCAGGTTCGCCGGCTGCCGGTGGTCAATGACAATCGCAACCTGATCGGCATTGTCTCGATCACTGATCTTGCCGCGGCCGAAGCGCCGCGCACCGGGCAGGCGCTGGGCGAAATCGGCCGGCCAAGCGCGCAGCATTCACAATCGCTGTGACGCCGATGGCAGAAGATGTTGTTTCGAATCGACAGTCGCGATCCGAAGTAACATTTGAGTTTAATTTGATTTTTTTGGGGTGTGGCACCCAAAGTCGGGTCAAATGTCAGTGGGTGCCACGGGGTGTGTAATGTCTTTCAGGCAGTTTCGGCTCCATAGCGGCAAATGCGTACATTTTGCACGCGATTGCAACAAATCTACAGTTAACCCCTACTTTATTTCCATTACCGTTGTTATTCACCCTGTCTGACGCACAGCCTGCCATCAATTGCTCGCAATTTGGCATGATCTTTTGTGTTCTGGTTTCGCGGTGACGCCTAATTGCCTCGCATGACCGGATACAAGCTTTCAATTATCGATCAGGATTATTCGCGGCGTGCGCGGCTGTCGCATGCCTTGATGGCCATGGGGCGGCACGTTGAGCCGTTTGAAAGCGTGCGCGAATTCGCGGCCAGTCGGCCCGACTGCCAGATCCTTCTGATAAACGATGAAAAAATGCTGCTGCGCGAAGCCTTGCGCTATTGTGAGGACGAGGGATTGCGCGTTGCGACGATCGCCTATTCGCCCAGCATCAACCCGCACAGCGTCGTCGATGCGATCAAGGCCGGGGCCTATGACTATTACGCCTGGCCGGTCGATACCGAAGGGCTCAATTCTGCAATCGATTCCTGCATCCAGTCGGCGGAGGCGCGGTGGGAGCGCTCGCAGCTCACCTCAGATTCGAAGCGACTGGTTGGCATGCTGACCCGGCGCGAGAAGGAAGTGCTGGAGTGCCTGGTGTCGGGACTGTCGAACCGCCTGATCGCGGAACGCTTCGGGATCAGCACGCGCACGATCGAACTGCACCGGTCGCATATCATCCGCAAGCTTGGGGCGAGCAATTCCGCCGAAGCGGTGCGCATCGCGCTTGAAGCCAAAGGATTTGGCTGACTTTGTTTTGAGCAAGCTGGGAGAGGATCGCTTAACAATCCTGATTGGAATGTGATTGATCCTCAAATGCATCAAGCATTCGGCTCATTCGCCCTAACTCTGCTTCGATTCTTGTCATTTTACGATCGGCGTAAGTTGCATCTTCGTGTGACAGTGTTGGTTCGATCTTGATCCGGATATTATGGCCACTGAGCGCGATGAAGTTCAAAGATTGCCTGAAATCTGCGAGATTTATGTCTTCCAACGATCCAATATTCATTCTGCCGACCTCCTTGCCAGATTATCAATTTTTAGTTTCAGCGGCGAATAAGGTAGTTAGACAAAACAATGGCTTATTCGTCTATAAGTCAAGTTGCTTAGTAGACAAAAAATATATGGAACCATTAGCTACCAATTCGGTTGCTATAAGGAGTTCCACGGGACGTGGGTGAGTATATTTGCGTAGTTGCGGTAACGCAGCAGCATTGGAAGGATTTATCGTGGCAGATCTGGGGAGCCAGCAGCAATGTCATGTTCTGGTTGTTGATGACGATCATGCATGCCGCGAAGAATACGGGGAATTGCTTGAAAGTCTTGGCTATCGCTGCCAATTGGCACCCGATGGCCCTACCGCGCTAAGGTTGATCAGCGATGATCCGCGGATCGGAATTGTCCTGGCAGACCTGCAAATGGCTGAAATGGATGGTCTGACGCTGCTGGACGAATTGTCAGACCGCTTCATGGCGATCCGGCCCTTGCTGGCAATCGCGGTAACCCACGAACGATCCCTCGATCTTGCGCTCCGCGCGATGCGTTCGAATGCGTTCGATCTGCTCGACAAGCCGGTCTCCCTGCAAAGCTTGTCGGCGGTGCTGCGCCGCGCCAGCGCTGGCTGGAGCCGCCTGGCCGCGATCTTCCAGCTGCGCGCAATGGCCCGTCCGGGCATGGTCGATCTGGCCATTCCAGAGCTGCCGCAGGTGCCCCCTGCGCGCGGCAAGCCAACGCTGGTTGATCTGCAGACCTATGCCAGCCAGATGATGAAGGACCGCCAGATCCGGTCGAAGTTCTTTGAGGCGCAGATGCTTACCGGGCCAGCTTGGGACATCCTGGTCGACCTGGCGTGCGCTGGCTTGCAGGGGCGTTCTGTCCCGACTTCAAGCGCTTGCGCCTCAACCCAGGTTCCCTTTTCGACGGCGCTGCGCCATGTCACCCAGCTGGTTGAGGCCGGTCTGGTCAAGCGCACGATCGACCCGGGCGACAAGCGCCGGACCCTGCTCGAACTGGAGCCAGAGACGCTTGAGCGCATGACCAAGTATCTGGCGTCGAGCTGGGAGATGCATTCCGCCCGCGCAGGCTAGCTGGCGGGTGCAGGCTAGCTGGCGGGTTATGCGGCTTTGCGCCTGGGCGCAGCGCGCCGCTTGACCGGTTCGACCGAGATGACCTCTGCGGGGGTAACCGGCAGTTCTTCAATTTTCGCGTAGGGTTCCTCGCCAAGGTGGAAGCCATTCTCGTCCTGCCAGCCGCGTGGAGCGCGCCACACTAGCAGTCCCAGAATGGCCAGCGAGAGGCCTGACACCAGAAGCACATAGGTCATGGTCGGGATAATACGGGATTAGTTCCGACCCGCGCAGCAGCTTCGTTGCCATTTCTGATGCAATCGATTTCAGGTCTGCAGTATTCAGGCCGGCCTAAAGCGTTTTGATGATCCCGGAGAAGTCGACGCCGCCGTTCCCGGCAGCCGCGAAGGCTTCGTAAAGCTCCTCGGCCCGGGTACCCATCGGGACGTTCGCGCCGACGCTCTGCGCGGCTTCGAGCGCAAGCTTGAGGTCCTTCAGCATCAGCGCAGCGGCGAACCCACCCTGATAGCCGTTGTCGGCGGGCGACTGCGGGCCGACTCCGGGGACCGGGCAATAGGACGTCATCGACCACGACTGGCCCGAGGCCTTTGACGAGATGTCGTAGAAGGTCTGGAGATCCAGCCCCAGCTTGTCGGCCAGCGCAAAGGCCTCGCAGGTGGCGATCATCGTTGCGCCCAGGATCATGTTGTTGCAAATCTTCGCAGCCTGGCCTGCGCCCGAAGCACCGGCGTGGATCACGGCCTTGCCCATGGCGGCCAGGATTGGCTCGGCGCGGGCAAAGGCCTCGGCCGTGCCGCCAACCATGAAGGTCAGTGTCCCGCCATTGGCCGCGGCGATCCCGCCCGAGACGGGGGCATCGACCATCGCATAGCCGGCGGCTTCGGCGGCAGATGCAACCTTGCGGGCGGTGTCGACGTCAATGGTCGAGCAATCGAGCAGCAGCGCGCCAGCCGGAGCCTGGCCGATCACGTCAGCGGTGTAGACGCTCTCCACGATCTTGCCGTTGGGCAGCATCGAGACCACGGCATCGACGCCCTGCACGGCCTCACGCACGGTCGGGAAGACCGCGCAGCCATTGCCGATGGCGCGCTCGGTCGCTTCGGCGCTGAGATCGAAGGCGTGGACTGTATGCCCGGCCTTGACCAGGTTCGCGGCCATCCCGCCGCCCATGTTACCGAGGCCGATGAAGGCAATTTTCATGTTACTTGCCCTTCCACACGCCGGGGCGCTTCTCGATGAAGGCGCCCATGCCTTCGGCCTTGTCCTCGGTCGCGGTCAGGACTTGGAAGATCCGGCGTTCCATGATCAGGCCCTGTTCCAGCGTCATCTCGAAAGCGGCGTTGACCGCTTCCTTGTTGGCGATGGTGGCGAGCGGGGGCATGGCGGCGATCTCTGCGGCCAGCTTGACCGCTTCGTCGACCAGGCTGGCGAGCGGGACGACGCGCGAGACGAGGCCCGAGCGTTCGGCTTCCTCGGCACCCATCATCCGCCCGGTCAGGCACATTTCCATCGCCTTGGACTTGCCGATGGCCCGTGTCAGCCGCTGGCTGCCGCCCATTCCGGGGCCGACGCCTAGCTTGATTTCGGGCTGGCCAAACTTCGCGTTCTCGCTCGCGATGATGATATCGGCCATCATCGCCAGTTCGCAGCCGCCGCCCAGGGCAAAGCCGTTGACTGCGGCGATCCACGGCTTGCGCGTGGTCTTGACCAGGTGGCTGGTCCAGCGGCTGAAGAAGTCCTGCGCAAAGAATTCGGCAGCCGGCTTCTCGCTCATTTCCTTGATGTCGGCGCCGGCGGCAAAGGCCTTTTCGCCCGAGCCGGTGAGGACCGCGCAGCCCTGCGAGGCATCGGCCTCGAACTTGGCGAAGGCGTCGATCAGCTCTTCAAGCACCGACGAGTTCAGTGCATTGAGCGATTGCGGTCGGTTCAGCGTGACCAGCGTCACCGCGCCGCGCTGTTCGACCAGGATGTTCTCATAGCTCATAGGGGTTTCCATTCCTCATCGGCGGGAAGGGGGGCGAAGATGCTGTCGATCAGCGCATCGCTCACGCCCTCGGGGGTGGCGGGGTCCCACTGGGGGGCATTGTCCTTGTCAACGATCACGGCGCGGACGCCCTCGGCAAAGTCCGGGCGGGTCAGGACGCGCGAAGCAATGCGGTATTCCATCACCATGTTGGCGGCAAAGTCGGCGCATTCCAGGCTGTCATGCAGCTGGCGTAGCGCCACCTTGCAGGTCTGGGGTGACTTGGTGCGCAGCGTGGCGAGCTCCTTGGCCGCCCACTCGCTATCGTCACCCTCAAGGCTGGCGATCACGTCCTCATAGCGGTCCGAGGCGAAGTGCTTCGCGATTGCCGCGGCATTGGCCTCGATCTTCGCAGGCGGCGGGGTGACCGCAAGGGCCGAGAGGACCTGGCCCGGCTCGTGCCCGTGGGCGATCCGCTCCTTGGCTTCGGCCAGGACATCGTGCGGCAAGTAGTGCGTGGCAAGGCCGGCCCACTTGCACTCGGCGCCATCAAGCCGCGCGCCCGTGAGTGCCAGGAACTGGCCGATCCGGCCGGGCAGGCGCGACAGGTACCAGCCGCCGCCGACATCGGGGAACAGGCCGATCCCGGTTTCGGGCATGGCATAGCGGGTGTTCTCGGTCGCGACGTGGAACTTGGCGGGCTGGCTGATGCCCACGCCGCCGCCCATGGTGATCCCGTCCATGAAGGCGACCACCGGCTTCTCGTAAGTGAAGATCAGGTGGTTGAGCTGGTACTCATCATGGAAGAACTTGCGGCCCGACACGCCGCCATCGTTCAGCGCGGAGTTGCGCAGGAAGGCGATATCGCCGCCCGAACAGAACCCGCGGCCTTCGGCGTGATCGATGATCACCGCCTTGACCTCTGGATCGTCGCGCCATTCGAGTAGCGCTGCCGTCATGGCGTGGACCATCGGCAGGGTCAGCGCGTGGATTGCCCCGGGGCGGTTGAGCGAGAGGAAGCCGGCGGCCCCTTCGCGGCGGATGATTACTTCGTCGGTCATTGGCGCAGCAGGTCCCGGCCGACGATCATCCGCATGACCTGGTTGGTCCCTTCAAGGATCGAATGGACTCGCAGGTCGCGCCAGAAGCGTTCGATCGGATAGTCCTTGAGATAGCCATAGCCGCCGAACAGCTGCAGCGCGTCATTCACGATCTTGCTGCCGTTGTCGGTCGCGAGGCGCTTGGCCATGGCCGAGAAGCGGCTCTTGTCGGGCGCGTTGGCGTTGACCTTGGCGGCGGCAAGGTAAAGCAGCGCGCGCGATGCCTCGAGGTCGGTTGCCATGTCGGCCAGCATGAACTGGGTGTTCTGGAAATCGGCCACCGGCTGGCCGAACTGCTGGCGCTCCTTGGTATATTTGACCGCTTCATCGAGGCAGCGCTGCGCCCCGCCAAGCGAGCAGGCACCGATGTTGAGGCGGCCGCCATCTAGACCCGCCATGGCAAAGCGGAAGCCTTCGCCCTCGGCCCCGACGCGGTTGGCAACGGGCACGCGGCAGTTGTCGAACACCACCTGCGCAGTCGGGCTGGCGTTCCAGCCGAGCTTCTTTTCTGGCGCTCCGAAGGATAGGCCGGGTGTATCCTTTTCCACGACCACGCAGGAGATGCCCTTGGCCCCGTTGTCGCTGGTGCGGACCATGCAGACGTAGATGTCATTCACCCCGCCACCGGAAATGAACTGCTTGGTGCCGTTGAGGACGTAATGATCGCCGTCCAGCACCGCGCTGGTCTTGAGTGCCGCAGCGTCCGAGCCCGAGCCGGGTTCGGTCAGGCAGTAGGAGGCGATCTGCTCCATCGACACTAGCCCGGGCAGATAGCGCGCTTTGAGCTCGGCCGAGCCGAAGCAGTCGATCATCCAGGCGGCCATGTTGTGGATCGAGATGTAGGCGCTGGTCGCCGGGCAGCCATAGGCCATGGCTTCCATGATCAGCGCCGCTTCCAGCCGACCCAGACCAATCCCGCCGCTCTCTTCCGAAACGTAGATCGCGCCAAAGCCAAGCTCCCCGGCAGCTTTCCACACGTCGACCGGATAGTGATGCTCTTCGTCCCACTGGGCGGCGAAGGGCGTGATCCGGTCAGCGGTGAACTTCTGCGCCATGTCCTGGATGGCGAACTGATCTTCGGTAAGGGCGAATTGGTCGGTCATGGAACTCACTTAGCTTGGCAACGGGTATATTTGAACGGTCCGGGTGCGGCATCCTGCCCGGCTTCGCGGCGGATAAGGGCGCCGTCCTGAAGCTCAAGCGTTTCTTCGCGCTGCCAGATCATGCCTTCACCCGTGAAGGCGAAACTGGCGCGGATGCGGGTGTCGCCCGCCTCTGCGATTGCGCCCAGTTTGCCCAGCGATTCGTAGAACTTGAGCGTGGTTGCATCGATCACGAGCAAGCCCTTGGCGTCGCCCTTGGTCGAGGTGCAGTCCGCCGGGACCATGCCCCATGAGCCGCGTATTTGCTCGGGGATGGAATTGGTCGTGACGGCAGCGCCAGTCGAGGCCGCCGGTGTCGCCGCCTCACTGGCGGCGGGCACCGGTGCCTTCTCGCTTGAGCATGCGGCAAGCGCGCAGAGCAGCACGGTCGCGGAAAGTCGGGTCATCACGCGTAACTCCTCCTTTGCCGGGACCGCGCCGCCGTAGCGGCGATCACCCCATCGTCGGAATGACGAAGGCGTTGCCCCCATCGGGCGAGCCATCGGGCCAGCGTTGCGTGATGGTCTTGACCTTGGTCCAGAACTTCACGCCTTCCGTGCCGTGCTGGTTGGTATCGCCAAAGGCGCTGCGCTTCCACCCGCCAAATGTGTGGTAGGCGACCGGCACCGGGATCGGCACGTTGATGCCGACCATGCCGACATTCACGCGCGCGGCAAATTCGCGCGCAGCATGGCCGTTGCGGGTGAAGATCGCGACGCCGTTGCCGTACTGGTGCTTGCTCGGCAGGCTGAGCGCTTCTTCGAAGTCCTTGGCACGGACCATCTGCAGGACGGGGCCGAAGATCTCATTGTGATAGCTGCTCATGCCCGGGGTCACGTGGTCGAACAGCGTCGGGCCGACGAAGAAGCCGTTCTCATGTCCCTGCAGCGTGAAGCCGCGGCCATCAACCACCAGTTCACCGCCTTCATCGACGCAGGTCTGGATCCAGCGCTCGATATTGGCCTTGTGCTGGGCGGTGACGACCGGACCGTAATGCGCCTCGGGATCGGTTGAAATGCCGAGCTTCAGCGCCGCAATCGCCGGGATCAGCTTGGCCTTGAGGCGTTCGGCAGTGTCTTCGCCCACCGGCACCACGACCGGGAGCGCCATGCAGCGTTCGCCGGCTGAACCAAAGGCGGCACCGGCCAGGTCGTTGACCACCTGGTCGAGGTCGGCATCGGGCATGACGATGCCGTGGTTCTTGGCCCCGCCCATCGCCTGGACGCGCTTGCCGGCGGCGACGCCGCGGTTGTAGACATAGTGGGCGATGTCGGACGAGCCGACGAAGCTGACGGCCGAAATCGCCGGGTGATCCAGAATCGCGTCGACCATTTCCTTGTCGCCGTGAACGACCTGGAAGATGCCCTCGGGCAGACCCGCTTGAAGCCACAGCTCGGCCAGACGCATCGGCAGCGAAGGGTCGCGCTCGCTGGGCTTCAGGATAAAGGCATTGCCGGTCGCCATGGCCACCGCGCCCATCCACAGCGGGATCATCGCCGGGAAGTTGAACGGGGTGATGCCGGCGCCGATGCCGAGCGGCTGGCGCATCGAATAGACGTCGATGCCGGGGCCGGCGCCCTGGGTATATTCACCCTTCAGCACGTGCGGGATGCCGCAGCAGAATTCGACCACTTCAAGCCCGCGCTGGATATCGCCCTTGCTGTCGGCGATGACCTTGCCGTGTTCGCTCGACAGGATGTGGGCCAGCTCGTCGATGTTGGCTTCCACCAGCGCCTTGAAGTTGAACATCACGCGGGCGCGGCGCTGCGGGTTGGTTGCGGCCCAGGCGGGCTGGGCGGCTTGCGCAGCGGCCACGGCGCGGTCGAGCGCATCCTGCCCGCCCAGCGTCACTTCGGCCTGGATTTCGCCGCTGTTGGGATCATAGACGGGTGCCTTGCGGGCGGCGGCAAGGCCGGCGGTGCCACCGGCGATGAAATGGTCGATCTGGCGCATGTCTGGGGATCCCTCTCGAATCTTTGTGGGCTTGCCATGCGCCGCCACTCCTGTGCAGACAACACCCAATTTTGCGGATAGAACCTGCAAATATGCAGGGAACAGACTGGAGCGACTTGCAGGTATTCCTGGCGATTGCCCGCGCTGGCCAGATGGGCCGGGCGGGGGCGGCGCTGGGCATGGATCCGACCACCACCAGCCGGCGGCTGCGACGGCTGGAAGCCGCGCTGGGCGAGACCCTGTTCGAGCAGACCCGCGAGGGCCAGGTCCTGACCGAAGCGGGCGAACGCCTGCTCGCCAAGGTCGAGGCGATGGCCCAGGCAGCAATGGCCATCAGCGAGGGCGGATCCGCCAGTGCTGGTGGACAATTGTCTGGCACGCTCCGCATCAGCGCGTCCGAAGGCTTCGGCTCGTGGTTCCTCGCCGCGCACGTGCCAGATTTCGTCCGCGCCCACCCGGCGCTGACGCTGGACCTCGTCGCCAACAGCGGCTTCCTCAGCCTGTCGAAGCGCGAGGCGGACATCGCCGTCATGCTCTCGCGCCCCAAGGCCGGGCCGGTGATCGCCCGCAAGCTCAGCGATTACAGCCTGCGGCTTTACGCCAGCGAGGGCTACCTGGGGCTGGCCGGAATGCCGCAGGCACCCGCCGATCTGCTCAAAGGGCACAGCCTGGTCGGCTATATCCCCGACCTGCTCTACGCCCCCGAGCTGCGCTACCTCGACGAACTTCAGCCCGGCCTCGCCCCCACGCTGCGCTCCTCCAGCATCAACGCCCAGCACCACTTGATCGCGGCGGGGGCCGGGATCGGCGTGCTGCCCTGCTTCATGGGTGATGCCGATGCCGGCCTGGTCCCGGTGCTGCCGGGGCGGCGGATCACCCGCTCATTCTGGCTGGTGACGCACAAGGACACCCATCAGCTGGCGCGGATCAGGGCGGGGCGAGACTGGATTCTGGGCGTGGTGCAGCGGCACCGGGGGCAGTTGCTGCCGGAGTGAGCGCGTCAATTTAGTCCGGAAGACCCGCCAAACCCGCGGTGATCCCCTGCTCCGCCGCCGTCGCCTCGGTAATCATCGTCCGCAGCGCTGCAGCGGTGTCTTGCAGCAGCCGTGCGCTGAGCGGGCGTTCGCCGCTCACGAAGCGGCGGATGGCGCGCTCGTCGATGCCCATGCGGCGCGATGCCGTGGTGACCCCGCCCAGCACCTGGATGCAGTGCGCGAAGTGGTCCCGCAGGTCCTCGATCGTGGTTGGCGCGGTCATTATTCCCTCTCTCGTCGCAATCGGCGGTGTTATCGGATAGCGACTGCGGGAGGCCGGGGCCTGCGTCAATCCTCTGGTCCCGGTGGAGCATGGAATAGCCGACCAATGACGGAAGCGGAAAGCAATGCCCTGACCCGGCCGCAGCGGCGGCTGCTGCGCCGCATCTTCAACGGCCGCGTCAACCCGATCGTCGCGGATGGACGGCCGTTCCTGACCTACAAGGAGGCGAGCCGCTATCTTGAGGGCCTGACCCCTGAGGCAAGAGATGCAGCTTACGCCGAACTGAAGGCGAAGGCGCCACAGTTTCCAGCCACCTGAAGTCCCGAAGCCCGCGCCTGCACCAACTTCGCTTGATCGTTGCGCGGTGGCCAGCCAGAGTCGATCCGAAACAGCACCGGGGCAGGGCGGCATGGCAAGAAACGGAATCACTGGTGCGCTGTTGGCGGCGCTGATCGCCGGGCCGCTTGCCGCCGCCCCGACGCCGCTCGCCATGCGCGAGACCGAGGCCGCTGCCCCGACCGTGCCGCCGATCCCGTCAGCCCGGGACCGCGCCGCAACCGAGAACCGGATCCTCGCCGAGCGGCTCGATGCGATCATCCCGGCGATCATGCGCGAGCAGGGCATCGACCTGTGGTTGCTGGTGGCGCGCGAGTATTTCGAGGAGCCGGTGGTCGCCTCGATGCTCGATGCCGAGAACATGCATGCGCGGCGGCGGACCATCCTGATCTTTTACGATCCAGGCCAGGGCAAGCCGGTCGAGCGGCTGACGATCAGCCGCTATGGGCTGGGCGGGCTGTTCGCACCGGCCTGGGATCCGACCAAGCAGCCGGACCAGTGGCTGGCCGCGGCCGAACTGATCGCTGCGCGTGGTCCCGCCAAGATCGCGGTCAATTCGTCGGACCTTTACCAATTCGCCGATGGCATGACGGTAAGCCAGTATGACAAGTTCACCGCAGCGCTGCCCGCACCCTTGCGCGCGCGGATCGTCAGCGGCGAAGGGCTGGCGATCCGCTGGCTCGAAACCCGCACTCCAGCGGAAATGGCGCTGTACCCGTCCATCGTCCGCATGGCCCATGCAGTGATGGCCGAAGCCTTCTCCCGCAAGGTCATCACCCCCGGCGTCACCACGGCCGAACAGGTGCAATGGTGGTATCGCGACCGGCTGCTGCAACTTGGCCTGGTGCCGTGGTTCCACCCTTCGGTCGGGATTCAGCGTCAAGGTGTGAAGGGGATGCTGGACGGGGCCGAGGTAATTCAGCCGGGCGATCTGCTATGGACTGATTTCGGCATCACCTATCTGCGGCTCAACACCGATACCCAGCACCTGGCCTATGTTCTGAAACCCGGTGAGACCGAAGCGCCGGCAGGGCTGCGGCAGGGCTTGGCGAACAGCAACCGGGTGCAGGACATCCTGCGCCGCCAATTCGCGGTTGGTCGCAGCGGCAACGAGGCGCTGGCGCTGGCGCGGGCCGAGGCGGTTGCGGCAGGGCTTGATCCTTCGATCTACTCGCACCCGATCGGCCTGCATGGTCACGGGGCCGGCCCCTCGATCGGCTTCTGGGACAACCAGAACGCCGATCCGCGCGGGAGCGGCGCGATCAATGCCAATACCGCCTGGTCGATCGAGCTGACTTCTTACGCAGCCGTGCCTGAATGGAGCGGCCAGCGGGTTGACTTCCGGGCCGAGGAGAACGCCTTCTTCGATGGCAAGTCGGTGCGCTTCATCGATGGCCGCCAGTCCGAACTGACGTTGATCCCGTAACGGACGCGGCTTCCCGGTCCCAACCGTTTTTACTCCGCAGGAGCCTTGCCTGATGCCCGAAGTCATTCTCCACCACTACGATAGCTCGCCTTTTTCGGAGAAAATCCGGATCTGCCTGGGGATCAAGGGCCTGGCCTGGCGCGCGGTCGACCAGCCGGTGATCATGCCCAAGCCCGATCTGGTGCCGCTGACGGGCGGGTATCGCCGCATTCCGGTGCTGCAAATCGGGGCTGACATCTATTGCGACAGCCAGCTTATTGCCCGTGAGCTTGAGCGGCGCTTTCCCGCCAAGCCGCTCTATCCTGCCGGTCAGGCCGGCCTTGTCAACGCGACCGAGCAATGGTGCGACAAGGCAGTCTTCCAGGCGGCTGTCGTGGCGATCTTTGGCGCGATCGGGGACCAGGTCGATCCGGCCTTCATCAAGGACCGCGAAGCGCTGAGCGGCCAGCCGTTCAATGTGGCCGCGATGAAGGCGCTGTCGCCATTCTCGCTTGCCCAGTTGAAGGCACATGGGGCGCTTTTGGCAGAGCAGCTGGCCGATGGCCGCGCATTTCTGGCAGGGGCCGAGCCATGCCTGGCCGATGCGGCGGCCTATTACAATTTCTGGTTCCTGCGCAGCTTCGCGCCCGGCCTGGCTGACCGGTTCGATGACCTGGCGGGGTTCGATGCCTGGTATGACCGGGTCGCGGCGCTTGGTCACGGCCAACGCGCAGCGATGAGCCCGGCGGAGGCGCTGAGCATTGCCGCGGCGGCAGAGCCGGAAGCGACGGAAACGCTGGAGTCTGACGCGGGCCTGATCGGCAAGCCGGTCAGCCTGGCTGCCGCCGATTATGGCCGTGATCCGATCACCGGGACCTTTGCGGGTTCGACCCATTACAGCCTGTCCGTTGCCCGCGAGGTGCCCGAACTGGGCCGGATCAATGTCCACGTACCCCGGCTGGGATATTCGCTGACGCTGGCCTAGGCCTCCAGCGGTTCGGTCGCCAATCCCAGTTCCGGGATCGAGACCGAGCGGCGGCCGCTGAAGTCGGTGCGAACGACGATCAGGCCGGTCTTCTCGTAGTGATCGAGCAGGCGGCGCAGTCGGCCCGGTGAACTGGTGCCATAGATCACGGCCAGCTCGTCGTCGTCGGGGCAGGGGTGGCCGGCCTGGGCGGCGCGGGCGATGGCCAGGAAGGGCGCCAAGAGGTCGTCGGGCAGGACGCTGCCGATGCGCATGATTTCCTGAGCCTCGGGGCTGCCGGGTTCCTCGATCCCCGCCACGGCCATGGCAAAGCGGCGCTGGAAGCCGGCCATGTCGACCTGGCCCGCGGTCAGCCGCTGCATCCGGCAACGGACGGTGAAATCGTGATAGAGCTTGGCCGGGGGCTGGTAAGTGCAGCCTTCCTCCGCCGCCATCTCGCGCAGGATGAGATTAATCGCCGCATCCACTTCCGCAGCCGACTTGCCGGGAACTGCCGGTTGGTCCGGCACCGGCACCGGAATGTCCGGCGCGATCTGCCCGATCAGATCCTCGATCGCCGGGCGGACCGGCTCGGGATCGGGCGCGCGGACCGGCGCATCCTCGATATGCAGATCGGCGTGGAGCAGGGCGTGGAGATCGTCCGGCGAGGCGGAGGGGGGCGGGGCGAGCTTCTGGACCAGCGACTTCGGCCCGGTTCGCACCGGCCCGATCTGCACGGCTACTGGCCGTCGGCTGATCGCCGGGCCAAGGCCCAGGAACTGCCCGCGGCCCAGATCGCGGATCTGCTCGGCCTGCCGCCGCTCCATCCCCAGCAGATCGGCTGCGCGGATCATGTCGATATCAAGGAAAGTCCGCCCCATCAGGAAGTTGGAAGCTTCGGCGGCAACGTTCTTGGCGAGCTTGGCCAGACGCTGCGTGGCGACCACGCCAGCCAGCCCGCGCTTGCGGCCCCGGCACATCAGGTTGGTCATCGCGGCCAGGCTCAGCCGCCGGGCCTCGTCGCTGACTTCGCCGGCCACGGCCGGGGCGAAGACCTGCGCCTCGTCCACTACCACCAGCGCCGGGTACCACTGCTCGCGCGGGGCATCGAACAACGCGGAGAGGAACAGCGCGGCGCAGCGCATTTGCGCTTCGACCTCCAGCCCGTCGAGCGCGAGCACGACCGAGGCGCGGTGCTCGCGGATCCGCGCGGCAAGGCGGGTCAGCTCCTGGGTCGAATAGGCTGCGCCATCGACGACGATGTGCGGGAACAGCTCGGCCAGCGAAACGAAATCACCTTCTGGATCGATCACGATCTGCTGCACGATCCCGGCGCTTTCTTCCAGCAGCCGGCGCAGCAGGTGCGATTTGCCTGAGCCGCTGTTGCCCTGGACAAGCAGCCGCGTGGCCAACAGCTCCTCGATATCGAGGCTGATGCCCTGGCCGTGCTGGTCGGTACCGATCTGGATGGGCGCGCTCACGCAGGCGGGCCTAGAGGGCGCAGCAGATTCGGACCAACCACCCCCGCGCGTTTTCCAGAGGTTTGGTGGGTGGCCCTAAGCCGGCCCGGTCAATGCCACTTGCGGACTTGCAGTTGGGCGCCAAAATACTCGAACAGGTTCAGCTCGCGGTCGAACTTGACGCCGAAGCGGCGGCCGACATGCCAGACAACCGTTGCGGCGACCTTCAACTGATCGCCAAAGCGGACCGAAAGCCGGTCGCCTGGCTCCAGTTGGTTGTCCCCGATCGCGGCCAGTCCGCCGCGCGACAGGTTGCTGGTTACCGCCGTGGTGAGGCCCTGTTCGCCCGCTTCGATCCGGATCAACATGACGCGGCGAAAGCGAAAGAGACGGGCACCCCAGTTGGTGGTGCTGGAAAGACTGCTCCTGCTCATTTGGTCCGGTCTCCTTGAGCAGAGGGCCATCTGTGCGGCCGCCCACCCACTGGTTTGCCGAGATTCCCCGGCCATCCCAATAGCTCCGCACATGCTTCACAAGAGGTTAAATGTTCTTGGTATGTTCAAGGTCTATCGTGGCCGGACTGACCGCCACGCTGCCAGAATTGCGCGGAATTTCGGCACTAATTTGCGCGCATGTTGCGCGAACAGCCTTCGCATCCACGCCGCCGCGCGGTCAGGTTTGGCGGAACAGATCGCCGACGGGGACGGTGAATTCCACGGTCAGGCCGGCCGTATCCCAGGTCTGGCTGATCGTGCCGTAAAGCTGGTCGCGCGCGGTCGCCTCGATAAGTGACAGGCCGAAGCCAGGCGTGGCGGGCGGCAAGATCGACGGGCCGCCGCGCTCCCGCCAGCACAGGGTCACGCGCTGGTCCGGACCGGGGGTGTCGACCTGCCAGTCGATCGTGACGATACCGTGCGGGTCCGAGAGCGCGCCGTATTTCAGCGCATTGGTGATCAGCTCGTGCACGATCAGCGCGATCGACTGGGCGGTGGACGGGCGCAGCCGGACCTGCGGGCCAGTGAGGGTGACGCGGCCAGCCTGGACGCCCTGGCGCGGCAGGTAAGGGGCCAGCTCCTCCTCTATCAGCTCGCGCAGTTCGGCCCCGTCCCAGCGGTTCTGGGCAAGCAGGGTGTGCGTGCGGGCCAAGCTGTTGATCCGTCCGCTGATTGCCTTGCGGAAAGCGGCGATATCCTCGGCCTCGGTCAGCTGCACGATCGCCTGGATCACCGCCATGATGTTCTTGGCGCGGTGATCGACCTCGCGCGAGAGCAGCTGTTCGCGGGATTGCGCGGCCTTGCGCTCGGTGATGTCGATAAAGGCCGCAACGGCCCCGCGCAGCTGGCCGCCGGGTCCGCGCAGCGGCGTGGCATTGCCAAGGATATCGCGCACCTGACCATCCGCGAAGACCACGCGCTCCTCGAAATTGCGGATCACTTCGCCGCGTGCGGCGCGCTGCACCGGGAGGTCATCGGGGGCCAGTTCCTGGCCCGCGCTGTCCAGCACGATGAAGTGGCTGACGGCCGGGTTCTGTTCGCTGGACTTGGACACGTTCTCGTCCGGGTCAGGCAGGTGGAGCAGTTCGGCGGCGAACTGGTTGCCGGTAATCTCAGCGCAGGCCGGATCGCGCGCCACCCAGATCGCGGCGGGTACTGCGGCGAGCAGGACCTCCAGCTCCTCGGCGCGGGCGCGGGCCTCTTCCTCGGCCTAGCGCAGCATCTGGCCCTGCGCGGCCAGCGCGTTCTTGGCGCGGCGCTCGTTGGCGACGACGGCCAGGACCAGGATGGTCAGCGTGGTGACGGCAATGAACTGCTGGACCAGCGAGACCTGGAGCCCGCTGCTGAAACTTATCCTGGTCATCGGCCCCAGCCCGCGCTCGGTGGCCCAGATCGCCATGGCGGCGATGATCGCCACCCCCAGCGAAGCGCCGCGCAGCTCGAAGGCCAGCGCTGCCCAGACCAGCACCGGGAAGACGTGCCAGGTGCGCAGGAAGGCCTGGTCGGGCGGCAGCAGGAACAGCCCGGCAAAGGCCGTGGTGACCAGCATGACCACGGTAAAGTGGAGCCTGCGCAGCGGCGTGAGCGGCGGAGCCGGGCTGAGCCATGACAGCACCAGCGGGCCGATCAGGATCGCGCCGACGAAATAGGCTACCAGCCAGTGGGAGTAAGTCTTGAACAGGCTTTCCGGTGGAATCCCCGACGAGATCGCGATGGTGATGGTGCCGAGCGTCGCCGCGATCATTGCTCCGATCAGGCCGCCCCAGCCGAAATAGCGCAGCAGTTGGGGCAGATCGGGCAGGGCCGGATCGATGCCGCCGCGCCGCCGTGCCGCCGTCAACGGCAGTACCACCGCCAGAGTGTTGGCGGCGGCAATTGCCAGCTCGGCCCAGACCGGCTGCTGCGAACCCGACAACCAGCCCGCCGCCAGCCGGCCGAGCAGGATGGCCGGCCAGAGCCGCAGTCCGCCCAGCAGCAGGCCCGCCAAGGCCACGCCCGAGGCCGGCCAGACCGGGCTCGCTGCACCTGAGATGGTCGACCACTGCAATCCCAGGCAGGACAAGGCGGTGTAGGCCAGGGCCAGCGTCAAGAACGCCACGACTGGATAGTCGGCCGGTATTCGGTCACGCATTCCGATCGGCTGCATTGAGTTCCCCGGCTGGACCGAACAGGCATCCAGCCTAGCAGATTGCCGGCCAAAGCAACACCGCGACTGGTGCGGCCTGTTGCATCAGGTCGCGCGGGTGACCGGTTTCCGAATGGGCAGCGCACCGCGGATTACGCCGAATAAAAAGGGAGCTTGCTGCAAAGATTATCAAACAAGATCACCAAATGACGCGCCCTGCATTTAAAAGTACTATTAAACAACTTATATATGAGAATATGCGTATGCGCCTATCGAATTATACTTGTGAGTTTTTACATCTGTCAGCAATTTATTGGCAATAATGAGAAATAAATTACGCAATAATCCTTATATGATAGAATAAATGCTGTTGTTAATCCTTATTGTGAAATTTGGGTGATTGCTGGATTGAGTGATCAATTACGGTCCGCAGAGGTAGATATGATCTCGACATTTCAGCGCGCAATTCGCTTATCGATGATTCCTATTTCCCGAGTGGCGAAGGCAGGCAAGGCCCGCCGCTTTAGCTGGAAAGCCGCGCTCGCCGGCGCTGCATCGACCATGATCATGACTGCCGCACTTGCCGATCAGGTGCCGATTACGAATGGTAGCGGCCTCTCCGGATGGACCACCAATGGCACCGCAACGGTCAAGACCGGCACGGTCATTTACAATTTTGGCGGAAATATTTTCACCCTGACCCCGGCAGCTGGTGAAGACATGGTGGAAATTACGCCGCAGGGAGCCAGCCTCAATGTAAGCACGATCGATGCGTTCCTGGGTCTGACGAACGGAACCATGCTGGGCGTGGTTGGTTCCGGACCCGGTCTCGACACCACGAACTATGGCGCAATCGTTCAGGAATTCAACCTGACGGCCGGTACCTACACTTACAGCTGGGCCTATGCCGCTGGCGATTACCTGCCCTTTTCCGACGGCGTGTTTTCCTCGATTTCGGGTTCGGGCCTGAACGAGGTCTACCTGCTGGCGCGCAATGGTGAGACGTCGATAACCCCCGGTGATTCGGGCTACCAGACCGGGACGGCCATTCTGCAAAGCTATGGCAACACACCCTGGATCGGCGGGTCGTTCGTGATTGCCGCCGACGGGACCTATAAGCTTGGCTTCGGTGCGTTCAATGGCTTGGACTTGCAACTTGACCCAGTATTCTATGTAAGCCGCGTTTTCGGGACTTTCACCGGCACCGCAGTAGCCATCACTGGCGGCGGTGTTACCCCCGCCGTTCCGGATATCGACACGGCGGTTCCCTCGTACACCATAGCGCAGCTTGCGGCTGGCGAAGTGAACCCGGTCTTCACCGGCGGCAAGCTGGTTCTTGGCTCTGGCGGTGCGGTGGCATCTGATTTTGCGGTGCAGACCGAAGGCGGCACGATCGACACCGATGGTAATAATGTCGAAATGTCTGGCATTTTCTCGGGTGCAGGCCAGCTCACCAAAGTCGGCAATGGTACGCTAACGCTCACCGGTGCCAACACCTACACCGGTGGCACTGCCGTTTCGGATGGCCGTCTGGCTGGTAACACCACCTCGCTGCAGGGCGCGATCGCCAACAATGCCCAGGTCGAGTTCAACCAGACCGCAGCCGGCACCTATGCCGGCGCGATGAGCGGCACAGGCCAACTGATCAAGACTGGCGCTGATACGCTGACGCTGACGGGTGCCAACACCTACACTGGTGGCACTGCCGTTTCGAGTGGCCGTCTGGCTGGTAACACGACCTCGCTGCAAGGCGCGATCACCAACAATGCGGAGGTTGAGTTCAACCAGGCCGCTGCCGGCACCTATGCCGGCGTGATGAGCGGCACGGGCCAGCTGATCAAGACCGGCGCCGATACGCTGACGCTGACGGGTGCCAACACTTACAGCGGCGGCACGACCGTTGCCGGTGGCCGCCTGACGGGTGACGCCACCTCGCTGCAGGGCGCGATCGCCAACAATGCCCAGGTCGAGTTCAACCAGACCGC
>RFPL01000018.1 GCA_009926135.1 Sphingomonadaceae bacterium
CCGCAGGCCATCGGGCCTTCATCGGGTTCCATCACCCCGACGCCGCGCTGCGCGAGCGCGGCGTCGGGGTGATGGAACCCGATGAAGGCCCGATGGCCTGCGGCGAGTTCGGCCCCGGCCGCTTGCCCGAACCCATCCAGGTGATGGCCGCGATCTGCGAGACGCTCTCGCTCGATCCACCGATCGTGGCCCTGCCCGAGCTGACCTGGGAACCCGAAGAGGCTGATGAAAGCGCAAGCTTTAGCCTGGGCGGGCTGTCTGGCGGCCTGATCCAGCGCAGCACCAACACCCGGATCCTGTTCGAAGACCAGGTGCCACCCGAAGACGCCGTGATCGATGACGTGGTCCCGGATGAGGACTTCGCCGACGAAATCGCGCCGCTGACCCCGCTGCCCGATCCGGTCCCGGGCGATGCCGGCCCGATCCTCGTCAAGAAGGGCAAGGCCCGGGCCGCGCCGCCGACCGATGCCGAGGCGATCAATCACCTGGTGATGAACCAGACCCCGCCCGAGCCCTTGTTGGCCGATACGCCCGAAACCGCCGAAGCCGATCCGCTGGTCGGCCAGCCTGATTTCGAAGAGGAACCGGCCCACCGTCCGCTGTTCGGCAAGCACGTGCTGGTCACTGCCGGGCCGACCCATGAACCGATCGATCCGGTGCGCTACATCGCCAACCGTTCGTCCGGCAAGCAGGGCTATGCCATTGCCGCCGCCGCCGCGCGGGCCGGCGCACGGGTGACTCTGGTCTCGGGCCCGGTTGCCTTGCCGACGCCGCCGGGCGTGGACCGGATCGACGTGGAAACTGCGCGTGAGATGGCCGAAGCCGTTCGCCGGTCGTTGCCGGCTGATGCCGCCGTCATGGTCGCCGCCGTCGCTGATTGGCGGACCGAGGACTATGTGCCCGAAAAGATGAAGAAGCGCGGCTCGGCCCCGCCGGCGCTGCGCCTGACCGAAAATCCGGATATCCTGGCGATGGTTTCGGTCAGCGACAAACGGCCGCGGCTGGTGGTCGGTTTTGCGGCAGAGACCGAGAAGGTGCTGGAACACGCCAAGGACAAGCGCAAGCGCAAGGGGGCGGACTGGATCGTCGCCAATGACGTGTCTGGCGATGTGATGGGCGGCGATATCAACCGGGTCCATATCGTGACCGGCAAGGGCATTGACCACTTGCCCGAACTGCCCAAGGACGAAGTGGCCGTTGCCCTCGTCGAAAGAATTGCAGATGCCCTCAATGCCTGATGTTGCCGTTGCCGTGATGCGCTTGCCGAACGGGGAAGGGCTGGATCTGCCGGCCTATGCCACCGCTGGCGCGGCCGGGATGGACGTGGTCTCGGCAGAGGACGTGACGATTGCCCCCGGCGCCCGCCATGCGGTCGCCACGGGTCTGGCCATGGCGATCCCCGATGGGTTCGAAATCCAGGTCCGGCCGCGTTCGGGCCTGGCGCTCAAGCACGGGATCACGGTGCCCAACACCCCCGGCACGATCGACAGTGATTATCGCGGTGAGCTGAAGGTGATCCTGATCAACCACAGCGCCGACGAGTTCGCGATCCGCCGGGGAGACCGGGTGGCGCAGCTGGTGCTGGCCCCGGTGACCCGCGCCAGCTGGGTCGAAGTTCACGCGCTTGACGAGACGACGCGCGGCACCGGCGGTTTCGGTTCGACTGGCGGGGTCGTCGCCCTCAAGGGCTGACCAATGCGCACTGCAGGCACGAAAAAGGCGGGCCTGTTGCCAGGCCCGCCCACTCGGTGTTGTGACCTTAATTGCGGCGTTTCTTTTCCGGCGCAACCGTAATCCGCATGGTTTCCCCGGAATTGCCGGGGAAATCGGTGAACATCGCTTCAACCAGATTGGGTACCAGGTACTGCAGCCGATTGGAGACAGAGGCAGCTTCGGCCTTGCCTTCGAACAGGCGCTGGCCATCGGCCTTGCGATCGATCTTCAGGCTGATCCCGCTGGTGTAGACGGTGTAGCTCTCCACCCCGCCATCGAACCACGGATCGTACCAGCCGTAACCCCAGACCGAAGTCGGGCGGTAGAAGCCGCGCCGGCCATAGCCCCAGTATCCGCGGGGACCATACCAGTCAGACCAGAACGGATCGGCGAAGGCGCTCTGCCGGACCCGTTCCCGGCCCTTGTCGACGCCGTAATCGAAGCGGACGATCAGCGTGGCTGCTTCCGGCGGGGCCGGGCGATAGCCAAGGCCGGCCATGCGGTCTTCGACCAGGCGGGAATACTGTGAGAACTCCAGCCCTCCGGCCAGCGCCGGATCATCGGCCACCACGGCAAAGGTCTGGCCCTGCGGTGCCGGCAACTGGCTGGCAAAGCGGGTGACCTGGCTGTTGAAACCGGAGGCACAGGCGCTGAGCGCCAGCAGCAGCAACGGAACCACTGCCAGCTTAAGCCGGCCGAGCGGCGAGACGGTTGTATGCGACATGGAACCGGAACTCCGTAATCCGGCCCGCCTGCGAATCGTCAGACGGACCAGCGCAAAGGTTAGCATTGCCGTCCAGCTAGGGAAGCGCCGCTTAATCGTGCTTGAATAGCGACGAACGGTCAGCCGCGTACCAACCCCAGGGCTGCATAGGCCTTTTCCAGCGTTGGCACCGCCAGCGCCCGGGCCTTCTCCGCGCCTTGGCGCAGGATCGCGTCGAGCGCGGCGCGGTCCTGCCGCAGTTCCACGAAGCGGGCGTTGATCGGAGCCAGGCTTTCAACCAGCAGCTCACCCAGCGCTGGCTTGAACTTGCCAAAGCCTTCGCCGCCAAAGCGCGTCAGCACCGCGTCCTGGCTTTCGCCCGACATGGCGGCATAGATCCCGACCAGGTTGGCCGCCTCGGGCCGCCCTTCCAGCCCGCCCTTGTCGGACGGGAGCGGTTCAGGATCGGTCTTCGCCTTCTTGACCTTGGCCATCAGCGTTTCGGCATCGTCGGTCAGGTTGATGCGGCTCATGTCCGAGGGATCGGACTTGCTCATCTTGGCGCTGCCATCGCGGAGCGACATGATCCGCGCCGCTTCGGCCGGAATGATCGGATCGGGCAGGGTGAAGACTTCTTCCCCGGCGCCAAAGTCATTGTTGAACTTCTGCGCAATGTCGCGCGCCAGCTCCAGGTGCTGTTTCTGGTCCTCACCCACTGGGACGTGGGTGGCCTGATACAGCAGCACGTCGGCGGCCTGAAGGACGGGATAAGTGAACAGCGCGACCGAGGCCCCTTCGCGGTTCTTGCCGGCCTTGTCCTTCCACTGGGTCATGCGGTTCAGCCAGCCCATCCGGGCCGTGCCGTTGAGCAGCCATTGCAGCTCGGCATGCTGGGGCACCTGGGCCTGGTTGAACAGGATCGAGCGATCGGGATCGATCCCGCAGGCAACCAGCGCGGCGACCATCTCGCGGGTGTTGGCGGAAAGGTCCGCCGGCACGTGCGGCTGAGAAATGGCGTGAAGGTCAGCCAGGAAATAGAGGCACTGGCCACCTTTCGCGGTGACGTCATCCTGCATCCGCACCCAGTTGCGGATTGCGCCCAGGTAGTTGCCAAGGTGCAGGTTGCCCGTGGGCTGGATGCCGGAAACGACGCGCATGGGAATTACTCAACCTCCAGAATTTCATCGTCGCGCTCATCCCGCTTGGGACGGCGGCGGCGCAGCATGGCGACCAGATCGGGATCGAGCGCCCCGACCACATAGGCCGCACCGAAGAACACCGCCATCCCCGCGCCGACCAGCACAGCCAGTGACCAGATCCGGTCGAACACCGAAGCGCCGAAATAAGGGGCCAGGACCGGCATCAGCAACCACAGCGCCGCTCCCATCGCCGCCGTGGCGATCAGCTGGCGCAGCACCCGGCCCGCCAGTTTGGCGGTGAAGTGGAACCAGCCGCGGCGGTGCAGGATGATGTAGAGCAGCAGGCAATTGAGGCTGGCCGAACAGGCCGTCGCCGCGGCCAGCCCGACGATCCCGTACTGCCGTACCACGTAGAAGTTAAGCAGCACGTTGAAGATCAGCGAGGCGAGCGCGGTCCAGACCGGGGTGCGGGTATCTTCGCGCGCGAAGAAGCCGGGGTTCAGGATCTTGACGATGACATAGGCCGGCAGGCCGGCGACCAGCGCCACGACGATCTGCGCCATGATCACCCCGTCCTCGGGCCGGAACTTGCCGCCAACGAAGAAGGCCGTGACGAAAGCCGGGGCGCAGATTGCCAGGGCGGCAGCGGCCGGCAGGGTCAGCAGCGTGGCGATCTCGAAGGCATTGGTCTGCAACCGCTGCGCTTCGCTGCGATTGCCGGTGTGGATATGGCGCGAGAGCATTGGCAGGATCGCCGTGCCCAGCGCGATCCCGACGATCCCCAGCGGCATCTGGTTAAGCCGGTCGGCCAGCTTGAGCAGGGTCAGCGAGCCTTGCGGCAGGCTGGTGGCAAAGAACGTGTCGACCAGCTGGCTGATCTGGTAGATTCCGGCGCCGAAGGTGGCGGGCAGGATCAGCACGCCCAGCCGCTTCACCTCGGGCGTCAGCTTCGGCAGGGTCAGCTTCAGCCGTACCCCGGCGCGGCGTGTTGCGACGACCAGATAGGCCAGCTGCAGCACCCCGGCGACCGAAACGCCAACCGCCAGCGACCAGGCGGCAAACAGGTCATCGCCGCGGTTCAGGTACCAGGCGGTGCCCATCGCGCCGATCAGGCTGACGTTCAGCAGGATTGGCGCGGCTGCGCCCGGCGCAAAGCGCGAGCGGGCGTTGAGCAGGCCCGAGAGCATCGCCACGAGGCTGATCAGCGTCAGGTAGGGAAAGGTTACCCGGCTCAGGGTGACCGCCAGCTCGAACTTGCCCGGGATCTTCTGAAAC
Organism: Sphingomonadaceae bacterium; assembly: GCA_009926135.1. GTDB lineage: Bacteria > Pseudomonadota > Alphaproteobacteria > Sphingomonadales > Sphingomonadaceae > Novosphingobium. The sequence goes on from RFPL01000018.1 coordinate 4,831, forward strand.
TCGCTGGCCAGCAGCCAGACAATGCCCGGCATCGCCAGCATGGCAAGCGCGCTGAACGCCACCAGCACCCAGACGAACACCGCCAGGACATCGTCGGCGAACTTCTCGGCGGCGGCTTCGCTGCCCGGCTGGCCATCGTGGCCATGCAGCGCCCGGCTGTAGAGCGGGACAAAGGCGACACTGAACGCCCCCTCGGCGAACAGCCGGCGGAACGTGTTGGGGAGCGTGAAAGCCAGCTGGAAGGCATCAGCCGCCAGCCCCGCGCCCAGCACGCGGGCCAGGATCATGTCGCGGGCAAAGCCGAACACCCGGCTGACCGCCGTCAGCCCGCCAATCGTGCCGACGTTGCGGATCAGGCTCAAGCTGGTGCCCCCACCCCGTTAGCGATCAGGCGTTACCGATCGGAGCCGCGTCGCCCTCGCCTTCGCCCTGCTGGGCGGCCAGCTGCTGCAGGTAGATGCCGTTGAAATCGATCGGCTCCAGCAGCAGCGGCGGGAAGCCGGCATCACGCACGGCATCAGCAATCACGCGGCGGGCGAACGGGAACAGAATCCGCGGCGCTTCGGCATAAGTGAAGGCGTGCTTCGAGGCTTCGTCCAGATTGCGCATGCCCAGCAGGCCGCAATAGGACAGGTCGATGATGAAAGCGGTGCCGGCCTGGGCAATCGACTTCAGCGCGATCTTGAGTTCGATCTCGCTTACTTCGTCGCTCAGCGCGCGGGCGCCAATATTGAACTGCACGTCGATCTGCGGCGCGTCGGTCCACGAGAAGCTGTCCGGCGCGTTGGGGTTCTCGACCGAGAGATCCTTGACGTACTGTGAGATGATCCCGGCGGCAGGCGCGGTGTCGGCGCCATTCATGGCAGGGCCTTCAAGGCCAAGGTCGGTGATGATGTTGCCTTCGTCGGACATGATGCAGCGTACTTTCGGCTGGAAATGGACTGGAAATTGGCCGCGCGCCTAGCATTGCCGGGTGGGCGCGGTAAAGGATTTTGCGCCAATCCGGCCAGCCCGCCGTTACTGGCCGCAAAAAATTGCCGTCAGGGCGATGTCCACGCGTTGTTCATTTGTCTTGGGTACCTATTTAGGCATAGGGAATTGCAACGCCGCGCCTGTGCGGCAGGGACTGAACACGTGGACAAGACCGTCGAGATCGTCATCCTCGCCATGATCGCCGCCTTCCTGGGGCTGCGGCTTTATTCTGTGCTTGGCCGCCGGGCCGAGCATGAAGAGGAAGTGATCCAGGGTCCGCGTCCGACCGAAACGCCGCGGATGGCCGGCACCGAAGCCGCCGATCGCGGCCCGGCTCCGGTTCGCATGCCAGTCGCCGGAGTTACCCCGGCGATCGAGCGGGGGCTGCGCGAAATCGCGGCAGCGGACCGCCGGTTTGACATCACCGCCTTCCTGGAAGGGGCCAAGGGCGCCTACCGCATGGTCCTCGAAGCCTTCTGGAAGGGTGACAAGGAAACGCTCGGCGAACTGTGCGACCGCGATGTCTATGACGGCTTCATTGCCGCCATCGCCGCGCGGGATGCCGCCGGTGAAACCATGAACAATCGCCTCATCCGGATCGAAGAAGCGGTCATTGTATCGGCTGCGTTCGAAGCGCCGATGGCGCGCGTCACCATCCGCTTCACTGCTGACATTGCGGCCGTGACCCGCAATGCCGAAGGTCAGGTGGTGGCCGGCTCGCTTGACGATGCGATCGAGGCGCGTGACCTGTGGACCTTCAGCCGCAACGTCACCTCGGCCTCGCCGGACTGGCTGCTCGACGAGACTGACGAGGCCTGATCGCCCGATGCGGCTGGGGGGCATCGCTGCGCTGGCCGGGCTGGCGCTGCTGGCCGCCTGTGGCCGAATCATTCCTGCTCCCGCTGTTATGGTGCAACCCCCGGCCGGCGTTGCCGCGACGACTGCGCTGGCCGCCGGGTTCTGGGCCGGTCCGCCGATCGACAGCCTGGGTATTGCCCAGGCCGATGCCGCCAGCGCGCTCGCCTCGTTCCGCGAAAGCTGCCCGCAGTTGGTCACGCGCGAGGATGTCTCGGGCCTGACCCGCACAGCTGACTGGCAGCAGGCCTGCGATGCTGCCGCCAAGTGGCCTGATGGCGAGGCGCAACGCTTCTTCACCCAGCAGTTCGAGGCAGTACGGATTGCTGACGGCAAGGCTTTTGCCACTGGCTATTACGAACCGGAAATCGCCGGTGTGCGAACCCGCCAGCCCGGCTTCGAGGTGCCTGTCTATGCCCTGCCGCCCGATCTGGTCCGTGCGAAGCCCGGTGATGCTGCGCCCAATCCCAACGGCACCATGCCGCTCGGCCGCTATGACGAAAGCGGGGCGTTCGTCCCCTATTACGACCGCGGCCAGATCTATGACGGCGCGCTTGCGCGCAAGGGGCTGGAGATTGCCTGGGCAGCCGACCGGGTCGAGATGTTCTTCCTGCAGATCCAGGGCTCTGGCCGGTTGCGCGCGCCTGATGGCTCAGTGATCCGGATCGGCTATGCCGGACAGAACGGCCAACCCTACACCGGCATCGGCGGGCTCATGCGCCAGCGCGGGCTGCTCGGCACTCTGCCGGGGCAATATTCCGGCTCGATGCAGGGGATCATGCAGTACGTGCGTGAGCAGCCGGAAGCCGGGAACGCTCTGATGCGCGAGAACAAGAGCTTCGTGTTCTTCCGCGAGCTGACCGGTGACGGCCCGCTCGGCGCGCTGGGCGTGCCAGTGCGGCGCGAGAGCAGCGTTGCGGCCGATCCGGCTTACGTCCCGCTGGGCGCGCCGATCTGGCTCAAGATGGAGCGGCCCGAAGCCAGTGGCCTGTGGGTCGCCCAGGATACCGGCGGCGCGATCAAGGGCGCGAACCGCTTCGATACCTTCTGGGGGGCGGGCGAGGATGCCCGCGTCATCGCCGGCGGGATGAGCAGTCGGGGCGAGGCCTTGCTGTTGCTGCCCAAGGGAACACTGGCCCGGCTGGGGTCAAGCTGATGCGCACCCCGCGCGGGCTTTCCGCGGCCGAGGCCGAGCTGTGGGCGCGCGTCGCCGGCACGATCGCGCCGCTTCACCCGGAAAGGCCGGTCATCGCAAAAGCAGTTGCCGCCGCTGCGCCGCCATCGCCCGCGCCGCGGATCAAGGGCCGGGTACCGCTGCCACTGCCGGTCCCACCGCCAAAAGCTGTTCCGGCGCGTCCGCTTGACCGGCACGGCCTGGACGGATCGTGGGAGCGCAAGCTGGCCAAGGCGCAGCTGGCGCCGGATCTGACGCTTGATCTGCACGGTCACTCGCTCGATGCGGCGCACGCCCGGCTTGATGCGGGTCTTTCCCAAGCGGTGGCGATGGGCGCGCGGCTGCTGCTGGTCATCACCGGCAAGCCGCGCCCGGTGGCCGCAGCTGATCGAGGCGAGCGGCGCGGCGCGATCCGCGCCAAGCTGCTCGATTGGCTCGCGGCCGGACCTCACGCCAGCAGCATAGCCGCTGTCCGCCCGGCGCATCAGCGCCACGGCGGGTCCGGCGCGCTTTACGTGATCCTGCGCCGCCCTCGCTAAACAGTCTTGGGCTAAAAAAGACGCCCCCCGCACCCGAAGGTGCGAGGGGCGGCAGGGAGGAACTTGTCAGGCGCTGATCAGAAGTTGACCGTTGCCGTCACGAAGACCTGGCGCGGATTGCCGTAGAAGGCGGTCAGGGTGCCTTCGCGGCCCAGCGCCGGGATCAGTGCGCCAGTGACCGGATTGGTCAGCGGAGCCCCGGTCGTCGCATTGCCGGCCATGAAGTTATAGCCAGAGGTCTTGTACTTCACGTCGAACAGGTTCTTGCCATAGAGGCCCAGCGTCCAGCGCTTGTTCGGCGCGGCGTAGATCAGCGAGGCATCGACCAACTGGTAAGCGCCCTGGTCGAGATAGGGGTTGGGCACTTCGAACTGGTAGGTCGTGCTCTTGAACGAGACGCCCGCCGTTGCGGTCAGCGATCCCTCGCCCAGATCGGCGGTATAGCTGGCCTGCGCATTACCGGTCCATGCCGGGGTGTTCTGGATCTTGCGGAAGGCTGCCACGTCGGTCGGAACGCTGGCGATGTTGGTGATGTACTTCTGGAACTTGGCGTCGATGTAGCCAAGCGAACCCGACAGGGTCAGCCCGCCCAGCTTGGCGCGGGCTTCAAGCTCGAGGCCCTGCATCCGCGCCTTGCCGGCGTTGGAAACGACCCCGCAGAAGCTCGGCAGGCCCGAAACGGTGCAAGCCACCGAACCCGGGATCTGCACGTCGGTGTAGTCCATGCGGAAAGCGGCAATCGCGACGAACAGCTTGCGGTCCAGCAACGAGCCCTTGTAGCCCACTTCGTAGCTGTCGACCTTCTCGGGCTTGAAGCTCAGGAAGGCGGCGATTTCAGCGTCCGAGCGCACGCCATTGCCATCAAGGTCGGGCGCATTGACGCCAGCACCGCGCGGGTCGAAGCCGCCGCCCTTGAAGCCCTGCGAGAACGAGGCATAGAGGTTGTGGCCCTCAGCCGGCTTGAAGCTGATTGAGCCGCGGGGCGTGAACTTCTTGAACGTGCTCTTGCCCTTGAAGTTGGTGCCCGGCGCGCCAAAGGCGACCCCGGCCCCGCCGAACACCGGCGAACCACCACCCAGGTAGTTCTGGCGCAGGATCGTGGCCGAACGTTCGTCCCAGGTATAGCGCCCGCCAACCGACAGGCTGAGCTGGTCGGTCAGGTCATAAGTGAAGTCGGCAAACCCGGCCAGCGTGTCAGTGCCGATATCGGCGCTGGTGAAGGCGGTCAGGCCGTTGAGCGTGGTGAACAGCCGCACGTCGAACTGGGTCAGGGCAGTGGCGTTCAAGTAGTAAGCGCCGATCAGGCCGTTGAAGCGGCCCGAATTGATCAGCAGCTGCAGTTCCTGGCTGGTCTGGCGGTTCTTGTAGATCCCCGGAACGTCGACATCGACCGCCGGCAGCGCGTCGAAATCGATCGGCGAGGCCGAATCGTCCTTGCGATAGGAAGTGATCGACCGGACCGTCAGCGTATCGTTGAGCTCGCCTTCCATGAACAGCGAGGTGCCCCAGGCCTTCACGTCCTGCTTGGGTGAAACCAGGCCGCCCTGGGTGTCATAGACGTTGCTCAGCATCGGGGTGTTGGTGAACTGGCTGGGGATCAGGCGGTGCCCACCGCGCTCGGTCGACTTGTCATGCGTGTAATCGGCCGAGACGCGGGCAAAGAAGCCATCGGCGTGGACTTCGGTGGTGCCGCGGCCAGCCCAGATGTCCTTGTTGTAGTTTTCACGACCCGTGGTGAGGTTCTCACCGAAGCCGCCGCGCGACAGGCGAGCGAGCGAGCCGCCGAGCCGCAGCGTGCCGTCACCCACCGGGGTGCTGGCGGTGATCACGCCGTCGGCCTGGTTGTAGGTGCCATAGGTGCCACGCAGCGACAGGCGGGGATCGTTGTCGATCTTGCGGGTCACGTACTTGACCGCGCCGCCAACGGTGTTGCGGCCATAGAGCGTGCCCTGCGGACCGCGCAGCACTTCGATGCGCTGGACGTCATAGATATCGACCACGGCGGCCTGCGGGCGGTTGAGGTAGACATCGTCAAGATAGATGCCGACGCCCTGCTCGAAGCCCGAGACCGGATCCTGCTGGCCCACGCCGCGGATGAAGGCGGTGAGGGTGGAGTTGGTCGCGCGGCTGGCTTCCATCGTCACGTTCGGGGCCTGTTCGGCCACGGCGGTGATATCGGCTGCGCCGGTGCGCTCGAGCTGGTCGGCCGAGAGCGAGGTGATCGCGATTGGAACGTCGGTCAGGTTTTCTTCGCGGCGGCGTGCGGTGACGATGATCGCATCATCGGCATCGCTCGCGCCTGCTTCCTGGGCCAGAGCGGGGGTGGAAAGGCCGGCAAAGGCGCTGGCGATCAGCGAAGCTCGGCAAAGCAGTGCAGTGGTACGCATCGTGGGGCTCCTCCCAAAGAATCCTCCGGCCCGTGCGGTTTCCGTCACAGACCCTGCGCGCCTTATATAAAAGTTGAACCAACTTTCAACTTGTATATGCTTGCGTCGAGCGAAGGGACGCGCGAATGGTTGGGAAACGTGGCGCAAGTGTCACAGGGGTGACCCGGGTCGCCCGCCAGATGGGGAGCAAGTCGATGGACGCAGCGGCCAGCCTGCCGCGTGAGCCGCGCACCGAGCGCGGCCGCCGCACCCAGCGCGCAATCCTTGATGCCGCAGCCGCCGAATTCGGTGAAAAGGGCTTTCACGACAGTTCGATCGTTTCGATCACCCAGCGCGCCGGCGTGGCGCTGGGCAGCTTCTACACCTATTTCGAGAGCAAGGAGGCGCTGTTCAAGGCGCTGGTGCTCGACATGTCCGAACAGGTCCGCCAGCTGGCCCTGCCGATCGTGGCCGAGGCGCTTGACCCGGTCGAGACCGAACTTTCCGTCCTTACCCGGTTCCTCGAATTCGCGCGCGACCACAGCGAAATCTACCGGATCATCGACGAAGCCGAATTCGTCGCCCCGGATGCCTGGCGGGCGCACTATTATGGCGGTGCCGGGCGGATCTATGCGCGGATCAAGGCGGCCAAGGAGCGCGGCGAGATCGCCGGCGAGGTTGACGAGATCCACGCCTGGGCAATCATCGGCATGAACGTGTTCCTGGGGCTGCGCTATGGCGTGCTGGAGCGTGATCGTTCGCCAGCCGAAGTGGCTGCCATTGCCAACCAGTTGTTGCAGCGGGGACTGCGCTAGACCTTGCCCGCCCGCGCGGCTATGCGCGCCACCATGTCCAATCGTCGCACCTTTGCCATCATCTCGCACCCTGACGCGGGCAAGACCACGCTGACTGAAAAGCTGCTGTTGCAGGGCGGGGCGATCCACCTGGCGGGCGAGGTCAAGGCGCGCGGTGCGGCGCGGCGGGCGCGGTCGGACTGGATGAAGATCGAACAGCAGCGCGGGATCTCGGTCACCAGTTCGGTCATGACCTTCGAGCGCGACGGGGTTACCTTCAACCTGCTCGACACCCCGGGCCACGAAGACTTCTCCGAAGATACCTATCGCACGCTGACCGCCGTCGATTCCGCGATCATGGTGATCGACGCGGCCAAGGGGATCGAGCCGCAGACCCGCAAGCTGTTCGAGGTCTGCCGGCTGCGTTCGGTCCCGATCATCACTTTCGTCAACAAGGTCGACCGCGAAGGCCGCTCGGTGTTCGAGACGCTGGATGAAGTGGCCGATGCCCTGGCGCTGGATGTCTGCCCGATGGCCTGGCCGATCGGCATGGGCGGCGAGTTCAAGGGCGTGCTCGACTTCGCCACCAATCAGATCAGCCGCCCCGAAGGCGACAGCCGCGAATTCCTGGGCAAGCGCGAACCGGCGACGGCGGACAATATCCCCGCCGGAATCGCCGAAGAGATCGAGCTGGCCCAGGCCGGCTATCCCGCGTTTGATATCGAAGCCTACCGCAATGGTGATCTAACCCCGGTCTATTTCGGATCGGCGCTGAAGAATTTCGGCGTGGCCGAACTGATCGACGCCATCGCGCGATATGCCCCGCCGCCGCGGCCGCAGCCCAGCGATGCCGGGGTGATCAGCCCCGACGGCAAGGAAGTGACCGGCTTCATCTTCAAGGTCCAGGCCAACATGGACCCGATGCACCGCGACCGGATCGCCTTCATGCGGCTGGTGTCGGGCACCTTCAAGCGTGGCATGAAGCTGACCCCCTCGGGCAGCGGCAAGCCGATCGCGATCCATTCCCCGATCCTGTTCTTTGCCCAGGACCGCGAAATCGCCGACAACGCCGAGCCGGGCGACATCATCGGCATCCCCAACCACGGCACGCTGCGGGTCGGCGATACACTAAGCGAGACCAACAAGGTCCGCTTCACGGGCCTGCCCAACTTCGCCCCGGAAATCCTCCGCCGCGTCGCGCTGAAGGACCCGACCAAGACCAAGCAGCTCCGCAAAGCGCTCGACGACCTCAGCGAAGAGGGCGTGATCCAGGTGTTCTATCCGGAGATCGGCGCGCAGTGGATCGTCGGCGTGGTTGGCCAGCTCCAGCTTGAAGTGCTGATCAGCCGGCTGGAGGCGGAGTACAAGGTCGAAGCCATGCTCGAAGCCTCGCCGTTTGATACGGCGCGCTGGGTCAAGGGCAGCGACGCTGCGCTCAAGGCCTTTGCCGATTTCAACATGTCGAACCTGGCCAAGGACCGCGATGGCGATCCGGTGTTCATGGCGCGCTCAAGCTGGGATGTCGGCTATCAACAGGAGAAGAACCCGGAGCTGGTCTTCTCGGCAACCAAGGAGCGTTGACCGCGCTTGATTGCCGCGCCTAGGCTGGCGCCATGGACTTCACCGACCACATCAAGCTCGATCACGAGGCGATGATCGCCCGGCAGGTCGTATTCTTCGTCGCCACGGCGGTCAGCGACGGGCGGATCAACCTCAGCCCCAAAGGTCTGGCGGATACCTTCAAGGTGCTGGGGCCGAACCGCGTGGCCTATCTTGACCTTGGCGGATCGGGCAACGAGACCCACGCCCACCTTGCCGCTGCCAACGAGGATGGAGGGGGCCGCATCACGATCATGATGTGCAATTTCGAGCAGCCGGCGCTGATCCTGCGGCTCTACGGCACGGGGCGCCCGGTCCTGCCGCAGGATGCCGAATGGGCCGAGCTGGCCGGGCATTTCACCCTGCTGCCCGGTACCCGCCAGATCTTCGATATCGCGGTCGACAGCGTGCAGACCTCGTGCGGCTGGGGCGTCCCGGTGATGCACCTGGGGCACGAGCGAGAAACGCTGGTCAAGTACCACGCCCAGTCCGACCCGGCGAAGTGGGAGGCCAAGCTGGCCGGCCGCACCCGTTCGATCGACGGCCTGCCGACCCGGGCCACCGACCGCTACATCGCCGGGGAATAGCGCCTCCGGTGCAGCTCAAGTTCGCCAGCTACAACATCCACAAGGCGGTCGGCACCGACCGGCGGCGCGATCCCGACCGGATCCTGGCCGTGCTGCGCGAGATCGACGCCGATGTCATTGCCCTGCAAGAGGCCGACCGGCGGATCGGGCGGCGCGAGAGCGTCCTGCCGCGCGAAGCGATCGAGGATTACACCCCGTGGCGCCCAATCGCGCTCAATCACCGCCCGGATTCGCTCGGCTGGCACGGCAATGCGCTGCTGGTTCGGCGCGGGATCACGGTGATCGAGGCCGGCGTGGTGCCGCTCCCCACGCTCGAGCCGCGCGGCGCGATCCGGGCGGACCTGCAGATCGAAGGCAAGCGCGTCCGGGTGGTCGGCATGCACCTTGACCTGTCCGGCCTGCGCCGCCGCCAGCAGGTCCGCACGATTCTCGACCACCTGACCCGCTGCGATGGCCATTGCCCGACCGTGCTGATGGGCGATTGCAACGAATGGAGCCTGCACCGCGGCGCGCTGGGCGAATTCCGCGCACCCTGGCGGCTGCTGACTCCCGGCGCCAGCTTCCCCTCGCGCCGCCCGGTCGGCCGGCTCGACCGGCTGGTGCTGTCCGAGCAATGGGAGCTGGAGGAGGCCGGGGTTCATCACTCCGCGCTCGCCGCGAAGGCTTCGGATCATTTACCCGTCTGGGCCAGGGCCGAGCTGCCTAGAAAATAGGCAGCTGCGCAGAATTCGAGCGGTAGCGTACCGTGGGGCGCAATCCTGTTTCGTCGATTCCGCTGAATCTCCTAAATAATTCCAAATTGGCACGGCCCTTGCGATGTGTGCTTCGCCGGGATGGTCCCGGCAGGCAAACAGGGGACGGGCATGAAATTCATCATCGCCATCATCAAGCCCTTCAAGCTTGACGAGGTGCGTGAAGCGCTCGGCGCGATCGGCGTCGCGGGCATGACCGTGACCGAGGTCAAGGGCTTCGGGCGGCAAAAAGGGCAGACCGAGATTTACCGCGGCGCGGAATATTCGACCAACATGCTGCCCAAGGTGAAGGTCGAAGTCGCAGTGGCCGATGACCTGGCCGACCAGGTGATCGAAACGATCCAGCAAGTCGCCAGCACATCGTCGATCGGCGACGGCAAGATCTTCGTGCTCGACCTGGCTTCTGCCACCCGCATCCGCACCGGCGAAACCGGGGATACTGCACTGTGAGCGCCAAGTCTTTCACAAGTGCCGACCCTGACAGGAGGACTTATCCCATGATCCGCAAGATTGTTTGCGGTCTTGGCGCAGCGGGGGCCAGCCTCTTCGCCGCCACGGCCGCCTTCGCGCAAGACGCGACCGCAGCGGCCACCGCCGCCGCGACCGAGGCGGCTGCGACCGCCACCCAGGCGGCGACCACCGCAGCCTTCACCCCCACCGCCGAAATGGTCAGCAAGGGCGACGTTGCCTGGATGCTCGTTGCATCCGCGCTCGTGCTGCTGATGTCGGTCCCGGCGCTTGCCCTGTTCTACGGCGGCCTGGTGCGCTCCAAGAACATGCTCAGCGTGCTGATGCAGGTGCTGACCATCGTCTGCGTCGCGGCGCTGGTCTGGTTTGCCTGGGGCTATTCGATGGCCTTCACCTCGACCGGCACGCCGTTCCCCAAGATCGTTGGCGGGCTCGACAAGGCGTTCCTCGCCGGGGTCGACGTGACCACATTCGCCGCGACGTTCTCCAACAGCGTCTACCTGCCTGAATATGTGTTCGTGATCTTCCAGATGACCTTCGCCTGCATCACGCCGGCGCTGATCGTCGGGGCGTTTGCGGAACGCGTGAAGTTCACGCCGCTGATCATCTTCACGGTGCTGTGGCTGACCTTCGCCTATTTCCCGATCGCGCACATGGTCTGGTACTGGGCCGGTCCTGACTTCCTCCACGCCGCGCCTGACGATAGCGGCCTGCTGTGGGGCTGGGGCGCGCTCGACTTCGCTGGCGGCACCGTGGTTCACATCAATGCGGGCATCGCCGGCCTGATCGGCTGCCTCGTGATCGGTCCGCGCGTTGGCTTCAAGTCGGAATCGATGCCGCCGCACAGCCTGGTCATGACCATGATCGGTGCCTCGCTGCTGTGGATCGGCTGGTTCGGGTTCAACGCCGGATCGGGCCTGGAAGCCAATGCCTTCGGCGCGCTGGCCTTCATCAACACCTTCGTCGCCACGGCTGCGGCGGGCGTCACCTGGGCAGTGATCGAACAGATCGTCCACAAGAAGCCATCGCTGCTGGGCGGGGCCTCGGGCGTGGTGACCGGCCTGGTCGCGATTACCCCGGCCGCAGGCTTTGCCCACCCGGGCACTGCGATTATCCTCGGCGCGGTTGCCACCCTGGTCTGCTTCTTCTTCGTCACCACGGTGAAGAACAAGCTGAAGTATGACGATACGCTGGACGTCTTCGGCATCCACGCGGTTGGCGGGATCGTCGGCGCGATCGGCACGGGCTTCGTCGCCAACCCGGCCTGGGGCGGCCAGGGCTGGATCGACTACACCGCGCCAGTGGCCAAGGCGGGCGAGTTCGACCTTTACACCCAGGTCATGACCCAGATCTGGGCCGTTGGCACCACGGTCGTCTGGACCGGCGTGGTCTCGGCCGTGCTCTTCCTGGGCCTCAAGTACACCATCGGGCTGCGCCCCTCGGTCGAAGCCGAGCGGGAAGGCCTGGACATCACCGAACACGGAGAGCGCGCCTACAACATGTAACGCTCTCCTCAGCTTGGCAGGGTCGGGTTCCTCCTCCTCTCCTCTCCCGATCCTGCCTCCCGGCGTTCCTCCTGCGAACGCAAACTAGATGGGCCGGAACAGCAATGTTCCGGCCCCTTTTTTATTTGGAGGCTTGATGGGTGCGGACAGGCCATCCGGCCTGTCCTGGGCAACACCAGGACTCAATCGCCGAAGAAGTTGAGTTCGAGGACCACGTTGTTGGGGTCCGTCACGAAGACCTGCCGCAAGCCGATTGAGCCGATGGTGTTGACGTGACGGGTCAGGCCGGCTGCATCGAGCCGCTCGATCAGCCGGTCAAAGCCGGAGCAGTTGAACGCGACATGATGGATCGCCCCGGTCGGCTGGCCGGGAAACACTTCCCGGTCAAAGGCGCGCGGGCACTCCGTGTGGTTGATGTGGACCAGCGCGCGGCCGGCATCATCGTGCATCCACTGGACCAGATGGGGGGGCAGCGGCGGCGGACCGTCGCGGCGCTCAAGCCCCAGGACGGTGGTATAGAAGGCGGCGGTTTCATCCAGCTGATCGGTGATCACGTTGAAGTGATCCAGTGCATTTACCCGCATGCCTTGCTCTCCTACCGTGACAGTGCAGCCTCGCACTCGCCCATCAGCTCGGCCATGATATCGGCTACCGGCTCTTCCTTGGTGACCATGCCGACCGACTGCCCGGCCATCAGCGAGCCGTTCTCGACATCGCCGTCAATCACCGCGCGGCGCAGGGCGCCGGCCCAGTAGTGTTCGATCTGCAGCTGGGCCTCGCCCATCTCGATCTGGCCTTCATCCAGCAGTTTGGCCACTTCGACCTGCTTGGCGGTGAATTCCTCGGTGCCCTTGTTCTTGAGCGCGCGGACCGGGATCACCGGCAGGCGCGGATCGACCTGGACCGAGGCGACCGCATCGCGCGCATTGGCGCGGAAGAACGCCTTCTTGAAATCGGGGTGGGCGATGGATTCACTCGCGCAGGCGAAGCGGGTGCCCAGCTGCACGCCCGATGCGCCCATTTCGAGGTAGGCGGCGATCATGTCGCCCCGGCCGATCCCGCCGGCCACGAAGACCACGTGGTCAGCCGCCAGCGCCGGCAGGAATTCCTGCGCCAGCACGGAAGTCGCGACCGGGCCGATATGGCCGCCAGCTTCGCTGCCTTCGATCACCAGCGCGTCCGCGCCCGAGCGCAGCAGCTTCTTGGCCAGCGCCAGGGTTGGCGCGAAGACCAGCACCTTGCCGCCGAACTCCTTGATCGCCTCGACCGAGCCCTTGGGCGGGATGCCGCCAGCCAGGACCACATGGCTGATCTTGTGTTTGGCGCAGACCGCGATCAGATCGAACAGCATCGGATGCATGGTGATCAGGTTGACGCCGAAGGGCTTTGAAGTGAGCGCCTTGGTCGCAGTGATCTCGGTATCAAGCAGCTCGGGCGTCATCGCGCCGCAGGCAATCACGCCGAACCCGCCAGCGTTGCTGATCGCGGCCACCAGGTTGCGTTCTGACACCCAGGACATCGCCCCGCAGAGGATCGCATGTTCGGTTCCCAGGAAGGCGCGGCCGCGTTCCATCAGTGCATGGGTCTTGTCGTACACTGGAAATTCCCCCCGTGGTCGTAGCGTCGCGCGCCTATAGGCAAGCATTGTCCGTCCGGCTAGCCCCGCCGGGCTAGAGCCAGCCCTCAGCCTTGAGCACCGGCACCATGTTGCGGGCGACCGGGGCGGCCAGTCCCTGATGCAGGACCAGGCGAATGTTGCGTCCATCGCGCTCCACCTGCTGGACGGCGCCGCGCGCCACCCACCAGCTGCGGTGGACCTGGGCGCCGTCCAGCCCGTCCAGTTCCGCCACGGCATCGCGCATCCGCAGCAGGATCAGGTCAGAGCCCAGCGCGGTGTGGACCCGCAGGTAATGGTCCTCCATCTCCAGTGCGACCAAGTCGGTGCCCAGGGCAGGGGGCAGCCGATCGAACAGGCGTGGCTGGGCCGGCCGGACGGCGATCTGCTCCGCCGGCTGCGGCATAGCGGCTTCCGGAGCCGCCACTGACTTTGATTGGATCAGGTAGAAAACCATGGTGATGACCGCGCCAATCGCCAGGACATAGCCATAGGTCGTGATCCAGCGTTCGGCAGAGGGCACCTCCAGCGGCGGGGGCAGGGCTTCGACCAGCCAGACCACTACGGTCATCGGCACGGTCGCGATCAGGCAGGCCAGCAGCCAGAGCGACCATTCCGGGAGATCAAGGTTGGCACCCAGCCGCGTTACCAGGCCGCCGATTGGCCGGTAACAGGCATAGCCAGCCCAGGCGAGGCCGAGCCAGTAGACCAGCCGCAGCCAGAATGGCGCGTCAAAGCTGCCAAGTGGACCCAGCAGTGCCAGCAGCACGCCGATCACCGACATGACCGCCAGATCGATCACGATCTGGCGCGCGGGATGGGCTGCAGGCGGCGAGCAAGTCTCGGTCATTACCAGTGAAACTAGCGCCCGTTCGCGCTGCGTAAAGTGGCAGGCCCCGGAAATTGGCACCTTTCACGAAGCGCCGCGCACCATCCGCGCAAGCGCGCTTGCGGGCGAACGGTCCGGCGGCAGGACGGGCCAAGACCCAGCCATGGAGACCTGCGATGACTGCCACTGCCCTTCCGCTGCCGACCGCCTCACGCGCCAGGCCGTTCGCTCTCAGTCCGGTGCTGCGCGCTGCTGTCGGCCTCGTCGGCGTGGGCTTTACCGCGGCCTGCGTGCTGGGCGTCGTGCGGTATGCGGCCGGACTGGCACCGGCCCATCCGAATACCCAGAACATCGCCGTGATGATCCATGTCGCCAGCGTGCTGCCCGCCTTACCACTAGGAGCCTGGCTGATGCTGGCGCGCAAGGGTACGCCGCGCCACAAGCAGCTGGGCAAGGTCTGGGTGGGGCTGATGGTGCTGACGGCGCTGACTGCGCTGTTCATCCGCCAGATCAACGGCGGCGAATTCAGCTTGATCCACCTGTTCGTGCCGCTGACTTTGCACGGCGCCTGGAAGACCATCGTCACGGTGCGCCGGGGCGATATTGCCGCACACAAAAAGACGCTGGTCGGCCTCTATCTTGGCGCGTTGACGATTCCCGGTCTGTTTGCTTTCATGCCCGGACGGCTGATGGGAACCTGGCTGTTCGGTTGATTGACGAATAATCGGAAAAAGACCACACTCTATCCAGTTTTGATCGCTTCAATCGATTAAACGTGTAAGACATGGTGTCCTCAGTCGCCCGGCGAGTCCCGGGCTGAGCAGGAGACAAATCATGGATGCCAAGACCGGATCGATCGCAGGCGGTGGCTGCCCGTTCCACCAGCAGGATGGCGGCGTGCGCGCCCTGCTGGGCCGAACCAATCGTGACTGGTGGCCCGATGCCCTGGCGGTGGACATCCTCTCGCCCAATGGCGCGAGCGACCCGATGGGCGATGACTTCGACTATGCCGAAGCCTTCAACGCGCTCGATTACACTGCGCTGAAGGCCGACCTGACCGCGCTGATGACCGACAGCCAGCCGTGGTGGCCGGCTGACTATGGCCACTATGGCCCGTTCTTCATCCGCATGGCTTGGCACGCGGCCGGCACCTATCGCACCGGTGACGGGCGCGGCGGCGCCAACAGCGGCCAGCAGCGCTTTGCCCCGCTCAATTCCTGGCCCGACAACGGCAACCTCGACAAGGCGCGGCGCCTGCTGTGGCCGGTCAAGCAGAAGTACGGGAAGCACATTTCCTGGGCCGACCTGTTCATCCTGGCCGGCAATGTCGCGATCGAATCGATGGGCGGCCCGGTGTTCGGCTTCGGCGGCGGCCGCGCCGACGTGTTCGAGCCGGAAAAGGACATCTACTGGGGCAGCGAGGACAAGTGGGTCAACGAAGGCGTCCAGACCCGCATCGATCCCGAGCGCGGCCTGGCCGAACTCGACGGCCCGCTCGCCGCGATCCAGATGGGCCTGATCTACGTCAATCCGGAAGGGCCGGGCGGTAATCCCGATCCGCTCCAGTCGGCGCGCGACATCAAGGCGACGTTTGAGCGCATGGCGATGAACCATGAAGAAACCGTCGCGCTGACCGCTGGTGGCCACACCTTTGGCAAGGCGCACGGCAATGGCGATCCCTCGCTGCTCGGTCCGGCTCCGGCGGGCGGCGATATCGCCTCGCTCGGCTTCGGCTGGACCAGCAGCGCCGAACACGGCGGGATCGGTGAGCACACCGTGACCAGCGGCATCGAAGGTTCGTGGGTCAACACCCCCACGACTTGGTCGGAGAACTACTTCCGCCTGCTGCTCGATTACGACTACGAGCTGGTCCACTCGCCGGCCGGTGCGCAGCAGTGGCAGCCGATCAACCAGAAGCCGGAAGACATGGCGCCGGCGGCCTGGGATCCCGGCATCAAGGTGCCGACCATGATGACCACCGCCGACATGGCGCTGAAGATGGATCCTGAATTCCGCGTGATCTCGGAGAAGTTCCGTCACGATCACGAAGCGTTCAAGGATGCCTTCGCCCGCGCCTGGTTCAAGCTGTGCCATCGCGACATGGGTCCCAAGGCGCGCTACCTTGGCCCGGAAGTGCCGGCGGAAGACCTGATCTGGCAGGATCCGGTCCCGGCCGGGACCGTGCCGAGCGAAGCCGATGTGCAGGCGATGAAGGCGAAGATCGCCGGCAGCGGCCTCAGCGTCAGCCAGCTGGTCAAGACGGCCTGGGCCTCGGCCAGCACCTATCGCAAGTCGGACCATCGCGGGGGTGCCAATGGGGCCCGTATCCGCCTGGCTCCGCAGAAGGACTGGGACGTCAACGAACCGGCCGAACTGGGCAAGGTGCTTGCGAAGTACGAGGAACTGCGCGCCGGAACCGGCTTCTCGATGGCTGATACCATCGTGCTGGGCGGGGTCGTGGGGCTTGAGCAGGCGATCAAGGCCGCCGGCTTCAACGTGGCCGTGCCGTTCACCGGCGGGCGCGGCGATGCCAGCGACGAGCAGACCGATGCCGACAGCTTCGCGCCGCTTGAGCCGCAGGCTGATGCGTTCCGCAACTACCTGCCCCGCAAGCTGCGCGTGAAGACCGAGGAAATGATGCTCGATCGCGCCGCGTTGCTCGGCCTGTCCGTGCCGGAAATGACCGTGCTGGTCGGCGGCCTGCGCGTGCTGGGAACCAACTACGGCCAGCGCGGCCATGGCAGCTTCACGCATCGGGCCGGCCAGCTGACCAACGACTTCTTCGTCAACCTGCTCGACATGACCAACGCGTGGAAGTCGGTCGAAGGCAGCGACGAGGAAGAGTTCGTGGCCACCGACCGCAGCCACGGCGGCGAAACCTGGCGCGCCACGCGGGCCGACCTGGTGTTCGGTTCCAATTCGGAACTGCGCGCCGTGGCCGAAGTCTATGCCGAGCGCGGCAATGAAGAGAAGTTTGTCCGCGATTTCGTCAAGGCCTGGACCAAGGTCATGAACGCCGACCGCTTCGATGTGAACAAGGGCATCCACGCCTGAGTCCCATCGCTGGCAAGCAATCGCCCCGTCTCTGGTTCAGGCCGGGGGCGGGGTTGCTGCGTTAAAGCGCTGTTCAGCCGGAACCGCACAGCAGCGCTTGTCGCCTTGCCCGCGCTGGCCTAGGCGCTGCCTCAGTCAGGGCGGGTCGCCCTTCTTGCCGAAGAGCCGCTGTGCCCAATCCCCTCCCGCCAATGCTGGAACGCCTGCGTGACCGCGAGCGCAGGACTGCGCTGGTGCTGGCACTGGTGGTCGAGGCGCTGCTGGTGCTC
Source organism: Sphingomonadaceae bacterium (assembly GCA_009926135.1). Lineage (GTDB taxonomy): Bacteria > Pseudomonadota > Alphaproteobacteria > Sphingomonadales > Sphingomonadaceae > Novosphingobium. Next base: position 22,209 of record RFPL01000018.1, read on the forward strand.
GCGGTGTTGTCGATCGGGCTCTACGATCCGCCAAAGCCCCCCGGCACACCCTCGCTGGTCAGCGTCAACGTGGTCACGCCGCCCGCGCCCGAGCAGGACCAGACAAAGCCCGAACTGGCCCGGGCCAAGGCGCCTGTGCAGGCGCCGGTCGAAACGCCGCCAGTGCCGGTCCCGACAGTTGCCCCGGTCCAGCCTGCGCCGCCGATCATCCAGATATCGCGCAGCCAGATGGCCGAACTCGACATTGCGCGCGTGCCGCGCCAGCCGGGCCCGCCCGCTGCGCCGCCCAAGGGCACTTACGGGCCGGTCGATTCCGGTGTCCCGGGCGACAGCAAGCGCGTTGGTTCGGCTCCCAACGGCCAGCCAATGTATGCCGCCGCCTGGTACCGCGAGCCTTATGACAGCGAGCTTTCGGGCTATCTCTCCACCGCCGATGGTCCCGGTTGGGCGCTGATCGCCTGCCGTACCGCGCCCGATTACCGGGTGGAGGACTGCGTCGGCCTGGGCGAATACCCACAAGGCTCGCGGATCGAACGCGCCGTCCTTGCCGCCGCCTGGCAGTTCAAGGTCCGCCCGCCGCGTGTCGGCGGGGTCGCAAAGATCGGCGAATGGGTCCGCATCCGGATCGAATACGGGATTGGGCGGGAAAATCGCTGAAGAGGATCAGCGGCGACGCATCCGGACGACTAGTCCATTGCGCGACCGCGTGGCGGTCCGCAGGGCAAGTTCTGGCTGGTGACTGGTGGGGTGCAGTGAGAACTGCGCCAATAGCCGCGCCAGCATCACTGCCATTTCGGCCTGGGCGAACTGGGCAGCGATGCACATTCTCGGGCCGGTTCCGAACGGCATCCACGCCGGGTTGACGCCTCGCTCTGGCAGGAAGCGGTCCGGGTCGAAGCGATCGGGATCGACCCACAACTGGCGATGGCGATGCATGGCATAGAGCGCCACTATCACCGTCTGGCCGCGCCGGACCTTGTGACCAGCGAGGACCTGGTCAAACTTGGCGCTGCGGGCGAGCAGCGGAGCGGGCGCGTATAGGCGGAGCACTTCCTGAACCACGCGGCGGGCCAATAGCAGTTGCTCCAGTGCAGGCGATGGTCCGGCGGCCTGGGCTTCCTCGGCCAGTCTTGCCTGCCACTCGGGCCGCACCGCCAGCGTGTTCAGTGCCCAACTCAGGCCGTGGACCGTGGTATCAAGCGCCGCCGGGATCAATCCGCCGATGTTGTCGCGCACCGGACCAATGCCCTCAAGCAGGGTGATCATGTCGGATCGGGACGCACCGTCCGCGCGGCTTGCCGCCAGCCGCCCGGCCGCTGCCCGCACCCGGCTGACTTGCGGATCGCGATCGACCCCGTTCAGCCAGTCGAGCAGGCGCTCCGACAGGGGCAACAGGTCAATCGGGCTGAAATCGACCACCCGTGCGATGTATCCGGGCACATCGCTGGCCACGGCATCCGGATCAATTTGGCCGCGCGCCTCGACCAGCACGGCGAATACGATCCGCGCGACAATCCGCAGTGCCAGGGAATTGAGCTCGGTTTCGGCATCTTCGGGCAGTCTGCCAGCTACCGCATCGGTTTCGCGCGCGAAGGCCTGCAACTGCCGCTTGACCGAAGGGGGTGTGAAGAAGGGGGCCGCAGCCTTGCGCTGGCGTTCCCACGCGGCTCCTTCTGCCCCGGCCAGTCCCTGCCCCCACGAGCGACGGAACAGGCGCCGGATGAACCTGTCGCGCTCGAACTGGCCGAGCCGGTCGTTCAGGACTTCGCGGGCCAGGTCAGGATGGGACAGGACCAGCGGAGAACCTGGACCGGGAAACTGCACCGCAAAGTCGTTCAGGATTCTTTCGGGGATGCAACTGCCGACATCGCCAACCCCCTGCCGAACCAGCTGCCACAGCGATGGTTCATGCGGCAGGAACTTGAAAGCTGGAAGCGCTTGCTCGCCGGACATTTGCGGTCCCCCCGGTCACACCGGAAATAGCTCGAAGCGGTACCGGGTGCCATCGAAATCGCGGTTCCGAACACGCTGTCCTACAGCCAGCACACTGTGTCATCTGTATCGGATGCCAGACCGTTCGTACCCCGTTGCTCCTTCATGGGAGCCCGCGCATTGCCGTTGGGCGAGGGGGCTGCGCGTTGCGGTTTTTATTTTCTTCCGGCGCGCAGATGTACAAAATGCAGCGGGAAACCCGCAGGAATCAGCGACAAACCCGGTGTTGGAAGAAGCGGACGCAGTGTCAACTGTGTCAAGTTCAGCGCTTCGCTCACGCGGCTTCGGTGGCATCCATGTCATAGGCGGTGTGAAGCACGCGGACGGCCAGTTCGGTCTCGTCCTCGTCGATCAGGACCGAAACCTTGATCTCCGAAGTGCTGATCGCCTGGATGTTGATCCCGCGATCGGCCAGCGCGCGGAACATCGTGGCGGCAACCCCGGCGTGGCTCTTCATGCCAACGCCGACGACGCTGATCTTGGCGACCTTGCCGTCGGTGATGATGCGGTTGAAGCCGATCGCCTCCTTCTGCGCCTCCAGCAGGGTCTGCGCGCGCAGCAGATCGGCGCTGGGCACGGTGAAGGTCACGTCGGTCTCACCCTTGTCGCGGCCAACGTTCTGGATAATCATGTCGACGTTGATGTTGGCGGCGGCGAGCGGGCCGAAGATCGTCGCCACGGCGCCCGGACGGTCGGGCACGCGGGTCAGGATGACCTTGGCTTCGTTCTTGTCGGCAGCGATGCCGGTGATCAGCTGGCGTTCCATATCGATGCCCTCAAGTTCTTCGTCGGACACGATCATCGTGCCGGGGATTTCATCAGCGGGGGTGGCGTCGTCGTCAATGAAGCTAGACAGCACCTGGACCCGCACGCCTTCCTTCATGGCAAGGCTGACCGAGCGCGTCTGCAGCACCTTCGAACCGACCGAGGCGAGCTCGAGCATTTCCTCGTAAGTCACGTATTTGAGCTTGCGCGCCTTGGCGACGATCCGCGGGTCGGTGGTGTAGACCCCGTCAACATCGGTGTAGATGTCGCAGCGGTCGGCCCCGATCGCGGCGGCAACGGCGACGGCCGAGGTGTCAGAGCCGCCGCGGCCCAGCGTGGTGATGCGGTTGTCGTCGGTCACCCCCTGGAAGCCTGGGATCACGGCGATCTCGCCCTTGGCCATCGAGGCCAGCAGGGCGTCGCTATCGATCTCGCCGATGCGGGCCTTGGCGTGGGCATCGTCCGTGCGGATCGGCAATTGCCAGCCCAGCCACGACCGCGCCTGGCAGCCCAGCGCCTGCAGCGTCAGCGCGAGCAGGCCCGAGGTGACCTGTTCGCCGCTGGCAACGACCACGTCGTATTCGGCCGGATCATAAAGCGGGTTGGCCTCGCGGCAGAAATTGACCAGCCGGTCGGTCTCGCCCGCCATGGCCGAGACGACCACGGCAACTTCATGGCCCGCTGCCTGCTGGCGGCGGACGATGTTGGCCACCCGGCGGATCCGTTCCGATCCCGCCATCGAGGTGCCACCGAATTTCATCACGATGCGGGCCACGCCAGACGCACCTTTCCGCAATATTCTTGCCCGCACGACCCCTCGCCGTGCGGCGCGCGCCCTGTTAGGGAGGGTCCATGAGCAATGCAACCATCAGCGCGACGATCCGGCCCGAGGAAGCCGCCCATTTTGGCCGTTTGGCAGCCGATTGGTGGGATCCCAAGGGCTCATCCGCGATGCTGCACAAGCTCAACCCGGTCCGGCTGGGCTTCCTGCGCGCGGCGGTCGACGCGCATTGGCAGGGCGATTCGCGCAGTGTCCGCCCGCTCGCGGGCAAGCGCGCCCTTGATGTCGGGTGCGGCGCAGGGCTGCTGTGCGAGCCGCTCGCGCGCCTCGGAGCGGCGGTAACCGGAGTTGATGCGGCCCAGGAAAACGTTGCTGCCGCGCGCGCTCATGCCGCCGGTGGAGGGCTGTCGATCGACTACCGCTGCGGCGACGTGGCTGGACTTGGCCTGGCCGGGTTCGATCTGGTCACGGCGATGGAAGTGATCGAACACGTTGCCGACAAGCCAGCCTTCATCGGTGCACTGGCTGGCGCGCTCGCCCCGGGCGGGCTGATGGTGCTTTCCACCCCCAACCGCACCGCGCAATCAAAGCTGCTGATGGTCGAGGCGGCGGAGCGCGTCGGCATGGTCCCGCGCGGCACGCATCACTGGGATGATTTCGTGACACCGGATGAATTGCGCGAACTGCTGGCAGGTGTCGGCCTGGTAATGGGCGAGCCGCAGGGCATTGCCTGGAGTCCCACGAAAGGCCTGCACCTCTCGCCGGACCTGGCCCTCAACTACATCGTCTGCGTAACCTTGGGCTCCTGAGCCGGCTCGGCCGCTGGCGCCGGCGGCAGCGCGGCTGGAGGGGGTGCCGGCGCAGCAGCAGGCGGCGGGACGGCCTGGCCAACCCGTGTCATCGGCCCTTCGGCAAGGCAGGCCGGCAGACGGCTTTCCAGGTCGAACGGGCGCTTGCGCAGGGCGGCAATCTCCGCTTCGCGGACCGCCAGGTAATAGTCACGCTCGGCGGCGTAGGGGTTGGTGCATTGGCTCCGCAGCCGCCGCAGGAAGTCGTCTAGCTCGACCCGGTCGTCGAGCGAACGGGCAATCCCCGTGCCCAGCGCATAGGCTGGTGAACTGAACGGCTTGCCGGCCACGCCCGGGACCAGCGACAGGTCGAGCACCCGCCCGACCAGATCGCGGGTCGAGGTTGGCCCAATCAGCGGCAGGTACATGTAAGGCCCTGCGCCGATCCCGTAGAAGCCGAGCGTATTGGCAAAGCCATTGCGGTCATAACGCAGCTTGAACGGCTTCTTTGCCGCGAAATCGAACAGTCCGGCCACGCCCAGGGTGGAATTGATCCCGAACCGGCCCAGCGCGCGGAAGGCCCGGCCGATCTTGAACTGGAGGAGCGAATTGACGAAGTTGATCGGCTCGCTGAGGTTGTTTAGTGCATTGTGCACGCCCTGCCGCACCGGCTTGGGCGTGGCCTTCACGTAGCCTTCCGCAATCGGCGCAACCACCGCCTTGTCGACCGCCTGGACGGCTTCGAAGCTGACCTCGTTCACGGCTGCTGCCGGGTCTCCCGGCGGCGCACCCTGCCCGGCAACAATGATCTCGTCGGGGTTCGCCGGTGGCTGGGGCGCGGCTGGTGCTGCAGCGGCTGGTGCTGCAGCGGGTACCGGGCGTTCTGGCGATTGCTCAGGCGCGGCTTCCATCGCCGGCACGGGCGGGGCGAGTGGCGGGTCTGCCGGAAGAGGAGCGGCCGCCAGCGCTGCGGCCAGGAAGATCTGCAAGGTAAGTCGTCGCTTTCCGGTTTGGTTCAGCCTGCTTGACCTGACCTAGGTTGACACCAAGCCCATTGTCCATGGTTGACGTTGCTTTAAGCAGAAGAATGTCCGCGACCTGCGCGGGCTCACTTCGGGGTCATGGCGAACATCGCCCAGGCCAGCACGGTGCCCGCGACGAACAGCGGCCAGGACCAGTAGATCGAGTGTTGGTTCAGGTGCAGTCGCTCAATCGCCAGCCACGCGCCGCGCGATCCTTGACTGCCAATCGCCGTGCTGACCACCCAGGTCAGCAGTGCACCGGGGACAATCGCTTTGAACAGGTTCATCAGCCGACCTTTCGGGAGCGCCGGGTCCTTAGAAAGACCCGATCGCTCCCGAAGGTCAAGCCAGTGAAGCTGGGGCGTAAATGCCGGATGTCCGGCGCCGGTCAGTCGGTCTTCGCTTCCTTGACCGATTCGTTGTGCAGATCTGCCTCTGCCTCGGCGCGCTTCTGCTCAACGTTGGCGGCTGCGGTGTTGGCGGCCTTGGCCGCTTTGTCGCCCAGTTCATCGGTCGCTGCAGCGGCCTTGTCGACCCCGGTCGACACGTCATTGGCGGCGGACTCAGCAGTGTTGGAGGCGGCTTCCTGAGTCCGGTCCGAACAGGCGGCGAGGCCTAGAGCGGCGGCAGTGGCAGCTGATATCAGGGCAATCTTGCGCATAGCAGGTCCTCTGTTGTGTGCCCTAAGGCAATGGCCCGGGACCCAGCTCCTGCCCCGCCTCATTAACGGCCGGCGAGGGCGGATCAGCTTCCCGGACCCGGTTCAATCAGGACTTGGCGCAAAATGTTCCCAACGGTGGTCGCCCGCTCGTCCCAAGTACCGCCGACCGGCAGCCAGCGGACCCCGGTGCGCAGCAGCATGTCCTGCGCCAGCGCGGCAAACCGCTGACGCTCAGCCTGGGTCCCGAAGAAGCGCGTGCCGTCGGCCACCCATGGCACATCGGCGGCAAAGCACAGGTAAAGATCGGCCTTGGGATAGGACAGCAAGCTCGCTGGCACAGCGCCGAACAGCATCTCGGCCCAGGCAGCCGTCATCAACTGATCGGTGTCGAGGATCAGCAGAGGCGGCTGCTCAGCCAGCGCGGCTCGGGTGACGGCGGCCTGTCCATCGGCAATGGCAAGCAAATCGATGATGGTGAAATCTGTGCCGTGCTCTTCGGCATAGGCCCGTCCGTATTCGGGGACCCATGGAATGCCCAGCTCACGCGAAAGCTGATCGGCCAGAACTGATTTGCCGGTGCTCTCGGCCCCGTGGAAGCAGACGGTGATCGTCACGCGGCGGCAGGTTCGCGCTGGCGGCGATCGGCGGCGATCCATTCCTTCAGGCCGAACAGGCTCATCACCAGCATCCCGCCATAAAGGCCGGCGGTGGGGTAGAGTCCGCGGTTGATGTAAAGCAGCACTGCCGCCACATCGATGCCGATCCACAGCACCCAGTTCTCGATCCGGCGATAGCCCAGCAGGATCTGTGCCGCCACGCTTGCCCCGGCAATCGCGCTGTCCGCAAAGGGCATGGCGGCATTGGTGTACTTGTGCATCAGCCAGCCAAGATTGAGGCTGAGCGCGGCGGTGACGGTCAGCCAGACCACGCGGCTGCGCCAGTCAAGCCAGCGCACTTCGATCCGGCTGTCATCCTCCGCCTTGCCCAGTGAGCGCCGCCAGACGATCCAGCCCCAGACATTGGCGAGGATGAAGAACACCTGCAGTCCGCTTTCGGCATAGAGCCGACTTTCAAGGAAGATGAAGACGTAGAGCGAGACCGAGGCAATCGCGAAGGCAAAGTTCCACTGCGAACGGAAGATCAGCAGGGCGATGTTGATCACACCCAATCCCGCCGCCAGCCATTCCAGCGTTTTCAGTGTCTCGGCAGAAAGGATCATCAGAGGGCCGCCGCCCATTCGGCTTCCTTGAAGCCCACCAGCAGTCCGCCCGGATGCTCGACGATCGGCCGCTTTATGCAGGACGGGTTCGCCGCCATGATTGCCACGGCCTTCGCCTGATCCAGATCGGCCTTGTCCGCATCGGGCAGCTTCTTGAAGGTCGTGCCAGCGCGGTTGAGCACCTTGTCCCAGCCCGCTGCATCGCACCAGCCAGCCAGCTTGGCGGTATCCGCCCCGGCCTTCTTGTAGTCATGAAAAGTGAAGGCCAGTCCGCGTCCATCGAGCCAGGTGCGGGCCTTCTTGACCGTATCGCAGTTGGGAATGCCGTAGAGGATCAGGTTCACGCGGGCGGCCTTTCGAAGTGATGGGTGCGGGGGTTGTCCGCCGTGAAGAGCGTGTAGCTTTCATAATAGGCATCGCGCCCGCGGCTCTGGACCAAGGCATGATCAGGATGACGGCCCCAGCCTTGCGCCGCTTCCGCGCTGGCCCATTCGGAGATGGCCACAACTTCGCCGTCATCAGCGGTGTAGCTTTTGAACGAGATGAAGCCCGGCTGGGCCCGCGCCAGTTCCTCCATGCGCGCGGCGTCCGCGGCATAGGCGGCGGCATCCATCTCGGCGCGTTTGCGATTGCGGAAGACGACCAGGAACATGTGTGCTTCCTAGGGCGGCGCGCCGACGCTCGCTAGTGGACTTTTCGCCACATAGCCGCCAAAGCCGCTGCACTATGTCGTTCAACACCTTTGGCCGTCTGCTGCGTTTCACCACCTGGGGCGAAAGCCATGGGCCGGCGCTGGGTGCCGTGGTCGATGGCTGCCCGCCGGGGCTGGCGATCAACGAGGCGGATATCCAGCCCTTCCTCGATGCGCGTCGCCCGGGCCAATCAAAATTCACCACCCAGCGGCAGGAACCCGACGCGGTGCGGATCCTTTCCGGCGTGTTCGAAGGCAAGACCACCGGCACCCCGATCAGCCTGATGATCGAGAATGTCGACCAGCGCTCGAAAGACTATTCCGAAGTCGCCAAGGCCTACCGTCCGGGCCACGCTGACTATGCCTATGATGCCAAGTATGGCTTTCGCGACTATCGCGGCGGCGGACGCAGTTCAGCGCGGGAAACCGCCGCGCGAGTTGCTGCCGGTGCCGTGGCGCGGCTGGTGATCCCGGAAGTGACGATCATTGGCTATGTCGCCGAAATCGGTGGGGACGCGATCGACCTCGCCAATTTTGACGCGACCGAGATTGCCAACAATCCGTTCTTTTGCCCCGATGCGAAGGCAGCGGTGCGCTGGGAAAAGATCGTCGACGAAGCGCGACTGGCTGGATCCTCGGTGGGCGCAGTGGTCGAATGCCTGGCCACTGGCGTTCCCGCTGGCTGGGGGGCGCCGCTTTATGCCAAGCTCGATTCCGAACTGGCTTCGGCGATGATGGGGATCAATGCGGTCAAGGGCGTGGAGATCGGCGATGGCTTTGCTGCCGCCCGCCTGCGCGGTGAGGATAATGCCGATCCGATGCGTCCGGGTGCGCAGGGTCCGGAATTCCTCGCCAATCATGCCGGCGGGATCGCTGGTGGGATCTCGACCGGCCAGCCGGTCAAGGTTCGCGTGGCCTTCAAGCCGACCAGTTCGATCCTGACGCCGGTGGAAACGATCGACCGTGAAGGCGCGGCGGCCGAAATCCGCACCAAGGGCCGGCATGACCCCTGCGTGGGCATTCGCGGCGTGCCAGTTGTTGAAGCGATGATGGCGCTGGTCCTGGCCGACCAGAAGCTGCTTCACCGCGGCCAGTGTGGCTGATCTGGGCGGCTGAACTACAGGTAAGACTGAAGCGCTTCGAACACGGTCTTCAGCCCGGCCGGTTCGGGACTGTCCTGCAATGAGCTGAGCGCGCCGGACACATCGAAGATAAATTCCGAAACGCCGTCCTCTGTCCCGGTTCGTTCCGCACCCAGTGAACGCAGCAACCGGATCGCCGGACGGTTGTCTGCCAGGGTCTGCGCCGTCAACGTCGCGATGCCCTCAGTCTGGCAATGCACCAGCAGGACCGCGATCAGCATTCGGGCGAGGCCCTGCCCGTGAAAGCTGTCGATGATGCCGATGGCCAGTTCGGCCTGGTCAGTGCTGGTATCGCTCCGGATGGCGTGGACCGCGCCAATCGCCGGATGATCGGGATCGTCGCTCAAAAGCGCGCCCCAGCCCAGGTGTCGATGCCCGTCCACCGCGACCAGTCGCGCAATTACCCGGTCGGGCAAAGTCGGCGCGCTGGTGAAGAAGCGCATGTAACGCGATTCCAGCGAGAGTTGCTCGACCCCGCCTCGCATCCGGGCTTCGTCGTTTGGCCGGATTGCGCGGATGCAGATCGGCACCCCATTTTCGAGTGCCGCATGAATAACGGTCTGGTCGATCGGCCTAGCCGGCGAAGACATTCCTGTAGCCTCTCCGGTTCATGCCGGTCCCGGTCAACCGCGTAGCACCGCGCCAAGTTTCCCGGCTGCCTTCGTGATTTGTTCGGCGATTCCCTTGAGCTCGGCGTCGGTATAGCTCTTCTCGCCCGGTTGCAGCGTAACCTCAACTGCGAGTGACTTTTGCCCTTCGGGCACGCCCGCCCCGCGGAAATCATCAAACAGCCGGACATTGACGATGTTGACCTTGTCCGCGCCCTTAACGGTGCGAACCAGGTCCCCGGCGGGAAGCGCGCTATCGACCAGGAAGGCAAAGTCACGCGTCACCGATTGCAGCGCCGGCGGAGCATAGGCCGCACGGGCGAAGCCAGCGCCGCCGCGCCGGGCCGGGATGGCGTCGAGGAACAGTTCGACTGCCGCGACCGGGCCGTCCACATCGAAATGCTTGAGCAGCGCCGGGTGCAGCATGCCGAAGCGGGCCAGCACAGTCTTGGGGCCAAGCCGCAGCGTGGCCGACTGGCCGGGGTGGAACTGCGCTCCAGCCTCGCCCATCACTTGCAGGTTGTCGACCGGCGCACCGGCTTCGGCCAGCAGGGCCAAGGCCTCGGCCTTGGCGTCGAAGGCGTCGAACGAGGCAACCTTGCCGGTGGCCCAGCCACGCGGGGTCTTCTCGCCCGCCAGCACCACGCCCAGCGACAGCCGCTCGTCGCTGTGGCCGGCTTCGCCCCGCAGGTAGCGGCGGCCAAGTTCGAACAGCCGCAGGCCGGCAGCGCCGCGATCGGAATTGCGCTTTGCCGCTGAAAGCAGGCCCGGCAGCAACGAGGGGCGCATGACCTTCAGATCTTCGCTGATCGGGTTGGCCAGTGTCCACAGCGCGCCATTTCCGTCGGCAAAGGCCGCGGCCTCGTCCTCCGGCAGGAACGACCAGGTCACCGCTTCGTTGAGACCGCGCGCGGCGGCGGCGCGGCGTAGCTTGCGCTCCAGCTTCTGCGCCGGGGTCGCGGTTGGGCGGGCCACGCCGTCAGTCCGCGGCAGGGCGACGCTGGCGATATTGTCCAGCCCGTGGATACGGACCACTTCCTCGACCAGATCGGCCGCGCCATCGACGTCCGGACGCCAGCTCGGAACAGAGACGTGCCAGTTTGCGTCCGCCATGAAGCCCAGCGAGGCCAGGATCTCGCGCTGGCGCTCAGCCGGAATGGCAACGCCGCCCAGGCCTTCGGACATGGCCGGATCATATGTCACGACCTTCGTTCCCGTGGGCGGAGTGCCAGCCTGAATCACTTCGCTCGGCTCGCCGCCGCAGATCTCGACGATCAACTCGGTCAGGATCGCCAGTCCGGCATCGAGGAAGGTCGGGTCAACCCCGCGCTCGAACCGGGCGCGGGCGTCTGAGGTCAGGTTCAGCGCGCGGCCAGTCTCGCCGATGCGAACCGGATCGAAGTAAGCGACTTCCAGCAGCACATCGGTCGTCGTCTCGGAACAGCCTGAGTGTTCGCCGCCCATGATCCCGGCGATGTCGTGCACGCCGCTGTCGTCGGCAATCACTGTCATCGCGGAAGTGAGCGTGTAGTCCTTGCCGTTGAGTGCGAGAATGGTTTCCCCGTCCACCGCGCGGCGGGCGAAGATCGCGCCGTTCAGCTGCGCAAGGTCGTAGGCGTGGGCCGGGCGGCCATAGGCCAGCATCACGTAGTTGGTGATGTCGACCAGCGCCGAAATCGGACGCTGGCCCGCGCTGAGCAAGCGGTCCTGCATCCACTGCGGCGAGGCACCGTTCTTCACACCGCGAATGGCGCGGCCGAAGAAAGCCGGACAACCCTCGGGATCGTCAGTGCGGACCGGCAGCGGACAGGGGAAGCTGCCCGGCACGGCCTGGACCGCGATCGGCTTCAATGTGCCGAGACCGGCGGCGGCGAGATCGCGGGCAATGCCATAGACGCCCATGCAATCAGGGCGGTTGGGGGTGATCGCCACGTCGAAGACCGGATCGGTGCCGTGATATTCGGCAAAGGCGGTGCCGACCGGCGCGTCGGCGGGCAATTCGATGATGCCATCGTGATCGTCGCCCAGTTCGAGCTCGCGGGTCGAGCACATCATGCCGTTGCTCTCCACGCCGCGGATCGCGCTCTTCTTGAGCTCGAAGCCGCCGGCTGGAACGACCGCGCCCGGCAGGCCGAGCACGCCGACCAGGCCAGCGCGGGCATTGGGGGCGCCGCAGACGACTTGCAGCGGCGTACCATCGCCGGTGTCGACGGTGAGTACCTGCAGCTTGTCGGCATTGGGGTGGCGCTCGGCAGTCAGCACCTTGGCGACCTTGAACCCGGCAAGCTTCGCAGCGGGATCCTCGATCCCCTCTACTTCGAGCCCGACGGCGTTGAGCTTGGCGGAAATCTCTTCGACCGAAGCCGAGGTGTCGAGGTGGTCCTTGAGCCAGGAAAGCGAGAACTTCATGATGCCGCCCTCCTCAAGCCGCAGTGCCGACGCCGCCCGACAGGGTCGGAACGTCATTGGGGTTGAAGCCATAGTGCGACAGCCAGCGGGCATCGCCGTCGAAGAAGGCGCGCAGATCGTCCATGCCGTATTTCAGCATGGCGAGCCGGTCGACGCCGACGCCGAAGGCAAAGCCCTGCCACTCGTCGGGATCAAGCCCGCCGGCGGCAATTACCTTGCGGTTGACCATGCCGCTCCCCAGCAGCTCCATCCAGCCGTGGCCGGGCGCATCGCCTGAACCGCCAAGCACCCGCTTGCCGCCCACCAGCGCGAAGCCGACGTCAACCTCGACCGAAGGCTCGGTGAAGGGGAAGTAGCTGGGGCGCAGGCGCAGGACGATGTCATCACGCTCGAAGAAGGCCTTAAGGAAGGTCTCCAGCGTCCACTTCAGGTGGCCCAGGTGGATGCCCTTATCGATCACCAGTCCTTCGACCTGGTGGAACATCGGGGTGTGGGTGGCATCGCTGTCCGAACGATAGACCCGGCCCGGCGCGATGATCCGGATCGGAGCGCCTTGCGATAGCATCGAGCGGATCTGCACCGGACTGGTGTGCGTACGTAGCAGCATCGCGCGACCCTCGGCATCCTTGTCAGGGAAGTAGAAGGTATCGTGCATCGCCCGCGCCGGATGGCTTTCGGGGATGTTGAGCGCGCTGAAATTGTGCCAGTCGTCCTCGATCTCGGGGCCGGTGGCGACGGCAAAGCCAAGGTCAGCGAAGATCTCGGCCAGTTCGTCCATTACCTGGCTGACCGGGTGGACCGAGCCGCGCGGGCTCTCCGGCGCGGGAAGGGTGAGATCAACTGTCTCATTGGCAAGGCGGGCTTCCAGGACGGCGGCTTCCAGTGCGGCCTTGCGGCTGGCAAGCGCCTCGGTAACGCTTTCGCGCAGTGCATGGACCTGCGGACCGACGGTCTGGCGGTCTTCGGGCGACATTGCGCCCAGCGTCTTGAGCAGGCCTGAAATCGAGCCTTGCTTGCCCAGAAACTCGATCCGCAGGGCCTCCAGCGCGTCGAGATCCTGCGCGGCGGCAATGCGTGCCAGCGCCTCTTCACGGGTGCCTGCGTAATCCACTGGTAGAGCCCTGTCCTTTGTTAGAAGTCCGCGCCTTTAGCGGCCTTGCGGGCAGGGTCAAAACCGAATCTGCTAAACGGGGCGGCTGGTTGCCCCTGCGGGAATGTCGAGCGTCTGGACCGCTGCGCCGTGAACCCGCGCGCGCTCGTACATGAAGCGTTCCAGGACTGGGTGGGGCAGGGCGGCATATTGCCGCGGACTCATGCCCATGAACTCGCGGAAGTCCCGGACGAACTGGGCCTGGTCGTGGTAATGCTGATCGATCGCACCGATCCACTTGAGCGAGCGGTCCAGCATGAATTGGGCCAGGCTGCGCATGAAGCGTTGCCGGCGCAGCAGCAGCTTGGGTGAAAAGCCGAAGTGGCGCAGGCAGGCCCGCTCAATCGTCCGTTGGCTGGTGCCGATCCTTTCAACCATCTCGGCCACGGTGCTTACTTCGGGATCGACCAGCGCGGCGTGGATAGCCAGGATACGGGTTTCCTCTTCGGGCTCGATTGGCGGGATCGCTTCGAAGAAGGCGATAATCCGCGCCAACTCCGCTGCCTCGTTTTCGCCAGGCGAGAACAGGCTATCCGCCAGCGACAGGAAGCGGGCGAAGCTTGCATGGCGGTGGCCATCGGCGATGAGGTTCGCATGTTCTGCCGCCGTAAGGCCGATGAACCGCGCCCAGCCGAGCGGCAACAGGCCGATCCCCCAGAACCGCGTCGGACCAAGCCTGAAGTTGGTGGCGCGGATGCTTGGACCGGTTGCCACAAACCTGGCATTGTCGACCTGATCGCCGCCGTCGATCCATGCGCAGGGTCGCTCGCCGGAAAAGAACCGCAGATTGGCCCACTCCGGCTGGAGCGCATCGGTCACCACCTCGCCTTCGGGTGCGTGGATCTCGGTCAGATAGAACGTGGTGACGCAAGCCTGCAGCGCGGGCGGCGGAGCGTGGAACCGAACCATGACGGCGACGTTGGCGGGCTGGATTTCAGGCATCAGGGGCGGTGCAACACCTGAACGGCGGCCCCGGCAGCAGCGGCACGGGCCTGAGCGGCTGCCCCTAGTACCGGGTGCTCCAGCGCCGCATAGGCACTAGGACTCATGGTCATGAAGCGCTTGAAGTCGCGCACGAAGTGGGCCTGGTCGACATACTGGCAATCCAGGGTCTTGATCCACGACAGGGTGGGGTCGAGCATGAACTGCGCGAGGCTACGCAGGAAGCGCTGGCGGCGCAGCAGCAGCTTGGGCGAGAAGCCGAAGGCGCGGAGCGACAGTCGCTCCAGCGAACGGGCTGATAGTCCGATCTGTTCGGCAAATTCGCAGACCGTGCCGGAATCAAGATCGACCAGCGCCCCGTGAGCCGCCTTGATCCGCACCTCGTCTCCGGTGGGCGGGCGTTGGGCCAACAGGCCCAGCAGAAAGCTGTCGATCCGCCGGGCTTCTGCCGCCGAGTCGGGCGGGCCGGCAAAGAGCGTGTCCAGCAGCGGCGCGAAATGGGCATAGGTCGGCGTGGCCGCACCATCACAGGTGCGATCGGCTAGGTTGATCGCGGCCTGCCCGACCAGCCGCGCCCAACCCAATGGCAACAGGCCGATGCCCCAGATGCGTGTCGGGCCGGTCCTGAACCGCGCGGCTAGGCTGGTCGGCCCGGTGGCGGTGAAGTGCGGCATCGGCCGAAGCGGCTCGGTCCCGATCCCGGCTTCCCAGGTGTCGTTGCGGGCAAAGCGCAGATTGGCCCATTCGGGATGGAGCCAGTCCTCGATCCGGTCGTCCGGGGCTATATCGACCTCGGTTAAGTAGTAGGTCGTAATATAGGGGGCGAGTGCCGGGGATGGCATGAAGAAGCGCACCTTCACCGCTTCGCCAATCCGCTGACTGCTCATTATCCCTGATCCACCCCTGTTTCCCGCAGTCGCACCGGGATCGAGGTTAATACTTGCATTGCCTTACCCGCACCGCAAGGCTTTCAATTTCAGAGCGTTACTCTGCGGTGCTTTCTTTGCGGCAGCCAAACGAAAAGGGCGCGGACAGTTTCCCGTCCGCGCCCTTTGCGCTTGCGAGGTTGCGTGCGGCTTAGGCCGGCAGCGCAGCCTTGGCCTGGGCGATGACAGCAGCAAAGATGCCGCCTTCGTTCATCGCCAGGTCGGCCATTGCCTTACGGTCGAGTTCGATCCCGGCCAGCTTGGTGCCGTGGATGAACTGCGAATAGGTCAGGCCTTCGGCGCGAACCGCAGCGTTGATGCGCTGGATCCACAGGGCGCGGAAGGTCCGCTTCTTAACCTTGCGGTCGCGGTAGGCGTACTGGCCGGCCTTTTCGACCGCCTGACGCGCAACGCGAATGGTGTTCTTCCGGCGGCCGCGGTAGCCCGCTGCCTGTTCGAGAAGCCGCTTATGCTTGGCGCGGGTGGTTACACCCCTTTTGACACGTGCCATTGTTCAGTACTCCTCAGTTCAACCGAGCCCGTAGGGCGCCCACTTCTTGATCGTCTTCGCATCTGCGTCAGAGATCGTGTCGGTGCGGCGATGCTGGCGGATGTACTTGGCATTGTGGCTGATCAAACGGTGCCGCTTGCCAACCGCACCGTGCTTGATCTTGCCGGTGGCGGTGAGCTTGAAGCGCTTCTTGACGCCGCTCTTCGTCTTGAGCTTGGGCATTTTCGTCTCCTTGTTCGAGACACGTAAGACCGGCCTTGGCAGCCCTTGTTAGCCAGGCAGGTCATCGAATCCGTGTCAATGAAGGGCGCGCCACTAAGCAGGAATCGCCTGGAAGGCAAGCCCTAAGCGTCGCTGCGCCCGCTGAACTCCGACAGGTTCGCGCCTTTGAGCCAGGCCCGGAAGTCGCCCTCGGGGACTGGCACGGCCCCATCCGGCGGCGCGCCATTCATCCGATAGACCGTCACGGGCTGCCCGTTGGTAAGTGTCATCGTCTCGCGCAGGTACCACGACGTTTCCGGTGAAGCCGGATCGTATTCCTCATACCGATCCAGCGCGGCCAGGTCCTCAATCGTGAAATCCGGTCCGGTGGCATAGACCTCGCCGCAGACTTCGCCGTCACCGGCAACCAGCGTGGGGAACCAGCCATCGCGATCAGGCACGGCCACGAGCCGGCCCGCGAGGCGTGCCGGACCCTCGCCCACCAGCCGGCGGTGGATCGCTGCGATTGCCGGATTGGTGTTGCCCGCCTGGAGCGTGCCGTAAAAGAAGAAGCGCATCGCGGGGGTGTTGGCAAACCGCCAGCCATCCGCCAAGAGCAAAGTCATGCCCGATCGCCTGATCCTGACCCTGTCCTGCTGTGACCGCCCCGGTATAACAGCGCGGGTAACGGGGCTGCTGTTCGAACTGGGCGGCAATATTCTGGAAGCGCAGCAGTTCAACGATATTGCAGACGGCGAGTTCTTCATGCGCGTCGCTTTCGCTTCGGGGGCGGGGAACTTCGGCGACTATCACGCCGCGCTTGAGCGCTTGTCAGGCGAGCTTGGCATGCGCTGGACGCTGCGCCCGGCCGAGGAAGCGCGCCGAGTGCTGATCCTGGTCAGCAAATTCGATCACTGCCTGTCCGACCTGCTTTATCGCCAGCGGATCGGCGAATTGCCGATGGAGATCGTGGCAATTGCCGGGAACCACCCGCAATCGGCCCTGTCAGCGAGATTGCTGGACGGAATTCCCTATCATCACCTGCCTGTCACGCCCGAGACCAAGCTCCAGCAGGAAGCCGCGCTGCGGGCGCTGATTGCCGATACTGGCGCGGAACTGGTCGTGCTGGCGCGCTATATGCAGGTACTGTCTGATCAGTTCTCGGCCGATCTGGCCGGGCGCTGCATCAATATCCACCACTCGTTCCTGCCGGGCTTCAAGGGCGCGAAGCCCTATCATCAGGCCCATGCCCGCGGGGTAAAGATGATCGGGGCAACCGCGCACTATGTTACTGCCGATCTCGACGAAGGGCCGATCATCCACCAGGATGTCGAGCCGATCAGCCATGCCGATACGCCCGAAGACCTCGTCCGTAAGGGCCGGGATATCGAACGCCGCGTGCTGGCCGAGGCGGTACGCCTGCACCTTGAAGACCGCGTGCTGCTGAACGGCAGCCGTACGGTCGTGTTCCGGAGTTAGGAGAGCGCAATGCCCGGAGTCTGGTTTGACGAACTGTCGGTGGGCCAGCGGTTCGACCACGCGATCCGCCGCACCGTGACCGAGACGGACAATATCCTGTTCACGACCCTGTCGCACAACCCGGCGCAGTTGCACCTTGATGCCGAGTACATGAAGGGCAGCGAATATGGGCAAGTGCTGGTCAATTCGTGCTTCACGCTCAGCCTGATGGTCGGGGTCAGCGTTGGTGACACGACGCTGGGCACGGCGGTGGCGAATCTGGGCTGGGATGAGGTGCGGTTCCCCAAGCCGGTCTTCATCGGCGACACGCTCAACATCGTGACTGAAGTGCTTGAACTGCGGGAATCAAAGTCTCGCCCTGATGCGGGGATCGTTACCTTCCTGCACCAGGCCTGGAATCAGCGCGGCGAACTGGTCGCGTCCTGCAAGCGTTCGGGCCTGCAGCGCAAGCGGCCGGTTTAGCGACCTGGACCGGTGACCTGGCGGCGCAGCAGCAAGGCCAATGGCACCGCTGCCAGCGCCAGCCACATCATCAAGTAGAAATCGTTGACATAGGCGATCATCGCCGCCTGGCGATTGACCTCGGCATCGACCATGCGCAGCGCAGTCTCGCCGACCGCCTGGAACTTCTCCGCCGCCGACACATCGACCATCGAGCTGGCGGAAGCCGTCACGTGGCTGGCCAGGTCGGCATGGCTGACCTGGATCGACCGTGCCGCCAGCGCGGTGGTAACCGCGATTCCGATCGATGAACCGATCGAGCGGCACAGATTGAGCAGGCTGGCACCATCGGTGCGCAATTGTGCCGGAAGGGTGGAGAAGGCGATGGCATTCATG
The DNA here is from genome assembly GCA_009926135.1 of Sphingomonadaceae bacterium. GTDB lineage: Bacteria > Pseudomonadota > Alphaproteobacteria > Sphingomonadales > Sphingomonadaceae > Novosphingobium. The sequence continues at coordinate 40,333 of RFPL01000018.1, forward strand.
GGAATGAAGACCAGGCCCATGCCGATCCCCTGGATCAGACCGGCCAGCATTATCGTTTCCCGGCTGACCGCCAGCGACCAGCTGGCCATGTCCCAGAGCGAGTAGGCCGCGATGCTGAAGCCGAGGATTACCATCATGCGCGGATCGACCCCGCGCCGGACCAGGTAACCGGCGAACTGCATGGACAGCAGCGTGCCTACCCCCCGCGGCACCAGCGCTTCGCCGGTATCGATCACGGTATAGCCGAACAGGTGCTGCAGCATCGGCGGCAGCAGCGCCATGGTGGCGAACATGACTACGCCCATCACCACCATGATCAGCATGGCCACGACGAAATTCGGATTGGCAAACAGCCCCCGGTCAAACAGCGGGTGCGGGGTTGTGGCAAAGTGGATCAAAGCCATCCAGGCGGTCGATACGGCGACGCCAAGGTAAATCCAGCTCTCTGCCGAATCGAACCAGTCCACGTGATTGCCGCGATCGAGCAGCATTTGCATCGAAGCAAGGCAGATCGCGACCAGGCCGAAGCCGGTCAGGTCGAACCGCCGGCGGATGCGAACGCGTGAGGGCAGCTCTGCCAGCAGGATCGCCAGCGATACGGCGCCCAGCGGCACGTTGACATAGAATACCCAGCGCCAGTTTGCATTCTCGGTCAGCCAGCCGCCCAGGAATGGGCCCAGGATGGGGCCGACCATGATCCCCATGCCCCACAGCGCCATCATCTGCGGCTGGCGCGACGGCTTGTTGGTATCGATCATCGCCGCCTGGCTGAGCGGACTGATAAAGGCCCCGGTCGCGCCCTGCAGCGCCCGGAACAGCACCATCTGCGTGAGGTTCTGCGACATTCCGCACAGCATCGACGACAGGATGAACCCGGCGACCGACCAGATGAACAGGTTGCGCGAACCGACCCGGTCCGAAAGCCAGCCAGTCATCGGCATGGCGACGGCAGTGGCGACGATATAGCTGGTCAGCGCCCAACTGATAGTGTCGGGCGTTGCGCCCAGCGACGATTGCATGTGCGGGATCGCGACATTGGCAATGGTGGAATCGAGGATCTGCAGCAGCGAGGCGAGCATGATCCCCACCGTCAGCAACAGCGGGTTGTCGACTGGCAGCATCGCCATATCGTCGCCCGCCTGCAGGGCCGCGGAGCCGCGCGAAGGTGCAGATGCGGCGCGGCTCGCCACCGGTTAGCGCGCCTCAGCGGTGTAGACCGTCACCTTGCTCGACAGCCCGGCAATCAGCGGGCGGGGGCTTGGTTCGTCCAGCGCGATCCGCACGGGCACGCGCTGGGTTACCTTGACCCAGTTGCCGGTGGCGTTCTGCGCCGGCAGGACAGAAAACTCGCTGCCGGTCCCCGCGCCGATCGCGGCAACGTGGCCCTTCAGCTTCACGCCGGGGTACGCGTCAAAGCGCAGCTCGGCCCGCTGGCCGACCTTCATGTCGGCCAGGTCGGTTTCCTTGAAATTGGCTTCCACATAGCTGCCTGCGCTTGCCACGATCGTCACCAGCGGCAGGCCGGAGATGGCTTCCTGTCCCGGCAGCAGCCGGTCCGCCTGGGCGATCGTGCCGCCGATGGGCGCGCGCACTTCGGTCCGGCGCAGGTTGAGTTCCGCCACGGCGCGCTGGGCGCGGCCGGCAGCGACTTGCGGATTGACGCCGGGCACCTGCGCCCCGGTTGCCAGCTTGGCACCTGCCTCGCGCTGCTTGGCCACGGCCAGCTCAAGCTGAGCCTCCGCACTGGCGACTTGGTGCTCGGCCGCATCGAGCGCCGCCTTGGTGGTAAAGCCGCGTTCCCACAGCGCGCGCTGCCGTGCCAGGGTGGACTTGGCGAACGCGATATTCTCACGCGCGGCGGTCAGATCCGCGCCGGACAGGGCGCTGGCATTGGCCAGGGCCGAAACATTGGCCTGGGCTGCCGCGATGCTGGCATCGGCCTGCTGGAGCTGCAGCTGGTAGGGTTCGGGATTGATCCGGAACAAAAGGTCGCCCGCTTTGACCTGCTGGTCCTCGCGCACGGCAACATCGACGATCTTGCCGCCGATTTCCGCGCTGACGGAGACCTTGTCGAGCTTTACATAGGCATTGTCGGTCGAAACCTTGCCTTGCAGGCTGAACCAGAAGATCGCGCCGCCGATCACCACCAGCAGCGGCACGGCCAGCATCAGGATCAGTCGCGGCCAGTTGCGCTTGTTGCGCAGCGGCGGGGCTTCGGCGGCGGCTTCGAGCCGGGCGGGATCGGCTTCAGCCATGGGTGGCTACCTCCGGTTCAAGGATGGTGTTCAGGTTGGTCCGGACCTGTTCGAGCAGCAGGCCCAGTCGGGCGCGGTCGCTGTCCGCAAAGCCGGCCAGCATGGCATCGACCATGGGGGTAATTCCTTCGCGCAGTTCGGGCAGCAGGGCGTGGCCGGCCGGGGTCAGGTGCACGCGCCAGGCGCGGCGATCAGCCGGGTCGCGGCGGCGCTCGATCAGCGCGGCCTCTTCCATCCGGTCCAGCATCCGCCCCAGCGTAATCGCCTCTACGTCAAGCTGTTCGGCATAGAAGCCCTGGTTCTGGCCCTCGTGCAGGCCCAGCACCAGCAGCAGCCGTGCTTGCGGCCCGGTCACGCCCATGGCGCGCACCCGCATATCGAATGCGCGGCGCAGCAGGCGCGCGGAATCGCTGAGCAGATAGGCAATCGATGGGGTCATGCCGCTGATATAATAAGCACGCTTATATAAAGCAAGCCGGTAATCAGCGCGGTCGGGTTTGCGCGCGCGGACGATTGCGATATGGCCGGGACTGCAACAGGGAGCTTGGCGCGCAATGGCCGGAACGATCCTCGTCCTCAACGGACCCAACCTCAACCTGCTCGGCTCGCGCGAGCCGGAGGTTTATGGCCGCGCGACCCTTGCCGATGTCGAGGCGCTGTGTCGCGCCGAGGCTGAGGCTGCGGGCCTGAAGCTTGATTTCCGCCAGACCAATGCCGAGCACGAGATGGTTGAATGGATCCAGCAGGGCCGCACTGGCCTGGCCGGCATGGTGATCAACCCGGCGGCGTTCTCCTATGCCGCCTATCCGGTGCTGGATGCGCTGAAGATGGTCGAATGCCCGGTGGTGGAAGTCCACATTTCCAACATCCACCGGCGCGACGAAGCGTGGCGCAAGGACACGATCATCACCGCGGCGGTCACCGGGGTGATTTCGGGTCTGGGAATTGCGGGTTACGGGCTGGCCGTGCGCTATCTGGCCGGGCTGGCCCGCGGCTAAGCCCGCACGGCTGGCTGGCGTCGCAGCTTATCGGCGCGGATTGACGGCGACACCTTCCACGCGAACTTCATAGTGAAGGTGCGGGCCGGTGGAGAGGCCGGTCGTGCCAACATAGCCGATCACGTCGCCCGATCGCACATCCTGGCCGGGGCTCACCGCAATGCGGGAGAGGTGGCCATAACGGGTCTGCGTGCTCTTGCCGTGGTCGACAGCCACCAGCAGGCCATATCCGCCTTGCCAGCCGGCCGTGCTGATCCGGCCCGAGGAAGCTGCCCGGACGGGTGTTCCCGTGGGCGCGGCCAGATCAACCCCGGAATGCCGGCGGTACCCGCCCAGCAGGGGGTGCCAGCGCAGGCCAAAGCCGCTGGTCAGAACGCCGTTGATCGGTTGCCGGCCAATCGAACCGAGCCCGGCATCGACCAGATCGGACTCCGGCCCGGACAAGACCCGGATCGCGCTTCGCCCGGTCAGGTCCACGATCGTCGCGCCGGAAACAGTGGCCCGACGCGCCGGGATGGACCCGCCGGTCAGATCGATCGCCCGGCTGATCGTGATCCGCACCGGACCTTCGGCTTCGGTTGTGGGACCGGGGACTTTGCCAGCAACCTGTTCGGATGAGGCCACGGCCGGCAGGCCCGGCACGGCGGCAACCAGCGCAACCGCCAGCCAGCGCGCGCCCTGGCCGCGCCGCTCGTGCCGCAATGGTTTTGCCCCCTGCTTCATGGGGTTGGAAACTGCGCCTGGTGCGCGGTCGAGTCAATGTTGTCGGGGGGAGGGCGCAGTCTCGCTTTCGGACAGACAAACTCACGCCAAGTTTAACGGGCCTGAGTAAAGCGACGAGCCAGCTTCCTCAGGCGGGTCTTTTCCGAACGATAATTCCCGATAGCCACCACAGCACTGCAACGACGGCGATCGAAACCAATCCGTCGACAAGGTAATGGTACGCCAGGTGCACCGAGCCGATCAGGATCACCAGGGCAAAGGCCAGCATGGCCAGCCTCAGGCGCCGCGAAATGTTCCAGCAGGCGAGGACATACAGAAACGCGATTGCGACGTGCATGGAAGGCATCGCCGTGATTCCGCTGCCCAGGCCGCGTTCGTCGCGACTGAACCAGGCCAGCAACAAGTCTTGAACCTTCAGCGAAAAAATCGGAAACTGCTGGTTCGCCGCTCGCAAGTATTCCATCTGGTCCGAAAAGGCGGCGTTGCCGGTCAGTGGCTCCAGAAAGCATGGCCCGACCGAGGCGAAGACCGTGGCGAGCCCGGCACCGATAACGCCCCAGGAAGCAAGGTAGACAAGAAAGAAGCGCTGGCGCACCGGCGCGGCTGCCGGATGATAGCACATCAGCAGGCAGCCAAAGTAGAGCAAGAGTATCCAGACCTGGTAACAGGCAGAGATTGCAGACGTAACGATTGGATAGCCCAGAACCGGCTGCATCAGACGCCACGCATCCTGCCCCAGCAGCCAGCGATCCCACATGATGAAGACCGGATCCCAATCATACTCGTTGAGCAGCGGGATCATGCTTTTCATCTTGGAGTAGAACGGCAGGAACGCGAGCAGCACGACCATGACCGGTAGTCCGCTGATGACAAAGCGGATCGTGGCTGGCGAAAAATAGCGCTGCCGCAGAAATGCGATCGGCCATTCCGGCTTGGCCACCGCCAGGCTGCCGAGCAGATCAATCACGACCACCATCAGCACGCTGGACGCCATCACCTGACCATTGCCCAGCAGACTGGCGAAGTTCAGGGCAATGCCTTTTGCGGTCATGATCGCCATGACTACCGCGAACATGATTGCTGAGAGTGCCAGGATCGCGCGATCGCGCCGCAGGCTTAAAAGCAGGGTATCCTTCAAACCGCCCCCCATTGGCCGGCCTTGCCCCGTCAGGCCGAAGGCAGCCGGCTGCGATAGGTCACGTTAACGCGGTTCGACAGCAACAGATAGGGCAGCCAGACGAACACGCTGATCAGCACCTTCTGGACATTGCTCATCAGCAGATCTTGCAGCGATTGGGCGACGACCGGCGGCAGGTGCGGGCTGGCCGCGACAGCCCGGGCAATCCCCAGCTGCGAGAACAGGTCGAACGCCCAGGTCAGGGCCAGCATCCGCGGGAACAGCGGGAACGAACGCAGCGCCATCACGAAGCAGACCATGTAGAGAAAGTTCATCGCGATCACATCGAAGGCCATCACGCGAAAGAGCGTTTCGCCCCATTGCGGCGCGTAATGGTTCATCGCCGGGACGCTCAGCAGGAATTCGAAGCTGCGCACCGGCACGTTCAGCATCAGGCCGACCAGCAGCGAGGCCATGAAACCCCACGGCCCGAATTCGGGATGCTGGCGCGCGGACAGCGGATCAACCGTTTGCCAGTTGCCCAGCTTGGCAATGCGAAACACCGGCTGGCGCGAGACCAGCCCCTTGGGAAAGCTGCCTGCGGCCAGACGATAGCCCAGGATCGGGGCCAGCGCGATCAGGGCATAGGGCAGGACGATCTGGATCAGGTCAATCGTGGAGTGAACCGGGGTCAGTGCAAAGGCCATGCGCGGGATCGCGGCCAAGGTGAAGACGGCGATCCAGGCCGGGATCAGCAGTTCCATCCGCACATCAAGCGCCGCGACCAGCCAGCGGCTGCGCGCAGACAGCACGGCACCGCGGCGCGTTAGCCACAAGGCTAACTGGGTAAGCCGCAACTTGGCTGGGAACCGCTTTGTCATGGTGCCTACTTCCATTTGCTAGAGCCGCACTCTGATAATCGCGCCGAATCAGACTGTTGCATTCGCGCTACTGTAACCACGCATTAACCGAAGTCTTTAATTCACTACGGCACTAAACCATTGCAGAATTGAGTTAAAATTTTGTTAGTAAAACTACGTTGACTCATTGCGGCAACGGCATGATCTTCACGCCATCCAGAGGGGATCCACGCGTTGGACCGATGCGACACGCTAGGTCTTACAAGAACTTAACAAGGGTCGCGTCGGTCCAGCCCCCCTCTGGAAAGGTTAGCCGGAAATAGAGGCCGGAGCCTTTCTTCAGCAGTCCGATCCGGCGGTATTGTTACCGGATGTGATTGAATAGGGGTATTTACGATGACCAATTTCCTCAAGAACTTCGCCAATGATGAATCCGGCGCTTCGGCAGCCGAATATGCGCTGATCCTGGTTGTGGTCGGCATGGCGATCGTTGCTGGTGGCATCACGCTGGCAACCTCGATCGGCAATGCCATGAGCGATGCTGCCAGCTGCATCGACACCGGCACCGCTACTTCCTGCGCCTAAAGCAGCTCGAACTCCCCCTTCCCATACGGAAGGGGGAGTTCACTTTTCTGAAAAGCCTTGGCCACCAGGGGGTAACTCGTGCCGAGACGCAATCTCATAATCGCCGCTGTCGCCATCGCTTTCGGGCTGTTGGCCGTGCTGATCGCCAACAGCTGGTTTTCCGGCGTTGAGGTCAAGCAGGAGCGGCAGGCACGGCAGCAACAGCTGGTCCGTGTCGCCGTGGCTAACCAGAACCTTGGTTTTGGCGCGCAACTGACGCCTGAAGCGGTCAAGCTGGCGAACTGGCCGGCGGATTCGGTTCCGGCCGGCGCCTTTACCGATCTTTCCAAGCTGGTCGGCAATGGCCGGGTAGTCCTGCGTCCGCTTGTTCCGGGTGAGCCGATCCTGGCTTCCAAGGTTTCCGGCCTGAATGGCCGCGCAACGATTTCCGCCAACCTGCCCGAAGGCTTCCGCGCCATCGCGGTGCCGATCAACGAAGTTGCGGGCGTGGGCGGCTTTGCCCTGCCGGGCGATGTGGTTGACGTGCTGGTCACCCGCCAGATCGGCGGCGAAGGGGCCAATGGCCAGGACAAGATGACCACCGTGGTGGTCGAAAACGTCCAGGTCCTGGCGATCGACCAGCTCGCCGACGATTCCAAGACCGAGCCCAAGGTCGGCAAGACCGCGACCCTGCAGGTCACGCCGGTCGATGCCCAGAAGCTGGCGCTGGCGACGCAGGTCGGCACGCTCAGCCTGTCGCTCCGCAATGTGCAGAGCCAGTTCGAAACCGCCCGCACGGTGGTGACCACCGCCGATCTGGGCGGTCGCGGCCGAGCCGTTGGCGTGCGCCGTGCCGCCTCCCCGTCGGCTCCTGCCATGGCCTTGGTGCCCGCTGGCGGCGCGCGCGGCGGCCGGGTTCCGGCCCTTATTCCCACCACCACCGGCGGCCCTGCCATGACGATCATTCGCGGCACCGAACCCACCCAGTACGAGGTCAAGCGCTATGGAACGCGGTAAGTTTCGCATCACCCGATCGGGGAGCGCGATCCGGCTGGCCGTGGCAGGCGCTGCCCTGGTGGCGCTCCAGGCACCGATGGCCGCTGCTCCGGCCCGCGCGCAAAGCGGTGACCAGTTGCACGCCGGCGCGCTGGAAGTGCCCCTGAACAAGAGCCAGGTTGTCTCGGCCGATCGCCCGATCGCCAAGGCGATGATCGGCAACGCGGCGATTGCCGATGTTCTGCCGGTCACTGATCGCTCGGTCTATGTACTCGGCAAGGCGGTCGGGACCACCAGCCTGACGCTTTACGATGCCGGTGGCAGGGTCCTGTCGATCATGGACATCGCCGTGGGACCGGACGTGCAATCGTTCCGTGACCAGGTGGTCGAATTGCTGCCGGGTGAGGAAGTGAACGCCCGGCTGTCGGGCGATTCGATGGTCCTTACCGGTCTAGTGTCAGGCGGGGCCGCAGCTGATCGCGCGGTCCAGCTGGCCAAGACCTTTGCCGGGGACAAGGTCGTCAACATGCTTGGCGTCCGGTCGAGCGAGCAGATCATGCTTGAGGTCAAGTTTGCCGAAGTCAGCCGCTCGGCCGGCAAGGAAATCGGCGTCAGCGGATTTGGGGCTGGCTCGCGCTTTGACATGGTGACCGGGGCAGGGGCGCAGCTCGTGCCGGACCCGACCACGGGCGTCGGAGTGATGAAGCTCAGCTCGATCAACAACGCGTTCGGCGTGTTCCGCAGCAACTTCAACATCGGCAACCTCTCGATCGATGCCATTCTCAACGCGCTTGAGACCAAGGGCATGGCGAAGACCCTGGCCGAACCGACGCTGGTGGCCCTGTCGGGCGAAAAGGCATCGTTCCTGGCCGGCGGCGAATTTCCGATCCCGGTGGTTCAGTCCGGCAGCGGCGGCGGTGGGGGCGGCAATGGCCAGGCCATCACGGTCGAGTTCAAGCCGTTCGGCGTAAGCCTTGGCTTTACCCCGACCGTGCTGGGCGACAAGACCATCAACCTGGTGGTTGAGCCAGAGGTCAGCTCGATTGACCCGAACGCGTCGATCACGCTCAACGGCATCACCATTCCCGGCCTGCAGACCCGCCGGGCCAGCACGACGCTGGAACTGCGCGATGGCGAAAGCTTTGCCATTGCCGGCCTGCTGCAGCGCGATTTCAAGACCAACGCCCGGCAGCTGCCACTGCTTGGCTCGATCCCGATCCTGGGCGCGCTGTTCCGTTCGGCGCAGTTCCAGAAGGGCGAGACCGAACTGCTGATCGTCGTGACGCCGCGCCTGGTGGCGCCGGTCCGGCCAGACCAGATCAAGCTCCCGACCGACCGGGTCAAGGATCCGAACGACGTGGACGTGTTCCTCAAGGGCGAACCCTATACGCCGCAGTCGCTGGCGCCCGGCGGCGCGAAGCAGGCTCCGGCCAAGAAGAAGGGTGAAGGTTATGAATATTGATCGCCGCATAATCGCCGGAGCGGTCGCCCTGACCCTGCTGTCGGGCTGCAGCACCGATGGGCAGCAGTCCATCGCCAGCGCCAGCTTTGGCGAGGCCAATCGCCAGACCATGATGGCGCAAGTGATCGATCCCGATCCGACCTATACCGAGCCTGCGCAGGGCAGCGGCGAACAGGCTGCTGCCGCAGTGGAACGCTATCGCAAGGGCGCGGTGAAGAAGCCGGACCGGATCCGCACGACGAACATCGGCGCGGGCGGCGGTAGCTCGTCCGGATCTGGCAGCAACTGAACATCGGAAGGATGGACTGGTTCGATGCCCGGCTCCTCACCAAGAGGCTTTTTCGCTGAAGAGAACGGGGCGATCGCCCCGACCTTTGCGATCGGGTTATTCGTGCTCATCGGGATGGCAGGCATCTCGTTCGATTATGCCCGGCTGGCGACACTCGATACCGAACTCCAGACTGCGGCGGACCAGGCCGCGTTGGCCGCAGCCAGCCAGCTGGACGGCCGCGCCAATGCGATGACCCGGGCGACGAACGCTGCCAGCAACCTGGTCAGCAACAAGACCATTTTCGGTGACAACGGCGGTACCGCCGTCACCATCGCCACGACCGCGTTCTATCAATCCTACGATTCCGCTGCCGATACGTTTGGGGCCGATGCGACCACCGATGCTGAGGCCAGCGTGGTCAAGGTGGCGATCAACGCCCGCAAGGCGTTCTATGCGCTCACCCCGGTGATCGGGCTGTTCAACTCGGGTGACATCAACGCAGAGGCGATCGCGGGGCTGGGCAGTTCAATCTGCAAGGTCCCGCCCTTGATGATCTGCAACCCCAACGAGGCGAACAATACCACGTTCCCCACCGCGTCGGACCGCGGCAAGGGCATCCTGCTTGAAGCGGGCGGCGGCGGCGGGACGTGGGGCCCGGGCAACTACGGCTACCTCGATTTCGGCGGCGGCGCCAAGGACCTGGAGCAATCGCTGGGAGCCAACGGCAGTGTCGAGGACTGCCTCAACCAGGCCGATCTCAAGACCAAGACCGGCAACAACGCCGCCGTGACGCGCGGGCTCAACACCCGGTTCGACATCTATGACAACGGGCTGACCGCCTATTGCGCCGCGGGCAACGGCAATTGCAGCCCCGCCCAGAATGTCACGAAGGATGTGATCCACCTGGCCTTTGGGAACGGACCGGATCAGTCCAACAATTGCCGGGTCGATGGCGGCGGCGATCCATGGGTTTTGCCCTCGATCGGTTACACGGGGCAGTCCGCGACTCCGCTTCCAACCAGCATGGGACTGCCGCGCGACGCCTGCCATGCCACCAGCACCACCGGAAGCTGTGGCGGCGGCAGGTTCGGTGACGGCGGGTGGAACCGAGCGCTGTATTTCTCGGTCAACCATCCCGGCGTTGCAGTCTCGATAGCCCAGGCCTGGGCGGGCCGCGCAACGGAAGGCGAGCTGAGCCGCTACGACGTTTACCGCTGGGAGATCGCAACCAGCCGGCTGGCCGACCGTGCGGCCGAGTCAAGGCAGAGGTTGAACGGTCAGGGCAAGCCAATCGGGCAAGCCCTGCCGCATTACTCGTTCCCTGCTCCCAAATGTGCGGCTTCCGTTGCCCCGAACACCAGCCAGAAAGACCGCCGGCTGCTCACCGCTGCGGTGGTCAACTGCACGGCTGATAACGTCCAGGGTGCCACGACTCTGAAGAACATCGTCAACTGGGTTGACCTGTTCTACGTCGAACCCTCGATTTCGCGGACTTACGCCGGCGTCACCTACACCCGGCCAGACCAGATCTACGTCGAGGTTGTCGGCGTGGCAGAGCGGCCGGGCGGCGGGACGGCTTTCCAGTATTATCAGCGCCAACAGCCGAGGCTGCTCAAATGAGCCGCGCTGCCCACCTTGACGCAAGCGGCAGCGCCGCGGCCGAAATGGCGCTGATCCTGCCGCTGCTGCTGATGCTGATCCTTGGCACCCTGGAAGCCGGCAACCTGATGTGGAGCCAGCACAAGGTGACCAAGGCCGTGCGCGATGGGGCCCGCTACGCCGCGCGCCAGCCGATCGCCTTGCTCAATTGCGCGACCAAGGACGCGACCGTTGAGGCGAATGTCAAGCGGCTGACGCGCACCGGGCAGCTGGCAAGTGCGACGGCCGCTGCCAAGATCGTCGGCTGGACCGATGCCGGAGTCACTGTCTCGGTCGCCTGCAACGCCGCATTTTCCGAAGGCATCTACACCACCCTGGCGAGCGGTGCGCCGGTTGTCACGGTCAGTGCCGCGCCTGACTATCCATCGCTGCTCGGTCAGCTCGGGCTGTTCAACGTTGGGGTAAAGCTGCGGGCCGAGGCCAACGCGCCGGTGATGGGCATATGACCGGTCCGCGCGCTCTTCGCAGGTTCATGGGCAGCTCGCTTGGCTCCACCGGGGCGGAGTTTGCCCTGCTGCTGCCGCTCACCTTGCTGTTCTTTCTCGGCATGATCGATGTCGGCCGCTACATGTGGGAAGTGAACCGCGCCGAGAAGGCCACCCAGATCGGGGCACGCTGGGCGGCGGCAACCAACATCATCGCCAGTGACCTCAACACATACAATTTCGCTGGCACCGGCGGGCTGGCTTCGGGCGATGCGGTGCCGCAGGCATCATTTCCCGGCGTTTCCTGCACCAAGAGCGGTGCAAGCGATCCGACTTGCAGCTGTGCGACCGGTGGCACCTGCAGTTTCGGGCTGACCGCCGACAAGGCCGCGTTCAACCTGCTCGTGACCCGCATGCAGCAAATTAAGCCTGACATCGCGGCCAACCAGGTTGCCGTCGATTACGGCTATTCGGGGATCGGCTTCGCAGGTGACCCAACCGGCGCAGATGTATCGCCGCTGGTAACCGTAAGACTTCAGAACCTGACATTCACGCCCATGCTGTTCGTGCTGTTCACAAGCAGCGTGGGGCTTCCCGACTTCAGCTACACGATGACCGCTGAAGACCTGCGCGGAACACAGTCGAATTAGGACCAGGACAAGCATGGGCAGCCACGAACACATCTTTACCCAGTCAGAGGAGCGTACGTTGCGATTTCCCGAGCGGCTTGTGATTGCCGCATCACCGGAGCGGCTTGTCGAATTGCGCGCCCAGACTTCGGCGGCGCTCCTGGCCGGGGTGATCCAGATTCCGCTTGAAGGATCGCCCGACCTGGAAGACGGCCAACTGGCCAACGCCAGCCTTGTCGTGCTGGAAGTTGACCCTGCGGACCCGGTTTCGCTGAACCGCCTGGCCCGGCTGCGTGACAAGCGCCCCGATCTTCCGGTTGTCGCTGCACTTTCGAACGCTACGCTCTCTGTGGTTCAGACCATTGTCCGCCACGGCGTGGCCGATGTCGTTGCCTTGCCATTCGTGGTGAGCGAGCTTGTGCAGGCCTGCGTCAACGCAGCGATCACCCGGGAACGGACTGCCCCGGTCCCTGCGACCCTGGCCCCGCTGATCGCAGTTGTTCGGGCAACGGGCGGCGGCGGCGCCACAACCATCGCGACACACCTCGCCGGTGAACTTGCGGCCACCTCTGCACGCGGGTGCTGCCTGCTGGATCTCGATATCCAGAACGGCAGCGTGGCGGACTATCTTGGCCTGCGCCCCCGTCGGACGATCTCCGACTTGCTCGATGCCGAGGATCGGGTGGACCGCGATCTGTTCCATTCGGCAACGGTCGAGCATCAGCCGGGACTTGCCGTCGTGGCAGCCCCCGAAGACATTCTGCCGCTGGAAACCATCAATCCCGATCAGCTGCTGCGGATTCTGGATCTCGCCCGCCGCGAATACGACTGGGTGGTACTGGACCTGCCTTCAAACTGGACGAGCTGGAATCTCTCGACCGTCCTGGCCGCCAGCAAGGTGCTGATGGTGGTGGAGATGAATATTCCCAGCCTGCGGCAGGCCAAGCGGCGGCTGCAGCTGTTCGCCTCGGTTGGCGTAAGGCCAGAAGCGATCGAGATCGTGGTCAACCGGCTGGAGAAGCGGTTGTTCAAGACCATTAGCCTGGCGGATGTCGAGGCATCGCTGGGCTGTCCCGTGCTGTCTGGTGTCCATGCCGAGGGCGATGCCGTTGCCGCCGCGCAGGATCAGGGACTGCTCGCCGGACAAGTTTCCCGACGCGGCCGCTTCAACACGGACATCGTGAAACTCGCCGCTGATCTCAAAGCTTCGCTTGGAGGTCATGGCTGATGTGGCAGCTTCGCAAACCCAAGGATGCCGCTGACGAACCGCTGGCGATTGCGTCTGCGCCGAACCCGCTGGTTGCGCCAGAGGTCCCCAGTGACAAGCTGCTCTCGCTCAAGGTGACGATCCATCAGAAGCTGCTGGACCGAATCAACCTCGCGATGCTCGACAAGCTATCGCGTGAGCAGATCGAGGCTGAAGCCGGTGACATCGTTCTCGAACTGCTCAATCAGGAAGATGCGGCACTTAACTCCAAGGAGCGCAGCAAGTTCGTCAGCGATGTTCTGGATGAACTGCTTGGGCTTGGGCCTCTCGAACCCTTGCTTAAGGATGAGACGATCACCGACATCCTGGTGAACGGGCATGAAACCGTGTTCGTGGAACGGCGCGGCCTGCTGGAGCGGGTCGGAACGCGCTTCCAGGACGAGCGGCACTTGCTGCGCATCATCCAGAAGATCGTCAGCGCAGTGGGGCGCCGGATCGACGAATCTTCGCCGTTCGTCGATGCGCGCCTCGCCGATGGCTCACGCGTCAACGCGATCATTGCTCCCTTGGCGATTGACGGCTCGCTGCTTTCGATCCGCAAGTTCGCCAAGGTGCCGATCCGGATGGACCGCCTGATCGAACTCGGTAGCGTTCCCAAGGAACTGGCCGAGGTCTTGGAAGGCATCGTCAAGACGCGCCGCAATGTCCTGATCTCCGGTGGCACCGGCTCGGGCAAGACAACGCTGCTGAACGCCCTGTCGAGCTTCATCGACCCGCGTGAGCGGATCGTGACGATCGAAGATTCGGCCGAATTGCAGCTTCAGCAGGAGCATGTTGCCCGGCTGGAAACCAGGCCGCCGAACATCGAGGGCAAGGGCGAAGTGACCCAGCGCGATCTCGTCAAGAACGCGCTGCGCATGCGGCCGGATCGGATCATCCTGGGCGAAGTGCGCGCCGGCGAAGCGTTCGACATGCTCCAGGCGATGAACACCGGCCACGATGGTTCGATGACCACCGTCCACGCCAACACGCCGCGCGATGCGCTGGCGCGTGTCGAACAGATGATCGGCATGAGCGGGATTGAGGTTTCGCCACGCTCGGCCCGGGCGCAAATTGCATCGGCCATTCATATCGTCGTCCAGGTTGGCCGCCTGTCCGACGGCCGGCGGCGGGTGCTGAGCCTGTCCGAAATTACCGGCATGGAGGGGGAGACCATCTCCATGCAGGAAATCTTCCGGTTCCGGCTGATGGGTCGCGATGACAGTGGCGGGGTGCTTGGTCAGTTTGAAGCAACCGGCATCCGGCCGAAATTCCTGGCCGAAGCCGCTGCCCACGGCATCGAGATGCCGTCGGAACTGTTCCGTCCCAACGTGAAGATGGGATAGGACCATGGGAGACAATCAGCTCGTCAGGTTCTTCCTGCTGATCGCGGTCTTCGCGTCGGTCTTCCTGCTTTCACAGGTGATGATCCGCATGACGGCGGATTCGCGGACCAGGGTAAGGGCCGTCAACCGCCGCTTGCGAATGCTCCAAGGCGGTATCCAGCACGACAAGGTCATCGCCAGTCTGCGCAAGAACGATCCGACCGAACTGGTCGGACTGCCTGGCTTCGCCAACGCCATGCTGCTGAGCATTCGCCGGATGCTGCTGATGGCCACGGTTCCGCTGTCGCTTGGCCAGTTCCTGCTGACTGTGGCGGCCGCGCTTTGCGTGGTGCTGGCGCTGGTCTTCGTGCTGGCGTGGATCGCTGGTTACCAGCTTACTTCGGGCATCATCCTGCTCCTGCTGGCGGTTTCGGCCGCCGCGACCATCGCCATCCCGGTGATGATCATCAGTTTCCTGGCCCAGCGGCGCCGCAAGCGGATGCAGGAGCAGTTTCCCGTCGCGCTCGATATCTTCGTGCGGGCCCTGCGGTCCGGCCACCCGGTGGCGGCGGCGATCGAACTGCTGACGACCGAGATGGAAGATCCGATCGGTTCCGAATTCGGACTGGTTTCCGATGAGGTGACCTACGGGGCCGAGCTTGCGGATGCGCTGCACGCCATGGCCGAGCGGTGGGACCTGGATGACATCCGGATGTTCGTCGTCTCGCTTTCGGTGCAGCAGGAAACAGGCGGCAATCTGGCCGAAATCCTCGAAAACCTGGCCTCCGTGATCCGCGAGCGGGCATCGATGTACATGAAGGTGCGCTCGCTGAGCTCCGAAGGGCGGATGACGGGCTGGCTGCTCACGGCTCTGCCGATTTTCACTTTCGTCATGCTGTTCCTCAGCAACCCGCGCTTCTACCTTGATGTGGCGAAGGATCCGATTTTCTACATCGGCTTCCCGCTGATGATCGCCTGGTACTTCGTGGGCGTGATTTCGATCCGCAAAATGGTCAACCTGAAGGTCTGATATGATCGAATTCCTCGCCTCGAACGTATATGCGCGGACCGCTAGTCTGCTGGCGGTCTTTCTCCTCGCGGCCTTTGCTGCCGTTGCCGTTTCGCGCTGGCTGGCCCGGTATGCCGAAGTCCGCACCGGGCTGCGCGAACTGGAGGGGAACCGCGCGGTCGCTTCGCTGGGGCGGCTGCGGAAGCAGAATGAGACGGCCTGGTCGCGGCTGGCGGATCAGATCGAAAAGGCCGGCCTGAACCTGTCCGACACCAAGGGCGATGACCTACGCGCAAAGCTTATTGCCGCCGGCTTTGAATCGTCCGCCGCGCCGCGCATTTTCACGCTGAGCAAGGTCTTGCTGATCCTGCTCCTGCCGACTGTCTACGTCCTGCTGTTCGTCGCCAACGACCCCGATCCCAACTATTTCAAGATCTATGTGATCGGGGCCTTCGCAGCCTTGCTCGGCATGATCCTGCCCAGCCTGTTCATCACCGCCAAGGCTGACCGGCGCAGCGAAGCCGTCCGCAACGGCTTCCCCGACAGTCTCGACCTGATCCTGATCTGCGTCGAGGCCGGGCTGGGGTTGGAGGCGGCCCTCGACCGGGTTGGCCGCGAGATGATTGACAGCCATCCGCTCGTTGCCCGTCTGCTGTCCACCGCGACGCTGCAACTGCGGGCTGGTGCCCCGCGCGAGGTCGCGATCCGGGCCATGGGCGAACAGAGCGGCGTGGACGAGGTGCGCAGTTTCGCGACGCTGCTGATCCAGTCTGATCGCCTGGGCACGTCAATTTCCCAGACGCTGCGCGTCTACGCTTCCGAGATGCGCGAAAAGCGCCGGATGCGCGCCGAAGAAAAGGCCCACCGCCTGCCAGTGGTAATTTCGATCCCGCTGGTCATCTGCATGCTGCCGACAATGATCGGCGTTCTGATGCTGCCCGGCATGGTCCGGGTGGTTCGCGAGCTTCTGCCAGCTCTGGGAGGATAACAATGAACACGAAAGCGATCTTGCTGACGGGCCTCTGCACAGTGCTTGGCGCCAGCGGCTGTCAAAGCATTGGCCATCAGAACCGCAATCTTGCCATCCAGGCCGGGCTTGCCCCGACCCAGCAACTGTCCCTGGCCGAATTGCAGCTTGCCCGGGGCCGGGCCTATCTCGATTCCGAGCTGACCACGCTTGCGATCGGCCAGTTCAGGCTGGCCGAGCAGGATCCGCAAACCACCGCGGCCGCCAGCAATGGGCTGGGCGTTGCCTATGCGCGCCTTGGCCGGCATGACCTGGCCGAGCGCTATTTCAGCCAGGCCGTCGCGGCCGAACCCGGCAGCGAGCGGTATGTGCGCAACCTGGCGATGCTGCGCGACAACCGGCCGGCCCTCGCCAATCTGGCCCCGAAATCGCAGCTTCCATCTGCGGCAGACGCGCCGACCACCACGGACGCCAGGTCCGGCGTGCGGCTGGTTCGCCTGTCCAGGGGCGAAGTCCACATCGGTGGTTCTGCTTCGACGGCACCTGATGTCTTGCGCACGGCGAAGCTGGCCAGCAACGATGGCCAGGCTGTCATTACGGTCATCGCCCCGCGCCGGCCGCGGCCGGCCTACCCGGTCGTCGTGAAACTCGATCAGCTTCCCGGGCTGATGCAGGCGCGGACCGAACAGCGCGCCCTGGCAATGAACCTGCTGGCACCCGCCTTGCCGCGACCGAAGGCGGGATTGTTGATTTCCACTGAGAGTTGACCCGGGA
>RFPL01000019.1 GCA_009926135.1 Sphingomonadaceae bacterium
CCAATCCGGCCGCACCACCTACCACCCACACCGATGACGCCACGATCCCGCGCCTATCCGCTGGCCTGCCGTTCCCTCTATTGCGGCGAGCTGTCCTGCCCTGCAACGTGCCACCACCTACCGGAGCTCGAGGCCTTCCGGGCCTGGCAGCAACGGACCGGCGCCCACCAGCCGGACCCGATCTGGTGCCCCACCATCTGGCAGGAGGCCTGAGCCATGACTGAATCCCTGACGCCCGACGAGCGGGCCCTACTCACCCAGTTGCTGGCCCCGCGAGTGCGGGTGCTGTCCGATCTGCTCGCCGCCCAGGTGGCCGGGCTGCCGGCGGGCTGTAGCGACTGGGCTGACACCGCCGACGACCTGGCGGTGGCTCGCGGTCTGCTGGTGAAGGTGCAGCAATGACCCGCACTGAGATTTTTTGGATTCTCCACATCTTCACCATTCCGTTTCAGGCGCTCTACGCCGCGATGGTGTTGGTGCCGCTCTGGATCATCGGCAACGTGTGGCGCTGGTATCGAACACCGGCCAGCGTCCGCCGCCGCAAGGAAGCAGCAGAACAGCGGCGCAGTGCCGCAGCATGGGATGCGATCGAACAGGCCACCCGCGCCGAGCTTCTGGCGCACGGTCTGATCGACACACCCGAAAACAGGGTCAGGTTGCGCAGCGGGCACCGCTGCAGCGGACGATGACGCCCGCCAACGTGGCCGGCCTGTTGGCCGGCATCCGCCAGGCGGCCAAGATGGCCCGCGCTGGTGCGCTGCATCCCGGTGTCCCCGAGGTGTTCCTCTGGATTGCCGCCGGTGTTGACCATCGCAGCGACCTGGCAAAGGTGAGCGGGCTGAGCGTGCGGGAGATTCGCCGCATCTGCCACACGCTGCAGGGGCGCGGCTACCGGGAGCGGGGTCGCTACGTGGACTCTGCCTTCCGGTTGGTGCAGAGCCGCCCGCATCCCCACCGCCGTGGTGACCAGCTGGTTCTGACCAGCGAAGGTCAAAGCTTGATCTCCAGTACGTTTGATTTATCTACAGAGGTGCAGCCGTCATGAGGGTTTCGCTTTTAGCTTCAGTTGAGTTTCGGAGTGGTTGCTTGTTGTGGCATTACTCACTGTGGCACGAGCGCGCGGGCGGACGGCACTCGCTAGCGGTGCAGAGGTGTCAGAGTGTTCCTAGGAGTTTCCTAGGACGCCAACCATGGATCTGGGTCAACTGGAGAGGGCTCTTGGGGTTTTTGCGACTCTGGACCCGATCGAGTTTCCGTTGCACCGTGCGCAACTCTTCCTCGAGGTGGCAAAGGCCGGCCAGCGCGGCTGCACCTATGGCGATCTCGAGGATGCGTTGAACCTGACCAACGGCTCGGTGTCGCGCGGTGTCGCCTCGCTCGGGGAGGTGAACCGCCACGGCACAACCGGCTACCGGCTGGTCGAAACGATCAAAGACCCAAGCCAGCCGCGCCGTTACCGGGTGCGGCTGACAACTCGAGGGCGAGCCCTGCTGCGGCAGCTCGAAACCCTCTGAACACCACCTACCACCACCTACCACCATGAGCGGAACCGTCCGCAAGGCTGCCGATGGCAGCTGGATCGCTGATGTATCGGTGAACGGCACGCGCCGCACCGCACGCTGCAAAAGCAAGGCCGAGGCCCTGGCCCGCAAGAAGGAACTCCTCGAGCGGCTGGTGACCCGCGAGGCCAGGCCCGTTTCCACCTTCACCCTGGCTGATGCCCGGGCCCTGTCGCTTCGTGTGCGATGGGGCGGCACTGCCTACGAACGCACCGCGGCGATCTACAGCGCGCAGGCGGTCGAGCACTTCGGCCGCGGCTGCTCCCTGGATGCCATCACCACGCCCGGGGTTGATGCCTGGCGACAGCTCCTGCTGCAGGGGGGCAACAGGCCCAGCACCGTCAACCGCAAGGTGTCAGCACTGCGGGCCATGCTCGCCGATGCCCAGTTGCACGGGCACCTGCAGGACGTGCCGAAGATGCCGCAGCAGCTGCGCGCCGGCGGCCACCGCGATCGGGTAATCAGCGACCAGGAGCGGGACATGCTCTGCGACGCCTTCCGGCAGATGGGTGAACCCGCCGCGGCCGATCTGCTGGTGTTCCTCCTCGAAACCGCCGCCCGCTGGGGTGAAGCCGAACGGCTGCGGTGCGAACACGTCGATCTGGTGAAGGGGCGGGTGACGTTCTGGGCCACCAAGAACGGCAAGCCCCGATCGGTGCCATTGACCAGACGGGCAACCGATGCCCTGCTGCCCCATCACACGGCCCTGGGGGGTGCCCGTCTCTGGCCCTACAGCTACCGGCGGTTCCAGTGGCTGTGGGATGCCGCCAAGGGTGCCACGGGCCTGGCTGGTGACTCTGCGCTGACGATCCACACCACGCGGCACACCTGCGCCAGCAAGCTGGCCTCGAGGGGCATCCCCTTGCATCAGCTGATGGCCTTCGGTGGCTGGACAAGCCTGGCCAGCGTGCAGCGCTACCTCCACCTGCACACCGATGCACTGGCCGGGTGCGTCGCCGCGCTCGAGGAGTAGCGGATTGCGTCCACTTACGTCCACCGGATTCCAGATGATGCGGCAGCGGCTGAGAGCAACTGCCGCGCAGTCAATCTTGAGATCCAGCCAGCTGCATCCACCAATGCCAGGCGCCGCCAATGCGCTGGTGCATGCGTATTGGAGCGCTGCTGCGGAATTGGCCTGTAAATCCCGACCTGCGCCGCCGTTTGTGGATGCGTCCACCGGCGGCGTTTTGCTGCGCCGATGATCGGCAGCGCTGCGGCAGCGGCAGCGGCGCAAAATCCCCAAATGCCTTACTATGACTGGCGGGAGCATGGCGGAAATGGCAGACGCAGCGGACTTAAAAACCGAATTGTTCATCTGCATCCGCGCAGAGTTAAACCGCTGATCAGTCGCCCCGCCTTAGGTCCCTCTCTCTGCAGGGGTGTTGCGGTCGAGCCGCTGAAAACCCAGTGTGATGCGGGTTGAATTACAAAATCGCGCGTCCACCCCTGTGGATTTGATGCCGATGCAGCGGCCAACGCAGCAGCAGATCGCCGCCGCCAGGGCCTATCGAGGCCGTTTGGTGAGCGCTGGACGGGAGGCCAGCACCGACTACGGGCGGTCCCTGTTCGCCGCCCATGGGCAGGAGGTGGCCGAGGCCCTGGACCGCCTGCTGACTCGCTTCGTGGTGGACCCGGCCATCGCCGGCCCGCACTACGAGGCCCTGCCGTTGCTGCTGCACTTCAAGAACGCCGGCCCGAAACCCATCGCCGCCGTGGCCCTGTTGACGGTGCTCGATGGCATCAGCGGCCGGCATCGCCACCGCAAGCTGGCCGGTGCCGTGGGCCGGGCCATCGAGAACGAGGTGCGCGCCGGCCGGATTCACGACTACGACAAGGACACCCTGCGGGTGCTGCTGCGCCATGAGGGCCGGGCCCGTGTCGTGGCTGATGGCACCCTCCGATCGCTTGGCCTATCGCGTGAGCGCTGGGGCCAACACGACCGCTTCTCTGTCGGCGCTCTGCTGCTGAATCTGATCGCGGCAGAGACCGGCCTGATCCATTGCGTGTCGCAGATCATCCGCGGCCGGCCGGTGCCGATGGTGGAGGCCACGCCCATCACCCGTGAGCTGATCGCCACCACGCCGTTGAATGTGCGGCCCGATCGCAGCCGGCCACGCCTCAGCCAGCCCGATCCGTGCACCAGCTATCAGGGCCTGGTGTGCCGTCAGGACGGGCTGCCCACCGACTACGTGGATGCCGGCGGGCCGATGGTGCTGCAGGTGATCAACCGCCTCAGCAGCCAGCCGCTGATGGTGGACCCCTGGATGTGCCAGGCCCAGACCGATGCCTGGGAGGCCAACATCCGCGGCCTGTTCAAGTGCACCCGCGACCCGCTGCAGGCACCACCCAAGCCGGCAGCCGGCGCTGGCCCCGATGCGATGCGCGACTGGCGCCGCGGCACTGCTGAGGCCTGGGCTGATGAGCGCCAGAACGCCAGGGCCCGGGCCCGCATCGATTACGACATGGCCGAGGCGCGCATGTTCAGCGGTGTGCCGATCTGGTTCCAGTGGGTGGTGGACTACCGGGGCCGGCTGTACCCCAGCAACAAGAGCACCAGCCACCAGGGGCCCGACCACCAGAAGGCGTTGCTGTGCCTCCCCGGTGAACCGGCCGACCACGATGCCGCCGAGTGGATCCTCAAGGCCGCGGCCGGTCACTGGGGCCTGGGCAGGGCCAGCTGGGAGGAGCGGCTGCAGTGGGGCCGGGCCAACATCGAACGGCTGTGCGCCGTGGCCGAGGCACCCCTCGATCGGCTTGAGCTGTGGCGTGATGCAGCAGATCCGTGGCAGTTCCTGCAGCAGGCCCGGGCGTTCTCGTTGTGGCTGCAAGACCCGAGCAATCCAATCGGTGCGCCGATCCGCCTCGATCAAACCACCAGCGGGCTTGGCATCGCCGCGGCCCTGGTGCGTGATGCCCGGCTGGCCAGGGAGACCAACCTGATCGGCTCCACCCGCCACGACATCTACGCCAACGTCGCCGC
This sequence comes from Sphingomonadaceae bacterium, assembly GCA_009926135.1. Lineage (GTDB taxonomy): Bacteria > Pseudomonadota > Alphaproteobacteria > Sphingomonadales > Sphingomonadaceae > Novosphingobium. The sequence goes on from RFPL01000019.1 coordinate 4,540, forward strand.
GGCCGTGACGGCCACGCTGCAGCAGCACCTGGAGGCAGGGCTGCCGCATCAACAGCGCAACGCAGCGCGCTGGCTGGAGCTCGGCATTGATCGCAGCCTCACCAAACGGCCGGTGATGCAGGCCGTCTACGGCGGCACGTTCCAGAGCCTGTTCGATGGCCTGGCGGATCACCTGCGCGAGTTCAACCCCCCGAGCAATGCCGCCGAGTACGACCGCAGCGTGGTGGTACCGGCCCGCTACTTGGCGGGGGTGATGCGGGGGATCCTGCAGCCCGAACTGGCGCCGCTGCTGCAGCTGAAGGACTGGCTCAAAGAGCTCAGCGCTGTGGTGGTGAAGGGCGGCCAACCGCTGCGGTGGACCACACCCAGCGGGTTCCCGGTGGTGATCGGCGCCAAGCAATCGCCGCGGGCGGCGGTGAACACGTTGATCCACGGCCGGCCCCGGTGGGAGGCACCGGATGCGGACATGCGGCGGGGTGAGCTGAGTGTGCTGGCCAGCAACCGGGCCATCACCGCCAACCTGATGCACTCGTTTGATGCGGCGTTGGTGGCGGCAGTCATCTGCAGGGCCGAAGCAGTGGGAGCCCACTGTCTGCCAACTCACGACTGCTTTGCTGTGGTGCCGGCCCGCGTCGGCTGGCTGCATCAGACCCTGCACTCGGAGCTGCGGACGCTGTACCTGCCGGACTGGCTTGGTGAACTGCGGGCTGAGATCGCAGGCCAGATCAGGGGTAAGAAGCTGCCACAGCCGCCGATGGTGGGCACGTTGACGCCGGGCAGCATCGGTCAGAACCCGTATTGCTTCTCCTGAGACACGCCTAGGACCGTCGCAGGCGTTGCGCAGGCGCTGCAGGACCGCTACGGTGCTGCTGCATCTACACCCCTGCAGAACTGCGTGGCTTCCAAAGTGCTTGTCTCGCCCATCGGCGAGCTGATGTGGGCAAAAGTGCTCAGGCCTGGCATTGCCAACAAGGGCAAGCCGTCTGAGAAGGAAATGTGGTCCGTTGATTTGCTGCTGAGCAAGGACGATGCCGAGGCCCAGGGCTTCGTGAAGCTGCTCAAGGAGCGCTTTATCGAGGCTCACGGCACGGCAGCACGGCCTGGCCCCAACGGCCTGCCGTATCGCACCTTCATCGATCAGAACGGTGACGAGACCCAGCTGTGGGTGTTTCGGTTCGGCCGGAACACGATCACCAGCCGCGGCCAAGAGCTCGCTCCGCCCGTGGTGCAGGACGCTGCGGGCAACCCCTGGCCGAAGGATGTGCTGATCGGCAACGGCAGCACCGGCCGGGTGGCGTTTGACCCCTGGCATTGGACCAACCCGGAAGGGGGTAAGGGCATCAGCTGCAACCTGCAAGGCGTGCGTGTGCTCCACCTGGTGGAGTACCAAGCGCCGGATCCAGGTGCGGCATTTGGTGAGCCTGAGAAGGGCTACGTGCTCACCGGCAACGAGGCCCGCACCGCTGAACCAGCAGCGGCCCCGGCCAAGCCGGCTGCCCCTGCACCGGCGTGGGATGCCGACGAGGAGATCCCGTTCTGATGGCGTTGCGCACTGCTGAGTTCGTGCTGCCGTTGCCGTTGCAGCCCAAGGCCCGGCCCCGGTTTTCGGGGCAGGCTTACACCGATGGCAAGTACCGCAGCTGGATGAAGCAGTGCCGGGCAATCCTCGGCGAGTGGTGGACCCGTCCACCGCTTGGAAAGGGTGAAGTGATCGCGGTCCACTTCACCTTCCGCGGCCCCGGCACCAGCGATCTCGACAACCTCCAAGGCGCCGTGATGGACGCCGGCAATGGAGTGGTCTGGGTTGATGACCGGGTGACTGTGCTGACGCGCATCGAGGCGCAATGGGAGAAGGCTTCCAAGACCGATCAATCCATCGTTCTGAAGGTGATCTGGGATGAAAAAGTTAGTGCCGCTGGATGAGCGGGATTGCTCAAGCTGCAGGTATAACGACGCTGAACTTTGGCAATGCCACCGCTACGCCCCTAGGCCGACTACTTCGGAAGCGAATCCTGGGCATGTGTGGTGGCCATCTGTCTGTTGTGGTGATTGGTGCGGCGAATGGAAGCCACAGGAGGGCGATCAGTGAACTGCCCCCATTGCGGCCACATCCACACCCGCGTCACTGACACCAAGCGGGTGCTGGAGGGCCTGCGGCGCTACCGGCGCTGCACCAAATGCCACAAGCCATTCGGCACGTTGGAACGGGTTGAGCAGTGGGATCCCACCGTCAACGCCTACGCCGTGCTTGATGTTCCCGCAGCGCCACAGCTGCAGGTGGTGCCATCGGCGCCGCCGGCTGAGGCGCCAGCCGCCAAGACACCACGCCGCCGCGGCCCCAGTTGGCAGCCAGACAACGACGACCACCTGCTGGAGTTCGTCACGCCTGAGGCCAAGCCGCTGCTGTTGCAGTGGTGGAACGAATCGCGCTGGTCGAAGCACAAGGGCAATGCCACATGGACGGAAGCCGCCTGGCGTGCATCCGTCACCCGCGTGAGCAACATGCCGAGCGATCTGCAGCTCCAGCTGTGCAGCGCCGGTGTCGAACACGGCTGGCAAACCCTAAAGCTCGACTTCATCGCCAACGAACTGCCGCCGCAGGTGTCGTCGGGCCCGCCGCTACCGCAAGACCCTCGGATGCTTGAGGCCATCCGCCAGGAAAACCTCGCCACTGCAGATTCATGGCCCGCTGCCTGACGATCGAATCATTCATGGTTGGCGCCGACATGGTGGCGTCACACCTGCGGGTGAAAGACGTGGATCGCTGGAGCCCCCAAGTTGGTCGGCTCAAGTTCCACAGCTTCACCAGTGAGTTCCCCGAGGTGAACGACAAGCAGTTCCTCTGGAGCTGTGAGAAGTGGATCCAAGGCTTGCCGCCTGGGTTCACCCGTTACCCCACCTGGCGGGAGCTGATGGCTCCGCTGTATCGCACTGAGAACGGCCTGGCGAATCGCAGTTGGGGGTTCAACCCACTGCTGCCGCCGGCCCTTGCGCCAACGGCTGCGCAGCTGCTGCTGCTGCCGCAACAGCGCCGCTCGATCGTGCCCGTGCCTGACCCCGGCAACGCCGCGGCCTACGTGCCGTTTGAGACCGATCAGCTGCCGGTGCTGCCGCCCGCTGCAGATGAGACACCGCTCACCCCCGAGCGTTGGAACGACTACCTGCAGTGGGTGAAGGCTGAGGAGACCACAGCGGTGGAGTGCTGATGCAACCACTGATGAGCCTGCACGAGGTGCGGGGAATCCTGGAGCGCGGACTGCTGACCGGCAAATGGTCGGTGCTGCAGTTCAACAAGACCGGCCGTGATGTGGTGCTGCCCAGCAAGGAGTTCCTGGCCGAACACCCCGAGTTTGAGGACATGGAGTTCCGCGACATGGCGGCATTCAGAAGGACACACGGATGACCTGGACCTACGACTACGAACTTGGCCAGGACGTGGTGGTTTACCACCAGAGCAAGTGGTGCCGTGGTGCTGTCGCATCAAAGCGCACGCGCTCGCTGATGACGTTCCTGGGGAAGCACGGCTACGTCAATGTTCACGACTCTCGCAACATCAAACCATGGGAACCACCGACATCGAACGAGGACCAATCCTCGACATCGAGCGAGCAGCAATCTATCGACTTATGAAACGAGCGCGCCGCCACCGTGATGAGTGCGTAGAGGGCAGCTACAAGGCCGGCTGGTGGGATGGCCACATGCGCTGCCTGCAGCTGATGCTTGAAATGGAGGACGAGTGATGGGCTGGAACCCACGCGCCAAGCTGGATGAAATAGCACCCGAACCTAGTCTGGGCCCTGGCATCAGCCGGCCCGTCAACAGTGCAGGCACACGGCTGTATCGGTTGCGGGTGAAACGCCCCGGATCACCGGTGATGGCTGTCACGCTGCCGGCCGAAAACAAGGAGAGCGCCATGCGCTACGCAGTCAACCGCTGGCCTGATTGTTCTGTGGAGGTCGAAGGATGACTGAACTCAGATCATTGCTGTTCAGCATGAGCAGCCACATGGCCTACATGCAGGGCCAGCTGGAAGCTCAACACCAGTTTGACGATCCAGAGGACTACTACTGGTACAGAGAAAGCGAGGCCCTACGCGCCAAGGTTGAGGCTGCACTGGCCAGCGGGGGAACTCCTAATTTGGCGGAAACTAGGAGTTCACCGCAGCCGCCCTCGGGTGAGGTGGCGGAGTCGGTGGCTGACCTCCACGCCCTAATCCTCCGCATGGCCGACAAGCTGGATCACTACTCCCAGCTCCTATCCGACAATCGCCTGATGGAGGACCAGCTGGCGATTGAGGCCCGTGCTGCTCTGCCCAGCTGGGAGGTGCAAGCATGAAACTCCTGATTGACACCGAGCTCTACGTCTACCGCGCTGCCACCGTCCACGAGTTTGAGGCGGAATGGGAGCCAGACATCTGGAGCTACTTCTGCCGGCACGATGACGCCAAGGTGCACATCCAGGACGACATTGCCGACATTTGCGATCTGTTCCCCGATGGCCAGGTGGTGTTGTGCTTTGGCGCCAAGGCGTCATTCCGCTACGGCGTGTGGCCTGCCTACAAGGCCAACCGCAAGACGTACCGCAAGCCCGCTGGCTACCGCGAGCTGTGGCGCTGGCTTGAATCGGTTGCACCCACCCGCAACTGGCAGCTGGCCCGCCTGCCTGATGTGGAAGCCGACGACGTGCTCGGCATCCTCCACGAGCCGGGTGATGTGATCGTCTCCTGGGACAAGGATCTCAAGACCGTGCCGGGCCTGCACCTATGCCACGACGAGGTGGTGGAGGTGTCTGAGCACGAAGCTGACCAGCGGTTCTTCACGCAGGTGTTGACCGGCGACACCGCCGACAACTACCCCGGCTGCCCTGGTGCTGGCCCGGTGAAAGCAGCGGAGCTGTTGGCGGGCTGTGAGACACCCCTGCAGATGTGGCACGCCGTGCTTGGCGCCTACCGGAAGAAGCAGCTCACCGAGCGGGATGCCATCACCCAGGCCAGGTGTGCACGGATCCTCAGGGCCGGTGAGTACGACCACGACAACGGCACTCCCGTGCTCTGGAACCCTCCGGTAGCCTGAGCACATCTGAGCCCTTGCAGTGCTACAAGCGATCGTTACTCCTGAGCTGATCGACAGGGTGCAGCAGGCCTTTCCTGTTGCACCGTCGCGGCTGATGACGCAGCGAGAGATTGATCACTGGATTGGTCAACAGGAAGTGATCGCATACCTCAAGCGATTGCTGGAGCAGCAAAGCGACGAACCCCTTGATCTGGAGAACCTCTGATGTGCTTTGGAGGGGGCGGCAGCCCGGCCACCATCACCATGCCCGACACGGGCGCCTACGACCGCCTGGCCCAGACGCAGTTCCAAGCCATGCGTGCTGCGCAGGATGGCGAGGTCAAGCTCAAGCAGGCAGAGCTCACCCAGTCCCTCGCTAATCAGCAGGAGACGCTGGCACAGCTGCGCGATGTGAGAACCCAGCGCGCCAACGACACCGCCGCCAACGCTGCCCGAATGGCGGCACTGCTCGGGCCGCCGCCGCCGGAGAAGACCGCACAGGCACCGGTGCTGGGATCCGATCGAGCAGAGCGCAGCCGCCCTGCTGGCAAGCGGGGGATGCGGATTGACCGCGAGACCACCAGCGCAACCGCCGCTGGCACCGGCCTCAACATCACCTCAGGAGGGTATTGATCATGTGCTTTGCTCGCCCGCAGCCGCCCCAGGTCGTCTACCAGGGCCCCAGCCCGGAGGACATCGCGCGCCAGAACGAGTCGATGCAGGCGTACCAGACGCAGCTGGCCGCGCAGCAGAAGGCGATGACCGATCAACTGCAGCAGCAGATCGACAAAGCCAACGCTGATGCCATGCGCCAACAGGAACAGCTGGCTGCAGACCAGACCGCTGCCGCCGTGCGCCAGCAGGGCACCTATGCGGTCACCGCATCGCAGTCCGAGGCGCCAGCCACTGCGATGACAACCGCCGCCGCCAAGGCCAAGGAGAGGCCACGCGCCGGTCTCAAGATCGCCCCTGGCTCCACCGCAGCTGGTAGCGGTGCCGGCCTCAACATCGGGATCTGATGAGCTGCTCACGCGACTACGGCTACCTGGAGTCGGACCGCAACAACTACCTGTCGCGGGCCCGCACCGCAGCGCGCTACACGCTGCCGTACCTGATCCCGTTGAGTGACACCTACACCCCAGGGCAGAACGACACGCACCCGCTGCCGTGGAATGGGATCGGCGCCCGCGGGGTGCACAACATCACCAGCCGGTTGACGCTGGCCCTGCTGCCGCCGACTGAGACCTTCTTCCGCTTCACGATCGATGAGATCCAGCTGGCGCAGGAGGAGCAGCAGCTGATCCGTGAGGGCTTTGACCCAGACAAGCTGGCGGAACGCAAGTCCAACATGGACCTCGGACTGGCCACGCTTGAGCGCTCCGTGCTGCGCGCGATCGAAACCAGCAACGACCGGGTAGCAGTGCACGAAATGCTGCTGCACCTGATCGTTGGCGGGAACACCCTGCTGTATGTGGGCGAGAAGGGGCTGCGGTGTTTCCACCTCAACCGCTACGTGCTGCGGCGGGATCCGATGGGCAACCCGCTGCAGGCGATTGTGTGCGAGGAGCTCAGCGTTGAAGGCCTGCCGGACAAGGTGCGCCAGGTGCTGGAGGAAGACGACGACGAGATGCGCGGCCGGGAGCATCAATCGCCCGAGGACGGCAGCAGCTCTGAGTACGGCCGCACCGTCAAGCTCTACACCGAAGTGGAGTGGGAAGACGGCAAGGTCAGCTGGTATCAGGAGGTCAACGGCAAGGAGATTCCCGGCAGCCGCTACAGCGTCAAGGCCAGCGAATCACCGTGGCTGCCGCTGCGGATGTACCGAGTCGATGGCCACGACTACAGCCCCGGCTACGTGGAAGCCGCCTGCCTGGCGGACCTGCAAACGGCTGAGGCCCTGAGCCAGGCGATTGCCGAGGGTGCGCTGGTGTCGGCCCAGGTGAAGCACCTCGTGAACCCGGCCGGGATCGCCAACCCCAAGAAGCTGGCCGAGTCCGGCAATGGCGCCTACGTGCCCGGCACCGAAGGGGATGTGTTCACGGTGCAGACCAACAAGGCCAACGATCTGCGGGTGGCGATGGAGGGCCTGGCCCGGGTGGAGGCCCGGCTGCAGCAGGCGTTCATGCTGGCTGATGTGCGCGACAGCGAGCGCACCACCGCCGAGGAGGTTCGCCTCCATGCGCTGCAGATCGAGAACAGCCTTGGCTCGATCTACAGCATCCTCACCACGGAGTTCCAGCAGCCCTACGTGAGCCGGAAGCTGGCATTGCTGATGCGCGCCGGCCGGATGCCCAAGCTGCCTGAGATGGTGAAGCCGGTGGTGAGCGTGGGCCTGGCTGCCGTGGGCCGCGGCAACGACCTGGAGAAGACCGCCCGGTTCATGCAGATCCTGCAGCAGACGATCGGGCCCGAGGGCATTGCGCAGTACGTGATGCCAGCTGAGCTGATCCGCCGGCTGGCTGCCTCGATGGGCATGGACATCCTCGGGCTGGTCAAGTCCGATGAGCAGCTGGCTGCTGAACAACAACAGCAGCAGCAGATGGCCATGGCGCAGCAGGCGATGCAGGCCGGCATGGCCGACCCGCAAAAGCTGGCCAATGCCGCAGCGATCAGCCAGCAGATGGCGGCACCACCGCCTGATCAGCAACCCACCGACCAACCGACTGAACCTGCATGAGCACCACCACAACAGACCAGGCTGACCTCCGCTCGATGGTCGCCCCCGGGCAGGAGGGGATCTTCGATGAGTTCCTCGCCGAGCTGGAACAGCAGGATGCCGCCATCGCACAGGCCGAGGGGCAGGAGGAGGCGCCGCAACAGCAACAGGAGGAGCAGCCCCGGCTGCTGGCCGGCAAGTTCAAGACCGCCGAGGAGCTGGAGCGCGGCTACCTGGAGGCGCAAAAGCTGCTGTCCAGCCGCGGCCAGAAGCCAGCTGACCCCGAACCCGCTCCGGCCCCGCTGAGCCGTGACCAGGCGGTGGAGCAGTACGGCGATTCGATCGTCACCGCAGCCGAGGAGGCCGGCATTGATCTGGGTGCCTGGGACCAAGCGGTGCGCAGGGGTGATGACACCGGTGAGTTGCGGCAGAAGCTGAGCCAGCAGACCGGGATCCCCACCCAGCTGATCGAGCAGTACGAGGCCGCGTTCCGGCCCCAGGCCAGCAAGGCTGCCGCCGATGCCACGGGCCAGGGCCTGAGCGATGCCGACGTGTCCGAGCTCAAAGGCTTTGTGGGTGGTGAGCAGGAGTTCCAGCGGCTGAGCCAGTGGGCGGTGGCCAACCTCGATGCAGCCGAGCTGGCCGATTACAACAGCGCCGTGGACAGCGGCAACAAGGCCGCCATCAAGTTTGCGCTGCGGGCGATGCAGGCCAGGGCGGGCAAACCCCAGGGCGAACCGGAACTGCTGGGCGGCGGCCGGGCACCCAAGCAGGACGTGTTCGAGACCCAGGAGCAGGCGCTGGAGGCGATGCGCAAGACCAACAGCAACGGCAAGCGGCTCTACAACGTGGACCCCAAATACAAGGACTGGTTTGAGAAGACTCTTGCCCGTAGCAATTTTCCCGCATAATGGCGGCATGAGTTGAACTGCACGGGTGCAGTTGTGATGGATCTCCTTCGGGAGGCACCCCGGATCAGCAAGCCATGAGGCAGAGGCTCGCAATACATCAGGCCAATGGCCACGCTTTCTGCACTCGACCGTCTCGGTCAGATCAAACAGTCTGGAGCGGTTGACGCTCTGTTCCTGAAGCTCGGCATGACCGAGGTTCTGGACGCCTTTGATCGCACCTGTGTGTTCAAGGGCAAGGTCAAAGAACGCAACATCCGCGGCGGCAAGTCCGCTGCCTTCCAGGTGACCGGCCGCAATTCGGCCGCCTACCACGTGCCGGGCCAGCCCATCCTGGGCGACACCCGACCGGAGTTCACCAGCGACCGCAACGAGTACATCATCAACCTGGATGGTCTGCTGGTTGCATCCGATGTGATCTATGAGCTCGATGAGCTCATGAATTACGTGGACATGCGGCAGGACACCACTCACCAGCTGGGCCAAGCCCTGGCGCGTGAGTGGGATGCTCGTGCCGCCCGGGTGATCTACGGCGCCGCCAAGACCACCACCGAACCGCTCAACAGCGCCGGCGCTGTGGTGACCGGCTCGATCGCCACCACGACCCTCACCGTTACCGCTGTCACCAGCGGTCGCCTAGTGCCGGGTCAAACCATCAGCGGCACTGGCGTGACCGCTGGCACCACGATCGTGGCCCAGCTCACCCAGACCAGTGGTGATGCCCCTGGCCTGCGCGGCACCTACACGGTGTCGGCATCGCAGACCGCCGGCTCCACCACCATCACCGCTGCTGGCGGCCCCAGCGCCGGCCGCACGGGTCAGAGCCGCACCCTCAGCGGCACCTACCTGTCGGGCACCAACAACGCCCGCGGTGACGAGCTGATCGCAGCCATCTCCGGCCTCAAGGTGTCCATGCAATCCAAGGACGTCCCTGTGGACGACCTGGTGTGCGTGGTGCCCCCGGCTGAGTACGACTCGCTGTTGGATTCCAGCCGTGCGATCAATGCCGACTTCAACGGTGCAGCTGGCGGCAACGGCACCTTTGCCGATGGCCGCATCCTGCGGGTCAAAGGCATCCCGGTGATCATGTCCAACCATGTCACCCAGCAGGCCTACACCAACGGCACCTACGACAAGAACACTGACTACCAGCAGGATTTGTCGAAGTGCCGTGGCATCCTGTTCCACCGGGATGCGATCGGTGTTCTCACCCTGCGGAACATCGGGCTGCAAGTCACCCCCACCGGCGGCGACTTCAACATCATGTACCAGGCTCACCTGTTCGTTGCTCGCATGGCCATTGGCATGGCGAAGCTGCGGCCTGAATGTGCCGGCGTGATTGAACTGCCGTAGGGTTGGTTCACGGCGTACGAGCGTCGGACGAGGGACGGAGCCCCTGCCGCAAGGTGGGGGTTTTTTCTTGGCCCGATAGCATGAGGTCAGCACCCCTGCAGTTGTGCTGTGCCCATCGCCAACCAGGCCCTGACGCCAGGGCGCACCACCCTGCTTGATGCGGTCAACACCCTGCTGTCGGTGATCGGCGAGCAGCCGGTCAACTCGCTGGAGACGCAGCAGATCACCGAGGCCCGCTGGGCCGAATCCACCCTGCTGGAGTTCCACAAGGAAGGGCAGACCCGCGGCTGGAGCTGGAACACCGAGCTGGCCTACGAGTTCGCCAAGGATGTGAACAGCCAGATCACGGTGCCGACCAATCTGGTGTCGTTCGCGCCGGATGCCTACGAGTGGGCCGGGCGCTTTCAGCTGAGAGGCCAGCGGGTGTACGACCGGCAGCAGCGCAGCTACACGATCGGTTCAGATGTGGCCTCGCCGCTGCAGGCAGATGTGGTGTGGCTGCTGAGCTGGGATGACAGCCCCGAGGCCTACAACCGCTGGACCACCATCCGCTCGGCGCGGGTGTTCAGCGGCCGAGTGCTGGGTGACAGCAACTCGATCCGCTATACGGCGATGGACGAGCAGCAGGCGCTGATTGAACTGCAGCGTGTCGAGCTCGATCAGGTGCAGGCCAACAGCCTCACCGGCGGCCCTGGGCTGCGGCCGTTCCCCACGTTCTCGCCTGGCCTGGGCCTGCTGGGTCGCAACCGGGGGTACATGCGTGGCTGAGCCCGTCTCCTACATGATCCCCAACCTGTTCCAGGGGATCAGCCAGCAGCCCGATGCCCAGCGCGACCCCTCGCAGGGCGAGGTGCAGATCAATGGCATGTCGTCCACGGTGGAGGGCCTGCGCAAACGCGAAGGCAGCACCTGCATCGCCAAGGTCAGCAACACCGCCTTCGGTGACGTGCTGTTCCACTCGATCCTGCGGGACAGCAGCGAGCAGTACCTGGCGGTGATCGCCAAGACGGTGATCCGGGTGTTTGACCTCGATGGCACCGAGAAGACCGTCACCGCCGCTGCCGGGGCCTACAACTACCTGTCGTCGGTGGTGAGCGCCAAGGCCGACATCCGCGCCGCTTCGATCGCCGACTACACCTTCATCAGCAACACCAAGGCAGTGCCGGCCATGGGCGCTGCACTGGCGCCGGCCGTGGCCAGGCCCGCCGCTCATGAGGCACTGGTGTGGGTCAAGGCCGCCAACTACGGGCAGGAGTACATCCTGAACGTCAACGGGCAGCAGGCCACGGTGACCACCGCTGTGGCGCCGGTGATCGTCTCTGGTGCGACGACGACCGAGAACCGGATCAGCACAGCCGAAGTTGCCGCGCGGTTGCGCGGTGCGCTGCTTGGCGGCGCTTCATCGGCGATTACCTTCCAGGGCTCCGCAACCACGCTCAACGGCACAGCCACTGGCGTTGCTACCACAACCGACGAGGGCGGCAGCGGGCTGACGGTGAATGTCACCGGCAACGGCAGCGCCGTAACCGCGGCAGTGATCAACGCGGCTGGAACTGGCTATCGAGCTGGCGACAAGGTGTTCGTGCAGCGCGGCCTGCTGAACGGCGGCGCCGTGACGGCCCTGAACAACGAGGGTGCAGGCAGCACATTGAACGGCACCCTGACCGACGTGCCGACAACTGGCGGCAGCGGCAGCGGGCTGACGGTGACCATCACAGGCGACGGATCAAAGCTGACCGCTGCTGTGGTCGGCGGCAACCCTGGCACGGGCTATCGGGCGGATGGCGCCATCTCAGTGGCTCGCAACCGCCTACAGGGCGGCCCCGTGAGCACGCTCAGCAACCAGGGCGCGGCCACCACGTTGAACGCGACCGCCACCGGCCTGGCCACCACCAGCAACACCGGCGGCACAGGACTGACGCTGAACGTCACCGGCAACGGCACAGCTGTCACAGCCATCGCCGTCAATGCGGCCGGGGTTCGCTATCACATTGGCTCCAAAATCTACATTGCGCGAAATGTTCTTGATGGCAGCGGCACCGATACAACGCCAGTGCACGTTGCCACGGTCACGGCTGTAACCAACGCTGACACCACCGCGATGCAAATTGCGACGGTGAAAACTCACGTGATTGATGATGCGCCGGTCCAAGTGGCGACAATCACCACCGCCGCGGCTGGCCCGTTGACGGGCGTGAGCATCGCCCGCAGTGGATCGGTGCTGCACCTCACCAGCAGCAGCGCCATCACCCTGGCGGCGACGGATGCCAAGGCCAATGCCGACATCACCGCCATCACGGGCAGCGTGCAGGCTTTCACCGAGTTGCCGACGATCGCCCCCGAGGGCTATCAGGTGGAGATCATTGGCGATCCGAACAACCGCTTTGACGGCTACTACGTGAAGTTCGTGCCACGCAGCGGCACCTTTGGCGAGGGCAGTTGGGAGGAGACCGTCAGTCCTGGGGTGCAGTATCAGGTTGACCAGGCGACGATGCCGCATCTGCTGGTACGGCTGCCGAATGGCACCTTCTGGTTTGGCCCGGCCAATGGCTCCACCCAGGGCGGGGTGACGATCCCCAGCTGGGGGCAGCGCGCTGCTGGCGATTACGACACGGCGCCGGATCCGAGCTTCATTGGCTACCCAATTCAGGACGTGTTCATCTACAAGAACCGTCTGGGCTTCCTGGCTGATGAGAACGTCATCCTCAGCCGCGCGCGGGACTTCTTTAAGTTTTTCCCCGAGACCGTGACGACGGTGCTCGACAGCGACCCGATCGACCTGGCGGCATCCAACAACCGGGTGTCGGTGTTGCGTTACGCCATTCCGTACCAGGACGAGCTGATCATCTTCTCCGATCAGATCCAGTTCCGCTTCAACGCAGCTGAGACCGTGCTGACGCCATCAACGGCGCAGATCACAGTGCTGACCAGCTACGAGATGGATCCGAACTGCCGGCCGATTCCGGTGCAGGGCGCGATCGTGTTCTGTCAGGCCAACGGGCAGTGGAGTCTGTTTCGTGAGTTCAGCGTGCGCGGTGCTGGCACGGCGTTGATTGCTGATGCGTCTGATCTGTCGGTGTACGTCAGCAGCTATGTGCCATCTGAGGTGTTCAAGCTGGCGGCGAATGACACGGGCAATGTGTGGTTTGCCCTATCGGGCAAGAGTGGCTATCTCGACAGGATCTACGTCTACAAGTATTTCTATCGCAACAGCGGCAGCGGGGCAGAGCGTGCGCAGAGCAGCTGGAGCTACTGGGAACTGAACGGCGCCAGCGAGATCCTCTCGATCTTGTGCGTCAAGGAAGTGCTGTATGCCCTGATCCGCTACGGCACGGAGGTGTGGCTGGAGAAGTTGCCGGTCACCGATCGGATGACCAATGCCGCGCCGGCCCCGTACCCGCTGCTGCTTGATCGCATGGTGTCCACCACCGCGGCGACACCAGCAGCCATCCGCGTGGCAGCCGGCTCCTACAGCGCTGTGACGGGCCTGACCACCTGGACGCTGCCCTACACCGTGGCGGCGCCGACGCAGGCCTGGAGCGGCTTTGCGGCAACCACCAACGGCGGCGTGCTGCTGGGCGAGGTGAGCAGCGGCAACACGATCACCGCTCGCGGCGACTGGTCCACGTCGCCGATCTTCTTCGGGGAGACGTTTGCTTTCCGCTACCGCTTCACCCGCTTCAAGATGGTGCGCGACATCGGCGGCGGCAAGGCGGCAGCCAACGTGCTGCGCACCCAGATTCGGCACGCCAAGCTCCGCTATCACGAGACCTATTTCTTTAAGGTGCTGGTCACCGCTGAACGGCGCGATGCCGCCAGCTACGTGTTTGACGGCACGATCCTCGGGGTGCGCAACTCACTGATCGGCAGCGCCCTGAACCAGGCGGAAGCTGAGGCCAACCGCTACGCCGAGGGTGTGTTTCGTATCCCGATCCTCAGCCGCGGCGAGAACGCCATCGTTGAGATCCAGAACGAAACGCCCCACCCCTGCAAGTTCAGCACCTGCGAATGGGTCGGGCTGGTGACAGGCCAGGCCCGAGGGCTGCAATGAACTGGTCGGAGCCAACACCTGCAGGGGTGAAGCGCATTGCTGCCAGACTGCGCCACCAGGACCGCCTGGAAGTCTTGTACTCCCACCAGCTCACAGCGGAAGAAGCCGTCTACGACAGCTGGCGCAGCAGCGCAATCTGTCGTTGCATATGTGCAGATGATGGCAAGCCAGTGGGCCTGTGCGGTGTGAATCGGACGTTGATCTGGTTGCTCGGCACCGATGAGCTGCTGGCGACCGCCAGCCACCGCCGGCAGTTCATTCGCAGTGGCCGGCAGTGGGTCGATGGCCTGCTGCAGAGCGGCCGCCACCAGTTGCTGGAGAACTGGGCGCTGGCCAGCAACGGGGCCACGCTGCGCTGGCTGAAGCACCTCGGGTTCACGGTGGAGACACCGGCGCCGATGGGCCGCAGCTGCCAGCTGTTCAGCCACTTCTGGAGGGAGGCCTGATGGCGTTCCCAATCGCCGCTGTCTTTGGCGCCGCCGAGGCCGGCCTGGGGATTCTGGGCGCTGGCGCCGAGGGTGCAGCCGCACAGCAGCAACACCTCAACGAGGTGGCTTTTCAGAACGCCAACACGCAGTTTGCCCGCTGGCAGGCTGGGTTCAACGCGCGCGTAGCTGATGCCAACGCGCAGTACAACTATTGGCAGGAGACGGTTAATTTCAACCAGAACCTGGCCTACAGCCGCAGCCTGCGGAACTACGAAACGCTGAAGGCGATTGCGCAGGCTGATGTGGTCGAACAGACCCGATCCGCTGCTGGCGCTGCATTTGCTGGCAACACCCAAGCGATCAACCAGCAGGCGGCTGAGGCCGGGATGCGCGAGGCCGTGGCGCAGCAGCAGTACCAGGTGGCGGCCCTGAAGGCGCGTGGCCGGGCGCGGGCCAGCGAGCAGGAGGGCGCCACGATCGATCGACTGCTGAACGACTACGTGCGGCAGGTGGGTGACTATCAGACGATCCAGGCGATCAACGAAGGCTTCCGCACCAGGCAGTTCAGCCGTGAACAGGCGGGCCAGGTGGCCGAATACCTGAGCCGGTACAACTCGCAGACCTTCTACCAGGAGCAGCCCTACATGGAGCCGGTGGCGCCGTTTGCGCCGCTGCCGGCCCTGCTGGAGGCGCCAGCGCCAACGATGACGGGTTCGGGCCCCAGCGGTGCTGCCACGGCGCTGCGGATGGGCACGGCGCTGCTGGGTGGCGTCAATGCCGGCCTGGACATGGCCGGAAAGCTCAAAGCGCTGAGGCGATAACCGATGGCCCGCGAAGACCTCCCCCAGAACCAGATCATCCCGGCCGCCAGGCCCGTGGATGCCTTCATCCGCCCGGCACAGCAGAACGTCGCAGCACCGGCGTCACCGCAGCTGATGCCCAACCCCAGCGGCATCCGCATGGTGGGCCAAGGCAACGGCGGAAACGTGGCTGGCTTCAACCAGTTCCAGCAGCTGGCCGAGGCCCTGGCGCCCTTCAGCAGGGAGCTGATGCAGGTGGCCGGCACCGGTGTGCAGCTCTACGCCACCAACGAGTACGAGAAGGGCCGCAGCGAAGCGATGCGGGCGGCGGTGCTGGCCAACCAGCAGATGCTGGCCTCAGGCGCCCAGTACGCCGCCGAGAACCGCAAGCTCGACAAGGTGGATCCGGTGGCGGCGTTGATGATGGATCGGGTCAACCCGTTCCGTCAGGGCGGCCGGCAAAATGCCTTTTCGCGCATCGCAGGCTGGGCGAGCCTGCCGGCGGTCACGCGCGCTGTGGCGGCGATCCCAAACGGCTACGCGCTCAAGCCGGAAGACCCGCTGATCAAGCAGACCGTCGCTCAGGCGGTGAACGGCGTGGTGCAGCGCTACGGGCTGAACGAGAGCTCGCCCGGGTTCATCGAGAACGTGCTGCCGCAGATCAACCAGGCCGAGCAGAAGGCCTACGAGCGACAGCTCGATGTGCACATCAAGCACCTTAAGGAGACCTCCTGGCGGCAGGCGGTGGTGGAAGCCAGCGCCATGTTCCAGAGCGCGCGCACCTCGGGTCAGGTGGAGTGGACCGAGTACGACGCAGCCACCGGCCGGCCGATCAAGCGGGTGGCCGCCTACGGCCAAGACCGCATGGCGTGGGAGCGCGGGGTTCAAGTCCTCACGGGGCAGATCGCAGATCGCCTCGCCAGCGAGACGGGCATCACCGGCGAGACCGATGAGCTGAAGCGCAGGATGTTTGTGCGCCTGGCCGAAATGGCGGCGGCGGCGGGCAACACCGAACTGAGCCGTGTCCTGCTCAAAACAGAAGTGGGCCCGCCCGATAAGAACGGCAGGCGCGCACTGGCCGGCGAGTATTACGGCATTGAAATCTTCGAGGAGTCGAACAAGATTGCGCAGACGCAATGGCAGGCACGACAGCGAGAAGCCGATCAGGGCGTGCAGAACTTTGAGTCTGACCTGGCTGCTGTCACCTACGGCACCCCTGACGGACCTGAACGCGGCGCCAAGATTCAATCGCTGATCGAGAAATACAGGGGGCAGAACGTACCGCTTGGCAGGTTGATGGAAGCCGCCAAGAACATGAGCAGCACGCTGGATGATGTGGCCGGCCGCAGCTACGACGCATCTGGCATGGATGCGCTGTTGCAGGACATGCAGCAGCGGGTTGGCTCGCAGTGGAACGCAAAGGATGCGGACCAGGAGTTCGAGAGAACCCTGTCAACCGTGGCGCCGAAAGATCGCAACGAGGCCCGCAATCGCTACGCCGAGATTCGCCGCCGGCAGGAGAAGGAACAGGACGACGTGCCAAGCGCACTGGCTGATCCACTGATTGCTGCCAAGATGAGGTCCAATCTGCTGTTGAAGTATCCAGAGAATGTCACCCAGGCCAGCCTGCGCAACGCCAACATCAGTCAAATGTTGGCCTGGGGCAATGCCGACGTGGCTCGATCTTCCCAGCTGCAGCTTTCGGCCTACCACGGTCACGTCTACGCCAGGCTGCGAGAAGCAGAAGCGAAGAAGGGAAGCAAACTCACTGCCACCGAGGTCACGACAACAGCTAGCAGGGCGCTGGAGGAGTACGGCAAGAACGACAAGGAGAACTTCGATTGGCTGTTCCCTGGCTCAGCGCAGACCAAGACCCCATCGGTTGGTGGTCGCGCCCGGCCGCCGCAACCCGGCGGTGCAGCCCCGGCCGGCGGCGGTACCCCCAGGCCCAGCGCGCCGCCGCCAACGGTCTACCCCTCGGGTCAGCTCGACAACATCCCCGATCGTCGCCAGGCGCTGCAGGACGGCCGGCCGGTGCTGGCCCTGCCCAGCCTGCAGGAGGAGATCGGTCGGCTCTACAACGGCCAAGCACCCAGCGCTGCGGTGACCCGCGCCGCCCGTGATGCCGGCTACGGCAACAAGGTGGGGCAGTGGTTGCTGCGCGAGGCCGGCAATTACGAGGGCTACCAGCTCGATCCACGGGTGCGGCAACGGCTGCTGCGCAGCAGCAACGATGCAGCCGGCGCCGCTGCCGCCGCCCAGGCCGCCATGGCACCAGCCCGGCCGGTGGAGTCTGTCGCCGGCTGGTTCTTCAATGCACTCACCGGCTCGATGCCAGCCAGTGCCGCCACGTTCAACCCAGCGCAGGGAGGCGGCCGGTACGGCGGCACCCCTTTTACGGGTAGGGCCATGGCATCAACAGGGCCCATCAATTTGACCCGCTTACGTTCAGCGATCGTTGGCAACGAAAGCGGTGGCAACTTCTCTGCAGTCAATCCCGACTCCGGCGCGTTGGGCTATGGCCAGGTGATGCCATACAACGTGGGGCCATGGACGCAGGAGCACTACGGGCGCCGCCTCACGCCGCAACAGTTCCTGGCCAGCCGTGAAGCGCAGTTGGCCGTGGTGGATGGACAGCTGGCCAAGACAATCCGGCAACAGCTGGATGCCGGCTTTAGGGGCGATGTTGCGATCCGTCGCGCCGCCTCAATCTGGTACAGCGGTAAACCAGAAAAGTACGACGATCCAACGCCGCAGTATTCCAAGGGCCGACGATACCCGTCGATTCGTGAATACACCACTGACATCCTGCGTCGTTACAAACAAGGAGCCTGACCCATGCCACAAGAACACAAGATCGTGAACGGCCGGCTGGTGTTGGTCGGCTCCCAGACCAGCAGTGATCTGGTGCCAACAGCGCAGCCAACAGCCACGCGACCCAAGCCCCCGAGGCCCAGCGGCGGCGGCGGGAAGCCGCGCAAGCCCCCGAAGCCGTGGTGGGCAAAGCTATGGAATGATGTGCAGTATGAGTTCAAGCGACCAGCATCAAAACCAGATCCCACGGCGTATGACTTCTTTGTCAACCAGACGGCTCTTGGTAATCTAGTAATTAGGAAAGGCTCACTAGGTCAACATATTTCGCTGGGCGTGGTAGGCGCCGGTGATAACGCTGTCCGGGCTGGCTACGAATACGCCCAGCGTGCAACCGGCCGGGCCAAGGGTGATGCCTCCGCCGGCCGGTTTGGCGCCGATCTGGACCGCAACGTGGACCAGCTCTACAGGGCGCTGGGTGCCACACCGCCATCGCAGATGAGCCAGGACGAGCGCGAGTTCGATCAGAACCGCCGCTCGATTGCGCTGAATGTGCTGCTGGCGCCGGCAACGCCGGGCCTGGGTGCGGCCGGTGCAGCAACAAGGCTGGGTTTGCTGGTGCGTGGCGCCGGTGCGTTTGGCATCAACGAGATGCTGAGCACCTTCCTCGATGACAACCGCGGCAGCAACGTCGTCAACCTGATCAACCAGATGACCGGGGCAAAGCTCCCCGGCGCTGTGAATGTCGGCAAGGACGATCGGTTCGATTCAGCCGTGAAGTCGCTGGTGCCCAATGCCTTAGCTGGCGTGGCCCTGGGTGCAGCGGTGGGCGGTGGCGTGGCCCTCGGCGCCCGTGGCATCGATGCGTTCCGCAACATCCGCCGCAACATCCGCGCCGATCGCGCCGTAGCGGCTGAGTTGCGTCATCGCGCCAGGCAGCAGGAGATGGGTCTGCTGCAGAAGGACGAAGCCGATGGGCTGCATTTCACGCCTGATGCGCAGCAGCCCCCTGCGCCTGCGCCCACCCCGGCACCGGCCGCTGCGCCAGATCCCCGCACGCCAGCGCAGCAGGTGCTGGATGCCAACGCCGCGATGGAGCAGCGTCTCGGCGGTGGAGCCGCACCGGCGGAAGCGGCGCCGACCCCGGCTGCCCCCGAGGCCAAGCCGATCCCGACGGCCGAGTTCCAGGATCCAACCCAGCCCGGCGCCGACATGGGCGCGATCTACGAACCGGGCCAGCAACGGCCGTGGGATTACGACCCCTCCCTGCCGGAGAGCACTGCGCTGGGCAAGAGCGTGGAGGAGCTGAGCGACAGCGAGCTCCAGGCGGTGCTCAGCAGCCCGGGCACGCCCGTGGTGGAGCGGGTGAACCAGGCGATTGAAGCTCGAGCTGCCGTAGAGCCTGGCCCTGGCATTGATGCCTCGATGGTGATGGCCCCCACCGATCGACTGGCCGACGACTACATCGCATCCGCCATGCGCCGGCTGGGCGGTCGCGAGGACAGCGAGCTGCGACCGCTGTTTGATCCGCAGGTGAACTCCGGTCTGTGGCAACGCGCCCAGGCGCTCACTGGCGTGGACGACGTGAGCCAGCTGAGCAAGGCCGACATGCTCGATGCCATCCAGGCCTCGGCAGCTGATGGCCAGATGCCGATTGTGAACCGGCTGATGGGCGGCCAGATGCTGCCCACGGGCGAGATCACTGCAGCGCCCAAGGTGTTCCAGTACAAGCAGGGCGTCAACGCTGCCGGCGAACAGCTCGGCAACTCCTTGTCAGGTGTTGAGCGGTGGGATCCCAACGCCGAGGGCATCATCCAGGTGTGGCGTGATGCCAACGGAGAGATCGGCGATCCAGGCCGGGTCTATGTGGTGAATGGCCACAACCGCCTGGCCGCGGCCAACCGCATGGGCATCCCGTCGATGCGGGTTGAGTACCTCGATGCACCAACCGCAGCGGAGGCACGACTGCAGGGGGCGATTGCCAACGTGAGCGACGGCAAGGGCACCGTGTTTGATGCGGCCAAGCTGGCCCGCGAGTACGGCATCAACGACCCAGCCCAGCTGAAGGCAATGGGCAAGCCGGGCGCCAGCGGCTTCTGGAAGGACGGCATCGCCCTGGGCCGCCTGCCGGAAGACGTGTTCCGCGCCGCTGTGGACGAACAGATCCCGGTGCGTCGCGCCGTGATCATCGGTGAGTCGGGCGTGGATGAGGAGACGATGCGCTCGGCGTACCGCTACCTCGTGCAGCAGGGCGCCGACAACGTGAAGGAAGGCACGCTGCGGGAAATGCTGGCGATGGCCCAGCGCTCACCCGCTTCATCGTCCGCCGACCAGCCCGACATCCTGACTGGCACCGAATGGGCGCAGAACTTCAACCAGGGGATGCTGGCCAAGGCCGACCTGGCCGGCGCCGTGCGGCTGATGCTTAGCAAGGAGAAGAAGCTGTTTGGCACCGTCGGGCGCCAGGCCGGTCAGATCGAGCGGGTGGGGCAGGTGGATGCCGGCGCTGCCAAAGACATCAGCGGTGAAGCCAGCCGTGCGCTGACGATCTTTGATCAGCTGAAGTACGAGACGGGCCCTGTCGGCGATCTGCTGAACGAGGGCACGCAGCGGGTCCTGGCCGGTGAGTCTGCAGCGCAGGTGGCCAAGGGCATCAAGAACCGCCTGGCGGCTTCCATCCAGGAGGCGATGGGCAAGGAGGTGGCGCCCGCCGTGGATGTGGTGCAGGAGGACATGTTCGCCGCTGCCGGTCGCGCCGCTGATGAACCGCCGTCACCGGTGGAGCTCACCCCGGAGCAGCGCAACGCCGCCGAGGCGCAGCTGTTGCACGAGGCAATCGCCGCCGGTGAGGTGCGCCCGCCCGATGCACCGATCCCTGACCTGCCGGCCCCGGCCCAGGTGCGGCTGGATGAGATCGATCTGAACGCCTCTGTCACCCCCGGCAGCAAGGCCGCCCAGGCGCTGGCCGATGAGGCCCGGCTGTCCCTGGAACACGCCCGCATGGATGCCGCCATGCAGGACGTGCAGGAGCAGGCCGCCAAGGACGGCATTGGCTACGAGAACCTCACCTTCGACCAGAAGAAGGAGGCGGGCACCCTCGGGGCAGGACTGAACGAAGCGATCACGCCGGAGGTGATGCCGCCGGAGGGGAATACGTCGATCGCTGATCTGTTTGCAGAGCAGGCGCGACAGCTCGCTCAATCCGACGCGCGCTTGTACCGGCGAACTGGTGAGGCGCTCGCCAACATCCGCGCGGGGCTTGATGCGCTGGCGGATCCCACCCTGGCGTCCGCTCCAGCCCGCCCGATCGAAATTCCACCCGCAGCTGGAAAGCGAATCACCCCAAGGACATCAGAGAGCAACATCCGCAGTTCTGCGGAGTCGCTGGCCAGCTGGACACGAGAGCCAGGCAAGGAGCCCATGTCCATTGGGCAAGCATTGGGCTATGTGCGCGCCAAGGGCTCAAGGCTGGATCCTGATGCTGTGCCCGGCCTAAACATGGACGCGGCACGAAATGAAGCCTCGATGGGCATGAGCACGCCCAACACCGAGGCTGTTGCTCAGGCCTACCGGCAGTTCTACGGACTGCCAGAACCCGCGCCAAAGGCCGCGCCCGCTGCCCTGGCACCCGCTCCAGCCCGCCCCCGCCCGCTCCAGCTGATGCAATCCGCACAGCAGCCGGAGCTGCTGCTGCCCCAGGATCTGCGCCGCGCTGCACCCCGCTACGGGCGCAACACGATTGCCTTCCAGTCCGATCTGGACCGCGCCGCCTACGTGCTCGCCAACGACGCGGTGAAGCCCAGCAAGGCCGCCGGCAAGTTCCGCCAGGTGGTGCAGGAAGCCGGGCTGAATCTCGA
Organism: Sphingomonadaceae bacterium; assembly: GCA_009926135.1. GTDB lineage: Bacteria > Pseudomonadota > Alphaproteobacteria > Sphingomonadales > Sphingomonadaceae > Novosphingobium. The sequence goes on from RFPL01000019.1 coordinate 26,455, forward strand.
TGAGGTGGTGGCCCACGGCAAACGGGTGAAAGCAGCGCTCAAGCAGGCGGCCAAGGGTAATCCGGGTGAGATCAACCTGCCGGCGCAGGCGTGGCGTAACGGCAGTGCAGGCGCTCAGCAGCGCATTGCACAGCGCAGCAATCGCACGCCAGAGGAGCTGCTCGCTGAGTCAGAGGCAAGCATCAAAGCAATTCGAGCCGAGCTCAATCCCAAAGAACGCATCCCTGAGCTGATTGCAGCGTGGCGGAAAGTTGTCGGCGACGATGTGCGGATCAGGATTCTCGACACGTACAAAGTCGCCCCCAGAAGCGCCGCATGGGGTGGAGATGGCGAGGAACTTGACGACATTGCCGGAATGTATCAACAATGGAAAGACACGATTCATATTTATCAGCTTTTGAGCCCGCTCCAAGAAGGCGGCAAGCCAATTCAGGAGACTTTTACAGGCCTACTCCGCAACGGCTTCCACGAGTCGTTCCATCGAATTGTTCGCATGGCAATGACAGACAAGGATCTGGCTGTCCTGAATACACGGATGGCCAGATTTAAGGCTGCTATGGCAATGTCGGAATGGGGCGCAGACCGCAGCACCATTGCTTACGATGAACTTGTGACCGAGGCAGCCGCTAAAGTTTTCACGGCCCGCCACTTCAATCAAGATCCCGTCGCAGCAGTTGTTGATGACTTCCTCAAAGCGAATAGTCCAGGTCCGACCGTTCCGCCCCGGCTGCGAGATGCGGTTGTTGCGATTGTTCGTCCGCTTAATAAGGTTTATGACTTTATCGAAAAAACGGTCAACCTGTTCCGAGGGCGAGGATTCGAGTCAATCTCTACTGTATTTGAAAAGGCAGCGCGCGCAGAGATGACGCAGGCGATTCCTTCTTTGCAGCTGGACAGGATAACTTTCCGGCCCGTCAACTTCCCCGGCATTGCGAGGCAGAAAAAGGTCGGGGCTATGGAGGATTTCAGCTGGAACGGCAGGCCAGTCATTGGTGAAATGCAGGAAGCTGGGTTCACGCTTGATAACACTAATTCGCGCTCATACTTCGACACGGACACGATGAAGCGTGTCACCAAAGCAGACGCCACCCGCACCGAACGGCAGATTGCCGATCTCGACCAGCAAATGGCGGACATCCGCCGTAAAGCAGAACAGGAGGGCTGCTGATCATGACCGCCAACAACTGCGACGACACGTTGCAACAGCTCCAAGAGATGCAGCGTCAGCGTGACGAACTGCAGCGCGACCTGGAGGAGAAGGAACGCCTGCTCAAGCTCGCTGGCATCCACCAACCGCTGCCGGCGGGCGAGAAGGTGATCCTGCGCGACATCAACGGCAGCCCGGTTGAGCTCGACCCAAACGAGATCCAGCGTGGCTATCTGCAGCTTCCCGGCACCATGACAGGCCGAGAGGTTGATCAATTCATTGAGCGCGGCCTCGATCAACGGGTCAGACCAGTTGGCAGCGAGGGTCGATTCCAGAACTACGACCGCCTGATCCGCGAGGTGGATGCGCAAACCCGCGACGACTACGCCCGGCTAACAGAGGCGCTAGGCATCACGCATGAGCGCATTGCGCCCGATGATTTCACCTTCATCACGCAGAAGTACGACAAGAAGAAACTGATCGAACTGGTTGGCAACTACTACCGCGAGCTAGGTGCCAACCCAAGCGATGCGGACATCCTCGCTCGCGCTGCAGCGAAATCAGCGCCAGCGATCAACGCCGTGGAGAACAAGCTGTGGTTGCGGTTCTGGGCCGACCGCAGCAAGCGCGCCTACCTCGATGCCGCAGAACAGCTGCGCGATCAGATGAAGGCTCTGCCCGGCGCCAAGCCGCCGCCGGAGCTGCAGCTGGAGGCCTACAAGCAGTTCCGCCTGGCGCTGGTGCTGGAGCGCCACAACAACCTCGTGACGCGCAGGCACGCGCAGGCGCTGCGCAGCCAGCAGGAGAACATCCTCGATCTGCAGCAGTTTCGGCTCGACCTGGGCGACGAGGGCTACTACTTCGAGCCAGGCAAAGGTGTTGACGATGCCATAGGCATGAAGCCCAGCGACTTCGGCAAGGACGAGCACTGGGGCAAGGTGCTGGAGGCGATCGACAACAACGACGCCAAGCAGCTCGACCTGTTGATCGACACCGCCAAGATCGACGGCCTCGATCCCAAGTCCGGCCTGGACAAGGACTGGTTCAACACCCACATGCGGATGGCCACCGCACTGGTGAAGGACAGCCAGCTGGGCAACCTCAACAGCCAGTACCTGAACCTGGGCAGCAACCCTGTGATGGCGGTCTTCGGGCCGCTGCAGCAGACCTTCTCCAATGGGGTGAAGCTCACCCCGATCGGCACGCAGATGAGCCGCAACCGTGTGCTCGATGGCGGCAGCAGCCTGATGGAGGCCTGGCGCATCACCGGCCAAGCGCACAACTACGCCTGGACCACCGTGCGCGCCACATGGCAGCGCGATCTGCGGCGCGTGTTCCAGGAGGGCGACAGCTTCTACAGCGGCAACCTTGACACCTACGGCAAGCGCCTGCTCAGCAACCAGCAGGAGCTGGCCGACATGCAGGCCATCCTCGACATGCCGTATCGGCCTGGCGCCAACTGGGCGATGCGACTGGGCAACCCGCACAACATGGGTCTGCTGACCAACAAGTTGCAGGCCGCGGCCCGCATCCTGGCGTTCACCAAGCCGGGTGCGTTCAAGGCCACGGAATGGGACAACCGCTTCATGGCGGCATGGCAGGCCATGGGCCTGGGCAGCAGGGCCGATGCACGCCAGCAGTTGCGGGTGCAAGACCTCGACATGTACTTGCCGTGGAAGCCCGCGCTACGGGCCATGGCGGGCGTTGACGAGGTGTTTGGCAAGTACCACTACCTCTTCAAGCTGAAGGCTGATCTGGAGGTCCAGGCGCGCATGGAGGGCGCGCAGCTGGGCCTGTTTGATGACCGCTCCCGCGCCGAGTGGGTGCAGAACCGCATCGACGAGGCGGTTTATGGCGCCACACCAAGCGAGAGCGACATCAAGGCATTCCGCAAACAGAACGGCCTCAAGGGCAGCGACTTCACCGACGACGAGATCGGGGCGATGTTGGCTGAACGCAACCTTGCCGGGGCCCCAACGCTGGCCACGCCGGAATCGGTGCAGGCCATGGAGTATTCCGCCGGGATGCGCTTCCAGGACGCCCCCACAGGGAACCCGGGCGAAGTGCTGGACAGGGCCGCCATGGGACTGCGCAAGAACTGGATGGTCGATCGCTACCTGTTCCCCTATTGGCGGTCGTATTTCATGGGGATGCTGTTCGATCACCGCCTGGCCACCTTCGGGGCGATCGACACCCTGAAGATGCTTCACGCAGGCAAGGACGCACCACCGGAGCTGGTGGCCAGGGTCAAAGCCAGCTGGGTGATGAGCGGAATGCTGCTGAGCCTGTTCGGTGTGCTCGATGCCGCTGGCCAGGTCGGCGGCGGCATGGATCCAGACCCCGATCGCCGCAACACGCTGTTCGGGATGCGCTTGGGCGGCTTCCCCGTGGCCAACACGCTGTTCCTGTGGAAGGACATCAAGGACACCGCGATCGGCGCCAACACCAGCGACTACGACGGGGAGGTGCTGGCTCAGTCGATGATGAAGCTGCTGACTGCCCAGGTGATGCGGCAGACGGGTGTGCAGCAGCTGCAGATGCTGGCCGAGGCCATGCTCGACGGCAACCGCAGCGGCGGCGAGAAGCTCCGCACCTTCGTCGGCTTCATGGGCGCCAGCCAGATCCCGTTCATCGGCGCCATCCGCAACACCGAGCGGGCACTGGGCATGGACCGCAACAGCTACTACCGGGATGAGCCCAGCACCGCGGCGGAGCAGTACCGGCTGCAACCTGACGACCCGCTGGCTCAGACCGAGCAGTTCCTGCGCAACTGGCTGATCGACACGCTGCCGCTTGCTGCAGGCCTCGCCGGCACGCCCCGCAAGGATCGAGACCACCTGGGCACACCTCGAGGCCACATCAACGGCGTCAACCTGGCCAGGGCGTTCCCGTTCGCGTTCCCATCGGTCTGGCCCAAGGGCAAGGTGAACGAGGTGGTCTACGCCGAGCTCGATGCCCAGGACCTGCTCGATCCACCCAAGCCGCTGCTGAACCGCAAGCTGGAAGGCGTCGCCATGTCCGACGATCTGCAGGAGCTCTACAACGACATCCACGGGGCCATCAAGGCCGATCCGCAGTACCCGCCCACGGCACGGTTGGGCCTGGCCGGCAAGAACGCCGTGGCCGTGTTCCCGCAAACCTTCGAGGCGACCACCCCAAGCGGCCAACGCATCCGTGAAACCAACGCCAGCGCCAAGCTGCCGCTGGCACCGCTGCTGGATCGTGTCACCCGCGGTCACACCAAGAAGGAAGCCTTCTACGCCCTGTTCACCAGCCCCGAATACCAGCAGCTCCAGGCCAACCCCGTCACTTCCTCCAACCCGCCCGGCGGCCTGCCGCCCAGCGTGCGGAAACGGAAGGTGGCGCAACAGCTGATCCAGAACATCACCAACTACTACGACCTCCTCACCCAGGATGAGCTGGAACGCCGTGCCGCCAGCGGCAACGCAACGGCACGCAACTGGAGCGAAACCAAGAACCGGCTGACCGATGCCGTCAACCAACAGGGCCTCCAGGAGCTGCAACAGCTAGCTCCAATCTTGAGCGGCGGCAATCCTCCGGCACAATAAGGTCTGCACCCCTGCAGACCGGCTGTGCCCTACGCCTACCAGCAGTACACCGGCAACGGCTCCACGGCGACCTTCACGGTGCCGTTCCCGTACCTGCTGCGAAGTCACGTCCGGCTGTACTACGGGCTGAATCTAGTGACCGGCGGTTACCAGACGCTGCTGGTCGATGGAACCAACTACAGCTGGACCAACGGCACCACGGTGCAGCTCACAGTCCCACCACCCAACGGCACGGTGCTGACCATCCGGCGCGAGACGCCCACCACCAGTCGCCTGGTGGACTGGAGCGACGGCAGCAACATGACCGCCGCCGACATGGACACGGCCGACCTGCAAAACTTCTACGCGATTCAGGAACATAGGGATTACATCGAAGGACTGACGCTAACGCCTTCGGCCAATGTGGCTGATTACTCCATAGTTGCAATCAAGCTGTCCGCTGATGCGGTCACAAACAGCAAACTTGCCGGTGGAAGTGTTACATCAGACAAGATCCTTGACGGCACTATTGTTGATATTGACATTCACCCTGTCGCTGGAATTGCTGCTACAAAGCTGGCTTTTCTGCAAGCGGGCCTTGGCGCCACCGCGCGGACGGTAGACGCAAAATTAAAAGATACAGTCAGCGCTGCTGATTTTGGCACAGTTGGCGACAACAGTGCTGATGACACAACGGCAATTACGGCGGCAAGAGCAGCATTTGCAAATACATCGATTGACCTTGGCGGCAAAACTTGCAGAGTGACGTCAATTCCACCTGGGTGGGGCGTGCGCAATGGCCTACTCACGCTTGCCCCTGCCAGCACGGATGACCAGCCAACCAACGAGGCTTATGGCTACGGAGCGCTCAGCGCCAACACCTACATTCCCAAGCAGCACAGTTCTTCCACACTCACCTGGGCATCAGGCAACTTCAATAGCGCGTTTGGTCACTATGCGCTTGGAGCAAACACGACCGGCAGAAGAAACACAGCGCTTGGATCTGTTGCGCTTCGCCTTAACACGTCCGGCTATTACAACACCGCCGTTGGCTCCTGGGCGCTGAACGGCAACGTCATCGGCAACTACAACACTGCCGTCGGCAACCAGGCGCTGCAGGCCTCTACCGGAAATGACAACACTGCGGTCGGCAACGGAGCGCTTACATCGCTGACGACGGGCGACGACAACGTGGCCGTGGGCGATCGAGCAATGGGCCTTTCTAGCACTATTAGCCGAACGATTGCCATTGGCACGCAGGCCGGCCAGCAGCACACTGGAAACGACTCGGTTGCCATTGGCCACCAAGCCCTGTCAGCTCCGTCTTCCAGCGGCCTCTACAACGTGGCCATCGGCTCTGCCTCTCTGGCCAGTGCAACTACAGCCAACAGCAACGTGGCCCTGGGGCGCCGCGCTGCTGCTGCGCTCACCACAGGATCCGGCAACACCGCCATCGGCAACGATGCCATGGTCGGATCGGGCGTCGCTTGCACGGGCAGCAATAACGTCGCGCTCGGTAACACAGCCTCGCCAAACGTTACTAGCGGCTATCAAAACGTTTCGGTTGGCCCAAGCGCCGGCACGGCTTTGGGGTCTGGATTCAACAATACATTCGTTGGTCGCTATGCAGGGCAAGCAACAACATCAGGCGCTGGCAACATCGCCATTGGCGAGCAGTCGCTGAGCGCTGTTACGACCGGCAATTACAACACTGCCGTAGGAGTTGGCACCGCCGGCGGCGCGGCCTATACCAACACGTCGATGTTTGGCTACCAGGCGACTGTCACCGGCGACAACCAGGTGCAACTGGGCAACGCCAGCACGACAACCTACGCCTATGGAGCGGTGCAGAACCGCTCGGACGCCAGGGATAAAGCGGACATTCGAGAGACTGTTCTTGGCCTCAATTTCATCAACGCTCTGCGCCCTGTCGATTTCCGCTGGGACATGCGGGATAACTACCGCGCTGCCCCACCAGAACCTCCTGCCGCTGATGCCATTGACGACGAAAAAGCTGCACACACTGAAGCCCTGCAGCAATGGCGCCAGGAGAATGCGCTAAGCAATCTGCAGCACGATGGATCTAAGAAGCGCACTCGGTTCCACCACGGCTTAATTGCCCAAGAAGTCAAAACCGCCTGTGATTCGCTTGGTATTGACTTTGGCGGATACCAAGATCACAGCCTTGATGGTGGTGAAGATGTGCTGTCGCTTGGCTACGAAGAACTGATCGCGCCGTTGATCAAGGCTGTGCAACAACTCTCAGTTGAAGTCGAGCGGCTCAAGCAAGGCGTGGTTGATTGATTATTGCCCTTGGCCCCTCTTGCCCCAGTTGTTACCCTGCAGGGGTGCAGCCGTCCTGACGTGGATCCAGCCTCGATCATTGCCCTGGCCGCCCTGGGCGGCTCTGGCGTGGCGGCGCTGTGGAAGATCGCCAATGGTTTGGGCCGGTTTGAGGCTCGCACCACGGTGATCCTGAAGGGCATCACGGACATGCTGGCTGACCACGAAGACCGCCTCCGCGACATCGAGCGAGCCAAGCGATCATGACTCACCTCCCCGAGATCGTTGCCGTTGCCGTTGCCATCCACGGCTTGGCCCTGGCGATCGTCAACCTCACTCCCACCCCCAAGGACAACGAGGCCCTGGACACCTACAGCCGGGCGCTGGTGAAGCTCTACCGAGCGGTGGAGATCCTGGCCGGCATCATCGGACCCCTGGCCAAGCGGTAGCCCCGCTGTCTGCAGGGTTGCAGAATAGAGGCACGATTCAGGAGCCTCATGCCGGAAATCTTCGGCGCCCAACCCGTATGCGGGCCCAACGGCGGATCAGTGCCCGTCACGTTGGATGGGGGCAGTGTCACCATCAGTTCGGTCACAGTGCCAACCAACGTGACCGTTGGCAATACCAACGCCGCTCCGGTTCCTGTCAGCGATGCCGGCGGCACGCTGTCAGTGGATGACGGCGGCGGTTCCATCACGGTTGATGGCCCGCTGACTGACACCCAGCTCCGTGCGACTGCGCTGCCCGTGTCTGGTCCCCTGACTGACAGTCAACTGCGTGCCACCGCGGTGCCTGTGACCGGTGGGCTGACCGATACCCAGTTGCGGGCTTCGGCGGTGGCTGTGTCTGGTCCCCTGACCGACACCCAGCTAAGGGCATCAGCAGTCCCTGTCGTCGCCACAGTTGCTGCACGGACTCCCATCACCACGTCGGTGACTGGCACGGCCTCAAGCTCTTTACTCCTTGCGTTCAACGCCAACCGCAAGGGGCTCATGATAAGCAACGTGTCGAGCAGCAAGCTGTATCTGTCATTCAGCAACCCAGCCACCGTCGCCAACTCCTTCATGGAGATGCAGCCTGGGTCGTTCCTGTTGCTGGATCAGCAGCTGATCGTTACCAACGCGATCTATGGCATCTGGAGCAATGCCAACGGCGCCGCTCAGGCCACTGAGTTTGTCTGATGGGTTTGTACATTCCAGCCCCTGATGGCAGCGAGTCTCCTGGGGTTGCCCCTGGCGGGCTTGCGAATCAAGTGCTTCGCAAAGCGTCAGACCTTAACTACGACACTGAGTGGGCAGATGTTGACATTGCTGGCGGCATTGGTCCCGCTGGCCCCGCTGGCCCTGCCGGTCCTGCTGGCGCAACCGGAGCAACCGGCCCAGCTGGGCCTGGCGTGCCCACGGGCGGCACCGCAGGGCAAGTGCTCACAAAGGCCAGCTCCACGAACTACGACAGCGCATGGCAGACACCAAGCGGCAGCACTTTTACGGGCGGTACGCTAACCACCAATTTAACACTTGCCGCTGGCACTACATCTCTTTCTCCTCTTACTCTTCAGTCAGGCACTAACCTGACCAGTGCAACAGCCGGCGCTGTCGAGTACGACGGCAAGGTGATCTACAGCACGCCAAACGGGCGCGGCGTGTCGCCGTCGATGATGTTCTATCGGCTTGACTCTGCACTTGCCGGCTCAAATGTCAACACGGCACAAAACATCTTTGGTGTTGGCGTAACTTTGCAAGCGAGCACAGTGTACGCTTTCGAGATGGTGGCAACATTCACTAAAACCGCTGGAACAACAAGCCACATTTTTTACATTGCATTTAACGGTGGCACTGCAACATTTAACAACTTTTTTGCCAATAATCTGTGTGCGTCAGTGCAAGGTGCGCCATCCACTAACACTAACAATTCTCTGGGCACCACGTACATAGGCATAACGAATACCGCTGCAGAGGTTTCTTATTTATCGGGCATCTCAGGCGCAACAAGGACGCTACCATTCTTCTTTTCTGGAACATTTAGCATCTCCAGTGGCGGTACGTTTCTTCCGAAATATCGCATGAGTTCCGCTCCTGGTGGTGAGTATTCAACAATGATCGGCTCCTACATCCGCATCTGGCCCATCGGCGCCTCTGGCTCCAACACTTCCGTGGGGCCGTGGGCGTAAAGGCCGCGCCTTAGGGCTGGCAGGTCAGATACCACCCGCCGGTGCCACCTGGCATCCAGCGCGGGTTCCAGTTCTTGCGGCTGTAGACCACACCGCCACCCTTGGTGTTGCGGGTGTAACCGCCATTCACCAGATCCGCTTCTCCATTGGGGTCATTGAAGATCCAGGCGCTGGCAGTGTGGCCAATCACCACTGACCAGTGCCCCCCTCCGGAAGGCGTTGCAGCGGGCCCGTGATGCAACCAGCCCACTGCCACAGGCCGGCCGGCATTGACCTCGCTTTCCAGGGCCAGCGGGGTGCCATCTGTGTGGAAGTCGGCCTTCAATCCCACGGACCGCAACGCCGCTAGCTGGGCCTGCGCTGATGTGGTGTCGCCGTACTTGGCCCGGATGGCGTTGTAGGCGTCGTCATTTGCCACCTTGCCCCAGTACATCGCCAACATCGCGCAAGAGCTGGAGAAGCATTCGCGGTAACCAGTGCCGCTCTTGTTGTCCAACTGGCTCTGAAACCGCACCGTGAGCGGGTTGCGCACCACCGCCGCCTGCTGCGGCGCCTTGTAATCCGCTGCCCAGTCCGCCGATTCGCTGAGCAGGCAGGCATCAGCCTGGCGGATGTGCTTGGCCAGCTTCACCACAGCCCGTTTCTGATGATCGAGCCCCTTGTAGTTCTGCCAGAACTGCAGCCAGCGCTCGTCAGTGAACTGCACGTCGTTGATCATGGGACTGTCTCTTCTGCACCCATGCAACCATGGCTGACCTTGCCAAGGAACTGGAGGAGCTGCACGCCGCTGTTGTGCAGGTCGTCAAGGACCGCGTTGTAAACGGCGGCTACAACGCCGACGGCAACGCGATTCCCACCAGCAACGACGATCTGCGCGTTGCGCTGCAGCTGCTCAAGCAGAACCAGATCAGCGCTGCCGCCATGCCTGACACGCCGATGGCGGATCTGGCGCGGATGCAGGGCAAGCTGAACTTCCAGACCCTGGAAACCAAAGCCAAGGTGGTGCCGATCCGACTGGAGGACAAGCTCAGCGCTTGACGCCCCCGTAGGCCATGGCCCGTGGCTGTGGCCTCCACCCCATGGCCAACGCATCGATGTTGGCGCCGGCCTCATCAAACCAGGCCATCAGGTTGGCTTCATCGAGCTCGTCCTGGCGGTTCAGCATGGCCTGCTGCTGGTCCTGGGCCGCGGCCTCCACAAACCACCCGCAGCCCAGGCTCAGGGCATCGATGCGGTCGTCGAACTGCAGTGCACCACGTTCGATGGTGATGCGGCTGAGCTGGTACATCAACGACCGCGGGTGGCCGCTGTCGGGATCGCGTTCAGCACCGGTCCAGTCCTGCTGCACCACCTCCTGATTCACCACCAGGCGGTGCTGCTGCACCAGCGGGGCCAGCACATCCACGATCCGGCGTTCCTTCTGGCCGGACACCCGCTTCTCCTCGATCGCGCATGGGTGCACCTTCTGCACCACCGGCTGCAGCAGGGCGGTGAACATGCCATCGCCCATGTTGGATTCAGCGACGATGCCATTCACCTTCCACCGGCGAGCCTTGTCCGCCAGCAGCTGCAACACCTCGGGTTCATACCCGCGGGTGGTGCCGCCGGATTCGAGCAGGAACAGGTTGCCGTTGAGCTCTGCCACCACAGCCCAGGCCAGTTCATCGGTGCCGCGGCCGGCTGGGTCAACCGCCAGGATGCAGCGCCAGGTTTCACCCTGCGGCACCCAGCCCTGAATCAAGGCCGGGCTGAAGTAGGTGCGGTCGCTGCCCAGACCCACGCACGGCAGACTGAGCAGGCGGTGTTCATTGGCTGAAGACCATGCCACCACCTCGGGCAGCGCCTTGCCGTCGAGGGGCATCACGATCAGATCCCCCAGGCGGATGGGGTAGCGATCGAGTGTGGACAGGCGGCAGTTGAGCATGAACTGCAGCTGCACCGTGGCGCGCGTCATGCGCATCTCACGGCCCCGCAACTCCTCCTCCCCAAAGCGTTCTGGATCCGTGGGTGTGCCGGCCAGCTCCGGCGTCTCCTCCACCTCAGCGGCGATCTGCGGGTCGAGACTGCCCTCGTAGCAGTCCCACTGGTCGGGGTCGCTTGGGTTGGGGTAGCGGGCCGGCCAGTAGCGGATGGCGTAGTTCCGCTCGCGCACCAGCCGCAGGTAGAGCGATGTCTCCAGGTGCGGTGTGCCCAGGAACATGATCATCCGCGGCAATGCCTGGCCTTCATCCGGCTTGAGGATCGCCTCCAGTTCGGTGACGGCCTGGGCGAGACGTTCCTGCTTCAGCGGTGTGATCGAGTTGTTGAGCGTCTCGATGTCATCCGGAATTGCGCAGGTGCAGCGCTTGCCGGTCAGCGCTGGCGAGAGGATGCCAACGGCCCGCACCGAGGGGCTTTGATCCACGATCGCTGGACCCACATCAAATGCCTTGGTGGAGCTACGGCCATCAGCCCGTGGTTCCAGACAGCGGAGGATGTCGATGTCGCGGATGCACCGCTGCATGAAGGTGGTGATCTCCACCGCCTTCTCCAGCGTGCTGCCAGGGATCAGCACCTTCTCGTTGAAGGGGTCGATCCGCAGGCGATGCAACGCACGGAAGGCAGCCATGGTGGATTTGGCGACACCGCGGAAGCCAACGGTGATCTGCCGGTTGGGACCGTTCTCCATCCAGTCGCAGATACCCAGCTGCTGCTTGGTGGGTTCCTGCGCCAGGTTGAGCTCCCGCAGCAGGTAGCAGACGAAATAGGCGAACCGTCCAGGACCGATCTCAGGTGGGATTGGCGACCAGCTCAAAGGGAAACCCCTCCCACCGAAGCAGAAGGGGTTTCACCACCTACCACCGGGGTCACCGATGGATCGCCAGGGAACCACCCCCGCACGACGAGCACAGCCTAACCCTCAACAAAGGCTTCGTTCACCTCTTCGGTGGCCGGGTCATCAGGTTGGAACTGACCCTTTGTGGTGCGCGCCCGTTTGGCCGGCGTTGCGGGCGTGTCCGTTGGGGCAGGGCACACAGCTCCCAGCAGCGCCTGCTCAGCTTCTGCCACCACGTCATCAGGCACATCAGAACCCCAGGCATGCAGCCCAAGACGAATCCGCTCGGAGTTTGAGACGTACACGGGTGCAGTGCAATCAAGCACAGGGTATCGCGTCATCCGGCATCCTCCAGTGCGGCTTTGAACTGAGCCCAGAGGTGTCCGCGAGTTTGCGGACCGCCAATGCTGGCGACGTAGGGGTTGAGGATGAAGTAATGACTGCCGCTTTGCCGGTCATAGACCTTGACCAGGACGGCGTGTTTACGCAGCCGGCTGATGGAACCAATGCAGACGGTGTGCGCCATTTCCAGCTGTTCAGCCAGAGCAAGCGCAGTGACACGCACCTTGCCGGTGCGATCCATGCGGCTGATCATCGCCAACAACACGCTGATGTCACGGTGCTGAAGGTCGCGCCTGGCGAGAGCTGCGAGAAGGCCCTCCAGGTCTTGAGCCTGATGCACCATCACGAAACGATCCGCTTCATCGAAATAGCCTGACATGAAGAACAACGAGGCTTTGTTATGGGGAACAGAGCTATCTCACCCCTAGGAAATCCCTACGACATTCCTGCGACTGGCATAGGAAAGACGCATGGGACACAAAATGCTGAAACCAGTCATAGCAAGGGGAGTGCTATTTACCCTGTTGAGGGTGGCCACAACATAGCCCCCACCTCATGTCAGTCCACCACTCACCCATCTGACGCGCCCTCTAGATTCTCTATTCAGGGAAGAAATAATCCATAACCAGACAGCGGCCCATTCACACCCACCCCGCCTGCAGGGCCCTCCACTGCAACACCCCTGCAGATGCCCTCACAAGGCCCTTCCGTTGGGGTGGGTGCCCACTCACACCTGACTCGCCTCACGGGCGTGTTCCTGGCTCTCCTGGCCCCCTCTCCTGCCATCCTGCAGACCTGGCCCGACCCGCGCAATTCGCCCCTTTTCGTTTTTCCCGTTTTTGGGTCGCGCGATCTGGTGGTGTCCCCAGCGCTGGGCGCCGCCGCTCCCCCCCCTGCGGGGGGCCCGCCTGCCCTGCCGGGCCGGCCTGATCCGCCTGCGGCGCCGATACGGGCCCGATCGGCAGCGGGCGAGCCGGGGCCCTGCCAGTACCTGCCCGCGGTGCGGATTGGGAATCCGCTCCGGGCCGGGTCGTGGCCCTGGGGCAGGGCGAGGCATGCACCGGCCGGGGCTGGCCCGAGACTGCCGCCGGTTGGATTGTTACGTTTTATTTCAGGTACGCCCACCCTCGACGACATCGGCGGCAGCCGCCCCACATGAAGCCCAGACTGGCGGGAGTCCTGCATCCCTGAAGCGAGGGGGGCGGGGCTGTCACCACCTACCACCACCAAGGAGAGAACCGATGACGACACACACGACACACACGCAGGCGCACCCGGTAGAGCTGGCACTGGTTGCCGGGCTGGCGGTTGCGTTGGCGGTCCGGGAGCTGATTGCGGCTGCCGTGGCACTGGCCGGCGCGGCTGCCGGCTGGCGGGCCCCTGGGGCTCGAGCTCGAGCGGCTGCCGTGGCACCTGCCGCACCTGCTGCAGCCGTGGCACCGATGGCGCCGGCTGTGCATCCGATCGGAGAGCGGCTGGCGATGTATGGCCAGCTGCGGGTCCGGGAGCTGCGCGCGATTGCGCGGGCTGCCGGTCACCGCGAGTTGGCCCGTAGCGGTCGCCGGCTGGAGCTGCTGACAGCACTGGGAGCGATCTGATGCGCGCGATCGCCGCGGCCGTGCCGGTCCTGCTGTTGCTGGGCTGGCTGGCCACTGTTCACCACGTCTACGGGCCGGCGGTCCTGCCGCCGACTCAGGCGATGCCCGATCAGTTCCCGGGCCCATGACGCGCCACCGATACCGACAGGAGGCTCTGAGCCTCGAGGGGGCCAGCCCCCGCGAATACGACCCACAGGGCCTGCAACTGGCCGGCCCGGAGCAGGGCTGGCTGGCCCTCGACGGCGGGGCCCTGGGGCCTCTGTTCAACACCGACACCACCTACCACCCGAACACCGATGACTGACACCACCACCACCACCACCGACGCGCCGCAGCTGATCGCGGGCGCTGATCTGGCCCTTGTGCTCGAGGCAGTCGAGCAACACGAGACAGCGCGCGCGGCGCTGCTGTTTGGCCTCGAGGCTGGAACGCTGCAGATCGCCCACACCGGGCCCGGGCTGCCGCGGCCGGCCTACTGCAAAGCCGGCGGGGAGATCGACCGCACCATGCCAGGCGGCCGGGGGCAGGAGCTGCTGACGCTGGCCCTGTCGCGCGCCGCGGGGCGCTGGTCGGCAATGGGCCACGGCGACGACATGGCCGACTGTTGGCGACTGGTTGCACGGCTGCGCGCCGGAGCGCTGCAGCTGATCGGCAACCACACCGCCGCTGACATCGAGCGCTGGAACTGCTGGTAACGGCAGCCGCGGCCCGGCCGGAGCCGCACCCAATCCGGCCGCACCACCTACCACCACCACCCAGACCCATGACCTATTCGATTGTTCGGAACTACTTCAACAAGCCCGGCCGGGGCCGGGTCATTGCCCGGGGGCTGACCCTCGAGGAGGCGCAAGCCCACTGCAGCAACCCCGAAACGAGCAGCAGCACAGCCACGAGCGCCACCGCCAAAGCGAGAACGCGACGGATGGGCCCGTGGTTCGACAGCTTCACCGACAGGCGCTGACGACAGCACCGAGCCCCTGGGCCTCGCCCGCGGGCTCCCTGCTGCCCTCTGGCAGCTCACCACCTACCACCACCACCGCACCATGTGGAACCCTGCCCACAGACAAGACGACCCGGCCGCGCTGCCGGTTCACACCGTGCCGGCCCGCTGGGGGAGCCGGCCGGACCCTGCCGGCACATGGCGCGGCTACGCGCCCGATTGGCACGTTCTGGTTGTTGTGCCCGACCCGACCGATCGCAGCTACCCGTTCTGGGTTTATGGCTGGCTGCCGGCCCGTGACACCACCGACGGAGCGCCCGCCGGCGAGCCGTTCCTCTGGAAAACGGCCGACCTGAGCTGCGCCCGGTACGACCTCACCGAGGCCGTAGCACTTCCAGCGGGGGCCTGATCGTGGACAGCCTCGAGCGGGCCATGCGGCCGAACCCATGGCCGGGCCACCCGAACGCCTATCCGTGCCCGTGGGGGTGCAACGGCACCGGAACCATGCCGTGGTTCGCCCACATCCAAGGCGGGGTGTGCTTCAGCTGCCACGGCAACGGCTGGATTCTCGGCAAGGGCTCACCACCACGGCGGGCCACCACGCAACCGGGCCGGCGATGGCGCCGCGATGGCGCCCGGATCATCCAGGCCTGACGACAGCACCGAGCCCCTGGGCCTCGCCCGCGGGCTCCCTGCTGCCCTCTGGCAGCGACCACCTACCACCCACCACAAATGACGATCACCCACGTTTTCTGGAGCCCAACCAAGACCCGAACGATCGACGCAGAACACCCGACCACCGGCCGCGGCGCCTACTCAGGCCTGACCCTGCAGGAGCTCAACACCCGGGAGGGGGTGACCCTGCAGCGGATGACATGCGAAGAGGCCTATCAGCTGCAGACGGAAGCCGACCGGGCCCGCTACTGCACCGGAGCCGACGAGGTGACAGCCGAACGGGCAGACGATGCGCTGTGCTGCCTGCCGCCTTACCGCTGGACCCGAACAGCCGGTGTCGCCGCTACCAGCTGGGAAGCGTTCGCCATTGGCGAGCCTCTGACCGATCGCCTGCGGACGTGGTTCGTTCGGCTGGGGCGTCGCTGGTTTGAGCTGATCGAGGATCGCGCGATCGACTACGCCGACCTGATCGACGCCGTGAAGGCGAGCCCCGCATTTCACCGCGCGGAGGCCTGAACCGCCGCGGCCCGGCCGGAGCCGCA
>RFPL01000020.1 GCA_009926135.1 Sphingomonadaceae bacterium
AGGAACGCAAAGCGCTTCAGTCCATAGATATCGGTAAAGCTGTCACCGCCGCCGATATCGATAACCAGATCGCACCGGCGCACAGCCTGACCCAGCGCGGCGCCAGGCAGCATCGCCTTGGTATTAAGGCGCACAAGTTCAATGTCAGGACCGCTAACGTAAGCCTCACGACCGGGATCGACAAAACCCAAGATCAGAAATAACGGCTCGACCTCTGCTGCTGCGGCAGCCTGACGGATGAGGGCGATATTGCCAATCGTCAGCGCACCAACCCCCAGGTTTCCGGAATTGGCCGAATGCCATAGCAGGCCTATCGTTACAGTCCGCATTATCGTCCTCAAGCCTTGAGCGCTGCGGGGGAAAGCCAGCCCGGCTTGCCGCGGCGATTGCAAACACCGTCCCACCAACCGGCCAGGGCATTGCCCATCGATCGCCAAGCGAGGCGGCGGCCATAGCGCCACCCGATCAGCAGCAGCGCACCGACAACTCCAATCACAACCATCAAAGGCGGCGCCGTATCGCGCAAAGTAAGAATCCGGTTCCGTTCATCGCAGAAGATCGGCAAGCGGCCTTGCTGGCTGATATCTTCCGACGATCCGGTAGTCGTGCCTTGATAGTGCAGCACAGCCGCATCCATGCAAAACCGTAGGCGCAGACCCTTGGCTGCTGCGCGCAGGCACCATTCCACTTCCTCGCCATAGAGAAAATAGTCCTCACGCATCGGGCCAGCCGTCTCGATGAAATGGCGCGATGCCAGCAGGGAAGCGCCGGAAATGAACGAGAGCGACCGCTCAACTGCTTCGGGCGGCGGGCAGTCCGCCAGTGGCACACCCTTGGCAATAGCCGTGGAATAGGCAATCCAGTTACGCCACTTGCCTCCGCACGTCTGCAGGATCCCCGTTGGCAGAACGATCGGACCGCCAACCGCATCGCCCGCACCGCTTTCGAGCACCATCATCATTGCGGCGAGTGCGGTGGGTTTGGGAACAGTGTCGGGGTTGAGAATCCAATATGCGGCATACCCCTGGCGCGCCGCCATGCAGCGATTGATGCCGCCAGCATAGCCTGGATTGGAATGATCGGCGATTAGAGTGACGCGTTGTCCAGATTCAAGCTGATCGGGAACAATAGTCGCCAGCTTCGCATAAGCTTCTGACCCGCCATTCTCGCAAACTACCACTTCAAAATCGCGAAACGTCTGGCGGGCTAGTGCGGCCAGACAGTTCACAACATCATCCGGGTTCCGGAATGACACAACACACACGACGATATGTTTAGTCCTGATCACTTTTTTCCTTAATTGAAATATAGCAAACCTGATATAGTAAAACTTTTCAAATTCTAATTGGCTGCCGCCAATGAGTAATCGCTCAAAGCCATTACAAAAGGCTCAATGGCTACGTCTTGAAGAGATTTTTGCTTACAACTTCCCTTGCAGGAGCTGGCCCGCGAGAACTGTTCGGATCTGTGCAGCCAAGCCCTCACGGCGATCAAGCGCTGGCGATTCGACCAGGTGCCAGGATAACGCTGCAAGCCCCCAAGTCACAGGCAAGGTCACCAGGATCATCTCGGCCACGGTCAACCCGGGCAAAGCCCAGGCAGCAGTCTGCTGCACCGGAAAAGCATAAATGTAAGTTCCATAGCTGTAGTCACCCAGGCGATTATAGCCCAGCAGCCAATCCGCCTTGGCGTGGCCCAACCAGAGCGCGAGGTAGGTCAGGGTCAGCCCATAAGCCAGAGGCCAGATTGGTGTCATATAACAGGCCAGCGCCCCGGCAATGATCAGCAATGCCGGTACCCACCCAGCGGGGATCTTGTGGCGGAACACGTAGATCGCCATGCCGACAACGAATGGAAGCGAAAGTTTGGTCCAACTCCCAGCCTGCCCCATCAAAGTGATGGACACCGCGAATGCCATGTACAGCAACAGGAAAAGACCGAACCTGCGCCCACGCAAGCCACCCAGCAGTCCCACGGCAACAACCATGCCATAGCAGGCTACCTCCCAGAACAGCGTCCAGAGCGAGCCATTGATCGCACTGGGGTAAATGTTTGCCTCGAACACAAACGGCAGTTCGTACTGCAGGAACCGCAGGCTCAGGTTGCGTGGAATATAGGTCCAGACAGAGGGCTCAGCAAAATAGGTCCGCCAGTCAGCGCTAGCGACGAGCGGGCCGAGCAGGAAGCTTGTCAGGGCCAAAACAACCAGCAGGCCCGGATAGATCCGGGCAATGCGGGCCGCACCGAAGCTCCAGATATCGTGGCGGCGATCAAAGCTGCGAGTTATCATGTAGCCGGAGATGCCGAAGAACACATAGACCGATGCGGCACCCAGCGATTGTCCGGTCAACTGTTCCAGTGGCTCTGCACTGCCCATACCCCGGGTCAGCGGGAAACTGTGTGACAACAGCACGGCCGACGCGGCAATGAGCCGGATCAGATTGAAGTGATTGTCCCGGCCTACCGGCAGATCAGCGAATGTCTTCAAGCAAGCCCTCCAATCATGCCGCAAGCAGCCAACTTCGCCGCTTCTCGACAATGGCAAATGGCGCTCAGCTTGGCCAGCATTCCTACCGATCTCGCGGCGCTTACCGTTTATTTCCACATTGGGAGCCATAACTCCGGTCGTGCTTCGCCGTTTCGTGAAAGATCGGCCTTTTCAATGCGACGCTGGCAACCAATTGAAGTTAGGTATAGTTAGAGCTTCACGGACGTGATCGACAGGGCATGTAAATGGAATCAATTTTCGACTGGATCACTGTCCTGGTTTTCTGCGGTCTGGCGGTGCTTTATCTGCAGCGTTCGGCGGCACCGGAACCTTCTGACAAGATCTGGCATTACCTGCCGCCGGCGCTCGGTTGCATGGCGGTCAACTACATCGGCGATGAAGGCTATCCAATCCCGGCAGTGGCCGTGCTGGTCGCCGTCCTGGCCTATATCTATTATGTTCTGAAGCCGCTCTCGCGCGCCGGATAGGCCGCTTGGAAACACTCTACTCCCCTGCCCCCTCAGATACTGGAACACCATGAGCTGGATCAGCAAGCTTTTCGGTTTTGGACCCGACGCTGTCGGTAGCGACACCGACGATCAGCATGGCACGCTGGTGGTCTCCAGTCCTGTCCAGGCATCGGCCCAGGCAGCCGGGCTACCGCGTTTTTCGGGTCTGGCCAACGAGATCGAGGCTGACCGAGGACAATCGCGTGAACTTTCGGCCGGACACCGCCTCGGCCGCGCTTATCCGGTGTCGCAGCCGGTTTCCGACCTGCGCCAGTTTGCAGGGCGGCGGGAACTGCTGACCAGCGTGATCCGCTCGATCGAAGAGCGGCGGATGCACGTGGTGCTCTATGGCGACCGCGGGATCGGCAAGACCTCGCTCCTGCATATCATCGCCCTGCTGGCGAAGGATGCCCGCTACCTGGTGCGCTATTCCTCTTGCAGTGCCTCGAGCGATCTCGACAGCACCTTCCGCGCGATCGCCGAGGATATTCCCCTGCTCTACCACGAAAAGGGCGATCCGACCTCCACCCAGGTGGAAGCAGGCCGGACATTGGCGGATCTGTTCGACGCCAGCCGGCTTACCCCGGCCGCGCTCAGCGAAGTGCTCGATGGCGTCTCGGGCACCCGGCTGCTGATCATTCTCGACGAATTCGACCGGACCGAGAACCCGGACTTCCGGCGCGAAGTGGCCGAGCTGATCAAGAACCTGTCCGACCGCAGCTCCAAGGTCCAGATTCTGATCGGAGGCGTTGCCGAAAACCTCAGCGAACTGGTCCGACAGATTCCCTCGATCCGCCGCAACCTTCTGGGCATCCCGGTCGGGCGGATGAACGATACTGAACTGGCGGAAATCCTTGCCAACGGGCAAGCGATCAGTGGCCTGCCGATTGACAAGATCGCGCAGCAGCGGCTGATCGGATCGGCTAACGGATCACCCTATCTTGCCAATCTGATCGCGCATCAGGCCAGCAGCCGCGCCATCGAGCGCGGCGGCAAGTCCGTGACCGCGGCTGACCTAAAGGATGGCTTGGGCACCATGGCGCGCGAGCAGATGCTGCGCCTGCCTGAACGGGCCCAGGCGCAGGTCGAGACGCTTCTGGCTGAGGTTCCGCACGACCAGCTGCGGGCAGCGGTGTCCCATGCGCTGGAGCATTTCGGCCAGGTCTCGCTGAAACAGTTCCCGGCGTTGAAGCCGATGGGTGATGGCAAACCCGCCACGGATCGTCCGCTGGCATTCGAGGACGATGGCGTTCCGCTCACCATCTGGCTGCGTCTGGCCGAACTCAACAACTGACGGCTCCGGCCATGACGCTCGCCTGGAGCGTGATCCGGCCTCAATCAATCGTAGCTGCTGAAACGCAAAAGGGCCGGGTCAAAGACCCGGCCCTCGAAGCGGCTTAACTGGCAATCAGATCAGGCGTAGCTGACCTTGACCGACTGGCGGCGGCGACGCAGCTGCCAGCCCATCAGGCCGATGCCTGCGATCATCAGCGCCCAAGTGGCGGGTTCCGGCACCTGGCTGAAGGTGGTGATGTAGAGCGTCGAGCTCGACAGACCGCCCAGGTTCAGGGTGATCTTGTCGGTCGGCGAGAGGTTGTCCCACCGGAAGAAAGCCGTGCTGCTCTGGCTACCGTCACCAGCAGCGCCGCGGTGGATACCGATCACGGTCTTGCCCGACAGGAAGCCGGTGAAGTCGATCGTGTTGCCGGTCAGCGACGGCAGGATCTGGATCGTGTTCGTCAAAACGTTCGGCGTCCAGTTGAAGCCAAGCAGCGCGAGCGCCGCTTTGGCATCAGCGCGCTGCGTCGGGTTGCCGCCCAGTAGCTGACCAGCATACCAGCCGACGCAGGCGGTGGCAGTCGGCGACACGTTGGACGTGCTGCAAGACGTGCCCGAAGAGGTCAGTGCGGCCTGGGCCGGCGAAGCAGCTGCGAAGGTCGCGGCGGCTGCGAGTGCAAGAGTAAGATTCCGCTTCATGTTCATTCTCCAGTTCTTCCCTGCCCCTAATCGTCTCAGCACCCATTTCGGGAAGCGCGACCTTTTTAGCAAAAAGCCGATTCGGAGTTAATGCGTGTTTAACTCTTGGTTGGGGTGGTGACAACGGAAAATCCTAGGTGTTTCCAGCAATGTCCCATTACGGAGCAGCTAACGCACCTAACGTTGATAAGCGACTTATCAGTCAGCCAGCAGGACCTGTCGCCCCGCCTGGCCAAGTGACCCGGCCAAGGCCCGCAAAAAGCCTTCAACCGCCGGAAACACAGGCGCTTCCGGGTTAGTGCGAACGGCCGATGCCCGGACCAGCGCGCCATCCGGGACCAGCCCTTCGATCGCGTTGGCAAAGCGCATCTCGCGCTGTTCCGCCTCGCTGCGCGGAAAGCGGCGGCCCATGCGGGTCCAGTAGATCACGTCTTCAACCCGGTCACGGATCGTCGCGGTCAAGGCCACTGCCGGCACAGCCCTGCCGCCAAGATCGAGATCGAACCCGCGGGGCCGATCGACTGTAAAGCCGACTGCCGGGTAGCAAGCCTCGGGCCGATGCAATTGCAGCGCGTCGCTCTGCCGGAAGCCATAGGCGATGCTCAGCATCATCGACAGGTTGGGTTGATCGGGACGGTAATAAATCCGCGCCAGTTGATCGCCATAAAGCCGCGAAGCGAGGCTACCCTCGGTGCGCGGGACTACGATTTCCCCTTCCCGGCCCTGCCCCCATGGCCCGAGCTGTGCCGGGACCAGCGTGGTCAGCTTTGCACCATCCGGCATAAGCACGACCGGGGTGCGCGGGCGCAGCCATTCAGCCAGGCCCAGGGTACCCGCGCAGGCCAGCCCGGCCAGCAGATCGCGGCGATCAAGGCTCATGTCCGCCCTCGCAACAGCCAGCGGCTGAGCACTTGATCGAAGGCCATGATCAACAGCAGACCCAGGATAAACATGACCATGCCAGTGGTCGAATGCATGAAGCCCTGGGCCGCGGCATCGCCGAAGTAATAGGTGATCACGATCAGGCCCAGGACTCGGATGATATTGGCAATGATGGCAATCGGGATCACCGCCAGCAGCAGGATTCCGGCGTGGCGCAGCGATGCGCGGTGCGCCAGGAAGATATAGAGCAGGCTGATCGCGGTCAGCCCGAACAGCGAATTCAGCCCGGCGCAAGCGTCTTCGACCAGCAATTGGTACTGCGCAACATAAAGCACCACGCCTTCGCGGGCGATCGGGAAGCCAAGCCCGGCGGCCAGACCTTCGGATGCCCAGCTCACCAGGACCTGAAGCGGTGCGGTTAACTGGGTCATCAGCCAGCCGGGTGGCGGGAGACAGAGGAGCAAATAGAACAGTGCGAAGGCATGGCGGCGCAGCGCTGCCAGTTCGGTCAGGCGGATCACCATGGCGAGGAACGTAAGGTACAGTCCGAATCCCTCGACACTGATGAAATCATAGGCGCGGCCAAAGGCATAGACCAGCAGGCCGGCGATCAGCACCGGCAAGGCCGGCCGCCAATGCGCGGGCGCTCCCGAAGCCGGCAAGCGCCAGCCATCATGATGCAGCAACCACAGTCCTGTTGCCAGGACGATGGGGCCGTGCGCGCCGGTGTCGGTCGACCAGGCGCTGCCGGCTAGGCTGATGATCGTTGGAATCGCCAGGATCAGCAGGCCCGGTAGCAGCGGCCACCAGGACGGCAAGGTCAGCCTGGGCCGGGCAACCGCCTCAGAAGTCATTCAGATAGGTACCGATTGCCTCGGCCCCATCGGCAGCCAGCTCATCGAGCAGAACCTGGACATCCTTGACAAAGGTCCGGTCCCGGCGGGTAACTACCATGGCATAGTGCGTCACTGCCGCGATCCGCCGCGCATCGGCAGACAGACTTGACGGCGGTGTGTCGATAATCGTGAGATCGAAATCGCGCAGGCACTGCGAGACGAGATTGCGGAACACCGAGGAGCCAAGCCGGTCCGCTGCGGCAATCCCCGCGTTGCCGGCATATAGCACCGACAGCGACGGCTGGACGCGCTTGATCGCGGTCGCCAGCGGCAGCGTGTCATCGGCCAGGCACTCACCCAAACCCGGACCGTACTGATCGCTGGCGATGAACTGATGGGCACCCGGTTCGCGCAGGTTGCCATCGATCAGCAAGGTGTTGACCCCGGCCTGAGCCATGATGAACGCCAGATTGGCGGCAACGAAGCTGCATCCGGCTTCTGGCGCGGGTGCGCAGATCGCCAGTGCGCGGCGGCCGCGGCTGACATGCTGCGACAGCAAGTTCGAGCGCAGCGCCCGGAAGCTCTCCGCCTGGATCGACCCAGGCCGCGTCGCTGCAACCAGGTGCTCAGTCAGCACGAACGAGCGCTGCTGCGCTGCTTCGGGCGTTACTGCCGGCTTGTCACGCAGGGCACCCGGCGCCAGCGTATAGTCTGCATCAGCCATGACTTAGCGCCTCGCTTGATTCCCGCTTGCGGAACGGGTTGTAGAACTTGAAACTGGTGCGCTTGGCGGGAACGGCCATTTCGCCGAGGATCGGCAAATCACCAAACCGCAGATCCGCCGAGCAGCGCACCCGGCGCGCCAGCAGTTCTGCGATCATGGCACCGATAACACCCAACATCAGCCCGAGCCCCAGCGAACCAAAAATGATCAGGGGCCAGTTGGGGAACGAAGGCTTATCTGGAGCAGTTGCTGCACCGAGCAAGGTCAAGCCACTTTCAATCGCTTCGGCCTGCTGCTCTAGTTCGGCAACGCGCATGCTCGCTTTCTGGAACTGATCGCGCAGCACGGCGACTTCGACCGACAGACGGCGAGCTTCATCAGCCTTACCGCGCTGCGCCAGGACCTTCTGCAGCTGGCTGCTGTATTGCGCACCGATCGATGGGCCGACCGGGCCGGAACTGATTACCTGAGCCGGACCAGAACTGCTCGCAATGGCGACCCGCTGGCGCTTCAGGTCCTGGAGCTGGGGATTGTTAGGCCCGAGCGTCCGTTCGGCTGTCGCAATGGCAGCATCGAGCTGGGCGATTTGCGCGGCCGCAGGATTGCTTGCACCCATCGAAATCGCGGGTCCACTGCTTTGCGCCGGCGCGGCGACTGCCAAAGCTGTCAGCCGACGCTGGTCCTGATCGACATCCTGATCGTCGAGGACGATGCCATTAGCACGTTCAAATGCACTCTTGCGCTGTTCGGCTGCGGTCAGTTCCTGCTTAATCTTGGTGGCCTGGCCACGGAACCATTCGGCATCCCGCGCGGCATCTTCGCGTCGGAACGCGATAGCCTGTTCGATGTAGGCCCGGCGGACTGCCTCGGCGACCGCCGCAGCCCCTTGCGGAGACGGTGCGGTGTAAGAAATATCGAGGATATTACTGCCTTCGATGAGTTCCGCGTTTGTACTGTCGATCACAATCTGCGCCATCCAGCGCCGGAAATCGCGCACGTCGTCAGAGCGGCGATTAGCATACTGTGCAGCCAAATCGGGTGAACTGGACCAGTTAAGTAGATCGACCACCTTACCGGCGATCCGGTAGTCGCGGATCAGTTCGGTCTGTGTGCGGACATAAGCCCGAGCGAACTGGGAAGAGATTGTCTCTCCAGTCACCGGATCAGGCTTGACAAGGTTAAGCATCACTCGCGCATGGGACTGGTAGCGCGGTGGCAGGATAAGGCCGACAATCGTGGCCGCCAGCAGGCTCAATACGGCGGCGATCATAATCATGGCCCGCCGGGCCCAAAGCAGCCTGAAGATCTGTTCGAAACTCATGAAACCGAAAGTCCGATCCGTTTGAACTAGAAGAAACGCTCGCCAACGACGACGGTATCGCCGCCTTGCAGAACCGTATCGAGCGTGACGCGGACCTGCTTGCCATTGCGGAAGACCGAAAGCCGGCTGGCGGAACCCCGCTCGGTCAAACCGCCACCGCGGGCCAAGGCCATCCGCACGGTCATTGCGCGGTCAACCCGATATGCGCCCGGCGCATTGACCTGTCCGTAAATGTAGAAATTGGGCGCCGCCGCGATGAACAGCTTGTCACCCGGCTGGACCAGCGGATCATCCGCCGCGCCGCCGCGCGAGAGCATTTCGATCGGCAGGACCAGCTCTTCACCATTGACCCGCCGCAGCACCAGTTCATCGCTGGCAGTCGGACGCGGGCCGCCGGCCCGGGCCAGTATCTCCGACACGCGATAAGCCCGGTCGACCGGGACCAGGCCTGGTACCGCGAATTCGCCCAGCACCGTCACATAACGGCTCGCGAAGCTGACCACCGTCACGCTCACGACCGGATCGACATAATAGCCCCCGTCGCGCAGCAGCTTGGAGACCCGTTCGCGCAACTGGATCACGGTCAGGTTCGAGGCCATCACCGAGTGGAGGTAAGGCAGCTGGACAGTGCCATCGACCTGCACCTGGACCCGCGGCTTGAATTCCTCGCGGCCCAGCACGGCAATCTCGACCACGTCGCCCACGCCGATGACGTAGCCTTCGTTAAGCGATACGGGCGGAGCCACCGGGGACGCAGCAGCCTCTTGCGGTGCCGGCGCCTGTGCCGAGGCAGAAACAGAAAGCCCGCCAAGCGCAACGAAAGTCGCCGCGACCAAAGTCAGCAAACGGCGCAGCGGCCGGGAAATCGTCGTCGCGGAAATCATCAAGTTCATCATCCTGGTGCTAAAGCGTCAGTCGGCCGCGCAAGCCGACATAGGCGCCGCTGTAATCGAAGACTGTCCCCGTCCCGTCCCGTTTCTCGTGCCCGCCCTCAAGACTCAGTTCCAGCCGCTTGTTCGTCCGCATCGTCATCCCGGCGAAAATCCGCCGGAACTTGTCTTCTTCCAGCAACGGCCCGAAGTTGGCCTGCGCGCCGCTGTAATTGCGCTTTGCGACATTGAAACCGCCCGAGAGCGACAACTGCTGCGACAAGGCAAAGGTTGCACGCACCTCGTTAAAGGACTGTCGTGAATAAAGTGCTTCCGCACCCAGCGAAGGCTGCAACGAGCGTTCCGTCGTCGCCTGGATCTTGAGCCGCAGCCCAGGCTTGATCGTACCGGAGAGCCGCCACGTCGTGCCCTTGAAATCAGGCGCCGCAGAATTGTCAGGTTTCAGCCAGTTGTAAGCGACCATCGCGTCGGCTGTCAGCAGCGTGCCGATATCACGCGAAAGCTGCAGCCGCAGTTCATCGACCTGGTAGCCCGAAAGGGCAGCCAGCAGAGTGGCTGCGCGATTGTCGAAGTCCACATTCTCGCGCTCGTAGGTCAGCTTGACGCGGCCAGCGACCGGATGGTCATAGGCCACCCCGCCAAATACGCGGTTGGACTTGTAATCGGAAACATCGCGAAGTGCGTTCGAGTTGTCGCCCCGTTTGTGCTCATAGCCCAGCGACGGACGCAAACCATAGACATAGCCACAGCGCCCTTCGATCCGGTAGACCTGGATCGTCTCGGTATTGCGGACGCTGTCCTCGTTGGGCAGGTTGACCAGCGAGATGCTGTCCAGATCGCTCTGTCGGCGGTCCACGGAAGCCGCAATCTGGGCCAGGCATGGGCCGACGTTGACCCCGGTTTCCCCGCGCAGTCCGATCCGCTCACGATTGAGCCGCTGATTCCGCCGATAGAAATCGTAGCCGACCGTACCCGCCAGTTTCAGCGTATTGCGGCCCAGAGTCCGGTTTAGCACGATGTCGACGCCAACAGTCAGCCGCTCGTCCGAAAGCACCAATCCGCGTGCCGCCGCCGTTGCCTCGTTGCTGCGCGCGGCGTTGCCGAAATGGCGCAAATCAAAGTTGAGGCCAACTTCCTCGAAATTACCTTGCTGGGTTTCCTGCGCGCGCAGCCCAGCAGGCGACAACAGGCACAAAGCCATCAATCCGGCACGGAACTGCCAGATCCGGCGACGAGAATTACGGTCCATGTCCATGCTCGTAATTGCTACAGCATTTCTACCATGAACCCAAGCTTTCTCACCAGAATGACTGTTTCTCATCTTATCGTCGCCCCACAATGATACGGCGCAAGCTGCCAAGGTAATTGCGTATGGTTTCCGAAAGCTTTGCAAGTCGCGCCGCCTGCCCGACCGCTAAACCTGACATCACCGGAACTGGTTGCAACATGGTGCGTGCGGCGGCAGTGCGAGGCGCGATCAGACGCTTGCGGCGCGCCTGGGCCGGTTGCATCAAATCCACCTCGCGCACGTCGAGGTCGGCAAGCTCTATCGCGCCGCGCTGCACCGCTGCGGCGAGCAGTGTCTTCCCGGCCGCGCTGCGACCAATCACCAAGCTGCGCCCGTCCTGCTCGTCAAAGGTGGGGTAACCGCTCTCCCCCCCATACCACGCATCTGCCGCGACAATATCGGCAACGCCGCCAACAGCATCCGGACAGATCTTGCAGCGATACTGGACCTCGGTGCTCAGGTGCCGGCCCCAGCTTTCCGCGTAGCGCATCGTCGCCACTGCACCATCAGCAGCACGAGCCTCGGTCAATCCCGGCCAGCCGTTGCCCCGAAAACGGAAGCCTGTGATCTGTTTGCCGGCCATTCCCATGGCCGCCAGAATTCGGTCAGTCCCAGCGAAACTGGGAATCCCGCCGCAAAAGAAGGACAGCTTGTACGGGAATGATGCGTCTACGCGCTGATCCTGCTCAGCCAAGGCAACCAGTGCGGAAACGTCGCAAGGCTTGCCGATGAACAGATAGCGCTCGCCACTGCCGAGCAGGCGCTCGACCTGGTCCAGCGGGCTCGACGGGGCATAGCGCGAACCGGCTGCAGCAATGACGCTAGCCCGATCGCGCGAAATTACGGTGCAATTGCGCGTCGGCGCGGCGGGATCGGCGGCAACATGGACAATTCCATCAACCAGTCCCTCCTCCAGGGCGGCAATCGCCAACGCCGTCAACACGCCCCCGGACGAGCCCTGAAAGCGCACTGCCGGATCGCTGGCATGGCCGGTCTGGCAGGTCGCGATCGGGCCCCAGTAGGGATGTGCCACCGGCTGTGCAGGCCACGGCATGACCCGGCTGCCCGGGCAAGCATGGTCAAGCTTGACCTCGGCCAGCGCGGTCAGGCTGGCTTGGGCCGGTGGGCGCAGATAGCCGGGCACGGCCTCCTCCAGCGCGAAAGCTCCGCCGGACAGTGCCGCACATAGGCCACAGCCCGTGCACAGTTCGCCGCGGCGGACCCGTTCGATGGTGGGAGACGACATTAACCTGTTTTGATCCCTGAATTCACGACTGACCGACAGCAGCCCGATTGTCGCGTCGAAACTGAGCCTACCGGTCCGCCGACATAGCGCGGCCTTCCCACAGTTCAGACGAAGTCAAACCCCGGATACAGCGGCTATGTGCCAGCATTACTGCGCAGCGGCGGGGGCCGCCTGCTTGGTTGCCTCAGCCGGTGCGACCGGGGCAGCCTTGCCCTGGAACTGCGGATTGACCTGCACCTTGCGGCGGCCTTCGGAAATGATCCGGCCGAGTGAATTGTTGACCATTTCCACGCTGCGCTGGCGCATCAGGATGGTTTGCGCGGCCTGGCGTGCCGCATCGCCGGTGATCGGCTCCGACCGGCTCGAAACGATCCGGCCGATCTCGGCGGTCTGTCCGTTCGGCATCACGAAGATATCATTGCCCTCGGTTCCGACAAGCTGCTGGGCAAAACCCGGATCGAGCGAGACGGTATCGATATTGCTGACTGTCCGACGGAACACCACCTTGTTGGCGTTGAGAATTGCTTCTGCCGCCTCCATCGTCTTGACCTTGGTGATTTCCTCCAGAACCTTCGGCGGCAAATTGGGCACAAAGAACTGGTCCACCGCCAACAGGCGCCGATCGGTGACGCTGGTCGGGAAACTGCGCAGGAATTCGTTGATCTCGTCCTCGGAGACCTTCGGCACGCCATCGGTGACCTTCCGCGCGAGCATCTGGGCCAAGGCGGTTTCCTCAGCCTGGGTCTTGAGGATTGCGGCCAGCGGGGTGGAATCGAGGTCCTGCTTGCGCGCTTCGGCGGCCAGCAGCTTGCGGGCGATGATCCGCTCCAGCGCCTGGCCCTGAGCTGCGGGATCATTGGTCGCATCCGAACCCATCTCCGCCTTGAGATCGGCCAGGGTGATTTCCTGCCCATCCACCGTGGCGACAACCTGGCCCGTGGGCGCATCACCCTTGCCGCCGCAACCGGCGACAAACAGGGCCAGAGCAATAGCAATGGAACTGGTATATTTCATCCGAGGTTTCCTTCAGGTCCGATGCGGCAAGTTATTGGTGCCGCGGGTGGAAGTGTGAAATGGTAAACGCGTTTGCACTTAGTGCGGTTTGCCATCACAATTTTTAAATTGGCAACTGTGTTCACCATCTTCGTGAGCGACAGTGCCCGCAAGGACAAGGCGTGTCTCGGCCCGATAATTCCAAACCTGCCCCGGTGATCTGTCTCTCCGCTTCCGGCGGCGGTCATTTTCGGCAATTGCTGGATCTGGAGCCGCTGTGGTCCCGCTATCCGCACTTCCTGGTTACGGAGGACACGGTGCTGGGTCGCTCGCTGGCCCGGCGCGAGGATGTCGAGTTTATCCCGCATTTCGCGCTCGGCCAGAGCCGCATGGGCAAGGCTTGGGCGATGCTGTCGGCTGCTGCGCGCAGTGCCTGGCGCTCGCTCAAGATCATGCTGCGCCGCCGGCCGGACGTGGTCATCACCACCGGCGCGGGATCGCAGGTGTTCGTAATTCTCTGGGCCCGGATGATCGGCGCCAAGGTGATCCTGGTGGACAGTTTCGCCCGTTTTCACGCGCCCAGCAAATTCGCCCGGATCGGCGGCCCGCTCGCCGATGTCCGGATCACCCAGTCGCAGCTTTCGGCAAGCAACTGGCCAGGCAGCACCGCGTTCGATCCGCTTCGTACCGAACCAGCCGTGGCCACCGGCAAGAGCCCCCTGCTGTTCGCCACGGTCGGTGCGATCCTCCCGCTGCACCGGCTGGAGCGCGCGGTGGTGGAATTGAAGCAGGCCGGCCGAATTCCCGAAGAGGTGCTGCTGCAGGTTGGCAACAGCGACCTTTCCCGCCCGGCAGTGCCCGGCCTGACGATCGTCGAAAGCCTGCCCTTTGACGAGCTGCAGGAAGTGCTGACGCGGGCCGATCTGGTCGTGTGCCATGCCGGGACGGGATCGATCATTACCGCGCTGGCCCAGTGCTGCGGCGTGGTGGCCATGCCGCGCCGGGTCGACGCCGGGGACTCCTATGACGATCACCAAAGCGAGATTGCCGAGGTCTTCGCCAAGCGCGGCCTGATCGAGGTGGCGCACGATGCTGAAATGCTGGCCAGCGCGCTTGACCGCGCGCGGACCGCCCCGCGTCACCGCGCGGCCATGGACCATACGGCGCTGATGGCCCATCTGGAGCATCAAATTGCTACCTGGTACCCGGAAAAGGCTCGGCCACTCGCGGATCGCATCGGCACCCCCAGCACGGTCTAGAGCCGCAAATCGCTCTCCGAGCGGGCGAACATGTGCTTCAGATCGAAGAACACCTGCTTGCTGCGCCCGAACTTGCGAATCTGTGCTGCGCCCACCTCGCGGAACACGTCATGGCCGACAGCCAGGACGGTCGCGTCATAAGTTCCTTCGCAAGGCTTATCGATCAGCACGATGCCGGCGTGGGCCAGCACATCCTCGGCGGAGACCACCGGATCGTGGACATCGACCTGGCAGCCGTACTCCTTGAGCGACCAGTAGAGATCGGTGACCAGCGTATTGCGGGTGTCCGGGCAATTTTCCTTGAACGCGAAACCCATCAGCAAGACGCGTGAGTCCTTCAGCGCGATGCCTTTGCGGCTCATCGCCTGGATCAATTGCGAGGCGCAGTAGCGGCCCATGCCATCGTTGAGACGCCGGCCTGCCAGGATGATTTCGGGCCGATAGCCAATGCTCTCGGCCTTGTGGGTCAGGTAATAGGGATCGACCCCGATGCAGTGACCACCGACCAGACCTGGCCGGAAGTGGAGGAAGTTCCACTTGGTCCCGGCAGCTTCAAGCACGGACTGGGTATCAATACCCATCCGGTTGAAGATGATCGCAAGTTCGTTGACCAAGGCAATATTGAGGTCGCGCTGGGTGTTCTCGATCACCTTGGCTGCTTCAGCCACCTTGATGGTCTCGGTCGGGAAGGTTCCGGCCGTGACGATCGCACCATAAAGCGCATCGACCCGTGCGAGCGCTTCAGGGTTTGAACCTGACGTAACCTTCACAACATCGGTCAGGCGGTGCTCGCGGTCACCCGGGTTCACGCGTTCCGGCGAGTAACCGACGTGGAAGTCCTCGTTGAGCTTGAGGCCCGACACGGCTTCCAGCACGGGAACGCAGTCTTCCTCGGTGCAGCCAGGGTAGACGGTGGATTCGAAAATCACCAGATCCCCGCGCTTCAGCACCGAACCGGCCACGCGGCAGGCGGAGAGCAGGTCAGTCAGGTCGGGGCGCTTGAGCTTGTCGATTGGAGTTGGCACCGCGACGATCATCACGTTGCAGTCTTCGAGGTCCACGGAACTGGTGGTGTAGCTCAGTTGCCTGGCGCTCTCCAGTTCTTCACGCGAAGTCTCAAGGGTATGATCCAACCCCCGGCGCAAGCTGTCGATTCGCCGTTCGCTGATATCGAAGCCAGTGACCGGGAAGCTCTTGCCGAACTCCACTGCCAGCGGCAGGCCGACGTAGCCCAGACCGATGATGCCGATTCGAGCCGAACGCAACCAAGCGGTTACCGGATCGAGAACCTCGCTCTCCGCGATGTTATTGTCGATCTGCATGATTTTCCTTCTGAAATCATCCCGCCGGGGTTTGAGAACCTGCCTAAGCCCCGCAAACCCTACAATTCAAGTGTTGCGATGTGGTTTCCACGTATCAGCTTAATTCAGGCGCAAATCTACCTCCGCAGATTAACGCAGCGTGACGTCATTATGCAGGGAGTTCCTGCTTTTATTGGATAAATGCGACCGTGATCTACGTCACGCTGGAAGCATCTGCGCAAACGAAATACGCAGTTCCCGAATGAAATCATGCGGTTGTTCCCAGGCAGCGAAGTGGCCGCCGTGTTCAACCTCACCCCAGTGCACAAGGTTCCGATAATTGCGTTCGGCCCACTTGCGCGGGGTCGGCAGGACTTCCCGGGGGAAGGCGCTGGCGGCCACCGGAATGACTATTTCCTGGGCCGCGAAACTGCCGAAGCTTTCCCAATAGAGCCGCGCCGAAGAAGCGCCATTGCGCGGCAACCAGTAAAGCATGATGTTATCGAGCACCTGGTCGCGGCTGAGCGCATCCCACGGCGAACCCTGGTTGTCAGTCCAGGCCCAGATCTTCTCGAGGATCCAGCCGGCGAGACCCGCAGGACTGTCCACCAGGCCATAACCGACGGTCTGCGGACGAGTGCTCTGCTGCTTGGAATAGCCCGAATCCCAGTCCTGGTAATGCTTGAGCGCGCCCAGCGCCTTGAGTTCCGCCGGACTGGGATTGGCGAGGTCTTCCTCGGTCGGGCGGGCAATCGGCATGTTGAGGTGGATGCCGATGCAGCCCGGAACCTGCTGAACCCCGATCGCGGTGGTCACGACCGAGCCCCAGTCTCCGCCTTGCGCAAACCACTTGTCATAGCCCAGCCGTGACATCAGTTCGCCCCAGGCACGGCCGATCTTCTCGACGCCCCAGCCAGTAACCGTGGGCTTGCCCGAGAAGCCGTAGCCGGGCAGCGAAGGCATCACGAGGTGGAACGCCGGCGCCTCCGGGTCTGCCGGATTGGTGAGGTCCTCAATTACGCCCATGAATTCTATCACTGAGCCGGGCCAGCCGTGCGTCATGACCAAGGGCATAGCATCGGCGCGGGCCGAGCGGACATGGAGGAAATGGATATCCAGCCCGTCGATTTCGGTGATGAATTGACCCAGCGCATTGAGCCGCGCCTCGCAGCGCCGCCAGTCGTAATCGTTACGCCAATAGGCGATCAGCTCCTGCAACACCGCTAGCGGTGTGCCCTGCGACCAGTCACTGACTGGTTCCTGCTCGGGCCACCGGGTCAGGTCGATCCGGGCCTTGAGGTCGTCGAGTTCCTGCTGCGGAACATCGAGAATGAAAGGCCGGATCGCGCTCATGCAGTTAACCCCCAATTGCAGCCTTCGCCGCCGCTTCGACCTTGGCGCGGTCAAACAATGTTGCGGTCGATGTCCCCTTGGCAAGGACATTGCCCTCGCCATCGAGCAAGCGCCCCTCAAGGAACGCGGTCTTGCGCCCACGCCGTTCGATCCAGCCCTCCGCCACGACCAGCCCGGGCCGAACCGGTGCGAAGAAGCTGACCTTGATCTCAAGGCTCATCGGCGTGACGTCATCGCCCATGACGGCGATCACCGCGTGGGCCATGGCCGCGTCGATCCAGCCGGTCACGAAGCCGCCCTGCACCACGCCGCCGGAATGGCACATGCCGGGCTTGGCCATGTACTCCAGCTGGGCGCGGCCTTCAGGGTTCAGCTCGACAATGCGGTGCAGACCCATCGTCTCGTAAAGGCTATCGACGCTCATCTCAGACAAGCGCCGAATAGATCAGGGTCTTGAGCTCGCGCCGGATCGGATAGGTGCTGCTGGGCGCCAGCTGGGTCATGAAGACCATGGTGATCTCTTCCACCGGGTCGACGAAGAAGGCGGTTGAATACATCCCGCCCCAATAGAATTCGCCAACCGAGCCGGGGATCATCGTCCGCACCGGATCAAGATTGACTGCAAAGCCCAGGCCAAAGCCGACCCCGGCATTCGCAGCCTCGCTGAACAGCGACCGCGACCACGAGGCAAGATCGCCATCGTCGGGCAGGTGGTTCAGCGTCATCAGTTCGATCGACTTGCGCCCGAGGATCCGTGCGCCATCCAGCTCGCCCCCATTAAGCAGCATGGTGTTGAAGCGGTGATAGTCGAGCGCGGTCGAGACCAGCCCGCCCCCGCCCGAGAGGAGCCGCGGCATCTTGGCCCACAGGCTCTCGGCCCCGCGATCAACCAGCACCTTGCCCTTGCCGGGCACGAAGCTGTAGCAATCTGGCAGTCGGTGGGTCTGGCCTTCGGGCACCATGAAGCCCGTGTCGTCCATCTTCAGCGGCGCGAAGATGTGCTGGCGGAAGTATGCGTCCAGCGATTGGCCCGAGATCCGCTCGACCACCGCGCCCAGCACGTCGGTTGAAACCGAGTAGTTCCAGGCCTCGCCCGGCGAGAATTCCAGCGGCAGCTTGCCTAGAGCAGCGATGAATTCGTCCAGCGTAAGGTTGCCGTGCCAGTTCTCGATCTTGCCCTCGCGATAGGCTGCATCGATGTTCGAGCGGTTCTGGAAACCGTAGGTCAGGCCGGAAGTGTGGCGGAGCAGGTCGACCATTTGCATCGGCCGCGCGCAGGATTTGGTCAGGAACGGCACCCCCGCTCCGCCGCCGTTGTAGACTGCAAGATCCTTGAACTCCGGCAGCACGTGATGGACCGGCGTATCAAGTGCGACCCTGACCTGTTCCAGCAATTGCATGAAGGCCACCGAGGTGACCGGCTTGGTCATGCTGGCGATGCGGAAGATCGAACTCTCGTCGATCGGGGCTGGCGCCCCTTCGCGGGCGGCGCCCTGCGAGGAAAAATGCACGATCTCACCGCGGTGTGCCAC
Organism: Sphingomonadaceae bacterium; assembly: GCA_009926135.1. GTDB lineage: Bacteria > Pseudomonadota > Alphaproteobacteria > Sphingomonadales > Sphingomonadaceae > Novosphingobium. Next base: position 18,600 of record RFPL01000020.1, read on the forward strand.
CAGCACCTGGGCGTGGGGCAGCTTGCCTGTGTCGAGATAGCGTTCCTTGACGAAGGCGGGGATGCGGTCGAGGCGGGCAGGATCGAATCTCATTCAGTCATTCCAATAGCTGTGTTCGGCAACCCTATTGCCGTGTGTCTGCAGCCAAAGCAACGAAAGTGCGATGCCCGCTTTACAGCGGCGATTCATGCCGCCATAGGCTGGGGCATGAACGCTCTACTTGGTCTTACCCTGCGACTTATCCGCCCTTGGGCGTGAGCTGGCGTGCCATCCATGGGCGCGCAGCAGCGCCCAAGGGAGTAACGAGCACCGCCACCAAGTTGCAGTTCCAAGTCGAGACCACGCCATGACCATGTTGAAGAATCCCGGGGCCAAGTACCGCCCCTTCCCGCCCATCAACCTGCCTGACCGGCAGTGGCCGAGCCGCGTCATCACCCAGGCGCCGCGCTGGCTCTCCACCGACCTGCGTGATGGCAACCAGGCGTTGATCGATCCGATGGGGGCCGAGAAGAAGAGCCGGTTCTTCGACCTGCTGCTCAAGGTCGGCGTCAAGGAGATCGAGGTTGGCTTCCCGGCCTCCGGTGCGACCGACTTCGATTTCATCTCTGGCCTGGTCAAGGACGGGCGGATCCCGTCCGATGTCACTCCGCAGGTGTTGACGCAATCGCGGCGCGACCTGATCGAGAAGACCTTTGCCAGCCTTGAAGGTGCCGAACGAGCGATCATCCACGTCTACAACGCGGTCTCTCCCGCCTGGCGCCGGATCGTCTTCGGGATGAGCCGTGAAGAGATTAAGGCCATCGCGATCGAAGGTGCCAAGGTCATGCGTGACCAGGCAGCTAAGTATCACGGCACTGACTGGCAGTTCGAATACAGCCCCGAAACCTTCTCGACCGCCGAGGTCGATTTCTCGGTCGAGGTCTGCGCGGCCGTGATGGAAGTGCTCCAGCCGACCACTGCCAAGCCGATCATCTTCAACCTGCCGGCCACGGTCGAATGCGCAACGCCCAACGTCTACGCCGACCAGGTCGAGCTGTTCGGGCGCATGATTCCTGACCGCGACAAGGTGGTCATCTCGCTACATACCCACAACGACCGGGGCACCGGCATCGCGGCCTGCGAACTGGGGCTGATGGCCGGCGGCGACCGCGTCGAAGGCTGCCTGTTCGGCAATGGCGAGCGTACCGGCAACTGCGATATCGTGACAGTGGCGCTGAACATGTACACTCAGGGCGTTGATCCGGGCCTCGACTTCTCGGACATCGATGCCATCGCCAAGACGGTGGAATACTGCAACCAGCTGCCGATCCACCCGCGCCATCCTTACGTTGGCGAGCTGGTCTATACCTCGTTCTCGGGCAGCCATCAGGACGCGATCAAGAAGGGCTTCGCCGCGCGCGCGCAGCAGAACGACGAAACCTGGGAAATGCCTTACCTGCCGATCGATCCAGCCGACCTGGGCCGCGATTACGAGGCAGTGATCCGGGTCAATTCGCAATCCGGCAAGGGCGGTTTCGCCTGGGTGCTCGAACAGGATCAAGGCCTTAAGCTGCCCAAGAAGATGCAGGCGCACTTTTCCGGACACGTCCAGTCGCTGGCCGACGAAGTGGGCCGCGAGCTGTTTGCCGAGGATATCTGGAGCGTGTTCCAGCAGACCTACCACCTCAGCATGCCGCAGCATTTCCAGCTGGTCGATTACGAGGAAAGCCGGGCGGCTGATGGCACCCGCGTGTTCGCCGGCAAGATCGCGGTCGACGACAAGGAGCAGAGCGTTTCCGGGCGCGGTAACGGCCTGATCAGCTCGGTCGTGGCGACGATTGCCGAAACGTTTGGCGTGCAGCTTGAGGTCAAGGACTACGCCGAACATGCCATGACCGCCGGGTCGGATGCCCGTGCGGCGGCCTATGTCGAATGCACCGGTCCGGACGGCAAGACCGTGTGGGGCGTCGGCATCGACGAGGACGTGGCGACCGCCTCGGTCCGCGCCGTACTCAGCGCTGCGAATGGTGCTGCACGGAGCTAATCCGGCACCAGCACCATCTTGAGCGCGCCGGCATCGCGCGCCTCGAACAACCGGTAGGCCTCCGCCCCCTCGCTCAGCGGCAGGCGGTGGCTGACATAGCGTTCAGGGCGCAACCGGCCCGACTGGACCAGCGGAAACAGCGCCGGCAGTTCCTCCGGCACCGAACAGGTTCCGACGCGGAAGGTCAGCCCGGCGCCAAAGGCTCGTTCCAGCGGGAAGGCAAAGCGCCTGCTCTGCTGGACGCCGATCACCGAAACCGTCCCGCGCCGCCGTACCAGCCGCAGCGCGAAATCGACCGTGGCGTCAGAGCCGACCACTTCGACCACGCAATCGACCTTGGTACCGCGCGTATCATCCTTGATCCGGTCCAAGGCCTCGTCCGGATGCAGGGCGATCGCCCCCGCAGCCTCAGCCACGGCGCGGCGTTCGGCGATCGGATCGATCGCATAGACCACGTGCGCGCCCATCACGAAAGCGCTGTCGACCGCCATCAGCCCGATCGGGCCGAGGCCGATCACGGCGACGCTGGAGCCCGGCTTGATATCAGCATTGCGTGCGCCGAACCAGGCCGTTGCCAGTGCGTCGGTCATCATCAGGGCCTGTTCCATGGAGACACCGTCGGGCACCGGCACCGCGTTCATGTCCGCCGCTGGCACCCGCACAGCCTCGGCTTGCGAGCCTTGCAGCTTCGCGGAAAGGCCATAGCAGGCGCCGGCGTTGTTCGCGCAGTTGGCGACATTGCCCGCCAGGCATGAGCGGCAGGCCCCGCATCCGACCGCGGCCGGCAGCATGACCTTGTCGCCCACCTTCAGCCGGTGGACCGCGCGGCCAATCTCGACCACTTCGCCCACCGCCTCGTGCCCCACACAGAAGCCCAGGTCCTCTGAAAATCCGTGGCCGTGGTAGATATGCAGGTCCGATCCGCAGATCGAGCAGGCAGTCACCTTGACCACGGCATCGCGATCGGACTGCGGGGTGGGATCTTCCATCGCCTCAAAGCGCACGTCGCGCGCGCCGTAGTACCGCAGGGCCTTCATGGCGGGTCCTCTCAGTAAATGGTGTAGCCGCCGTCGATCACGATGGAATCGCCGGTGTGGTTCCGCGATCCGCGACTGGCGAGGTAGACCGCAATGGCTGCGAAATCAGACCCGTCCATCCAGCCGCCGGTCGGGACCCGGCCGATCACGGCCTCGTTGAACTTGTCCCAGCTTTGCAGCCCTTCGGTCAGGCCGGAACGGGTCCAGCCGGGCAGGATCGAGTTGGCTGTTATCCCATAGCGCGCCAGTTCCACCGCCATGGCCCGGATCATGGTGACCACAGCGCCCTTGGTGGCGGCATAGTGCTCATTGCGCGCCGCGCCGTGGATGGCCGAGGTAGAGGAAATGCCAACCAGCGAGCCGCCACTGTCGCCAGCCTCGTGCCGGGCAATCATGTGACGCGCCGCCTCACGCAGGGTGAACAGCACCCCGTGGACGTTGATCGCCTCGATCCGTTCCAGATCGGCAAGCGATATGTCGAACAGGCTCTTGCGCGGGATCGAGATGCCAGCATTGGCAATCGCCTGGTCGAGCCGCCCAAACTCCTCGACAATCGCCGTGATCCCGGCGGCAACGGCCGCTTCGTCGGAGACATCAATCTGCGCGGCGCGAACTTCGCCGCCGTGACCGCGCAGTTGCTCCGCAGCCTGGGCGTTACGCTCGGCATTGGTGCCCCAGATCACGACGGAAGCGCCGTGCTGGGCCAGCCCTTCGGCCATACCCAGCCCGATGCCGCTGTTGCCGCCGGTGACGAGTGCGACCTTGCCGGTCAGGTCAAACAGCGAAGCCATGGCCGTTACCGCTCGTTCATCGCGACGTATTCCTTGATCTTCTGCTTGCCGAGCTGGCTCATGTGCACTTCATCGGGACCATCAGCGATGCGAACGAAGCGGTTGAGCGTGAAGAACCGCGCGATCGGCGTGTCATCCGAAACGCCCATGCCGCCGTGGACCTGGATCGCGCGGTCACAGACGGTCTGGGCCATTTGCGGGGCGACCACCTTGATTGCGGCGATCAGGTCCTTGGCCACCTTGTTGCCATGACGGTCCATCGCATCTGCGGCCTTGAGGGTCAGCAGGCGGGCCATTTCGATCTCGCAGAAGCTCTTGGCGATGTCCTGGCGGATTGAGGACTGGTCAGCCAGCTTCTTGCCAAATGCGGTGCGGCTATCGGCGCGCCGCGCCATGATTTCCAGCGCGCGCTGGGCCTGGCCGATCGAGCGCATGCAGTGATGGATGCGACCCGGCCCGAGCCGACCCTGCGCAATCTCGAACCCGCGGCCCTCGCCCAGGATCAGGTTTTCCTTCGGCACGCGGACATTGTCGAACCGCAGTTCGCACTCGCCGCCGGGGGAATTGTGCGAACCGAACACCGTCAGGTGGCGCACGATGGTGATCCCGGGCGTATCGGGCTCGACCAGGATCTGCGAATGCTGGGCATGGCGCGGTGCGTTGAAATCGGTCTTGCCCATCACGATCCAGATCGTGCAGCGCGGATGCATCGCATTGGAGATCCACCACTTGCGACCATTGAGCACATAGTGATCGCCATCGGGCGTGATCGACAGCTCCAGGTTGGTCGCGTCGGACGAGGCGACCTGGGGTTCAGTCATCACATAGGCGGAACGGATCGTACCATCGAGCAGCGGCTTCAGCCATTTTTCCTGCTGAGCAGGGCTGCCAAACTTGGCCAGGACTTCCATGTTGCCGGTATCGGGAGCCGAGCAGTTGAGCACCTGGCTTGACCATGGCACCCGGCCCAGCAGTTCCGCAATCGGGGCATATTCCAGGTTGGTAAGCCCCGGCGAGAATTCGCCATACTCGTGTGGCAGGAACAGGTTCCACAGACCTTGCGCCTTCGCCTTGGCTTTCAGGTCCTCCATTCCGGGCCATTCCTGCCACTGGTTCGCCGGGTCAGTGACGAAAGCGTGATAGGCTTCCTCGTTGGGATAGATGTGCTGATCCATGAAGGCGCTGACCTCTGCCAGCAGTGCCTTGACCTTGTCGCTATGTTCGAAGTCCATCGTCCCAACCCTTCATCCACGAAATTTTTAATCGATCGATTAATGAGGCGGCGGTCTGCGCTTGTCAAACCCGCAAGGAGCCATAAGCTGCCCGTCAAACAGAACCGGAGAGGAATGACCACATGAGCGAAGCGATCCTTGAGCCCGAGCTGCCCATCATCGATCCACATCACCACCTGTGGGACCTGCGCCCGATGATGGGCGCGTTTCCTGAACCGGTGCATCACTTCATCGCCAGCATCTCGCTCTCACCCTATTACACCTTCAACGAACTGCACGCCGACGCCACCAGCGGCCATAACGTGATCGGCACGGTGTTCATGGAATGCGGCGCCTTCTACAAGGCGGGAGCTGGCGATGCGCTGAAGGTTGTCGGCGAAGTCGAATATGTGAACGGGGTGGCAGCGCAAAGCGCCAGCGGGCTCTATGGCAGCTCGCGCTTGTGCCACGCGATCGTGGGTCACGCGGATTTGCGGCTTGGCAGCAAGGCGGGCGGCGTGCTCGATGCGCTGGCAGCCGCTGGTGGCGGGCGCTTCCGAGGTATTCGCCACGCTGCAGCCTGGGATGCCGACCCGGACGTACTCGGCCCGCCGTTCCACCACCCAGGCGGGCTCTATCTCGACAGCACCTTCCGCGAAGGCTTTGCCGAACTGGGCAAGCGCGGGCTGACTTTCGATGCCTGGCTGCTCGAACCGCAGCTTGATGACGTCCTCAGCCTGGCCAAGGCCTTCCCCAACCAGCCGATCGTGCTCGACCACTGCGGCACGCCGCTTGGCATGGGATCGTACCATGGCAAGCTGCACGAGCGGTTCGACACCTGGCGCGCCAAGATCCGCGCCATTGCCGAATGCCCGAACGTTTCGATCAAGCTGGGCGGGCTGGCCATGTCCTTCGCCGGCCTGCCTGATCACGGTCCGGCAGCCGGTCTCTCGTCCGAGACACTGGCTGCAATGTGGCGGCCCTATATCGAGACCTGCATCGAAGCCTTCGGCCCCGAACGCGGGATGTTCGAAAGCAATTACCCGGTCGACAAGTGGGGTGCGAGCTATGCGGTCCTGTGGAACACCTTCAAGCGCCTGACGCACGGGGCCAGCGCCGATGAAAAGCGCTCGCTCTATGCCGGTACAGCTGCCCGGTTCTACGGGATCGAGGACCTGCTGCCGGCCTGATGACGGCGGGGGCGCACTGCGGCGCCCCCGGCCCGCTCAGGCCATATGGATCGCCTTGGTGACGAGGTAGCTTTCCATCCCTTCGGTGCCGCCTTCGCTGCCGAAGCCTGAATCCTTGACCCCGCCGAACGGCGAATCCGGGACGGAGATGGCAAAGGTGTTGATCCCGACCATGCCGGATTCCAGGGCATCGCCCAGCAGGTTGGCCCGGCGCATCTGCTCGGTGAAGGCGAAAGCCGCCAGGCCATAGGGCAGCCGGTTGGCCTTGGCGATCGCGTCATCCAGATCGGTGAACGGCGCGGCCACAGCAACCGGACCGAACGGTTCGTTAGCCATGATGTCGGCGCTGTCGGGCACATCGGCCAGCAAGGTCGGCTGGAAGAAGAAGCCGCCCTGCCCGCGTTCGCCGCCGGCCAGCACCCGCGCGCCCTTGGCAGCCGCATCGGCCACCAGCGCCTCGATCGCGGCCGGACGGCGGACATTGGCCAGCGGGCCCATGCTGGTTTCGCTATCCAGTCCGTTGCCGGTCCTGACATTGGCCGTGCGCGCCGCAAACCCTTCGACAAAGCGGTCGTAGATGCCCTGCTGGACATAGAACCGGGTGGGCGAGACGCAGACCTGGCCGGCATTACGGAATTTCTGCGGCACGACCATGTCGAGCGTCTTTTCCAGATCGCAATCGTCGAACACCAGCACTGGCGCGTGGCCGCCCAGCTCCATCGTCACGCGCTTAAGACCATCGGCCGCGAGCCGCATCAGATGCTTGCCGACCGGAACCGAGCCGGTGAAGCTGATCTTGCGGATCACGGGCGAGGCGAGCAGGTGCCGGCTGACCGCATCGGGCACGCCGTGAACCAGCTGGACCACATCGGCGGGCAGGCCCGCGTCATAGAGACAGCGCACCAGCGCGCCGGTGCAACCGGGGGTTTCTTCGGGCGGCTTGGCAATGACCGAACAGCCGGTCGCCAGCGCCGGGCCCAGCTTCTTGGCCATGAGGTAGACCGGGAAATTCCAGGGGCTGAAGGCGGCAACCGGACCGACCGGCTGCTTGGTAACCAGCGCGCGTTGCCCGGTCGGGCGGACCAGCACCCGGCCATAGATGCGCGAAGCTTCGGCTGCGCACCATTCGAACAGGGCGGCGCTCGACATCACTTCGCCGCGCGCTTCGGCCAGCGGCTTGCCCTGTTCCATGGTCAGGATCCGGGCGATGCCGTCGGCCCGTTCGCGCAGCAGGGCCGCAGCCTTGTTGAGCACGGCGGCGCGCTGTTCGACCGGAGCGGCCTTCCACAGCGCGAAGCCGCGCTCGGCCGCAGACAGGGCTTCATCGAGATCAGCCGGGCTGGCCAGCGGCACTTCGGCAATGGTCTCGCCGCTGGCCGGATCGACGACCGGGAACAGGTCACGGCCCTCGCCGATCTTCCAGCTGCCATTGATGAAAAGCGCCAGATCGGCGTCATAAGTCTTGGTCATGGGAATCCTCGCTCTCTGGGGAGGAGGATTAGCTGTCGTGCAGCGCCTTGACCAGCGTTGCCCGCAAGGCGATCAGCCGCGCGCGGTAGGCGAAATTGTTAGTCGGCGAGACGCTGTCCATCGGCAGCGGTTCTGGCGCAGGACCTGGCTCGGCCATCCGTTCAACCTTGGGGGCCTTGCCCTTGGACAGGGCCTGGCGGGCACCACGCAAGGTAAACCCCTCGCGGTGGACCAGCCGGTCAATGGTTTGGACCAGGGCAATGTCTTCCGGGCGATAATAACGCCGGCCGCCGCTGCGTTTCAGCGGCTTGAGCATCGGGAACTGTTCTTCCCAATAGCGCAAGACGTGCTGGCGGATGCCAAGCGCCTTGGCAACTTCGCCGATCGTGCGCAGCGCGCCCTCTTCCTTGCCATCGGCAGGTTCCCGGACGCCAAGTCCGGGAACCTGCGAATCGCTTGAAAAGAGGTCAGTCCCGGTCACCCCTTGGCGATCCGGTCCTTCAGCATCTGGCTGGCGCGGAACGTGAGGACCCGGCGCGGAGTGATTGGCACTTCAACACCGGTCTTCGGATTACGGCCAATCCGCTGCGCCTTGTCGCGCAGCAGGAAGGTTCCGAAGCCCGAAATCTTAACGTTTTCACCCTTTTCCAGAGCGTTACCCATGTGATCGAGGATCGATTCCACCATGCCGAGCGATTCCGAGCGGGACAGGCCCACTTTACGGTTGATTGCTTCGGCAAGGTCAGCTCGGGTCAATGTGTGCATAGAGCGCATTGCGCCTTTCTCCCCTCGAAGAACTAAAAGCACGACCCAAGGCCGACCAATAGCGCATTGTCAGAAGAATGCAATCAAAGCGCCTGAAACTAGCCACTTTGAGTTGGGGAAAGTCAGATTCGCACCAAGCTGGCACCCCAGGTGAAACCGCCACCCATTGCTTCCAGCATCACGAGGTCACCCGGCTTGATCCGCCCGTCCTTGATCGCCGCATCAAGCGCCAGCGGCACCGAGGCCGCCGAAGTGTTGGCGTGGCGGTCAACCGTGACCACCACCTTCTCGGGCGGCAGGCCCAGCTTGCGCGCCGTGGCATCAAGGATGCGCTGGTTGGCCTGGTGCGGCACGACCCAGTCGATATCCTGAGCAGTGAAGCCGGTATCCACCAGCACTTCGCCAAGCACTTCGGCTAGGTTCACAACCGCGTGACGGAAGACCTCGCGGCCCCGCATGCGGATGTGGCCGACCGTCCCGGTGGTCGATGGACCCCCGTCGACATAGAGCAGTTCGTTATGGGCGCCGTCGGCGTGAAGCCGGCTGGAAATGATGCCCGGACCATCTTCGGCGACTTCGCGGGCTTCAAGCACGATCGCCCCCGCCCCGTCGCCGAACAGCACGCAGGTGGTGCGATCCTCCCAGTCGAGGATCCGGCTCATCGTTTCGGCGCCAATCACCAGCGCGCGCTCAGCGGCTCCGGTTTTCAGCATGGCGTCAGCCACGCTGACGGCATAGAGGAAGCCCGAACAGACCGCACCGACATCAAAGGCAATGCCGCCGTGGCAGCCCAGCCGGTCCTGGACAATCGTGGCCGAGGCCGGGAAAGTCTGGTCAGGCGTGCAGGTGGCAAGAATGATCAGGCCGATGTCGGAAGGCTGCAGCCCCGCCGCCGCCAATGCCGCGCGGGCGGCGTCCGTCGCGAGGCTGGAAGTTGTTTCCCCTGCCCCCGCGATATAACGTGAGCGGATGCCAGTGCGCTCGACAATCCATTCGTCGCTGGTCTCGACCCGCTCGGACAGTTCCGCGTTGGAAACAGCGTGCGCCGGCAGCGCCGAACCCGTGCCGACCAGGACAGAGCGCCGGATCATCCCGCGGACTTCCCGCCGCGGCGGATCGATTCGGCGCCGAAGTGCTCAAGCTCAGCCTCGATCCGCTCGGTCAGTTTTTCTTCCAGCAGCCGCGCGGCCACGGCAACGGCATTGGCCACGCCGACCGCAGACGCCGAACCATGGCTCTTCACGACAACGCCATTAAGGCCGAGGAACACCGCGCCATTGTGGTTGTTGGGATCGAGATGATGCTTCAGCAGCTCGGTTGCTGGCCGGGAGATCAGGAAACCGACCTTGGAACGCAGCGACGAAGCGAACGAACGACGCAGCAGGTCCGCCACAAAGCGAGCGGTGCCTTCAATTGCCTTGAGCGCGATGTTGCCGGAAAAGCCATCGGTCACCACCACGTCGACATCGCCGCGATTGATCTTGTCGGCTTCGGTAAAGCCATCGAACTGCAGCGAGAGTTCACTGTGGGCGTTGAGCTGGGCAGCTGCTTCACGCAGCACCTCGGTGCCCTTGTTTTCCTCGCTGCCGATGTTGAGCAGGCGCACGCGAGGATGGTCGCGGCCGGTGATGATCCGCGAATAAGCCGCGCCCATGATCGCAAACTGAACCAGGTTGCGCGCATCGCAATCGGTATTGGCGCCAAGGTCGAGCATGACGACGTCATTCTCACCCAGCGTCGGCATCAGTGCTGAAAGAGCCGGCCGGTCAATTCCCGGCATGGTGCGCAGCGCCAGCTTGGCCATCGCCATCAGCGCGCCCGTGTTCCCGGCGCTGACCGCAGCCCCGGCGGCGCCGGTCTTTACCGCGTTGATCGCCAGGCCCATCGACGTGGTCTTGGCGCGGCGCAGGGCCTGGGTCGGCTTTTCATCGCCGGCCACGACATCGTCGCAGTGCAGGATTTCGGATGCAGCCCGCAGGTTCGGGTGATTTTCGAGCGCGGCGTTAATCCGCACCTCATCCCCCACCAGCAGGAACTTGAAACGATCGTGGCGCCGGCGCGCGAGCGCGGCGCCCTCGATCATCACGCGAACGCCTTCGTCGCCGCCCATCGCATCGACGGCGATACGCGGCAAACTCATCGCTCTATCCCCCCGTTAACTGGGCTTAGAGCCCGACGGCGATGACTTCGCGACCGTTGTAGTGGCCACAGGCAGTGCAGAGGTTGTGCGGGCGCTTCAGCTCGCCGCAATTCGAGCACTCGTGGAACGCGTCCACCGACAGTGCATCGTGGCTGCGGCGCATGCCCCGGCGGGACGGGCTCGTTTTTCTTTTGGGGACAGCCATCGCGGCACCTGTTCCTGAAATTCGTATGGTCGACTAAAGATGCCGCGCTGGACCAAGGGGCCGGCGGCTGCGAAGGCGCGCCTATAGCGAATTTGGCGGGCGTTGCAAGCGCCGTCCTGCCCATACCAGCACCAACAGGGGAGAGAATTATGTTGCTACCCACTACACTGTCACTGGCCGCTGCCGCGGCGATCATCAACCTGTGGCTTGGCATCCGCTGCGGACAAGTCCGCGGCAAGGCCGGGATCAGCATCGGCACGGGCGGTAACGACCTGCTGGAACGGCGGATGCGGGCCCAGCTCAACTTCGTGGAAAACACCCCCTGGGTGCTGCTGCTGATTGCCGGCCTCGAACTGGCTAGCAAGGGCGGCCAGTGGCTCGCCATTGTCGGTGCAGTCTATATGCTGGGCCGGGTCGCCCACGGCCTGGGCATGGACGGCACCAGCCTGGCCAAGGGCCGGATGGTCGGCACCCTGATCACCATGCTCACCCAGCTTGGCCTGGCCGTCGTGGCCGTGCTGGTCGTGCTGGGCCGAATGTAATCAGCTCAGGACGTAATCGCTGACGTAAGCATTGGTCTTGCGTTCGCGGCCGAACGTGCTGGTGGGGCCGTGACCGGGAACAAAGGTCACGTCCTCACCCAGCGGCCAGAGCTTCTGGGTGATCGAGTCGACCAGTTGCTGGTGATTGCCCTTGGGAAAATCGGTCCGCCCGATTGAACCGGCAAACAACACATCGCCGACCATCGCGAAGTGCGACGGGGCATGATAGAAAACCACGTGGCCGGGCGTGTGGCCCGGACAGTGGATCACATCGAGCTCCAGCTCGCCAACCGACACCTTGTCACCATCATGCAGCCAGCGGTCAGGCTCGAACGTTTCGGCGTGCATGCCGTATTTCCCGCCGTCCTCGGCCAGCTTCTCGATCCAGAACCGGTCATCCTCGTGCGGGCCTTCAATCGGCACGCCCAGTTCCTTCGCCAGCATGCCGGTTTGCCCGCAATGGTCGAGATGCCCGTGGGTGACGAGCAGCTTCTCAATCGTTACGCCGCACTTGGCGACTGCGGCCTTGAGCTGGTCCAGATCCCCGCCCGGATCGACCAGCGCACCCTTCATGGTCCTGGTGCACCAGATCAGCGAGCAGTTCTGCTGCAGCGGAGTGACGGGCACGATGCCCACGCGCATCGGCGGTTCGGCTTTAGTCTCGGTCATCATGCGGATTTGAACTGCGCAGCCGCGAGATGCAAGTCCATGGCGCGTTGACCCGGCAGGACGCCGTGCTAGCCTGCGCGTCCACGGGGGAAATTCAGGCAATGACAAACCTAGGCGCACCGGCCCGGCCGAAAAGCCGTTTCTTTGCAGCAAGCGCAGCCTTGATGGCCGGACTGGTCCTGCTCAGTTTCCTTGGCACTTATTTCCTGCCGCTGGCCACGCGCGGTCAAGACTTCAGCTTGCTGCGCCACCTCCACGGACTGGCCTTCTTTGCCTGGATCGCGCTCTATCTGGTTCAGACCGTGCTAGTGAACAACGGAGGCCTGCGCCTCCACCGCGAACTGGGGATTGCCGGCGTTGCGATCGCAGGGGCGATGCTTCCGCTCGGCATCTGGATGGCGCAAGCCGCCGGCCTAGAACGGATGGCTCGCGGGAACCCCCAGCCCTTCGAAACTTCGTTCTACAATCTCGCCGATATCCTGCTGTTCAGCCTCACTTTCGGTGGGGCAATCTATGCCGCAAGCCGCAAGATCGAGTGGCACCGGCGATTGATGTTCGTGGCGGCGCTCAACCTGCTTGGTCCGGCCATCTCGCGCCTGACCCCGCTGCTACCGCTGCCGTTCCCCTGGGCAGACATGGCTCCAAACGTACTGGCAGACGGCCTGCTGATTGCGCTGGCCGTGCATGATCGCCGGCGTCTGGGCCGGGTTCATCCCGCGACCCTGCTGGCCGCGCTGGTGCTGATCCCGTTCCACGCGGTTGAACCGTTAATCGTCAAGAGTGCCTGGTGGAACAGCCTCGCACCAACACTATTCGGTGCTGGCTAGACCGCTACCCGCGTACTGACCACCAGGTCCATGCCGCCCAGGCTAACCACGCCCAGATCGCCACGACCAGCAGCAGCCCGGCCCGCGAAGTGGGGCGATCGCGTTCAAGCGCCTGAGCCCGCAGTTCTGCCATCACCGGCTCCGGGATAAGGCGGATGGCCAGCCAGATTCCGGCCGGGACGATCAGCAAATCGTCAAGATAGCCAAGCACCGGGATGAAATCGGGAATCAGGTCGATCGGCGAAAGCGCATAGGCCGCGACCAGCCCCGCCAGCAGTTTTGCCCCGAATGGCACACGCGGATCGCGGGCCGCCAGCCACAGCGCCATGACATCGCGCTTGAGCGCCCTTGCCCAAGCCCGCAGCCGCTCCATCACAGTAACCTGGCCATCACAGCCGCCCGCTTTTCCAGACGACCCGGCCGATCACCTGCACCTCCTCCGGCGGCAGCTCGATCGGGCGGTAAGCCGGATTGTCGCTGACCAGCGTGATCCTGCCAGGCCGGCCCAGATCGACCCGCTTGACCAGCAGCGCCTCCCCCGTGCGGACGACGTGGATGCCATCACGCAGCGGGCGCGGGCTGCGGTCGACCAGGATCTCGTCCCCATCGCGCAGGGTCCCTTCCATCGAATCGCCCTCGACCCGGATTGCCGAGAGCATCCGCGGATCGAGCCCCTGCTCACGCAGCCAGCGCGCCGAGAAGCGGAAAGCCCCGATCGGCAGCTCTTCAAGTGCCAGCGTCCCCGGCCCGGCCGAGGCACCCAGCGGCAGACGCGGCACATCGACCCAGTCTCCGCGCACTGGCTTGGCCGCCGGAGGTAAGGAAAATTCCTCTGGCGCACCCAGTTCCGCCTCGTCCACGCCGAAGAACCGGGCCAGCGTCCGCCGGTCAGTCTCCTCCAGCTTGCGCGGACTGCCCTTGCGGATGAACTGTTGAAGATAAGTCGAATTTCGTCCGATCAGGTCGGACAGGGCCGAAAGGCTGGCGCCGCGATCAGTGGCGAGTTGCAGCAAACGCTGGCGCGGATCGGTGGTAACCATGAATTGTTCCTACACGATGTATTTTTCCTAGACAAGTAGGATTTCGCCGGAGACAGAAGGAGCATTCCTCCTGCTCGATTCGCCCCGATCAAGCGCATGCCAACGATGGAGACACCCCATGCTGATACGCCGGATCGAGCAATTCCTGCGCGAAACGGGAATGCCCTGGACCAAGTTCGGGCGGTTGGCCGCGCACGATCCGCGCTTTGTCCAGGACCTGCGGAATGGTCGCACCCCCCGTTTTGCCACGGAACAGCGAGTAGAACATTTCATGAACATTTATCGGGAGACCCAGCGTGCAGCATGATCCGGCCATCCTTCGCACCCTTGCCGCATCGGCGCAGCGCAAGGGCCGGCGCGCCTGGCTGTCGCTGCTGACCGCGCTGTTTGACCTGGCCGGCCGCGAAGCCGAACTGCTGCGGCATAGCGAACGCAATTGGGCCAGCGCGACTTTCGCCGGCACCCGTCACACGGTCGTGCTGGCCTTCAATGGCACTGTTGCGATCGACGCGGCCGAAGCCCTGATCGCCGCCCTGCCCGACCACGAGTTCGCGATCCCGGGCCAGCTGGTCGCCGATGCCTCGGTGGTCTCGGTCGACCAGGCAACCCTGCCCGAACCGCGGATGGTGCTGGAACTTGAACTGCTGCTGCTGGAGGAGGGTTAATAGCCCAACGCCAGGTCAACCAGCGGTTCAAGCGGCTCACCCGTACGGTAACGCTCCAGGTTGACGAGGAAGCGATCGACCGCGCGAATAAACATCTTGTCCTGCGCCCGGCCCGACAGGTGCATGGTGATGTGGGCGTTTGGCAGGCCCCACAGCTCATGATCCGCGGGCAGCGGCTCCGGCGTCGTGACGTCAAGGAAGGCCGAGTGGATGCGGTTGGCCTTGAGCGCCGCAACCAGCGCGTCCTGATCGACCACGGTGCCGCGGGCGATGTTGAGCAGCACGGCATCGCTTTTCATCGCCGCCAGTTCCGCTGCGCCGATCATTCCGTCGGTTTCCGGCGTGGCGGGTACGGCCAGGATCACCCAGTCGAACTCGCCCAGCCGCGCGCGCCAGGCATCGGGGGCCAGGGAGTCTGGCCCCGGCGTGCGGCGGACCTTGGTCACTTCAACGCCGAAGGGTGCCAGCCGCTCGGCGATCAGCGAGCCGATCGCGCCCATGCCCAGCAGCAGCGCCTTGCTGCCATAGAGCTCACGCTTGCCCGGCGAATCCATCAGCCATTCGTGGCGGTCCTGCGCGTGAACGACTTCGCGATAACCCTTTGCGACGGTCAGCATTCCCATCACGACATATTCGGCGATGGTGATGGCATTGATGCCCGCGCCGTTCGTCACCGCCACGCCGCGTTCCTGCAGCAGCGACAGGGGCATATGCTCCAGCCCGGCATAGATCGAATTGAGCCACTTCATCCGCACCGCGCGCCGCGCGGCTTCGGCCATGTCTTCCTTCTTGTAGAGATCGAACCAGCCAATCTCGCCCTGGTCGACCACGGCCATCAGTTCCTCGGTGGTCTCGAACCAGCGCGGCTCGATCCAGTCGGGCAGGCGCGGCTCAAGGATCGGCCGCGCAATCGCGGAAAGGACGGCTACGGTCATTTCAGTCTCCCAGTTTCCAGTCCCAGCCAAGCGGATCGCCGTCCATCACCTCGACCCCCTGCGCGGCGAGCTGGTCGCGCAAGGCATCAGACGTGGCGAAATCCTTGGCGGCGCGGGCTTCCTTGCGCTGCGTCAGCACGGCTTCGATTTCGGCTTCGGTGATAGTGGCGATCTTGGGCCGCAGCCGCAGGTCAGTGCGTTGCAGGTGCCCGAGATCAAGGCCCAATACCCAGTCCATATGCGCGGCGGCCGTCGCAACGCATTCAGGTGCGGTGCCTTTCAGCGCGAGCGTTTCTTCCAGCACGGTCAGCGCATCCGCCGTGTTTAGATCGTTCGAAACGGCAGCATCGAAGCGAGCGACCAGGGCATTGGTCACGCGCTCACGCTCCCAGCAGTCGCCGGGGGTCATGCGCCCTTCCTTCAGATTGTCGGCCCACTTGCGGTAAGCCATCACCATCCGCTTCAGCCGCACCAGCGCCGCCTGCAGCCCTTCCCAGCTGAATTCCAGCTCGCTGCGATAATGCGCTTGCAGGCACATCATCCGGTAGGCCAGCGGGTGGTAACCCTTGTCGATCAGCAGTTGCAGCCGCAGGAACTCGCCCGACGACTTGCTCATCTTGCCGGAGCGTTCGACCAGGAAGTTGTTGTGCATCCAGATGTTCGCACCGGAGTTGGCGGGGACGTTGAGGCCATTGGTGCAGCAGAACGCCTGGTTCTGCGCGATCTCGTTCGGGTGATGGATCTCGCGGTGGTCAATCCCGCCGGTGTGAATATCGAACGGGAAGCCAAGGACCTGCCCCGACATGACCGAGCATTCCAGATGCCAGCCAGGCGCGCCCTTGCCCCAGGGCGAATCCCATTCCATCTGGCGCTTCTCGCCCGGCGGGGTCTTGCGCCAGATCGCGAAGTCGGCGGCGTTGCGCTTCCCTTCCACGGCCTCGATCCGTCCCTCGCCATCCTCGGTCTGGGCACGGGCGAGGCGGCCGTAATCGGCCACGGTCGAAACGTCAAAGTAGAGCCCGCCGTCGAGTTCGTAGCAGTGCTTGTCCGCGATCGACTTCGCGAAGTCGA
>RFPL01000003.1 GCA_009926135.1 Sphingomonadaceae bacterium
TCGACTTCGCGAAGTCGATCATCGCGGGCACGAACTCGGTGGCGATGGTCCATTTGGCGGGCTGGCGGATGTTGAGCGCCTTCACGTCCGCCCAATAGGCCTCGGTATAGTGCTTCGCGATGTCCCAGATGGACTGGGCGCGTTCGGCCGCCATCTTCTCCATCTTGTCCTCGCCCGCATCGGCATCATCGGTCAGGTGGCCCACGTCGGTGATATTGATCACGTGAGTCAGCTTGTAGCCCTTGAAGCTCAGCGTGCGGCCCAGCAGGTCGGCAAAGACATAGGCGCGCATGTTGCCGATGTGCGGATAATTGTAGACCGTCGGCCCGCAGGAATAGACGCGTGCTTCGCCAGCATGGACGGGCTGGAACTCTTCCAGCTGGCGGGTCAGGCTGTTGAACAGCTTGAGGGGCGTTTGGCTCATGCTTCGCGCATTACGCGGGCTGATGCGGCGGTCAAGCCGACAGCGAGGCGAGCAGCAGCCCGACCCCGGCCATCACGATCAGCAATCCGGCCAGTTCGTGCCGGCTGGCGGCCTTGCCGGTCAGCCGCCCGGCGAACAGCGCGGCCAGCGGCATCTCGATCAGGCCCAGGGTGCGGACGTTGGCAGCGGGGGTCAGCGCGAAGGCGGTGAACCAGCAAGCTGAAGCAAAGGCCCCCAGAAACCCGGCGCCCAGGCTGGTGCGCCAGACCCGCAGACTGGCGGTAAACGCCGCGCGATCGCGCGCGGCCAGCCACAGGCCGAGCAGGCCCGCCTGGATCGTCAGGCTGATGGCCAGCACGGTCAGCGCGCGGATCAGGAAATCCCCGCCCTCCAGCGCGCCGATCCCGCCGCGAAAGGCGATTGCCGACATTCCGAACAGCCCACCAGCCGCAACGCCGGCGGCGATCATGCGCCGTTCTTTCAGGAGATGGCGATAGTCCCCGGGCTTGACCGAGGCGACCAGCACCCCCGTGGTAACCACGCCCACCGCCAGCCAGGCCAGCGGGCTGAGGTGATCGCCCAGCAGCAGCACACCCAGCACCGCCACCAGCACCGGCTCGGTCTTGATATAGGCATAGGCAACGCCGAACGCGCGCTGGTTCATCACGACCAGCATCAGCGCCGTGCCGAGGATCTGGCAGACGGCGCCCAATGCGGCCCAGCGCAGCGCCAGGGCTGTCAGCCCGGGCAGCGACTGGCCGGTCAGCCCCACGGCCGCAGCCAGGAAGAGCAGCGAAAATGGCAGTCCGAAGACGAACCGCACCTGCGTCGCCCCCAGCATGCCGATGGTTTTGGTCAGCCCCGCCTGGGCGCCATTGCGGAAGACCTGCGCCGATGCCGCAGCAATCGTCACCGGCACCCAGAGCAACAGCGAAAGGCTCAGAAGCCCTCCCAGCGGATCACTTCATCCAGCGGCGCACGCGGTACGGGGAAATTGTTCACAGGTGCATCGGGATCGCGCCAACCCACGCCCATGCCGCAGAAGAAGATGTGATCCTCGGGAATGTTCACCACGGCGCGGATTTGTTCCTGGTAGATCGCCCAGGCTTCCTGCGGGCAGGAATCGAGCCCTTCCTCGCGCAGCAGCAGGCAAACGGTCTGCAGCCACATCCCGATGTCCGACCACTGCGGCCGGCCCATGTAGCGCGGGGTATGGATCAGCATCAGTACCGGTGCGCCAAAGGCCTGGAAGTTGCGGGCGAACCAGGCCAGCCGGCCCATCTTGTTGTCGCGCGGAATATCCAGCGCAGCATACATCGCCTCGCCCACGCCCTTGCGCCGCTCGGCATAAGCGCCATCGAGTTCGGGCGGATAGATGGCGTATTCCGGCTTATGCCGCGCCGTGCCTTCCGGCAGGATTGCCGCAACATCGGCCAGCAGCCTGGCCAGCGGCTCACCAGTGATGACTGTCGCGTTCCACGGCTGGGTGTTGCCGCCGGATGGCGCGTTTTGCGCCCGCTCCAGCACCCGCCGCAGGATCGCCTGATCGACCGGCTGGTCGAGAAAGGCCCGCACGGTGCGGCGAGTAGCAACGGCTTCGGACACGATCATGCCGCGAATGCCCTATTCAAAGCCCAAGAACTGGACCTTGCTTTCCAGCGGTTCGCGCTTGCGATCGAACCCGTTCACGGGGTCCTCCTCGTCGCGGTAACCGATGGCGACGCCGCAGAAGAAGATGTGGGTTTCGTCCGAAACGCCGACGAACTCCTTGATGAGCTTGGCATAGAGCGAGAGGAATTCCTGCGGGCAGGTATCCAGCCCCTGTTCGCGCAGCAGCAGCATGATGGTCTGCAGCCACATGCCCACGTCAGACCACTGCGGCGGTCCCATTACGCGCGGGAAATAGACCAGCAGCACGGCCGGAGCCCCGAACGACACAAGGTTCTGCGCCATGAAATCGCCGCGCGCCGCCTTGTCGGCCCGCTCGATGTTCATCGCCGCATACATGTCCGCGCCAACCTGGTGGAGGCGGGCCTGGCATTCGGGCAGAACTTCAGGATCGCTCCACGAATATTCCTTGGGATCCTGCGGCGGCGCACCGCGCATCTTTTCCTGCAGCTGGCGCAAAGGCTCACCGCTCAGGATCGTGCCTTCCCACGGCTGGAAGTTGCAGCCTGACGGCGCCCACCGGGCGGTGTCCATGACCTGCTTGAGGACGTCCAGTGGAACGGGCTTGTCACTGAATGACCGGATCGAACGGCGGGACAGGACGGCTTCGGAGATGGTGTTGGCTTTTGTCATGACCGTTTAATCGTGCGATTAAACGGCCCGGTCAAGCGCGAAGATCGGAAGAAAGATGCAAAACAGCGCGCTGCCGAGGATGGGAGCGATGCCGGGCTTCTCCGATTGTTCAGACTAAACAGCTTCTGCTTACCCTTGGAGTTGACAAACAAAGAAAATTGAAGAATTTTTTCAAGATCAGAGAGGGGCAGCAATGAACACCTTCAAAGCAGCTGTAATTTCGGCTTTCGCTGTCGTCGCGAGTTCTGGGGGGCTTGAGACTGCAGCTCAAGCGCAGGAGCGAACTGCAGTTCGTGATGGTTTTGCGTTTGACCCGGCAAAGCCTGCGAAGATAATTCTTTTCCGTCCAAGCGTGAAGGTCGGTGAACAGTCTACAGGCGGCATGTTTGAGCCGCGCGCAGAATGGACTGCAGAGGCCAGAAAGAATATTGAAGAAGCTTTGAATGCTAGACAAAAATCCTTGGGTCATCAGGTAACTTACATGCTCGACGTCCCAGGTGAAAAGGCTCAAACTGTGCGCGAATATCAAGCACTTTTTGGTGCCGTGGCACAGTCTGTCATCACCTATCAATTTTTTGCCGGAAACCGCCTGGAAACAAAGAAGCGAGACAACCGAGAAGGAATTTTTCAGTGGTCACTTGGCCCAGGGGTTCAAGACCTGCCAGGCGCAGACAAAGCTGATTATATATTGTTTATCCTCACTGAAGACCATTACGGATCGACAGGCCGGAAGATTTTTCAGTTTCTTGCTGCAGCCGCAGTGGGTGTCGGAGTTACTTCAGGATTACACGCTGGGTATGCCGGTCTAGTTGACGCTAAAACGGGAAATTTGGTTTGGATCAATGCAGATAATGCAATGGGTGGAAATGTTCGTGAAGCTGATGGAGCCCAAAAGCGAGTAACACAACTCCTTGAGGAGTTCCCGCTGGCGACAAATAAAAGCGTCATCGGCCAATGAAGGCAGTATGGATATCTTCTGCGTTGGCCGTTGCACTTAGCGCAACGAGCGCCATAGCCGCGCCTCAAAACGACACAGACTGGACTATCCCGACATATGCTGGGCCATATCAACCTCAAGGGACAGACGAGAGAGGCTTGTGGACACTTGACGACGAAGACGAACGAATACTCAGGGATTCCAGGCTCGTCATCCGGGATGAAAAGCTCAATGCTTATGTTCGCAGGGTCCTTTGCCAAACCGTAGGCGAAAGCCGTTGCCGATCAGTGCGTGTTTATATTTTGCGTGTCCCAGTTTTCAACGCAAGTATGTCGCCGAACGGAACAATGCGGGTCTTTTCCGGACTGTTGTTGAGAGTGCGTAATGAGGCCGAGCTTGCTTCAGTGCTCGGGCATGAGTTTGCACACTTCGAACTTCGTCATACTCTGGCGGGATATAAGCGTGCCCGGTCTGGCAGCGACTTATTGGCTTGGTCCGCGTTGCTTGGAGCAACTGCGGCTCGTTTTGGAACTACAAACGGACAGAGCTATCAAGACCTCGAAATCTCTGTTCTGGGGACATTGTACCATTTCAAGCGGGACGACGAGCGAGCATCAGACCGACTAGGGTTCTCTTACATGGCAGCGGCAGGCTATCGCTCATCCGCTGCGGCCGACGTTTGGCGAGGAGTGATGAACGAAGCGGACCGATCGGCCGAAGCTCGCGGGCGACCGATCAAACGTTACGACGGTTTGGCTTACTTCGCCTCTCACCCCACCAATCTTGAACGAGCTGATACGCTCAGCTTGATGGCAAATCGCGTGCCTGGAGGTGAAGTCGACAATTCGGAAGCATATCACGAGGCACTTGCGCCATGGTTCGGAAAATTCTTAGCGGACCAGTTGGCCGAAGGTGACTTCGGTGCAACCGATTATTTGCTTGATCGTCTTGCCGGGAATAATTGGACCCCTGATTTGCTTTTCGCAAAAGCCGAAAACTTCAGGAACCGTGGAAATCCCCGAGACCTAGTGACTGCTGTCGATCTCTATCGCCAAGTCTTAGCCAAAGACGCTGGCAAGATAGAAGCATATCGGGGGCTTGGCCTATCACTACTACGCGCAGGTGAAGTGAGTGCGGGCAAAGAATCTCTCTCCCAGTACCTCAAGAATAAACCTGACGCATCTGATGCTGCAATTTTAGGGACAATGATAAATTGATCACTCTCAAAAGGTTAGCCGTTCAGGCAGTAGTGGCGATTTCGCTTACCGCAGGGGTCCCGGCATTTGCGAACAAGCTTGCCTCCTCAGGACAGGCCCAAGTGATCGGCAAATCTGATGTTCGCGTCTTGCCACAGACTGACTGGAACAAACTCAGCGCCCGCCCAGGGCCTCAAGCAGAAGTCTGGACTTTCGATGGCGAGTTACTCAATGCAGTGACGTTCTATACCGGCATACCTAGCGGAAAACCGCTTTTGAAGGAAAAGGACAAGAAAAATAGACCACTGCCCAAATTTGCCAAGGATATGCTATTGCCAGATCTTCCTGGCTTTCTTGACCGGACCTACCGTGTCACTAAGGATGTTTCAACATTTGACATCGAGAGCGTGGCGCCTGGGTTATTTGCGGGCCGCAAAGGAGTGACCTTTAAATACGCATACGTGGGATCGGACGATGTTAGGCGCAAAGGCGAAGCAAGTGCCGCAGTTATTGATGGAAAGCTGTACATGGTAACTTATGAGGCACCGCTTATATTCTTTTATGATAATTCACTTGCACCTTACCGGCAGCTTGTTGGCAGCCTCACCATGGGTAAAGCGAAGTAGGCGTAATCAAGGGGTTTCCTATTCGTCCTCGAACAGGCTGGCCAGCTGTTCGATCATCGTGCCGCCCAGTTGCTCGACATCCATGATCGTCACCGCGCGGCGGTAATAGCGGGTTACGTCGTGGCCGATGCCGATGGCGACGAGCTGGACCGGCGACTGGCGCTCGATCCAGTCGATCACCCGGCGCAGGTGCTGTTCCAGATAGCCGGCGGTGTTCACGCTCAGCGTCGAATCGTCGACCGGCGCGCCGTCGGAGATGACCATCAGGATGCGGCGGTCTTCGGGGCGGGCCAGCATCCGGGCGTGCGCCCAGAGCAGCGCCTCGCCGTCGATGTTCTCCTTGAGCAGACCTTCGCGCATCATCAGACCCAGATTGCGGCGGCTGCGGCGATAGGGCTCGTCGGCCTTCTTGTAGACGATGTGGCGCAGATCGTTGAGGCGGCCCGGCTGGGCCGGCTTGCCATTGGCCAGCCAGGATTCGCGGCTCTGCCCGCCCTTCCAGGCGCGGGTGGTGAAGCCGAGAATCTCGGTCTTGACCCCGCAGCGCTCCAGCGTGCGCGCCAAGACGTCGGCGCTGATCGCCGCGATCGAGATCGGCCGCCCGCGCATCGAGCCGGAATTGTCGATCAGCAGGGTAACGATGGTGTCCTTGAACTCGACATCGCGCTCAACTTTGTAGGACAGCGACTGGCCGGGCGAGATCACCACGCGGGCCAGCCGTGCGGCGTCCAGCAGACCTTCGTCCTGGTCGAAATCCCACGAGCGGTTCTGCTGCGCCATCAGCCGCCGCTGCAGCCGGTTGGCCAGCTTGGTGACGATGCCCTGGAGGCCCTTCAGCTGCGCATCGAGATAGGCGCGCAGTCGGGTCAGCTCTTCCTCGTCGCATAGGTCCTGCGCGGCCACGACTTCATCGAATTGCTCTGTGAAGACCTTGTAGTCGAACTTGGCGGAGATATCGCTCCACGGGCGATTGGGCCGGACGGGGAGCATCCCCTCCTCGCCATCGTCGCCCGCTTCGGCCTCGGCATTGTCGTCCTCGACCTGCTGCTCGACCTCGCCCTCGCCTTCCTCGTCGCCTTCGCTGGGTTCGCCGGCCACTTCGCTGGGGGCCTGGTCTTCCTGCGAGTCCCCGGCATCGGGATTGTCCTCGCTGTCGTCCTCGCCGTCCTGGTCCTCGCCCTCCTCGGGCTCGGCCTCGACCGGCTCGGACCGGGTCAGCTCGAGATGCTGCAACATATCAAGGCTGAGCGCCTGGAACGCTTTCTGGTCATCGAGTGACAGCGCCAGCGCATCGAAATCGGTGCCGGCGCGCTCATCGATCCAGCCGCGCAGCATATCGGTGCCCTTGCGCGCGGCTTCGGGGACCGGCTGGCCGGTGAGATGTTCGCGCAGCAGCAAGGAGAGTGCGACCGGCAGCGGCACTTCATCCGGGCTGGCGGCGCGGGCAATCGGATCGCCGCCGATGCGCACCGCCATCGCCGCATCAAGGTTGTCGCGCATGCCCGCATAGGCCTTCGAGCCCAGCGCTTCGTAGCGGACCTGCTCGACCAGATCGAAACAGGCCCGGGCCGAGGGATCGCTTGGCGCGGCCTTGGCGTGCAGCGCTTCGTTATGGTGGCGCAGCCGCAGCGCCATCGAATCGGCATGGCCGCGCGCTTCCATCGCCTGGTCGCGCGGCAGGTTGCGGCCCGGCATCGGCACCCGCAGGTTCTTGCCATTGGCCACCGCCATATCGGCAGTCCAGGCCACCTCAAGTTCCGGCTCGTGCGCGATTGCCCGGCTGGCGCCGGTCAGGACAGAGCGGAAGCGGTCAAGAGGGGTTTCGTCGGCCATGGCTTACCCGATCAGATCGACTGCCCGGTCTTGGCCCAATCGGCCATGAAGCCTTCGATGCCCTTGTCGGTCAGGATGTGCTTGAACAGTCCCTTGATGACCGAGGGCGGCGCCGTCATCACGTCAGCACCGATCTTCGCCGCTTCGAGCACGTGGATGCCGTGGCGAACCGAAGCGACCAGGATCTCGGTCTCAAAGGCGTAATTGTCGTAGATCAGACGGATGTCGCTGATCAGCTGCATCCCGTCGAAGCCGTTGTCATCATGCCGGCCCACGAAGGGCGAGACGAATGTGGCCCCGGCCTTGGCCGCCAGCAGCGCCTGGTTGGCTGAGAAGCACAGGGTGACGTTGACCATGGTGCCGTCGCTGGTCAGCGCCTTGCAGGTCTTGAGGCCGTCGATGGTTAGCGGCACCTTGATGCAGACGTTTTCCGCGATCTTGCGCAGGATTTCGGCCTCGCGCATCATGCCTTCGTGATCGAGCGCGACCACTTCGGCACTGACTGGACCGCTGGTCAGCCCGCAGATTTCGCGGGTCACTTCAATGAAGTCACGCCCCGACTTGGCAATCAGCGAGGGGTTGGTGGTTACGCCATCGAGCAGGCCCGTGGCGGCCAGATCCTTGATCTCGGCGATTTCGGCGGTGTCGGCAAAGAACTTCACAGGCGATTGCTCCGATAACGATTCCCCATCGCTATAGGGAACCCTGCGGCGAGGGCCTAGCCCCCAGCGCCGTTTCTGCGCATAGGGGCCAGACTCATGAGCCGCGTCCGCCTTCTTGTCTTCAACCCGGTGCTGTCGGTGCTCGATTACCGGGTGCCGCCGGGTATAACTGTGGAGATGGGCAATGTCGTGCTCGCTCCGCTGGGGCCACGCCAGGTGCTGGGGATCGTCTGGGAGCCGGAGCGGCTGGACGGCACCGAGGTGCCGGAGAGCAAGCTGCGCCCGCTGCTCGAAGTTCTGCCCGTTCCGCCGATCGCCGAGCCGCTGCGGCGGCTGGTCGAATGGACTGCCGATTACTATTGCGCGCCGCTCAATTCGGTGGCGCGGATGATGCTGGGTTCGATGGCGGCGCTGCGCGGCGGTGGGACCACGACCGAGTACCGCCTGTCCGGCCACGAGCCAGCCCGCCTGACCCCGCAGCGCGCCGCTGCACTCGATGCCCTGCAGGGCGAGCAAGCCTCGATCCGCGAGCTGGCGGAACTGGCCTCGGTCTCCGATGGCGTGCTGCGCGGGATGGTCAATGCCGGGATGCTGGAGCCGGTGACGGTCGACCTTGACCGCGCCTATCTGCGCGCCCGGCCGGATCACGCCCAGCCGGAACTGTCGGCAGAGCAGCAGGCCGCCGCCGATCAGTTCGTCGCCGCAGTGGGGGCTGGCAAATTCCAGACCTTCCTGCTCGATGGCGTCACCGGTTCGGGCAAGACCGAGTGCTACTTCGAAGCCATCGCGGCGGCGATCCGGGACCGCAAGCAGGTGCTGGTGATGCTGCCCGAAATTGCCCTGACCGAGAACTTCCTGCGGCGGTTCGAGGCCCGCTTCGGCGTGCCGCCCGTGCTGTGGCATTCCAGCCTGAAGCAGAGCGAGCGGCGGCGGGCCTGGCGGGCGATTGTTTCAGGTGAAGCCCAGGTCGTCGTCGGCGCGCGCTCGGCGCTGTTCATGCCGTTCAAGCAGCTGGGCCTGATCGTGGTCGACGAAGCGCACGAAGTCTCATTCAAGCAGGACGACGGGGTGCGCTACAACGCCCGCGACGTGGCGGTGATCCGTGCGCGGTTCGAGGCGATTCCGGTCATCCTGGCGAGCGCCACCCCGGCGCTCGAATCGCTGCAACTGGCCGAAGCCGGGGTCTACCAGAAGATCGACCTGCCCAGCCGCTTCGGCGGCGCCACCCTGCCCCACATCGAAGTGGTCGATCTGCGCAAGGATGAGCCGGCGCGCGGGCACTGGATTGCGCCGTCGCTGGTCAAGGCGCTGGAGGAGCGGCTGACGCGCGGCGAGCAATCGCTGTTGTTCCTCAACCGCCGCGGCTATGCCCCGCTGACCCTGTGCCGCCACTGCGGCTATCGCTTCCAGTGCCCCAACTGTTCGGCCTGGCTGGTCGAGCACCGGCTGTCACGGCGGCTGGCCTGTCATCACTGCGGCCATGCCGCCGAGGTGCCGGACGCCTGCCCGGACTGCCACACGCCCGATTGCCTGGTCGCCTGCGGCCCCGGGGTGGAGCGCATCGCCGATGAAGTGAGCGGGCTGTTTCCCGAAGCGCGCATCGCGATCGCCACGTCGGACACACTCAACAGCCCCGAGAAGATCGGCGATTTCGTCGCCCGCGCAGAAGGCGGTGCGATCGACGTGATCGTCGGCACCCAGCTCGTCACCAAGGGCTACCATTTCCCCGAACTGACGCTGGTCGGCGTGATCGATGCCGACATGGGGCTGGAAGGCGGCGACCTGCGCGCGGCCGAACGGACATACCAGCAGATAGCCCAGGTAGCCGGCCGGGCCGGGCGCGGCGTAAAGGCCGGCGAAGTGCTGATCCAGACCCGCCATCCCGAAGCCGCCGTGATCGCCGCGCTTGCCGCCGGTGATCGCGACGCGTTCTATGCCGCCGAGGCCGATGCCCGCCGCGATGCCGGGGCGCCGCCATTCGGGCGCTGGGCCGCAATCATCGTTTCGAGCGAGGACGAGGCCGAGGCGCGCGAGGCCGCCCGCCAGATCGGCGGGGCGCGGCCTGACTTGCCAGACGTGATGATCCTGGGGCCCGCCACGGCCCCACTTTCGCTGCTGCGCGGGCGCTATCGCTATCGCCTGCTGATCAACGCGCGGCGCTCGGCCCAGTTGCAGGACATCATCCGACAGTGGCTCGGCACGCTGAGCTTCCCGCAGGGCGTGCGCGTAGCCGTGGATATCGATCCCTACTCGTTCGTATGAGCGTCCTGGTTCCAATCCTGGGCGATCAGCTCTCGCATCGTCTCGCCAGCTTGCAGGGCTGCGACCGGGCGGACACCGTGGTGCTGATGATGGAGGTGGCTGGAGAGGCCACGCACGTCCGCCATCACAAGGCCAAGATCGCGCTGATTTTCTCCGCCATGCGGCACTTCGCGGCAGAGCTGCGGGCAGCCGGCTGGCGCGTCGACTACATTGATCTCGACGATCCGGACAATGCCGGCAGCTTCACCGGCGAGATGATCCGCGCGGTCGAGCGCCATGCGCCGCACCTGATCCGCGCCGTCGAGCCGGGTGACTGGCGGGTCGAGCAGGCGATGCTGGACTGGCAGACCTTCACGGGCTGCCCGGTGGAGATCATGCCCGACAGCCGCTTCCTCTGCTCGCGCGACGAGTTTGCCGGCTGGGCTGCGGGCCGCAAGGAACTGCGGATGGAGTTCTTCTACCGCGAGATGCGGCGGCGCACCGGCCTGCTGATGGACGGCAAGGACCCGGTTGGCGGCAAATGGAACTATGACGCCGAAAACCGCTCTGGCCCTCCTCCGGGACTGAAGGGACCGCCCCTGCCCCGCTTTACGCCGGATGCCGTGACGCAGGACGTGATTGAACTGGTCGGCACGCGCTTTGACCAACACTTCGGATCGCTCGAAAACTTCAACTGGCCGGTAACCGCTGCCGAGGCGGAACAGGCCGCCGCCGCCTTCCTGACGGACCGCCTGCCAACCTTTGGCCAATGGCAGGACGCAATGGTGCGCGGACAGGATTTCCTGTTCCACGCCGTGCTCTCACCCGCGATCAACCTCGGCCTGCTCGATCCGCTCGGCCTGTGCCACCGCGCCGAGGCCGAATATCGCGCCGGCCATGCCCCGCTGGCTGCGGTCGAAGGTTTCATCCGCCAGCTGATCGGCTGGCGCGAGTATATCCGCGGGGTCTACTGGCTGGAGATGCCGGGCCTCGCGGAGGACAACTTCCTGGAAGCGAAGCGGCCGCTGCCAGACTTCTACTGGACCGGTAAGACCGACATGGCCTGCCTGGCCGATTGCGTGCGCACCACGCGCGACAATGCCTATGCTCACCACATCCAGCGGCTGATGGTGCTGGGCAATTTTGCCCTCCTTGCCGGCATTCGTCCGCAGGAAGTCGCTGACTGGTTCCTGGTGGTCTACGCCGATGCCTTCGATTGGGTGGAACTGCCCAACGTGGCCGGGATGGCCCTGTTCGCCGATGGCGGGCGGCTGGCCTCCAAGCCCTATGCGGCAAGCGGCGCCTATATCGACCGGATGAGCAATTACTGCGGAACCTGCCGCTACAAGGTGAAGCTCAAGACCGGGCCCGAGGCGTGCCCGTTCAATTCGCTCTACTGGCACTTCCTGGACCGCAACGCGGACAAGCTTGGCCGCAACATCCGCCTCGCCAATCCTTACGCCACCTGGCGGCGGATGAGCGAGGACAAGCGCGGCGAGTACCTCGCTAGCGCCGAGGCTTTCCTGGCCACCCTGTCAGCCGCCGATCCTGGCTGGGCGCGGTAATCTGCCCCGACCAGAAGGGCTAGCCTCAACGCGTCCCGATTTTCCTACATCGCTGCTGCCTGCTAGATTTGCGGCCGCTCTTTCCAATTGTAGTTTGCTGTTTGATGCCCCGGCGGGACTGCACGGCTGTGCGCCCGAATATTTTTTTCGTTACGTGCGCAAATTGCGCCGTTTCCCGAGCGGGACGTGGAAATCTGCGGCTTTCACCGTGTTGGAAGAAGCGGACGCAGTGTCAACTGTGTCAACTTCAGCGTAGCGCTGCGCCGTCACGTTTGCGTATTCCATCGGACGGGATGCGTGATACCAAGCCCCTGCAATTCATCGCCATCGCAAAGGAAACGTCCCCATGCTGACCGTCCATCACCTGCGCATTTCCCAGTCTGAACGGATCGTCTGGCTGTGCGAGGAACTGGGGATCGAATACGATCTCAAGCTTTACAACCGCCGTGAGGACAACCGGCTGGCGCCTGACGAGTACAAGGCCCTGCACCCGATGGGGATCGCGCCGGTAATCACCGATGGCGACCTGGTGCTGGGTGAAAGCGGCGCGATCTGCGAATATATCGACCGCAAGTATGGTGGGTGCCGCCTTTCCCCCGGTGTCGACGATCCGGACTTTGCCGATCACCTGTTCTGGTTCCACTTCTCCAACGGCACCTTCATGACCAATGGCATGATGGGGCTGGTCGCACAGTCGCTGGGTGCCGGGGAAGCGCCACCCTTCGTGGCCGACCGCGTCGCCAAGGCCTGGGCCATGGTCGAGGCGCGGCTGGGCGAGGCGGAGTTCTTCGGTGGGCGCAACCTGACTCTGGCGGACATCATGATGGGCTTCGGTTTGACCACCTCGCGCGCTTTTGGTGGCACTTCGCTGGCGCCCTACCCGAATATTGCCGCCTACCTGCAGCGGATCGGCCAGCGCCCGGCCTATCAGCGGGCGATGGCCAAGGCCGAACCCGGCATGCCGCCGATGCTCAGCTAGGGCGCTGCCACGGGGCGGGAAGCAATTTGCCGCCCCGGATCGCCAGCAGGAGCAGGACCAAGCCGCCGAGCGTGGCGACAACCATCGCCACGACACTGGCCTCCAGTCCGAAATCTCCGCCGGTCAGCCACTCCGGGCCGACCCGGCGGGTGATCAGCAGGCCGAGTGGTGCGTCCCCGCCCGAGACTGGGACCGAGAAGACCCACCCCTGCGTGAAGTTCCAGGCGGCGTGAATGCCGATCGCCAGCCACAGGCGCCGGGTCAGCAGATAGGCCGCGCCGAGCAGTATTCCGGCCTCGACCGCGATGGCAACGCTGGAGAACCAGGTCGCGCCGGGGTTCATGATGTGCAGCCCGCCAAACAGCGCCGAAGACAAGGCGAGCGCGATCCAGGAACCCAGCCAGGCTTCCAGCTGGCGGAAGACAATGCCGCGAAACAGGATCTCTTCGAACACCCCGCTGAATACCGCGAGGCTGAGCATCGACCAGATCGCACCGGCTCCGCGCAGGCCGAGAATCTCGAAACCGCCAAGCAGGGCGACGATCCCGGTCATCACCGAAAACAGCGCCGTGCCGCCCAGCAGTCCCAGCGTCAGTTCGCGGCCGGCACCGGTGAACTCAAGCTCGCGGTCAGGCGCGCGTTCGATCCAGCGCTTGTACCCCTTGTAGGCCGCGATGAAGACCGCGGCGAGCACCAGCGCGGCTAGCAACCGGACCGGCGTATTGCGGGCCGCATCAAGCGCACCGAACAGCTTGTTGACCGCCAGCGAACCGGCCGCGGCGACTGCAACCATCAGCACGAAGCCGATCAGCAGCAGACTGGCCGGATGGGCGACGATCCGGCGCAGGCGGCTGGACTGGGTCGGAACTGGCTCGGACATTGGAAAACCCCCACAGTGTATTGCAAGGTCAATACACTACAGCAAGTCTTCGTCAATCGCGCCTTCCCGGGCTAGCAGCTTGCGCTTGATCTCCAACCCATAGGCATAGCCACCCATCCCGCCGCCGGTCGCGATCACGCGGTGGCAGGGGATCAGCACGGCGACATTGTTTGCCCCATTGGCACTGCCGGCCGCGCGAACCGCCTTGGGCCGCCCAACCGCAGCGGCAAGCTGGGCATAAGTGCGCGTTTCACCAGTCGGAATACGCCGCAGTTCCTTCCACACGGCTTCCTGGAAGGCGGTGCCCTTCACGTCGAGCGGGATGTGAGCAAAGTCACCCGGAGCCTCGACCGCAGCGACCACTTGTTCGAGCGTGACCGCAAACTCTGCCCCACCCTCGGCCAAGTCGGCATTGGGGAAGCGCGTTTCCAGGGCTTCGCGTCCTTCGTTGAAGGACAGGCGGCAAATGCCCTTGTCGGTCGCCGCGACCAGCATCTTGCCAAGCGAGGTCGGCACCACCGCCCAGCGGATCGTGATGCCCTTGCCGCCCTTGGCCCAGGCCGAAGGTGCCATGCCCAGTCTCTCCTGATTGCCTTCATAGAACCGGCTCGGCCCGGAATAGCCGGCGGCATAGATCGCCTCCGTCACCCGGCCCTCCCCCGTCAGCGCCTCGACGGCGCGCTCGTGCATCAGCGCGCGGGCATAAGCGGCGGGTGACAAGCCGGTGTGGCGAGTGAAGACCCGCTGGAAATGCGTCGGCGAATAGCCTGTCTCCGCCGCGAGGGCCGCCAGGGCCAGCGGTTGCTCAGCCGCCTTGATCGCTGCGATAGCGGCCAGCACCGCCCGCTCGTCCCGGCTGACATCGTCGGGCAGGCAGCGCTTGCAGGGCCTGAGGCCCGCCGCCCGCGCGGCTGCGCCATCGGCAAAGAAGCGGACGTTCGCCCGCGCCGGATGCCGCGCCGCGCAGGACGGACGGCAATAGATCCCGGTCGTGAGCACGCCGGTCACAAACCGCCCATCAAAGGCCCGGTCGCGAGCGAGGACAGCGGTCCAGGCATCATCGGCGTCAATCATCTGATCCATCGTGGCAGTCATGGCATGGCTCCTTAACGAAGCAAGCCTTGCCTGATCTTGCCACGCCGAGCGTCCCGGACCTTGCGCTCAAACTTGCCGCTCAGCCGCCACAAGCCCTGAACAGCATCAGCGTCCGCTCCTTGGCAAGGTCGGCGCTTTCCGGGTGCCAGTCCTTGCGGCGGTCGGAGTTGAACCCGTGACCGGCTTCATAGACGAATACCTGCGCAGTCGGATGCTGCTTCGCAATCAGCAGCTCGACCGGCGCGAACTCGACGAGGTTGTCATAGCGCCCGAAGTGGCAGATCGCCGGTGCCTGCGGGGCTTCATCGGCAAAGCGGGTGGCGATGTAACCGCCATAGTAGCAGGAAGCCGCAGTCAGGTTCCTGCCTGTCTGTGCCATCCGCCAGGCCACCGAACCGCCAAAGCAATAGCCGACGATGAAGACCGGCCCGCCCTTTGCCGCCAGCCAGTCGATACAGGTCTGGGTATCCTTCAACCCCTGGTCCCAGTCATGCTCCTCGCGCGCAATCTTGACGGCGCGGTCCCAGTCGCTGCCGGTATAGCCCAGCGCGCACCCCGGCTCCTGGCGATCGAACAGGCCCGGGCTCAGCACTTCATAGCCATCCTCGGCATATTCATCGCACAGCTCGCGGATGTGGTCGGTAACGCCGAAGATCTCCTGCACCAGCACCAGCCCCCCGCGCCGGTCACCATTTGGCGCGGCGTGATAGACCGGCATCGCGTGCCCATCGGACATGGTGAGTGTGATTGTTTCGCCCATCTGCCGACTTTCCTGAATGACTCCTGCCCGCAAAGTCCTAGCCCCACCTTGCATCGCAATACAATCGTCGCTATGCGCGCCCCCGTCCGAGGGGCAGATCTGCGGGCCATGTCCGCGTCCGCCCCATCAATGCACCCGATGCAAGGAACTTGAGCGCGTGGAGAATTCCGGCGGCATTACGGCCAGCTTGCAGGGGCGATACGCCTCTGCGCTTTATGAGCTGGCCAGCGAATCCAAGGCTGTAACCGCTGTCGAGGCTGACCTCGACCAGCTGGGCGCAGCGATTCTCGGCAATGCCGATCTGGCCGCACTGATTCGCAACCCGCAGATCGGCCGCGATGCCGCTGCCGCGGCGATGGCCGAAGTCGGCAAGCTGCTCGGCCTCCACCAGTTGACCCAGAACTTCATCGGCGTGCTGGCGGGCAACCGCCGGCTCGCCGCGCTGCCCGATGTGGTCCGCGCCTTCAGCACGATCGCCACCGCCGCCCGCGGAGAAGTGACCGCCGAAGTGACCAGCGCCCACCCCCTCAGCGACGCCCAGCTCAAGGCGCTTGCCGCCAAGCTGAAGGCCCGTGAAGGCAAGGACGTGAAGATCAAGGCGAACGTCGACCCCGAAGTGCTCGGGGGCCTGGTGGTCCGGATCGGCTCCACCCAGATCGACAGTTCGATCCGTACCCGTTTGAACACCCTCGCGAATGCGATGAAAGGCTGAACATGGATATCCGCGCCGCTGAAATCTCGAAGGTCATCAAGGACCAGATCGCCAGCTTCGGTACGAAGGCCCAGGTCTCGGAAGTCGGCACCGTGCTGTCCGTCGGGGACGGCATTGCCCGCATCCACGGCCTCGACAATGTCCAGGCCGGTGAAATGGTCGAATTCGCCAATGGCGTTAAGGGCATGGCCCTCAACCTTGAAGCCGACAACGTCGGCGTCGTGATCTTCGGTTCGGACTCCGAGATCAAGGAAGGCGACACCGTCAAGCGCACCGAAACCATCGTGGACGTTCCCGTTGGCAAGGGCCTGCTGGGCCGCGTGGTTGACGCGCTGGGCAACCCGATCGACGGCAAGGGCCCGATCGAAGGCGCCACCCGCATGCGCGTCGAAGTCAAGGCTCCGGGCATCATCCCGCGCCAGTCGGTGAACGAGCCGGTTCAGACCGGCCTGAAGGCGATTGACGCCCTGGTTCCCGTGGGCCGCGGCCAGCGCGAACTGATCATCGGTGACCGCCAGACCGGCAAGACCGCCGTCGCGATCGACACCTTCATCAACCAGAAGGGCGTCAACGCCGGCACCGACGAAAGCAAGAAGCTTTACTGCATCTACGTCGCCGTCGGCCAGAAGCGCTCGACCGTGGCGCAGATCGTGCGTCAGCTCGAAGAAAACGGCGCGATGGAATACTCGATCGTCGTCGCCGCGACCGCTTCGGAGCCGGCTCCGCTGCAGTACCTGGCCCCCTACACCGGCGCCACCATGGGCGAATTCTTCCGCGACAACGGCATGCACGCCGTGATCGTGTATGACGACCTTTCCAAGCAGGCCGTTGCCTATCGCCAGATGTCGCTGCTGCTGCGCCGCCCGCCGGGCCGTGAAGCCTATCCGGGCGACGTGTTCTATCTGCACAGCCGCCTGCTCGAGCGTGCGGCCAAGATGAACGACAGCCTTGGCGGCGGTTCGCTGACGGCGCTGCCGATCATCGAAACCCAGGCGGGCGACGTGTCGGCCTACATTCCGACCAACGTGATCTCGATCACCGACGGCCAGATCTTCCTGGAAACCGGCCTGTTCTATCAGGGCGTCCGTCCGGCGATCAACGTCGGTCTGTCGGTCAGCCGCGTCGGCGGTGCCGCTCAGACCAAGGCGATGAAGAAGGTGGCCGGCTCGATCAAGCTGGAGCTGGCGCAGTACCGCGAAATGGCGGCCTTCGCGCAGTTCGGTTCGGATCTCGATGCCTCGACCCAGAAGCTGCTCAACCGCGGCGCGCGCCTGACGGAGCTGCTCAAGCAGGCCCAGTTCAGCCCGCTGCCGTTCGAAGAGCAGACCGTGTCGATCTTCGCGGGCACCAATGGCTACCTCGATGCCATCGCGACCGGCGACGTCGTCCGCTACGAAGCCGAAATGCTCAGCTTCATGCGCGACAAGCACGCCGATGTGCTGAAGCTGATCCGCGACACCCGCGATTTCGGTGACGATGCTAAGAAGGGCACCGTGGCCGCACTCGAAGCTTTCGCGAAGCAGTTCGCCTGATCCGATTGAAAGGGTAAGGCTTCATGGCCTCGCTTAAGGAACTCAAAGGTCGGATCAACTCGGTCAAGTCGACCCAGAAGATCACCAAGGCCAAGCAGATGGTCGCCGCGGCCAAGCTGCGCAAGGCGCAGGCCAATGCCGAAGCCGCGCGCCCCTATGCCGCGCGTCTCGCGACGGTGATGGGCTCGCTTGCAGCCAAGATCACGGTCAGCGAGAACAGCCCCAAGCTGCTCGCCGGGACTGGCAAGGACCAGGTTCACCTCCTGGTCGTCGCCAACTCGGACAAGGGCCTGTGCGGCGCGTTCAACTCGAACATCGTCAAGGCTGCGCTGGTCAAGGCCCGCGCGCTGCAAGCCGATGGCAAGACCGTGCTGTTCTACCTT
The DNA here is from genome assembly GCA_009926135.1 of Sphingomonadaceae bacterium. Classification (GTDB taxonomy): domain Bacteria; phylum Pseudomonadota; class Alphaproteobacteria; order Sphingomonadales; family Sphingomonadaceae; genus Novosphingobium. The sequence continues at coordinate 18,127 of RFPL01000003.1, forward strand.
GTCGGCCGCAAGGGCCGCGCGGTGGTCCGCCGGCTCTATCCCAAGGCGGTGCTGGCGATGTTCGACACTACCGACGTGCGCGAACCCGGCTTCGCCGAAGCGCAGAAGATCGCTGACGAACTGGTGGCACTGTACGACGACGGCAAGTTCGACGTCGCGCACCTGTTCTTCTCGACCTTCAAGTCGGCGCTGGCGCAGGACCCAACCGAACAGCAGATCATCCCCGTCCCCGCGCCCAAGGTTGCTGCCTCCAGCAGCGATGGTGCCGTGGTGGAATACGAGCCTGAGGAAGAAGCAATCCTCGCCGAACTGCTGCCGCGTTACCTGCGGACCCAGCTGTTCGGCGCGCTGCTGGAAAACCAGGCTTCGGAACAGGGCGCCTCGATGACCGCGATGGATAATGCCACGCGCAATGCCGGCGAACTGATCAATAAGCTGACCATCCAGTACAACCGCAGCCGTCAGGCCGCGATCACCACCGAACTGACCACCGAACTGATCGAAATCATCGCGGGCGCCGAAGCGCTCTAACGACTTTCAAGGCAAGGAAACGACCATGGCCACCGCAGCCAAGACCACCACTCGCAAGAAGGCCGCTCCCGCGGCTGCCAACACCGCTGGCGGCAAGATCAGCCAGGTCATCGGCGCCGTCGTCGACGTGACCTTCGACGGCGAACTGCCGGCGATTCTCTCGGCACTGGAAACCGACAACAACGGCAACCGCCTGGTGCTCGAAGTTGCCCAGCACCTGGGCGAGAACACCGTTCGCACGATCGCGATGGACGCCACGGACGGCCTGACCCGCGGTCAGCCGGTCACCGCCACCGGCGCGCAGATCTCGGTGCCGGTTGGTCCGCAGACGCTCGGCCGCATCATGAACGTGATCGGTGAGCCGATCGACGAGCAGGGCCCGGTCAACGCCGCCAAGCGCAACCCTATCCACGCAGAAGCCCCGCTGTTCGTCGACCAGTCGACTGAAGCGGCCATCCTCGTCACCGGCATCAAGGTGATCGACCTGCTCGCGCCTTATGCGCGCGGCGGCAAGATCGGCCTGTTCGGCGGCGCCGGCGTGGGCAAGACCGTGCTGATCCAGGAACTGATCAACAACATCGCCAAGGGCCACGGCGGGGTTTCGGTCTTCGCGGGCGTTGGTGAACGCACCCGTGAAGGTAATGACCTTTACCACGAATTCCTCGACGCTGGCGTTATCGCCAAGGACGCTGATGGCAACCCGACCCCCGATGGCTCGAAGGTGGCCCTGGTGTTCGGCCAGATGAACGAACCCCCGGGTGCCCGTGCCCGCGTCGCCCTTTCGGGTCTGACCATGGCCGAATACTTCCGCGATGAAGAAGGCCAGGACGTGCTGTTCTTCGTCGACAACATCTTCCGCTTCACCCAGGCGGGTTCGGAAGTGTCGGCACTGCTCGGCCGTATCCCTTCGGCCGTGGGCTATCAGCCGACTCTGTCGACCGACATGGGCGCGCTGCAGGAACGCATCACCTCGACCAACAAGGGCTCGATCACCTCGGTCCAGGCCATCTACGTTCCCGCGGATGACCTTACCGACCCGGCCCCGGCCGCTTCGTTCGCTCACCTTGACGCCACGACCACCCTGTCGCGCGCGATCTCGGAACTCGGCATCTACCCGGCTGTTGACCCGCTCGACTCGACCAGCCGCGTGCTGACCCCGGCCGTTGTTGGCCAGGAGCACTACGACGTCGCCCGCCGCGTTCAAGAGACGCTGCAGAAGTACAAGTCGCTGCAGGACATCATCGCGATCCTGGGCATGGACGAGCTTTCGGAAGAAGATAAGCTCACCGTCGCCCGCGCCCGGAAGATCCAGCGCTTCCTGTCGCAGCCGTTCCACGTCGCCGAAGTCTTCACCAACATCCCCGGCAAGTTCGTCCAGGTCGAAGATACCGTGCGTTCATTCAAGGCCGTGGTCGAAGGTGAATACGATCACCTGCCTGAAGCCGCGTTCTACATGGTTGGCGGGATCGACGAAGCGGTCGAAAAGGCCAAGAAGCTGGCTGAGGACGCCTAAGCGCCATGGCCCTGCACTTCGAACTCGTCACGCCGGCCCGGCTCGTTCGCTCCGAAGACGTCTACATGGTCGTCGTCCCCGGTGCGGAAGGCGAGTTCGGCGTGCTTGAAGGGCATGCGCCCTTCATGTCGACCATCCGCGACGGCGCGCTGCGGATCTACCGCAGCGAGGGCGCGGCTCCGGAAGAAATCCAGCTCCAGGGTGGTTTCGCTGAAGTCGCAGCGACGGGCCTCACAGTTCTCGCGGAACACGTCGAGGGCTAAGGCTCTCGGCTACTACCGGACAATGCAAAGGGCGGCCTTCGGGTCGCCCTTTTCGTTTGCCTTGCCCCATTGATCGCAGGATATTCGTCCAATGATGGCGTTCTACGATACAATCGGGATCGATTACGCCCAATTGCGTCGCCCTGATCCGCGCATTGCCGCACAGATCGAACAGGCCTTGGGAGCAGCCAGAACCGTTCTCAACGTCGGTGCGGGAGCCGGGTCTTATGAGCCAGCCGACCGCGTGGTGATCGCGCTCGAACCCTCCGTTGCAATGATCGGCCAACGCCCTGCCGCTGCCGCATCGGCGGTCCAAGGGACGGCTGAAGCCATCCCCTTCCCCGACAACAGTTTCGATGCGGTCATGGCCGTACTGACTATCCACCATTGGCCGGACCACCAGCGCGGCATTCGCGAGCTGTGCCGCGTCGCTCGGGACCGGGTGGTCCTGTTGACTTTTGATCCGCGGGCGCGGCCGTGGCTGACCGACTATCTGCCCGAACTGGCCGCACTTGATGAAGCCGCCATGCCATCGCTCGAAACACTGGCGGAATGGCTCGGCCCTATCTCCGCCGTACCAGTGCTTGTCCCGCACGATTGCAGTGATGGCTTCCTCTATGCCTATTGGCGGCGCCCGGCGGCATACCTGGATCCGCGCATCCGCAAGGGCAGCTCGTCATTCTGGAAGATTCAGCAAGCTGAAGCGGGCCTTGCGCGGCTGGCCGCAGACCTGGACAGCGGTGAATGGGAGCAGCGCTATGGCACCCTGCTGAACCATGACAGCTACGACGCCGGGTACAGGCTAGTCGTCTCGCTCAGATAGCGACCGCACCCTTGACGACGGTCACGCACTGCCCACCGATGTGGATATCGGCTCCTTCAAAGCGCACATCGATCCAGCCATCGCGGCCAACCTGGCGGCCCTGGCTGGCGCGATAGGTGTCGCCGCTGCTGACCTGACCGGCAGCGAGCCGGAATGCCGCCGCAGCACCATTGCCGCTGCCGCAAACCGGGTCCTCAGGGATGCCGTCACCCGGTGCAAAGCTGCGGACAACAACCCGGTCGCCCTCGGCTGCAAAGAGCGTTGCCCCGGTCCAGCCTTTCGGCACGTAATAGTCTGCGAGCCGCACTTCATCGTGTGCCAGGTTCTCCAGTGCCCCGATTCCGTCCACCTCGGCCACCAGCCAGACTGGCCCGACGTCGACCGCCTGGGCCGCGCCCTTGACTGGTGCATTGATCCAGTTGGTCGCGTCCGGGTCTGTCAATTCGGTCAGGGCATAACGCGGCAGGCGGAATGACAGCCGATCCGCCCCCATCGTCAACTCAACCAGGCCAACGGCGCATTCCTGCACCAGCCTGCCCGCTTTGGCCGTGGCAATTCCTGCCTCGATCACGGCATGGGCCGTGCCCAGCGTCGGGTGCCCTGCAAACGGCAGTTCGGCCTTGGGCGTGAAGATGCGTACGCGATAGTCCGCCCCGTCCCGCGTCGGCCGGAGGACGAAAGTTGTCTCGGACAGGTTGGTCCAGGCTGCCATGGCCTGCATCTGCTCGGTGCTCAGCCCTTCGCCGTCCAGCACGACCGCTACCGGGTTGCCCATCAGCGGCACAGCGGTGAAGACATCGACCTGGGCGAAGCGGCGGGAAACAGTCATCACGTTCAATCCTGCGGGGGAACGACCGGGCGGTAATTCCAGCGCATTGTCTGGCTACCGTCTATCCGGGAAATTTCGGCCATCAGCAATTTGCCCTGGCGCCAGTAGCGGATCCGCTGCGGGTAATCGTGTGCGGGATTGGCAAATTCGATTGCTTCCTCGCTGACCAGCACCATCGGGAATTCGCTGGCTGGCTTGCCCTGGGGCTGCGCCAGGAAGCTGATCGTGCCGTCCGGTTTCCGGCGGATCTGCGCCAGTTCCCAGCTGTCCAGACGCGGGCCGAAACCCGTGCGGGCGATCCCCAGCATCAGCCCGCCACGCGCATCGGTCCAGACCTCATCCGACCAGCTTGCCCCGTCCTCGGTCATCCAGGTGCCGGCCATCCACTCGGGCAGATTGCGGGCCGCGCTTTGCGCACCGAGCGGGGCGGAAAGCAGCAGTAGAACAGGCAGTAATAGCTTCTTCATCGCGCAGACCCCGAGCAAGGCGAGGACACTGTTCTAACCGTCAAACGCCGCAAACCAAGCGGCTTGTGATGCCGTTCGTCGAGCCGGATCGGCTATTCGCTTTCGACCGGTTCCTTCACCAGCCCGGCGCGCCACAAGTAAAGCCCCGCACCGATGATTACCGCCGCGCCCAGCAGGGTCCAGCCATCCGGATGGTCGCCGAACCAGGCCCAGCCGATGATGCTAGCGACCAGCAGCTGAACATAGCTCATCGGCGCGACCTTGGCCGCGCCGGATCGCGTCGTGCCAAGATAGACCAGCCAGTGCGCGCAGCTGGCAGTGACGGCCACGAAAGCGCAGCGGGCCACGACCGTCCAGTCCGGCACGCCGATCGCAAAGCGTTCAAGTCCCATCAGCGCGAACAGCGGCGCGGCAATGAGCAGGATCGGCGCTGCATAGGCGGCCACCACGAACTGCATGGCCAGGCCAGACGCCTGCCCGGCGACATAGCGGTTGCCGATGATCAGCAAGGCGAAGGTCATTGCGGAGAAGACCGGCAAGACAGCCCACCAGCCCGCTTCAGCCAGGTTCGGGCGCAGCACGATCAGCACCCCGACAAAGGCGATGGCTGAAGCAATCCAGGTTTCCTTGCGGGCGGGTTCGCCCAGCAGGATGGCTGCGAACAGGGCTGTAAACATCGGGCTGGTGAAGCCCAGCGCAGTGGCAGTCGCGAGTGGCAGGACAAACAGCGAAGTAAAGAAAATGGTTGACGAAATTGCCAGCGCGAAGCCTCTGCCCGCCTGCGGCCAGCGCCACATCTGCCGCATCGCGGCAGTCCCTTCACGCCACGCCAGCAAGGTGCCCAGGCCCACGGCAGCCAGGCTGAACCGCAAAGCCGCGATCGCTACTGGCGACCACTGCCCCGCCATCGACTTGATCACGCCGTCGCCTACGGAAAGCACGGCAAAACCGGCCAGGGCAAAGAGCAGACCGGAACGGTTTTCAGCAGGCAATCAGGCAACCTTTGCGTCAGGATAGCGGCACCCTTAGTCGCCCGCTCGCATTTGCCAAGCAGCAGTTCCCGCATGTTTGGTGGCATTAGGAAATAATCAAAGTTTCCGATCTATTCACCATCCAGCTTAGCCCCGGGGTAGCCATGCAGCACCATGGTCTCGCCCGGAGCACAGTTGGGATTTTAAAGCATGAGCGCATTCGGCCGACGCAACGGACCTGGTGGCATGGCACCGGGGGCACGCCCGCAATTCGGTGTGGCCCGTCCGATGAAGGGCGGGATCGAAGCACCCAAGGCACCGGTCCCCGGCGGCGATCAGTTCCCGCCGCTCCCCGGCGAGGCAGATGGCGGCTTTGACAACGGCGCGACCAAGGCCGACGCGATGACCCGGCTGCAGGACCGCGTCAATGGCGTGGTCGATAACCAGTACCAGGCCGAAGGCTTCGAAGCCTCGGTCCACAAGATCAAGGAGCAGGTGCTGCCGCGCCTGCTGGAGCGAGTCGACCCGGAAGCCGCCGCCACACTGAGCAAGGAAGAGCTCTCCGAAGAGTTCCGTCCGATCATCATGGAAGTGCTGGCCGAACTGAAGGTCACGCTGAACCGGCGCGAACAGTTCGCGCTGGAAAAGGTCCTGATTGACGAGCTGCTGGGCTTTGGTCCGCTTGAGGAACTGCTCAACGATCCCGACGTATCGGACATCATGGTCAACGGGCCGGACCAGACCTACATCGAAAAGAAGGGCAAGCTCCAGCTCGCCCCGATCCGGTTCCGCGATGAAAGCCACCTGTTCCAGATCGCCCAGCGGATCGTGAACCAGGTCGGCCGCCGCGTCGACCAGACCACGCCGCTCGCCGACGCCCGCCTCAAGGACGGCAGCCGCGTCAACGTGATCGTCCCGCCGCTGTCGCTGCGCGGCACCGCGATCTCGATTCGTAAGTTTTCCGAAAAGCCGATCACGCTGGATATGCTGCGCGACTTCGGCTCGATGAGCGACAAGATGTGCACGGCGCTCAAGATTGCCGGTGCCTGCCGCATGAACATCGTCATCTCGGGCGGTACCGGTTCGGGCAAGACGACGATGCTCAACGCCATGTCGAAGATGATCGATCCGGGCGAGCGCGTGCTGACCATCGAAGACGCGGCCGAACTTCGCCTGCAGCAGCCGCACTGGCTGCCGCTGGAAACACGTCCGCCAAACCTTGAAGGCCAGGGCGCCATCACGATCGGTGACCTTGTGAAGAACGCCCTGCGTATGCGTCCGGACCGGATCATCCTGGGCGAAATTCGCGGCGCCGAGTGTTTCGACCTGCTCGCCGCGATGAACACTGGTCACGATGGCTCGATGTGCACGCTGCACGCCAATAGCCCGCGTGAGTGCCTCGGCCGTATGGAAAACATGATCCTGATGGGCGACATCAAGATCCCGAAGGAAGCCATCAGCCGTCAGATTGCGGAATCGGTCGATATCATCGTCCAGGTCAAGCGCCTGCGCGATGGTTCACGCCGCACCACGAACATCACCGAGGTGATCGGGATGGAAGGCGACGTGATCGTTACCCAGGAGCTGTTCAAGTTCGAATACCTGGACGAAAGCGAAGACGGCAAGATCATCGGCGAATTCCGCCCGTCTGGCCTGCGCCCCTACACGCTGGAAAAGGCCCGCCAGTTCGGTTTCGACCAGGCCTATCTCGAAGCTTGCCTCTAAAGCGCGTAGCGCAGGACAAAGACAGCGGCGATCAACACGGCGAACAGCGCCAGCACGAACACGGTGCCCCACGGCATGAAGCCGACGGCATCGGGATCGCTGCGGCGCATTCGCCGGCGTTCGCCCCACCACGCGGCAGCGGCGATCAACACTGCGCCACCGCCGAATTCGGCCCAAGGTGCCCAGTCAGTGTAGAGCCAGTCCCAATTCATCGCGCTCCGCTGCTCGGTTCGTCGCGCAGCGTCAAGCCGGTGGCTGCGTTCGGCTTGTGTTAACACCAGCTAGGTGAAACAGAACCGACGTACTTTCTGCAACGGAGACAAGCCATGAAGAAGCGTATCATTGCCGCCATCATGCTGGCATCGCTGACGGTCACCACCGCCGCCTGCAACACCGTCAAGGGCCTCGGCCGGGATATCCAATCCGTCGGCGAAGCTGGCGACCGCGCGACCTGATCAGAACCTGAGCGCCTTTCGCCCGACGCGGTCGGCGCTTGGTCGAACGGCAATGCCTTGATTATCAAGGTCTGCTAAGGGCGCGACGAATGCCTGCCTTCCAGGAGCTTGTAATGCGTCGCGCCGTTCTTCCTCTCGCAGCAATGGCTGCCGCATGTGCCCTGGCGGTTCCGGCTCAGGCCCAGGATATCGTTGTTACCGGCAAGTCGCTGAAGCAGACCGAGGCTGACCTCAAGGCCTGCCTGGCGCGCAAATGCTCGCCCGACGAAGACATCAAGGCCACGCTTGCCCACGCCGAGAACCTGTTCGTCTCGGGCGATTACAAGAACAGCCGCGCCGCGCTCAAGGATTCGCTCGGCCGAAACCGGAAGCATGGCGAAGCATACCCGGTCCCGGTTTCCGACCTGCTGCGCGCCAACAGCCGCATTGCCGAGCAAATGGGCGAGGCGAAGGATTTCCAGCTTTCGGTCCTCGACATGCGTGACACGCTGAAGAAGGGCTTCGGCGAAAACGACTTCCGCACGCTGGTCGCGCAGATCGAAGTGGGCGACAGCCGCGCCAAGCTGGGCTTCCCCGACGATGCCGAGCGAATTTACAAGGACGTCGAGGCAAAGGCTCTGGCCGCGGGACAGCCGCGAGTAGCCAGCTTCGCCCGGCTCCGCTTGGCTCTGCAGTGGCGCGCCAAGTTCGACGCATCACCCAACACCTACAATTACGAGCAGCTCGAAAAGCGGCTGGTGCAGTTGATCGATCAGCCACTGGCCCAGAGCAGCGACTTTGTGCTGGCGGCAGAAGTTCTCCGCGCCAAGGCCGATCGCAAGGCTGGCAGCGCTGCCAGCACCGAAGCCTTGATCAAGCGGTTCGCGGAGCGCGGGGGAGCAAGCCAGCCAATCTTGCTCTATGCCGAACCGCTACAGCGGATGGACCTGCAGAAAGACCTCGCTGAAAACGAGCCGACCTTGAACACCCTGACCCGCCTGACTGCCTTGCAGGCGCGCAACCAGTGGGCTGACGTGGGCTTCTGGATCGGTGCCGACGGCCGGGTGAATGACATCGAAGTGCTGCGCAGCGACGGCGACCAGTCCTGGATCAAGCCGGTACTCGCGAACGTGCAAAAGCGGATCTACGCCCCGCTCAAGAAGGACGAAGGCAGCGCGCCGGGCTTCTACATGATCGAGCGTTATACGCTGACCGCGCGGTTCGAGAGCGGCAACACCGGGACCCGCATGCGCCGCCGTGAGGCAACGCCGCGGATCGAGCGGGTGGACCTGACGCCGGAGAATTACGAGGCTCCTTCCAGCAAGGAAGCCGCTTAAACGTCTATAGCCGGATGCGGTTTTCTGCCGGGTGCATTGCCCGGGCCCGACGCTCGCGTACGATCAGCCAGGTCAGCAGGCCGATCGGACCAGCAATGAAAGTCGCAAACAGGAACGGCAGCTGCACTACGCGGCTGAAGCCCTTGTTATCGGCATCGCGCGCGATCCACAGGCCGGTGAACAGGTCAAACGCCAGGTAATGGGTCCAGCCTATCACCAGCCCGCCGTCCGACATGAACAGTCTGCGCAGGCCTGCGATCGAATAGTCCGAAGCCACATAGGCCGGGCTGCCTGGCACCTGCCCCGAATCAACCGCACCGCTAAGCAGTGCGGCGAACATTCCCGCATAACACAGGCACAGCAGCCCCACGCCGAGGTAGAGCACCGCTGTCATTGCCAGCGGCTTGCGCGGCAGCAAGGCCAGGACGAGCCAGGCGATGACCACCACCGCGTTGGTGAACGAGAACATCGCCTGCCACATCATGCTTACCCTTCTGCCTTGTCGCCCTTCCAGGCCAGCACTGGCTTGCGGGCGGCCAGTGTCTCGTCAAGCCGGCGGCGCGGGGCAAAGTGCGGCGCGCTTTTCAGTGCCGGATCGCCCTGCTTGGCCCGCAGCGCCACCGAGCGCAACGCGCCGATGAACTGATCTAGCGCCGCCTTGCTTTCGGTTTCGGTCGGTTCAACCAGCATGGCGCCGTGCACGACCAGCGGGAAGTAGACCGTCATCGGGTGGAACCCTTCGTCGATCAGCCCCTTGGCAACGTCGAGCGTGGAGAAACCCTCGGCAAAGCCATCGTCGGTGAACAGCGCCTCGTGCATGCACGGACCGGAGTGACCGAACGGCGCGTCGAGCACGCCTTCCAGGCTGCGCAGCACGTAGTTTGCATTCAGCACCGCATCTTCGGCTACCTGCTTGAGACCATCGGCCCCGTGGCTCAGGATATAGGCCAGCGCGCGGGTGAACATGCCCATCTGGCCGTGGAATGCGACCATGCGGCCGAAGCTTGCCGGCTGGTCATCAGCAGCAGTTTCCTCTTCGACCAGGCGCAGCGAGCCATCGGCCTCACGCTTCACGTAAGGGAGCGGAGCGTAGGGCGAGAGCGCCGCCGAGAGCACCACCGGTCCCGAACCCGGCCCGCCGCCACCATGCGGCGTGGAGAAGGTCTTGTGCAGGTTGATGTGCATGGCGTCGACGCCCAGGTCGCCCGGGCGGACCTTGCCAACAATCGCGTTGAAGTTCGCGCCGTCGCAATAGACGTAGCCGCCGGCCGCATGGACGGCGTCGGAAATCGCCTTGAGGTCGGGCTCGAACAGGCCGCAGGTGTTGGGATTGGTGATCATCACCCCGGCTACGTCTGGTCCAAGGCGGGCCTTGAGCGCAGCAAGATCGACGCGGCCAGCTTCGGTCGCCGGAATGTTCTCGACCGAGAAACCAGCGAACGCGGCCGTGGCCGGATTGGTGCCGTGCGCGCTCTCGGGCACCAGGATGACCTTGCGGTCTTCCCCGCGGGCTTCGAGCGCGGCCTTGATCGCCAGGATGCCGCACAGTTCGCCATGCGCGCCAGCCTTGGGCGACATGGCAACGCTGTCCATGCCGGTCAGCGTCACCAGCCAGTGCGCCAGTTCGTCGATCACGGCCAGCGCACCCTGCACCGTCTCGCGCGGCTGGAGCGGGTGGACGTCCTTGAAGCCCTTCATCCGCGCCACCGCCTCATTGAGGCGCGGGTTGTGCTTCATCGTGCACGAACCGAGCGGGAAGAAGCCCAGGTCGATTCCATAGTTCTGGCGGCTGAGGCGCGTGTAGTGGCGCACCGTTTCCGGCTCTGACAGGCCCGGCAGACCGATCGCTTCGGAGCGAGCCAGGTTGCCGAGCCGCGAAGCCGCAGCCGGGGCTGGATCGATGTCGACGCCGGTGGTGCTGGCGTCGCCGATCTCGAAAATCAGCCGTTCGTCCAGCATCAGCGCGCGGTTGCCCGTAAAAGTCTCGTCTCCGGCGATATGAGCCTCGCCCAGTTCGGGGCGCCAGCCGGCAGTGTTCGGGGCGTTCATGCCAGCACCTCCTTGAGTGCCGCTTCCAGAGCGGCGATATCCTCGTCCGTGACAACTTCGGTCACGGCAATAACCAGCCCGTTCTCCAGCGCAGCCTCGCCCGGATAGAGCCGGCCAAGCGATACGCCGCCCAGCACCCCCTTGGCGGCGAGATCATGGACGATCTGACGCGCGGGCTTTGGCAAGGTCACGGTGAACTCGTTGAAGAAGCTGTCGTTGACCAGGCTGACGCCCGGGATCGCGACAAGCCGATCCGCCGTCTGGACCGCCCGGGCATGGTTCAGCGCCGCCAGATCCCGGAGACCCCGCTCACCCAGCAAGGTCATGTGAATGCTGAAAGCAAGCGCGCAAAGTCCTGAGTTCGTGCAGATATTGCTGGTCGCCTTCTCGCGCCGAATATGCTGCTCACGGGTTGACAGCGTCAGCACGTAACCACGCTTGCCGGTGGCATCGACGGTCTCGCCGCACAGGCGGCCAGGCATCTGACGGACGTACTTGTCTCGCGTTGCGAACAGGCCAACATAGGGACCGCCAAACTGCAGGCCGACGCCCAGTGACTGGCCTTCGCCCACCACGATGTCTGCGCCCATCTCGCCCGGCGCCTTGATGGCGCCCAGCGCGACCGGTTCGGTCACGACAGCGATCAGCAGCGCACCAGCCGCCTGGCAGGCAGCGGCCAGCGGCGAGAGGTCATCAATCCGGCCAAGCACGTCGGGATACTGGACCACAACGCAACTGGTCTCGGCGTCGATGGCGCCGATCAGGCGCTCAAGGTCGGTTCCGTCGAGGCTCGGCGTGGCCGTATCGAGCACATCCCCGGTAAAGCGCGCCATGGTCTTGGCCACGCTGACATAGTGCGGATGCAGCCCGCCGCTCAGCACCGCCTTCTTGCGGCGCGTGACGCGGCCGGCCATGCCAATGGCTTCCCAGCACGCGGTCGAACCATCGTACATCGAGGCATTGGCAACATCACAGCCGAACAGCCGTGCCACCTGGGTCTGGAACTCGAACAGGACCTGCAAGGTGCCCTGGGCGATTTCCGGCTGGTAAGGGGTGTAGGCAGTCAGGAACTCGCCGCGCTGGATCAGGTGATCGACGCTGGCAGGCACATGGTGCTTGTAGGCCCCTGCCCCGAGAAAGAACGGGTGATCGGACGCCGCCTTGTTTTTGCGCGCGAGGGCAGAGAAATGCCGCTCGACCGTCATTTCGGTAGCGCGCAGCGGCAGGCCGGGCACTGGCCCGGGCAGCCGGGCCTCGGCAGGAACGTCGACGAACAGGTCATCAATCGCGCCGGCACCGATCACGCCCAGCATTTCACTTCGATCTTCAGGGGTCAGGGGCAGGTAACGCATGAGATCAAAGCTCCGCGATATAGGCGTCGTAGGCGGCCTTATCCATCAGGCCATCAAGTTCGGCGGCGTCGCTCAGGTCGATGCGGAAGAGCCAGCCGCCCTGCTCGGGATCGGTGTTGACCAGTTCGGGCGTGTCACCCAGCGCATCATTGGCAGCCGCGATTGTGCCGGAAACCGGCGAATAGACGTCGGACGCAGCTTTGACGCTGTCGACCACGCAGGGCGCGTCGCCCTTTTTCACCGCGCTGCCGGCAGCGGGCAAGTCGACATAGGTGATGTCGCCGAGCTGGCTCTGCGCATAGTCGGTGATGCCGACGATGCCGCTGGTGCCGTCAACGTCGATCCATTCGTGGTCTTTGGTGAAATAGCGGGTCATGGCGATCAGGCTCCTCGGAAATAGCGATGCGGAACGAAGGGGGTGGGAACGACCTCGGCGGCGAGGCGCTTGCCCCGGACCTCGATCTCAAGTTTGGTACCGGGCGCAGCCTGGGCGCTGGCGACATAGGCCATGGCGATAGGCTGCTCGCGGCTGGGCGAGAACCCACCCGAGGTCACGACGCCAATCTGCTCGCCGCCAAGGTGCACAGTCGCACCTTCACGCGCGGCCTGGCGGCCTTCCAGGACCAGTCCGACCCACTTGCGCGGGGTGCCATTGGCAATCTCGGCCAAGATGCGGTCAGCACCCGGGAAGCCGCCTTCGGTGCGGCGGCGCTTGTTGATGCCGAACAGTAAACCAGCCTCGATCGGGCTGGTATCGGGCGACAGGTCATGCCCGTAGAGCGGCAGTCCGGCTTCAAGCCGCAACGAATCGCGCGCACCAAGGCCAATCGGCTTCACTTCCGGCTGCCCGCAGATCAGATCGGCGACGTGGGCCGCATCCGCGCCGGGGATGGCGATCTCGAACCCGTCTTCGCCGGTATAGCCCGATCGGCTGATCCAGGCATCGACGCCGTCGATCTTGAATGCGCCGCCCTTCATGAAGGTGAGCGAGGACAGCGGCACGTCACCCGTGACAATCCGCTCCAGCGCGGCAGCCGCCTTGGGGCCCTGCAGGGCCAGCAGCGCGCTGTCGTCAAGGTGGTTGATCGTTACCTCGTCGGGCAGGCTTTCGCGCAGATGGCCGATGTCGTCCCACTTGGTTGCGCCGTTGACGACCAGGTAGAACCCGGTGTTCCAGCGCGTCACCATCAGATCATCGAGCACGCCGCCATGCTCGTCCAGCAGCAGCGAATAGCGCGGGCCGTTGGGCTTGAGCGTGGACAGATCGATCGGCAGCACGGCTTCGAGCGCGGCTTCAACACCCTCGCCCGAAATGAACAACTGGCCCATGTGGCTGACATCGAACAGCCCGGCGCTTTCCCGCGTCCAGAGGTGTTCCGCGATGATCCCTTCGTACTGAACCGGCATCCAGTAACCGGCGAACTCGACCATGCGGCCGCCCTTCGCGCGGTGCCAGGCATCGAGCGGCAGGTTGAGCACTTCCGGCTCAACAGCTTCATCATCATTGTTCGTATGAACGTCGCTCACAGCAAGACCCCGCACAGAATGCACCAAAATCGGTGCCCCCTCTGTCACGGAAACCTGAGAGCTTTCCCCTGAACCAGGTTCAGGGTTACCCCTTCGGCGGCCCCGCCCCAAGCTGCCTTGGTACGGAACACTTTCCAGAGCATCGCTATCGACCCACGCGGTCCCTGGTGCCTGAGAGATTCCGGGGCGGTTGCTCCTTCGGCGCCCGGCGATACGTCAACGTGACGAATCGCCGGAACTCTCCCGCGCGATCAGCGATGGGGACGGCGATGGCGGCAGGCAGCCGGCGAGTCAATCCCGGGCCTTCTGTCCTCCCCCGGACCGGCGGCTCAGTCCGCCTTGCGCGCGGCGCGCAGGATCGCCTCGTGTTCGAAGACGAACCGGCCAAAGGCCTTTTCCTTGGTCAGCCCGACGATCGCCCGGGCCATCGTGTCCGCCTTGATCGAGCGGTACCGGGTGTACTGCCCCTGCAATAGGAGGTCGGCGACTGGGCTGAGGATCCGGCCCGCCAGTTCGGCTGGGCGCAGTTCCTCGCGGGGGCCGCGCAGCAAGCCGGGACGCAGCACGTCGAGCCGGGGAATGCCAACGCGGCCCAGCGCCTGCTCTGTCTCACCTTTGACCTTGAGATAGAAGTTCTTCGCCATCGCATCGGCGCCAACGGAGGAAACCGCGATCATTTGCCGCATCCCGGCGTCCTTGGCTGCCTTGGCGCAGGCCAGCACGAGATGCTGATCAACGCTGCGGAAATCGGTTTCGCTCTTCCCCGCCTTTTTCCAGGTGGTGCCGAGCGCGCAGGCCAGGACGTCTGCGTTGCTGGCCGCGATGGCATCGGCCCAGTTTTCAGGGGGGGCGACCAGCACTTCCATCCGTGCGCCGATTGGCAGCGGGATCTCCCGCCGCGCAATCGCAACCAGGCGGATGTCGCTGCGTCCCACAGCCAGCCGGATCAGACTCTGCCCGATCAGGCCCGAAGCGCCGACTAGGGCGATGCGGGTGACTTTAGACATTGCGAAGTCCTTCGGGAGTGCGGCCATAGATCTCGGCGTGGGCGGCAATCGCGAAACGATCTGTCATCCCCGCGATATAATCGGCGATGTGGCGACTGCGATGCGGTTCATCGGCTGGCAGCCGGCTGACCCAGCCGGCTTCCATCAGCGCGGGATTCTGGGCAAAGGCGGCGTAGAGTTCCGCCGTGACCGCCCGCGCCCGCTCCGCAGTCTGGAGCTGCTGCGGGTGGTGATAGAGCCGGTCATACATGAAGCGCTTGAGCGTGCGCTCCTGCGCGGCGAGGTCTGCTGAGAAAGCACAGGTCGCCTGACCGGCGGCGCGGACATCGTCGGCGCTGCCCATCCCCGTGGCCCGCGCCGCAGTTTCGGCAATCACGTCATTCACCATCCACCCGATCTGGCTGCGGACCAGCTCGCGCAAACGGCGATCTTGCGGAGCGGCGGGAAACTTGCGCTCGATCGCACGCCATTGCTCGGCAACGAAATCCAGCGTCAGCAGCTCGTCCAGCTGGAGGAACCCGGCTCGCAAACCGTCGTCGATATCGTGGTTGTCATAGGCAATGTCGTCGGCAATCGCGGCTACCTGGGCCTCAAGCGAGGGCCAGGAGGTCAGCTCCAGCGGATAGGCGGCATCCAGTTCGGCCAGGGCCCAGTTGACCATGCCGACCGGCCCGTTGTGCTTAGCCAGGCCTTCCAGCACTTCCCATGAAAGGTTCAGCCCGTCATGCTCGCAATAGGGGCTTTCGATCCGCATCAGCGTGCGCAGCGACTGGGCATTGTGATCGAACCCGCCGTGCCGCTCCAGCGCAGCATTCAGTGCATCCTCGCCGGCATGGCCAAAGGGTGGATGACCGATGTCATGAGCCAGGCACAGTGCCTCGGTCAGGTCTTCATCCAGCCCCAGCGCCCGGGCGATCACCCGGCCGATCTGGGCCACCTCAAGGCTGTGGGTCAACCGGACGCGGTAATGATCGCCGTCCGGCGCCACGAAGACCTGCGTCTTGTGGCGCAGGCGGCGGAAGGCGATCGAGTGGACGATCCGGTCACGATCCCGCTGGAACTGGCTGCGCGGCCCGCGTGCCAGCGCTGCTTCCAGCGGAAACTCCCGTCCGCGCGATTGCGCGGGATCAGAGGCGTAGACGGCCCTCACGCTTCCGCCAGCATCCAGTCGACCGCTGCCTCGGCATGGATCCGCGTGCAATCGTAGATCGGCAGGACATTGGCATCGACATCAACGATCATTTCCAGCTCGGTGCAGCCGAGAACGACTGCCTCGGCCCCATCCTGCGCCAGATTGGTGATGATCGTCTTCAGCTCCCGCTCGGCCTGACGGCTTACCTTGCCCTTGAGCAGTTCGTCATAGATTACGCGGTCGAGGGTCTCGACGAAAGGCATCTCAGGGGGCAGCAGTTCGATATCGCGGGCGATCAGCTTTTGCCGATAGAAGCTATCCAGCATGACGTTGCGCGTGCCAAGCAGCGCCGCCTTTTTAACCTTGGACCGGGCCATCCGTTCGGCCACGCATTCTGCAATGTGAATGATC
Organism: Sphingomonadaceae bacterium; assembly: GCA_009926135.1. GTDB lineage: Bacteria > Pseudomonadota > Alphaproteobacteria > Sphingomonadales > Sphingomonadaceae > Novosphingobium. The sequence goes on from RFPL01000003.1 coordinate 34,498, forward strand.
GGCACATCGACCGCCTTCGCAACCTGGTCATAGACCTTGTGCATCGAATTGGCGCCGATCAGGATTGCGGTCGCCCCGGCCTTTTCCAGCCGCTTGGCCGCCGCGGCCAGGGTCTTGGCGGCACGGCTCCATTCGTCCTCGGTGGACAAGCGTGAAAGCTCGGCAAAATCGAGGCTTTCGATCACCATCACGGCGCTCGATCCCTGCCCCAGGCGAGCCTGAACGAGGCGGTTGATATGTTCGTAATAGGTACGGGTCGAGTACCAGCTCATCCCGCCGATCAGGCCGATCTTGCGCAAACAAATTCTCCGTAAAGAGCGTGGCTCCCTGTTGCCTGCGCCCTTAACGGAGGTGACCCGGCAGGTCCAGCGGCGCGCCGGTCAGCGCTGTGGGCTGAGGAACGCCCGCACTTCGGCGGCGCTGGCTTCCGCTGCCTCCTCATGCGGGATATGACCGATGCCCGGAAACGTCTTGACCCGCGCGTCCTTGATCCCTTGCGCAAAGAACTGCGCGTCGCTGACCGGGATCAGCTTGTCTTCCTCACCCCACAGGACCAGCGTTGGCACCGTGATCCGGGCGAGTTCCGCCGCCGTGAATGGCGTGCGAACCGCGCTGAAGCGTTTCAGCGTTGCGGCGCGGTTGCCGGGATAACGCAGCAGTTCCCAATAGCGGTCAACCGCCGCCTCGGTCACCACTGCCTGATTGCTGACCGACTGCCGGAAGCTCCGTTCGACCAGACTGCGCGGAGTGATCGACTGGGCCACCACGTTGATCCCCGGCATGGCAGCCAGCGTGAAGCCGATATTGCCGCGGCCGCCCCCGGCCTTGCGGGGTGCGCCGGCGGCATCGACCAGGATCAATGCCGACAAGTGCTGCGGGTAATTGCTGGCATAGCGTGCGGCAAGGCCACCGCCCATCGAGTTGCCGGCCAGGGCAAAGCGGTCAATCCCCAGCCTGGACCGCAGCCGCTCAAGCACTGCGGCCATTTCCCGCTGGCTATAGTCACCACCCGGGTTTGGGCCGGTCAGCCCGTGACCGATCTGGTCATATCGGATCACCCGGAACTTGTCGGAAAGGATCCGGGTCCAGGCGTCCCAGGTATGAAGATCGGCATTGGAGCCGTGGAGCAGCACCAGCACCGGCGCATCGCGCGGACCTTCGTCACGCAAATGGACGGTAAGGCCGCCGCCAAGATCGACAAATTGCGATGGCGCGCCGCCGTACTTGGCCTTCATCGCCGCCGGATCGGTATCGGGAGTGCGCAGCAGCAGAAATCCGCCCGCCAGCACAATCAGTATGACCAGCAGCCACTTGCCAAATCGCTTCACCGCTTCATCTCCCCGATCCATTTCGTAACCGCTGCCATGCCATCGGGGTCGATGCTCGACCGGCCAACCTCGGGCATTGAAATTCCGCCCTCAAGGCTGCCCATCCGGTAGAGCATGATCGACTTGTCCGGGTGTCCCGGCAGCACGTCGAACTCCAGCCCGCCCGACCCGCGGCCTGCCGCGACCGGGCGCTTGTTGATGCCCAAGGCAATGGGATCGGACTGCTCCCAGCGCAGGTCGAGGCCGGAGTTGGAGGCCGAACCGGCCGGATTGTGGCAATGGGCGCAATTGCTGTCGAGCCAGCCGCGCGCGACTGGGGCCGCCGCGAGTTTGGCCCGGTCCTCCCACAACGGCACGCGCGATGTCACCAGCGGCACGGCATCGAGCTTTCCGGCCTTATGGAAGCTGGCCAGCCAGGCCGCAGACAGGTTGCGCGCCTTGGGGCCGATCGGCACCACCGCATCCTTCTGCTGGTGGCATTCCTTGCACTGGTTCTTGTTGGGAATGGCGTAGGAAATCGCCTGGCCCTGCGGCGTTTTCAGTTCGAGCCGCGCCCCGGCTAGCGCCAGCCGCGCCTCGGTCTGTTCGCGGTTCCATTGATAGGGCAGCGCCACCCAGCCCTCGGCGCGGTGCAGCAGCACGCGGGTCTCGATCAGCCGGCCTTCCAGCTTGAAGGTCTTGATCAGCGCCGCGCCGACCGGGAGGTCCAGTAGGCCATCGCCTTGGGCCTTGGCCTTGGTGCCAGCCGGCAGATAGACGAAGCGCAGCTTTTCGGCGCCATCGGACCACAGCGGGGTCTGTAAGCGATAGGGGGTGACACCCTTGGCCGGAACCTGGCGCGCACCATCGGCGAAAAAGCCGTAGTCGGATAGCCGAGCCGGGAAGTTCTCGGCGGTAACCGCGGAATCGCTGACCTGCACCTGCGCCTGCGGCGCCGTCTCGGCCGTAGCAACTGCCGCCCCGGCCAATAGCAAGGCAGCCAGCAGCAGTCTCATGGCCGGGCGCGGGCATCCAGCGCGGCGGGGGCGCCGGGCTGCGGCGGACCTGCGGATGCCTGACCCTGCGCGACGGTGAACAGATCCGGTGCAGAGCCTTTGATAGCCATCAATGTCGGCTTGGCCGTCGCCGGATTGGCGCCCTGACTGGCCAACCCAAGGTTCAACGCCTTCAAAACCTCACCGTTCGGCGCCGGAAAGCGCGGAGCCTCGCCAAGGCCGTCCCAAACTAACGGCGGCAAGGCCCCACCGAAAGCCTGAGCTAGTTGCTTGCCGCCGGGTAATTGCGGATCATCCCCGCCGCCGAGGAACAGGTTGACGATAATGCGGACGTCGCGCGGATAGGGGTTATAGGACTTGTCGGTAAATGCCTTCGGATAGGCGACGACGATGATGTGGGCGGTGGGATTGTCGACCAAGGTATTGCCGGCGATCTCGATCCCTTCGTTGGCCATCACCATGACCCCGGTCCCGCGCGGCACCCCGGCAACGATGTTGCCCTTGGGTGCAAAGTTCGGGGTATCGTTGCCGACCACCATGTTGCTTGCGATCAAGGTATTTCCCCCACCCATCACCGGCAGATTGGGCAGGTCGAATACCAGGATGCCACCCGTGTTGCGGGTCACGAAATTGTGAGCGACCAATGCATCGCGGCTGTTCTCGATCTCGATCCCGGCGACTGACTGCTCGACGTAGTTATACCGGACCGTGATCGCCTTGCTCTGGCCCACATAGATCCCCGCATCCGACGCCCCCGAGACCTTGCAGCCATCTACCAGCACACCGGTGCTCGACACCGGATATATTCCGTAAGCACCGTTGGTTTCCTTCGGCCCGCCGGTCCAGGTCACGCGGACGCGGTAATAAACGATGTTATCCGCGCCCTTGGACTTGATCCCGTCACCCTTGGTATTCTCTACCGCGAAGTCGCGCAGGGTAACCTCGTCCGAAGTGACCAGCAGCCCCTCGCCCGCGCCCTTCTGGCCGGAGAAGTCGAGCACGGTCGCCTCCATACCAGCGCCGCGCACCGTGACGCCTTTGATGTCGAGCGACAGGCCATCGGTGAGCACGAAGCGCCCTTCGCCAAGTTCGACCACGTCACCCGGTGCCGCAAGGATCAGCGCCTCTTGCAAGCGGCCCTGCGCGTTCTGTCCGGCCGGGACCGGGATCACCTTGGCATAGGCAGGGGCAGCCAGGGCAAGTGCCGTGGCCGGAGCGATAAGCGTTGCAGGCATCCTCATGAGGACGGAGTGTTGGACTGACAGCGGTGTAAGTCAACCGCGCCGCAAACCAGGATCAACGCTTCTCGCTGGCAAGGCCACTGGCGCAGAGCGCGGCAGAGGTGGCGGTAACCTTGATTGCCTCAGCATCGCCGACCCGGCGCACGGCCACGGCATAATCAGCAAGGCTGCGCTTCTCACCCTTCAACTGCTTCAGCTTCTGAAGTTGACCAAGCGTCAGCCGATCGGTCATCCGTTCAGCCATGCAGGCCGAATTCGCTTCGGACAGGCCAGCGTCGATCATTGCGCTTTTGACCTGACCATAGGCCAGCTTGCTGGGCGAACAGGCCGCAACCGCCAGCACGGCCAGGACAGCGGCCAGTCGCATTAGTGCGCCAGCCCCTTGTTGATATCCTCGACCATCTTCTTCGCGTCAGCCAACAGCATCAGGGTCTGATCCATGTAGAACACGTCGTTATCAACCCCGGCATAGCCGACCCCGCCCATGCTGCGCTTGATGAAGAAGACCTGCTTGGCCTTGTCGACATCGAACACCGGCATCCCGTAGATCGGGCTCGACTTGTCGGTCTTGGCCGCCGGATTGACTACGTCATTGGCGCCGATGATGAAGGCGATGTCGGCAGTGGCAAACTCGGAGTTGATGTCCTCCAGCTCGAACACTTCGTCATAGGGGACGTTGGCTTCGGCCAGCAGCACGTTCATATGCCCAGGCATACGGCCCGCCACGGGGTGGATCGCGTACTTCACTTCCACGCCCTTGACCTTCAGTAGATCACCCATTTCGCGCAGCGCGTGCTGGGCCTGGCTGACGGCCATGCCGTAACCGGGGATGATGATGACCTTCTCGGCCTCGCCCAGCATATAGGCCGCATCCTCGGCGCTGCCGCGCTTCCACGGGCGCTGCTCCTTGGCCTCACCGCCAGCCTCGGCCACGGCACCAAAGCCGCCGGCGATCACCGAGATGAAGCTGCGGTTCATTGCCTTGCACATGATGTAGGACAGGATTGCACCCGAAGAGCCGACCAGCGCGCCGGTGATGATCATCGCCGTGTTCGACAGCGTGAAGCCCATCGCCGCTGCGGCCCAGCCGGAATAGCTGTTAAGCATCGACACCACGACCGGCATGTCCGCCCCGCCGATCGGGATGATCAGCAGGAAGCCGATCATGAAGGCCAGAGCGGTAACTGTAGCGATCACCCACAGGCTCTGGTCGGTCATGAAGTAACCGGTCAGCCCGATGATCGCGGCGAGCGTGGCCAGGTTGATCACGTGCCGCCCAGGCAACATGATCGGCGCACCGCTCATCTTGCCGGCGAGTTTCAGAAAGGCGATGATCGAGCCGCTGAAGGTTATCGCACCGATGGCGATACCAAGCCCCATTTCCAGGCGCGAGACGGCGTGGATCGTGCCGTCAGCGCCAAGGATCCCGAAGGCCTCTGGATTGAGATAGGCCGCCCAGCCCACCAGCACGGCCGCCAGCCCCACCAGCGAGTGGAAGGCTGCCACCAGCTGCGGCATATCCGTCATCGCAATGCGGCGGGCGATGATCCACCCGATTGCACCGCCCAGCGCCAGTGCGCCAAGGATTTCCGGCAGGCTGGCGATCTCGTGCGTGACCAGCGTGGTCACCACGGCAATCAGCATCCCGATCATGCCATAGCGGTTGCCCGCGCGGCTGGTCGCCGGGCTGGAAAGCCCGCGCAGCGCAAGGATGAACAGCACGCCAGAGGCAAGGTAGGCCAGCGCCACCCACGGGCTGGCAGCGAGGCCAGTTGCAGCGGCGGAGAGAAGCGCGAAATCCATCACTTCTTCTCCTTCTTCTTGTACATCGCCAGCATCCTCGCGGTCACGGCAAAGCCGCCGAAGATGTTCACGCTGGCCAGCACCACCGCCAGCAGGCCGAGCCACTTCGCCGCCGGACTACCCGCCGCCGCCGAAGCAATCAGCGCGCCGACCACGATCACCGACGAAATTGCGTTGGTCACCGCCATCAGCGGCGTGTGCAGCGCGGGCGTGACCGACCAGACGACATAATAGCCCACGAAGCAGGCCATGACGAAGATCGAGAGGATCGAGATGAAGTCCATGGCCTAGGCTCCCAGCAGGCGTTCGTTGACCACCTTGCCGCCCTGGGTCAGGCGCACGGCATTGCCGATCTCCTCGTCCAGCACGGGCCGGCCAGCTTCCTTGTCCCAGAAGGCGGAGAGGAAGTTGTAGAGGTTGCGGGCGAACAGCGCCGAGGCGTCGGCCGGCAGCTTGGCCGGAGTGTTCGAATAGCCCAGGATCTTGACCCCGTGGCGCACCACGACCTCATCCGGCTTGCTGCCTTCGACATTGCCGCCCTGCGCCACGGCCAGGTCGAAGATCACCGAACCCGGCTTCATGCTCGCGATCTGCGCGTCAGTGATTAGGCGCGGCGCGGCGCGGCCCGGGATCAGCGCGGTGGTGATCACGATGTCCTGCTTGGCGATGTGGCTGGAAACCAGTTCGGCTTGCGCCTTCTGATATTCCTCTGACATTTCTGTCGCATAGCCGCCGGCACCCTCACCCTCGATACCGGCCACGCTCTCAACGAAGATCGGCTTGGCACCGAGCGACAGGATCTGCTCCTTGGTGGCGGAGCGCACGTCAGTGGCCGATACCTGCGCGCCCAGGCGGCGGGCCGTGGCGATCGCCTGCAGGCCCGCAACGCCGACCCCCATCACGAACGCCTTGGCCGCCGAGATCGTGCCCGCAGCAGTCATCATCATCGGGAACGCGCGGCCATAAAGGTTCGCTGCCTCGATCACCGCCTTGTAGCCAGCGAGGTTCGACTGGCTGGAAAGGATATCCATCGATTGCGCGCGGGTGATGCGCGGCATGAACTCCATCGCCAGGGCTTCGAATCCACCCTTGGCGTAATCCTCCACGCGGCCGCGCTGCCCGAACGGATCGAGCCCGGCAACGATCCACGCGCCGGCATTGGCCGTCTTCAGCGCCTTGGGCTCAGGCCCTTGCACGCCGAGCACGATATCCGCGCCCTTGGCGGCATCCTTGACCACATCGGCGCCCGCCGCTGCATAGTCTGCATCGGCGATCGAAGCGCTTTCACCAGCCCCGGATTCGACTGCAACAGTCGCTCCCAAGGTGATGAATTTCTTCACCGTTTCCGGTGTGGCCGAGACCCGGGTTTCCCCGTTCGCACGTTCCTTGAGGACGGCGATCCGCAGGCTGGCGCTCACCGCGCGGTCAGGCAATCAGCGCGATAACGCCGGCAGCGACGATCGCCACCACTACGCTGCCGTACTTCACGAGGCCAATGAAACCACCATAGGTTTCCGTTGCTGCCTTGATGTCATTACCCGAAGCCATATTCCTGTCCCTGCCCTGGCAAGTTGATGTGTGCGAAATCCGTCTATCGCCGCCCTCGCCGACACTCAAGAGGGCCCGCGAAGGAACTATCCCCAATTCGCAGGCTTAATCGCCTCTTTACTCCCTTGCGCTATCGCAGGGCCGACCAAGAGCGGGGACTACCAAAAAGACCATGGCGGATTTCGAGCAGCAAACACTGATGCTGATCGACGATGAGCCGGCGCAGAGCCGGCTGATCTCCGCGCTCGCCACGCGTGAAGGCTGGCGGACGCTGGTTGTCCGCGATTCGGAAACCGCAATTGCCACGCTTGGCACGCGCCAGGGCATGCAACTTGGCGCGATAATCCTGGACCAGTGGGTGCCAGGAGACGAAGCCTGCTCCCTGATTGCCGAGCTGAAGAGCCGCCGCCCCGCCCTGCCAATCCTGATGCTGACCGCTTCGGCATCGCCTTTGCTGGCGGTCGAGGCGATGCGTGCCGGGGCAACGGACTATCTGGTGAAGCCAGTCTCGCCCGAGCGACTGATGCAAGCGCTGCGCATGGCGACCACGCGCGAAGCGCCGCGCGATGAGCTGATGCCGCTGACCGAAAAGATGCCATCGAGCCCCGATTTCGACGCGATGATTGGCGCATCACCGACCTTTCGGACGGCGCTGGCCATTGCGGCCAAGGCGGCGCGAGGCCACGGCCCGGTGCTGATCGAGGGTGAAAGCGGCACGGGCAAGGAAATGCTGATCCGGGCGATGCAGGCTGCCAGCCCGCGCGCCAAGGCTCCGTTCCGGCTGCTCAATGTCGGCTCCATTCCCGCCAATTCGGTGGAATCGGCCTTGTTCGGCCATGAGAAGGGCGCTTTCGCTGGCGCCTTTGACCGCCACGTCGGCGCGCTCCAGCATGCCGATGGCGGCACGCTGGCGCTGGACGAGGTCGATCGCTTGCCTCCTGCCGTGCAGGAGCGCCTGCTCGAATCGCTCCAGCGCAGCGACGTCCGCCCGATTGGTGCGCGTCATTCGTTCCGGATCGATGTTCGCCTGATCGCTGCCAGCAACCTGCCTCTAAAAGACATGGTCGAAGGTGGCCATTTCATGGCCGAATTGCAGCAGGCCATGTCCGGGGTGACCGTGCAACTGCCGCCGCTGCGCGAACGTGCGGGCGACATTCCGGCGCTGGCTCGCCATTTCCTGGGCCAAATCGGTGACCAGCCGGGTCTCCGCGAGATCGGCATTACCGATGGCGCGCTGGCGCTCCTGACGGCCTATGATTGGCCCGGCAATGTCCGCCAGCTCCAGGCCGTGCTGTTCCGCGCCGCGGTGTTCTGCGATGGCGATGCCCTGACGGCAGACGATTTCCCGCAGCTTGCGAACATGCTGGGCGAAGCTGGAGGTGGTGCCATCCACCATCACGAAGCGGTTGGCGTCACACTTTACACCGCCGATGGGAACCTGCGCCCGCTGGAAGAGATCGAGGCCGACGTGATCCGCCTCGCCATCGGTCATTATCGCGGCCGCATGACCGAGGTTGCCCGCCGCCTCGGGATTGGCCGCTCGACCTTGTACCGCAAGCTCAGCGATCTCGGCATCGATAACGTCGCCTAGAGGGCGAGCTGACTGAAGTCCGTCAGCGCCGCATCGCGCAGGCCGCGCCAAACCCGGGCCGCCTGGACCGTTTCCGGCACATCGTGCACTCGCAGCAGCTGGATCCCGGCTTCCAGCGCCCTTGTCGCCAGCATGATCGAACCGCCAAGTCGCTGGTGCGCCTGCGCTTCTCCCGACAGCGCACCGATCATCCGCTTGCGGCTGGCCCCCACCAGCAGCGGCTGGCCGAGTGCGTGGAACAGCGGCAGGGCGTTAATCAGTGCGAGGTTATCCGCCACCGACTTGCCAAAGCCGATGCCCGGATCGAGTACGATTTTCTCGCGCGGGATGCCTGCCGCGAGCGCGGCATCGCGCCGGGCGGCGAGCCAGTCGAACACGTCAAGCACGACATCGGTGTAGGAGTTGCCGGTATGGAGGTCATCGCCCTCACCCGGCGCGTGCATCAGCACTACCGGTACGCCAGAACGCGCCGCAAATTCCAGGCTGCGGGGATCGTGGCGCAGGGCCGAAACATCATTGAGGATATGCGCGCCAGCGGCCAGCGCGGCCTCCATCACTGCCGGGCGGCGGGTGTCGACAGAAATCGCCGCGCCCGCAGCGGCAAGCCGCTCGACCATTGGCACCACGCGCTTGAGCTCGTCGCCTTCCCACACAGCAGCCGCGCCGGGCCGCGTGCTTTCCCCGCCGATGTCGATGATCGCCGCGCCGCCTTCCAGCATCGCGGCGGCGTGGGCCGCGGCAATCTCGGGGTCGTCCATGAACTGGCCGCCATCCGAAAAGCTGTCAGGCGTCATGTTGAGGATGCCCATGACCTGCGGCTGATCGAGCCGCACAGTCCGCGCGCCGCATTCGAGCGGGGCATGGCTGCGCTGGAGGTTCTCGAACTGCGCCTGCAGGTCGTGCGACAGGTCGGGCAGTACTGAGCGCAATTCTGCCGCCGAATAGAGCTCACGCGAAACCACCTTGCCGCCTTGGCGGGCAATCACGGCAAAACGGCTCGCATAGGTCAGTCCGCCGGCCAGTCGAACAGCCCCGCCCTCCTCGCTCTGTGGCGATTCAGCGAGGGCGATGGGGCGGAGGTAGTGAGCGGTGCTCAATCTTCCGTCGCCAGCAAATAGAGCTGCCGGATCGCGTCGAGCGGCTTGAATTCACCTTCATGCTCGATGTGCCAGTAGGTCCAGCCATTGCAACTTGGCGCACCCTGCAGCTTGGCGCCGAGGCCATGGATCGAACCGATTTCGGCCCCGGCCACCAGCGAGCCATCGGCGCGGACGGTGGCGCAAAGCTTACGCTTCTTGTCAAAGACTTTCGCCCCCGCCGCGATCCAGCCGGTTTCTACCAGAGTACCGAAAGCCACCTTCGGCGCGGCCTTCGGGCTCTGCATCGTGGTCAGCGCACTCTCGTCGAGTGGCAGCGCCAGCTCGATCCGTTCCAGCGCGGCCTCGCGGTAATTGCTCTCGCGCTCGCAGCCGATCCATTCGCGGCCAAGCCGCTTGGCTACTGCTCCGGTAGTGCCCGTGCCGAAGAATGGGTCGAGCACCACATCACCCTTGTTGGTCGTCGCCAGCATCACGCGGTAAAGCAGCGCCTCCGGCTTCTGGGTCGGGTGGACCTTGTGGCCTTCCTTTTTCAGACGCTCCTGCCCACCGCAGATCGGCAGCACCCAGTCGGAGCGCATCTGCAGTTCGTCATTCAGCGTCTTCATGGCGCGATAATTGAACGTGTACTTGGCCTTCTCGCCCATCGAGCACCAGATCAGCGTCTCGTGCGCGTTGGTGAACCGGGTGCCCTTGAAGTTCGGCATCGGGTTGGCCTTGCGCCAGACGATGTCGTTGAGGATCCAGAACCCCATGTCCTGCAACATCGCGCCAAGCCGGAAGATGTTGTGATAGGAACCGATTACCCACAGCGAACCGTTGGGCTTGAGCAGACGGCGTGCCTCGGTCAGCCATTCGCGGCTGAACTTGTCATAGGCAGCAAAGCTGTCGAACTGGTCCCAGTGATCGGTCACCGCGTCAACATGGCTGCCATCGGGACGCGACAGATCGCCGCCCAGCTGCAAGTTGTAGGGCGGATCGGCAAAGATCATGTCGATCGAGGCATCGGGCAGGCTACGCATCGCCTCGATGCAATCACCATCCAGGATCCGGCCAACCGGAAGGTCCGGCCGAACCACTTCACGCGCGGCCTTCAACCGCGCCTTTTCGCCCACCAGCATCTGGCCCATGACATTCCCTGAAAACTGCAAAAGTTATCCACAGGGTGAGTCATCCGGAGTCCCGCGTCAAGAGGCGACTCCGCGGGAATCCTTGGGATTCAGAAGGATTGAAAGCGGAACACAACGAGTCCAGCACAGCATCTAGAGTCCCGGGATTCGCCGTGGACTCAATATATGGTGGGTGTGGCGCGGCAGACTCGGGGCGGAAATATTTGCGTCAGATCAGCACAAGCTGCGCCACGGGCGCGAAACTGCGCCGGTGCAGCGGGCTGGGGCCGTGTTCACGCAGCGCCGCAAGGTGTTCAGCGGTGCCATAGCCCATGTTGGTCTGCCAGCCGTAATGGGGGTGAACCTGGGCATATTCGCGCATCAGCCGGTCACGGTGCTCCTTGGCCAGGATCGAGGCGGCGGAAATGCAGGGTTCCAGTGCGTCACCGCCGACGATCGCCCGGGCCGGCCAGCACCAATCCGGGTGACGACCGGCCGGGGTCATATTGCCGTCGATCAGCACTTCATCCGGCTCCAGCGACAGGGCGCCAACTGCACGGGTCATCGCCAGCATGGTCGCCGCGAAGATGTTGATCCGGTCGATCTCCTCTGCCTCGACCACGCCAAGGGCCCAGTGGCAGCTCGCCTTGATCAGCGGCTCCAGCACGGCGCGGCGCTTGGCCGACAGTTTCTTGGAATCGTCCAGCCCGTCCGGCACCTTGCGCCCCAGTACGCAGGCAGCCGCCACGACCGGACCGGCCAGCGGCCCGCGGCCCGCTTCGTCCACGCCGATCACGACCCGGCCTTTGGTCCTCTTGGCAAAAAGGACTGCCGCTTCCATCTATTTGGCCATGACCAGAACAATCATTCGTACCTTTTTCCCGCTCGCCGCCTTCCTCGCAAGCTGCGGCCCTTCGGTTGCTGGGGATAGCCCCAAACCGGCTATCACCGAAACCAAGGGTGCCTTCGCAGTCACCCCGCTCGCAACGCTAGACGCACCATGGGCGATTGCGGTCCTTCCACGCGGCGGCGTGCTGGTGACCGAAAAGGGCGGCAAATTAAAGCTGATCAACGGCACTGTCAGGGAAGTAGCCGGGGTACCCAAGGTTGACTTCGGCGGCCAGGGCGGCCTCGGCGATGTTGTCCTGGCCCCGGATTACGCGAAGAGCGGCATGATCTACTTGTCCTGGGTCGAAGCCGGCGAAGGTGACACCCGCGGCGCAGTAATCGGGCGGGCCAGGCTGGTGCTGGGCGATGCTCCGCAGCTTGAAGGGCTGGAGGTGATCTGGCGACAAAGCCCCAAGGTTACCGGCCGCGGCCACTATTCGCACCGCATCGCCTTCTCACCCGATGGCAAGCTGATGTTCGTGGCATCGGGCGAACGGCAGAAGATGGACCCTGCCCAGGATCTGTCTGGCAACCTTGGCAAGGTCCTGCGGCTGCTGCCCGATGGCAAGCCCGCCCCCGGCAATCCCTTCGCCGAAAAGGGCGGCGTGAGCGCAGAGATCTGGTCTTACGGCCACCGCAACATCCTGGGCCTCGCCTTTGATCCGCAAGGACGCCTGTGGGACCTTGAACACGGTCCGGCCGGCGGCGACGAGCTCAACCTCGTTGAACCGGGCAAGAATTATGGCTGGCCGGTCGTGTCCGAAGGCGATCATTACGACGGCAAGGATATCCCGCCGCACATTACCCGGCCCGATATGGCCGCGCCGAACCTCGCCTGGACTCCGGTAATCGCGCCGGGCGACATGGTGTTCTATCGCGGCAAGGCATTCCGCGATTGGCGCGGGCAATTGCTGATTGCCGGGCTGGCGAACAAGGGCCTAGTCCGCGTGACGATTGACGGCACCAAGGCGGTCGAAACGGCCCGCTATCCGCTCGACAAGCGGATCCGCGACGTGGCCGAAGCCGCGGACGGAACGCTGCTGGTAATCGAGGATGGCAAGGACGGCCGCCTGCTGAAACTGGCACCCGCCAAGTAGCCACTCAACCAACCAGAGGGTAAATTCCATCGACAAGCGCGCCCCCGCGCCTTAGGGGCGCGCGCCTATGGCAGATGGTCCCACCCTTATCCCGCTCGACAATGTCGATCCCGCGCTGGTCGAAGCTCTGCTTGACCGCGCGTTCGAGCCGGAGCGTCACAAACGCACCGCTTACAAGGTGCGCGAAGGCACCGACTGGCTGCCGGGCCTGTCCTTTGCGGCGATTGATAGCAGCGAGCACCTGGTGGGCACGATCCAGTGCTGGCCCGTGGCCCTGACCGATCCTGACGGGCGCAGGCACCCGATGATCATGGTCGGCCCCGTTGCCGTGGAGCCTGCGACGCAAGGGGCGGGATATGGCAAGGCGCTGGTCACGGCCAGCCTGGCCGCGCTCTCACCCCAGGCACCTCTGCCACAGGTGATGATTGGCGATCCGGAGTATTACGGCCGGTTCTGGGGCTTCACCAACGCCCATACCGGCGGCTGGGGACTGCCCGGCCCGTTTGACCAGCATCGACTGCTGGCGCGGTGCGATAATCCGGCAGTCTTGCCCGCCAAGGGCGTGCTGGGGCCTTGGCGCGGCTAGCCTGATCTGGCATCGCGGCGCCGATGCCCTATGAACCCCTGCCCGACCTTGCCACGCTGAGCCTGACCCAGATTGCCGCGCTGAATGCCGCGCGCAAGCTGCCGCCGGTCGCGCAGTGGAACCCGCAAGCCACCGGTGACAGCCTGATGACGATCCGGGCTGACGGACGCTGGTTTCACGATGGTGGGGAAATCCGCCGTCCGGCAATGATCCGCGCCTTCGCCGGCCTGCTGCGGCGGGAGAGCGACGGCAACTATTTCCTGGTCACCCCGGTCGAAAAACAGGCAATCAAGGTAGAGGACGCGGCCTTCATCGCCACCGATGTGGCGGCACAGGATGGGGCGCTGACTTTCAAGCTCAACACGGACGAGGTGGTCGTGGCTGGGCCGCACCATCCCCTCGTGGCGCGCGGCACGCCCGAACTGCCGGCGATCTACCTGACAGTCCGCAACGGGTGCGAAGCGCGGATCAACCGCAGCACCTGGCTGCAACTGGTTGATCTTGCCGACGACGACCTCTGCGTAGCCAGCCAGGGCGCCCGATTTTCTCTGGTTCCGGCATGAGCGAACTGGTGGCGCGGCTGCGCACCTTGCACGAGGACGGGCACGCGCAAGCGCTCGACAACTTGCTTTCGGACGAGCGCCATGATGGCGTATTCCGCCCTGCTGCGGTCCTCGCCGCGATTACCGAGCGTGAGCGCCCCGGCTTCCTGATGATCCACCGCCCCTCCAACATGCGCTCGCACCCGGGCCAGGTCGCCTTTCCCGGCGGCAAGATCGATCCCGGCGAGAACCCGGTCGAAGCGGCGCTGCGCGAGGCGTGGGAGGAATTGGGCATTCACGAGCGCGATGTTACCGTGATCGGCACCAGCGACACCTATCGCACCGGAACGGGCTATGAAGTGACCCCGGTGATCGCGGTGGTGCCGGCGGACCTGGAATTGAACCCCAGCCCGACCGAGGTGGCGCAATGGTTCGAGGCCCCGGTCGACTTCGTGTTCGACCGCGAGAACCAGGTCGAGCAATCGGCGTTTTGGCAAGGCGCGGAAAGGCGCTACATCGAGATCATGTGGCAGCAGCATCGGATCTGGGGGGTGACGGCGGCGATCATCCATAACCTGTCGCGGCGGATCGCCTGGTGACAGTTACCCTTCCCGCAACTGACTGGACCCGGCGCGAGGACCTCGCTGTGCTGGTGGCCGCGCTTGGCACTGGCAATGCCCGCTATGTCGGCGGCGCAGTGCGCGACACGCTGCTGGGTATGCCGGTCAAAGATGTCGACATTGCTACCCCACTGGAACCTCAGGTAGTGATGCGGCGGCTAAAAGAGGCTGCAATCCAGGTCGTTCCCACGGGCATCGATCACGGCACGGTCACTGCGGTCCTGCCAAAGGGACCGGTCGAGATTACCACTCTGCGCCATGACGTCAGCACCGATGGCCGCCGCGCCACGGTGGCTTTCGCGAGTGACTGGCAGGACGATGCCGCGCGCCGCGATTTCACGATCAACGCGCTCTATGCCGATCCTGCTACGGGCCAGATCTTCGACTGGTTCGGCGGGCTTGATGACCTTGCTGCACGGCGGGTGCGCTTCATCGGCGATCCGCACCAGCGCATCCGCGAAGATCACTTGCGAATTTTGCGCTATTTCCGGTTCCAGGCGCGGTTCGGCTCGATGCCGGCCGACGCGCCTTCCGAAAGCGCCTGCGCGGAATTGGCGGCGACGCTCAAGGGCCTGTCGCGCGAGCGGATCGGGATGGAGATGATGAATCTCCTGTCACTCAGCGATCCCGCACCGACGATAGCAAGGATGGCGGAGCTGGGTGTTTTGGAAGTAGTCTTGCCCGAGGCCGACGTCGCCCCGCTCGCCGCGTTGGTTGCACAAGAGGCTCGCCAGCAGATCGTGCCCGATCCTTTGCGCCGCCTGGCTGCGCTGCTCCCCGCCGATGTGCAACTGGCAGAAGCTATCGCCAGTCGCTTCCGCTTGTCCGGCGCGCAGAAAAAACGGCTGGCACTGGCGGCAGCGCGCGACGGCTCTTCCATCGCGGCCCGTCCGCTGGCCTATCGTGTGGGCCGCGAAGCCGCGCTGGACCGATTGCTGATCGACGGCATTGACGTTGCGCCATTGACCGGCTGGACCATCCCCGAATTCCCGCTCAAGGGGGGCGAGATTGTTGCGCGCGGCATCAAGGCCGGGCCGGAAGTCGCCCGGGTGATGCGCAGCGTGGAAAGCGGCTGGATCGCCGCCGGGTTTGCCGACGCCGTGATCCCCGCCCTGCTCGACGCGGAGCTTGGTGAACGGGCGTGAGCGAGCTGGTCTTGAATGAACCGCTGCTGGTTATCGCGATCTTCGCGGTGCTGGCCGCAGCGACTGGCTGGATGATCGAACGCGACCATCCCGGAATGGCGAATGCCCTGCGCAAGACCGGTTATCTGGGCATGCTGGCGGCCGGACTGCTGCTGGTCGCGCAGCTGGCCTATACCGCCGAGCGATCGGATGCGGCGCTGGAGCTGCACCGCCGCCCCGCCCTCACCGTCAGCGGCCGCGAGACGATCGTGCCCTTGGCCAGCGACGGCCATTTCTGGGTCACGGCCGAAGTGAATGGACGTGAGCTCGACTTCCTGATCGACACCGGCGCAACCTTCACCGGGCTCGGCCGGGATGCGGCAGCGGAACTGGGGGTCAGGCCTGATCCGCAGCAGGCCCCGCTTGAACTCGAAACCGCCAACGGCGTGATCACAGCCACCATGGGCAAGGTCGATGCGTTGCGCTTCGGCAATATCGAAGCGCGCGGCCTAATGGTGGCCGTGCCGCAGGATACGGCTGACGATACCCAGGTGATCGGCATGAACCTGCTCAGCCAACTCGCCAGCTGGCGGGTCGAGGGCGACAAGCTGATCCTGGTTCCGAAGCGTTAGAACTTGTTGTCCCGCGGGAAGCCGTTGGGCGGCAGGCGCCCGGCAGCCCCGCGCGCCACCTTCCACAGCCGCATATCGGCTTCGGTGCGGGTACGTCCAGTATCGCCGCCCATCTTCCAGCTCAGGCCCTCGTCCAGCTTCAGTGTCGTTGCATCGGCTAGTCCGCCATCGCGGAAGCGTTGCAGGGTGACGCCCTGGCCCTTGGCGAGGATCGGCAGTTCTTCCAGGCTGAAGATCACCAGCTTGCGGTTGTCACCGACCACGGCGATGTGATCGTGCTCGGGCGGGATTTCGCGCACTACAGCCAGCTTTACGCCCGGCTTGGTGGTCATGACACCGCGGCCCTTGCGCGTTTCGGCCAGTAGTTCGTCCGCCTCGGCCGCAAAGCCGCGGCCGGCGTTGCTGGCCAGCAGCAATTGCGCCTTGGGCTTGTAAACCAGCAGCGCGACGATCTCTGCCCCGGCATCGATATCGATCATGGTGCGAACCGGCTCACCAAAACCGCGCGCGGAAGGCAGCTTGTCACAGCCCAGCGTATAGAACCGCCCGTTGTCGCAGGCGACCAGCAGCTTGTCGGTGGTCTGCGCGTGCAGCGCGAAGGCCGGGCCATCGCCTTCCTTGAACTTGAATTCCTTGTCGAGCGCTTCATGCCCCGATGCGCCGCGGATCCAGCCCTTGGCCGAGAGGATCACCGTGACGGGTGCCTTCTCGATCATTGCATCCATGGAGAACTCGACCGTCGGTGCCGCCTCGGCAATGGTGGTGCGGCGGCGGCCCAGCAGCGTCGTCTCCGCATAGTCCTTGCGCAGGTTGGCCAGGTCGCGCTTCAGCCGGGTGCGCTGGCGGGCCGGACTTTCGAGCAGCTTTTCGAGCTCGTCCTTCTCGGCCAGCAAGTCGTCCCGCTCGCGCCGCAGCTCCATTTCCTCAAGCTTGCGCAAGGAGCGCAGCCGCATGTTGAGGATCGCTTCGGCCTGCCGGTCAGTCAGCTCGAATTCGGCCATCATTACCGGTTTGGGCTCATCCTCGGTGCGGATGATCGCGATCACCCGGTCGAGGTTGAGGAAGGCGATGATGTAACCGCCAAGGAGTTCCAGCCGGTCGGCGATCTTGGCCAGACGGTGTTCGCTGCGGCGGACCAGAATTTCGATCTGGCTCTTGATCCATTCCTGCAGCACCAGCTTGAGGCTGAGCACGCCGGGGGTGCGGCTGGCATCTAGGACGTTGAGGTTAAGCCCGAACCGCGTTTCCAGGTCGGTCAGCTTGAACAACGATTCCTTGAGCAGTTCGGGATCGACGTTGCGGCTCTTCGGCACGAAGACCAGCCGGATCTGCTCGTCCGATTCATCGCGGACGTCTTCAAGGATCGGCAGTTTCTTGTCAGCGATCAGCTGGGCGACCTGCTCGATCAGCTTGCCTTTGGGCAGCTGGTAAGGGATTTCGGAAATGACCAGCTGCCAGGCGCCGCCGCCAAGCTTTTCAATGCCGGTTTCTTCCCAGGTCCCATCCGGATTACGCCCGGTCGAGAAGCGCCCGCGCACGCGCAGCGCGCCCCGCCCCGTTTCGTATGCACGGGAAATGACCTCGCGGCTTTCGGCGACGATCCCGCCAGTCGCGAAGTCCGGCCCCTGGAACAGCTCCATCAGTGCGCTGTGTTCGGCATGGGGATTGTCGATCAGCAGCAAGGCGGAATCGATGATCTCGGCCACGTTGTGGCTCGGAATGTTGGTCGCCATCCCCACGGCGATGCCGCTGGAGCCGTTAGCCAGCAGGTTGGGGAACAGGCCGGGGAAGATTTCCGGTTCTTCCTCTTCCCCGTTGTAGGTCGGGATAAAGTTGACCGTGCCTTCATCCAGCCCGGCCATCAGCTGGATCGCCGTCTTGGTCAGGCGTGCTTCAGTGTAGCGATAGGCGGCCGCATTATCGCCATCGATGTTGCCGAAATTGCCCTGGCCATCAACCAGCGGGTAACGGAGCGAGAAGTCCTGCGCGAGGCGAACCATCGCATCGTACACGGACTGGTCGCCATGCGGGTGGTACTTACCGATAACGTCACCCACCACGCGGGCCGACTTCTTATAGGCATCGTTGGGGTTGAGCTTGAGCTGTCGCATGGCCCAGAGCAGGCGGCGGTGGACCGGCTTCAACCCATCGCGCAGATCGGGCAGCGACCGCGCCGTGATCGTGGAGAGCGCATAGACAAGATAACGTTCGCTGAGCGCGGCATCGAAGGGCGCGTCAACGATGGCGTCAAAGGGATCTGGTGCAATCGGTACGGTGGTCATTTGGTGAGCGCCCTAGCAGGGCGGGAATCCTGCCGCCAAGGGTCAGCGGCGTTGCATGTTGTGGCTTTCCCCCGGAATCCGCACTTCCAGCCCGTCGAGCGCCTCGGTCAGGGTGATCTGGCAGGCCAGCCGGCTGGTCCGGGTCACCCCTGCGGCGAGGTCGAGCATATCTTCCTCATCCTCGCTGGCGGGTGTCAGCTTGTCGAACCATGCCTTGCCGATGATGACGTGGCAGGTTGAGCAGGCCATCTGCCCTTCGCAGGTGCCTTCCAGCGGCATGTCGGCATTCTGCGCCACTTCCAGCAGGCAGGCACCCTCATCCGCTTCGGCCGTGACGCGGTCCCCTTTGGCCGTGATGAAAGTAACCTGGGGCATACTTAAACTCCCTGCGCCTGCGCGGCTGCTTCAAGGGCGTGGCAGGCGGCCTCCACCTCTTCCTGCGTGGTATAGCGCCCAAAGCCGAGGCGGATCGAATTGCGCGCCTGGACGGGCTCAAGCCCGATCGCCGTGAGCACCCGGCTGGGTGCGCCGGTCCCGCTGCCGCAAGCCGAGCCGGCTGAAAAGGCAATGTCGCGGCAATCGCTGAGCAGGCGCGGGAAGTTCAGCCCGTCGAGCCGCAGGTTGAGGTTACCCGGCCAGCGTGACTTCTCGCTGCCATTTACGATCCAGCGCGAGAGGATCGAGCGGGCAGTCGCCGCCAGGCCGGAAAGGTGCTGAAAATCCGCATCCATCCGCGTCAGCGACAAGGCTGCAGCAGCTCCGAACCCGGCGCAGAGCGCGGGGCTGAGCGTACCGGAGCGCAGCCCGCTCTCCTGCCCGCCGCCCGCCATTAGCGGTCCGATCTTCACGCCGTCGCGCACCCACAGCGCGCCGATCCCCTTGGGACCATAAAGCTTGTGCGCCGTAATCGCGATCAGGTCTGCCCCTTCGGGCGGCGCCAGCTTGCCCGCGCCCTGCACCGCATCGCACAGAAAGAGTGCACCCGCTTCATGCGCACTCTCGGCCAGGCGATCGACTGGCTGGATCGTGCCGATCTCGTTGTTGACCTGCATCAGCGCAACCAGGTCGACGCCCTCTGGCAGTGGCACTTCCGGATCAACCAACCCGTCAGGACCGACGGGTAGCTCGTGGACCTCGCTGCCGCTGGCGATCGCTGCATTGACTACTGCCGAATGCTCCACGGCCGAATAGGCAATCGGCCCGCGTGGAACAGAACGCAGCGCCTGGTTAAGCGCTTCCGTTGCCCCGCTGGTAAAGATGACCCGGCCACCTTTCGGCAGCAGCGCCGCGACCTGCTCACGCGCATGCTCAACCGCTGCCGCTGCGGCACGGCCGGCGCGGTGCATCGAGTGCGGATTGGCAAAGCCCATGGACTCCGGACCGGACAGCCATGGCAACATCGCTGCCAAGGCTTCCGGCGCGAGCGGCGTAGTGGCCTGGTGGTCAAGATAGATGGTTTTGCCGGTCATTGTTCGCAAAAGTTGCTTTTCGGAGGCCCGTTTCTATATAGCGCCTCTCTCCCGATCATAGCCCCATCTGGTTCGGCGCGCCGTTTTCTCCGGCGGCCAAGGGTGGAGCCGCCAAGAAGCAGGTACCAGGCCCATGCCCTCAGTCATCTTCCCCGGCCCAGAAGGTCGCCTTGAAGGCCGCTTCCAGCCCGCCAGTCGTCCGCGCGCGCCGGTCGCCATGATCCTGCACCCGCATCCCCAGGCCGGCGGGACGATGAACGACCGCATCACCATGGCGATGTACAAGACCTTCCAGGCACGCGGCTTTGCCACCCTGCGGTTCAACTTCCGCGGCGTTGGCCGTAGCCAGGGCAGCTTTGACAACGGGATCGGCGAATTGAGCGATGCCGCCGCAGCGCTCGATTGGGTCCAGTCGATCCACCCTGAAGCCAGCACCACCTGGATCGCCGGTTACAGCTTTGGCGCACTGATCGGCATGCAGCTGCTGATGCGCCGCCCGGAAATTCGGGGCTTCATCTCGGTCGCGCCGCCCGCCAACATGTACGATTTCAGCTTCCTGGCCCCCTGCCCGGCCTCGGGCATCATCGTCCAGGGTGCCCAGGACACCGTCGTTACGCCCGGCGCTGTCCAGAAGTTGGTCGACAAGCTGCGTACCCAAAAGCACATCACGATCCATCATGACGAAGTGCCCCGCGCCAACCACTTCTTCGAGAACGAACTCGACGAGATGATGCGCGCGGTCGACAATTACCTCGACATGCGCCTCGCACCGGATTGTCCGATCCGCTAACTCGCGGACCAGCCCGTGGGCTCAGGCGGGCGTGTCGCTCGCTCGGGCCACCGGGGCTTCCCCGCTGTCGTAGGGTACAGTCCAGATCGCGACGTTGATCCCGGCGACCAGCGCCAGGATCACCAGCAGCACTGCCTTGCGCCGCTCACCCCGTCGCCATTGCAGCACGGCGCCGGCCAGCATCAGCAGGACGGCCAGGGTCAGCAGTGACAGAACAGTGGTAATCATGCCTCAGTGGTCCGCGATCCCGGACAGCGCGTCAAGCGGGTTGGGCTGACCTTCCAGATCCAGCAGCGGTCCCAGCTCAGCCAACCGATCAGCTGCCGACATCCGTCCGGCGCGCGCAGCAACATAGCCGCCGGCCAGCATCGCCAGAAGGGGAAGGACCTGCTGTACCGTTGCGGGCGTCACCTTGCTCTGCACCGCCGCTTCCGCCACTACCGCCCGGGTCAGCTGCGGGCCGAATATGTCCGCAAGGATCGTCTGACCGGCATCTGGCGAAACCGCATCGCTCTGCAGCACCGCACCAGCCAGGCTGCCGCCGCCCAGTCCCTCCAGCCAGACCAGCAGCTCTGTCAGACCCGTGCCAAGGCTGTCGGCCTTTTCGACACGCCGTCGGAAGCCGCCGCGAACGAGGGGCAGCAAGGCGCTAGCCGCTGCCAGGGCCAGCGGCGGTGTGATCTCAAGCTGCCGCGAAACAGCTGCCAGTCCGCCGCTGCGACGCAGGACGTCGAGCAGGCCCTGCTCAGGCATTCGGAGTACTCCTTGGCATGGTCTGCTTTTTACACCAGGACGCGACCCCTTTGGCGCGGCTACGTTAAGCCAATTGCCATCGGCCTGCCAATCGTAACGCGTAGTTTCCCGGGGGCTTCTGCTCAGATTTGACAGGGACTGGCTGGCAACGCACGATAAGGCCATGGAAACCATGTCTCTTTCGCGCCGCAATGCCCTGGGCCTGCTCAGCGCATCGGCTGCAGCTGCAATTCTGCCCGGTTGTGCCAATCGTCTGGCCGCTGCGGCTACGCCGACCGACGCCACTGCGCTGCTCGAATCGCTGGCCTGGCAGCTGATTGAACAGAGCCCGGAGGGCGCGACTTCGCTGGGCATCGATACCGGCGCTCATGCGGCGCTGCGGAGCAAGCTGGGCGATCGCTCGGCCGCTGGGCAGAGGGCTACGGCTGAAGTGCTGCGGCGCGGTCTTCGCCAGGTCGAAGCCATCAATGCCGAGGCGCTTGACCCTGACACCCGCACTAGCCTGGCTGTGGTGCGCAGCGCCTTCCGCACCGCGCTGAGAGGATTCGCCCTGCCCTATGGTGACGTTGCCGTGGGCGGCTGGCGCAACACCCCCTATGTCGTGATCCAGAACGTCGGCGCTTACCTCGACCTGCCGCGCTTCCTCGATAGCGACCACCCCGTGCGCAATGCCAGCGATGCGGAAGCTTATCTCGCCCGCCTAGGCGCGTTCCCCGCCACGCTGGCGGGCGAGTTGGATCGGATCAAAGCCGCCCGAAGAATCGGCGTGGTGCCGCCTTCCTTCCTGCTCGACAAGGCAATCCGGCAGATGGAAACCCAGCTTGCCGGGCTGCGCGATGGCGGTGACCTGACCCGCTCGCTAGCTCGCCGCACCGCGACCATCCCGGGCGATTGGGAAGGCCGCGCCAAGGCGCTTTCGACCGGCCCCGTCGCGGCGGCACTCGAACAGCAACTGGCCGAGTTGAAGCTCCAGCGCACGCTGGCAACCAGCGATGCCGGCCTGTGGGCCCGGCCGCATGGTGATGAATGGTATGCTTGGGGCCTGTCGGCCAGCACCACGACGAGCCATTCACCCGATGAAGTCCACCGGATCGGGCAGGAACAGCTTGCGCTGCTCCATGGCCGGATGGATCCGATCCTGCGCTCGCTTGGCTATACCAGCGGGACCGTGGGCGAACGGATGACCGCACTGGGCAAGGACCCGCGCTTCACCTTTACCAACGACGACAAGGGCCGGGCCGAGATCATCGCCCTCATGCAGTCCAAGGTCGATTTCATGCGTGCCCAGGCCCCACGCGCCTTCCGCCACCCGGTCAAGGGCAACCTGGAAATCCGCCGCCTGCCTCCCGCTGAAGAAGCAGGCGCTCCCGGTGCCTATGGTGGTGCGGGTTCCATCGACGGATCGATCCCTGGCAAGATCTGGATCAACCTTGGCACGACCGATCTGCACAGCCGCTACAGCTTGCCGACCCTGGCCTTCCACGAAGGCATCTTCGGCCATGTCTGGCAGGGCGAATATGCCAATCGTCTGCCGTTGATCCGCACGCTCCTGGCTTTCAACGCCTATTCCGAAGGCTGGGCGCTGTATGCCGAAACACTGGGCGACGAACTGGGCGCTTACGATGGCGATCCGGTCGGCCAGCTGGGCTATCTCCAGTCCATCGCATTCCGCGCCTGCCGGTTGGTGGTCGATACCGGGCTCCACGCCAAACGCTGGACCCGTGAGCAGGCAATCGACTGGTTTGCCAACACCAACGGTTCGGGCCGAGCAGAAGTGTCAAGCGAGGTCGACCGCTACTGCTCATGGCCGGGCCAGGCCTGCGGCTACAAGATGGGCCACAGCGAAATCCTCAGCCAGCGCGAGCGGGCCAAGGCTGCTTTGGGGGCCAAGTACGACCTGCGCGACTACAACGATGCTGTGGTCGGCGGCGGCAATGTCCCGCTCGATGTCCTGGCCGGCCAGGTCGATCGCTACATTGCCGCAACCAAGGGCTGAAACAGGTCAGCTCTTGCCGAACAGTTTGCCGGCCATGCCCAGCACGTCGTCAATCGGATTGCCGTCGCCGTCCTGATCGAGCCACTTGAACACCCCGGCCAGCTGCGGGTTGTCCTGCAGCGTCCGGGCATATTGCGCCAGGCTGCCCTCACCACCGAGCTGTTCAACGATCTGGCTGAGCACGCCAGCATCGAGCCCGGTTTTCGCGGCGGCTCCGGCAATGGTGTCGCCCGGTTCGGCGTGGCTCTGACCAAGGGCGGCAATCGCCTTTTCAGCCAGTTCGGGCGGCAAGCCCAGCTTGCTGGCCAGGTTACCGACGTCGGCATGGCCGGCCTGAGACAGGATGCTATCAAAAATGCCCATGGGTGCGACTCCATACAAGGGAGCCGCATCATGGGCTGGTAGCGCCCGGTAGCAAGGGTAAACACTTGCTACCGGGCGAAAATATCAGTGAGTCAGGCGGCAGTCGGAGCGGATTCTAGCACGCTTTCATCGACGTAGTCGGCAAATTGCGCGAAGTTGTCGATGAACTTGCGAACCAGTTCCTGCGCGGTCTTGTCGTAGTCTGCCGCATCAGCCCAAGCCGCGCGCGGATCGAGCAGATTGGTATCGACGCCCGGCACGGCAACCGGCACCTCGAAGCCAAAGTTCGGATCCTTCTTGAACTCGGCATCGTTGAGGCTGCCATCGAGCGCGGCGTTGAGAAGCGCCCGGGTAGCCTTGATCGGCATCCGCTTGATGCCCGGATCGGTCGCCCGGCCGCCGGACCAGCCGGTGTTGACCAGCCAGCACTGCGCACCGCCATCGGCAATCCGCTTCTTCAGCAGGTTGCCATAGACGCTGGGGTGGCGCGGCATGAAGGCAGCACCGAAGCAGGTGCTGAAAGTCGCCTGCGGCTCAGTCACGCCGATCTCGGTCCCGGCAACCTTGGCGGTATAGCCCGACAGGAAGTGGTACATCGCCTGATCGGGCGTAAGCCGCGCGATCGGGGGCAGCACGCCAAAGGCATCGGCGGTCAGGAAGATGATGTTCGACGGCGGCGGGCCGAGGTTCTTCTCGCTGGTGTTCGGGATGAACTCGATCGGATAGGCGCCGCGGGTATTCTCGGTCTTGCTGGCGTCGGTGAAGTCGAGCTCGCGCGTGTCCTCGTCCATCGCCACGTTCTCAAGGATCGTGCCGAACATCTTGGTGGTCGCGTAGATTTCCGGCTCGCCCTCGGCCGAAAGGTTGATCATCTTGGCGTAGCAGCCGCCTTCGAAGTTGAAAACCGCCTGGTCCGACCAGCCATGCTCATCATCACCGATCAGCGTGCGGCTGGCATCGGCCGAGAGCGTGGTCTTGCCGGTACCCGACAGTCCGAAGAAGATCGCGCTCTTGCCGTCGGCCCCGATATTGGCCGAACAGTGCATCGGCATCACGCCCTGCGCAGGCAGCAGGAAGTTGAGCAGGCCGAACACGCCCTTCTTCATCTCGCCGGAATATTCGGTGTTGCCGATCAGGATCAGCTTCTCGCTGAAGTTGACCGCAATTACCGTATCGCTGCGGCAGCCGTGGCGGACCGGGTCAGCCTTGAAGCTGGGCAGGTTGATGATGGTATATTCCGGCGTGAAGCTGGCCAGTTCGTCAGCCTTCGGGCGCACCAGCAGGGTGCGGACGAACAGACTGTGCCAGGCCATCTGGGTGATCACGCGCACATTTACGCGGTATTCCGGCTGGCTGCCGCCGAACAGGTCGGCAACGAACAGTTCGTCCTGGCCCTTCACCGCCGCCAGGAAGTCAGCCTTGAGGTTGGCCCAATGCTCGATCGACATCGGCTGGTTAATGGCGCCCCAGTTGATCGTGTCCTCGGTAACGCTGTCGCGGACAACATACTTGTCCTTAACGCTGCGCCCGGTGAACTTGCCGGTATCGACCAGCAGTGCGCCATCCTTGGTCAGCTGCCCTTCGCCGCGCTTCAGCGCCTGCTCCACCAACGGCGCAGTGCCGAGGTTGGCGAAAATCGTGGCATCGGTGGCAATACCCTGGTTGGCGAGCGGGTAGGACAGCGCAGCGGTCAAGGTCGTCTCCGTGGTCAAGGCGCTGCGCATAGGGCGCATTGCCGGGGGCTTCTGCATACGAATGCAGGGATTCGTCAGGGCGCATAGCGATGCAGGCTGCAACCGTCAAACCGCCGAGCGGCCAAACCGATCCGCTTGCCGATGAAAATCGAATGCGGGGGCAACCCCGCCTGCAAGATTGTCACCGGAGAGTGAAGCCGGTAACCGGTTACTCCCCGAACCGGACGCCCGAACCTAGCTTATGGACGCCACGCCCAGCCCCTTGCAGACGATCGCCCTGGTCGATGATGATCGCAACATCCTGACCAGTGTTTCAATTGGACTCCAGGCCGAAGGTTTTGCCACGCGCGTCTATTCGGATGGCGAGACGGCGCTGAAGGCCCTGCTCGAAAACCCGCCAGACCTTGCCGTCTGTGACATCAAGATGCCGCGCATGGACGGGTTCGAACTGCTTCGCCAACTTCGCACCAGAAGCGCAATCCCGGTCATCTTCCTGACCAGCAAGGACGAAGAGACCGATGAGGCTCTGGGTCTCTCGCTGGGTGCGGACGACTATATTACCAAGCCGTTCAGCCAGCGCCTGCTGGTCGCCCGGATCCGGGCGATCCTGCGCCGCACCGAACTGGTCAAGGCTGAAGCCGCAGCCACTGAGGACGAGCACGAAGGCGAAGTCCAGCCAAGCTCGGTGATCGCACGCGGCCCGCTGGAAATGGACCCCGCCCGCCACCGAGTGACCTGGCGCGGCGAGCCGGTGTCGCTCACCGTCACCGAATTCCTGATCCTCGAGGCGCTGGCCATGCGTCCCGGCGTGATCAAAAGCCGCAACCAGCTGATGGATGCGGCCTATAGCGAAGATGTCTTCGTCGACGACCGCACGATCGACAGTCACATCAAACGCCTGCGCCGCAAGTTCCGGGTCGCAGATCCGGACTTCGCCGCGATCGACACGCTTTATGGTGCCGGGTACTCATTCAGCGATGCCTGAGGCTGCTCCGCCCCGCACCCGCGCCTGGCGCCGGCGCGACTGGACGCGGCGGACCTCGCTGACCGCACGAATCCTGGCGGTCAACATCATCGCATTGGGCCTGATGGCCGGCAGCCTGTTCTACCTCGATTCATACCGCAACCAGCTGTTCGCAGAGCGCTATCAACTGGCCCGGGCCGAAGCGCAGATCGCGGCGCAAGGCTTGGGTGCCGCACCGCGCGCGCAGCGTGCTGCGCTGATGGTGCGGATCGGGCACGAACAGTCCCTGCGGTTGCGGCTCTACGACGGCACTGGGCGACTGCTGCTAGACAGCTTCAGGCTTGCCCCGCCCACCTTTGCCCTCGTCGATCCAGCCAGCGAGCCCTGGTACCAGCACGCTGCGCGGTGGCTCGACGCGGGAATGAACTTCCTGATCGGCAACGCGGCTGGCTCGGCCTATGTCGATCCAGTGATCGACACCAGCGCCGCCTGGCCTGAAATCGCCGAGGCCGCGAAGGCGATGTCGACAGTAGTCGAGCGCCGGGCCGCACCGGATGAAACCCCGGTCATCAACGCAGCGACGCCAGTTGGCACCAGCGGCGAAATGCTGCTTACCACCCGCAATGCCCGCGACGTGACGCAGAGCGTGCGCGATGCCCGCCAGACCCTGGCAATCGTCCTGGCGGTAACGCTGATCATCTCGATCCAGCTCTCGCTGTTCCTGGCCCGCACGATCGTCCAGCCTCTGCGCGAACTAGTCCGGGCCGCGATCCGCGTTCGGCTGGGGCGCGAACGTCAGGTCGTCGTTCCCCGCTTGCCTGAGCGGCGCGACGAGATCGGGCTGTTGGCGCGCGCCATCTCCGATATGTCCTCGGCGCTGCGCCACCGGATCGATGCTGGCGAAAGCTTCGCCGCGGACGTGGCGCACGAGATCAAGAACCCGCTCGCCTCGCTGCGCTCGGCGCTCGAATCCCTTGGCAAGGTCAAGGACGAAGCCTTGCGCCAGCAACTGACCGGGATCGCCGCGCACGACCTGCGGCGGATCGACCGACTGGTCACGGAAATTGCTGAGGCCGGACGGATCGATGCCGAGCTGTCACGGACGCGGTTCCTGCCCGTCGACATGTTGGCCCTTGCGCAGTCGCTGGTCGCTGCCCGCGCTGAACGCGGCACCCATGCCGGCTGCCGGATCGAGGTGAGTCCGCTAGGCCCCGGACCTTGGGAAGTGCCCGGCGATGCGGCTCGGCTCGAGCGCGTGCTCGAAAACCTGCTCGACAACGCGGTGTCCTTCTCTCCCCCTGGCGGGACAGTGGCTGTGACCCTGGAACGACAGGGCGATCTGCTGGAGCTCGCAGTTAGCGACGAGGGCCCGGGCATTCCGACCGAAGCGCGCGAGAAGGTGTTCGAGCGCTTCCATTCCCTGCGCCCGCAAAGCGAGGATTTTGGCAGCCATTCAGGCCTGGGCCTGGCCATCGCCCGGACGATCGCCGAAGCGCACGACGGATCGCTGATCGCGCAGGACCGGCCCGGCGGCGGACATGGTGCCTGCCTGGTGCTGCACCTGCCGCTGCCCGAAGTAGCCGAGGATGCCGAATGAGCCGGCTGATCCAGGCCAACTGCGTCGCCGTTGGCGGCCGGGGCGTGTTGATCCAGGGGCCACCGGGATCGGGCAAGTCAAGCCTGGCCCTCGCGCTGATCGACCGGGGCGCCATGCTGGTCGGCGATGATGGCGTGCGGGTCGAGGCGCAGGGCGCGGTGTTGCGCGCCTTTCCACCCCCGCAAATCGCGGGCCTGATCGAAGTCCGCAATGTCGGGCTGCTGACCCGCCCGGTCACCAGTTTCGTGCCGCTGGCACTGGCGTTGCGACTCGATCCCGCAGCACCGCGCCTGCCGGATCAGCCGGAAGTGCAGACAATCGAGGGGATCGACCTGCCGTGCCTCGCGCTCTGGCCCGACAGCCCGGTCCTCGCCCTGCGGGCAGAGGTTGCTCTGGAACGCTGGGGGCTTTCATTTAGCGATGAGCAGGCCCACATTGGGCTGCGATCATGAGTGCAATCGATTCCGCCCCACCGCGGCAACGCGTTCTCCTCGTCACCGGCCTGCTTGGCGCGGGCAAGACGACCGTGCTCAAGGTGCTGGAAGACCTTGGCTGGGAAACGATCGACAATTTTCCGATCCGCCTGCTCGACCGGCTGATCGACAGTCCCGATGCCCCGCGCAGCGAACTTCGTCCGCCGCTGGCGATCGGTTTCGATGCCCGCACGCGCGGTTTTGATCCGAACAAGGTGATCGAGCGCGTGAAGAAGCTGGTCCAGCGTCCGGACCTTGAGCTGACCACGCTGTTCCTCGATTGCGGGGGGGCCGAACTGGAGCGGCGCTATAACGAGACCCGTCGCCGCCACCCGATGGCCCAGGACCTGCCGGTAACCACCGGCATCGCTTCGGAGCGCGAACTGCTTGAGCCGCTGAGGCGCTGGGCCGACCTGGTGATCTCAACCACCGAGTTCACCAGCAACGATCTGCAGCAGGCCGTGCGCGAACGCTTTTTGGACGAAGCACCCCAGCCCACGACGGTGACCGTCACCAGCTTCGGCTTTTCGCGAGGTATGCCGCCGATTGCCGATCTGGTGTTCGACATGCGCTTCCTCGACAATCCACATTGGGATCCGGAGCTGCGTCCCCTGACCGGTCGGGACGCCCAGGTCGGCGCACATATCGCGCGCGATCCAGCCTGGGAGGATGCCTTCGGCCGAATCCGCGACCTCGTGCTGATGCTGCTCCCGCGCTATGCCGCGCAGGGCAAGGCCTATGTCAACATTGCCTTTGGCTGCACGGGCGGAAGGCACCGTTCGGTCTATTCGGCAGAACAGCTGGCCAAAGCGCTGGATGAAGCAGGCTTCAGCCCCACGGTAATCCACCGCAACCTGGGCTCGCGCGCGGCCGACCTGGTCGAAGGAAAGCATTGACCATGGCATCGTTCGGCGTCATGGCCCTGCGCCACTTTCCGGCGGAATTCGCCGGCGTGGCAGTTCGGAGCATCCCCCTCGCATGATCGGCCTGATCCTGGTTACCCACGGCAAGCTTGCCGAGGAATTTGTCCACGCCATGCAGCATGTCGTTGGCCGCCAGGAAGCGGTCGCCACGGTCTGCATCGGCCCGAATGACGACATGGAGGCCCGCCGGCGCGAGATCGCCGACGCGGTGAAGGCCGTCGACGGCGGTAACGGCGTGATCATCCTGACCGACCTGTTCGGCGGCACGCCCTCCAACCTTGCGATTTCGCTGATGGAAGCGGGCAAGGTCGAAGTCATTGCCGGGATCAACCTGCCGATGCTGATCCGGCTCGCAAAGGCGCGGACCTGCATGACCCTGGCCAAGGCGACCGAGGCGGCGCGCGATGCTGGTCGCAATTACATCACGATCGCGTCGGAGTTTCTTGGTCAGGACGCGTGACGAACAGCTTCGGGGTGGGGAAAGTCGAATATGTCTGAGGCGCGCGAAACCGTCGAAATCGTCAACAACCGCGGTCTGCACGCGCGCGCCAGCGCCAAGTTCGTCAATGCCGTCGCCCAGCTCTGCAATGGCCTGGCAGTACGGGTTGAAAAGGACGGCAACGAGGCGGCCGGCGGATCGATCCTGGGACTGATGATGCTGGGCGCGGCCAAGGGCGACAGCGTTGAGATCATCGTTACCGGCGACGGGTGCGAACCGGCCTTGCTCAAGCTGGTCGGGCTGGTCAAGGACGGGTTCGGCGAGGATTGAGCGCTTGAACCGCCGCCAGATCACCGGATTTTCCAACCCCACAGTCAAGGCGCTGCGGGCGCTCAGGGACAAAAAGCATCGCAAGGCATCAGGCCAGTTTCTGGCCGAGGGCCTGCGGTTGCTGACCGACGCGCGCGAAAGCGGGCACCTGCCGCAAGTGCTGGTCATGGCCGAGGGGCGTGATCCGCATCCACTGCTGGCGACACTGGAAGCCGATGTTGCCACCGCTGACGGTGAGGTGATCGAGACGAGCGCAGACATCCTCAGCAAGATCACCGGCAAGGACAATCCGCAGGCGGTTTGCGGCGTTTTTGCCGAATTCGACACCAGCCTTGCGGCGCTCGACCGCTCAGGCGCCAAGCTCTGGCTGGTCGCCCAGGCGCTGCGTGATCCCGGCAACCTTGGCACCATGCTGCGTACCGGTGATGCGGTTGGCGCGGGCGGACTGATCCTGATCGACGACTGCGCCGATCCCTTTTCGGCCGAGGCCGTGCGCGCCAGCATGGGCGCGGTCTTTACGCAAAAGATTGCCCAGGCGCGGTGGGAAGAGTTCCTGCCGTGGCTGCGCAGCGGACCCGGACAACTTGTCGCCGCCAGCTTGCGCGATGCCGTGCCCTATCGCGGCGCACCCTATGCTGCGCCCTGTTTTATCATGGTCGGCAACGAGAGCCGCGGGCTACCCGAGGACTATGAACTGGCCTGCGACCTGCGTGTGACCATGCCGATGAAGGGCCGCGCTGACAGCCTGAACGCCGCCGTCGCCGGGGCGGTACTGGCCTATGAAGTGCTGGATGCGCTGGGCGGGTAGAACACGTTCAGCGGGCGATCAGACGGCAAGCGCGATAGGCTAAGTCATGATCCGCCAAGCCTTTCTCGCCGCCCTGTCCCTCCTCGCCGCCTGCGCCACGCCTCAGCATGGCGGCAGAACTGAGCCTGCAGCCGATCCAAACCGGCCGCTTACCACTTGGACTTTCGTGTCGATCGACCGCCAGAAACCGGTGTCCAACAACGCCGAACTGCGGATTTTTGAGAAGCGCATTGCAGCGAACGTTGGCTGCAATGGTCTTGGCGGCGATCTCGAACTGAACAATGGGCAGATGAAGATCGGCCCGGTCATTTCGACTCAGATGTACTGCGAAGGTCTCATGGAGCAGGAGCGCGCCGTCGCCGAACTGCTAGGCGCATCGCCGGCCTTCTTCATCGAAAACGGCCGCATGGGCATCCGCTCGGACACCCATGTCGCGGAACTGGTGCGAAAGTCTGATTAGTCTTCCGCTGCCGCTGCGATAGCGGGTGCCTCAGCGCCGCTGTAGCGCGATGCCGCCTCGATCAGTGGCACGTCCTCAATCTCACGCTTGCCGATCTCGATCCCCTTGTCGCGCAGGCGGCGGCCAGACGACAGCACGTTGCGTTCAAAGCTGCCGACGAAATCGTTATACTTACGCACCGCGCGTTCCAGCCCCGCGCCCATCCCCTTGAGGTGATCGGCGGCCACGGCAAGCCGGTCATACAACTCTGCCCCGGCCTTACCGATTTCGACCGCTTCGCGTGCAAGCTGGTCCTGCTTCCAGACCATTGCCACGGTCCGTGCAATCGCAACCAGGTTGGTAGGTGTCGCGAGCAGAACCTTGTTATGGAAAGCAAAGTCCCACAGTTCCGGATCGTGTTCCAGCGCCGCTGCGACAAAGTGTTCGCCGGGCACGAACATCACCACATAGTCCGGAGCGTCGTCGAACTGGTTCTGATACGCCTTGGCGCCCAGCGTTGCGACGTGGTTGCGCATCGATCGGGCGTGCATGTCGAGGTGGCGCTTGCGTTCGGCATCGTCGTTAGCCTCGAACGCCGCCTGGTAGGCGTTGAGCGAGACCTTGGCATCGATCACCAGCTTCTTCTGGCCAGGCACGTGGACAATGGCGTCGGGCCGCAGCCGCCCGTCTTCGGTCTCCAGTGAATGCTCCAGGTTGAAATCGGTGTGTTCGGACAGACCGCACTGCTCCAGCACGTTCTGCAAGGCCCGCTCACCCCAACGGCCGCGGGCTTTCGGCGCATTGGTCAGCGAATTGCCAAGCCGCGCGGCCTCTGCCCGCACCTGCTCCTGCCCCTCACGCAGCGACTGGATCAGGCCAGTCAGCTGACCGAACGCATCGACGCGCTGCTGTTCCAGCGTCTGAACCTGCTGCTCATAACTCTTGAGCCGTTCATCGACCGGTGCGAGCAGTGCCTTCAGCCGTTCAGCGCTCTTTTCCTCGGACTGGGTCAGCCGCTCCTGCGCGCGATTGAGCAAGGTTTCCTGCGCCTGGGCCAGGATTTTCGACCCGGCGTTCTCGAACTCCTTCTTGAGCGATTCCTGCGCGGCCACCAGGCCGGCCTTCTGCTCTTCGAAATTCGCCGCATTGGCCTTGAGCGTCGCGTTCTCGATCGAAGCGTCGCCCAGTTCCTTCACGGCCTGGCGGAAGCGGGCATCCAGCTCCTTCGCCTCAGCCTCTTGCACGCCCAGCCGTTGCCGCAGCTCCGCCACCGGGCGGGCCCCGAAAAACCAGCCGAGGCCGGTGCCCAAGGCAAGGCCGAAAATGAGTACGACAATGAGGGTCAGCGTAGAATCCATGCTCATACGCTAACCGGAACGGAGCGGGAACGCCAGCCCTATCAGGCAGTCTTGCGCAGCTTATCCAGCTTCTTCAGCGCCATCTGCCGCTTAAGCCGGCTGAGATGATCAATGAACAGGATCCCTTCAAGGTGGTCCATCTCGTGCTGCAGGCAGGTGGCCAGCAGGCCATCCATCTCTTCCTCGTGGACCTTGCCGTCAAGGTCCTGCCAGCGGGCGCGAATCCGGGCCGGGCGTTCGACGTCGGCGTAGATTTCCGGCACCGAAAGACAGCCTTCGGAATAGACCGAGAAGTCATCCGACGGATCCAGAATTTCGGGGTTGATGAATACCCGCGGCTCTCTCTTGAGGGGCTGATGGCTGTGGGCGTGGCCGCCGTGCGCAGTGCAGACTTCCGGCTCTGCATCCGGGTCTTCCGGCTGCAGATCAATCACCAGCACCCGCTGCGGCACGCCAACCTGGATCGCTGCAAGGCCGATGCCGGGAGCATCGTACATAGTCTCGAACATGTCGGCGACGAGCGTCTTGAGCTCGTCATCGAACTTGGTGACGGGTTCGGAGATCACCTTCAGACGGGGATCGGGAACTTCGATGATTTCGCGGATAGCCATATCGGCCAAATAGGCAGCAAAGCGCCAGATCGCAAGGCAGCTGCGGCGATCAGTCTGATCGACTAGCTCATTGGTCGCCGCGCGCGCAGCGCCTGGGCCAGGGTGCCCTCATCCAGATAGTCGAGTTCGCCGCCAACCGGCAGGCCGTGGGCGAGCTGGGTAATCCGCACCGGGAAGCCTTCCAATCGCTCTGCAATGTAGTGCGCCGTGGTTTGCCCTTCGAGCGTGGCGTTCATAGCCAGGACGACCTCGTCGATCCCGCCTGCGGAGACGCGCTGGATCAGGGCGGCAATGGTCAGGTCTTCCGGGCGTATGCCTTCCAGCGCCGAGAGCCGGCCGCCCAGCACGTGGTAGCGCCCGGTAAACAGCCGTGCGCGGTCCAGCGCCCACAGGTCGGCAACGTCCTCCACCACGCACAGCGCGCGCTGGTCGCGGCGCGGATCGGCGCAGATGCTGCAAGGATTGGTCGTATCGACATTACCGCAAGCCTCGCACTCGACCAGCCGTTCCGATACGCCTTCGAGCGCGCTGAGGAGCTGCACCAATGCGGTTTCGCGCCGCTTGATCAGCCACAGCACGGCGCGCCTAGCCGAGCGCGGCCCCAGCCCCGGCAGGCGCGACAGGGCCTGAGTTAGTGTCTCGATCTCTTGCGATGCCATTCTTCTCCCATACCGCTCAGGCTGAGCTTGTCGAAGCCCCGTCCTTTTCTTTTCCGCCGCCGAAAGTAAGGACGGTCCTTCGACAAGCTCAGGACGAGCGGGAGTAGGTTGTGCGCATCATCTTCATGGGTACCCCGGACTTTGCCGTACCGGCGCTGGAAGCGCTGGTTGCGGCGGGGCATGAGGTTGTCGCCGCCTATACCCAGCCGCCCCGCCCCGGCGGACGGCGTGGCAAGGAACTGACCCCAACTCCGGTGCACCGCAAGGCCGAGGAACTGGGGATCGCAGTGCGCCATCCGGCCTCGCTCAAGGGCGCGGAGGAACAGGCGGCCTTTGCCGCTCTCGATGCCGACATTGCCGTGGTTGCGGCCTATGGCCTGATCTTGCCGCAGGCCGTCCTGGACGCGCCGAAGCATGGCTGCCTCAACCTCCACGGTTCGATTCTGCCGCGCTGGCGCGGGGCGGCACCGATCCAGCGGGCGATATTGGCCGGCGATGTCGAAACCGGGGTGGACATCATGCGGATGGAGGCCGGGCTTGATACTGGCCCGGTGCTGCTCGAAGGGCGTAAACCAATCGATCGCAAGACTGCCGGGCAGCTGACCGAGGAGCTGGCGCAGATCGGTGCACGACTGATCGTGGAGGTGCTGGCACACCTTTCCGCCTATCCGGAACAGCCCCAGCCGGACGATGGCGTGACCTATGCCAAGAAGATCGACAAGGCCGAGACCCGGCTCGACTTCTCCCAGGACGCCGCACAGGTCGAACGCCAGATCCGTGCCTTTGCTCCAGCGCCGGGTGCATGGCTCGAATACCAGGGCGAACGTTGCAAGGTGCTCGCGGCCGACATTACTGATGGGAGCGGGGCACCAGGCGAGGTGCTGGATGATCAGCTGAGCATCGCTTGCGCCACAGGCGCAATCCGCCCGACGCTGGTCCAGCGGGCTGGCCGGCCAGTGATGGCGACGGCCGACCTGTTGCGCGGCTGGGCGATTGCCGCAGGGACCACGCTAGCTTGACCCGCTTCGCCCTCACCCTCGAGTTTGATGGCACACCGTTCTTCGGCTTGCAGCGGCAGGCCCATGGGCCTTCGGTGCAGCAGGCGGTGGAAGAGGCTGTGCACGCAACGACGGGCGAGACGGTCACCCTGCACGCCGCCGGACGCACAGACGCAGGCGTTCACGCGCTTGGAATGCGCGCTCATGTCGAGGTGGCGAAGGACATTGATGCCTTCCGGCTGATGGAAGCGGTCAACCACCACCTTCGCCCCGCGCCGATCGCCGTCCTGGCCTGCGAGGCCGTGCCCGACGACTGGCATGCCCGCTTTTCCTGTATTGGCCGCGAGTACCTTTACCGGATCGCCAACCGCCGCGCACCCTTGACGCTTGACCGCGACCGCGCCTGGCAAGTGGCCCAGCCGCTTGATGCCGAGGCGATGCACCGCGCAGCGCAGGCGCTGGTCGGGCAGCATGACTTTACCACCTTCCGCTCGGTCCACTGCCAGGCGCAGAGCCCGGAAAAGACGCTCGACCTGCTGAGCGTGGCGCGGGCGGGCGAGGAAGTGCACATCCGCGCCGCCGCGCGCTCTTTCCTGCATCACCAGGTCCGCTCGATGGTCGGCTGCCTCGCCCTGGTCGGCATGGGCCGCTGGCGCGAGGAGCAGGTTGGCGAGGCACTGGCCGCGCGCGATCGCTCGGCATTGGGCCTGAATGCGCCGAGCGAAGGACTCTATTTCGTCCGCGCGCTTTACCCGGGCGAATGAGGCACTAGGTTGCAATCCGAAACCAAGGATTCGGGAGACAACCAATGGCCTTCACCGGCAAGCAACTCACTACGCAGCTCGATGCCGATGGCACGCTGACCCTGCAGCTCAACGACAAGACCTGGGACGATCCCAAAGCTGGCCAGGTGCTGATCAAGGTCGAAGCGACGCCGATCAACCCGTCCGATCTTGGCCTGCTGTTTGCCAGTGCAGATACGGACAACGCGGTCTATTCGCCTGGCAAGGTCGTCGCGAAGATGCCCGAGAACGCCACCCGCGCGATGAAGGCGCGGCACGGCATGGCGATGCCAGCGGGCAACGAAGCCGCCGGGATCGTGGTCGCCGCCGGCGAAGGCTGCGAGCACCTGATGGGCAAGCGCATCGCGTGCGTTCCCGGCACCGCCTATGGCTCCTATGCCTATGCCGATCCCAACATGGGCTTCGTGGTGGAAGACGGGGTGACCGCCGAACAGGCCGCCAGCTCATTCGTCAATCCGATGACCGCGCTGGGCTTTGTCGAAACGATGAAGCTGGAAGGCTATACTGGCATCGTTCACGCCGCTGCTGCATCGAACCTGGGCCAGATGCTGGTCAAGATCTGCCTTCAGGACAACATCCCGCTGGTGAACGTGGTCCGCTCGGACGCGCAGGTGAAGCTGCTGAAAGACCTCGGCGCGACCCATGTGCTCAACATGACTGACGCCGATTACATGCCCAAGCTGATCGACGCGATTGCCGAAACAAAGGCGATGATCGGCTTCGATCCGATCGGCGGCGGTACGGTGGCCAGCCAGTTCCTGACCGCGATGGAAGCCGCCGCCAGCCGCGGCGCTGCTTTCAGCCGCTATGGCTCGAGCGAAGCGAAGAAGGTCTGCATCTACGGCGCGCTCGATCTGGGGCCGACGGTGCTTAACCGTGCCTTTGGCCTGACCTGGGATCTGTCCGGCTGGCTGCTGACGCCATTCATGATGAAGGCCGGGATGGAAATCGTCGGGCGGATGCGCGCGCGGGTGATGAAGGATCTGACCACCACCTTTGCCAGTCATTACAAGGCCCATGTCAGCCTGGAAGGCATGCTGACCAAGGAAGCGGTGAGCGAATACAATGCCCGGCGCACTGGCGAGAAGTACCTCGTTACGCCGAACGCCTGAGGACGCTCGTCAGGCGGCAAAGTCGTTCGCCGAACCGCTGATTGACAGTGCTGGCTCCGGGCCGAAAGTCCGGGGCCAGACTGGGGGGAGATTCCACCGATGAAGACCGTTGCCCGCACCACCTCGCGCCTTGCCCTGGCGCTGAGCCTCGCCGCCCTGCCCGCCGCCGTGATGGCGCAGGATGCCAAGGATGCCCCGAAGTGGGACGTGGCCGCACCTCCCGGCATGAAGGTGCGCGAAGTGCCGATCTCGGTCGAGGAAGGCACCTGGATGAACCTCGATGTCAGCCCCGACGGGCAGACCGTGGCGTTTGACTTGCTGGATGACATCTACACCATGCCGATCACCGGCGGCACGCCCACCCGGATTTCGGAAGGCCTGCCCTACGAGACCCAGCCGCGCTTCTCGCCCGATGGCAAGCGGATCGCCTTCACGTCCGACCGGGGCGGCGGTGACAACATCTGGATCATGAACCGCGATGGCAGCGACAAGCGCCAGCTGACCAATGAGAGCTTCCGCCTGACCAACCAGCCGAGCTGGAGCCCGGACGGCCAGTACATCGTTGCCAAGAAGCACTTCACCACCGGCCGCTCGCTCGGCACGGGTGAGGTCTGGATGTAC
Source organism: Sphingomonadaceae bacterium (assembly GCA_009926135.1). Classification (GTDB taxonomy): domain Bacteria; phylum Pseudomonadota; class Alphaproteobacteria; order Sphingomonadales; family Sphingomonadaceae; genus Novosphingobium. The sequence goes on from RFPL01000003.1 coordinate 72,181, forward strand.
CACGTTTCAGGCGGCGACGGCGTGCTGCTGGTCAAGCGGCCGAACGAGCAGCACCAGAAGGAGCTGGGCGAGCCGATCTTCGCGCCCGATGGCAAGCACGTCTACTTCACCCGCAACACCACGCCGGGTCCGATCTTCGAATACGCGCAGGACAGCAACAACCAGCTCTTCGCGATCGAACGCTATGACCTGGAGAGCGGCAAGATCGACAGCGTGATCGGCGGCGAAGGCGGCGCGGTGCGCCCGACCCCATCGCCCGATGGCAAGAAGATCGCCTATGTCCGCCGCGAGGCAACCCAACCGCGGCTCTATGTCCGTGACCTGGCAACCGGCGAGGACCGCAAGGTCTATGACGCCCTCGACATGGACGTGCAGGAGACCTGGGCAGTCACCGGCGTCTATCCCAACATGGCCTGGACGCCGGATTCGGCCAGCCTGGTGGTCTGGGCCGGTGGCAAGCTTAACCGGGTCGATCTGGCCACGGGCAAGAGCGCGATCATCCCCTTCAAGATCAACGACACGCGCGGCGTGATCGATCCGCCCCGCCCGGCGGTGGCGGTGGCGCCTGACACCTTCGAGACCAAGATGCCGCGCGGGGCCAATGTCTCGCCCGATGGCAAGGCGGTGGTGTTCGAAACGCTCGGCAAGCTCTGGATCAAGTCGATGGCGGGGGGCGAACCGCGCCGCCTGACCAGCGACGAAGCCGCGATGGAGGCCTACCCCTCGTGGTCGGCCGACGGCAAGAAGCTGGCCTATGTCCGCTGGACCGATGCGGGCCTGGGCGAAGTGCGCACCATTGCGGCCAGCGGCGGCAAGTCGACCGCGATCACCCCCGCCGGTCACTATGCCCGTCCGCGCTTCTCGCCCGATGGCAAGACCGTGGTCTTCGAGAAGGACCGGGGCGGCTACCTCTCTAGCCCGCGCGCTTCGGCTGAACCGGGCGTCTACCGCGTTGCTGCAACCGGCGGCGAATTGACCCGCATCACCGAGAACGGCGGCAACCCGCAGTTTGGCGCTGCCAATGACCGCGTCTTCGTGATGGAAGGCGATGCCAAGGAAAGCCGCCTCGTCAGCCTCGACCTCAATGGCGAAGCACGCCGCGTCCACGCCAAGGGCGAGCTGGTCAACGACTACCGGGTCTCGCCCGATGGCAAGTTCCTGGCCTTCCGCCAGAACTACCAGGCCTTCGTCACCCCGCTGGTTCCCGGCACGCAGGAAGTCTCACTCTCAACCAAGAGCGGCGCGCTGCCGGTGGTCAAGGTCAGCGGCGACGGGGCCGACTGGATCCACTGGAGCCAGGGCGGCAGCCGCGTCAACTGGTCGCTCGGGCCAACGGTGTTCAGTGCGGCTACTGCTGCGCTGTTCGCTGACGCCCCGCTGGCCAAGGGTGCCAAGCCGGCCAAGTTCGAACCGCCCAAGATTGGCGTTTCACTGTCCATGACGGTCACGGCCGACAAGCCGAAGGGCAGCGTCGCGATCGTGGGCGCGCGCGTCGTCACCATGAAGGGCATGGATGGGGGCGCAATTGACGATGGCGTGATCCTGATCGAAGGTGACCGGATCAAGGCCATTGGCAAGCGCGGCGAAGTTGCGATCCCGGCCGGAACGCCGACGCTTGACGCCACCGGCAAGACCATCATCCCCGGCCTGATCGACGCCCATGCGCACGGACCCTATGGCATCGACGAGATCACCCCCCAAGCCAACTGGGCGGAGATGATCAACCTGGCGCTGGGCGTGACCACCCGGCACGACCCGTCAAGCAGCGCCCGCACCGTCTTCCCGGCGCTGGAAATGACCCGCGCCGGCAAGATTGTCGGGCCGCGCACCTTCTCGACGGCCGAGATCGTCTATGGCGCGCGGGCTGCCGGGGTCTATGCCCAGATCGACAGCTACGACGATGCCCTGGCCCATGTTCGCCGCCTAAAGGCGCAGGGCGCGCACAGCCTGAAGAACTACAATCAGCCCCGACGTGACCAGCGCCAGCAAGTGACAGCGGCGGCGCTGGCCGAGGGCATCCGTTCCGTCGCCGAAGGCGGCTCGCTGTTCGGCTTCGACATGACGCTGATCGCCGATGGCAACACCACGGTCGAGCACAACCTGCCGCTCGGCGTGTTCTATGAAGACGTGCTGCAGTTCTTCAGCCAGTCGAAGACCGGCTACACCCCGACACTGGTGGTGACCTATGGCGGCCCGGCCGGCGATCCCTATTGGCGTTCGCATACCAACGTCTGGGAACATCCGCTGCTGAAGAAGCACGAGCCGGCAGCGATCCTTGCCGCCAACAATGCGCGTCGGACGATCGCCGCCGATGGCGACTACAAGGACGACGACAGTGCCCGCGAAGCCGCCAAGTTGGCGCGCCGCGGCGTGCCGGTGGCAATCGGCGCACATGGGCAGGAACCGGGCATCGCCGCGCACTGGGAACTGTGGTCCTTCGCCCGCGGCGGGATGAGCCCGGTCGAAGCCCTGCGCACCGGCACGATCGAAGCTGCGCGTTCGCTGGGTTACGATGCCGATGTCGGCAGCCTTGAGGTAGGCAAGCTGGCCGACCTGGTGGTGCTCGATGCCGACCCGACCAAGGACATCCGCAACTCTGACAAGATCAGCAAGGTCATGATCGGCGGCCGCCTGCTTGATGCCGCAACGCTCAACGAAGAGCTGACCGGCACCCGCAAGCGTCCCGCCTATTGGTGGGAAGGCAAGGATGGCGGCGCTGGCTATACCGGCCCGGCCGGCGGCGGCCCGACCGCCGATGCCGATACCGACGACGGCTGAGCAGCATTACGCTCAGGTTGACACAGTTGACAGTGAGTCCGCTTCTTCCAACACCCCAGGAATGGCCAATTCCTGGGGTGTTTGGGCCTGTCTGCCGGGCTTGCGCGCGCCCGGATGAAAAATTCGGCGCCGGATGTGCGCCGGGGCGTGGCGCGAAACGCGCCTGACGTTTGACGGTGGAAAGAGCGGCTGGCCTGTTACCAGATCGCCCGATTGTAGGAAAACGCGGCCGCGGCGCAGCTAGTCCTTCAGCTTGCGGAACCAATCGAGCGTCGCGGCGGCCCCGCGGCTCTCAGCGTTGCGCCAGGACAGCGCATCCTTGCGCTTGTTGCGCAAACGCCCATCCGACCCGACCACGAACATCGCCGGAGTACCCTTCAGTTCCTTGACCTTGAAGCGCGCCAGCAGCTCGATGTTGCGGCCCTTGCCCGCCTGGGGAACGCCGACATCGATGAAAGTAACTGCGTAGCCCGCGCCGAACTCGGCCTTGAAGGCATCAGAGGTCAGGACTTTCGCCAGAGCTACGCTGTCGTGGCACCAGTCCGCACCGAAGACCAGAACGGCGGAACGCGAGGTGGCTGCAGCATTGGCCAGCGCCGCATCCATCGCGGCGCGGGCATCGGCCTTCTGGTCATAGAACGGCTTCGCGGCAGCCGCCGCTGCGGCAGGCTTGTCGGGCAGGCTGGCCGTGCACTCCGCCGCCGCCGGTGCAGCCTGCACGAGCAGCAGCGGAACGAGGCAGGCCAGGCTCACGCCTTGCCGACCACGCTTTCCGGCAGTTCCGTGCCAAACACGCGCTGATAGTACTCGGCCACCAGCATCCGCTCGGTCTCATCGCACTTGTTGAGGAACGAGAGGCGGAAGGCGAAGCCCGGATCCTTGAAGATCGCGGTATTCTGCGCCCAGGTGATCACGGTGCGCGGGCTCATCACGGTGGAGATATCGCCGCCGATGAAACCCTGGCGGGTCAGATCGGCCACCTTGACCATCTTGTCGACGGTGTCGTCCGGCACGCCGGCGACCTTCTTCAGCACGATCTCGCTCTCCACCGCAGCGGGGAGATAGTTGAGGCCGACGACGATGTTCCAGCGGTCCATCTGGCCCTGGTTGATCGCCTGGGTACCATGATAGAGGCCCGAGGTGTCACCCAGACCAACCGTGTTGGCCGTGGCGAACAGGCGGAAGTGCTTGTTCGGGCGGATCACCCGGTTCTGGTCCAGCAGGGTCAGCTTGCCTTCGGTTTCCAGCACGCGCTGGATCACGAACATCACGTCCGGGCGGCCAGCATCGTATTCGTCGAACACCAGCGCGACCGGGTGCTGCAGCGCCCACGGCAACAGGCCTTCGCGGAATTCGGTCACCTGCAGGCCGTCGCGCAGCACGATCGCATCGCGGCCGATCAGGTCGATCCGGCTGATATGGGCATCAAGGTTGATGCGGATGCACGGCCACTTCAGGCGGGCGGCGACCTGCTCGATATGAGTTGACTTGCCCGTGCCGTGATAGCCCTGGACCATCACGCGCCGGTTGAAGGCAAAGCCCGCCAGGATCGCCAGGGTGGTGTCCGGATCGAACACGTAGGTCGGGTCAATATCCGGGACGCGTTCGTCAGCGACGGAGAAGGCCGGAACCTTCATGTCGATATCGATCCCGAAAGTCTCGCGCACATCGATCTCAAGATCGGGCGCAGACAGGATGGTGTTGCCGCTGGTGTCGAGCTGGATGTTGGGAATATCGGTCATGACGAGCCATCGCCTATACGCGCCAGCGCAGCGCTGCAATAAGGAATGCGTTGCAATCAGCGACTCAATGCCCGGGAGCGTTCGTCCGATGAAAGTCTATGGTTTTCCGATCTCGCCGTTTGTCCGCAAGGTCCACCTCGTCGCGGCCGAAAAAGGCATTCCGGTTGAGTTGGCGTTGAGCAACCCGGCCGACCCTGCGCCAGAGTTTCTCGCGGCCAGTCCGTTCCGCAAAATTCCGGCGCTGGTCGATGGTGATTTTACCCTGTGCGATTCGACCGCGATCGTGACGTACCTGGATGCCCTGCAGCCCGAGCCTTCGATCACGCCGGGCGATGCCAAGGCCAAGGCCAGGGCGATTTGGTTCGAGGAATTCGCCGATACGATCCTGATCGCGGCAGGCGGCAAGGTGCTGTTCAATCGCTTCGTCGGCCCCAGGCTGATGGGCCGCCCCGGCGATGAGGCCGTCGCGGAACAGGGCCTGCAAGAGCTTGGGCCGATCATGGATTACCTTGAAAGCCAGTGCGGCGATGGCTGGCTGGCCGACGATGAATTCTCGATCGGTGATATTGCCGTGGCGGCCACGCTGCGTTCGCTGGGCTATATCGACCTTGAGCCGAACCCGGCGACGCACCCGCGCGCCGCTGCCTGGTATGCCCGTGTCACGGCGCGGCCAAGCTGGGCCCAGTTCGCCGCGCTGGAAGACAAGATCGTTGGCCGCGCCCTGGGGCGCTAACGGGTGGCTGACTATACCTTCTACACCAACCCCCGTTCGCGCGGGCTGATCGCCAGTTGGGCGCTGCACGAGGTTGGCGCGGATTTCGCTGTCGTCCCGGTCGGCTGGGCGGCAAAGCCGCCGGCCCTCCTGGCCGCCAATCCGCTCGGCAAGGTCCCTACCCTGGTCCACCACGCCGCCGAAGGGGACCGCGTGGTGACCGAAGCGGCGGCGATCTGCACATACCTGGCCGAAGCCCACCCGGCCGCCGGACTGCTGCCCACCCCGGCCGAAAGCGGCCACTATCACCGCTGGCTGTTCTTCGCCGCCGGGCCGCTGGAACAGGCGCTGATGGCGCGAATGCTGGGCTGGGAATTACCAGCCGAGCGCGAAGGCACAGCCGGGTTCGGCAACTTCGATCGGACCGTGGCGGTGCTCGAAGGCCACTTTTCGCAGCACGACTATGCCTGTGGAAGCCGCTTCACCATGGCCGATGTCTATCTATGCAGCCAGTTCGACTGGGGCCTGAACCTCAAGCTGCTACCCCGGCACGATTGCTTCCTGGGCTATGCCGAGCGTTGCCATGCGCGCGCAGCTTATCAGGCAGCCCTGGCCGATGACCGCGAACTCTACCGGCAGACCCGCGAACAGGGCTGAAGCCTGACGAGACGCAACCACCGTCCGTCGATTTGGCCTTGCGCTTGGCAATTGGGAGGGTCCTCCTGTCACCCTGAATGGGAGAGGAGTGGCCACGATGAGCCGAATGATCTTCGTCAACCTGCCGGTGGCCGACCTGCCCCGGGCGATGCGGTTCTATACCGCGCTCGGCTTTGCCAACAACCCGCAGTTCACCGACGAGACCGCCGCCGGCATGGTCTGGTCCGACGCGATCCATGTCATGCTGCTGACCCACGCCAAGTGGCAGGACTTTACCACCAGGCCAATCTGTCCGCCGGGATCGAGCGAAGTCTCGCTCGCCCTCGCCGTCGACGACCGCGCCGAAGTTGACCGGCTGGTCGAAGCCGGCGCTGCGCATGGCGGGACCGCTGATATCAACCCGCCCGAAGACCACGGCTTCATGTACCAGCGCACGGTGCTGGACCCCGATGGTCACGTCTGGGAACCCTTCTGGATGGACGCCACTTTCGCCGGTGGCGGGGCCACAGCCGAGGAGGCCGCATGATGACCTATGTTGACGGTTTCGTGATCGCCTGCCCGCGCGCCAATCGCGACAAGTTCATTGCTCATGCCCGCCAGGGCGACGCGGTGTTCATGGAGATGGGCGCGCTGCGCGTGGTCGAATGCTGGGGCGATGACGTTCAGCCCGGCCATACCACCGATTTCCGCATGGCTGTGAAAGCCGGGAATGACGAAGAGGTTCTGTTCTCTTGGATCGAGTGGCCCGACAAGGCCACCCGCGATGCCGCCATGGCGCGGATGACCGAAATGATGAACGATCCCGCCAAGCTCGACCCGCGCATGGACCCGGCCAGCAACCCGATGCCCTTCGATGGCAAGCGACTGATCTTCGGCGGCTTCGTTCCGGTGGTGGAGTTGACCAGCCAGGATTGACGGCAGCATTTTGTTCTTTAATTGTTCCAATTCCTGGCTGCGGAGAATCGTGATGGCCGCCTATACCCTCTTCACCAATCCGATGAGCCGGGGCCAGATTGCGCGCTGGGCACTGCATGAAGCGGGCGCGGATTATGAGCAGGTGCTGGTGCCATGGGACGACAAGCCCGCCGCCCTCCTCGCCGCCAACCCGATGGGCAAGGTGCCAACCGTAATCCATCACGGTGAATCCGGCGACAAGGTGATAACGGAGTGCGCTGCGATCTGTGCCTACCTGGCTGGGGCCCATCCGGAAGCCGGGCTTGGTCCATCGGCCGATGAGGCGGCGGACTATTACCGCTGGCTGTTCTTCGCCGCCGGGCCGGTCGAGCAAGCGATCATCACCCGCTCGATGGGCTGGGAAGTGCCCAAAGAGCGCGAAATGATGGTTGGCTGGGGCAGCTATGAGCGGACCGTGGCCGCGCTGGACGGGCATTTCGAGGGCAGCAAGTTCGTTTGCGGCAATCGCTTTACGATGGCCGATGTCTATGTCGGCAGCCAGGTCGATTGGGGCCTGACCTTCGGCTCGATCGCGCCGACCAAAGCCTTTGTCGCCTATGCCGAGCGGCTTCAGGCCCGCCCGGCCTACCAGGCTGCCAAGGGGATCGACAACCAGCTGATCGCGGAGAGCCAGAGATGACTGATGTGACCCTGTGCCTGTGGTACGACGGCACCGCCGAGGAAGCCGCGACCTTCTACGCCTCGGTCTTTCCCGACAGTTCGGTTGGCGCAGTCCATCGCGCGCCGGCTGACTTCCCCGGCGGCAAGCAGGGCGATCCGCTGACGGTCGAATTCACCGTGCTGGGGATCAAGTGCATCGGCCTCAACGGCGGGCCGATCTTCCCCCATACCGAGGCATTCTCGTTCCAGGTCGCGACTGACAGCCAGGCCGAAACCGACCGCTACTGGAACGCGATTGTCGACAATGGCGGGGCGGAAAGCGCCTGCGGCTGGTGCAAGGACAAGTGGGGCCTAAGCTGGCAGATCACCCCGCGCGTGCTGACCGAAGGCATGGCCGATCCGGATCCCGGCGTGCGCAGCCGCGTATTCGCAGCGATGATGACCATGCACAAGATCGACCACGCGGCGATTTTGGCCGCACGGGCGGGCTGAGCCGGTGATCGCGCTCTACGGCCACCCGTTCTCGTCCTACACCTGGAAGGCGCTGATCGCCTTTTATGCCAATGCGACGCCGTTCGAATTCCGGATGATCGATCAGGACCATCCCGAACATGGTGCGGTGGTCGCGGCGGCCAGCCCGCTCGGCCAGTTCCCGGTACTGGCCGAAGGTGAACGCACGGTGTTCGAGGCCAGTTGCATTATCGAATATCTTGCACTTCACCATCCTGGCCCTGCCCAGCTGCTACCCGCCGATCCCGGCGCAGCGCTCGAAGTGCGGATGTTGGACCGGGTGTTCGATCTGGCGGTGATGACCCCGATGCAGGAGATCGTCGGCGAACACATCCGCTCGCCCGGGATGCCTGATCCGGCGATCGAAGGCCGCGCGCGCGACAAGCTGGACCGCAGCTATCGCTGGCTCAACCAGTGGCTGGTCAAGGCCCCGCGCACCGGCGATGCGGTAACCCTGATCGAATGCGCCGCCGCGCCCAGCCTGTTCTATGCCGACTGGGTCTATCCCATCCCGATGCAGCTTGATGCGCTGCGTCAATGGCGCGCGCATCTGCTCAGCCTGCCGGCCGTGGCGCGCTGCGTGGATGAAGCCCGCCCCTATCGCCATTTCTTTCCACCCGGCGCGCCTGACCGCGATTAAGAGGATTTGCCCATGAACGAACTTTCGGTCACCCGCCTGATCGCCGCCCCGCCGGAAAAGGTCTGGGACGTGCTGGTCAACCACACCAACGAATGGTGGTGCCCGGTGCCCTGGCGCGCCGAGGTTGACTGGCGCGAACGCCGCGCCGGTGCGGGAATACATACCGTGATGTACGGCCCTGACGGCGAAGTGCACCAGCACCCGGGCCTGATCCTCACCTGGGATGAAGGGCGGCGCATTGCGACGACCGATGCCATTGTCGGCGATCTTGAGCCGAACACGCCGTTCATGATCGGGATTTGGGAAATCGCGCCTGAAGGCAATGCCACGCGCTACACCGCGCGCGCGCGCCACTGGACCGAGGAAGCGATGGTACAGCACCGAGACATGGGATTCGAGGAAGGCTGGGGCGTTTGCGCCGACCAGCTCAAGGCGCTGTGTGAAGCCTGATCAGGCGAAAGCCGCTGCGCGGCGCAGCAGCTGATAGGCTTCAACCACTTCCTGCAACCGCGTTTCGAAACCGCGATCGCCGCCGTTGCGATCGGGGTGATACTTGCGCACCAGCTGTGAATAGCGACCGCGCAGGTCGGTGCGGGTGGCATCAAGCGGCAGGCCCAGCACCTCCAGCGCGCGGCGTTCATCGGGCGTGACCGCGCGGCCGTCTGCGCGCTGCGCTGGTTTGCGCGCCCGCGCCCGGCCGCTGATCGCCTCCAGCGGGTCCTTGAAATCGGCCCAGCGCGGCGCCGAATCAATCCCAGCGTTGGGAGAGAACGCCCGCGTCTCGCGCTCCCAGCCGTGAATCGGGTTTTGCGCGCGCATGATTTCTTCGGCCGACATACCGGCGAACCAGTCATACCCCGCGTTGAAATCGCGCACGTGATCTAGGCAGAACCAGCGGTAATCGCCCGGCCCGTCAAACCCCGGACGGCGTTCACCAGGCGCGCGAAATTCACCGGCCTCCCGGCATCCGGGAACCATGCATTCGCGCTGGACGCCCTGCACCCGGCCATGAAAACGATCGTGCTTCACGGCTTCCACATGGCGATTGTTCGGGTAGAAGGGAAGACATGACCACGCCCATAGCGAACGAAATCCAGGCACTGCTCACCGCGGCCTTTGCCCCCAGCCACCTCGCCGTGATCAACGACTCGGCCAAGCACCATGGCCATTCGGGGGATGACGGATCGGGCGAATCCCACTTCACCGTGGAGATAGAAAGTGCGGCCTTCGCCGGCATCGCGCGGCTCCAGCGCCAGCGCATGGTCAATGCCGCATTGGGGGATATTCCCGGCCAGCGGGTCCACGCGCTGGCCGTGAAAGCGAGAGCACCGGGCGAATGACCATCCTGACCACGATCCAGCCGGTAACGCATGACCTGGGCGCATTTCAGGTGCGCCGCGTTCTGCCTTCGCCGCGCCGGATCATGGTCGGGCCGTTCATCTTTGTCGATCAGTTCGGGCCCGCCGTCCTTCCGCCCGGCGTGGCGATGGATGTCCGCCCGCACCCCCACATCGGGCTGGCCACCGTCACCTGGCTGTTCGAGGGCGCTATCAATCACCGTGACAGCCTTGGCACCTTCGCCACGATCCGCCCGGGCCAGGTCAACCTGATGACCGCCGGGCGCGGCATCGTCCATTCCGAGCGCGGCCTGCCAGCCGAACGTGATCTGGCCAAGCCGATGTATGGCATGCAAACCTGGCTCGCCCTGCCCGACGGCCGGGAAGAGATCGACCCCGCCTTCGAGGCGGTAGCTGACCTGCCGCTGATCGAGGACAGCTGCGTTTCCGCCCGCGTCATCATGGGCAGCCTGTGGGGCCGCACCGCCCGCACCACCCAGCATTCGCCAACGATCTACGCCGAGATCGTGCTAGCGCCGGGCGGCGCAATCCCGCTCGACAGCGAGGCCGAGGAGCGCGCCGTCATGCTGGTTGGCGGCGAGGCCAGCGTCGATGGCGTGGCGCTGGAGCTTTACGAACTGGCTGTGCTTGCGCCGGATCAGGCCATGCGCTTGGCCAGCGATAAGGGCGGACGGGTCATGCTGCTGGGCGGCAGCGCCATCGGCAGCCCGCGCCACGTCTGGTGGAACTTCGTGTCTTCCAGCCGCGAACGGATCAACCAGGCCAAGGATGACTGGCGGCAAGGCCGCTTTCCAAAGGTGCCGGGCGACGAGGATGAATTCATCCCGATCCCACAGGTGCCGCTGACCAACAGCGATTAGACACAAGCTATCAGGGAGAGAACAATGAGCTTCAAGGGACAGACCGCCTGGATCACGGGCGCTTCATCCGGCATCGGCGCCGCATTGGCGAAAGCACTGGCAGCGCAGGGCGCGCGGCTGGTGCTGTCGGGCCGCAAGGTTGCGGCGCTGGAAGCGGTCGCGGCGGACTGTGGCGGCGATTGCCTGATCCTGCCCTTCGAGACCACCGACATCGCGGCACTGGCGCCAGCAGTCGAGCGGGCGTGGAGCTGGTCGGGCGGTGTGGACCTGCTGGTCAACAATGCCGGCATCTCGCAGCGCAGCCTGGCGGTGGAGACCGATTACTCGGTTTACCAGCGGATCATTGATGTCGACCTGCTCGCCCCGATCGCGCTGACGCAGGCGATCCTGCCGCGCATGGTTGGGCGCGGCTCGGGCCGGCTGGCCTATATCTCGTCGATCGCCGGCAAGGTCGGGGTGCCAATGCGCACCGCCTATTGCGCCGCCAAGTTCGGGATCGCCGGCTATGCCGACGCGCTGCGCGCCGAAGTGGCGCACCTTGGCTTGCAGGTTCACAATATCTACCCCGGCTCGGTCCGGACCGACGTATCACGCAACGCCCTGACCTCGGACGGGTCCAAGCGCGGCGTATCGGACAAGGTGATCGACAACGGGATCGAACCGGCTGTCGCCGTCGCCCAGATGATCGAGGAAATGCTGGCCGGCGCACGCGAGATCATCGTGGCCGAGGGCGCGGAAAAGGTGATGGGTGAAACGCGCCGCACGCCCGATGCGCTGCTGGACCAGATTGGCGGCTTCATGACCGCCGGCTATGTTCAGCGGATGAACGAAGGGGCGCAGTAATGGAGCAGGTTCGGGTCAAGCTGGCGAACGGGATCGAGCTTGATGTGGTGGACACGGGCCCGCGAGATGGCCCGGTCCTGATCTTCCTCCACGGCTTTCCCGACAGCCACCGCACGTGGCGGCACCAGATCGCGCACCTGTCGGATCGCTATCGCTGCATCGCGCCGGACCAGCGCGGCTATCGCGGTTCGTCAAAGCCCAAGGGGGCGGAGAATTACACGCCGGACAAGCTGATCGGCGACGTATTCCAACTCGCCGATGCGCTTGGCGCCGGGCCATTCACCATTGTCGGGCATGACTGGGGCGGCGCGATTGCCTGGGGCGTGGCAATCATGGGGCAATTGAATGGCCGGGTCACCCGCGCCGTGGTGATGAACGCCCCGCACCCCGTGATCTTCCCCAAGCTGCTCTACACCAATCGCCAGCAGCGGCAGGCCAGCCAGTATTTCCGGGTGTTCCGCGATCCCGCCAGCGATGCTCTGGTGGAGCAGTTCGGCTTGGGCGGCGTTTTGCTCGAGGCCTTTGGCGAAGTGCCGGAAAACCCGAAGATGGACCCGGCCGAGCGCGCCGCGCTGATGGAAGACTATGCCAACCGCGACGCCGCCATTGCCATGCTCAACTGGTACCGCGCGAGCCCCATGGAAGTGCTCGACATGGACGCGCCATATGAGCTTCCCGCCGGGTGGACGCCGCCCAAGCTCCCGCAGCTGAGCATTCCGACGCTGGTGGTCTGGGCGATGGAGGATACCGCCCTGCCCGCCGCCAACCTGGACGGGCTGGACGATGTAATCGAGGATCTGACGCTGGTGCAGGTGCCCGGCTGCGGTCACTTCGTGCAGTGGGAGGCCCCCGACGCGGTAAACGCCGCGCTCGATGGATTTCTGGCGCGGACCAGCAATGGCTGAGCCGCAGCGCGGCGGGATCGGGGCGGCGCTGGCTGCGGCCGAGGCGAAGAGCCGCCGCTCGCTGCTGCGCAATCACGGTGGCGGCCACGCGCCGGTCAGCTTCCTCGAGCTGTTCTTCGACCTGGTCTTCGTTTTCGCGATCACCCAGCTGTCGCACTTCCTGAAAGACCACCTGACGTGGCTGGGCTTTGCCCAGGCGCTGGTGCTGTTCCTGGCGGTCTGGTGGGCCTGGATGTACACCACCTGGGCCACCAACTGGGCCGATCCCGAGCGGTTCGAGATCAGGATCATGCTATTGGCGCTGATGGCGCTGAGCCTGCTGATGGCAGTCGCCCTGCCCTATGGCTTCAGCAAATACGCCTGGCTGTTCGCGGCGAGTTACATCCTGCTGCAACTGGGGCGGACGACGTTCATGGCGCTCGTGCTCCACCGCGAGAACCGCGCCAATACCCGCAACATGGTGCGGATCGGAGTGTGGTTCTGCTATGCCGCGCCGTTCTGGCTGATCGGTGTGCTGCGGCCCGAGGAAGAGCGGCTGGCCTGGTGGCTGCTGGCCGTGGTGATCGAATACCTTGGCCCAATCACCCTGTTCCCGGTCCCGGGCCTGGGCCGTTCCAAGGCTTCCGACTGGGACATTTCCGGCAGCCACATGGCCGAACGCTGCGGCCTGTTCATCATCATCGCGCTGGGCGAAGGGATCATCATCACCGGGGCGACCTTTGCCGATGCGGCGATGGAGACGGGCCGCGTACTGGCCTTTGCGCTGGCTTTCCTGTCATCCGTGCTGATGTGGTGGCTCTATTTCGACATGGGCCAGAAACGCGGGTCGGATCACATCAGCGAGAATGCCGAGGTCGGCCGCGTCGCGCGTAATGCCTATACCTACCTGCACATGCCGATCGTGCTGGGGATCGTGATCCTGGCCGTGGCCGATGCCAAGCTGCTGGGGATGTGGGACCAGCCGGCCGATGGCAAGCTGGCGCTGGTGCTGTGCGGCGGCGGCGCACTCTTCCTGGTCGGCCTGGGCCTGTTCAAGCGCAACTCGAACGCACTGGGCAACTTTCCGCTTTCGCATCTGGTCGGAACGCTGCTGTTCGTCGGCCTGGGCCTAGCCGCCTGGCGCGGGAGCCTCTCGACCTTGCAGGTCGGCGGGCTGGGCGCGGCGATCCTGGCACTGGTTTCTGGCTGGGAATGGATCTCCTACCACGGCGGGTGGAAGGAGCGGATCGACGATACGGTCGCCTGGTTCAGGCTTGCCAGTCAATACTAGCGCCGTGCGGGTGCGCCCGGGCCAGCATCACAGGTGCGCCCCCGCCGGGCCAATAGCGCACCACCAGTTCATGCAGGTGCAGGACTCGGTTGGCCTCCTGCGCGATCCACGCGAGCGGGCGCTCCGGCGTCGCACGTGCCCCGGCAGCTTCCATCGCCGCCGTTACGCGGGCCTGCTGGTCCTCGGGCACATATTGCCAAACGATCGAATGCATCAGCACCCGGGTCGTCCCGGCCGCATGCGGCTTTGCCAGTTCGGCATCAACGAAATCCGCCGCATTCATTTCAACCAGGTCGGGCGGTGATTTGCCCGCCTCGGCAATCGCCGCCGCCATGCGTTCGAACCGCACACCATGCTCCGGCCAGATATAGGCCTTGAGGCGCAAGGCTGCTGCGGGATCAGTCAGGTCGACCGGAGCCACATCACAGCCCCGCGTCGCGGCGATCTCGATCGCATGGTCTGGGGGCGGATTGCCCTGCCAGTGCGGCTTGAACTGCATCGCCCCTGGCCGCGGACCCACCTGCACGCCGCCCAGATCATAGTGATAGCGGTCCAGCATCAGGTTGATCCCGGCGCTGGAGCCGATCTCCAGGCACTGGAAGCGCGGCGGCAGGCCTTGCCTGACGAGCCACAGCATCGCCGCAATGAAATTGCTGGAACGCCCCGCCTCGTTGGTCTGCGGCGGACCATCGAGCCACGGGAGCAAGTCAGCCTCATGCGCATGGATCGCAGCTGCAACAATCGCGGCATCGTCCACCCCGGGGCAATCTTCATAGATCGCTGCAAGGGCCGGATCGGCTCCCTTCAGGTGCAAGGCATGGATTCCCCCGGCGATTCTCAGCGGCAGGGCATCGGCCAGCGGTGCGCCCGGCCAGGCCCGGATCGCATCGAGCAGCGCACCGCCCTCACCGCGGGCCAGCAGATCGCGCAGGGCCGCAACCACGCGAGCGGTCACGGTCGCCCCGGCCTGGGTGCAATAGGCCACCTGGTTATCGAAGGCTGCCACGACAATGCCTTCGCCCTTCGCGTTAATATCGATGAACTGATAGCCCTGGACCATAGGCGCTCCTTGCCCTTTCGCCCCGCCCCGCCTAAACGCGCGGCGCTATGTCGAACCTGCTGACCTTCGCCGTGCCCAAGGGCCGCATTCTGGACGAGGCGCTGCCATTGATGGCCCGCGCCGGAGTGGTGCCAGAGGCGGGGTTCCACGACAAGGGCAACCGCGCCCTCTCCTTCGCGTGTGTAGGCTCTGACATGCGGGTGATCCGCGTGCGTGCTTTCGATGTGGCGACCTTTGTGGCGCACGGCGCCGCGCAAGTCGGGATCGTCGGCTCGGACGTGGTCGAGGAATTCGCCTATCCCGATCTCTATGCCCCCGTCGACCTAGCGATCGGCCATTGCCGCCTGTCGGTTGCCGAACCCGTGGGCCAGGCCGGCGCACCGCTGTCCAGCCACCTGCGCGTTGCCAGCAAATATCCCAACCTGACCCGCCGCCACTTCGAGCAGATGGGCGTTCAAGCCGAAGTCGTGAAGCTTAACGGCGCAATGGAACTCGCGCCCGGTCTGGGTCTGGCCAGCCGGATCGTCGACCTGGTTTCGACCGGACGGACGCTGCAGGACAACGGGCTGGTCGAGACCAGCACGATCCTGGAGATTTCGGCCCGGCTGATCGTCAACCGCGCCGCGCTCAAGACCGATCCCCGCGTCGGTGCGCTGGTCGAGGCGTTCCGCGCGCTCGCCACCCCGGCGGAGGCGGCGTAATGCTGCGGCTCAATGCCCGCGATCCCGGCTTCGCGGCGGCCTTCCGCAAGCTGGTCGCTGACCGGCGCGAAAGCGATGCCAATGTTGCACGCGACGTGCAGATCATCCTCGACGATGTCCGCGCTCGCGGCGATGCGGCGCTGATCGAGTTGACCCGCAAGTTCGACCAGCACGACCTCGCCACTGAGGCCGATTGGCGGATCGACGCGGCCACCTGCCGCGAGGCTTTCGACAATCTTACGCCCGACCTGCGCGCCGCGCTCGAACTCGCGGCCAAGCGCATCCGCGCCTTCCACGAAGGCCAGAGGCCAGCGAACCGCGACGAGACTGACAAGCATGGCGTACGCATGGGTGCACGCTGGGGCGCGGTCGATGCGGCCGGGCTTTACGTGCCCGGCGGCCGTGCTGCCTATCCCTCATCGCTGCTGATGAACGCCATCCCCGCAAAGGTTGCCGGGGTTGAGCGGCTGGTGGTTGTCACTCCCAGCCCCAAGGGCCTGGTCAACCCGCTGGTCCTCGCCGCCGCGCATCTTGCCGGCGTCGATGAAGTCTGGCGGATCGGCGGTGCGCAAGCAGTGGGCGCGCTGGCCTATGGGACCGAGCGGATCAAGCCGGTCGATGTCATCGTCGGCCCGGGCAATGCCTGGGTAGCGGAAGCCAAGCGCCAGCTCTATGGCGTGGTCGGCATCGACATGGTTGCCGGGCCCAGCGAAATCCTGCTGATCGCGGACGGCAAGAACTCGCCCGAATGGACCGCCGCCGACCTGCTCAGCCAAGCCGAGCACGATCCATCGGCGCAGTCGATCCTGATCACCGATGATCCGGTCTTTGCCGATATCGTGGCGGACCGGATCGGGGTGGAGCTTGCCATGCTGCCGACCGCGCGGGTCGCCAGCGAAAGCTGGAACACTCACGGCACCATCATCGAGGTGGCCGACCTGCTGGCCGATGCTCCGGCGCTCGCCAATGCGCTGGCCGCAGAGCACGTCCAGATCGCGACCGATGATCCGCAGGCACTGTTCGACCGGATCCGCCACGCCGGCTCGGCCTTCCTGGGCCGGATGACCCCCGAGGCCGTGGGCGACTATGTTGCCGGCCCGAACCACGTGCTGCCGACCGGACGCCGCGCGCGGTTCTCGTCCGGGCTGTCGGTGCTTGATTTCATGAAGCGCACCAGCTTCATCCAGCTTGATGCCAAGGCCTTGAAGGCCATCGGCCCCGCCGCGGTCGAGCTGGCCAATGCCGAAGGGCTGACCGCCCATGCGCGCTCGATCGAAGTGAGACTGGGAATATGAGCAAGTCCAAAGCCCGCCCCGCCGCCCGCCTTGCGGCGGTCCAGGCGCTGTATCAGCACGCGATGGAAGGCACGCCGCTGGCATCCTTGCTTGACGAATTCCACCGCCACCGGCTGGGCGCGGAAATCGAGGGCGATCAGTATGCCGCGGCCGAGGTCGCCTTCTTCGATGCCATCGTGAAGGGCGTGATCGCCCGCTATGAGGAAATCGACGACCTGCTCTCCGCCCGCCTCGCCGAAGGCTGGAAGCTGGAACGCCTTGACCGGACCATGCTGCAGATCCTGCGCGCCGGCACCTGGGAGCTTCTGGCTCGCGCTGACGTCCCCACCGGCACCGCCATCAGCGAATATGTCGATGTGGCTCACGCCTTCTTCGATGCGCGCGAAGCCAAGTTCGTCAACGGTGTGCTTGATGCCGTGGCCAAGGACGTGCGCGGCTGAGCCGCGAGGCTGCCTTCATTGCTGCCCTGCGCGGTCTGGCTGCGCATCCCGCTGCGCGCGGATTGGCTGATGATTGTGCGGTGCTTGAACTCGGCGGCGAGGCGCTGGTCCTGACCCATGACGCCATGGCCGAGGGCGTGCACTTCCTGCCCGGCCAGGACCAGGCCGACATCGCGTGGAAGCTGGTTTCCAGCAATCTTTCAGACCTCGCGGCCAAGGGCACCGACCCGCTCGGCGTGTTGCTGGGCTATCAGTTCGGTGCCGACGACGCGCGCTTCCTGGCCGGTCTGGAGGAGGTGCTGGCGCATTACGGAGTGCCCTTGCTGGGCGGCGATACGATTGGCGCGACCGGAGCCCAGGTGCTGGGACTGACCGCGCTGGGCCGTGCGACCCATCGCCCGGTCCCATCGCGGAGCGGCGCCCAAGCTGGCGATACGGTCTGGATCACTGGCCCGGTGGGCGCAGCCATGCTGGGCTTTGAGGCGCTGCGGGATGGCACTGGCGCGGACAGCCTGGCCTTCCGCCGCCCGCGAGCACTGCTCGCCGAAGGCGAGGCGCTCGCTCCGGCGGTCACGGCGATGATGGACATCTCGGATGGGCTGCTGCTCGACGCCAGCCGAATGGCGCGCGCTTCAGGGATCAGCTTTGCGATCGATAGCACTGCTGTGCCGATCGCGGTGCCGGAACACCGCCGTGCAGAGGCGCTGCGCTGGGGTGAGGATTACCAGTTGCTGTTTACCCTGCCCGCTGGGGCCGAGCCACCAGTCACGGCCTTCAGGGTCGGTCAGGCTATCCCGTCCGCAGCGGCACCAATCCTGCTCGACGGGCAGCCGCAGCGCGAAGACTCTGGCCTTGGTTACGAACACCGCTAAAGCGGTGAAACGTCGACCCCGCGCACCTTCAGAATCGGCTTCAGCGCGTAATAGGCTTCCTTGGTCCGGTGGTTCGGGATGCCCGGATAGAGGTGATGGACCACATGGTACTGCATCCCCATCGACAGGATATGGCCGACCCTGCTCTTGAAAACGTTGGTGTTTTCGTAGCGTCCGGTCTTGCCTTCGCGCGGGTGATGCGGCGCCCATGACAGGAAGAAGCGGATATAGCTGAGGCCGATATGGCGCGGCAGCCACCAGATCAGCGCGGCTTCGATCGCATAGCCATTCCAGGCCATCGTGAAGAGCGTGCCCATGAAGACCAGCTGGAGCAGCATCGTCTCGACCAGCGCGCGGCGCGCTTCGGGCGTGCCCATGTCAGCCAGGATCCGCTTGTAGTGGTGGATCGAGCCATCGACCCCCGGCTGGCGGTTGTACCAGGTCTTGTACCACGCAGCCCACATGTTGGGCGCTTCGTCGGTATAGTCCGGATCCTTGTCAGGATGGTTGGTGTGGTAGTGATGCTCAAGGTGCATCAGCCGCGCCATCGAGAAGGGAAAAACGATCGGAATGGTCGATACCGCGCCAACCGCCTCGTTCAGCCAGCGAGTGTTGGTACCAGGTCTGCCGATGTTGGAATGCATCGCCTCGTGGCTGGTAACATAGCCACCCACGCAGAAGATGCAGGACAGGACGAAGGCCAGCGGCAGGTTGAGCACGCCCATGATCGCCAGCGGGAAGAACGACAGCCAGATCGCGAAGCAGCCAAAGGCGGCGACGGCATAAGGCCACATGGCCCCGCCGTGGAACTGGCGGGCAATTGCAATTTCTTCCTTGCGCAGGTCACGCCGGGTATAGCGATCCATCCCGTCCGGGCCGAGCGGGAAGGCTGCACGATCAGCGGCAGGGGCATCGCTGCGGGCCAGCAGCTCCTGTTCACTCACAGCCAGCGGCCCCGAATATTGGCAACCAGGCCCCAGGAGCCGCCAATGATCAGCCCGAAGGCAATCCGGCTCATCCCGAATGGTGCCGGGATATCCCAGAGCACCATCATTTGCGCAACGAGCGGAGCGATGAAGCCGATGCCGAAGAAGAACGGCATCCAGGCGAGCACTTGTTTGAGAACCGTGGCCATGGCGTTAACTTCCCACAAACCATTCAAATAGGCAATATTGCTTGGATTCATCCCGTTGTCCCGCCGGGAAACGCCCCTGGCAGAAGTGGCGGGGAAAAGGCCGCGCGAAATGATTGCATGGCCGGAAAACGTCCTATAGCGTCCCGCACAGCCCCGCGTTCGCGGGGTTCCTATTAAAATATAAGGGGGAGCGAACTCGTGGATCTCGTCACGCTCGCAATTATCCTTGGCCTGGTAGCCGTATTGTACGGCTTTATTACCAGTCGCCAGGTGCTCGGCGCATCCGCCGGCAATGAAAAAATGCAGGAAATCGCCGCTGCCATCCAGGAAGGCGCACAAGCCTATCTGAAGCGGCAGTACACCGCGATCGCGGTGGTCGGCGTGATCGTCGCGATCATCGTGGCCGCTACGCTCGGCGCGATCCCGGCGATCGGCTTTGTAATCGGTGCCGTGCTTTCGGGCGTGGCTGGGTTCATCGGCATGAACGTGTCGGTGCGCTCGAATGTGCGCACGGCTGCGGCTGCGCAGACCGGTCTGCAGGAAGGCCTGACGCTGGCATTCCGCGCTGGCGCCATCACCGGCATGCTCGTGGCAGGCCTTGCGCTCCTCGCGATTGCCGGGTTCTTCTGGTACCTGACCGGCCCGGCGGCGCTTGCTGCTGACAGCCGTCCGGTGGTTACCGGCCTCACCGCGCTGGCGCTGGGCGCTTCGCTGGTGTCGATCTTCGCGCGCCTTGGCGGCGGCATCTTCACCAAGGCTGCCGACGTGGGCGCTGACCTGGTCGGCAAGGTCGAAGCCGGCATCCCCGAGGATGACCCCCGCAACCCCGCCGTGATCGCCGACAACGTGGGCGATAACGTGGGTGACTGCGCCGGCATGGCGGCTGACCTGTTCGAGACCTACGTGGTCACCGTGGGTGCAACGATGGTGCTGACCGCACTGCTGCTGCGCGGCGCGGAAAACCTTGCCACGCTGATGGCCCTTCCGCTGCTGATCGGCGGCGTGTGCATCGTTACCTCGATCATCGGCACCTACTTCGTGCGCCTCGGCGGCGGCAAGAACATCATGGGGGCCATGTACAAGGGTTTCCTGGTTACTGCCGTGCTTTCGGTCCCCGCCATCTGGTGGGCGATCAACTATGCGCTGGGCAGCATGGAAGCGCCGATTGCCGGAGCTGAGTATACCGGCCGGACGCTGTTCTATTGCGGCCTGCTCGGCCTGGTCATCACCGGCCTGATCATCTGGATCACCGAGTATTATACCGGCACCAACTATCGCCCGGTCCGCTCGATCGCCAAGGCTTCGGAAACGGGCCACGGCACCAACGTGATCCAGGGCCTGGCCATCAGCATGGAAGCCACTGCGCTGCCGACGCTGGTGATCTGCACTGGCATCATCGTTGCCTTCAAGCTGGCTGGCCTGATGGGCATTGCCTATGCCGCAACCTCGATGCTCGCGCTGGCTGGCATGGTCGTGGCACTCGACGCCTATGGTCCGGTTACCGACAATGCCGGCGGTATCGCCGAAATGGCCGGGCTGGACGACAGCGTGCGCGAAAAGACCGATGCGCTCGATGCCGTGGGCAACACCACCAAGGCCGTGACCAAGGGCTATGCCATTGGTTCGGCCGGCCTCGCGGCACTGGTGCTGTTCGCGACCTACACCGCTGACTTGCGCGAGTTCTTCAGCACCGTGACGGTCGATTTCAGCCTTGAGAACCCTTACGTCATCGTCGGCCTGCTGCTCGGCGCGCTGCTGCCCTACCTCTTCGGGGCCATGGGCATGACTGCGGTCGGTCGTGCAGCCGGTGAAGTGGTGAAGGACGTCCGCGATCAGTTCGCGAACGATCCCGGCATCATGACCTATGCGAGCAAGCCCAACTATGCCCGCACGGTTGACCTGGTGACCAAGGCGGCGATCAAGGAAATGATCGTTCCGTCGCTGCTGCCGGTTGCGGCTCCGATCGTGGTCTACTTCGTGATCACGGCTGTGGCAGGCCAAGCCAACGGCTTTGCCGCACTGGGCGCACTGCTCCTCGGCGTGATCGTTGGCGGCCTGTTCGTCGCGATCTCGATGACCTCGGGCGGCGGCGCATGGGACAATGCCAAGAAGTACATCGAAGACGGCAACCACGGCGGCAAGGGCTCTGAAGCCCACAAGGCCGCGGTGACCGGCGACACGGTCGGCGATCCCTACAAGGATACCGCCGGGCCAGCCGTCAACCCGATGATCAAGATCACCAACATCGTCGCGCTGCTGCTGCTCGCGGCGCTGGCTGCGGGTCACTGAGCGGGCACTAGCCCCTCACCCACCGCAGGGTGAACAAGACCCCGCCCGGAGCGATCCGGGCGGGGTTTTTTGTTTGTGCAGAAGCGCTTTGGCCCATTGCACGACGCATCTGTTTCGCTAGTTTCAGCGCCATCGGGGCCGCACTGGTCGCGCCCCTTCGGAGGTTTTGGAAGTGCTTGGAAAGAACATCCTGCTCGGCGGCGCACTGGCCGCCGTGCTCAGTCTGTCGCTCTCTGCCCCGGTCGATGCGCAAGGTGTTGCACCTGCCGCCACCGACATCGTGGTCAAGGGCATCAAGGGCCGCGTGCCGACCGAAATCTTCGGCAAGCGCCCCTTCATGCGCAATCCGGTGATCTCACCCGACGGCACGAAGATCGCCGTGATGATGAGCCGCAACGGGATCGACAACCTGGGCATCATCGATCTAACCAAGCTTGGCAGCCCACCCAAGTTCTTCGCCCGCGCCGAAGAGTTCCGCGAAGCCGGTGACCGCACGGTCGGCGGCTGGTCGTGGGTCGGCAACCGGACCGTGCTGTTCACACTGGCCTCGCGCGAGATCATCGGCGGCCAGCGCGTCGATCTGCTGCGCTATGTCGCCTATGACCTGGAAAGTGGCAGCCTGACCCCGCTGGCCTGGGAAGGTGCCTCGGGCAATGGGATCCAGATCCTTTATCGCGACCACGTGAAAGAGCGGGTGCTGATGCAGCGCACCTCGTTCCGCAACGACCAGAACGAGTTCCGGCCCGAGGTGATCGACCTTGACGTGCGCACTGGCAAGTTCACCACGGCGCAGCGACCGAACGTGTTCGTCAGCCAGTGGGTGGCCGATGGCAAAGGCGTGATCCGCGCCGGGATCGGCGGCGATAACGACGGCAAGCAGCGGCTGATGTATCGCTCTACCCCGGACCAGCCGTTCAAGACCCTGTCGAACGAGAAGGACACCACGTTCACCGGCACCCAGATCACGCCGGATATCTTCACGCTGGACGGCGACATTGCCTATGCCACCAGCAACAAGGACGGCTACCGCAAGGTCTACCGGGTGAACCTGGCGACGATGGAAGTGGTCGGCAAGCCAGTGTTCGAAGTGCCGGGCCACGATGTCGAAGGGTTGGTGCCAAGCAAGGACGACACCCGGCTGATCGGCGTACGCTATACCACCAACAAGCAGCGCACCCGCTGGTTCGATGGCCGCCTGAACGAGATCCAGAAGTTCTTCGATGAGGATTTCGGCGCGGGCAACGCCCGGATCATGTCGGCGGACGATGATTACACCAAGCTGGTGGTGTTCATTGCCAAGCCGTCCGAGCCGGGGACCTATTACCTCTATGATA
Organism: Sphingomonadaceae bacterium; assembly: GCA_009926135.1. Taxonomy (GTDB): domain Bacteria; phylum Pseudomonadota; class Alphaproteobacteria; order Sphingomonadales; family Sphingomonadaceae; genus Novosphingobium. Next base: position 95,157 of record RFPL01000003.1, read on the forward strand.
CGGTCAGCGGCAACCTGGGCGTGCTCGGGCATTTCCATCCCGACCTGCAGGACGCCGACCTGAACCCGACCGAGACGATCCGTTACAAGGCGTCCGACGGGATGGAGATCCCGGCAGTCGTCACCTATCCGCGCCACCGGCCGCATCGCAAGAACCTGCCGGTGATCGTCATGCCGCATGGCGGCCCGTTCGGCGTGCGTGACGAGGAAGAGTTTGGCTTCTTCCCTTGGCAGCAGGCGATGGCCGAACTGGGCTATGTCGTGATCCAGCCGAACTATCGCGGCTCCGGCGGTTACGGGAAACAGTTCGTGCTCGAAGGGCGCAAGCCCAATGGTTACGGCCAGCGGATGCAGGACGATCTCAACGATGCCCTGACCTGGTTTGGCCAGACCGGGCTGATCGATCCCAAGCGCGCCTGCATCATGGGCTGGTCCTATGGCGGCTATGCCACGGCCCGCGGGGCGCAGCGCGATCCCAATGTCTGGAAATGCGCCATCGCCGGGGCCGGGGTCTACGATTTCCCGATGATGAAGGCCTATGACATGGGCGCATTCGGCAGCTTTGGCGCAAACTTCCAGGCCACGGCCGACAACCTCGTTGCCATCTCTTCCGCGCGCAATACCGATGGGGCCTGGGCGCCGATCCTGATCGTCGCGGGCCTGCGCGATGCGCGCATTCCGATCGAACAGTCGCGCACTCTAGTCTCGCGGCTCAAGGGCTCGGGCAAGAAGGAAGGGATCGACTTCCGCTATGTCGAGCAGCCCAAGGGCACCCACAACCTGCCCTACGAAGAAGTGCACATCGAATGGCTGGTCGAGGCCGAAAAGTGGGCTGACCGCTTCAACCCGGCCTATGTCCCCGCCGATATCGACTATGCTCGCAAGCCGAATGTCGATCCGCGCTTCCAGAAGACCGTTGGCGCGCCAGCCACGGCCAGCAAGTAAGCGCCGCGTTAGGCAATCCTTGGGATTTCAAGGCTAAAGCCCCCGGTTGCGGCGCCCGTTGGCCGCAGTAACCGGGGGTTCTACTTTGGCAAGCAGCGCATCGCTGGCCCTGCCTGAAGCCGCGCGGCAGACCGCCGCAGCCGTTGCCGCGCCTGCCGTTGACGTAAGCGTAAGTGTCCGCGACTGGCGCGGGACCGACAGTCCGGACTTTCGGGCCGCCTGGGATCACCTGGCCGAACGCGCAGCCGAACCCAATCCGTTCTTCGAAAGCTGGTACCTGCTCCCGGCCTTGCGCGCCCACGATCCGGCCAGCGAAGTGCGGCTGTTCTGCCTCCATGCGGATGACGAGCTGATCGGCCTGATCCCGCTGGCCCGGTTGCCGCGCTATTATGGCAAGCCGGTGCCGCACTGGTCGGCCTGGATGCACGGCAATTGCTTCCTCGGGACGCCGCTGGCCGCCAAAGGCCATGAGACGTCGTTCTGGCGCGCGCTGCTGGACTGGGTGGACCGCCACGCGGGCACCGGCCTGTTCCTGCACCTGCCGCACCTGCCGCTCGACGGGCCGAACCATCGCGCCCTGACCGCGCTCTGCGCCGCACAGCGCCGACCCGCCGGTTTGGTCCACCGCGAAGAGCGGGCCATGCTCGCCTCCGATCTCTCCCCCGAGCCCTATCTCGAAGCCGCGCTTGCGGCCAAGAAGCGCAAGGAACTGCGCCGGCAATTCGCGCGCCTGTCCGAACTGGGCGAATTGACGATCACGCACTGCCGCGATGACACTGGCTTGGCGCAATGGATCGAGGACTTCCTCGCGCTTGAGCATTCGGGCTGGAAAGGCAGCGCCGGCTCCGCGCTGGCCTCGCACCACACCACCGCCACACTGTTCCGCGAAGCCCTGCCCGGAGCCTCCGCCCGCGGACGACTGGAACGACTGACCCTGGCGCTGGATGGCGAGCCGCTGGCCATGCTTGCCAGTTTCGTCACGCCGCCGGGGGCCTTCTCCTACAAGACCGCCTTTGACGAACGCTTTGCCCGCTTCTCTCCCGGCGTTTTGCTCCAACGCGCCAACCTGGCGATGCTGGAAGACCCCGGCGTGGCCTGGACTGACAGCTGCGCCGCCGCCGATCATCCGATGATCGACCACCTCTGGCGCGAACGCCGCGCCATCGGGCGGATTTCGCTCGGCCTCGGCGGCCCGTTGCGCCGCCTTGCCTTCTCGGCCCTGCTTCGGCTGGAACTGGGCCGCCACCCCGCAGGATTGGACCAATGACCGTCTTCTCCCCTGCTGAACGCGAGCGCTTTGCGGCGCACTATCCGGAAGTGCCGCACAAGCTGTCCCACGCGCTCGGCCGCCATCCGCTGCTGGAACTTGATGCCCTCGCCCGCCTCGCGGAGGCGCTCCCGGCGGAATCGATCGAATACAACCAGGCCGACCTGCCGATCGGCATCGACGGCAAGCCTGACCCGACCGGCATTCCGATTGGCGATACGATCCGCCGGATCGAGGCAACGGGTTCCTGGGCCGCGCTCAAGAACGTGGAGCAGGTTCCGGCCTATGCCGCGCTGCTGGCTGACCTGCTGGCCGAAATCCAGCCGCAGATCGAGGCAAAGACCGGCCGGATGATGAAGACGCAAGGCTTCATCTTCATCACCAGCCCGAACGGGGTCACGCCCTATCACTTCGACCCCGAGCACAACATCCTGCTGCAGGTCCGCGGTTCCAAGGTGATGACTCAGTTCCCGGCCGGTGACGCGACCTTCGCCCCGGACGAGGTGCACGAGGGCTATCACACCGGCGGCGGGCGTGAGCTCAAGTGGCGTGACGAATTGCTGGCTGGCGGCACCGAATTCCCGCTGGAAGCCGGCGAGGCGCTGTTCGTGCCGGTGATGGCGCCGCATTTCGTCCGCAACGGGCCGCAGCCTTCGGTCTCACTCTCGATCACCTGGCGCTCGGAATGGTCCTTTGCCGAGGCTGACGCCCGAGCCTTCAACGGGCTGTTGCGCCGGATCGGCCTGCGCCCGCGCCAGCCGGGGCGCTGGCCGCAGACCAACCGCGCCAAGGCGCTTGGTTGGCGGGTGATCCGCAAGCTGTCGCTGCGGGGTTAACCGCCCGGCTAAAACCGGATTGACGCGCGCGGGTGGCACCCGCAAAGGGCATGGCATGGACATTCCCGATATTTCGCCCGAACGCCTCGTGTCCGGCCTGGTGCGCCTGCTGACGGTTGAACCCGACGGCGAGGATCACTTCCACGGCCGCCGCAAGAAGGGCGGCATCGGCCGGGTATTTGGCGGCGAAGTGATCGCCCAGGCGCTCAATGCCGCCCAGGCCACGGTAGAGGAAGGCCGCGCGGCCCACTCCCTCCACGCCTATTTCCTCCGCGGCGGCAGTGAAGAACACCCTTGCGACCTGCAAGTGGCGCGCGATTTCGATGGTGGCTCCTTCTCCAACCGCCGGGTCGTGGCCAGCCAGCAGGGCCGCCCGATCCTGAACCTGACCGCCTCGTTCCAGAAGCACGAGGAAGGCTTGTCGCACCGCGATGCCGAAATGCCCGACGTGCCGGGGCCCGACGAACTGGAGCCCGAGGTCGACGTGCGCCGCCGCTTTGCCGAAACCGCCCGGCCCGAAGCGCGCCACCACTTCCTAGCACCACGCCCGGTTGAAATGCGCGCGGTTGAAGGGCGGCACTGGATGAACCCGCAGCCGGCCCCGCCGCGCTCGCACTCATGGTTCAAGACTGTTGCGCCGCTGCCTGATGACCCGGCGATCCACCGCGCGATCCTGGCCTATGCCAGCGACATGACCCTGCTGGGCACCTGTGCCCTGCCCCACGGCCTGTCCTGGGCGCGCGGCGAAGTGATCAGCGCCAGTCTGGACCACGCGGTCTGGTTCCATGATGACTTCCGCGCCGATGAATGGCTGCTCTATGCCACTGACAGCCCCTGGTCCGACCGCGGCCGGGGCTTCAATCGTGGACGGATTTTCACCCAGGACGGCCGCCTGGTTGCCAGCGTCGCCCAGGAAGGCATGATTCGGCGGGCAACGCCCAAGGGTTGAGCCGTGCGGCTCATTCCATCAGGCACAGCCGATAGCGTTCGAAACAGGCCGCACCGCAGTTCAGCCGCAGCAAGGCGCCCTCCGCCATGGCCGTGGCGCGGCGGGGATCTTCCGCCACCAGCGGCCGCAGCGCTTCGCGGTTCCAGTCTTCACTATGCTTGACGTCGAGGACCGCGTGGAGCGCGAAATAGCGCCGCTCGCGCTCTGACAGCCCAATCCGGGCCAAACCCTTGGCCACTGCGGCGGAGCGGCCCGGGGCAGTCAATTCGATCACACCGAGCGCGCCGATGCTATGCCAGGCATAGCGACGCGAAGTGGCCATCGCGGTCATCGCATTGGCCAGGGCGAGACTTTCCCAGACGGTCGTTTCGATCTGCGGATTGAGCGCCAGCGCATCAACCAGCCGCTGCAGCATCGGACCGTGCATGCCCCTGGCGTTGCCCCGGCCCATCTCGTCCCAGTAATTGCGGGCCAGTTCCAGCTTGGCCCGGTCCGGCAGCATGACCTGGGTCAGCGCAACGAGATCATCGAACCCCGCTTCGCCGGCGGCTTCCTGCTGCAGAAACCACCGCAGATCATCGCGCGGGGCGTGATCTGCCAGCCACGCGAACAAGGGATCGCCCTGACCCGGACCGGTTTCCTGCAAGCCTTCGAACCAGCTTACAAATCCGTCGGGATCGGTCGGGACCGCCTCAGCCACCTGACGCACCTCGGCGCGCAGCTCCTCGATAAAGGCGCCTTCCAGCCGCAGCATAGTCTGATCGATTTCCAACTGATCGCGCCAATTGACCTGGGGGAATCCGGGCGCAAGCCGGGTGCGGTTCCAGTGGGCGAGGCGCTGCTGGAACAGGTCGGATTTGAACTGCGATTGTCGGAGCTTAGGTACGGGGCGCGTGGCCATGACAAGGAATTCCTGTGAATACAAAGCGTTTCAACAGAAACCTCGTCTTCCCTCGCTTGTTCCGGCTCGCCCGGCAGGGCGGTGCCCCGACGCGGTTGGCCGGGTCAACCGCCCGGATGGTAGAAATCGTACACGGTCTGGGCGACCGCAGCGCTCACCCCCGGCGCACGCTGAAGGTCATCAAGGCTTGCGGCGCGAACCTTGCTGGCCGTGCCGAAGTGCAGCAGCAGCGCCCGCTTGCGCGCGGGGCCAATGCCTGGGATCTCGTCCAGCGGTGAGGCCGTGATTGCCCGGCTGCGCTTTTCGCGGTGCGCGCCGATGGCAAAGCGGTGAACCTCATCGCGCAGCCGCTGCAGGTGGAACAACAGCGGTGAATTGACCGGCAGCATCTTTTCGCGCCCGTCCGGGAAATGGAAAACCTCACGCCCGTCGCGGCCATGGTGCGGTCCCTTGGCAATCGCTATCAGCGGCACGTCCTCGATCCCCAGGTCTTCCAGCGTATCGCGCGCGGCCGACATCTGCCCCTTGCCGCCATCGATCAGCACCAGATCGGGCCACATCCCGCCATCGCGATCGGGGTCTTCGTCCTGGACCCGGGCAAAGCGGCGCTGGAAGACCTCGCGCATCATGGCAAAGTCATCGTTGGTCTGGGCGGTCTTGATATTCCATTTGCGGTACTGGCCCTTGAGGAAGCCCTCTGGTCCAGCGACGATCATCGCACCCAGCGCCTGTGCGCCCTGGATATGGCTATTGTCGTAAACCTCGATCCGCTGCGGCGGCTCGGCCAGTTCCAGGAACTCCGCAAGTTCGCGGTTGAGCCGGGCCTTGGTGCCGCTTTCCGCCGCGCGCCGCTCAAGCGCCTCGACAGCGTTGCGCTGGGCCTGCTCCATCAGCCGCCGCCGATCGCCGCGCTGCGGGACGGAGATCTCCACCTTGCCGCCGGCTCCCTCGCGGAAAGCTTCGGCCAGCAATTCGGCCTCCGGCAGCTGGCGATCGACCAGGATACAGCGCGGTGGTGGCACTTCCTCATAGAACTGGGCAAGGAACGCGGTCAGCACCTCCTCCCCGCTCAAGCCGTCCGTATGGCCCGGGAAGAAGGCGCGGTGCCCCCAGTTCTGCCCACCACGTATGAAGAAGGCCTGGATCCCGAACTGGCCGCTTTTCTCGGCAATGGCGAAGACATCGGCATTGCCGACGCCTTCCGCGTTGACCGCTTGGCTCCCCTGGATGAAAGTCGCAGCGCGCAGCCGGTCTCGCAGCATGGCCGCCCGTTCAAAGTCCAGCGCGGCGGCCGCCGCTTCCATCTGGCTATTGAGCTTGGCCTGGACTGCCGAGCTTTTCCCTCCCAGGAAATCCTTGGCCTCGCCCACCAGTTCGGCATAGCCGGCCGTGTCGATCCGCCCGACGCAGGGCGCGGAGCAACGCTTGATCTGGTAAAGCAGACACGGCCGGTCGCGGCGGCTGAAAAAGCTGTCCGTGCAGGACCTGAGCAGAAACAGCTTCTGCAAGGCGTTGATCGTGGTGTTGACCGACCCGGCGCTGGCGAAGGGGCCGTAATAATTGCCCTTGGCCTTGCGCGCACCGCGGTGCTTGGTGATCCGCGGAAAGTCGTGATCGGCCCGCAAGAGGATGAAGGGAAAGCTTTTGTCATCCCGCAGCAGCACGTTGTAGGGCGGGCGATAGCGCTTGATCAATTGCGCTTCGAGCAGCAGCGCCTCGGCCTCGGAATTCGTGGTGACGATGGTCATCGCCCGGGTCTGGCTGACCATCCGCTTGAGCCGCAGCGGCAGCCGCTCGACCTGGGTGTAGTTCGCCACCCGGTTCTTGAGCGCGCGCGCCTTGCCGACGTAGAGGACGTCACCGCGGGCATCCAGCATGCGGTAAACGCCAGGCTTGGGCCTCAGCGTCGCCTGGACCTCGCGGATCGCGGCGACGCCGGCCTCCAGATCGGGCTGGCTGCCCTTGACCGTAAAGGTCGCGCGTTCCTCGTTGAAACGCTCGGCGGCATTGGGTTGATCGGGACGTCCGGCGCGGGCCATGGGCACCCAATAGGGACGATGTGGGCAAGGCAAAAGGCCCTTGTTGACGCCGGGTGTTCGTCTGTTAGGCTCTTCAGCAATTACAGGCCGTTTCATCGGCTGAAGGCAGGAGGGGTCAGTTTGCGTCAGCTCCAGGGGATGGATGCGTCATTTGTGGCGCTCGAGACGCGAAATTCGCCGATGCACATCGGCTCGATCCTGATCTACAATCCCGAAACAGCGCCTGGCGGCTTTGTCCGCTTCAAGGATATCCTGCGCTTCATGGAAAGCCGCATGCAGCTGTCGCGCACCATGCGGCAACGGCTGGTGCGGGTGCCTTTTGACCTCGACTACCCTTACTGGATCGAGGATCCGGATTTCGATCTGGAATACCATGTCCGCCACCTCGCCCTGCCCAAGCCGGGTGACTGGCGCCAGCTCTGCATCCAGGCGGCGCGGATCTTTGCCCGGCCGCTCGATCTGAACCGCCCGCCATGGGAATTCACGGTGATCGAAGGGCTCGACAATATTCCGGGCGTGCCCACGGGCAGTTATGCGATGGTCACCAAGGTCCACCATGCCGCGATTGATGGGATGAGCGGGATCGACCTGATGGAGGCGCTGCACACGCTGATGGCCGATGCCCCGCCGCCCTCGACCCCGGACAACTGGCAGCCAGAGCAGGTGCCCGGCTCCGCTTCGCTGATTGCGCGCTCGTGGCTCAATGCCGTGGCCAATCCGGTCCGGCAGCTGGAAGTTGCGGCCAAGGCCATGCCCGGGCTCGCCCGTGCCGTGAAAGGCCTGGCGACCAAGGACTTTGCCCTGCATGGCGAAATGATCGCGCCGCGCACCCGCTTCAACCAGGTGATCTCGACCAGCCGCGTCGTCGAGGGACGCTCGGTCCCGCTCAGCGATATCAAGGCGATCCGCCAGGCGGTTGAGGGCGCCAAGGTCAACGATGTGTTCCTGACCATCATCGGCGGCGCCATGCGCAAGTATCTTGAGGCCAAGGACGATCTGCCGGACAAGACCCTGACCGCGATGGCCCCGATCTCGGTCCGCGGCAAGGACGAGAAGGGCGACATGGGCAACCAGGTGGCCGCGATGATCGCCCCGCTCGGCACGCACATCGCCGATCCGATCGACCGGCTGGAATACGTCTTCTCGCAGACCACCAATTCCAAGGCGATGTCCGACGCGATCGGCGCGCGGAACATGACCGAGATGAGCAAGGTCAGCCCGGCGCTGTTCATGGCACTGGCCGCCCAAGCCTATACCCGCCTTGGCCTCGCCAACCGGGTCGCCCTGCCCTTTACCACGGTCGTCACGAACGTGCCGGGTCCGCCTGTGCCGATCTATTCGGCCGGCGCGCGGCTGGAAAGCATGATGGGCCTGCTCTGCCTGACTGACGGGCTCGGTCTGGGCCACGTGGTGCAGAGCTATGTCAAGGAGGCGACGATCGCCTTCACGGCGTGTCGCAACCTCCTGCCCGATCCGGAGTTCTACGCCCAGTGCATCGAAGAGAGCTTCCAGGAGCTGCGCGACGCGGCGGCAAAGGTGCAGGAACCGCGCGTTCCGCAACCCGCGCCGACGAACAAGCCAAAGTCCGCGGCCAAAAGCGCCGCAAAGGCGAAACCAGCAACGACAAAATCGACAAAGAAGCCGGCCACCAAGAAGCCGGCCACCAAAAGCAGGAAGGTCGCCGAAAAATGACAGCAGCCAGTGCAGCATTCCCGCAGCCGAGCCACGCTCGGCCGCCATCGCGCCTGTTCGCCTTTGCCGAGCCGCGCGCACTGCTTGAACTGGCGGCGTTTTATGCCGTCCGCCCTTACCTCTCGAACCTGCCGCAGGGCGATGGCCATCCGGTGCTGGTCTTGCCGGGGTTCATGGCCTCTGACAGCTCGACCGCGCCGCTGCGCCGGCTGCTCAAGCAACTCGGCTATGATGCCCGCGGGTGGGGCATGGGCCGCAACGTGCGGATCGACGCGCCGCGCGTGCACGAAATGGAATCGATGCTGCTGAAGATCTACCGCGAAACCGGCCGCAAGGTCTCAATCGTCGGCTGGAGCCTTGGTGGTGTCTTTGCCCGCGAATTGGCCAAGGCGCATCCGGAAGCGGTGCGGCTGGTGATCTCGCTTGGCAGCCCCATCTCGGATGACCGGCGCCACTCCAATGCAGCCCGCCTGTTCGAATACCTCAATGGCCGCGATCCCGAACCGATCCGGCAGGGTCGTTTCGTCGATCTCCACCGGGCACCGCCAGTGCCAACAACCTCGATCCTGACCAAGACCGATGGCGTGGTGCACTGGCGCGGTTCGGTCCAGCGGCGCGACAGCCACCCGCATACGGAAAACATCGAAGTCCTGGCCAGCCACTGCGGGCTGGGCTTCAACCCCAGCGCCGTAATCGCGATCGTCGACCGGCTGCTGCAGCCCGAAGGCGAATGGAAGCCTTTCGAGCCGCGCTTGTCGCAGCGCTGGATGTTCCCGAAAACCAGCCTGCAGTAAGCCCCATGTCCACACGTCACCTGGTCGATCCCGAGCTGCTGCCGCTGCTTGAGCTGATGCCCGGCACCGATCTTGCCAGCATGGACTTGGCCGAGCTGCGCATCACCAGCAGCGCGCGCTACGCCTTCCTTGGCGCGCCGGCCATTGCACCGGTGGTTCACACCATTGCGGGCCCCGGCGGTCCGCTTGAAGTCTACCTTTATGACCCTGCGCCGGGCACACCCGGCCGGGCCGCGCTGCTGCACATTCACGGCGGCGGAATGATCATGGGTTCGGCCAGCGTCATGCAGGCGGGACCGGCCACCATGGCGCAATCGCTGGGCATACCGGTCGCCTCGGTCGAATACCGGCTCGCCCCGGAGCACCCCTTCCCGGCCCCGCAGGAAGACTGCCTGGCCGCACTGGCCTGGCTGGCCGAGCAAGCCGATGACCTGGGAATTGATCGTACGCGGATCGGCATTACCGGGGAAAGTGCTGGCGGCGGGCTGGCAGCGGCACTGGCACTGATGGCGCGTGACCTGGATGGCCCGAAGATCGCCGCCCAGTTCCTGACCTATCCGATGCTGGACCACCGGACTGGCGGGGCAGACTGCCCTTATGGCAATCCGGTCACCGGGGAGTTCATCTGGACCCACAGTTCAAACCGCTTTGGCTGGGGCGCACTGCGCGGAAGCTATCCAGTCGATGACGAGCGTTGCGGGTGGTTCTCGCCAACGCTGGCGACCGACCTCAGCGGCCTGCCGCCGACCTGGATCGGCACCGGCAGTCTCGACCTGTTTCTGGATGAGGATCTGGATTACGCCCGCCGCCTGATCGCCGCCGGGGTGCCGACCGAACTGCACGTCTATCCGGGCGCGATCCACGCTTTCAATGCCGTTGCCGGAAGCCGTCTGGCCCAGGCGTTCGGGCGTGACCTGATGAGTGCGATCGCCAATTGGCTGGGGATACCGCGCTAGGAACAAAGGCCGCGCGGGAGGTCCCGCACGGCCTTTCATCGACAGCCAGCCGGATCAGGCCGCCTGACCATCCACGTTGACGTTCCGGATCCGTCCATCGCGGTCGATCACGCAGCTGAAATTGCCATCGCCAGTGGTCGTGCCGGCAATCCGCCAGCCACCATCGTCACGATTGACACTCTCGACCTCACCGACCCGGGTCTTGCCGCGATTTATTTCATCGATGCAGCGGTTGACCGCGCTGTCGAGCCCGATGCCTTCGCGCCATTCGGGGCGATCATCTTCGCTGCCATAGCGCGGCGCATCCTGGCGATCGCGGGGGAGCGGCTCGCGATAATCGTCTTGCGATGAGCGCTGCTTGTTGGCTTTGCTGGCGGCGCTGGCAATTGCCGCAATGCCGCCGATGATCAGGATACCGGCCAGAATGTCGCCGCCATCGACCCGGTCATGGTTACGGTAATGCCCGCCCCATCCGCCGCCCCAGCCGCGCGCCATGGCCGGCGTTGCTGCCATCGAAAATGAAGCCGCCAGCGCCAGGGCTGCGGCCGTCCGCGTGATCTTTCCCGTCATTTGCATGACCCCAACTATGGTGCCCGCTGCACCATCCATAACAAAGACTTAGGCGGTTCAGGCTTTCACTTGCCTGAACCGCCCGAAGTCCGGATCTCTGGCCGCTAAAGGCCGCGGAGCCCGCTGTAGTCAAGATCGACGATCCGGCCGCGCTCGATCCGGCACTTGAATGAACCGGAGTCATAGCCACGCAGGTTGTCGTTCCAACCGCGATAGTCCCCACCCCAGCCTCGGCCATAGTCGCCATCACCGCGGCGCCAGTCGCGTCCGTTGGAATTGACTGCAATCCGCCCGCGCACTTCAAACCCGTAGCGGGTCTCGCGGATGTCGCGAATATCAGTCACATCGGCGCGGCCGTAGCTGTAGCGTCCCGCGTTGCGTTCGGCGGCATAGACGCACTGCTCAATCGCGCGGCGCGGGTTGCCGCGCCAGGCATTGTCGTTGCGATAGCCGTAGCTCTGATCATAGCCGTAACCAGCGCGGTCATAGCGGTAGTCGCGATCATAACGATCATAGCGATCATTACCGTTGCTGGCGGCCGAGGCCACGGCCGCGATCCCGCCGATAATCAGCGCACCAGCGATCACGTCACCAGCGCTGATGCCGTCGCGATCGCGATGTTCGGCGAAAGCCGGGGTGGCCGAAGAAAGTGCCATCGCGCCAGCCGCGATGGTGGCAATGGTGCCCTTGGCCAGAGCTTTGGACATGGTCTTCATGGCATCGATCCTTCACTCATCGGCGGGCAAGATGGCCCGTCGTTGGATGAAGGATTAGCGAATCGACCGTGGCACCAAGCTGAACTTGCTAGTTATGCGGCGTTAATGTCAGCGGTCACTTTTCTGAACGCGGAACCTGCAGGCCGCTCCACTGCGCGAGGAATGCCAGCACGTCCGCTCCTTCGGCCACCGCCTTGTCGGTCGGCTTGCCTGAACCGTGGCCGGCGCGAGTCTCAATTCGGATCAAGTGCGGCTTGGTCCCGGCAGAGGCGGCCTGGAGCGCGGCGGTGTACTTGAAGCTGTGGCCCGGGACGACGCGGTCATCGGTATCGGCCGTGGTCACAAGCATCGCGGGGTAATCCACCCCCACCTTGATGTTGTGATAGGGCGAATAGGCCCGCAGCACGCGCCAGTCGGCTTCCTTGCTGGGATAGCCGTAGTCATCGACCCAATAGCGCCCGGCGGTAAATCGATCGAACCGCAGCATGTCCATCACCCCGACCGCGGCATTGGCGGCGGCAAACAGGTCTGGGCGCTGGTTGACCACGGCACCGACCAGCAGGCCGCCGTTCGAGCCGCCCTGGATGGTCAGGCCGCCCTTGGGGGTGATCCCCTCGGCAATCAGGTATTCGCCGGCCGCAATGAAATCGTCGAACACGTTCTGCTTGTTGCCGAGCCGCCCGGCATCGTGCCAGGCCTTGCCGTATTCGCCGCCGCCGCGCAGGTTGGCGAGCGCGAAAGCGCCGCCGGCCTCCAGCCAAGCCATGCGCGCGGCCGAGAAGCCGGGCGTGAGCGAGATATCGAACCCGCCATAGCCATAGAGCAGCGTTGGCACGGCCTTGCCGGCCTGGGCCACTGCCTTCTTGCGCACCACGAACATCGGCACGCGGGTGCCATCCTTCGAGTTGTAGAAGCGCTGTTCGATCGCATAGTCAGCCGGATTGAAGGTGACCTTGGGCAGCGCGAAGGGCTCGCTCTTCCCGGTGCGCGTGTCGAAGCGATAGATCCCGCCCGGCTGATTGAAGCTGGAGAAGGAATAGAATGTCTCGGGATCGCCTGGTTCGCCGCTGAAGCCAGAGGCTGTGCCAATCGCATTCAGCGCAATCTGCTGCACCGGCTTGCCCGCCAGCGAGCGAACTTCCGCAACCGACTTCGCATCCTTGAGGTAGGCCAGGATCAGCCGGTCGCCGACGATCTCGGCCCGCTCCAGTGTCTCCGTCCGTTCCCCGATCACTGGCTCGAACTGGGGCGCGGCAACGGCCACATTCACTTTCACCACGCGCAGCCGCGGGGCATCCTTGTTCGTCACGAAGTACAGGGTATCGCCCATGCCCTCGACAAGCCGCCAGTCGTTCTCAAGGCCACCAACCAGCGTGCGCGCCTCCCACTTGCGGTTCTTCCCAAGCGGGATCAGGTGCAACGCATAGCGGCTGTCCGTCCCCCGAGACGTGGTGATGACGATCCAGCGGCCATCGTGCGTAACCTGCGCCGAATGGCCCAGATCGGCATCACCAGGCGTGGAATAGACCAGCTCGTCTTGCGACTGCGGGGTGCCGATCCGGTGGAAGTAGATCGCCTGATTCTTGTTGAGGGACTGGAATTCAGCCCCCGCCTGCGGCTCGGGGAAACGCGAATAGAGGAAGCCCTCGTTGCCGATCCACGCGATATTGGTGAATTTGGCCCACTGGACGCCGTCTCCGAGCACCTTGCCCGTGGTGACATCAAGCACCTTGATCGTCCGCCAGTCCGAACCGCCATCCTGGATGGAATAGGCCAGCAGCCTGCCGTTCTTCGATGGCACCCAGGCATCGAGCGCCGTCGCCCCGTCCTTGGCCCAGGCATTGGGATCGATCAGCAAGGTCTGCGCGCCATTCAGCCCCTTGCGGACGAACAGCTGCGACTGGTTCTGCAGGCCGGAATTGCGCATGTAGAAGTAATAGGCGCCGGCCTTGCGGGGCAGGCCAAAGCGCTCATAATCCATCAGTGCCTTGATCCGCTGAGCGAACCATTCGCGCTGCGGCAGTTGGGCCAGATAGCCCTGCGTCAGCGTGTTCTGCCGCGCCACCCAGTTCGCCACCGCCTTGTCGGTACGCACGTCATTTTCAAGCCAGCGATACGGATCGGCTACCTGCTCGCCAAACTGGTTCTCGACCAGGTCGACGCGGGCGGTTTCAGGATATTCGAGTACCATCTTCTCGGCAGCGACAGGGGGGGTAAGCGAGACAACCAAAGCTGCGGCCATCAAGGCCGGGGCGCGACGCGACATGCATTACTCCGAAATGCGAAAAGGCGGGGGTGACCGTAGCAGTCACCCCCGCCTTTGCAACTGGACCAAAGGTCGCAGCGAGACGCTTATTCGGCGTCGTCACCCATCATGACCGGACCCGAATCCTGGCCCTTGGCCGAGGTATCGCGGTCCACCAGTTCAATCACGGCCATCGGCGCAGCGTCCGAGGCGCGGATGCCGGCCTTGATCACGCGGGTGTAGCCGCCCTGGCGATCAGCGTAACGCGCGGCCAGAACTTCGAAGAGCTTCTTTTCCTGGGCTTCGTCGAGCAGACGAGCATGGGCCAGACGGCGGTTCGAAAGACCGCCGTGCTTTGCCAGCGTGATCAGCTTTTCCAGGTACGGACGCAGTTCGCGCGCCTTGGGCAAAGTGGTGGTGATCTGTTCGTGCTTGATCAGTGCCGCCGACATGTTGCGTAGCAGCGCCTTGCGGTGGCTGGAAGTGCGGTTGAGCTTACGCCCGCCAAGCTTGTGACGCATGGGTCATTCCTTCGTTCGTTATGGGCCCGTGTCAGGTAGCCCAGACCTGGTGGCAGTTGCGGTCGCCGCCGATTACCGTCGGGGCACCCGAAGGTGCCCCGAATCTGGTTAGCCCAGCAGCTCTTGTTCGAGCTTCTTGGCCATTTCTTCGATGTTTTCCGGCGGCCAGCCAGGGATGTCCATGCCGAGGCGCAGGCCCATCGAGCTCAGGACTTCCTTGATCTCGTTGAGCGACTTGCGGCCGAAGTTCGGCGTACGGAGCATCTCGGCCTCGGTCTTCTGGACCAGGTCGCCGATGTAGATGATGTTGTCGTTCTTCAGGCAGTTGGCCGAACGCACCGACAGTTCCAGTTCGTCGACCTTCTTGAGCAGGTAACGATTGAGCTGGTTGGTGTCGCTTTCTTCGGCCGGAGCAGCAGCCATGCCGATCATCGGCGAGCTGCCCATCGGCACGGCATCATCGAAGTGAACGAACAGCGAGAGCTGGTCCTGAAGGATCCGCGCGGCAAAGGCCACGGCATCTTCCGGGGTAACCGTACCATCGGTTTCGACGGTCAGGTTCAGCTTGTCGTAGTCGAGTTCCTGCCCGATGCGGGCATTGTCGACCTTGTACGAAACCTGACGGACCGGCGAATAGAGCGAGTCAACCGGGATCAGGCCGATCGGCGCATCGATCGGGCGGTTCGACACGGCCGGGACATAGCCCTTGCCGGTATCGGCGGTCAGTTCCATGTTGAGCGTCGCACCTTCATCAAGGTGGCAGATCACCAGGTCCTTGTTCATCACTTCGATGTCGCCCGAAACGGCGATATCACCAGCCTTGACTTCGGCCGGACCGGTCGCCGACAGCTGCAGACGCTTGGGGCCTTCACCCTGCATCTTCAGCGCGATCTGCTTCACGTTCAGCACGATGTCGGTCACGTCTTCACGCACACCGGCGAGCGACGAGAATTCGTGCAGCACGTTTTCGATCTTGATCGAAGTGATTGCAGCGCCCTGCAGCGAGGACAGCAGCACGCGGCGCAGCGCATTGCCCAGCGTCAGGCCAAAGCCACGCTCGAGCGGCTCGGCGACGAAGGTAGCGCGGCGCTTGGGGTCGTTGCCCGACTTCACCTCGAGGGCGTTGGGCTTCTTGAGTTCCTGCCAGTTCTTGATGTTGACAGTCATGGAGGTCCCCTAAATGGATCTTCGGCCCGAGGGCCTTATTTTGGCGGGAACGGCCGCTGCGCCTCTCAGCGCCGCGACCGATCCTGAACTGCGGCGATGGGGCCCCATCACCGCGATAACTCGATCAGACGCGGCGACGCTTCGAAGGCCGGACCCCGTTATGCGGGATCGGCGTAACGTCGCGGATCGAAGTGATGGTGAAGCCAACGGCCTGCAAGGCACGCAGCGCGCTTTCGCGGCCCGAACCGGGACCCTTCACTTCGACTTCCAGGGTGCGGACGCCGTGTTCGGCGGCCTTCTTGCCGGCGTCGTCAGCAGCCACCTGAGCGGCATACGGGGTCGACTTGCGGCTGCCCTTGAAGCCCATCATGCCGGCGCTGGACCAGGAAATCGCATTGCCCTGGGCGTCGGTGATGGTGATCATGGTGTTGTTGAAGCTGGCATTCACATGCGCGATGCCGCTGGAGATGTTCTTCCGCTCGCGGCGCTTAATGCGCTGGGGTTCGCGTGCCATTTGGTTGTCCTACTCGAATATCGGGAAGCGAAAGCTGCGGGGCCCAGGTCCTGGAGACCGGAGCCTGCTGCTTACTTCTTCTTGCCGGCGATCGGCTTGGCCTTGCCCTTGCGGGTACGGGCGTTGGTGTGGGTGCGCTGGCCGCGAACCGGCAAGCCCTTGCGATGGCGCAGGCCGCGATAGCAGGCCAGGTCCATCAGACGCTTGATGTTCATCGCGGTCTCGCGGCGGAGGTCACCCTCAACCGTGTGCTCGGCGTCGATCGATTCGCGGATATGCAGGACTTCCTGGTCGGAAAGGTCCGCAACCCGGCGGGCATGGTCGATACCCAGCTTGTCGACGATCTGGCGGGCCTTGAACGGGCCAATACCGTGAATGTAGGTAAGCGCGATGATCACGCGCTTGTTGGTGGGGATATTAACCCCGGCAATACGAGCCACTTAATTCTCCATGCTCCACAGAAGACTGCAGACTAGCCCGCGGCCTTCCATCTCAACGCTCATTCGCCACAACGGCAAAAAGCCCGGTTGGCGCGCGCAATGGCCTCGCCTTCCGGACTTATCCGTTCATGCCGAATGGACCGGGCGCTTAAGGCGATTCTCCGGCGGTGTCAACGCCGCTGTTCTGCGCTGCTTCAAGGAGCGGTCACGCCTGCCGGCAAGCCGGCCTTTTCCGCCAGGCGTTTCACCTGCTCGGCCAGAACCTTGTCAACCAGCGGCCCCAATTCGGCGGGCTTGGCTTGCCAGGTCCCGCCAACAGCATAACGCCAGTGGACCTGGGTGCTGTCACCCTCAGCTTTGAGGGTAATCGTCAGCACCGCGAGGACAGCTTCACCCTGCAACGGGCCCAGGCCGCCAATCATGCGCAGCACCCCGCGCTGCGGATCGGCATAGACCACGTGCATGTGCTCGACGCTCCCCATTCGCTGCCCTTCGGGAGCATCGGCGGGCTTAGGCAACTTCTCGCAGAAGCAACCTGTGGCCTGGGCATCGAGATAGAGATTGGCGGAGTCGCCGGAATAGGTGTGGCTGGCGGACCACCACTGGTTTGGCGCGACCAGTACTTTCCAGACCGCAGCCGGCTCGGCCGCCACAGATGCGACATGATCGCTAACGAAGCCGGAATCGGAAGTGGCGACCAGTTCGGCCTGAAGCGGCGAACCCAGCAGCAATGCGGCGGTGGCCAATACTCGGTGCATTGCCCTTCCCTTCGCAGTCAGGATCAGGATGCGATCACCTGTTCGATTGCGGCAGTCACCTGATCCATGTCGGCCATACCGTCAACACGGCTGACAATGCCCCTCGCCTCGTAGATCGGGAGGATCGGCGCCGTCTTGGCGCGATATTCGGCCATGCGGGTCCGCACGGTTTCCTCGTTGTCGTCTGGCCGGCGCTTGAACTCGGTCGAGCCGCACTTGTCGCAGACGCCGTCCACTTTCGGACGCTCGAACTTGTCGTGATAGCCCTTGCCGCATTTGGCGCAGGTGAAGCGGCCCGTGATACGCTCGACCAGCGCATCCTCATCGACTGCCAGTTCGATCACGCGGTTCAGGGTGCGGCCGCGCTGGTTCAGGATCGCATCGAGCGAATGGGCCTGGGCCTCGGTCCGCGGATAGCCATCAAAGATCGCACCGGTGTCTGGCCCCATGGCATCAAGCTCTTCGCCGATCAGTGCCGAAACAATCTCGTCCGACACGAGCTCCCCGCGTTCCATCACTGCCTTGGCCTGGAGACCGACCGGCGTTGCCGCCTTGACGGCCGCGCGGAGCATGTCGCCAGTCGAGAGCTGGCGCATGCCATGCCGCTCGACCAGTCGCTGCGCCTGTGTTCCCTTGCCCGCACCCGGAGGGCCCAGAAGGATGATGTTCACGTCAGGTACCCCCCAAAAGTGACTATCAGCGAATGCGGCCTTTCAGCTTCGCCTTCTTGATAAGGTCGCCGTACTGGTGAGCCAGCAGGTGCGACTGAATCTGCGTGATCGTATCGACCGTGACGTTCACGACGATCAGCAGGCTGGTGCCCCCCAGGAACATCATGTTGAGCCCGGTCGATGCGATCCACCATTCCGGGATAACGCAGACCACGGTGATATAGATCGCGCCGATCACGGTGATGCGCGTCAGGACATAATCCAGATAGGTCGCCGTGCTCTTGCCCGGACGGATGCCGGGGATGAACCCGCCATTGCGCTTCAGGTTATCGGCGGTCTCTTCCGGATTGAACACCACGGCGGTGTAGAAGAAGCAGAAGAACACGATGCCAAGCGCATAAAGCGTCATGTACAGCGGCTGGCCATGCGCCAGATACTGATTGAGCGTGACGATAGCCCCGCCCAGCTTGGTATCGGGCGCAATCGAATTACCGGCGAACTGGCTGATCGTCAGCGGCAGGAGCAGCAGCGAACTCGCGAAGATCGGCGGGATCACACCCGCAGTGTTGATCTTCAGCGGCAGGTGGCTGCGATCGGCCTGCATCATGCCATGCTGGCTGGCGCGCTTGGGATACTGCACCAGCAGCCGCCGCGTCGCCCGTTCCATGAAGCAGATGAACAACACCAGCACCACCAGCACGCCAAGTGCCAGCGCAATCGTGAAACCGCTGATCGAGCCAGAACGTCCGCCTTCGAACAGGTTCGAGACGAACTTCGGCATCTGCGCGACGATCCCGGCCATGATGATCAGCGAAGTACCATTGCCGATCCCGCGACTGGTGATCTGCTCACCCAGCCACAGCAGGAACATGGTCCCGCCGACAAGGCTGATCACGGCCACGACCTTGAACAAGAGGCCCGGATTGACCACGGCCTGGAGGCCGCTCGAAGCACCGTAGGCTTCAAGCCCCGAGGCAATGAACCAGCCCTGCACTGCGGTCAGCAGCACTGTTCCGTAGCGCGTATACTGGTTCAGCTTCTTGCGCCCGCTTTCACCTTCCTTCTTCAGCGCCATCAACGACGGATGGAGCGAAGCGGCAAGCTGAACGACGATCGAAGCCGTGATGTAGGGCATGATGCCGAGCGCGATGAGACTCATGCGCTCAAGGCTGCCGCCCGAGAAGGTGTTGAAGATATCGAGGATGCCGCCGCGGGTCTGGGCATAAAGCTGTTCCAGTACCAGCGGGTTGACCCCTGGCAGCGGCACGAAGCTCAGAAAGCGGAAGACAATCAGGGCGCCGAGGGTGAACCAGATGCGGTTCTTCAGCTCAGTCGCCTTGGAAAAATTGGCGAGGTTTAGATTGCTCGCAACGTTATCGGCACGTGAAGCCATCGGGAATTTGAACCTTGCTATGGGCCCGCCCCGGACCGCTGTTCAGCCCCATATAGGGAGCATGCGGCGAAGTCCAAACCCTGCAATCAAATCCATCCCCGCCTGTACGGCGGGGATGGATCGGAAATTACTTCGCGGCCTTGCTGGCAGCCTTGTTGACTTCGCGGCGCGCAGTCTTCTTCTCGTGCTCGCTGGGCTGTTCAGCAGGCAGCTCAACCGAACCACCAGCCTTTTCAACCGCAGCAACAGCGCCCTTGCTGGCACCGGCAACGGCAAACTTTACCTTGGCGGAGAACTCACCCTTGCCGAGCAGGCGCACGCCGTCCTTGCCACCACGAGCCAGACCGGCAGCCTTCAAAGCAGCGTGATCGATCACGGCCTTGATGTCGAGCTTGCCCGCGTCAATGAACTTCTGGACCAGGCCCAGGTTCACTTCAGCATAGTCCTTGGCGAAGATGTTGTTGAAGCCACGCTTCGGGATCCGCATGTGCAGCGGCATCTGGCCGCCTTCGAAGCCGTTCACCGAGACGCCCGAACGAGCCTTGGCACCCTTCTGGCCGCGGCCAGCAGTCTTGCCCTTGCCCGAACCGATACCACGGCCGACGCGCATACGCCCCTTGCGGGCACCCTTGTTGTCAGAAAGTTCGTTGAGTTTCATGTCGTTGCACTCGCTTTCGCTTTTGTCGCGCTGAAAGAAACATCCCGGCCGAAGCCGGGATGCTGATTAGGTCAATCGACCACAGCTACCATGTGCGGCAGCTTGGCAATTGCGCCGCGGACTTCGGGAGTATCTTCCAACTCCACGACGCGGTTCATCTTGCCCAGGCCCAGGCCGACCAGAATCTTCTTCTGGCTTTCCGGGCGACGGATCGGCGAACCGATCTGCTTGATCTTGATCTTCGCCATGTCAGCTTACTCCGTGATCGCAGCTGCTTCGGCTTCCGCCTCGGCTGCGCTGGCGCCGCCGCGACCCAGCAGGTCGGCAACCTTCTTGCCGCGACGCTGGGCGACCGACTTCGGCGAAGTCTGGCTAACCAGAGCGTCGAAGGTGGCGCGGATCATGTTGTAGGGGTTCGAGGTGCCGACCGACTTGGTCACCACATCGGCCACGCCCAGGCTTTCGAAGACTGCGCGCATCGGACCACCGGCGATGATGCCCGTCCCGGCCGGAGCCGAACGCAGGTTAACCTTGCCCGCACCAAACCGGCCCTTGCCGTCGTGGTGCAGGGTGCGGCCTTCCTTGAGCGGAACGCGAACCATCTTCTTCTTGGCCGAGGCAGTTGCCTTGGTGATCGCTTCAGGCACTTCGCGAGCCTTGCCATGGCCGAAGCCAACGCGGCCCTTGCCATCGCCAACCACGACCAGCGCAGCGAAACCGAAGCGCTTACCGCCCTTGACGGTCTTCGAGACGCGGTTGATGTGGACCAGCTTTTCGATCAGCTCTTCGCCGCCGTCATCGTCGCCGCCACGGCCACGACGATCATCACGGCCACGGCCACGGCCGCCACGGTCGTTACCGCCGCGATCGTTACCGCCACGGCCACGGCCACGGCCGCGACCCTCACGGGCCTCGCCGCCGGTGTCGCCACCCTGGACCTCGGTCGCCGCGATCGGAGCTGCGGCATCAACGGTGCCGGTTTCGGTGTTTGCTTCATCAGCCATCGTCAGAACTCCAGCCCGCCTTCGCGGGCGGCATCAGCCAGCGCCTTGACGCGGCCATGGAACAGGTAGCCGCCGCGATCGAACACGACGGAGGTCACGCCAGCCTTCTTGGCTGCTTCGGCCAGGGTCGAACCAACCTTGGCCGCAGCATCGACGTTGGAACCGCCCTTGCTGCCCAGGGTCGATGCAGCAGCCAGCGTGCGGCCAGCGGCATCGTCGATGATCTGGGCGTAGATGTGGCGACCCGAACGGTGCACCGACAGCCGCGGACGGCCACCGGCACGCGCCTTGAGGGCGGTGCGAACGCGCCGACGACGGCGCTCGAACAGGGAGATCTTGGCCATTACTTCTTCTTCCCTTCCTTGCGGAAGATGAACTCGCCGCGGTACTTGATGCCCTTGCCCTTGTAGGGTTCGGGCTTCCGCCACCGGCGGATCTCGGCCGCGACCTGACCGACCTTCTGCTTGTCGATCCCGGAAATCTCGATCGTGGTGTTATCCGGCGTCTTGATCTCGATGCCTTCCGGCACCGGGAAGTCGACGTCGTGGCTGTAGCCGAGCTGCAGCTTCAGGTTGGTACCCTGAGCGTTCGCGCGGTAGCCGACACCGGTAATCTCGAGGACCTTGGTGTAACCCTGGGTGACCCCGGTCACGAGGTTGTCAACGAGCGTGCGCTGCATTCCCCAGAATGCGCGTGCCTGCTTGCTGTCGTTGGCCGGCAGCACGGAAATGCTGTCACCTTCGACCTTGTAGGCGATCTCGTCACGCAGACCGAGCGTGAGGGTGCCCTTGGGGCCCTTCACGGTGAGGATGCCATTCGCGATTTCGGCGCTGACGCCGCTCGGAATAGACACCGGACGCTTACCGATGCGGCTCATCAGAACACCTCCGCCAGCACTTCGCCACCGACGTTGTGCGCGCGGGCTTCGGCATCCGAAAGCACGCCACGCGGCGTCGAGACGATGGTGATGCCAAGACCATTGCGGATCACCGGCAGCTCCTTGCTGCCCGAGTAGACCCGGCGGCCCGGCTTGGAGACGCGAGCGACGTGCTTGATCGCCGGCTCGCCTTCAAAATACTTCAGTTCGATCCGCAGCAGCGGGTGGGCGCCAGTGGCGTCCTCCGAATAACCACGGATATAGCCTTCGCGCTGCAGGACTTCGAGAACGCGGGCGCGCAGCTTCGAAGCCGGCGAAAGGACAGAGTCCTTCTTCGCACGCTGGCCGTTGCGGATGCGGGTGAGCATATCACCCAGGGGATCGGTCAGTGCCATCGCTTGATCCTTACCAGCTCGACTTTGTCACGCCCGGGATCATGCCCTTGTTGGCAAGATCACGCAGCTCAATGCGGCAAAGGCCGAACTTGCGATAGTAGCCGCGGGGGCGGCCGGTGGTGGCGCAACGATTGCGAACCCGGGTCGGGTTGGCGTTACGCGGGATTTCGGCCAGCTTCAGGCGGGCAATCAGACGCTCGGTTTCGTCGAGCGACTTGTCGTCAGCCTGCGCCTTCAACGCAGCATACTTTGCAGCATACTTCTTGACGAGCTGCTTGCGGCGCTCGTTCTTGTTCACGGAACTCAGTTTCGCCATGGACTTAAGCTCTCTCTAACTCAGGCCGCTTCGGCGGCTTCGGCTTCCGCCGGGAACGGGAAACCAAACAGACGCAGCAGCTCACGCGCTTCGTCGTCGGTCTTGGCAGTGGTGGTGACGATGATGTCCATCCCACGTACCTTCTCGATCTGGTCGTAGCTGATCTCCGGGAAGATGATCTGCTCCTTCAGGCCCATGGCATAGTTGCCGCGACCGTCAAACGACTTGGCGTTAAGGCCACGGAAGTCACGGATGCGGGGCATTGCCACGGTGATCAGGCGGTCGAGGAATTCGTACATGCGTTCACGGCGCAGGGTGACCTTGCAACCGATCGGCATGCCTTCACGCAGCTTGAACTGCGCGATCGACTTCTTCGCCTTGGTGATCACCGGCTTCTGGCCAGCGATCAATTCCATTTCGGCTGCAGCAGTCTGGACCTTCTTCTTGTCCTGGCTGCCTTCGCCGACGCCCATGTTAATGGTGATCTTTTCGATCTTCGGAATTTCCATCACGTTGGCGTAACCGAACTTCTCGGTCATCGCCTTGGCGATCTGCTCGTCGTACTTCTTGCGAAGACGGGGCACGTACTTATCACCCATCGATCTTCTCCCCGGACTTCACGGCCACGCGGACCTTCTTGCCGTCCTGGTCTTCAAACCGGACGCGGGTGGCCTTGCCAGTCTTCGGATCGACCAGGCCGACCTTCGAAATGGCCATCGGCGCTTCGCGGCGCTCGATCCCGCCCTGCGGGTTCACCTGGCTGGGCTTGCGGTGGCGAACGGCCACGTTGACGCCCTGGACCAGGATCTTGCCATCCTTCGGCATGACCTGAAGGACGGTGCCAGTGCGGCCCTTGTCCTTGCCCGAACGGATGACGACGTTGTCACCCTTCTTGATCTTTGCAGCGGACATTAGAGGACCTCCGGCGCCAGGCTGATGATCTTCATGTAGCCCTTGCCGCGCAGTTCGCGGACCACGGGGCCGAAGATACGGGTGCCGATCGGCTCGGCATTCTTGTTGATCAGCACGGCAGCATTGCTGTCGAAACGGATCACGCTGCCGTCGGTGCGACGCACTTCCTTGCGGGTGCGAACGATGACGGCACGGTGCACGTCGCCCTTCTTCACCTTGGTGCGGGGCTGAGCTTCCTTGACCGACACCACGATGATGTCGCCCACGCCGGCAGTGCGGCGCTTCGAGCCACCCAGCACCTTGATGCACTGGACGCGCTTCGCGCCGCTGTTGTCAGCGACGTCGAGGTTTGATTGCATCTGGATCATAGATCCGGTTCCTTCTCACTGGCTTGCCGGAACCAGTCCGGCAGTTCCAAATTTGATAACGTCTTAGACGTCAGCTTCGACCGCAGCGGTCTTGCCGGCCTGGACCCGCTCGATGACCTTCCAGGTCTTGAGCTTCGAAATCGGGGCGGTTTCTTCGATCCGCACCGTTTCACCGGTCTTGAAGGCATTGTCTTCGTCGTGGGCGTGATACTTCTTCGAACGACGGATGATCTTCCCGTAGAGCGGGTGCTTCACCTTGCGCTCGACCTTCACGACCACGGTCTTGTCGGTCTTGTCGGAGACCACGGTCCCGATCAGGATACGCTTGGGCATCTGTGGGCTCCTTACTTCGCTGCGCGGGCGCGTTCGCCCTGCAACGTCTTGATGCGGGCGATGTCGCGACGCACTTCCTTGATGCGTGCGGGACGCTCCAGCTGGTTCGTCGCGGCCTGGAAGCGCAGGTTAAACGCTTCCCGCTTGAGCTCGGACAGGTCAGCCGTCAGCTGATCCTCGGTCTTGGCGCGGAGGTCTTCAACCTTGGCCATCATTCACCTCCCAGGTGCGAGGTGTCACCCAGACGGGCGACGACCTTGGTCTTGATCGGCAGCTTCATCGCAGCGCGGCTGAAAGCTTCGGCGGCCAGCGGGCCGGCCACACCGTCCAGTTCGAACAGGATGCGGCCAGGCTTGACCCGGGCTGCCCAGTATTCGATCGAACCCTTGCCCTTACCCTGACGGACTTCGGCCGGCTTCTTCGAAACCGGCACGTCCGGGAACACGCGGATCCACAGACGCCCCTGGCGCTTGATGTGGCGCGTGATCGCACGACGGGCCGCTTCGATCTGGCGTGCGGTAATCCGCTCCGGCTCGAGCGCCTTGAGGCCGTAGGACCCGAAGTTCAGGTCGGTACCGCCCTTGGCGTCACCCTTGATCCGGCCCTTGAAGGCCTTGCGGAACTTGGTCTTTTTCGGTTGCAGCATGATCTCTACTCAGCTCAGCGGGCCGGACGGACGCCGGAGGTTTGAGCCTCCATCATCAGCCGGTCCTGCGCCATCGGGTCGTGACCGAGGATCTCGCCCTTGAAGATCCAGCACTTGATGCCGATGATCCCATAGGCGGTCAGCGCTTCGGCTTCGGCGTAGTCGATGTTGGCGCGCAGGGTGTGCAGCGGCACACGGCCTTCGCGGTACCATTCGACGCGGGCGATTTCTGCGCCGCCGAGACGGCCCGAGCAGGTGATCTTGATGCCTTCGGCACCAAGCCGCAGCGCCGACTGAACGGCACGCTTCATTGCACGGCGGAAAGCCACACGGCGGATCAGCTGATCGGCAATGCCCTGGGCGACAAGCTTGGAGTCGATTTCCGGCTTGCGGATTTCGACGATGTTCAGCTTGACGTCGCTCGAAGTCATCGCGGCGAGCTGCGAGCGCAGCTTTTCGATGTCCGCGCCCTTCTTGCCGATGATGACGCCCGGGCGGGCGGCATAGATCGAAACGCGGCACAGCTTGGCCGGACGCTCGATGACCACCTTGGAGATCGCGGCCTGCGGCAGCGATTCCATGATGAACTTGCGCATCTTGAGGTCTTCCTCAAGCATCTGCGCATAGTTCTTGCCTTCGGCGTACCAGCGGCTGTCCCAGGTGCGGTTAATCTGCAGACGCAGGCCGATCGGGTTGCTCTTGTGACCCATGATCAGGCCTCCTCAACTTCGCGGACCACGATCCGCAGCCGCGAGAACGGCTTCAGGATCCAGGTCGACTTGCCACGGCCACGGGTGTGGAACCGCTTCATGGTGACCGACTTGCCGACGCTGGCTTCAGCCACAACCAACGCATCGACGTCGAGGTTGTGATTGTTTTCCGCGTTGGCGATCGCCGAAGCGAGCACCTTGCGGGCATCGACTGCCATCGCCTTGGTCGAGAAGGCGAGGATGTTCATGGCCTCTTCGGCCTTCTTGCCGCGGATCAGGGCGGCGACCAGGTTGAGCTTCTGGGCCGAACCACGGATGGTGGTCCCGACCGAAAGCGCTTCCTTTTCGCCAACGCGGCGCGGAGCTACCTGCTTGCCCATTAGCGCTTACCCTTCTTGTCGGCAGCATGGCCAGGGAAGCTGCGCGTGGGCGCAAATTCACCAAGCTTGTGACCAACCATGTCTTCGTTGACCGAGACGGGGATGAACTTGTGGCCGTTGTAGACGTTGAACGTCAGACCGACGAACTGCGGCAGGATCGTCGAACGACGCGACCAGGTTTTGATCGGAGCGGCGCGAGTGCCGGCGTCCTGCTGGGCTTCTGCCTTCTTCAGCAGGTGCAGGTCGACGAAGGGGCCTTTCCAGACGGAGCGTGCCATGGTGGCTTACCTCTTCTTCTTGGCGTGACGCGAACGGATAATCAGCTTGTCCGTCTGCTTGTTATTGCGGGTACGAGCACCCTTGGTCGGCTTGCCCCATGGGGTAACCGGATGACGGCCACCCGAGGTGCGGCCTTCACCACCACCGTGCGGGTGATCGACCGGGTTCTTGGCGACGCCGCGGGTCAGCGGACGACGGCCCAGCCAACGGTTACGGCCGGCCTTGCCCAGGTTCTGATTCTGGTTGTCGGGGTTCGAAACCGCGCCAACCGTACCCATGCAATCGCCGCGCAGGTAGCGCTGCTCGCCCGAGTTCAGGCGAACGATCACCATCCCGCGGTCACGACCGACGACCTGGACGTAAGTCCCGGCCGAACGGGCGATCTGGCCACCCTTGCTCGGCTTCATCTCCACGTTGTGGCAGATGGTGCCGACCGGCATCTGGCTGAGCAACATGGCGTTGCCCGGCTTGACGTCGGTCTTTTCACCAGCGACCACCACGTCACCAACAGCGAGACGCTGCGGCGCGATGATGTAGGTCTGCTCACCGTCTTCATACTTGACGAGCGCGATGAAGGCCGTGCGGTTCGGGTCATATTCCAGACGCTCGACAGTGGCCGGCATGTCCCACTTGCGACGCTTGAAGTCGATGAAGCGGTACTTCTGCTTGTGACCACCCGCGATCCCGCGCGAGGTCACATGGCCCTTGTTGTTACGGCCACCGGTCTTGTGCTTGCCTTCGGTAAGCGCCTTGACGGGCTTGCCCTTCCACAGCGACGACTTGTCGACCAGGATCAGGCCGCGGCGGCCGGGGCTGGTCGGGTTATAGTTCTTGAGTGCCATGGTTCAGCCTCAGATCCCGCTGGTGACGTCGATCGACTGGCCAGCAGCCAGCGTCACAACAGCCTTCTTTACGTCCGAGCGCTTGTAGGGCTTGCCCTTCCAGCGCTTGGTCTTGCCCTTCTGGGTCAGCGTGTTCACGCTCTTGACCTTCACCCCGAACAGCGCCTCGACGGCAGCCTTGATTTCGGGCTTGGTGGCACTGTCAGCCACCTTGAAGACCACAGCGTTGTTCTCGCTGAGCAGCGTCGACTTTTCAGTGATGTGGGGAGCCACAATCACGTCGTAGTGACGCGTGTCGATTGCGTCCTTAGCCATTGAAACGCGCCTCCAGCTTTTCGACCGCGGCGCGCGTCAGCACCAGCGTATCATGCTTCAGGATGTCATAGACGTTCGCGCCGATCGCCGGGAGGACGTTGATGCCATACAGGTTGGCCGAAGCGCGGGCGAAGCCCTCGTTCACAGCGTCACCGTCGATCACCAGGACCTTCTTGCCCCAGTTCGCCTTGGCGAGCTGTTCGGCAACAGCCTTGGTCTTGGCATCCTTGAGATCAAGGGTGTCAACGACCACGAGGCTACCGTTCGCCTTGGACGAAAGCGCCATCTTCAGACCGAGGGCACGGACCTTCTTGTTCAGCGAAACGTCGAATTCACGACGACGCGGACCCATGGCCTTGCCGCCACCGATGAAGATCGGGGCCTTGCGGTCACCGTGACGAGCCGTACCGCCGCCCTTCTGGCGACCGAACTTCTTGCCGGTGCGCGCAACGTCCGAACGCTCGCGAGCGGCGCGGGCGATGCCGCGGCGGTTCTCGAGCTGCCAGGTGACAACGCGGTGGAGGATGTCAGCGCGCGGCTCGAGGCCGAACACATCATCGTTGAGTTCGATGTCGCCCTTGCCGGCAGTGCCATCGAGGTTGGAAAGCTTGACCTTCACGACTTAGCCCTCCTGGCCTTCGGTGGCTTCGACAGCCGCGACGTCTTCCGCCGGGGTGTCGGCAGCAGCCGATTCGTTGCTATTGGCGGCGCTCTTGATGCCTGCCGGATAAGGCGCTTCGGCGTGGCGCGAGACCTTCACCGAGTCCTTGACGGTCAACCAGGAATTCTTGGCGCCGGGAACCGAACCCTTGACGAAGATCAGGCCGCGCTCATCATCGACGCGAACGACTTCGAGGTTCTGCTGAGTGCGGTTACGGTCACCCATGTGGCCGGCCATCTTCTTGTTCTTGAAGACGCGGCCCGGATCCTGGCGGTTACCCGTCGAACCGTGCGCACGGTGGCTGATCGAAACACCGTGGGTGGCGCGCATACCGCCGAAGCCCCAGCGCTTCATTGCGCCCTGGAAGCCCTTGCCCTGGGTCGTGCCGGCAACGTCAACCATCTGGCCGGGCACGAAGTGCGAGGCAGCGATCGTTGCGCCAACTTCCAGCACGGCGTCATCGGCCACGCGGAATTCGACAACCTGGGCCTTCAGGGGAACCTGGGCCTTTGCGAAATGTTCACGCTGCGGCTTGGCAACGTTCTTCTGCTTGGCACTGCCAGCACCCAGCTGAACCGCGACATAGCCGTCGGTTTCAGCGGTGCGCACGGACACCACCTGGCAATCTTCCAGCGCCAGGACGGTCACGGGCACATGCCGGCCGTCCTCCTGGAACAGGCGGGTCATCCCCACCTTCTTGGCGATCACGCCGGTACGCATGATCCGTTCTCCTACAGAGGCCTGCGAGGACCATCCCCACAGGCGTGTTCAGCCCGATATGTGAAACGAGCCCCGTCCGGGCTGAGCGCCACCTTGCGGTGGCAGACGGGGGACGCTTGCCCGGCCTGATTGCCAATCCCGTTGCCGGGACCGGCGTGGCCGGAGGTATCCCTGTGTCCGCGCGGGTTGCCCCGCGAAGTCCCGGCCGAAGCCGGTAGGTTCGGCCCTAGGGCCGGACTGGCAATTAAGCCAGCTTGATCTCGACGTTCACGCCAGCAGCCAGGTCGAGCTTCATCAGCGCGTCCACGGTGGTGGCGTTCGGCTGCACGATGTCCAGCAACCGCTTGTAGGTGCGTACCTCGAACTGCTCACGCGACTTCTTGTCGATGTGCGGGCCGCGGTTAACGCAGAACTTCTCGATCTGGGTCGGCAGAGGAATGGGGCCCCGGATCAGCGCACCAGTACGGCGAGCGGTCTCGGCGATTTCGCCAGTCGCCTGGTCCAGCACGCGGTGATCGAATGCCTTGAGACGAATGCGGATGTTCTGAGCTTCCATTATTTCCTGCTACCGATGAGAAAGAGCAAAGAGGGGCGCAAACCCCTCGAAAAACCGACCGCCGGGGGAGCGAATCCCCCGGCGGATGCGGGCCTATATTACTTCGTGATCTTGCTGACAACCCCAGAACCGACGGTCCGGCCGCCTTCGCGAATTGCGAAGCGGAGACCCTCGTCCATGGCGATCGGCGCGATCAGCTTGACCGACAGGGCGATGTTGTCGCCCGGCATGACCATTTCGGTGCCCTCGGGGAGGACAACTTCGCCGGTCACGTCGGTGGTGCGGAAGTAGAACTGCGGACGATAGTTGGCGAAGAACGGCGTGTGACGGCCACCTTCGTCCTTCGACAGCACGTAAACTTCGGCCGAGAAATCGGTGTGCGGCGTGACGGTGCCGGGCTTGGCCAGAACCTGGCCGCGCTCGACGTCTTCACGCTTCAGGCCGCGAACCAGCGCGCCGATGTTGTCGCCGGCTTCACCCTGGTCGAGCAGCTTGCGGAACATTTCAACGCCGGTAACGACAGTCTTCTGGGTGTCCTTGAGGCCAACCACTTCGACTTCTTCGCCAACCTTGATGATGCCGGTTTCGACACGGCCGGTGACAACGGTACCACGACCCGAGATCGAGAACACGTCTTCGACCGGCATCAGGAACGGCTTGTCAGTCGGACGCGGCGGCTGCGGGATGGCAGTGTCGACGGCGTTCATCAGGGCAACGATCGAGTCCTTGCCGATGTTGTCGTCGCGGCCTTCGAGGGCGGCCAGAGCCGAACCCGGGACGACCGGGATGGCGTCGCCGTCAAAGCCATAGCTCGACAGCAGTTCGCGGATTTCCAGTTCGACGAGCTCGAGGATTTCCGGGTCATCGACCTGGTCAACCTTGTTCATGTACACGACCAGAGCGGGCACGCCGACCTGACGAGCCAGCAGGATGTGTTCGCGGGTCTGCGGCATCGGGCCGTCAGCGGCGTTCACAACCAGGATCGCGCCGTCCATCTGCGCCGCACCGGTGATCATGTTCTTCACATAGTCGGCGTGGCCCGGGCAGTCGACGTGCGCATAGTGACGCGCAGCGGTCTCGTACTCGACGTGAGCGGTCGAGATCGTGATGCCACGCTCGCGCTCTTCGGGAGCCTTGTCGATGTTTGCGAAGTCGACGGCTTCACCACCGTTGATTTCGGCCATGATCTTGGTGATCGCAGCGGTCAGCGTGGTCTTGCCATGGTCAACGTGACCGATGGTGCCGATGTTGCAGTGCGGCTTGGTCCGCTCAAACTTAGCCTTAGCCATTGTCTCAAACCTTCTTTCGCTTGAATTGAATCTGCGGGGTTTGGACGGCGCCCGCTGAAACAGGCGCCGCCCCTAGTATCATCTTGCCGGTTAGGCAAGCTTCTCCTTGATCTCGGTCGCGACATTCGCCGGGACTTCGTCGTAATGGGAGAAGAACATCGAGTAGTTGGCCCGGCCCTGGGTGAACGAGCGCAGCTGGTTCACGTAACCGAACATGTTGGCGAGCGGGACCAGTGCCTCGACCGCCTGGGCATTGCCCCGGGTGTCGGTGCCCTGGATCTGGCCGCGGCGGCTGTTCATGTCGCCGATGACGTCACCCAGGTAATCATCCGGGGTTACGACTTCGACCTTCATGATCGGCTCGAGCAGCTTGATCCCGGCCTTCTGCGCGACTTCACGCATGGCACCGCGACCGGCGATTTCGAAGGCCAGCGCCGACGAGTCGACGTCATGGTAGGCGCCGTCATAGAGCAGCACTTCGAAGTCGATGATCGGGAAGCCGATGAGGCTGCCGGTTTCGGCGGTCTCACGGAAGCCCTTTTCGATCGCGGGGATATATTCCTTCGGAATGTTACCGCCCTTGATTTCGTCCTTGAAGACGAAGCCCGAACCGCGTTCGCCCGGCGTGACCTTGACCTTCACGCGGCCAAACTGACCGGTACCACCGGACTGCTTCTTGTGCGTGTAGTCGATGTCCACCGGCTTGCCGAGGTATTCACGGTAAGCCACCTGCGGCGCACCGACGTTGGCCTCGACCTTGAATTCGCGGCGCATGCGATCGACGATGATGTCGAGGTGCAGTTCGCCCATCCCCTTGATGATCGTCTGGCCCGATTCATGATCGGTCGAGACGCGGAACGAGGGGTCTTCGGCAGACAGGCGGTTCAGGGCGATGCCCATCTTTTCCTGGTCGGCCTTGGTCTTGGGCTCCACCGAAAGCTCGATCACCGGCTCGGGGAATTCCATCCGCTCGAGCACGATCGGCGACTTTTCGGCGCACAGCGTGTCACCGGTAGTCGTTTCCTTCATGCCGGCGAGCGCGATGATATCACCGGCGAAGGCTTCATCGACGTCCTTGCGATCGTTGGCATGCATTTCGAGCATGCGGCCGACCTTTTCCTTCTTGTCCTTCACCGAGTTCAGGTAGGTGCCCTTGGTGAGCGTACCCGAGTAGATGCGGATGAAGGTCAGGCTGCCGACGAACGGATCGTTCATCACCTTGAAGGCCAGCGCGCTGAACGGCGCGTCATCGGTGGCGGGACGGCTGTCCTTTTCGTCGCTGTCCATCTTGACGCCCTGGACGTCAGGAATGTCGAGCGGCGACGGCAGATAGTCGACCACGGCGTCGAGCAGGGGCTGGACGCCCTTGTTCTTGAACGCCGAACCACAGCACACCGGCACGAACGCCTGAGCCAGCGTGCCCTTGCGGATCAGCTTCTTCAGCGTTTCAGCGTCGGGCTCGTTGCCATCGAGGTAGGCTTCCATCGCATCGTCGTCCTGTTCGACGGCGAGTTCGATGAGCTTGTTGCGATATTCAGCAGCTTCGTCGGCCATGTCAGCCGGGATTTCTTCATAGAAGAATTCGGCGCCGAGCGATTCATCCTTCCAGATGATCGCGCGGTTGTGAACGAGGTCGACCAGACCCTTCAGGTCGGCTTCGAGGCCGATCGGAAGGTACAGCACGGCCGGGATGGCGCCGAGGCGGTCGATGATCGACTGCACGCAGTACTTGAAGTTCGCGCCGGTGCGGTCGAGCTTGTTGATGAAGCACATCCGCGGAACGCCATACTTGTCAGCCTGGCGCCAGACGGTTTCCGACTGCGGCTCAACGCCGGCAACGCCGTCGAAGCAGGCCACGGCGCCGTCGAGCACGCGCAGCGAACGTTCGACTTCGATGGTGAAGTCGACGTGCCCGGGGGTGTCGATGATGTTGATCCGGTGATCGTTCCAGAAGCAGGTCGTCGCGGCCGACGTGATCGTGATGCCGCGTTCCTGTTCCTGTTCCATCCAGTCCATGGTCGCGGCGCCGTCGTGGACTTCGCCGATCTTGTAGGACTTGCCGGTGTAATAGAGGATGCGCTCGGTCGTCGTGGTCTTGCCAGCGTCGATGTGCGCCATAATACCGATGTTGCGGTACTTCGAAAGGGGATGGCCGCGTGCCATGGTGGTTTCCTTAGAAGAGAGTTTGGGGCCCGGTCAGCCCCGCCCTCTGGTTCAGTTTCGTGACAGCCTGAAGACTTACCAGCGATAGTGGCTGAAGGCGCGGTTCGCGTCAGCCATACGGTGGGTGTCTTCGCGCTTCTTGACCGCGTTGCCACGATTGTTGGCAGCGTCGAGCAGTTCGCCCGAAAGGCGCGCGGCCATCGTGGTTTCGCTGCGGTTGCGCGCGGCGGTGATCAGCCAGCGGATGGCCAGCGCCTGGGCGCGTTCCGGGCGAACTTCGACCGGCACCTGATAGGTGGCACCACCGACGCGGCGCGAGCGCACTTCGATCTGCGGCTTCACATTGTTCAGCGCATCGTGGAACAGACCGATCGGATCGGCCTTGGCGCGCGCCTCCATGGTTTCCATGGCACCGTAAACGATGCTTTCGGCAACCGACTTCTTCCCGTCCATCATGAGATTGTTCATGAACTTGGACAGGATCTGATCCTTGAACTTAGGATCCGGCAGGATTTCCCGCTTCTCGGGACGACGACGACGTGACATCGCTTGTATTCCTTATCTGCGGCCGCGCGCGGGGCGCACTGGCCGTGAAAACCAGCCCGCGGGCTTACTTCGGACGCTTGGCGCCGTACTTCGAACGGCTCTTCTTGCGGTCCTTGACGCCCTGGGTATCCAGCACGCCGCGCAGCACGTGGTAACGCACGCCGGGAAGGTCGCGCACGCGCCCGCCGCGGATCAGCACCACCGAGTGCTCCTGCAGGTTGTGGCCTTCGCCCGGGATGTACGAGATGACTTCGCGCTGGTTGGTCAGGCGGATCTTGGCAACCTTGCGAAGTGCCGAGTTCGGCTTCTTCGGGGTCGTCGTGTAAACACGGGTGCAGACGCCGCGCTTCTGCGGGTTCTGTTCCATCGCAGGGACCTTGCTCTTGGCCTTCTGCGGTTCGCGGCCCTTGCGGACCAGCTGGTTGATCGTAGGCATGAAGTACTCTTCACCTTGGCTATGGTCTGCGCGGCAGGGTGAAGGGCTGGCGAATCGCGAAAAACTAGGCAGCGGAGGCAAGCCCCGCCCGGTGTTTCATCGCGAGCCGAAAACGCTCCACCCGGCTGAAAAGACCGGGTTACTTTGACGGTTTACCTGTGAAAGCAGGCGCCCCGGCAATGTTCAGCTCAATCCGGAACAAGTCCGGAAGAGCGCGGCCCCTAAGTGATATCCAGCAATGGGTCAAGGAGATTGGCTGGGATCGTCGTGACTCGGTTTGGATCCGCCGCGTCCCTTTTCTGACGACCTGAAACTGGGGAGGAATGGCCCAAGGACGCTGAACGGGGTTCGCAGGAGGTACGCCGCCGTACCGGGGCGTGCAGATGGTCGCAACCGCTGCCCAGATCAGCGTAGCGGTAAGGACTTCTTAACCGCTTGCCCGCAGGCCTCCGGGCATGAGCATTTCAGGACGGATCGACTCCACCCCGCCCCTCGGGCAGCGCGCCGCGCGGCGTACCTTGCGGCTGGAGGTGACTGGCGAGCTCAATGGTTCGCGCGCCAATGTGACGGTTCACAACATTTCCGAGAGCGGGCTGCTGATCGAAACCGACCAGCCGCTGGCGGTGGGCGAATGGTTCAGCCTGACCCTGCCCCAGGCCGGCGACGTGGCGGCAGAAGTGATCTGGGCCAGCCACCGCCTCTATGGTTGCCGTTTTGGCGAGCCGGTCGGCCGCGCCACCTTGAGCGCGAGCCAGCTGCGCGGCGTCGTTTCTCCGCCGGCGGAGGAAGCGCGCGCCGCCCCCGCTCCGGTTGCCGCCGGCCCCACGCTGGGGCGGCGCATCGCAGCCGTGCGGCAGCAGCGCGGCCTGACCCTGGGCCAGGTTGCGGACGCACTGGGAGTCAGCCGGCCGACTGTCTGGGCCTGGGAGCAGGACCGCGCCCGTCCGGCCCCGCGCCGGCTCGCACCGCTGGCAGAATGCCTTGGCGTCGAAGAAGCGGCGCTGCGCGGCGAGCAGCAGGACAGCATGGTGACCAAGCTGGTCGAAGAAGCCCGCGCCCGGATCGCGGCGGCCGCCGGAACATCGCCCGACCGGGTCCGGATCCTCATTGAGCTCTGATCAAAAATTTTGATCGAAACTTGATCGAAACTCGGTCGAATCTTGAACGAACTTCAGTAGCCCGCGCCGCCTCCTGACGATAGCACGCCGCCAAATTGCAGTCAGCTGCAAGAGTCCGCTTATCAACAGGCGTGACTGTGGTAAACGAGTCGTAACAGTTTGATTCGCTTATGTTTTTGTTAGCTTACAAAGCTAACAGGCCCCGCGAACCAGACAAGTTGCATGGCTCGCGGCGAGGCTTGGCGAAGGGGGCACCTTGGCCGGCAGCGCCGCTCGGAAACGGGGGCGACAAGGATGGGCGTACATTTCGTACCGCGCGGTGAAGGTCTGCTGATGCGGCTGTGGGCC
Organism: Sphingomonadaceae bacterium; assembly: GCA_009926135.1. Taxonomy (GTDB): domain Bacteria; phylum Pseudomonadota; class Alphaproteobacteria; order Sphingomonadales; family Sphingomonadaceae; genus Novosphingobium. Next base: position 130,402 of record RFPL01000003.1, read on the forward strand.
GGGGTCAGCAGCGAAATCGCGCTGGCTTGCGATCGCGCAGGGCGGATCACCGAACTGTGCGGGGCCCTGCCCGGCGCGGCGATCGGGCTTCCGCTGTGGGAGCTGGCGATACCCGGACAGCGCGAGCGTCTGCGCCGCGCCTTTGCCGCCGCCCTGGCGCAAGAGCAGCAGTCGGACTGGATCGAACTGGCCCTGCCCGGTGCCGCGAGCGGGCCAGAGTGGTTCGAACTGCGGATCGATCCGGTCATGCTGGGCCCCGATCACGGACTGGGCGCCGTCTGCATCGCGCGCTCGATCGAGCAGCGCCGTCGGCTGGAGCGCGAAGCCTTTGCCGCCGCCATGACCGATCCGCTGACCGGCTTCACCAACCGCACCGCCTTTACTGCCATGCTGGCGCATCTGGCCGACCACGCAGTGCCCGGTTGCATCGCGCTGGTCGATCTCGACCGGTTCCGCGCCTTCAACCTGCGGCACGGCCACGCCGCCGGGGACCGCTTGCTGGTCAGCTTTGCCAGGCTGCTGCGGCAGGTCACGCAGCCCCAGCATATCCTCTCACGGGTAGATGGCGAGACTTTCGCGGTAATCATGCCCGGTGCGGGCCTTGGCGAGGCACATGCCAGCGGCGCGGCAATCACGGCAGCCCTGGCCGAGGTTGCGCTGGGGGCACAGCAGGGCGAGCTGCCCTTCTCCGCAAGCATCGGGATCGCGCAGATCGGCCAGGACGCCGATGTCGCCCTGCGGACTGCGGAGCTGGCAGTAACCGAAGCCAAGGCGCTTGGCCGCGCCCGCGTCAGCGCCTGCCCGCCGCGGCTGCGAGTGCTGCCCCGCCAGGTGCAGCTCGCCCCGGAGCCGGCAAGCCTGAGCTAGCGGTGCCGGTCCTTCTTGTGCTCGCGAAATTCGCTGTAGCTATCCAGCACTTCGCGCATCTGAGCGATGGCCTTCTGCCGGGCCTCGGCATCGCGGATCGCGGCAAGCCGGAGTTTCAGGCTGGTGGCGAGATCGGCATAGTCGTTCTGCCAATCCCGGCCCAATGCGGGCCGCAGATCGGTCCGCCCGGTCTTCGTGCGGCGGGCGGGCTGTCCGGGCGGTAACTCCCAGGTTTCGCCAATTTCAGGGACAACCAGCGACGGCGCCAGGGCCTCGCTCTGGGCGAGCCGGCGCAGTTCCTCGATCGAACCCTTCTCGCCGTGGTCCAGCAGCAGGCTTCCGGCAATCGGTCCGCGTTCGGCAATCCAGGCCAGCAATTCGGACTGGTCGGCATGAGCTGAATAGCTGCCAATCTCGCGGATTTGCGCCCTCACCTGCACGTCGCGGCCCGAGATGCGGACCCGCTTCGCCCCCTCCAGGATGACCCGGCCGAGCGATCCCTCCGCCTGGAAGCCAACGAACAGCACGGTCGAATCCCGCCGCGGCAGGTTGTAGAACAGGTGATGGCGGATCCGCCCGGCTTCGCACATGCCCGAAGCCGCCATGATGATCGCACCGGACATGGTGTTGAGCTTCATCGACTCCGCCACGTCATCGACATAACGGATCGAGGGGTGGCCAAAGACATCGCGCCCGCCAGTGTCTTCCAGTTCGTCGGCATATTTGCGGAAAGCGGTTGTCGCGCGGTTCGCCAGCGGGGAATCGACGAACACCATCGCATTGCCGATCTGCCCGGCGCTGGACAGCATCGCGATATCAAGCAGCAGTTCCTGCGTCCGTTCCAGCGCAAAGGACGGGATTACCAGGTTGCCTCCGCGCGCACGGGCGGCGAGGATTTCCGCCTGCAGCAACTGGCGCCGCTCCGCGAGCGTCACCTTTTCGCGAGCCCGGTTGCCATAGGTGCTCTCGCAGATGACGTGATCGAACCCGGCCGGGGCATCGGGGTCGGGATGAAATGCCTTGTTGTCCGGCCCCAGATCGCCGGAATAGAGCAGCCGCGTGCCTTCCGCCTCAACCTCGATCGAAGCGGAACCCAGGATATGGCCCGCGTTCCACAACCGGCAGCGAAAACCGGGGGCCGGTTCGAACCATTCGCCCAGCTTGACCACCCGCGCCAACCGGGCGGCGGCAATGGCGTCGGCTTCGGTATAGATCGGCTTGAACGGATCATCGCCGGCCCGGTCGCGGCGGCGATTGCGGCGCTCGGCCTCGTACTCCTGGATGCGGCCAGCATCGGCCAGCATGAACTGGAGCAGCTCAGCGGTCTCCTCGGTGCACCAGATCGGCCCGGTATAGCCAGCAGCGCTTAGGCGGGGGAGCTGGCCACTGTGGTCGATATGGGCGTGGCTCAAGACCACGGCATCCAGCGCGGCAACATCGAACGGCAGCGGCTCGTGGTTGAGCGCCTCCAGCGAGCGAGAGCCCTGAAACAGCCCGCAATCGAGCAGGATCCGCGACTGGCCAGCGCGCAGTTCGTGGCACGATCCGGTGACGGTCTGCGCCGCGCCGTGAACGGTGAGCGAAAGCGTCATGGACCTAAAGGCTCCAGCTCGGCCGTGCGGCCAGGCGCGCGCGCCAGGCGGCAAGGTTGGGCCGCCCCTCGCCGGGATCTATCCGCAGCACGCGCGAAAAATCAACCGCGACTCCGCAAGTGATATCGGCGATCGAAAAGCCGCTGGCGGCAAGGTAGTCGCGGCCGGCCAGGTGCGCATCAAGCTTGTCGAGGAAGTGCAGGAGCCGCGCCTTGCCGCGCTCGGCCAGTTCGGGGATCTGGGCATAGTTGACCGGGCCGGGCAGCGCCCGGTCCTTCATCGCCGGGGCAGTGTTGCGCATCGCTTCGGCAATGGCCATCAGGCACTCGCCCTCGGCCTTGCTGTTCCAGCTGGCGATCTCGGCCTTGTCGATGAGGGTCGTGCCGAACAGCGGCGGATCGGGCTTGAAGGCTTCGGCCCAGGCGGCAATCCCAGCATTGTCGGTCAGGACGCTGCCGTCCTCCAGCACCAGCGCAGGCACGGTCAGCCCCGGATTGACCGCGCGGTAGGCTTCGGACTGATGCTCCCCCGCCGCCAGGTCGACGATCCTGGTCTCATGCGCGATGCCCTTCTCGGCCAGCAGGATGCGGGCGCGGCGTGGGCTTGGGGCACGGGGAAAGTCATAAAGAATCGGCATCGGTCCCTCCTTTTGGGAGAGACTAGCAGTGCGCAGACCAATTGCGATTGGCAACTGGTTGCCGTTACGGAACACTGGATTTTCGCCATCGACAGGTAATGATATTCTGTTACATCTCAGCCAGTCGCCCGTTGCGACTCGGCCCACTCCAGAAAGCAGGGCGCCCCGGGCGCCAAGAGGATGGAGAGGTGCATTATGGCCTATGTCGATACCATCAATTCGAACCGCCGCGTGGGTACGCTGGCGCTGGTCGGGGCAATCCATGTTGCCGCCGGATATGCCCTGGTGACGGGACTGGCAGCGAACGTCATCCCCAAGATCAAGGGCGAGTTCGTTAGCGTGTTCATTCCCAAGCCGCCCGAACCACTGCCGACCCCGACAGTGACGCCCCGGACGAAGCCGGATGAAACCACCTTCGCCCCGCCCCCGCCGCATCCGCAGCAGGCCAATCCGTTTCAGAGTGGCGGCCCGATTGCCTTGCCCAGCTACGCCGCAGAGGAAGGCGGTGGCACCATCGGCGAAGTAACCTTCCCCGACCCAGGCCCTTCGCCGAGCCCTTCCTTCGCGACAAAATCCGCGCGGCCCAAGGGCAATCCCGGTCTGTGGGTCTCCACCAATGACTACCCGCAGAGCGCGATCCGCGCCGAGGCGGAAGGCCTCGTCAAGTTCCGGCTGAGTATCGGCACCAATGGCCGGGTGACCGGCTGCGAGATCACCGGCTCGAGCGGCAACACCGCGCTGGACGAAGCGGCCTGTGCCAAGCTGGCGATGCGCGGTCGGTTCGAACCCGCCAGCGACAGCACCGGGGCGTTGGTGGCCGGTAGCTATACCGGCGCGGTGCGCTGGCAGTTGCCGAAGGAATGAAGCACTGACAACGAAGCGGCCCGGGGCGTGAGCCTCGGGCCGCTATCATTCTACCGCCCCGTAAACTGCGCCGGTCGCTTTTCCAGGAAGGACTTCACGCCTTCCTTGAAGTCATCGCTGGCGAACAGCGGCAGCAGCTGCAGGTAGACGTGCTGGACGTGGGTTTCGAAGCTTTCCTCCAGCCCCATCCGCATCATCCGTTTGGACGCCAGCACCGCCAGCGGCGCGTTGGCGGCGATTTCCGCGGCCATGGCGCGGGCCTTTGCCCCCACTTCCTCCGCTGGGACGACATGGTTGGCGAGGCCCTCGGCCAGGCAATCGGCGGCGCTCAGCGTGCGACCGGTGAAAATGATCTCCGCTGCCTTCGCCCAGCCGAGCATCCGCGGCAGGAACCAGGTGCCGCCGCTTTCCGGCACGATGCCGCGCTTGACGAAGGCAGCGGCCAGTTTGGCATTATCAGCCATGATGCGGATATCGCAGCCTAGCGCCAGGTCCATGCCATAGCCCGCTGCCGAAAGTTCATGCTGGCCGATGCTGGCCGCATCCAGGAGTACGAGGCCGAGCGCCGCAATCGCCGCCGCGACCGGGCCGGCGATGATCCGTTCAAGCCGATCCCGCCACCCGACGAAGCTTCGTTAAGGTCGAGCCCGGCGCAGAACGCCCGGCCCGTGCCCGTCAGGATGACCACCCTGACCGCGGGATCCTCGTTCACGGCCACCAGCGTCTTCGTCAGCTCGTCCAGCATGGCCGAGGAGATGGTGTTCATCCGCTCAGGCCGGTTGAGCGTGATGGTGGCGATGTGATCCGAAATCTCGCAGATCAGGGCGCTCATTGTGGTCAGATCCGCTCGATGATGATCGCCGGGGCCATGCCGCCAGCAGCGCACATGGTGACGAGGCCATAACGGCCGCCCGAACGCTCCAGCTCATCCAGCGCGGTGCCGATCAGGATCGAACCAGTCGCGCCGATCGGGTGACCCAGCGCCATCGCGCCGCCGTTGATGTTGACCTTGGTCCGGTCAAGATCGAGATCGCGGATGAACTTTTCAGCGACGACCGAGAAAGCCTCGTTGATTTCCCAGACGTCGATGTCCTCAACCTTGAGGCCGGCCTTTTCCAGCACCTTCTTGGCGGCGGGAACCGGGGCATTGAGCATCAGCGTGGGACAATCGCCCTGGTTGGCATAGGCGACGATCCGGCCGCGCGGCTTCAGGCCGTGCTTTTCGGCATATTCGGGCGAGGCAATCAGGATCGCCGCCGCGCCGTCGACCACGCCCGAGCTGTTGCCGGCGTGGTGGAAATGATCGATCTTCAGGTCCGGATAGCGGCGATTGATCTGCTTGCGGAAAGTGGTGCCGCCAATCTCGAAATCGGCGATCTGGCCGAAGCTGGGCTTCAGCGCGGCCAAGCCTTCGGCAGTGGTTTCGGGACGCGGGAATTCTTCATGATCCAGCGCGACCGTGCCGTCTTCGTTGTAGACGGTGACCAGCGACTTGTCGAAGCGGCCCTCGCGGATCGCGCGGGCGGCGCGTTCCTGGCTGACAAGAGCGAGCGCATCGAGTTCTTCGCGCTTGATCCCTTCCATGCTGGCGATGGCATCGCCGCACACGCCCTGATGGCTTTGCGGGTGCAGCGCGTCGAGCGCTTCGTTGCCCGAACCCATCAGGCGCGGCGGAATGCCGGCGTTGGCCTGTTCGGCCGCAAACGCCGTGGTGTAGCTCATCATCTCGGTGCCGCCGGCGATGACGCAATCTTCCATGCCCGACATGATCGTGGCCGCAGCCAGGTTCACCGAGGTGATGCCGCCGCCGCAGAACCGGTCAAGCGTGGTGCCGCTGGCCGAGATGTCATAGCCGGCGGCCAGTGCCGACATGCGGCCAAGGTCACCGCCCTGCTTGCCATTCTGGCTGGAGGTCGACCAGATGATGTCGTCGACCGTGCTGGTATCCAGGTTATTGCGCTCCTTGATCGCCTTCAGCACGGTGGCGGCCAGATGCTGCGGGTGGAGGTGCGAAAGCGCGCCCTTGCCCGGCTTGCCAACTCCGCGGGGGGTACGGACAGCGTCGATGATATAGGCTTCGGCCATGATGGCTCCTCCTCGATATGAAATGCAGTTGCGGGGCAGGTGCAAACCTGCTTTGACACTGGTTTAACCGATCAATTAAATTGCGCAAGGGATAGAACGATGAACCCCGATCTGCTTCCGGTTATCGTCGGCGTCGGCCAGATCAACGACCGGCCGGAAAACCCGCTGGAGGGGCGCGATCCGGTAACGCTGATGGCTGATGCCCTGCGCGCGGCTGAAGCCGATGCGGGCGCGACCCTGCTGAGCGATGCGGACTGGATCGGAGTCGTCGCGCAAATCGCCTTCCCCGAGATCATCGACGCCAGCGGCCCGGTGGCCGAGGCACTGGGTGCGACCCATGCCGAACTGGTCCAGTCAAAAGGCCCCAACGGCGACAGCCCGATCCTGCTGCTGAACGAGGCCGCCAACAAGATCGGCGCGGGGGAGATCAAGATCGCGCTGGTAACCGGGGCCGAGGCCCTGCGAACCGCCGGCGCGCGCAAGGCTGCGGCCCAGGGCGGCAAGAAGGTCGACGCGCTGCGCGACGCCACGCACCGGGTGAAAGTGGGCTATGCCCAAAGCCACGGACTGGTCGTGCCGACCGACGTCTACCCGCTCTACGAGAACGCCCTGCGCGCGCACCTGGGGCAGACCCTGGCCGAGGGGCAGGCCGAGAGCGGCGAAATCTGGAGCCGCTTTTCGGAAGTCGCCGCCAACAATCCGGCGGCCTGGATCCGCAAACCGGTCAGCGCGGCGGATGTGATCACGCCGGGTGACAACAACCGCCCGATCGCCTTCCCCTATACCAAGTTCCAGGTCGCCAATGCGGCGGTCAACCAGGGTGCCGGCTTCATCGTGATGTCCGCCGGCGAAGCGCGGCGGCGCGGCATTGCCGAGGACAAGTGGATCTACGTCGGTAACGGCGCGGCGGCGCACGAATCGAACTCGTTCCTGGCGCGCGACGGCTATGTCCACAGCGCCGGGATGGAGGTTTCGATCCGCAAGGCGATGGAACTGAACCAGCTCACCACCGCTGATCTGGCCGCGGTCGAGCTCTATTCCTGCTTCCCTTGCGTGCCCAAGATGGCCCGGCGGGTGCTGGACTGGCCGGTGGACAAGGCCGCGACCGTGTTCGGCGGGCTGACCTTCGGCGGCGGGCCGATCGGCAATTACATGAGCCACGCGGTGGCCAGCATGGTGCTGAAGCTGCGGACAAGCGGCGGCACCGGACTGCTGTTTGCCAATGGCGGCTATGCCACGCACAACCACACCATCGCGGTCAGCACCCAGCCGATCCCGGCGGCCAGCTTCCCCCGATCCTATGACTTCCAGGCCGAAGCCGACGCCCTGCGCGGCCCGGTGCCGGAACTGGACCATGACTATACCGGCCCTGCCACGGTCGAGAGCTACACCGTGTTCTACGACCGCGAAGGCCAGCCGCGCTCGGGCGTGGTCGTGGCTCGCACTAGCGAAGGCAAGCGCACGCTGGCGAATGTCCCGGCCAGCGATACGGCAACGATTGCGCGGCTACAGGGCGAAGGCGCGGAGCCGGTCGGGGCCAGCGGCACGATTACCGCTGGCGAACCCTTGCGGACCTGGCGTTTCGCCTAGCGGACCATCCCGGCGAGGCGGCCAGTTATGATCGCCTCGGCGTCCTTGACGATCCGGTTGATCAGCACTTCGCAGGTCGGGATATCGTGGATCAGGCCCTGGATCATGCCGGCCGACCAGATGCCGTGGTTGGTATCACCGGTCTGCAGGCCTTCGCGGCCGCGCACGCCCTTGACCAGGTGAGCGACTTCCTCGAACGGCTTGCCTTCGCGTTCTGCGGCAACAACCTGCTGGCTGATCTCGTTCTTGGCGACGCGGGCCGTGTTGCGGAAGGTGCGGAAGACCAGGTCGGTCGAACGTTCGTCGCCCGCCACCATGGCATCCTTGAAGGCCTGGTGAATCGGCGCTTCAACCGTCGCCGTAAAGCGCGTGCCCATGTTGATCCCGTCGGCACCCAGCGCGAGGGCTGCGGCGAGGCCGCGCCCATCACCAAAGCCGCCAGAGGCCAGCATCGGGATCTTCACCTTGTCGGCGGCGGCGGGGATCAGGATCAGGCCGGGAATATCGTCCTCGCCCGGGTGGCCGGCGCATTCGAACCCGTCGATCGAGATCACATCAACCCCGGCACGTTCGGCCGAGAGTGCGTGGCGCACGGCGGTGCACTTGTGCAGGATCTTGATCCCGTGGGGTTTCATCATTTCCCACAGCTCACGCACCGCAGGGGTGCCGGCAGTCTCGACGATCTTCACGCCGGAATCGATGATCGCCTGGGTATAGGCCTTGTAATCTGGCGGATTGATCGTGGGGAACACGGTCATGTTCACGCCAAACGGCTTGTCGGTCATACCCCGGCAGCGCTCGATCTCCGCTGCAAGCGACTTGGCGTCGGGCTGGGTCAGGCCAGTGAGGATGCCCAGGCCGCCGGCATTGGACACGGCGCTGGCCATTTCGGCCACCCCCACCCACTGCATGCCGCCCTGGACGATCGGATGCTCGATTTCGAGCATTTCGGTGATGCGGGTCTTGATAGCCATCGGATGTCTCCCCCTCAGTAGGAACGCGGCAGGCCGAGGACGTGCTCGGCCAGATAGGACAGGATCAGGTTGGTCGAGATCGGGGCGACGGTATAGAGCCGTGCCTCGCGGAACTTGCGCTCGACATCGTATTCCTCGGCAAAGCCAAAGCCGCCAAAGGTCTGGACGCACATGTCAGCCGCGGCCCAGCTGGCCTCGCTAGCCAGCATCTTGGCCATGTTGGCCTCGGCCCCCGGATTGCCGCCGCTGTCATAGACATGGGCCGCGTGGTGGACCATCAGTTCGGCGGCGCGCATTTGTGCATAGCAGCGCGCGATCGGGAACTGGACGCCCTGGTTTTGGCCGATCGGACGATTGAAGACCTTGCGTTCCTTGGCGTAATCGCTGGCCTTGTTGATGAACCATTTGGCATCGCCAATGCATTCCGCCGCGATCAGGATCCGCTCAGCGTTCATGCCCGACAGGATGTAGCGGAATCCCTTCCCTTCCTCGCCAATCAGGGCGGATGCGGGGATGCGCAGGTCATCGAAGAACACTTCGGTGGTCGAGTGGTTCATCATCGTGCGGATCGGCTTGATCGTCATGCCGCTGCCAACCGCCTTGCGCATGTCGACCAGGAAGATCGAGAGCCCCTCGGTCTTCTTTTCCACCTGCTCACGCGGGGTGGTGCGCGCCAGCAGCAGCATGAGGTCGGAATGCTCGGCGCGGCTGGTCCAGATCTTCTGGCCGTTGATGACATATTCATCGCCATCACGCACCGCGACAGTACGCAGCGAGAGGGTATCGGTCCCGCTGGTCGGCTCCGACACGCCGAAGGCCTGCAGTCGCAGCGAGCCATCGGCGATTCCGGGCAGATAGGCGCGCTTTTGCTCCTCGCTGCCGTATTTCAGCAGCGTGTTCATGATGTACATCTGCGCATGGGCCGAAGCCCCATTGCAGCCGGCCGCCTGGATTTCCTCCATGATGACCGACGCAGCATCCAGCTTCAGGCCAGAGCCGCCGTAATCGCCGGGGATCAGTGCTGCCAGGAACCCGGCCTTGGTCAGCGCGTCGACGAAATCCCCCGGATAGTCCCGGGTGCGGTCCTTTTCGCGCCAGTATTCGCCCGGAAACTCGGCGCAGAGCGCCTGCACCGCGCGGCGGATTTCGGCCAGGTCTTCGGATTCTGTCATCTGTTTTCCAGGTCAGTCATCAGGGGAGCAGAGCGCCGGATTGCGCCGCCGCGCCGCTCCCCGCAATGACGAAAAGTATGAGCGTCAGGCCGGAATCGCGTTGAACGGCACGCCCTTGTCAGGGCGATGGTCCTGCGGCAGGCCCAGCACTTTTTCGGCAATGGTGTTGAGCAGGACTTCGTCCGAGCCGCCGGCGATGCGGCCAGTCGGCGCATTGAGCCAGCTGGTGCCCCAGTCTTCCTTCACATAAGCGTGGGGATCGAAATCGAAGGCCTGGTTGCCCTGCAGGTCCAGCGCCAGTTCCGACAGCTTCTGCCGGCTGCGCACCGCGACCAGCTTTTGCAGCGAGCCTTCCGGACCCGGCTGCATGCCGGCCTGCATCATGGCAAAGGCGCGCTTCGTGATCGAATCGAGGCCAGCACGCATGGCATGGTTGCGGGCGATGGCCGAGCGGATCCGGCCATCCTTGAGCGCCGGCTTGCCATTGATGGTCAGCTCGCGCGCCTCGTCGACGAATAGATCGAGATGCGGTCCGAACCCGGCGCTATCGGTGGCGATATAGCGTTCGATCATCAGCGTGTGCAGCGCAACGCCGAAACCGCCGCCAACATCACCCATGCGCTGGCTGTCTTCCAGCCGCACGGCATCGAAGAATACCTCGTTCACGTGGCTGTCACCGCCGGCCAGCTTGATCGGGCGCACTTCCACGCCCGCGGCCCGCATATCGACCCAGAAATAGGTCAGGCCCTTGTGCTTTTCGACCGTGGGATCGGTGCGGACCACGATCACGCCGTAGTCGCAGTACTGTGCCCAGCTGGTCCAGACCTTCTGCCCGGTCATGCGCCAGCCGTTGCCATCCGGCTCGGCCTTGGTGCGCAGCGCGGCAAGGTCAGACCCGCCCGAAGGTTCGGAGAACAGCTGGCACCAGATTTCCTCGCCGCGCAGCGCCTTGACCACGCGCTCTTTCACCCAGGCGCGGTCCTGCCCGTACTGGATCAGGATCGGGATCGGCATTCCCAGCGAAATGCCGAAATAGCCGTTCGGCATGCCGAACTGCATCTCTTCGGAATCGAAGGCGATCTTGTGCATGTTCGACAGGCCCTGCCCGCCGATTTCGGTCTTCCAGTTGATCCCTGCGTAACCGGCATCATACTTTTCGGCCATGTACTGGCGGCCCAATGCCAGGTCTTCCTCAACCGAAAGGTTCAGATGACCGCGCGCCGCGCGGGCATACTTGGGCGCAACGCTTTCCAGCCAGGCGCGGGCCTTGGCGCGGTAGGTTTCGATCTCGCTCATGCGGCTTCTCCCGTCAGCGTTTCGACCAGCAGGTCTTCCCAAAACAGCAGGTTGCCCTGCTCGATCGCCAGGCTGCGGGCCCGGCGCATATGAAGGTGGAGTCCCTGCTCCCAGGTCACCCCGATCCCGCCGTGGACCTGCACGCAGTCGCGTGCGCAGGTGTCATAGGCTTCGGTGGCAGTCAGCCGCGCATCGGCTGCAGCCAGCAGGAACTCGGGCGTTCCGGCAACGGCCGCGGCATGAATGCAGTTAGCGCGGGCGATCTCGACCAGCCCATACATTTCGGCAATGCGGTGCTTGACCGACTGGAACGCACCGATCAGCTGGCCAAAGGCCTTGCGCGTCACGGCATAGTCGCGCGCGATGTGCAGCAGCGCCTCAGCCCCGCCAACCTGCTCGTGCGCGGTGACCACTGCCATCCGGGCCAGCACTTCGCGGGCCAGCGCCAGCGCTGCCGGGCCTTCTGCCAGCACTTCTGCCGGGGTGCCGGCGAAGGTCAGGTCGGCATAGAGCCGGCTGTTGTCGAAGCTGGAAACGGCCTTGCGCTCAGCTCCGGCGAGTTCCGTCAGGGCGAGCACCGGGCCATTCGTGCCGCTGGCCCAGACCAGCGCCAGTTCGGCCTTGAGCGCGCCGGGCACGGCCGGCTTGGTGCCGGTCAGCTTGCCATCGGCAAACTTTGTTGCCGGGACAGCGGGGAGCACGTCAGTTCCCTCGGCAAAGGCCACAGCGCCGCGCACCACGCCCGAGGCGATCTGCGGCAGGTACTTTGCGGCCAGGTCCGCCTTGCCCGATGCGACCAGCGCATGGGTGACGCCGTAACCGGGGGTCAGGAACGGGGCACCAGCCGTGGCCGCACCGCTCGCCTGTGCAACCAGGCCCAGTTCCACCAGGCCAAGGCCCAGTCCGCCATGCTCTTCCGGCACGGCCAGCGCGGTCCAGCCCTGCTCGACCGCGGTATCCCAGAAGGCCGCGTCGTGTTCGCCGACCTGCTCGAGCAGCTTCAGCAGCCGGTCCTTGCCAGTTCGAGCGTCGAGCACGCGGCGCGATTCGTTTCCGATCGCCTGCTGGCCTTCATCATAAAGAATTGACATATATGCCTTTCCCGTTCCTCTCGGAGCAATCGCGCGGCCACCAGTGATCCGGTCCGTCCGGCGATTTAATCGATTGGTTAAACTGCCCGGGCGCAGCCCGCAACCCGTTGCCGAAACGGAAGATCGCGTGTTAGCCTTTGTCCCGTAGACCAGGAGCAACAGCCATGCGCGTCCAGCAGCCGAATGGGATCCACCACATCGCGATCATGAGCGCGGACATGAAGGCGCAGCTTACCTTCTTCACCCAGGTGATGGGCTTTCCCTTGAAGGGCCTGTTCGAGATGCACGGCGTGCCCGGCGGCAAGCACGCTTTCCTCGAAATGGGGCCGGACAGCTATTTCTCGGTGGTCGAACTCGCCGGCGTGGACGCGATCCCCAGCACTATCGGCATTACCCATGCCGGGACCGGGGCGGGAATCTGCGCCAAGGGCACCATGCAGCACATCGCTTTCCGCGTCCCCGATGAAGCGGGGTTGATCGCGATGCGCGACCGGATCCGCAGCAAAGGCGTTCCCGCGATCGGCCCGATCGGGCATGGCTTCTGCCGCTCGATCTATTTCGCCGGGCCCGAAGGGCTGACGCTTGAGGTTTCCTGCCAGGTGGCCGAACTCGATCCGGCCCACTGGGTCGATCCGAAAATGCTCGATGAATGCGGGATTTCGGGCGAGGAAGCCCAGGCGATGGTGAACCCGCCGCCATGCAATTCGCCGAGCCCGGTCGCCCAGCCAAGCTATGACCCGGCGGTGCCCAATCTGGCCTATCCTCCCGCGGCCTGGCAGCACATCATGGCCACTCCGGACGAGGTGATTACCCGGCAAGGCAGCTATGACGAGCCGCCGGTTCCAGCCTGAGCCCGCCACTCAACTCACCGCACCAGCGCCCCAAGCCCCCGCGCAAGCTATTGACCGGGCGGCACCATTGCTCTCGCAGCGCGGTTGGGGGCGCAGTGCGCATTGAAGGAGTAACTTGATGCGGGTGATTTCGAACAAGCCGGCGGCGTTCGCCTTGCTGGCCATGCTGGCCGTGCCGATGTCCGCCAGCCTTTCTGCCCAGGAGCAGATGAGCACCGATCCCAACATCGTCGTCACCGGCGAACCCCTGCCCGATATGTCGGCCATGACGCCGGGGCCGGAAATCAAGGGCGTGATCACCGCCCGCAAGGGTGACCGGATGAAGATCACCGCCGCTGACGGCACCAGCACGGTGGTGGCGATCAACGAGACGACCAAGCTCAAGGCCAGCAGCGGCCTGTTCGGCAGCAAGGGCCAGAAGCCCTCGCTGAACGCGCTGCTCAACGGCCTGCCGGTGACGGTGAAGACCATGCAGGCCGGCCAGGTGCTGCTCGCCAGCCAGGTCAGCTACAAGAGCAATGACTTCAAGACCGCGATGATGATCCGCAACGGCACCGAGCAGCAGTTTGCCGAGCAGACTGCCGCCACCCAGGCGCTGCGCGGACGCATGGCCGATATCGACAACTACAACATCAAGGGCACGACCAACGTGTTCTTCGATACTGGCAAGTGGCAGCTGTCGCAGCAGGCCAAGATGGAACTCTGCAACGCGGCCAGCCAGGCAGAGTCGACCAGCAACGCCCTGCTGCTCGTGGTCGGCTACACCGATTCGGTCGGCAGCGAGGAATACAACCAGACGCTCAGCGAAAAGCGTGCCAGCAGCGTGATCAACTACCTGCAGCAGGCCTGCCGCTGGAAGCCGTATCGCGTGCTGACGCCGACCGGCATGGCCGAGGCCGATCCGCTGGCCGACAACACCACCGAGGAAGGCAAGGCGCAGAACCGCCGGGTTGCCGTCAACATCCTCGTCAGCAAGAGCGTCGAAGGACTCTGAAGTTGCAGGGGGTGGGCAGCGCTCACCCCCTGCCCTTCGCACTTGCCATAAAGGACCGTGCACCCTAGCGGCAGCGCCAACAGCCGCTAGGAGTCGAACATGGTCCCCCGCTACGCCCGCCCCGCTATGGTCGCGATCTGGGAGCCGGAAGCCCGCTTCCGCATCTGGTTCGAGATCGAGGCCCACGCCACGCAGAAGCTGGGCGAACTGGGTGTGGTCCCGCCGAGCGGTGCCAAGGCGCTGTGGGACTGGTGGGCGACGGGTCCCGCCATCGACGTGCCCGCGATCGACGCGATCGAGGCCGTCACCAAGCATGACGTGATTGCCTTCCTTGACTGGGTGGCCCAGCAGGTTGGCCCCGAAGCGCGCTTCATGCACCAGGGCATGACCAGCTCTGACGTGCTCGACACCACGCTGGCGGTCCAGCTGGCACGCGCCAGCGACCTGCTGCTGGCCGACCTTGACGAGCTGCTGGCCGCGATCAAGCGCCGGGCGCTGGAGCACAAGTACACCCCCACCATCGGCCGCAGTCACGGCATCCATGCCGAGCCGACCACCTTCGGCAAGAAGCTGGCCGAGGCCTATGCCGAGTTTTCGCGCTGCAAGGCCCGCCTGCTCGCCGCGCGCGCCGAAGTGGCGACCTGCGCGATTTCGGGCGCGGTCGGCACTTTCGCCAACATCGACCCCGCGGTCGAGGAATATGTCGCGGGGCAACTCGGCCTCGCGGTCGAGCCGGTCTCCACCCAGGTGATCCCGCGCGATCGCCACGCGATGTTCTTTGCCACGCTGGGCGTGATCGCCAGTTCGATCGAGCGCCTTGCCGTCGAAATCCGCCACCTGCAGCGCACCGAAGTGTTGGAGGCCGAGGAATACTTCTCGCCAGGGCAAAAGGGCTCGTCGGCCATGCCGCACAAGCGCAACCCGATCCTGACCGAGAACCTGACCGGCCTGGCCCGCATGGTCCGCTCTGCGGTGACCCCGGCGCTGGAAAACGTGGCGCTGTGGCACGAGCGGGACATCTCGCACTCCTCGGTCGAACGCTTCATTGGACCCGATGCCACCATCACGCTCGACTTCGCGCTGGCCCGGCTGACCTCAGTGGTCGACAAGCTGCTGGTCTATCCGGAGCGGATGCAGAAGAATTTGGACAAGATGGGCGGGCTGGTCCACTCGCAGCGCGTGCTGCTGGCCCTGACGCAGGCCGGGCTGGAGCGGGACGCCGCCTACCGCCTGGTCCAGCGCAATGCGATGAAGGTGTGGGAGAGCGATGGCCAGCTCAGCCTGCTCGAACTGCTCAAAGCCGACCCGGAAGTGGCTGCCGTGATGAGCGCAGGCGAACTCGAAGAGAAGTTCAACCTCGATTACCACTTCAAGGTGATCGACACGATCTTCGCCCGCGTTTTCGGCGAGTAACTTGCCCTCACCTGGCATCCCGCCTAGCATCCTGCGATAAACTACGGGCGGTTACGGAGACTTGGGCAAATGCAGATAATCCGCACGGTGATCTGGGTGCTGGTGCTGGTGGCGCTCGGGCTGTTCACGCTCAACAACTGGCAGCCGGTCGAAGTAAAGCTCTGGGAAGGGATCATCCTTGAAACCAAGCTGCCCGCGCTGGTCCTCACCTCGTTCCTGATGGGCTTCCTGCCAATGTGGCTGCTGCACAAGGGCGTGCGCTGGCGGCTCAATCGCCGGATCGGTCTGATGGAAAATACCGTCAAGGCCAGCTCGATGGGCAATCCCGCGCCCATCGCGACAACGACCCAACTTGAAGCCGAAGCCGGCAAGGACTCCATCTGACCATGTCGAACCCGATCTACCTCGCGCTCGACGTACCCCGGCTCGATGCCGCCGAAGCCCTGGCCCGCAAGGTCAAGGACCATGTCGGCGGGCTGAAGCTCGGCCTCGAATTCTTCTGTGCGCACGGGCACCACGGCGTGCACGAGATTGCCAAGATCGGGCTGCCGATCTTCCTCGATCTAAAGCTGCATGACATTCCCAACACCGTTGCTGCCGCGATGCAGGCGATCCACGTGCTGGAACCGGCCATCGTCACGATCCACGCCAGCGGCGGACGCGCGATGATGGAAGATGCCAAGGCTGCGGCGGGCGAACATACCAAGGTCGTTGCCGTTACTCTGCTGACCAGCCTGGACGAGGCCGACATGGCTGCCACCGGCGTTGGCGGGACCGCTCATGACCAGGTGATGCGGCTGGCCGACCTGGCCCATGCCGCCGGGCTCGACGGGATCGTCTGTTCTGGCCACGAAGTTGGCGCGGTGCACCAGCAATGGAAGGACGGGTTCTTCGTGGTCCCCGGCCTCCGTCCGGCGGGCGGCGCAATGGGTGACCAGAAGCGCGCCGTCACTCCGCGCGAAGCGCGTAATGCCGGCGCTTCGGTGCTGGTGATCGGCCGTCCGATCAGCCGCGCCGAGGATCCGGTGGTGGCAGCCCGCGCGATCGAGGCAACCCTTTGACGCCTTTCGCGGTTCACCTTGTCGTAATCCGGCAGCGCGCATGGCTGCGAAACAAGGAGAAGACCATGAAATCGCTTCGTTTCGCTCTTACCCCGCTCGCGCTTGCCCTGGCCCTGCCGGCCGCGGCCCAGGCCCAGGTTGCCACGCCGGTTTCGGCGATTGCACCCGCCTCCACCCTGCTGTCGATCAATGCCGAGGGCCGCTCGTTCCGCAAGCCGGACCTGGCCGTGTTCAGCGCCGGCGTGACCAGTCAGGGCAAGACCGCTTCGGCTGCGCTGTCGGCCAATTCGGCTGACATGAACCGCGTGATCGCAGCACTCAAGGCTGCCGGGATTGCCGACCGCGATATCCAGACCAGCAATCTCAGCCTCAATCCGCTTTACGCACCGCAGGTGGTCGGGCCCGATGGCCGGGTGCAGAACCCGGAACCGCGGATCATTGGCTATCAGGTCAACAACCAGGTCACTGTGCGGCAGCGCAAGCTGGCCGAGTTTGGCCGGGTGCTCGATACGCTCGTCAGCGCCGGGGCCAACCAGATCAACGGCCCCAGCTTTGAACTGGACGATAGCGATGCCGCGCTGGATGAGGCCCGCACAGCCGCCATGGCCAAGGCCCGCCAGCGCGCCGAGCTCTATGCCAAGGCTGCCGGCCTGAAGGTGAAGCGGATCGTCTCGATCAGCGAGAGCGGCGGCTACAGCCCGCCGATGCCGGTGATGTATGCCAAGGCCGCAATGGCCGATTCGATGCCTGTGCCGGTCGCCGCCGGGGAAGTCGGGCTGACGGCCAATGTCGCGGTGCAGTTCGAACTGGCACAGTAAAGGCCCACGCGTTAGGGGGGCGGCTATGCCCGCCCCCCGGATCAAGCTCTGCGGATTGACTGATGCGGCCGCGCTCGACGCGGCGATTTCCGCGCGGGCGGATTATGCCGGCTTCAACTTCTACCCGCCCTCCCCGCGCTTCCTGAAATCCGACGGCGCAGCTGAATTGGGGGTTCGGGCCGAGGGGCGGATTGGCCGGGTCGGCGTATTCGTCGATGCCGCTGATGCCGTGATTGCCGAGGCAGTTGCAGCCGCCCGGCTCGATGCAATCCAACTGCACGGCAGCGAAACCCCGCAGCGCGCCGCCGAACTGCGCGCCGCTCTCGGGCTGCCGGTCTGGCGCGTGATCGGGATCGCCAAGGCAGAAGATATTGCCAAGGCCGCCGCCTATGTCGGGGCGGCTGATTTCATCCTGTTCGACGCCAAGACCCCCAAGGGCACGCTGCCGGGCGGCATGGGGCTGGCGTTTGACTGGAACCTGCTGGCGGGCCTGAAAATGGCTCTGCCCTGGGGGCTGGCGGGCGGGCTCAATGCCGCCAATGTTGCCGGAGCCGCGCGGGTCACCCGCGCGCCGCTGGTCGATGCCGCGTCAGGGATCGAAAGCGCGCCCGGCGTGAAGGACCCGGCGCTGATCGCCGCATTCTGCGCTGCTGCACGTTCTTGATGATACTGTCCTGACACGAATAAGGGGCGGCCCATTGCGGACCGCCCCTCACTCGGTGGACTGTGAAACTCTTAGAACTTGATGCCGAGGCCAACCGTCACGGCGTCGCTGTCGCTGAAGCCGTTGCCGGTAAAGAAGTGGCGATAGCCAACCTTACCATAGAGGTTGTTGCCAAAACCCTGCTCGAAGCCGACGCCGGCGTGCAGCGAGTGTTCGCACAGGTCGCACGGCTCGGTGGTGTAGCCGCCGTCAACGAACAGCTTGCCCTTTTCCGATACCTTGGCACCAAGGCGGCCGGTCACGCCAAAGGCAACCTTGGTGCCCGAAGTGCCGATCTTGTCGCCCGAGACTTCGAGGCCGGCAAAGGCCTTTTCGCCCAGATCGAAGTCATAGCCTGCGGCCATGCCCCAGTAGTCCTGGCTGTCGCCGTCGCTCCAGATTACGCCGCCGCGGGCTTCGACGCGGGTCTCGTTGGCGAGCGCGGGCGAAGCGGCGGCCACGGTGGCGGCCAGGGCGATGAGAATCTTGCGCATTGGTATTCCTCCTGAATTACGTCCCCGGGTCGCGGGGTACGGCCTTCAGCTAGGCAGCGGCACCTTGCAGGTGGGTGAACAGTGCGTTCAGATAATACAATGGCTTGTTCGGGTGTGGCGAACTTGCAACATATTGTGTCGTTCATCTGGCAGAAAGTTTCAGGCTGCGCAATGCCCAAACCGGGCCTAGCGGACCGCTGGACAGCGCCCGGAATCCCTGCCAAGCGCCCCCCATGAACACGGCCAATTCCTTCCGCAACCAGCCCGACGAGCGCGGCCATTTCGGCCAGTTCGGCGGGCGCTATGTCGCCGAAACCCTGATGCCACTGGTGCTGGACCTCGAGCGGGAATACCGCGCGGCCAAGCAGGATCCGGCCTTCCATGCCGAGTTTGACGACCTGCTGGAACACTATGTCGGCCGGCCCAGCCCACTCTATTTCGCGCCCCGCCTGACCGAGGAACTGGGCGGCGCACAGGTCTGGTTCAAGCGCGATGAGCTGAACCACACCGGCGCACACAAGATCAACAACTGCATCGGCCAGATCCTGCTGGCGATCCGCATGGGCAAGACCCGGATCATTGCCGAAACCGGCGCGGGTCAGCACGGCGTTGCTACGGCTACGGTCTGCGCCCGCTTCGGCCTGCCCTGCGTGGTCTACATGGGCGCGACCGATGTGGCCCGCCAGGCCCCCAACGTGTTCCGGATGAAGCTGCTCGGCGCTGAAGTCGTGCCGGTCACTTCCGGCGCGGCGACGCTGAAGGACGCGATGAACGAGGCGCTGCGCGACTGGGTCGCGAACGTCCACGACACCTTCTACATTATCGGCACCGCCGCCGGGCCGCACCCCTATCCGGAACTGGTCCGCGATTTCCAGAGTGTGATCGGCAAGGAAGCCCGCGCCCAGATGCTGAAGCGCACCGGCCGCCTGCCCGATGTGCTGGTTGCCGCGATCGGCGGGGGCAGCAATGCCATCGGCCTGTTCCATCCGTTTCTGGATGATCCAGAGGTGAAGATGCTCGGCGTCGAGGCCGCGGGTCACGGGCTCGACAAGGAGCACGCTGCCTCGCTGGCCGGCGGGCGCCCCGGCATCCTTCACGGCAACAAGACCTACCTGCTGCAGGATGAGGACGGCCAGATCACTGAAGGCCACTCGATCAGCGCCGGCCTCGACTATCCTGGCATCGGGCCGGAGCATTCCTGGCTCAAGGAAATCGGCCGGGTCGATTACACCAGCGTGACCGATACCGAAGCGCTGGAAGGCTTCCAGCTGCTGTGCCGGACCGAAGGGATTATCCCCGCGCTGGAACCCAGCCACGCCATCGCCGCCGTGACCAAGCTCGCCCCGACCATGGGCAAGGACCAGATCATCCTGGTCAACCTCTGCGGCCGCGGCGACAAGGACATCTTCTCGGTCGCGGAGCACCTGGGGGTGAAGCTGTGACCCGCCTCTCCGCTGCATTCGCCAAGGGCCGCCCGGCCCTCGTGACCTTTGTCACCGGCGGCGATCCGACGCCGGAAGCGACCCCCGCGATCCTCGATGCGCTGGTGGCTGGCGGGGCTGACGTGATCGAGTTGGGGATGCCCTTCACCGACCCGATGGCCGATGGCCCGGCGATCCAGCAGGCCAATCTGCGCAGCCTGGGCGCTGGCACCCGTACCGCCGATATCCTGAAGATCGCCGCCGATTTCCGCGCACGGCATCAAGACGTGCCGCTGGTGCTGATGGGCTATGCCAACCCGATGACGATCCGCGGCGCGGACTGGTTTGCCGACCAGTGCCACGCCGCCGGGGTCGACGGAGTGATCTGCGTCGACATTCCGCCCGAGGAAGATCCAGAGCTGGGCCCCGCGCTGCGCGCGAAGGGCATTTCGCTGATCCGCCTGGCCACCCCCACCACCGATGCGGCGCGGTTGCCGGCGGTGCTCGATGGCTCGTCGGGCTTCCTCTATTACGTCTCGGTCGCCGGGATTACGGGGATGCAGCAGGCCGCGGTCGGCGGGGTTGCCGAGGCGGTGGCCCGGATCAAGGCCGCTTCCGACATTCCGGTGGCCGTTGGCTTTGGCGTGCGCACCACCGAACAGGCCGCCGCCTTTGCCAAAGTGGCGGATGGCGTGGTGGTCGGCTCGGCGCTGGTCGATCTGGTCGGCCAGCACGGCGCGAATGCCGCCGGACCTGTGCAGGAACTGACAGCGGCATTGGCGGCAGCGGTCCATTCGGCTAGGACCACGACATGAGCTGGCTCGATCGCGTTCGCAAAGCGCTGCCCTTTCAGGACAAGCGCGACACTCCGGACAACCTCTGGATCAAGTGCCCTTCGTGCAGCGAAATGCTGTTCACCAAGGAGTACGAGGAAAACCTCTACGTCTGCCCGCGCTGCGACCATCACGGCCGCATCGGTGCCGAGGCGCGGTTCAACCAGCTGCTCGATCCGGTCTTCACCGTGCTGCCCGCTCCGAAGGTCAAGGAAGACCCGCTGAAGTTCAAGGATTCGAAGAAGTATCCTGATCGCTTGAAAGCTGCGCGGCTGGCCAATCCCTATCCCGATGCGCTGACCAATGCGCTGGGCACGATCGGCGGGCAAAAGGCCGTGCTGGGCGTGCAGGACTTTGCCTTCATGGGCGGATCGATGGGCATGGCAGTGGGCGCGGCCTTTGTTGCCGGCGCGGACAAGGCGCTGAAGGAAAAGTGCGCTTACGTGATCTGCACCGCGGCTGGCGGCGCGCGGATGCAGGAAGGCATCCTCAGCCTGATGCAGATGCCCAAGTGCACCGTCGCGATCCGCCGCCTGCGCGCGGCGGGCCTGCCCTATATCGTGGTACTGACCGATCCCACCACCGGCGGCGTCACCGCCAGCTATGCGATGCTGGGCGATGTTCACATTGCTGAGCCGGGCTGCCTGATCGGCTTTGCCGGCCAGCGGGTGATCCAGGACACGATCCGCGAAAAGCTGCCCGAAGGCTTCCAGCGCGCCGAATACCTGCTGGAACACGGCATGGTCGACATGGTGGTCCACCGCCGTGACCTGAAGGCGCAGCTCGCGCTGCTGCTCGACTACCTGGGAGCGAGCAAGGCGGCCTGACCCCGGTGCGCGATTTCGCCACGTCAGACAGCCCGCGCGTGCAGGCACAGCTTGACCGGCTTGGCGCGCTGTCCGTGCCGGACGGGCGGTTTGGGCTGGAAACGATCCGCGCGCTGCTCGCCCGCCTGGGCGATCCGCACCTGCGCCTCCCGCCAGTCTTCCATGTCGCCGGGACCAACGGCAAGGGCAGCACCTGCGCTTTCCTGCGGTCCATACTGGAGGCTGATGGCTACCGGGTCCACGCCACGATCAGCCCGCACCTGGTCCGCTACAACGAGCGCATCCGGCTGGCAGGGCACTTGATCGAGGATGACCGGCTTGGAGACCTGCTGGGCGAGGTGCTGGACATCGGCGAAGACCTGAACCCCAGTTTCTTTGAAGTGACCATCGCCGCCGCCTTTGCCGAGTTCGCCCGCGTGCCGGCCGATGTCTGCGTGGTCGAGGTTGGCCTTGGCGGCCGGTTCGATGCCACCAATGCGCTGGAGCGGCCTGCCGTCTGCGGGATCGCCGCTCTAGGGCTGGACCACGAACGCTTCCTGCTGGCGCCTGAGGACGGCGTGCCGCAAGTACCGCTGGAGCGGATCGCCTTCGAGAAGGCCGGGATCGCCAAGCCCGGCGTTTCGCTTGTGACGCAGCATTACGATCTGGGCATGACCAAGGCCGTCCTCGACCAGGCCATGCGCGCGGGCGCCCGCCCGGCCCTGCGCGGGCTGGACTGGTTTGCTGAGGTCGATGACGAGATTGCCTATCGCGACAAGCACGGCGACCTCAGCCTGCCTCTGCCTGCGCTGGCCGGACCGCATCAGGCCGACAACGCCGCGCTGGCCGTGGCTATGATCCGCCATCAGGGCGCGCTGGCCGTATCGGAAGCAGCAATCCGCGCTGGACTGGCCGCAGCCAGATGGCCTGCCCGGTTGCAGCGCCTTGGCGCGGGGCCGCTGACCGGCACCCGCGAGGTCTGGCTGGATGGCGGGCACAATCCCTCTGCGGGTGCGGCACTCGCCCAGCACTTTGCCGGCACGCGCTTTCACCTGATCATCGGCATGCTGGCCAACAAGGACCCGGCGGCATTGACCGCCCCGCTGGCGGCTAATGCTGCCTCGATCTCGGCCGTGCCGGTGCCGACGCATGACTGGCATCCTGCGGAAGCCTTCGGCCCCGAAGCCGTCGCCTATTCCGACGTCCCTGCCGCCCTCGCTGCGGTGCCGCAGGACGGCCTGCCCGTGCTGATCGCGGGGTCGCTCTACCTTGCGGGCGAAGTCCTGCGGCTGAACGGCGAATTGCCGGACTAGGCCTTGGCTGGCGCTTCCGGCCCGTCGTCCTCGGTGCTCGGCTGGCGGATCGACTGGACCAGGTAGCCCTTGGACCACAGCAGCCACAGCAGCAGCATGCCGGGGATCGCGGCGACGATCGTGAAGCCCCAGAACCAGGTCCAGCCAAGCTTTTCGGCGATTATCCCGGCGGGCGAGGCGAGCCAGGTCCGCCCGAAGGCCGCGAACGAGGACAGCAGAGCAAATTGCGTCGCCGTATAGGCCAGGCTGGAAAGACCCGAAAGATAGGTCGCGAAGACCGTCAGCCCGATTCCGCTGGTGACGTTTTCGGTCCCGATCGCGGCGACCAGCATCCAGTAATTGTTGCCGCTGACTGACAGGATCATGAACATCACGTTCGAGAACATCATCAGCAGGCCCGAGATCAGCAGCGCCCGGCCCATGCCCAGCCACAGGATGAAGGGCGCGCCCAACGCCGAACCCAGGATCAGCGCGCCAAAGCCCCACAGCTTGTTAGCGGAAACATAGTCCAGATCGGCAAAGCCCAGGTCGACAATCATCGGTGCAAGCATGGTCTGGCCCATGGCATCGCCCACCTTGTAGATCAGCACGAAGCCGAGGATCAGGAAGGCGCCGTGGCGGCCCAGGAATTCGCGGAACGGATTGACCACGGTTTCCAGCAGCCACTGCCCGGCGCTGACGCCCTGCGCCTTGGCAAAGCGATCAACATACTTGCCCGGCCCGGCAATCATCGAGCCGATGATCGCGGGAATGATCGCAAAGGCCGTGAGGCCATAACCCATGGCCCAGCCCAGCCCGAGCCCTTCGGCCGAGGCGAGATAGACTGTTCCCGCCCCCGCAATCAGGTTGCCGGTGCGATAGCCGAACTGGTTGGTCGCCGTGCCATGGGCAAACTCGTCTTCTTCCAGGATCTCGATGCGATATGCGTCGATCACGATATCCTGCGTGGCCGAGAGGAAGGCCGTGGCGATTGCCCAGAAGATGAATGGCCCGAGGTGACCCGGCTGCGGATCGCTCGCCCCCAATTGCCAGATCGAGACGAACAGCAGCGCCTGGACCAGGTAAAGCCAGCTGCGGCGCTGGCCGAACAGCCGGGTCAGCACCGGGATCGGCAGCTTGTCGACCAGCGGCGCCCAAAGGAACTTGATCGTATAGGGCGTGCCCAGCGCAACCGCGAAGCCGATGGTGGCCGTATCAATCCCGACCTTGGCCAGCCAGAAAGTCATCGTTGCCACCAGCAGGGTCAGCGGGAAGCCGCTGGAAATGCCGAGCAGGAAAGTGATCAGGGGGTTCTTGCGCAGATAGGGCCGGAACGAGGGGATCCGCGTCGCCACCAGGCCAAGGGCCAGCAACACGCCGACAAAGATCAGAAACCGGATCAGATCGACCGACATTCACGCGCTCCCCACCAAATTCGCTTGCGACACTAGCGCGGTTTGGGTCTAATCCTAGTCCTGATGGCGACGGCTTCCACACTCCCGGGCTCCAGTCCAACCGGCGGCCAGCTCGCTCTGGCCCAAGCGATTGCCGGCGGCTGCACCCGCGCCAGCAGCGGCGTTACGCACGTGCCGGCCAGCGTCTACACCGATCCGGCGCACTGGACGCGTGAACAGGCCGCGTTGTTCGGTCGGCTACCGCAGGTGCTCTGCCCCTCGGCGCTGATCCCGGACAACAACATGGCCGTGCCGCACGATGCCACGGGCCGCCCGCTGCTGATCACCCGCGATGGCGAGGGACAGGTCCATGTCTTCCTCAACGTCTGCAAACACCGCGGCACGCGGCTGGTCGAGGGGCAGGACGTAAAGTGCGGCAAGCGGCTGACTTGCCCTTACCACGCCTGGACCTATGCCACTGACGGCCGGCTGCTGGCCTTGCCCCGGCCCGATACCTTCCCGGGGCTGGACAAGGCTGGATATGGCCTGGCCGAACTGACGAGCTGCGAAGCTGGTGGGCTGATCTGGTATGGCCCGGGTGGCGACGCCGATTTCAGTGACTCTGTTACGCTAGGCGCAGATTTTGATGCCTTCGCCATGCGGGACCTGCACCTGTTTGCGCGCAAAACGCATGACGTTGCTTCCAACTGGAAGCTGATCATGGATGCCTTTCTCGAGAGCTATCACGTCGCCCGGCTTCATGCGGCCACGATCGGCCCCTTCTTCAAGGACGGGGTGACCAGCGGTGATCAGATCGGCCCGCACCAGCGCAGCCTGGTCGCCCGCGCCGCCGAACTGGACGGGATCGACCTGACCGACATGGCCGCGCTGCGCCGGATCGGCACCTTTGCCTATCAGCTGTTCCCGGCCACGGTCCTCGTCATCAGCCCGGACTATATCAACATCATGGCGCTGTGGCCGCAGGGGCATGACCGCACGCTGGTCGAGGATTTCATGCTGATCCCCGAAGCCCCGCAAACCGACAAGGCGCGTGACCACTGGGAACGGTCGTGGACCTTGCTGGATGGCGGCGTATTCGGGTCCGAGGATTTCCGCGCCGCGGCGCTGGGCCAGCAGGGGCTTTCGACCGGCGTGGTGCCAGAGCTGACGCTTGGTACGCTTGAAGGCGGGATCCGCAGGCTGCACGAGATCTGCGCAGAACAGATGGCACTAGCCGAAGGGTGACGCGCGGTCGTTCTGCGGCTAAGGCCGCGCGATGACAGGTTCAGACAATCCCAGCGCCGATACCCCTTCTGCTGCGCGTAGCGGCGAACGCATCGCCAAGCTCCTTGCCCGCGCTGGCATTGCCAGCCGCCGCGAAGTGGAGCGGATGATCGCCGATGGCCGGGTCAAGCTCGGCGACGAAGTGATAACTACCCCCAATACCGTCCTCACCAGCCTCAAGGGCGTGAGCGTTGACGGGAAGTTCGTGAAGGCGCCCGATCCGGCGCGGCTGTTCCTGTTCCACAAGCCCGCTGGGCTGATCACTGCAGAGCGCGATCCGGGTGGACGGCCGACGATCTACACCGCGCTGCGCAACGCCCTGCCGGCCACGGCCGGGCGGGTCATGCCGATCGGGCGGCTCGATTTCAATACCGAGGGCCTGCTGCTGCTGACCAATGACGGCGGCCTGAAGCGGACCATGGAATTGCCCTCCACCGGCCTGCCGCGCACATACCGCGCCCGCACCTTTGGCGACATCACCCAGGAACAGCTCGAAGAGCTGAGCGAAGGGATCGAGATCGAAGGCGTTCGTTATGGCCCAATCAACGCCAACATGGAACGCAGCACCGGGCGCAACCAGTGGATCGAAGTGACGATCACCGAAGGCAAGAACCGCGAAGTCCGCCGCGTGCTGGAACATCTCGGGCTGGAAGTGAGCCGCCTGATCCGCACCGCTTATGGTCCATATGAACTGCTCGACCTGCCACGCGGCCAGGCGGTGGAGATCAAGCAAGCCGATGTCGAACGCTTCATGAAGGGCCTAAAGGTTCCGGGAGCACCGACCGAAGCCCGCCCGGCACATGAGCAGGCCCGCTTGCGCATCCGCCGTGATGGACCGCGCGCCGGCACTGGCGGCAAGCCAGCGGGCCGCAAGCCATCCCCCACCAAGCCACCTGAGAAGTCCGGCACTCGCAAACCCGCGCCGCGCAAGCCGGGCGCACCCCGCACGGGCCCTGGCCGCAAATGAGCCTGCGGATCATTGCCGGGCAGTGGCGCGGCCGCAAACTGACTGCACCAACCGGCGACGCGACAAGGCCGACTGCCGATCGCACGCGGGAAACGCTGTTTTCGATGCTGGTCAGCCGGATCGGGACCTTTGAAGGGCTGGCAGTGGCCGATCTCTTCGCCGGATCAGGCGCGCTCGGGCTTGAAGCCCTGTCGCGCGGTGCGGCCAGCTGCCTGTTTGTTGAGCAGGATGCGCCAGCCTTGCGGGCGCTCCGCGGCAATATCGCCAGCCTGCAAGCCCAGTCGCACTGCGATGTCCGGGCCGGATCGGCGCTGGCACTCGGCCCGGCCAAGGCCCCGCTCGACCTGATCATGCTCGATCCGCCCTACCGCAGCGGCGCAGGCGAAGTGGCGCTCGATAAGCTCAATCGGCTCGGCTGGATCGGCCCCGCGACCTGGGTCAGCCTCGAAACGGCTTATGACGAACTGCCGCAGGTCAAGGGGCTGGAAGCGGTCGCCGATCGCAAGGTTGGCAAGGCGCGACTGACGCTGTTCAGGCTTTCGGCCTAGCCGCCATTACCCCCAGCAGCGTGATGACGCCGGCCACGCTCAGCAGCAAGCCGGCCTGCGCGCCCATCCCGTGCCCGGACAGCCACTGCGCCGCCAGCGGCGTCAGCGCCCCGCCGACAATTCCGCCGGCGTTGAAGGCCACCGAAATGCCGCTGTAGCGCACACCCACCGGAAACAGCGTGGGCAGCCAGCTGCCCAGCGGGCCATAGACAAAGCCCATCACCAGCAGCGCGGATGCCAGCGTCACGAAGATCACCGGCAGCATGCCCGAGGACAGCCCCGGCCCAAACGCAATGCCCAGTGCCACCGTGGCCAGCGCGCCCAGCAGCAAGGTCCGCCCCGGCGAAGTGCGGTCGGCATGGATCGCGGCCAGCACGATCCCCAGCGCCAGGAAGGTGTTCGCCCCCAGTTGCACCGCCAGGAAGGTTTCACGGGGATAGCCGAATGTGGTCGTGCCCTGCGCCAGGGCATAGGCCGTGGCGAGGTAGAAGATCGCAAAGCAGGCGATCACCCCGGCGCTGCCCACCAGTAGCGGGCCGAGATGCCGACGCAGTTCCCACAGCGGCATGTTGTGCGGCGGGGCCTTGGCCAGTGCTTCCTGGAAGGCGGGCGTCTCGCCGATCTTGAGCCGCACCCACAGGCCGATGATCACCAGCACCGCGCTGAACAGGAACGGCAGGCGCCAGCCCCAGGCGTTGAACTCGGCATCGGTCAGCCACAGTCCCAGTAGCAGGAACAGGCCGTTCGCTGCCAGAAAACCGACCGGCGCGCCCAGCTGCGGCGCAGCGCCAAACCGCGCAGTCCAGCCCGGCGGCGCGTTCTCCACCGCCAGCAGCGCCGGGGCGACCCAGCCGACCATGGCGTAAGTCGGCAGGAAGGCGATCAGGAGCGTCGATCCGCCCATCAGCAGCAGCGAGGCGACCAAGGTGGACTTGCGCCCGATCCGGTCCCCGAAATGGCCAAAGGCAATCGCGCCCACAGGGCGAGCGAAGAAGGCGATGCCGAAGCTCATGAAGCTCAACATCACACCGGTGGCGGGGTCGCTCGACGGGAAGAACAGCGGCCCAAACACCAGCGCCGCCGCCGTCGCATAGATGTAGAAATCGTAGAACTCGACCGCCGTGCCAACCAGGCTGGCGGTGAGGATGCGGGCGTGCTGGCGCAGTGGATGCATGGGAAGCCGTGCTGCGGGGCAAACCTGCCGGTGTCAACTGCCGCGAAGCGCTTGCACCCGGGGGCGATGTTCCCTAGCCGTTCCGCGTGACCCCGCTTCCCGACTCAACCTCCGATCCCCTGCTCGCCGGGCTTAACGCCCCCCAGCGTGAGGCCGTGCTGGCAACCGAAGGGCCTGTGCTGATGTTGGCCGGGGCCGGCACCGGCAAGACCGCCGCGCTGACGACGCGGCTGGCGCACATCATCCGCGGCCGCCTCGCCTGGCCGAGCGAGATCCTTTGCGTCACCTTCACCAACAAGGCCGCGCGCGAGATGAAGGAGCGGGTCGGCCACCTGGTCGGACCGGCGGTCGAGGGGATGCCCTGGCTCGGCACATTCCACGCCATTGCTGCCAAGATGCTGCGCCGCCATGCGGAGCTGGCCGGGCTGCAGAACAACTACACGATCATCGATACCGACGATCAGCTGCGCGTGCTCAAGCAGCTGATCCAGGCCGAGGGGCTGGACGAGAAGCGCTGGCCGCCACGGCAGCTCGCCCAGTGTATCGATCGCTGGAAAAACAAGGGATTGCGACCTGAAGATCTCGATCCACTTGAGAACGAAAGTTATGCCAACGGGCAAGGGCAAAAGTTCTACCGGCTTTACCAGGACCGGCTGAAGACGCTTAACGCCTGCGATTTCGGCGATCTGTTGCTGCACGTCGTCACGATCCTGCGCAGCTACCCCGAAGTGCTGGAACAGTACCGCGCACGCTTCAAATACATCATGGTCGACGAATACCAGGATACCAACCAGATCCAGTACCTGTGGCTGCGCCTGCTCGCCCAGCCGCGCCACAACATCTGCGTGGTGGGCGATGACGACCAGTCGATCTATTCATGGCGCGGCGCAGAAGTTGCCAATATCCTGAAGTTCGAAAAGGACTTTCCAGGCGCAAAGATCATCAAGCTGGAGCAGAATTATCGCTCCACCCCGGATATCCTCGCCGCCGCTTCAGGCCTGATCGATGCCAACAGCCAGCGGCTCGGCAAGACACTTTGGACCGAGCGCAACGGCGGCGACAAGGTCCGCGTGATTGGTGTGTGGGACGCGCCCGAAGAAGCCCGCCGGGTCGGTGAGGAACTGGAGCGGCTGGAGCGCGAAGGCGCCAGTCTGAACCAGGCCGCCATTCTCGTGCGCGCCCAGTTCCAGACCCGCGAATTCGAAGATCGCTTCATTTCGATCGGGCTGAACTACAAGATTATAGGCGGTTTCCGCTTTTACGAACGCGCCGAAGTGCGCGATGCCCTCGCCTATCTCCGCCTGATCGCCCAGCCGAGCGACGACCTGGCGTTCGAGCGGATCTACAATACACCCAAGCGGGGTCTGGGTGACAAGACGCTGGAGAAGCTGCACCGTCATGCCCGCGCGCGCAGCGTGCCGCTGAGCATGGCCGCGATCGAGATCGCCGATACCGACGAACTGCCGGCCCGCGCGCGCAATACGCTGATCGGCTTCATGCGCGACGTGGCCCGTTGGCGTGACCTCGCCAAGACAGCGTCACCTTCGGAACTCGCCCGGACGCTGCTGGATGAAAGCGGGTATACCGCCGCGCTCCAGGCTGAGAAGACCGCGGAAAGCGCCGGCCGCCTTGAAAACCTGGTCGAACTCGCCCGGGCGATGGAAGATTACGAGACGCTCGGCGATTTCCTTGAACACGTCAGCCTGGTGATGGACAACGACGCGGCAGACGACGCCGAGAAGGTCACGATCATGACCATGCACGGCGCCAAGGGCCTTGAATTCGACAACGTGTTCCTGCCGGGCTGGGAGGAAGGCGTGTTCCCCAGCCAGCGTTCGCTCGATGAAGGCGGCCTGGCCAGCCTCGAGGAGGAACGCCGCCTCGCCTATGTCGCGATCACCCGCGCGCGGCGGCGCTGCACGATCCTCTATGCCGCCAACCGGCGGATCTATGGCCAGTGGACCAGCTCAATCCCCAGCCGCTTCATCGCCGAACTGCCCGAGGCACACATCGAGCAGGAATCGACCCTGTCCGGCGGGGCCTCGCTCTGGCGCGCCCAATGGAGCGAGCGCGACGATCCCTTTGCCCATGTTGCGCGCGACAATGCGGCGCGCGGGGCATCGCGCGGGCCAGGGTGGCAGCGCGCAGCGGCGACGACTTATGACCCCACACCGCGCCGCCTGCCCGAGGCGACGCGCTCTGCTGCCAGCTTCGCCGCCAAGCCGCGCAGCGACATGCGCGTCGGTGTGCGGGTGTTCCATGACAAGTTCGGTTACGGCATGGTCACCCTGCAGGAAGGCAACAAGCTGGAGATCGACTTCGAGACCGCTGGCCCCAAGCGCGTGATCGACAGTTTCGTGAAGCTGGCGGAGTAAACCGCCGCGCCTCACACCATTCTATTGACCAGCCGGAACTGTGCAGCCGTCTGGCAGCGCGCGGTCATTGCGGCGGGATCGCGGACGAAGATTGTGTTCGCTGCGCCCCTGTCTGCCCGGGTCAGCGCGCGGGTCCGCCAATCATAGCGGCAAGCGCTGAAGCCATGCCCCTGCATCTGCGCAATGATCTGCTCATCTCCGTGGCCATAGCGGTCACCCGACCCATTGGTTTCCATCAGCACGGCCTGCAGACCTGGTGCCGCCAGCACCGCCGCTCCACCGGCCAGCACCGCCAGCTCGTGGCCTTCGACATCGATCTTGATCACGCTTGGCATCCGTGACCCACATAGTTGATCGAGGGTCGTGACGGGTACAACTTCGGTCGGCACCGCCTCATCCGGCAGGGCCACCCGGTTCATGGTGTCCAGCCCCGCTGTAAAACGGAGCTCACCAGGCTGATCCGACAAGCCGCAACAGCGCGCATCGACCAGAGCGGTCAGGTCGTTCAGCCGGATATTGGCCGCAAGCGTCGCGTAAGTGGCCGGCAGTGGCTCTGCCGCGATCACCTCGGCCCCTGCAGCTCCGGCAGCAAGGACGGAGTAGCTGCCTACATTGGCGCCGATGTCCACGAACAGGTCCCCGGCCCGCAGCGCGTGAAGTACAAAAGCCATTTCCTCAGGTTCATGCAGTCCATTGTACCAATTTCCAGTTGCCCCCGTCATTCCGGTCGATGACAAAAGCCGAGTCTCACCGACGAATGGCATGGCAATCGGCTGGCGGATCAGGCGACTGGCAATCTGCCACTGCGCAAACCGCCTCAGCGCCGCAATTCTGCCACCCGAATTGAGCGGATGATGGATAATGAAACCCAGAAGACTCAATAAGTTCATGCAACGCCCGCAATGCTGATGCCGCGTCATGGCGGGGGCGACTGCATGGGTCAATATCACTGCGTCGGCTTGCCACTTTGCAGACAGCGCGGCATCCTCCCCATCACACCAGGGAGACCAGACCATGCATGACCGCCGCACGCTGATCCGCAATTCGATGCTGCTGGGGGCCGGCGTGGCGCTGCTGCCGCAGCCGGGCTTTGCCAAGGCCGATGCCCGCGCGGCGATCCGCAAGGCGGCGCTGGCCAACAAGGCGTCCGACATCAAGCGTATCCAGGACTGGATTGGCCTGCCCACCATCGCAGCGGAAAACCGCAATGTGGCCGAAGGCGCGGCCTATATGGAAGAGTTGGCGCGTGCAGCAGGGTTCACCGGGGTCCGCCAGGTCAAGACCGACGGCCTGCCGGGCGTGGTCGGATTTATGGACAACGGGGCGAAGCATACGCTCGGCATCTACTTCATGTACGACGTCAAACAGTTCGATCCGGCCGAGTGGCAATCGCCGCCGCTGGAAGCCCGGATCGTCGACAAGCCCGGATGGGGACAGGCGATCATCGGGCGCGGGGCAGTCAACCAGAAGGGACCCGAAGCGACCTTCCTGGCGGCGCTGCACGCAATGAAGAGCGCCGGCGTGAAGCCGCCGGTCAACCTGGTGCTGGTGGCTGAAGGCGAGGAGGAAATCGGCTCACCGCACTTCCGCCAGATCGTCGAGACACCCGATGTGCTGGCCGCGCTGCGCAAGGCGGCGGGCATCTTCATCCCGGCCGGCTGGCAGAACGCAACGGGCAAGGTTGATGTAAACCTTGGCTCCAAGGGGATCATCGAACTGGAACTGATCGCCAGCGGCGAAAAGTGGGGCCGCGGGCCCAAGCAGGACATCCATTCCAGCCTCAAGGCGATGGTCGATTCCCCGGTCTGGCGGCTGGTCCATGCGCTCAACACACTGGTCTCGCCAGACGGCAACACGGTGGCAATCGATGGCTGGTTCGAGAATGTCCGCAAGCTGACCCCGCGCGAAAAGGAACTGATTGCTCGCGTTGCCTCCGCCGGGGACGAGGCGCAGCAGAAAGCGCAGCTGGGTGTCACCCACTGGATCGATGATCTGCCTTATAACCAGGCGCTGGAACGGCTGGCGCAGGAGCCGACTGTCAACATCGAAGGACTGGTGGCGGGTTATACGGGGCCCGGAGGCAAGACCGTGCTGCCCGGCCGCGCGGTAGCGAAGCTCGATCTGCGGCTGGTGCCGAACCAGACCCGCGCCGAAGCGACCCGCAAGCTGCGCGCACACCTGGATGCGCGTGGCTTTGGCGATGTCGAGCTGAATGTTTCGGGCGGGTACGATCCGACCGAAACGGCCGAGAGCAGCCGCCTGATCCAGGCCGAACTGGCGACCTATCGCGCATTGGGAGTGGATGCCACGCTCAATCCACGGCTGGCGGGATCATGGCCGGGCGCAATCTTCACCGCGCCGCCAGTATCGATTCCAGCCGGCCATTTCGGCCTTGGCAGCGGCGGCGGGGCCCATGCGCCCAACGAATGGTACCTGGTCGATTCGACCAATCCCAAGGTCGCCGGGATGACCGACGCGACCATGGGCTATGTCGAGATCATGTATCAGCTGGCGGCGGGCAAGTAGCCCGCCCGCAGCGGCTCAGAGTGCCGAGATTCCCAGGAAGCCCGGGATCGGGCCATTCCACTCGCCGGGTTCACCCGCAGGCTCGCGCTCATCACGACGGGGGCGTTCCTCACGGCGCGACTTTTCCGGCCGGGCAGCGCGTTCTACGCGCGGCGTTTCCTCACGGGGAGCCTGTTCGCGTGGAGCTTCTTCACGCGGCGCTTCTTCACGCACCGGCGCCTCTTCGCTGCGGGCACGCGATTGACGACGCGGCTTGTCCTCGCGCGGGCCGCGCTCTTCGCGGGGGGCCCGCTCTTCGCGCGCCTTGCGTTCACGCGGCGCGCGTTCTGCTTGTGCTTCACCAGCCGGTTCGGCCGCAGCGCCACCCATGGTGTAGACCGGAATCTTCATGCCGGTCAGCTTTTCGACGTTCTCGATCGCTTCGAGGTCTTCCGGGGCGACCAGCGTAAAGGCGCGTCCGGTAGCGCCAGCACGGCCGGTACGGCCGATGCGGTGGACGTAATCGTCCGGGTGCCACGGCGTATCGAAGTTGAAGACGTGGCTCACGCCCTTCACGTCCAGCCCGCGTGCAGCCACGTCGCTGCAGCACAGGATGTTGATCTTGCCGTCCTTGAACTGGTCGAGCGTCGCGATGCGCGAGGACTGATCCATGTCACCGTGGATTTCGCCCGACGAGAACCCATAGCTCTGCAGGCTCTTGTTGAGTTCACGCACCGTGGTCTTGCGGTTGGCGAAAATCATCGCGGTGGAGACGTTGTCGGTCTTCAGCAGGGTGCGCAGGATATCGCGCTTGGTCCGGGCCGAGGGCACCAGCACCTTGTGCTGGGCGATGTTGACGTTGGCCGAGGCCGGACGCGCCACTTCGATCGACTTGGGGTTGGTCAGGAACTTGTCGGCCAGCTTCTTGATCGGCGGTGGCATGGTCGCGCTGAACAGCAGGGTCTGGCGGCTGGTCGGCAGTTTTGAACAGATCGTTTCGATATCGGGGATGAAGCCCATGTCGAGCATCCGGTCCGCCTCGTCGATGACCAGCAGATCGCAGCCGGTCAGCAGGATCTTGCCGCGTTCGAACAGGTCCATCAGCCGGCCCGGGGTGGCGATCAGCACGTCGACGCCTTCGTTCAGCGCCTTGACCTGGTCGCCCATCTGCACGCCGCCAATCAGCAACGCCATCTTGAGATCGTGGTTTTTGCCGTAAGCCTCGAAATTCTCGGCCACCTGGGCGGCGAGTTCGCGGGTCGGCTCAAGGATCAGGCTGCGCGGCATCATCGCGCGGCGGCGGCCGTGGGACAGGATGTCGATCATCGGCAGCACGAAGCTGGCGGTCTTGCCGGTACCCGTCTGGGCGATCGCGATCAGATCGCGCATCATCAGGACAGAGGGGATCGCCTGGGCCTGGATCGGCGTTGGCGTGTCATAGCCCTTGGCTTTTACGGCCTGGACAAGTTCGGGAGAGAGGCCGAGATCGGCAAATGGCATAAACTGGGAATATCCGGATGAGAATGAGCGGCCCGCCGACCCTCATGGGCCGACGCCGCTACTGAGCCGCGCCCTAGTCCCAAAGCGGCCTGAAAGTCAAGAAAACTGCCGGTCAGTCCTCAACCAGCATCATTTCGCGATAGCCCTGGACCTTGCACTTGGCGCCGCTGCGGGCCAGCAGCTCGTCGCGATCGACACAGAGCTGGCCGTCGCTGTGCTGCGAAACCAGGAAGCCGGAATAGTAATCGCGGCCCTGACATGCCTTCTCCAGCGTCGCGCTGACCAGCCGCTGGCCGCGCAGGAACAGGACCAGCTTGTTGCCCCCGCCCGACTGCACCCCCAGCACCGAATTCAATGGTACGCACTTGCCCATCTTGCGTTCGATGACCCGCGGCGCGCCCATGTCGCGGGCCTCGCTGCTGGCCGTGGCGGCCAGCGGCATCGGTGCCGGGCGCGGACTGATACGGATGGTGACGCGCTGCTCGATCCGTACCTGCTGCGCATTGGGCAGCTGGAAATGGTCGCGGAAAACCGGTTCAATCTCTTCCCCGCCATCACTGAGCCGCGAGAGCGGATGCGCCGGGACCGAGACCAGCGGCGCCTTGCCCGCCCCATTCACGGCTTCATGCGGCAGAGGCACATTCTCCTCGGCCGACACGGCCGCGGCCATTCCGACTGCACCGGCAGTCAGCGCCAGCGCCGCTTGCGCAAGAAAAAGGGTGGATCGCTGCATTGCCCCGCTGAATTAGCCCCCGTGCTTGAACCCGGGCTTAACCCGCCTGCCGTGCCTGTCGCAAGGGGGCTGGCAAGCGATGCTGCCGGATGTCATAGCGCATGCCATGACTGCGGCGACTGACATCCCTTCGGATGAAACCTTCCTGGCCGAGGCGGCGGCGCTGCTGGGGCCGCGCGGATTGACCCGCGACGCCGATCTGATCACGCCCTGGCTGACCGACTGGCGCGGCCGCTATACCGGCGCGGCGCTGGCCCTGGCCTCCCCCGGATCAACAGCGGAGGTTTCCGCACTGGTCAAGCTCTGCGCCCGGCACAGCGTGCCGATCGTCCCGCAAGGCGGCAATTCGGGAATGTCCGGCGGGGCGACACCTGATCAAAGCGGGCGCGCGATCCTGCTGTCGCTGCGGCGGATGGCGCGGATCGAACCAGTCGATGCCAGCGCCCGCCAGGTGACCTGCCAGGCCGGGGTCGTGCTGCAAAACCTCCATGCGGCAGCCGAGGCTGAGGGCCTGCGCTTTCCGCTAACGCTGGGCGGCAAGGGTTCGGCCACCGTCGGCGGGCTGATCTCGACCAATGCCGGCGGCACCCAGGTGCTGCGCCACGGGGTGATGCGCGCGCTGGTGCTGGGGATCGAGGCCGTGCTGCCCGATGGTTCAGTCTATTCCGCCCTCACCCCGCTCAAGAAGGACAACCGCGGGTTCGATCTCAAGCAGCTGTTCATCGGCGCGGAAGGAACACTGGGCATTGTGACCGGTGCCACGCTCAAGCTCGTTCCGGCGCTGGCCGATCGGGTAGTCGCCTGGGTCGGCCTGCCCTCCATCCACGCCGCACGCGAATTGCTGCTGCATTGCGAAGCGACTGCCGGGAGCCTGCTGGAAGGGTTCGAGGTCATGCCCCGGGCCTGCCTTGAAGCCGTGCTGGATTACCTGCCCGAGGCGCGCAATCCGCTGAATGAACCGCACGCCTGGCACGCGCTGATCGAACTCGCTGCCGATGCCGAAGCGGCAGGAACATTGCGCGAGCGGGCCGAGGTGCTGCTGGCCGACGCGTTCCATCAGGGCCTTGCCGAAGATGCCGTGGTTTCGGCCAATGAAGGCCAGGCTGAAGCGTTCTGGACGCTGCGCGATTCCGTGTCCCCGGCCGAACGCGCCAAGGGCCCGGCCATGCAACACGATGTCTCGGTTCCGGTCGCCGCCATGGCCGATTTTGTCGCTTCCGCGGCCCCGACCATCGAGGCCGAGTTTCCGGGTACGCAGGCGCTAGGCTTCGGGCACCTTGGCGATGGCAACATCCACTTTCATGTTCTGGCGCCGCCGGGCGTGGTCCACGGCGAATGGGCAGAAGGCCAGGGCAAGGCAATCAGCGCCCGGGTCCATGATCTGGTAACCGCCGCCAGCGGTTCGATCAGCGCCGAACACGGCATCGGCCAGATGAAGCGCGATGAGCTGGCCCGGCTGGGTGATCCGGTCGCAATGGCCCTGCTGCGCCAGGTCAAGGCGGCGCTCGATCCAAAGGGGTTGATGAACCCGGGCAAGCTGCTTGCGCAAGGCCAACCGACCGCCTAAAGGCGCGCCTTTCCGCCCGGAAACATTCCGTCCCGGGTCGCCAATCGGAGAGAATTCATGGCCAGCGCGCCGAACGCCACCAACCTGCCGCTGTTCTACAAGGACCTGATGCCGCTCAACAGCCGGGATCACGCCAATTACAAGACCCGCGGAACCGATCACGCGACCTGGCTGGTGGGCGCACACGCCGTGCCGCTGACCGCCGAGGAATTCATCCACGCCGGCCGTCATTACCCGATCGTCTTCGCCTCGGCCGAACAGCCAGTGCCTTTGGCGCTGATGGGCCTGAACGAAGGCATCAACATGTTTGTCGACGATGAGGGCAAGCTGACCGATCCCAACGTCTACGTCCCGGCCTATGCCCGCCGCTATCCGTTCATGCTGGCCAAGCTGCAGTCCGATTCGGACGAGCTGTCGCTGTGCTTTGACCCGACCAGTGACCTGATCGGCGATTTCGACGAAGGCAACGTCCTGTTCGAAGGCGAAGAAGCCAGCGACGTGACCAAGGGCATGCTCGAATTCTGCAAGAGCTTCGAAGAAGCCGGCATGCGCACGCAGCAGTTCGTTGACGAACTGAACAAGCACGGCCTGCTGATGGATGGCGAAGTCTCGATCCAGCAGACCGGGTTCGAACAACCGTTCATCTACCGCGGCTTCCGCATGGTCGATCAGGAAAAGCTGCGCGAACTGCGCGGCGACGTGCTGCGCACCATGAACCAGAACGGGATGCTGGCGCTGATCTTTGCGCACCTCTTCTCGCTTGACCTGATCAGCGGGCTGTTCGCCCGGCAGGTCCAGGCCGGCAAGGGCCCGATCGCGCTTGACGATCTGCAGCCTGCCCAGGCCTGATCCTGCGCACCTGATCGCACAATACCAACGCTTTGACGCCGGGGCTTGCATAAGCCCCGGCACAAGCATATCTTCCTTATCGTCTTGCCGGGCTGCCCTCATGGCTTGGTAGGGCGTGGTGCACTTTGTGCACCTCCTCCCTGAACCTAGGCCACCTCGTGCTTGTCGCGAGGTGGCTTTTTTCTTGGACGTTATTCGGCCGCCTGGGCCCAGGGCGATTCGCTGGCCTGGCCCAATGCCGCCACTTCCCCCGCCAGCCGCTGGACCAGACCGGTCAATACCTCGACGATCGCCGCAAAGCCGTTGCCGGGCTCGACCATCCCGGCGTCGAGATAGCGCGAGCGGTCGATTTCCAGCTGTAGCGCATGCAGGCCCTCCTCCGGTGCAGCATGGCGTTCCAGCACATAGCCGCCGGCATAGGGCCGATTGTGTGCCGACGCGCGCCGCTGGCTGCTGAAATACCCGAAGCAGCTCGCCACCAGCGCACCATGGCAGGCGCTCCCAAAGCGGTCCCCCAGCACGAATTCGGCCGGCGGCAGACCGTCGCGCAGGCCCAGCGGCGGCATCGAATGGAGATCGATCAGCAAGGCCGCCCCCCAGCGCGACCGCAGTATCCGCAGCGATTCGGCCAGGCACTGGTGATAGGGGGCGTGGATCTGCTCAATCCGGTCGGTCAGGTCGGTTTCATCGTGGCGGCGCTTCCACAGCTCGCCCAGCCCCGGCAAGCGGCGCGGAATCAGGCCGAGGCCGCTCCGGGCGCGCAGGCCCGGCGTATAGCTGCCCAACCCATCCGGCTTGCCGCGCGCGAACATCTCCCAATCGACGTCCTCTGGTGCGCGATTGAGATCAACCATGGCGCGCGGCGCATGGGCAACCAGCAGCGCTGCCCCGGTCGCCCGGGCAACGGCCTCGCCCAGCAGATCGACGTAGCGATCCTCCAGCCGCAGCGCGGCATAGCCAGGATGCCGCATCCGCTCGATCAGGCTGCCGGGATAGGCCCGCCCGGCGTGCGGCACCGCGATCAGGATCGGTACGGACGAGGGATTCGCCAGCCGCAGCGCAAAGGCCGGCAGGCCATCGCTGCCCGGAATTTCCCCTCCGGTGATCGCCGGCGAATCAAATTGGGCGGGGGGCGCGACGTCCATAACCCACGCTGGCGCGGCGGGCGGGCCGTGTCAAAGCCCGCCGAAACGAAATGAAGGAAGAATCTTAACTCGTGCGATGCTATGAAGCATCTGGTCGCAGCGTGGAAACCCAACCGGAAGTGTCGATGATCCGCATACTCCTTGCCGAAGATGAAGAAGCCATGCGCATGTACCTGGCGCGGGCACTTCAGAATGCCGGTTACGATGTTGTCGCGGTCGATCGGGGAACCGAGGCGCTGCCGCTGCTGGAAACCCAGCATTTTGACCTGCTGCTATCCGACATCGTCATGCCAGAGATGGACGGCATCGAACTGGCCCAGCGCTGTGCCGAGATCAGCCCCGCGACCAAGGTGATGTTCATTACTGGTTTTGCCGCCGTCACGCTGAAAGCCAACCGCGAGGCGCCGCAGGCCAAGGTGCTGTCAAAGCCCTTCCACCTGCGCGATCTGGTGCTGGAAGTGGAACGGATTTTCGACAACCAGTCACAAGCGCTGATCTGATCGCAACTTTGCGCCATCAAGCGGCTTGCATCCCGCGTGCAGCCTCGCTAATGGCGCTTCCCTGCCCGGGGCGACGGTCCCGGGCAGAACCGAATGGTGCGGGCGTATAGCTCAGTGGTAGAGCACTATGTTGACATCGTAGGGGTCGCAAGTTCAATCCTTGCTACGCCCACCATTCGCTAAAAAGGCCCCGGTTTCCCGGGGCCTTTTTCGTTTTCGAGCCTGGTGAACGGGCTTACTTGCCCTGCCAGTTCGGCTTGCGCTTTTCGGCGAAGGCAGCTGCGCCTTCGCGGGCATCGCTGCTGGTAAAGACCGGGGCAATGTAGCTGGCCTGCTTCTGCCACATTTCTTCGTCGCTCCAGCTGTGCGAATCGCGCACGATCGCCTTGGAGGCGATCAGCGCCAACGGGCCGTTCTCGGCGACGCGGGCCGCGAGTTCGAGAGCGGCAGGAAGCGAAGGCCCCTCGACCACGCGGTTGACAAAGCCCAGCTCATAGGCGCGGGCGGCATCGATGAAATCGCCGGTCAGGGCCAGTTCCATCGCGATCCGCGGCGGGATCTGGCGCGGCAGCTTGATCAGGCCGCCAGCCGCAGCGGCCAGGCCGCGCTTGGCTTCGGGGATGCCGAACTTCGAAGCAGCGCTGGCCACGATCAGGTCGCACGACAGCGCCAGTTCCATGCCGCCTGCCAGGGCAAACCCGTCAACTGCGGCGATCACCGGCTTCTTGGGGGTCCATTCGGTGAGCCCGCCGAAACCGCGCCCTTCGATGCTGGGGCGTTCGCCGCGCAGGAAGCCCTTGAGATCCATGCCCGAGCAGAACGTGCCGCCCGCACCGGTCAGCACCGCGCAGCGCAGGTCGTTCTCGGCTTCCAGCCGGTCCATCGCCGCGCTGATGCCTTCGGCCTGGGCCTTGTTCATCGCGTTCTTGGCTTCGGGACGGTTCATGGTGACGATCAGCACGCCATCGCGCACTTCAGTCAAAACTTCCTGGGCTTCGCTCATTTTCATCATCCTCTCGACGGGTGTTTAACCGGACGATTAAAGCGCCAATGCCGCAAGGTCCAGCCCTTACTTGCACGGCGCTGCGCCTCTGCTAAGGGAGCGCCAGATTTGAGCTAAACACTCCCCAGCGAAAGAACCGCACGCGATGGCCAAGATCAAGGTAACCAACCCCGTCGTCGAGATGGACGGCGATGAGATGACCCGCATCATCTGGCAGTGGATCCGCGAACAGCTGATCCTGCCCTACCTCGACATCGACCTGAAGTATTACGATCTCTCGGTCGAAAAGCGTGACGAAACCAACGACCAGATCACCGTCGATGCCGCCAATGCCACCAAGCAATATGGCGTGGCCGTGAAGTGCGCGACGATCACCCCCGACGAAGCGCGCGTCGAGGAATTCAAGCTCAAGAAGATGTGGAAGAGCCCCAACGGCACGATCCGCAACATCCTGGGCGGCGTGGTGTTCCGCGAACCGATCGTGATCCAGAACGTGCCCCGCCTGATCCCGGGCTGGACCGACCCGATCGTGGTCGGCCGTCACGCCTTTGGTGACCAGTACAAGGCCACCGATTTCGTGGTCCCCGGCCCCGGCAAGCTGCGCCTCGTTTTCGAAGGCGATGATGGCACCGTGATCGACGAGGAAGTGTTCCAGTACCCGTCGGGCGGCGTGGCGCTGGCCATGTACAACCTCGACGATTCGATCCGCGACTTCGCCCGCGCCTCGCTCAACTATGGCCTTGGCCTTGGTTGGCCGGTGTACCTGTCGACCAAGAACACGATCCTCAAGGCCTATGATGGCCGCTTCAAGGACCTGTTCCAGGAAGTCTACGAGAACGAAGGCTTCAAGGAAAAGTTCGCTGCCGCCGGCATCGTCTACGAACACCGCCTGATCGACGACATGGTCGCCTCGGCGCTCAAGTGGTCCGGCAAGTTCGTCTGGGCCTGCAAGAACTATGACGGCGACGTCCAGTCGGACCAGGTTGCTCAAGGCTTCGGCAGCCTCGGCCTGATGACCTCGGTGCTGATGACCCCCGATGGCAAGACCATCGAAGCCGAAGCCGCTCACGGCACCGTGACCCGTCACTACCGCCAGCACCAGCAGGGCAAGGCGACCAGCACCAACCCGATCGCCAGCATCTTCGCCTGGACGCGCGGCCTGATCTATCGCGGCAAGTTCGACAACACGCCCGACGTGGTGAAGTTTGCCGAGACGCTGGAACGCGTCTGCATCGAAACCGTCGAAAGCGGCAAGATGACCAAGGACCTCGCGATCCTGATCGGTCCGGACCAGCCCTGGCTGACCACCGAAGGCTTCTTCGCGGCCATCGTCGAAAACCTCGAAACGGAAATGAAGACCTGGGCCTGATTTCAGCCGCCTGATCGGTAAAAGAGCTCAAGCCCCCTGCCCGCAAGGTCAGGGGGCTTTCTTTTGCGCACTTCATCCCGCTAAGGTCCGGCCATGGCCAGTCCGACCGAATTCGTCCCCACTTCCTCGCTTGGCGATGCCTTGGTGATCCTTGGTGCCGCCGGGATCGTCATTCCCCTGTTCGCCCGGTTCCGGATCACACCGGTCGTAGGCTTTATCCTGGCCGGGGTGCTGGTCGGGCCGTTTGGCCTGGGCGGCATGGCGGCGAACCACCCCTGGTTGTCCTACGTCACCATCAGCGACCCGGCCCGGCTGGCACCGTTTGCCGAGTTCGGGATCATCCTGCTGCTGTTCTCGATCGGACT
This sequence comes from Sphingomonadaceae bacterium, assembly GCA_009926135.1. Classification (GTDB taxonomy): domain Bacteria; phylum Pseudomonadota; class Alphaproteobacteria; order Sphingomonadales; family Sphingomonadaceae; genus Novosphingobium. The sequence goes on from RFPL01000003.1 coordinate 172,534, forward strand.
GGAGCTGTCGTTCCAGCGGCTCTGGCAGATGCGCAAGACGATCTTCCGGATCGGACCAATGGAACTGTTCGGCGGCGGGGCGCTGATCGCGCTGGTGCTGCTGGCACTGGGCAATTCGCTGCCGACCGCGCTGGCGCTGGGCCTGGCCCTCGCGCTGTCGTCAACCGCGCTAGTGCTGCGGATCGCTGACACCGCCACGCCCGTGGGCCGCGCCGCGCTGGGCACGCTGCTGTTCGAGGATATTGCCCTGGTCCCGATCATCTTCCTGCTCGGCGCGATGGGGCGCGGCGACCAGGCGGCTGACCTGGGTGATTTCCTGCGAACGCTAGGGCTTGGCACGCTGGTCATCGTCGCGCTGCTGGGGATTGGCCGCTTTGCCCTGCCCCGGCTGTTCGCCCAGGCTGCCCGGACCAAGAGCCCGGAGCTGTTCCTCGCCGCCAGCCTGCTGGTCGTGATCACGGCCGCTCTGGTGACCGGCGCAGTCGGCCTATCACCCATCGTTGGCGCGCTGGTCGCCGGGCTGCTGATTGCAGAGACCGATTTCCATACCGAGGTCGAAGCGATCATCGAGCCGTTCAAGGGGCTGGCACTCGGCGTGTTCCTGCTCACCGTGGGGATGAGCCTGGACCTGGGCATGGTTTGGAACCGCCTATGGGAAATCCTGATCGCCGTGTCGCTGGTGCTGTCAGCCAAGGCGCTGGTGACCGGCGCATTGCTGCGGCTCAACGGCTATCGCACCGCCACGGCGACCGAGGCGGGCATCCTCCTCGCCAGTCCGTCCGAAACGACCCTGATCGTGCTGACTGCTGCTGTGGCGGTAAACCTGATCAGCACCGAAGCGGCACAGTTCTGGCAGATCGTTACCGCGCTGGGCCTGACCGTGACCCCGCTGCTGGCGATCCTCGGGCGGTGGCTAGCCCGGCGCGTCGATCGCGCTGGGGCGGTTGAAAGCCATCCTGAGGATAGCGCGCTGCATCGTGCGCTGATTATCGGCGGTGGACGGGTTGGCAAGCTGGTGGCCGAAATGCTCACCGCGCACGGCAAACCCTATCTGATTATCGATGCCAATGCCGATCAGGTGCGTGAGAACCGGTCCGAAGGCTTCAGGACGGCTTATGGCGATGGTGCGCGCAATGGTGCCTTGGCGCGGTTCGGGGCCGATCAGGCCAGCGCCGTGATCCTGACCATGGACCAGCCGATCGCTGTCCAGCGGATGGTTCGCCAACTGCGCAGTGCCTATCCCGACCTGCCGATTATCGCCCGCGCCCGCGACGCCAGCAACGCCGCCGCGCTCTACCGCGCCGGCGCCAGCCATGCCGTGCCGGAAACGCTGGAAGCCTCGCTGCAACTGTCAGAGGCAGTGCTGGTCGACCTGGGCGTGCCGATGGGCCCGGTGATCGCCAGCATCCACGAAAAGCGCGACGAGTTCCGCGCGCAGATCATGGACGAAGGTGAACTGGACGAGAAGCCGCGCCTGAAGAGCTCGACTCTGCGGGAACGGGCGGGCAACTAGCCCGCCAGCACACCCTTGACCGCAGCGATGGCCGCATCGGCCTTGTCGCCGTCAGGACCGCCGCCCTGGGCCATGTCGGCGCGGCCGCCGCCGCCCTTGCCGCCGAGCGCCTCGACGCCGGCGCGGACCAGGTCGACCGCGCTGACCTTGTCGGTCAGGTCGTCGGTCACGGCCGCCGCGATGCTGGCCTTGCCTTCATTGACCGCAACGATCACCGCGACGCCGGTGCCGAGCCGGGCCTTGGCCTGATCGAGTAGCCCGCGCAGTTCCTTGGGATCGAGCCCGTCGAGGACCTGACCGGAGAACTTGACCCCGCCCACTTCCTCGTCGGCGCTTGCGGCAGCCGCACTGCCGCCGCCAAGGGCAAGCGCCTTCTTGGCTTCGGCCAGCTCGCGCTCCAGCTTGCGGCGTTCATCGAGCAGCGCAGTAACCCGCGCTTCGACATCGTCTGGCGTGGTGCGCAGCACCGATGCCGCGCCCTTAAGCGCGTCCTCGCGGGCAGCGAGATAGCGGAAGGCGCCTTCGCCGGTCATCGCTTCGATCCGGCGAACGCCCGAACTGACTGCGCTCTCGCTGACGATGCGGAACAGGCCGATATCGCCCGTGGCTCGCACATGGGTGCCGCCGCACAGTTCGACCGAATAGGTCTTGTCCGTGGTACGGCCCATCGACAGCACGCGGACTTCATCACCGTACTTTTCACCGAACAGCGCCATGGCCCCGGCCGCGATGGCATCGTCCGGGCTCATCAGCCGGGTCACGACTGCCTCATTGGCACGGATCTCGGCGTTCACTTCGGCTTCGATCGCGGCAATGTCCTCGGCCGAGAGCGCGGTCGGGTGCGAGAAGTCAAACCGCAGGCGGTCAGCCGCGACCAGCGAACCCTTCTGCGTCACGTGCGCGCCGAGCCGGTTGCGCAGCGCGGCGTGGGCAAGGTGCGTGGCCGAATGGTTGGCGCGGATCGCATCGCGGCGCGCGACGTCGATGTCGAGCTTCACGACATCACCAACCTTGATGGTGCCAGCCTCGACCGTGCCGTTGTGGGCATGGAGCCGGCCGAGCGGCTTGGCGGTATCGGTCACGGCGATGCTGAGGCCGTCGGCCCCCGCAATCATGCCGCTGTCGCCGCTCTGGCCACCGCTTTCGCCATAGAACGGCGTCTGGTTGACGATCACGGTTACCGCGTCGCCTGCGCTGGCGTTGTCGACTTCCTTACCGCCCTTGACCAGGGCAACGACCTGCGCCTCGCCAGTGGTGGCGGTATAGCCAGTGAACTCGGTCGCGCCGACGCGTTCGGCGATGTCGAACCACACCTCGGCGTCGGCAGCCTGCCCGCTGCCCTTCCAGGCGGCGCGGGCGGCGGCTTTCTGCTGGGCCATGGCGGCATCGAAGCCAGCGCGGTCCACCCCGATGCCGCGGGCGCGCAGGGCATCCTCGGTCAGGTCATAGGGGAAGCCAAACGTGTCATAGAGCTTGAAGGCGGTCTCGCCCGGCAATTCCCCGCCCTCGCCCAGCGAACCGGTGGCTTCATCAAGCAGCTTCAGCCCGTTGGCGAGGGTGCGGCGGAACTGCACTTCCTCGCGCTGCAGGGTTTCCTCGATCAGCGGCTGGGCACGGCCGAGTTCCGGATAGGCAGCGCCCATTTCCTGCACCAGCGCCGGGACCAGGCGGTGCATCAACGGATCCTTCGCGCCCAGCAGGTGGGCGTGGCGCATCGCGCGGCGCATGATCCGGCGCAGGACATAGCCGCGGCCTTCATTGCCCGGCAGCACGCCATCGGCCAGCAAGAAGCTGGTCGAGCGCAGGTGATCGGCAATCACCCGGTGGCTGGCCTGGTGCTCGCCCGCGGCCTTCACCCCGGTGAGGCTTTCGGAAGCGGCGATCAGCGCCTTGAAGGTGTCGGTATCGTAATTGTCATGCACGCCCTGCAACACGGCGGCAACGCGCTCCAGCCCCATCCCGGTATCGATGCTGGGCTTGGGCAGTTCGCCGATCTGGACATCGTTTTCCTGCAGGAACTGCATGAACACGAGGTTCCAGATCTCGACGAACCGGTCCCCATCTTCGTCCGGCGAACCCGGCGGGCCACCGAAGATGTGATCGCCGTGATCAAAGAAAATTTCCGAGCATGGCCCGCACGGGCCGTCCGCGCCCATCGCCCAGAAATTGTCCTTGGTCGCGATGCGGATGATCCGCTCTTCCGGCAGCCCGGCAATCTTCTTCCACAGCTCAAACGCCTGATCGTCGGTATGGTAGACCGTGGCAGTCAGCCGGTCACCAGGAATGCCCCATTCCTTGGTCAGCAGGGTCCAGGCATGGGTAATCGCCTGTTCCTTGAAATAGTCCCCGAAGCTGAAATTACCCAGCATTTCAAAGAAGGTATGGTGGCGCGCGGTATAGCCGACATTGTCGAGGTCGTTATGCTTGCCGCCGGCGCGCACGCACTTCTGGCTGGAGGCCGCACGCGGTGTGGCGCGGGTTTCAAGGCCAGTGAAGACGTTCTTGAACGGCACCATCCCCGCGTTGGTGAACATCAGCGTGGGATCGTTGTAAGGCACCAGCGGAGCCGACTGCACTACCTCGTGCCCGTTCGAGCCGAAGTAATCGAGGAAGGAGCGGCGGATGTCATTTGTGGATGTCATAGCGCCCCGCCCCTAGGACAGCCGTGGTTTTGCGGCAAGCGGGAAGGCACGATTGGTCTGATCGGCCAAGCTAATCGCGCCGCGCCGATACGATCCAGGCAGCGGCGGCCATCGCGATCAGGTTTTCGCTGCGGTGCCGTTCCAGCCATTCGCGGATGCGTGTCTCGGCGTCCGCCAGCGCCGCACCTTCAAGGCTGCGCAGATGCGGCGCGGCGGGTCCGATCCGGCGGAACAAGCTGAGCGCGTCCTCCACCGGATCCTCACCCATGCCGCAGACATAAGCGAAGTCGGCGGATTCAAAGGCGATATCCTGCCAGCCAGCAGCTGAGAGGATGCCTTCGACATGGGCCGTTTCGGCAAAGGCAAACGGCCCAGGCGCGCGCGGGTTGGGCGATGGTGGCAGATCAAGCAGTTCGGCCAGTCCGGCTGCCCAAGCGTTCTCGCCGGGCGTGCGGAAGCAGGAAAACAGCAACCGCGCACCCGCACCCGCCCCTTGGCGGATATTGGCGAAGGCTGCGACTGGATCGGCAAAGAACATCACCCCATGGCGCGAAACAATCAGGTCAGCGGTGAACGCGGGATCGCGCCAGCTACCGGCATCGGCCTCGACAAAGCGGACATTGCCCAGTTCCGCGCCACGCGTCTGCGCAACTTCGATCAGGTCATGCGAGATATCGACGCCCAGTACCTGCGATCCGGCATGCTGGCGGGCCAGGGCCAGCGACAGTTCGCCGGCGCCGCAACCGACATCCAGCACCTGTCTGCCGACCAGCGGTGCAGCCCGGCCCAGCAGCAACTCGGTCAGTCCGGCAAACGAACGGTCGGTCAGCGCATAGTTCTGCGCCCAGCTGCGCCCGACCTGCGTGCGCCAATCCCTCTCGGTGGTCATGGCACAAGGCTAGGTCCGTGCGCCGCCAGTTACAACCAAGATTCCGCTTGCGACTCACCTGCAACAGGCAGACGCTTTCCTGATCCTGACGCGCCGAGCGCGACAGCAGCGCCCGACGCGCCTTCACGACTATGAGGAGGCGGACGATGGGCATCACACATCAAGGCAATCACGCCGGCAACAGGGCTACCCGTGCAGTCGCGCTGGTGGGGCCGGCCGGCACGGGCAAGACCAGCCTCGCCGAGGCGCTGCTCTTCGCCAGCGGTGCCATTACCCGCCAGGGCAGTGTCGAGGCCGGGACCACGGTCGGCGATGCCAGCCCCGAAGCGCGCGCGCGGCGCGGCTCGACCGAGATCAACCTGACCCATTTCGATTACCTCGGCGATTCCTTTGCCCTGATCGATACCCCGGGCGGCGCGGGCTTTGCCGCCGATGGTCTGACTGCACTGCAATCGGCCGATCTAGCCCTAGTGGTGATCGATCCCGCACCCGAACGCGCCATGCTGGCCGAACCGGTGCTGCGGCGGCTCGATGCCTTGGGTGTGCCGCACGCCGTGTTCATCAACAAGATCGAGAACGCCCGCGCCGGCGCGGTGCGCGATACCGTTGCGGCCTTGCAGCCGATGAGCCGCGAGCCGCTGGCGCTGCGGCAGATCCCGCTGCGTGAGGGCGAACAGGTGACCGGCTACGTCGATCTCGCCCTTGAGCGGGCCTATCGCTATCGCCCGGGCCGACCAAGCGAACGGATGGATATCCCCGGTGGAGTGCTGGCGCGCGAACAGGCCGAACGCACGCACCTGCTCGAAACCCTGGCCGATTTCGACGATGCACTGATGGAAGCTCTGCTGCTGGACGAGCAGCCGGACCCCGCGCTGGTGATGGCGGACCTGGCGGCCGACACGGCGAACAACAAGGTCGTCCCGGTGCTGCTGGGATCCGCGCTGACTGGCGGCGGGGTGCACCGCCTGCTCAAGCTGCTGCGGCACGAAGCGCCAGCGCCGGATGCGGCGGCGCAGCGGCTGGGCGTGGAAGCTGGCGGGCTGCACGTCTTCAAGATCGCCCACGGCGGGGCGATGGGCCGGCTGGCGCTGGGCCGCATCCTTGGCGGAGCGCTCAGCGAAGGTGACGAACTGGTGGTCGGCGGCGAAGCGGCGCGGGCCGGCTCGCTGTTCTTCGTCCAGGGCGAAAAGACCGCCAAGCAGCCTGCTGCCCGGCCCGGCGATGTGGTCGCCGTGGCGCGGATCGAAGCTGCACGCAGCGGGATGCTGCTGGGGGCCAGGGGACACGAGCCCGCAGCGCTGCGGGTGAGCTATCCGGCGCGCAATGCGGCGCTGGCCATTACCACCCGTGACCGGCGCGACGACGTCAAGCTGTCCACCGCGCTGCACCGCCTGTGCGAAGAAGATCCGGCACTCGAATGGAGCCAGGACCAGGCCAGCCAGGAAACGATCCTGCGCGGGATCAACGACGAGCATTTGCAGGTCGTGCTGGGACGGCTGCAACGGCGTTATGGCGTGGCCGTCGACAGCCGGCCGCCGCGCATTGCCTACCGCGAATCGATCCGCAAGCAGGCCTCGGCACGTGGGCGGCACAAGAAGCAATCCGGCGGGCATGGACAGTATGGCGATTGCGTGATCGCGATCCGGCCACTGGAACGTGGTGAGGGCTTTCGGTTCGAGGATCGGATCACCGGCGGGGCAATCCCACGCCAGTATATTCCAGCGGTGGAAGCCGGGATCAAGGACGCCATGGAGCGGGGGCCGCTGGGTTTCCCGGTGGTCGACGTTGCCGTCACGCTGACCGACGGCTCGTTCCATGCCGTCGACAGTTCGGAACTGGCCTTCCGTATCGCCGGCCGCATGGCGATGACGGAAGCGCTGGCCCAAGCTGCGCCTTACCTGCTCGAACCGGTAGTGAAGGTGACCGTCGATACGCCTGCCGGCACCGGATCGAAAGCCGGGTCGGTCCTGTCGAGCCGGCGCGGACAGATCCTTGGCCTGTCGCCACATCCCGACTGGACGCGGTGGGAACGGGTCGAGGCACTGCTACCGGAAGCCGGCATCGCTGGGCTTGATGCCGAGCTACGCTCGCTCAGCCAGGGGCTGGCCAGCTTTGTGGCGGAGCCGGATCACCTTGCCGAAATAGCTGGCCGGTTGGCGGACGAGGTCGTCAGGGCCGAGACCGAGCGGGCGGTAAAGGCAGCCTAGCGCAGATTGCGCGAAGCCGTTGCCGCCACCTCGCGCACCAGCTTTGCGGCGAGGATCGCGGTTCTGTCATGGGCGTCGAAACGCGGATTGAGCTCAACCACGTCGGCTCCAACGATCTGGCCGGTCTGGGCATGAAGCGTCGCGAGAACCTCCCTCAGGCGCAGGCCGCCCGGTTCGGGATGCGATACGCCGGGCGCTTCGGATGGATCCACGCCATCGAGATCGAGCGAGATGTAGAGCGGCCCATCCAGAACCGGAACCTTGCCCGGCGTGAAATCGGCCATCGGCACGATTTCCACCCCGAAGCGCGCCGCCTGCTCCCGGCAATGGCGGTTGAGCGTACGGATTCCGACCTGAACCAGGCGGCGGCACAGTCCAGCCTCGAGGATCCGCGCGAAGGGCGAGGCGTGGCTGCGCGGATTGCCCTCAAAATCGTCATAGAGATCGGGGTGGGCGTCGAAGTGCAGGATGTTCACTGGCCCGTGCCTGGCCGCAATGGCCTCCACGATCGGGAACGAAACCGCATGATCGCCGCCCAGCAGCAGCGGGATCGCGCCGGCGGCAAGGCTCTCGGCCACGGCCGCGCGGATTGCCGCATCATCATCCGGCGTTTCGGTCAGCGGGAGATCGCCGCGATCCTCTAGCAGGAAGTCATGCCCGATTTCCTGCCCGTCCTCGGCGGCGAGGTTGCCGCGATCGCTCCACAGCGCGGCCCGGATCGCCGCGGGCGCCGCCGCTGGCCCTCGGGCGAAGGAGGAGTTGCAGTCAGTGGGCAAGCCGATGAGATGGAAGGTGGGGATGATCATGAGGCCTGCAGAGTTACGATGTGAAGGCGTCTGACCCACCAGCAGGTCTCTTGGCGCCAGCGATCATCAGAAAGCAACCTTGATGGTGACCATTGCCCGGTTGGTCGGCATATTCCCCAGGTTACCGGACTGAAGCTGCGCCGCGACGACCGTGTTGCCGGACAGCTTTAGTTCGGCCTGGGGCAAGGACTGGCCGGGCTTGGTACTGACCGGACCGAGCCGATAGACCGCCGAGTCTGGCGCGCAGACCACGATTTCGTCAGTCGGGGCGGCATCGCAGGCAGCCGTGTTGGGTGCCGTCACGGACAATTCGATCCGCTCCGGCGGCGCGGCCGTAGCTGCTTCCTCCTTGAGCGAGATGGCAATCGCCGGTGGCGGGGCTGCGGCATCGGCCATGGGCGCAGACTAATCCACTTCACCTGAAACGAAAAGACCGGCGCGGGGCCTGAAAGGCACGCCGCGCCGGTCCTGTTTCGTGGAGGGCACCCTGGGTTTGGGGGGACGGGGTGCCCTCCCCGGGGAAGATTACATGTCGTCGTCCGCGTCCGGACCCGTCATCATCTCCCCGGCAAGACCTTCGGTCTGGCCGCGGATCGCAGCCTCCAGCCGGTCGCAGAGCTCGGGATTTTCCTTGAGGTAGGTTTTGGCATTCTCACGCCCCTGGCCGATCCGGATCGAATCGTAGGAGAACCAGGCGCCGGACTTCTCGACGATGCCGGCCTTGACGCCGAGATCGAGAATTTCGCCGATCTTCGAGATGCCCTCGCCATACATGATGTCGAATTCGACCTGCTTGAACGGCGGGGCCACCTTGTTCTTGACCACCTTCACGCGGGTCGCGTTGCCGACGATATCGTCGCGATCCTTGATCTGGCCGGTGCGGCGGATATCGAGCCGGACCGAGGCATAGAACTTGAGCGCATTGCCGCCGGTAGTGGTTTCCGGATTGCCGTACATCACCCCGATCTTCATGCGCAGCTGGTTGATGAAGATCACCATGCAGCGCGAGCGGCTGATCGAACCGGTCAGCTTGCGCAGCGACTGGCTCATCAGGCGGGCCTGAAGGCCGACGTGGCTATCGCCCATCTCGCCTTCGATTTCGGCGCGCGGCACCAGCGCGGCGACCGAGTCCACCACCAGCACGTCGATCGCGTTCGAACGGACCAGGGTGTCGACGATTTCCAGCGCCTGTTCACCCGTATCGGGCTGCGAGACGATCAGTTCATCGATGTTGACGCCCAACTTCTTGGCATAGGCCGGATCGAGCGCGTGTTCGGCATCGATGAAGGCCGCCGTGCCGCCGCCCTTCTGGGCTTCGGCGATGACGTGCAGCGCCAGCGTGGTCTTGCCCGAGCTTTCCGGGCCGTAAACTTCGATCACCCGGCCGCGCGGCAGGCCGCCAACGCCGAGCGCGATATCGAGGCCCAGCGAACCGGTGGAAATCGATTCGACTTCCATCGCTTCCTTCGAGCCGAGCTTCATCGCGCTGCCCTTGCCAAACGCGCGATCAATCTGGGCCAGCGCCGCTTCCAGCGCCTTCTGACGGTCCATCGTTTCCTTGCCTTCCTGAATCAGCTTGAGTTGTGCAGCCATTGTCCGTCCCCTTGCCTAACCAGCCGACCCGTCAGGTCAACTACGACTCGGTGTACCCAATTTGTTCCACGAGAACAAGAGGGGAACTGGAACAAATTTAGAACGGGCTATCTCTTTAGTATATATGGATGATTTCCGGGCCAGATACCATCTAGTTCCGTGCGGCCATCAGCACGCCGCCTACCTTGTCCGTCACCTGCTGCACCGTGAACGGCTTGGGGAGGAAATGGACGTCGGCGATGTCGATTTCCTTGCGCAGCTGTTCCTCGGCATAGCCTGACATGAACAGCACCGGCAGCGCTGGATGGCGGGTACGGATTTCGCGGACCATGGCGGGACCGTCCATGCCCGGCATGACCACGTCCGAGAGGACCAGGTCGAATTCGGCGCCCTGCTCGACATAGGCCAGCCCTTCGTCACCATCGGCGGCGGCGGTGACGGTATAGCCGGCACGGGTCAGCGCGCGTTCGGCCACCGCGCGGACCATGTCCTCGTCCTCTACCAGCAGGATCCGCCCACCCCCAGCCCACTGTTGGGCTGGCTCGGCCCGGACGGTCTTGGCGGCGAGTTCCTCGGCTGTGGCATGGTGGACCGGCAGATAGACAGTGAAGGTCGTGCCCTTGCCCACTTCGCTGTCGGCAAAGATGAACCCGCCCGATTGCTTGACGATGCCATAGACAGTCGAGAGGCCAAGTCCCGTGCCCTTGCCCAGTTCCTTGGTGGTGAAAAACGGTTCGAAGATCTTGCCGAGATAGTCGGGCGCGATGCCGGTGCCGGTGTCTTCCACCACCAGCGCGGTGTAATCGACCTGCGGCATGATCGCGCTGCGCATGGCGCGCACATCCGCCGCCGTGACGCGACGCGTAGCCAGGGTGATCCGCCCGCCCCCGATCTCCCCCTTGGAGAGGATCGCGTCGCGGGCATTGACCACCAGATTGACGATCACTTGTTCCAGCTGGCTCGGATCGGCGCGCACGGCACCCAGATCGCGGTCATGCGCGACGGACAGCTTCACCTTTTCGCCGATCAGGCGGCGCAGCAGGGTCGAGACATCCTGAACCACGTCGGGCAGCTGCAGCACCTCGGGGCGCAGCGTCTGCTGGCGGCTGAAGGCGAGCAATTGGCGGGTCAGGCTGGCAGCGCGGTTCGAATTGGCGCGGATCTGCTGGATGTCGTCGTAATCGCTGTCCCCCGGCGTGTGGCGCAGCAGCATCAGGTCGCAGGTGCCGAGGATTGCGGTCAGCACATTGTTGAAATCGTGCGCCACCCCGCCCGCCAGCTGTCCCACGGCTTGCATCTTGGTCGCCTGGGCAACCTGGCGCTTGAGCCGGGTTTCCTCGCTGGAATCGGTCAGGCTGAGCAGCACGGCCGCTTCACCCAGCCCGCGCACCCCAGCGAGGCTGAGCGTCACCGGATCCTCGGGCTGGGTCCGCAGCCGCACCGCCAAGTCACCGGCAGCGGCTGGGCCTTGCGCAAAGCGGCGGATCGCGTCGGAAATGGCACCCTTGTCTTCCTGCACCACCAGGTCGGTCGGATAGACCGGCGGGGCCTCACCCTCGCGGCCGGCGGCGCGCATGAAGGCGGGGTTCGCGAACAGCAGCCGCCCGTCGCGATCAGCCATGGCCAGGCCGAGCGGGAGATTGCCCAGCAAGGCCTCGAGATGCGGGACGGCAGCCGTCCCTTCGACCGCACCACCGCCCAGGCCGACCCCGGCCTCGACCAGCAGCATCAGCGAAGGCGTTGTGCCGTAGTCCACCACGCCGGGCGCGTCGGGATCGCGGACCGGCAGGTAATACATCGTCAGTGGATTGCCGCGCCGCCCTTCGCGGGCCCAACTGACCTGGTCACGCTCATCCTGGCGAAGGAAAGCGGTGAATTCCTGGCCGGTCAGCAGCGCTGCCGGATCGCCCGTGGCGCGGGCCGCAAAGCCCGGACTGGCGGCACGGATCTTCCCATCAGGATCGACGATCGCAGCCGCCATGCCGGCCGTTGCCAGCGCGCGGCCCAGCTTGCCGTCAAGGTGCGGAACCAGTTCGGCCACCGGATCGGGATTGGACAGCGGGCTGATTGTCCAGACCAGGTAATCGTCACCCCGGCCGGCCCGCAGCGCTGCGACGCTCCAGCGGCCGCTTTCATTCTCGATCAGGTCGGCCTTGCCCTGCCCGTCGCGCCAGCCCGTGCGGCCGGCCTTGGCAAGACGCTCAAGCGAGGCATTGTCGACCGGCAAGCGCGGCGGCGCGTGATTGGTGGTGAACCAGCTCTCGAAGGCGCGGTTCGCGCAGACCAGACGGCCGGCGCGGTCGGTAACCGCAACGGCGCAATCCGGTCGGTCGATTGCCGCGACCGTGACCGACCAGTCCGGCAAGGCATATTCGACCTGTTGCGCAGCCGCCCTCGGCTTGGTCAGTGTCCAGACCAGTCCGCCGAGCGCAATCAGCCCGCCGGCAAAAGCGGCGAGGACCAGCACTTCGCCGGTCGCGAGCCAGACCAGCGCAAGGCTTACGGCCAGCGCCGCGCCCACCAGCACCCGCTCTCCCCCACTTGGCGCAAGGCGGGAGCCCGGCGCGCTCACGGCTGAAGCGGTTCCTGCTGTCGGCGCTGGGCGATGATGCGTTCCTGTGCGGCGCGGCGCTTGCGGCGGACCCAGCTGGTCCAGGCGAAGGAAGAGACGAGATAGCCCACGGCCGCGCTGACGGTCGAGACAATGAACAGGCCTAGCAGCATCGCCGGGGCGGCGTCCGACAGCAGCCAGCTGGCCCATTCGCCAATGCCCGCCCCGCGCTCGTAGAGCCCGTAAAAGGTATCGACATCGGCATGGAAGCCAAGCTTGTTGCCCAGCCAGATCGACCCGGCGATGATGAACGGGGTCGTTGCCGGATTGGACAGGAAGGTCATCAACGCAGCCAGCGGGATATTGCCGCGGCACGGAACACACATGAACGCCGCACCCAGGATCTGGATCCCCGGGATCAGGGCAAAGATCCCAACCAGCAGGCCGACTGCTACCCCGCGCGGCACCGAGCGGCGAGTAAAGCGCCATAGTTCGGGCCGGCGGGCGAAAGGCCCGATCCAGCGGCTGTGCTCAAGATCTTCGCGGCGCGGCATGTTGGCCCGGGCCCAGCGGAAAATTCGGGACGAAAGATCGCTCATTTGTAGTCCCGCATAATCCGCGCCTGGTCACGCTTCCAGTCGCGTTCCTTGATGGTGGCGCGCTTGTCGGCCGCGTTCTTGCCCTTGGCCAGTGCCAGTTCAACCTTGGCGCGGCCGCGACCGTTGAAATAGATCGACAGCGGCACCAGCGTCATGCCCTTGCGTTCGACCGCACCGGTGAAGCGGGCAATCTCGCGCTCGTGGAGCAGCAATTTGCGCGGACGCTTGGGAACGTGGTTGTGGCGATTGCCGTGGCTGAATTCCGGCACGTTGGAATTGATCAGCCAAACCTCGCCATTTTTCACCTCGGCATAGGCTTCCGCGATCGAGCCTTCGCCAAAGCGCAGGCTCTTCACCTCCGTCCCGGTCAGCGCGATCCCGGCCTCGACCGTGTCATCGATATAGTAATCGAACCGCGCCCGCCGATTTTCGGCGACCACTTTCTTCTTGTCGAATGCTGCGGGGGTCGGGCGGGCCATGATCAAGGCGCATGTAAGCGCGGTTCGAAGAAAAGGAAACCGGTGGGCCGGTTAATTTACTGCCGGCGCGGTCATGCGTGTTCTAGACCAGTCCGGCATGGGCCAGCCCGGCATCGACCGCGCGGCGCGCTTCTGCGCTGCATGGAACGAGCGGCAGCCGGACGTCCTCGGCCAGCCAGTCGCAAATCCGGCTCAGCGCATACTTGAGTGGCCCCGGCGAGGCATCGCTAAACAGCGCCTGATGCAGCGGGAACAGCCGCTCGTTGAGTTCGTGCGCCCTGGCCATGTCACCCGCTAGGCTTGCCGTCTGGAACTCCGCGCAGAGCCGGGGCGCGACATTGGCAGTGACGGAGATGCACCCAGCCCCGCCCCCGGCATTGTAATGCAGCGCCATGTCGTCATTACCGCAAAGCTGGACGAACCCGGCACCGAGCGCGAGGCGGTGGGCGGTGAGCCGGGTCATGTCGCCGCTGGCGTCCTTGATGCCGATGATCCGGTCCGGAAAGCGGCGAGCCAGTTCGATCACCGTCTCGGGCTTGATGTCGGTCACGGTCCGCCCCGGGACGTTGTAGAGCACGATCGGCAGGTCGACCTGTTCAGCGAGATAGCTGAAATGGGCCAGCAGCCCGGCCTGGCTGGGGCGGTTGTAATAGGGCGCAACCATCAGCGCGGCATCAGCGCCGACCGCCTTGGCTTCTTGCATGTGCCACAAGGCGGTCTGGGTATCGTTGCTGCCGCAGCCGGCGATAACCGGCACGCGGCCGGCCGCCGCTTCGACCGTGATGGCAAACAGGCGGTGCTGCTCATCATTGGTCAAGGTCGGTGCTTCGCCCGTGGTGCCGCAGGGCACCAGCGCGGCGGAACCTTCGGTAATCTGCCAGTCGACCAGCCGGCGGAATGCGGCTTCGTCCACAGAACCGGCGGTGAACGGGGTGATCAGGGCCGGAATTGAGCCGGAGAACATGGACTTTACCCTTCCTCTTGGCCCATAGGACCAGCGGCAGCCTATCCCGCGGCGGCCACTTCGTTCAGCGCCTGATAAGGAGCCTTTGCCGAGAATGTCCAGCATGGTCCGCACGACATTTGCTTTGCTGCTGGCAAGCCTGGCAATAACTCCCTCAGTTGCATCCGCACAGGACGGTGCTGACTGGGACCGCGCCCGCGCCGAACAGGCGGCCGGACCGGCAAGCCCGATGGCCCAGGCCGTGGCGCGCTGGAAACTGCTGACCAGTTCCGACAGCTTCCTGTTCGATGACTATGCCAGCTTCCTGCTGAGCTATCCTGGCTTTCCCGAGGAAACCAGGCTGCGCGGCTATGCCGAACGCGCGCTTGAGCGGGAGAGCCTGCCAGCTGCGCGCATTGCCACCTTCTTCGATCGCTATCCCGCGATCAGCAATTCCGCCCGTGCCCGCCACGCGCTGGCCCTGTTCGATCTGGGCCGGCCCGAAGCCGCGGAACTGGGCCGCGCGGTCTGGCGCGGCGGGTCAATGAGCGACCCGAGCGAGGCGGCCTTGTCGGCGCGGCTCGCCAGCGTGCTGACTCCTGCCGATCATGATGCGCGGATGGACGCGCTGCTGTGGAACAACAATTCGGCTCAGGCGGCCCGGCAACTGCTGTATGTCTCACCCGCCGCAGGTCCCGTCTTTCTGGCCCGATTGGGGTTGGTCAACGGGCAGGACCCTGCCGCCCAAGGCCTTGACCCCGGCCCTGGCGTGCTGCGCGACGCCGGCTATGTCTATAACCGCGTACGGATGCTGCGGACGACCGGGCAGCCAGGCCTGGCCGCGTCGGTCCTGGCCACGCGGCCACCGCTGGCAAATCCGCCGCGCGATGCCAGGCGCTGGATCGGGGAACTGCTGGCGGTCGCGCGCAGCAGCGAAGCCGCCAACGCCGTGCGGATTGCCGCCGCAATTGATGAGACTTTCCCGCTGGGCACCGATGTCAGCGCGCAGTCGTTCCAGATCCGCGATGACTATACCTCGTTGATGTGGCTGGGCGGCACCCGGGCGCTTTACGAGCTGGGCGATGCATCGCGCGCGGCCCCGTTGTTCTGGCGTTATGGCGCGGCCGCGCGCAGCCCGCAGACGCGGTCAAAGGGCTATTACTGGGCCGGACGTGCCATGGCTCAGGCCGGGAAGCTGGCCGAAGCGAATCGCTATTTCGAAATGGCCGCGATCTACCCGGAGCAGTTCTATGGCCAGCTCTCGCTCGAACGGCTGGGCCGGCCCATGCCTGCCTTCAACCAGAGCCCCCGGTCTGTGCCGACCGCGTCCGAGCGTGCTGCCTTCAATGCCCGCCCGCTGACCATGGCGGTGCGCGAGGTGGCCCGGGACAGCGACTGGCCGACCGGCGTGCGCTTCTTCCGCGAAATCAGCGACCAGGCCCTGACCGAGACCGATCACATCCTCGTGGCGGACCTGGCACGAGAGCTTGGTCGCCGTGACCTGGCCGTGATCCTGGCCCAGGCGGCGCACACCGACGGTTTCGGGGAATTCCAGAAGACCGGTTTCCCGCTTATCCCGGTAACCGCAGGTTCGAACTGGACGATGGTTCATGCGATCGCGCGGCAGGAAAGCCAGTTTGCGATGAACGCGGTCAGCCATGCCGGCGCGCGCGGGCTGATGCAGCTGATGCCGGGAACCGCGCGTGAGCAGGCCGGCAAGATGGGCATCGAATACAACCCCGAGGCGCTGACCCGCGACGCCGGCTATAGCATCATGCTGGGCGATGCCTATTTCCGCCGCATGCTGGAATATTTCGGGGGCAGCTATCCGCTGGCCGTGGCCGCCTACAACGCCGGGCCGGGCAATGTGAACAAGTTCCTGCGGGCCAACGGCGATCCCCGCGGCGGCGGGATTGACTGGATCGACTGGATCGAGCGGATTCCGCTGACCGAGACACGCGGCTATGTGCAGCACGTGCTGGAGAATGCCGTGGTCTATGAGACGATGAACCCCGACAAGGCCCGCATGAGCGGCCCCAATCCGCTCAGCCGGTTCATCGGCAAGCGCACGCCGGGTTAACGCCGTGAAGCCGGATGGACCGCCTATCTCCCCGGCCGGGATGGCCGCGCTGCGGGCGCGTTATGACCACCTGCTGGGCACCGAGCGGCCGGCTATTGTCGAGATCGTCAGCTGGGCCGCCGGGAACGGCGATCGCAGCGAGAACGGCGATTACCTGTACGGCCGCAAGCGGATGCGCGAGATCGACCGCGAGCTGGCGCACCTGGCTCGGCGGATGAAGTTCTGCCGGGTGGTCGATCCGGCACGCCAGGAAGACCGCGCCCGCGCCTGGTTTGGCGCCACCGTGACGATTGCCGACGAGGACGACAACCAGCGCACCCTGACCCTGGTCGGCGATGATGAACAGGATGCCGGACAAGGCCTGATCGGCTGGTCCGCGCCGATTGCGCGGGCGCTACGCGGCGCGGCAATTGGCGATCTGCGCCGGGTCCACCTGCCGGGTGGTGAAAAGGAATGGGAAGTCATCGGGATTGGCTATCCGCAACCCTGAAAGCCTTGTAAATTCCGCAGTCATGGCCATATAGGAACCATCGCGTGCACACCTTAGGTAAGCGCTCGCGGCTGAGAGACTCCTCGCGCTCCCGCTTACAAGCCGAGGAGCCGCCCATGGATCTCAATTCCCAATACTTTCGCCACCAGCGCACCATGATGCGCGCCGCCGCGACGGGTTGCGCCGGACAGCGCCGTAACCTGCTGGGTGAAGCCGCGGAGATTGCCGGCTCGATCGCTGGCCATCAGCACGGCCTGGGTGCCGCTGCTGCCGCCGGTTGGAGGCTGGTCGCTTGAGCCGGGCGATGAACCTGGCGCTCAGCGAAGCTGAAGTGCAGAGCGCCTGTGACAAGGCCAACATCCGCATAAGCGCGATCGAACCGCTGCCGCAAACCGGCACCCACGTGGTCTGCAGGACTTCGGAAGGTGCCGATGAACTGCGCGCCAAGCTGGGCAAGCACCTGATCGACGGCAAGGTAAAGCGCTTTGCCTTCTACCGGATCCCCAGTTCCTGGTAGGCTGACGGCTTTCCCCGCCGCGCAGTTTCTGCGATGGGACAGCCATGGCCGACGTTATCAACCTGCGCCTTGCCCGCAAGGCCCGCGCCCGCAGTGATGCGGAAGCGCTGGCCGCGCAGAACCGTGCGCAGCACGGACAGGCGGGCAGCTCCTGCCGCCAACAGCGCGCCGACGCCGCGCGGGCTGAGCGCGCGCTAGACGCACACCGCCGGGACAAGCCCTGATGCGCACTACCTATGACAGCGCCACGGTTCGGCTCTATTACCTCGACATCGCGGGCGAAGCGGGAGCAGCAACGACCCTGCTCTATGGCCCGCTGACCGATGCTCTGCGGCTTGCCGCGCAGCAGTCGGCCGAAGTGCAGGACAGCCTGTTCATCGCTACCGACAATGATGTGGTGGCCTATCTCGACCTGATTGGCGAAGGCTGAGATGTTCTGCCGCCGCGCACCGCTCATTCTGCTGGCCCTGATCGCCGCGCCGGCTCTGGCCCGCGACAGCTTGGGCATTTTCGGCAACTGGGGCGCTTTCAGCGATATGCAGGGACAAGGTGGGCCGCGGTGCTACGCGATCGCCATGGCCGCGCCTTCGACCCTGCAGCGCGATTACCAGCCCTTTGCCACGATCGCGACTTGGCCCCGCCAGCAGGTTCGCGGGCAGGTGCATTTCCGCCTCTCACGCAAGTTGCTGCCGAATGCGCCGATCACCTTGATCATGAGCGGTCAGCGCTACAAGCTGGTTGGCGGCGGCGGCGATGCCTGGGCCGCCGACAAGCGCATGGATGCGGCAATTGTTGCGGCCATGCGCTCTGCCGGCGAAATGACGGTGAGCGCTCGGGGGGCGGACGGACGCGGGTTCACGAACACCTGGTCGCTTGACGGGGCAGCAACCGCAATGGATGCCGCTGCGGTTGGCTGCGCCCGTCTGCGCTAGCCTACGATCAGAACCGCAGGCCCACGCTGGCGACCACCTGGTGACGATCGGTATCAATCTTGAAGCGGCTTGAATCCGGCGTCGTGCCGTTGAAATCGAATTCCGCGTTGCTGTACTTGGAATAGCGGTACTCGGCCTTGACGAAGGCATTCTTGCTGAGGGCCATTTCCACGCCGGCGCCGGCGCGCCAGCCATCGGTATCGAGCCGCTGGTCAAGGTTCACCGTACCGTCGGTCCCGACGAGGTTATAGCGGGCGTTGGTATAGCCGCCCTTGGCATAGACCAGCATCTTCTCGCCCACGACGAAACCAGCGCGGGCACCAACGTAGATATCGCGGCCCGTTTCGACGCGGCCAAGGTTGAACGTGTTCGGCACGCCATCATTCACCGCCTTGGCCGTGCTGTCGGTCAGTTCGGCTTCCGCCCCGACCACGAAGTTGTCGCCCACGGCCGCATCAAAGCCGATCCCGCCACCATAGACGAGCCCGTCGACTGATTGGTCAAGGTCACGCGTGGTGTCATTATCGACCGAACTGCCAGAGCGGCTCTTGTCCCAGCCGACCGTGGCTTCGATCCGGGGCCCGGTAAAGGTGGCCCGGGCATCCTGCGCCAGAGCAGGGGTTGCCGACAACGCCGTGCCGACAGCGAGTGCTGCGAGGATCTTTTTCATCTGTATTCTCCAACCTGTTCGGCCCCGCGCCTGCGGAGCGGCACGGGGAAGTCCCCTGCCCGCCAAAGGTTGCACCGGTCGGGACGGGCGGAGCCTACGGCACGGCAGAGGCCCCTTTCGGGCGGTGCCTTTGCGCTTTCCTGCCTTGTTCCCTATATCGCGCCCCATGCAGATTCCCGGCCTGATCGATCCCGTCCCCGTCGCGCGCGACATCACCCCGCGCGAGGATGGCCGCGTGGACCTGATCGGCCTGCCAAAGCGCCGCATCGCGGAGCTGTTCGAAGCCGCCGGCCTTGATGCCAAGGCCGCAAAGCTGCGTGCCAAGCAGGTGTTCCACTGGCTCTATCACCGCGGCGTGACCGACTTCGAGGCGATGACCGATATCGCCAAGACCATGCGGCCGTGGCTGGCGGAACGCTTCGTGATCGGGCGCCCGGAAGTGGTGCTGAGCCAGCACTCCAGCGACGGTACCCGCAAGTGGCTGCTCAAGACCGCTGACGACCATGAATACGAGATGGTCTTCATTCCCGACGCCGATCGCGGAACGCTGTGCGTTTCAAGCCAGGTCGGCTGCACGCTGAATTGCCGCTTCTGCCATACCGGCACGATGCGGCTGGTCCGCAATCTTACTCCGGGCGAGATCGTCGGGCAGGTCATGCTGGCGCGCGATACGCTGGGCGAATGGCCCCGCGCCGGCCAAGCAGACTTGGCTGCGCTCGGTGACGACATGGTCGACGATGAAGGCGGCTATTCGTCTGACGGGCGGCTGCTGACCAACATCGTGATGATGGGCATGGGCGAACCGCTCTATAACTTCGACAACGTTCGCGATGCCTTGAAGCTGGTGATGGACGGCGATGGCCTGGCGCTGTCCAAGCGCCGCATCACGCTCTCTACCAGTGGCGTCGTGCCGATGATGGCCAAGTGCGGTGAAGAGATCGGCGTCAATCTGGCCGTCTCGCTTCACGCGGTGACCAAGGACATCCGTGACGAGATCGTACCGATCAATCGCAAGTATGGCCTGGAAGAACTGCTCCAGGCCTGCGCTGACTATCCCGGGGCCAGCAATGCCCGCCGCATCACCTTCGAATACGTGATGCTGAAGGACAAGAACGATACCGACGAGCACGCCCGCGAACTGGTCCGCCTGATCAAGCAGTATCGGCTGCCGGCCAAGGTCAACCTGATCCCCTTCAATCCGTGGCCCGGCGCGATCTATGAATGCTCGACGCCCGAGCGGATCCGGCGCTTCTCGGAGATTGTCTTCGAAGGCGGGATCAGCGCCCCGGTGCGCACCCCGCGCGGGCGCGATATCGATGCTGCCTGCGGCCAGCTCAAGACCACCGCACAGAAGCTCAGCCGCGCCGAACTGGACCGACTGGCTGATGAAAAACAGGCGGCGCTTGGCTAATTACTGCGTCTTATCCCGCATTTGCCACGGTTTACCATCCCGTGAAATCCGCGGTTCAGGTTAGGAACTAGAAGCTCTCTCCACCAGTTTCAAAAACAGGAGAACGCCAATGTTTCGCAAAACCCTGATCGCGGCCACGCTGGCCACTGTCGCCCTCCCCTCGGCCTCGGCCTTCGCCGATCCGCCACGCTGGGCCCCAGCCCACGGCTATCGCGCCAAGAATGGCGATATCAACTACCGCCGCACCGATAACGGCATCCGTTACTGGGAAGGCAGTGACGGCCGCTATTACTGCCGCCGGGGTGATGGCACCGTCGGCCTGCTGGCCGGGGCTGCTGTCGGTGCGCTGCTGGGCCGCGCGATCGATACGCGCGGTGAACGCGCCACCGGTACCATCCTGGGCGCTGCTGCCGGGGCCTTCATCGGCAACGAGCTGGCCAAGGGCCCGACGCGTTGCCGCTAGGCCGGCCGCGAAGCTGAACTAACCCTTTGCCGAGCGCGGCCGGGTGTGCATAGGGAAGCCCTATGCCCCCGGCCGTTCTCATTACTGGCGCTGGCAAGCGCATCGGTGCCGTACTGGCGCGGAGCTTTGCCGCCCGGGGTTGGCACGTGGTGATCCACGCGCACCATTCGCCCGATGCCGCCCATGCCCTGGCCGAAACGCTGCCATCAGCCGAAGTCGTGCAATGCGATCTGCTCGATGGCGAGGCGGCGCTGGCCATGGTAGCCCAAGTTGCAGCCCGGCTGGACGATTGGCGAGTGCTGGTCAATTGCGCCGCAGTGTTCCGTTATGACGATGGCGCGGCGATCGATCCGGCAGTCTTTGCCGAGGCAATCACGGTCAACGCCGAAACGCCGACCCGCATGGCCCAGGCTTTCCTGGCCCAGGCCAAGGCCAAGGGTGGCAAGCGGGTGATCCAGTTCCTTGACCAGAAGCTGCTCAACCCCAACCCCGATTTCTTCAGCTATACCATGGCCAAACAGGCCTTCGCCGCCGGGGTGACGATGCTGGCGATGGCGCAGGACGATCCGGCAGCCCGGGTCTACGGCCTGGCCCCCGGCGCGATGATGCCCAGCTTCGACCAGCACGAGGAAGAGCATGAGACCAGCGGACGGATGAACCTGCTGCAGCGCCTGACCGACCCGCAGGAACTGGTCGATGCCGCTCTGTTCCTGGCCGAGGGCTGGGCGGCAAGCGGCGAGACGCTTTACATCGATTCCGGCCAGCACCTGCTCGCCCAGCCGCGCGACGTGCTGTTTCTCGCCCGCCAATAGCAGCGCCATATTGCCAAGGCCCGGAACGGCCTCTAAAGCCGCCCCGTCATCTGGGGAGTAGCCAGCCGCCACCAGGCGGTCCCGCAGCGTCAACATACTTGGTCGAGAGGCCATGGCGCGCGGAGGACGGATTTCCGTTCGGGCGAGACCAATGACATTGATCCTTCATCCGGCCGGGTGGAAGGACGATGTCATTGCGTTCTGTCCACCCGGCCCCGGAGAATTTTCCCATGGAAGCCTTCCTTGCCTCCACCGCCGTCGTCGCGCTCGCCGAGATTGGCGACAAGACCATGCTGCTGGCGATCGTCCTGGCAGCCCGCCTGCGCGCGCCGGTGCCAATCCTGCTGGGGATTCTCTTTGCCACGCTAGCCAACCACGCCCTCGCCGCGCTGGTCGGCAGCCAGGTCGCGGGCCTGCTCGATGCGCCGTGGTTCCGCACTGCCGTCGCCCTGGGTTTCATCGCCATGGCCGCCTGGACGCTGGTTCCGGACAAGTTCGACGATGACGAAGATAGCGTCACCAATCGCGGTGGCGCCTTCCTGACCACGCTGGTGTCGTTCTTCCTGGTCGAAATGGGCGACAAGACGCAAATCGCCACCATCGCCCTTGGCGCGCAGTACCATTCTGTGCTGGTGGTCGCGGCGGGAACCACGCTGGGGATGATGCTGGCCAATGGTCCGGCGGTATTCCTGGGCGAGAAGCTGGTCCAGAAGGTCTCGCTCAAGCTGACCCGGACGATCGCCGCGCTACTGTTCCTCGTCCTTGGCCTGTGGCAGCTCGCCGAAGTTCTCGGCTGGCTCGGCGCATAAGGGGTTGCACTAGTGGGCAAGAGGCATAGTCTCTTGCCCCATGTGGCTGCTCGACAAGATGCTCCGCGCGCTGATCCGGCAGGGTCAGCTTCGTGTCGTCGATCATGACGGCAGCGAGCATCGCTATGGCGACCTGACTGCCGATCCAATCACCATCCGCCTGACCGACAAGGGCGCAGCGCTGCATATCGCTCGCGATCCCCGGCTGGGCGCGGGCGAGGCCTATACCGACGGGCGGCTGGTGGTGGAGCCGCCGCACGATATCCGCGACATGGTCTTGCTGATTATGGGCAATGCCGCCGGATCCGGCAGCGGGCTGAAACCACCCAGCCCGGCGCGTAAACTGCTCGACCGGCTGGGTTCGCGGCTTGACCAGGTCAATTACCGCAGCCGCGCCAGCAAGAACGTGGTCCACCACTATGGCCTGACCCGCGAGTTCTATGAGCTGTTCCTCGATGAGGACCGGATGTACTCGATGGCCTACTTCACCGATCCGGCGAACACGCTGGAACAGGCCCAGGTCGACAAGAAAGCGCTGATCGCCGCCAAGCTGCACCTGCCGCGCGATGCCCGCCACCTGCGTGTGCTGGACATTGGCTGCGGCTGGGGCGGGTTCGGGCTGTTCCTCAATCGCCACTATGGCTGCGAGGTGCTGGGCGTCAGCCTCGCGCCCGACCAGGTCAGGTTCGCCAACGAACGGGCCGAGGCCGCCGGCGTGGCCGACAGGGTCAAGTTCCAGCTGATCGACTATCGCGACGTGACCGGCAGGTTCGACCGGATCAGTTCGATCGGCATGATCGAACACCTCGGCAAGCCGCACTACGAGGAATACTACGCCAAGACCTTTGGCCTGCTGGCCGATGACGGCGTGATGCTGACTCACACCATCGGCAAGCCCGGCATGTCGGGTGCGACTGACGCCTGGGTGCGCAAGTACATCTTCCCCGGCCATTACCTGCCCTGCATGAGCGACCTTGCCTTGGCCCACGAACAGACCGGTTGGAAGATCGCCGAGATTGAGGAACTTCGCGTCCACTACGCCTGGACCCTCGCAGAATGGTATCGCCGCGCGGTGCTCCATCGGGACCAGATCATCGCGATGTTCGACGAACGCTTCTTCCGAATGTGGCAGTTCTACCTGGTCGGCGCCGAACAGGGCTTCCGCCACGGCACCATGGTCAACTTCCACGTCCAGGCGGCAAAGAAAGCCGGTGTCCTGCCGGTCACGCGCGACTACATCGCTGCCGAAGCCGCGCGGCTTTCGGCTGCAGAGGGGACGCCAGTCTGGCACCTGGAGCGCGAAGCAGCAGAGTGATCCGCCTCGCGGCAAGCAGCTTGCCCTGATCCGCTGCACCTGACAAACTGCTGACCTTGCAGGGTTTGGGGGCAACGATGGCACATACAGACGTCGCGGCGCACGCGCGCCGCAAATTGCGGCTGTTTCTTGGACTGACTGTCGTGCTGGTCGGGCTATCCTACATCCCGGTCATCCAGGCCGGCAAGCTCGATGCACTCGGCGGACTGGCCGTTTACCTGGTGATGTGGGCGCCGGGCGTTGCAGCCATGTTGACCCAGCTGATCACTGAGCGGCGCCTGTCCGGCCTGGGTTGGCGACCGCGGACCTGGCAGTTGCTCGGCCTCGCTCTGGTCCTTCCGGCGATTTACGGCGCAGTGGTTTACCTGCCGGTCTGGGGAAGTGGCCTCGCCGGGTTCGATCCTGCGGGATGGTCCAAATCGGTCGGTGGGATCGCCCCGCTGAAGGCGCTCGGCATGTTGCTGACGGTCGGTGTGCTGATCTCGCTGACCTCGGCGCTGGGTGAGGAAATCGGCTGGCGCGGCTTGCTGGTGCCTGAACTGGCGAAACTTGGATCGTTTCAATACGTCGCAGTGGTTTCGGGCCTGATCTGGACGCTTTACCACGTGCCGCTGATCGTCTTTGCCGACTATCGCGGGGTTGGCACGCCAGTGTGGTATTCGCTGTTGTGCTTCTTCCCGATGGTCATGGCGATAGCCGTGGTAATGGCCTGGCTGCGGTTGAAGAGCGACAGCCTGTGGCCCCCCGCCCTGCTCCACGCTTCGCACAACCTCATCATTCAGAGCGTATTCGACACCGCGACCCGTCACGGTCCCTGGAGCGGCTACCTGACGGGCGAATTCGGGATTGGCCTGGTCCTCGCAATCGGAGCATGCGCTTGGGTGCTGTGCAAGCGCGGCGGCATCCCGGTTACCGAAGCCGAACGATGGGGCGGTCTTGTCGTACGGGCCGCTTAGCAGCCGCTCACACAACCCCGGCCTACCAGCCCGCTGGCTTGCCCTTGCCCCCTGGTTGTCCTAGGGGCCGCGACGAATCCTATCCTTTTCCAGCGGAATTCCAGCCATGTCAGACATCAAACGCGTCGTCCTCGCCTACTCCGGCGGCCTCGATACCTCGGTGATCCTGAAGTGGCTGCAGGTGACCTACAATTGCGAGGTCGTGACCTTCACCGCCGATCTAGGGCAGGGCGAAGAGCTGGAGCCAGCGCGGGCCAAGGCCAAGCTGATGGGCGTGCCGGATGAGCACATCTACATCGACGACCTGCGCGAGGAGTTCGTGCGCGACTTCGTCTTCCCGATGATGCGCGCCAATGCCCGCTATGAAGGCGATTACCTGCTCGGCACCTCGATTGCCCGGCCCTTGATCTCCAAGCGGCTGGTCGAGATCGCCCATGAGACCGGTGCCGACGCCGTGGCCCACGGCGCCACCGGCAAGGGCAATGACCAGGTTCGGTTCGAACTGTCAGCCTATGCACTCGATCCCAACATCAAGGTGATCGCACCCTGGCGCGAGTGGGACCTGACCAGCCGCACCGCGCTGATCGCCTGGGCCGAATCGCACCAGATCCCGGTGCCGAAGGACAAGCGCGGGGAAAGCCCGTTCTCGACCGACGCCAACCTCCTCCACACCTCGTCCGAGGGCAAGGTGCTGGAAAATCCGTGGGATGAGACCCCGGACTATGTCTATTCGCGCACGGTCAACCCGGAGGACGCGCCCGACGCGCCGGAATACATCACCATCGATTTCGAGCGCGGCGATGGCGTGGCACTCAATGGCCAGGCAATGTCGCCCGCCACGCTGCTGGCCGCGCTCAACGACCTCGGCCGCAAGCATGGCATCGGCCGGCTCGACCTGGTCGAGAACCGCTTCGTCGGCATGAAGAGCCGCGGAATGTACGAGACCCCGGGCGGCGAGATTTATGCCCGCGCCCACCGCGGCATCGAATCGATCACGCTTGATCGTGGGGCAGCTCACCTGAAGGACGAGCTGATGCCGAAGTATGCCGAGCTGATCTACAACGGCTTCTGGTTCGCGCCCGAACGCGAGATGCTGCAGGCCGCGATCGACCACAGCCAGGCCAAGGTTTCCGGCACGGTCCGACTGAAGCTCTACAAGGGCAATGCCAGCGTTGTCGGTCGCAAGAGCCCCAACTCGCTCTACAGCGAACGCCACGTGACCTTTGAGGACGATGCCGGCGCTTACGACCAGAAGGACGCAGCGGGCTTTATCAAGCTCAACGCGCTCCGGTTGCGACTGCTCGCCCAGCGCGACCGCTGATTTTTCGCGTCCAACCGGGCGCAACTTGATTCTGTCCACCGCTTGCACGGGGTTATCCACCGCCAAACAGGGCGACTGTGGATAAGTCCGTTATTTTTCGCTTGTGCGACTCAGGATTGAGGCGCAGCTTTCAGGTGTCGAGAGGTTAAATCGAACCTGAACTTCCGGTGGGAAACCACTGAAAGCGAAGGGGAAAACCTAACCTCAAGATGCTGGCAGCGATGCCCGCAGCAGTGTCGGAAAACACGCGGGAAATGCTCTTCGGAGCGGCTCACGCGAACCGCAGATGCAGTGAGCGGCGCGCAGTCAGGACGGCAGCTTCGCAGCAGCCGCGAAGGCAGTCGGAAAGCGTGGCTTCGGCCAAGCAGACGGAAAGCCGGAACGGTGGGCGGGAAGCGGCTACGGAACCGCCAGGCGATACGGGAAAGGCTTTCGAGCCGGAACCGCCGCCTGACGGGACCGGGACGCCGGAAGCGAAACCGGACGATGAACGCCGGCTCTCACGAGCCAGCCGGAATGTGCGAGACAGTGTGTGAAATCTGGCTTTGGCCAGGTGGAACAGGCCCGATGCGACGAGCATCACGATGCAAGAGCACTCACGGTGCGATGGCACGCGAGGTGATCGAAACGCATCACAGCGGTCGAACTGTTCAGGACAACCCCGGAACGGCGGTCGCCCAACTCGGCCGGAAGAACAGAAGGCGTAGCGTGGGGCTGGTGGCGACACCGGCCCCATTTGCTATGGGATCGCGCCGGTTTCAGCTGGCTTGTGGCGTGTAGGGTGCAGCATCAGCCGCAAACGCGCCGAACAGCGGATTCCATTCGGTCACGGTCAATTCCTCGATCAAGCCTTCGATCGCAAAGGGATCAGCGGCGATCAGCGCGTCGAGTTCGGCGCGATCCGCAACCGTGAATATCAGCAGACCCGCCCGCAGCGTGCTGCCAACGACCGGGCCCGAGGCCCTGAGCTTTCCTACCGAGATCAAGCCGTTCAGGTATTCGACGTGCGGCATCACGTGCTCGCCCCAGCCGGGTCCGTCGGGATGGCTCATCGTTACGACAAAGAACTTCACGCCGCCTCTCCCCGTACAAACAAACTCGCCAGTTCGACGTGGGTCGACCAGCGGAACTGGCCGACCGGGCGCAGTTCGACCAAGCGATAGCCGGCTTCAACCAAGGTCACCGCATCCTTGGCCCAGCTGGCCGGATTGCAGCTGATATAGACCACGCGCTTGACCGTGCTCTCAGCAATCTGGAGCACCTGCTCGCGCGCGCCGGCGCGGGGCGGATCGAGCAGGACCGCGCTGAAGCGATTGAGTTCGTCAGTCATCAGCGGGTTGCGGAACAGGTCGCGGTGATCGCAATGGACCGGCAGTCCCGCCCGCCCAGCGGCCGCCTTGCAAGCCATGTGCGCAGCGCGCTCGGCCTCGGCGGCGAAGACTTTGGTTTCGGGACCCGCCAGCGCGAAGGCGAAGGTCCCAAGGCCCGAAAACAGATCGGCCACGGTCGCGCTGCCCGCCAGCCATTCCTTCGCCGCAGCCACCAGTGCCGCTTCGCCATCGGCAGTCGCTTGCAGGAATGCACCTGGCGGCAAGGGCACGGCAACGCCCGACAGCGTGATCGTGACCGGTTCCGGCTCCCACACCGTGTCCGGCCCGTAACCGGCATCCAGCGTCAGCCGCGCCAGTGCATGGTCGCGCGCGAAATCGAGCAGCAGCTCGGTCAGCATCAAGCCTTCGGCGCTGAGGCCCTTGATGCCAAGGTCAAGCCCCTGGTCCGCGACCGTCACCTCAATGTCGGCCGCGAGCCTCGCGTGAACATGCTTGCCGGGCTTGCCCTTGGCTTTCTTGGGCTGGCCCTGCCCCAGCTTGATCAGCAGCTTGCGCAAGACGGGCAGCACGGCAACGATCTCGGGCCGCAGCACCGGGCATTCGGCCAGTTCAACCAGTCGGTGCGACTTGGCTTCGCGGAAGCCGATTACTACCCGGCCCTGGCTGCTTTCCGCCCGGAGCGAAGCGCGGCGGCGACTGCCTGGGGGCGATAGGTATGGCGGCGCGATCGTTTCAACGCCCAGTTCCTGCCCGGATGATGCATTGCTGACCCGCGCCGCGACGAAGTCAGCGAAACTTTCCTCATCCAGCTGCTGCAACTGGCATCCGCCGCATTGGGTGAAGTGACGGCAGACTGGGGCGATATGATGCGGCCCCGGTTCCAACGTCCCGTCGGCGCGCAAGATGTCGCCCGGCGCCGCGCCCCAGGCATAGCGTCCAGAAGCGGTAACGCCGTCGCCCTTGGCGGCGATGCGGATGATCTTTTCGTCAATGTCGGTCACAGGCAGGCCGCGTAGGCCCTTGCCACCTGCTCTGCAAGCTGTCCCGCTGTGTACGGCGCCGCAACCTGGCGCGCAGCTTCGCCATGCAGCCATACGCCCTCACAGGCTGCGGCAAACGGATCAGCGCCGCTGGCCAGGCGGCTGGCGATGGTGCCCGCCAGCACATCGCCGGTTCCAGCGGTCGAGAGCCAGCTTGATGCGCGCGTGGCAAAAGCCACCCGGCCATCCGGCGCGGCAACGACTGTGTCGGCACCCTTGGCTACCACGACCATGCCGGCTGTGCGCGCCAGGGCCTCCGCGCGCTCCACCTTGCTGCCCGAGCCATCAAGCCCGAAGGCGCGTTCGAGCGCGAACAGTTCGCCTTCGTGCGGCGTGGCGATTACCGCGGCCTCACGCTCCGCCAGGTTATGCGGGCTGAGCAGGATCAGCGCATCGGCATCGACCACAGCCGGGATCGGCTCGGACAGGGCGATCGCCAGGGTCTGGCGGGCCACGGCATCGCGGCCCAGCCCTGGTCCTACCAGCAGTGCGCGATAGCGGCTGTCTGTCAGCACCTCGGCGAGCGGCTCGAGGTCGGTCACCAGATCGGCAGGTGCACCATCGGCCGCACCGAGGAGCTTAACATAGCCGGCCCCAGCGCCTTGCGCCGCCCGTGCCGCCAGCAGGGCAGCACCGGGCATAGCTCCGGCCACCACGCCCAACAGCCCGCGCTTGTACTTGTGGGCATCAACAGCAGGCGCAGCAAGGTAAGGTCGGACGATCAGCAGCCCTGCTTCGGGCAAGGTTTCCACCCCGATCGGCACCCGTCGCATCTCGCCCATCGTCGGACCGGCCGGCAGCAGGAAATGTGCCGGCTTCCACGCTCCCAGCGCAAGTGTGAGATGCCAGTCCGGGAGGTTATCGTTCAGCGTCATCCCATTGTCGGCATGGACCCCGCTGGGCAGGTCCACCGCGATCCGGCGCGGGTGGCTGGCGGCAAGGCGGCAGAGCAGCGCGAGGTCCGCAGGTTCCAGCGGCCGGGTCAGACCAGTGCCGAACAGGCAATCAACCAGGACTTCGCCGTCTGGATCAGCATCGCGCCCCAGCACTGCCCCTTGATATAGCCCACGCGCAGTCCGGGAGGCAGGCGTTCTGGATTCGCTGGCGGCGATCACTTGCACCGCACCGCCGCGTTCGCGGATTGCCTCGGCAATGACATAGCCGTCACCGCCATTGTTGCCGGGGCCGCAAAGCACGGTCACGGAGCGTCCACCGGACATCCGCCAGACCCACTCCGCCGCACCGCGACCGGCGCGCTGCATCAGTTCGTCAACCGAAACTCCGCCGACGATCAGCGCCGCCTCCGCATCGCGCATTTGCGCGGCGGTCAGGACCTGGTCAGGGCCTCTGCGCATCGGCCTTTGCCGGCACGACATAGCGGTCATCGCCCAGGATCACTTCCCAGCGGTCTTGCTTCAGTGCCGACTGGCTCTGGTCCGCGCCATCGGCAGCGAGCAGATTCTGCCCATCCGGGCTGGCGATCAGGCGCCGGAACTTGCCGTCGGGGTGCCGCACCACGAATATCGCTCGGCCATTATCGGTGCCGCGCTCCAGCGTACAGTCCTGCGTGAAGTCCTTGGCCCGGTCAGGCGCGCACCAGACCTTCTCGCTCACCGCCACGCCGCCCTCGCCCGGTGCCGGATCTCCGCAAGCGGAGAGCGCCGGCAACGCAGTCAGGACGAGCGCCGCGCGGATCATTTCAGATTGAGCTGCGACAGGTCCCGCACCGCCCCGCGCGCGGCGCTGGTGGTCATCGCGGCATAGGCCTGCAGTGCGACCGAGACCTTGCGAGGGCGTTCCTGCGCCGGCTTCCAGCCCTTGGCTTCCTGCGCGGCGCGGCGGCGGGAGAGTTCCTCGTCCGAGACCGCAAGGTGGATCGTGCGGTTCGGAATATCGATCTCGATTCGATCACCCGGCTCGACCAGCCCGATTTCGCCGCCCTCGGCCGCCTCCGGCGAGGCATGGCCGATCGACAGACCCGACGTGCCGCCGGAGAAACGCCCATCAGTCAGCAGCGCGCAGGCCGCGCCCAGGCCCTTCGATTTGAGGTAACTGGTGGGATAGAGCATTTCCTGCATGCCCGGCCCGCCCTTGGGCCCTTCATAGCGGATCACCACCACGTCACCGGCCTCGACCTGCCCGGTCAGGATCCCGGCCACGGCCGCATCCTGGCTTTCGAACACCTTGGCCGGGCCGGAGAACTTCAGGATGCTCTCGTCCACGCCGGCCGTCTTCACGATGCAGCCATCGCGGGCAATATTGCCAAACAGCACGGCGAGGCCGCCATCCTGCGAGAAGGCGTGCTCCTTCGAACGGATCACGCCGGTCTCGCGGTCGGCATCGACCTCGTCCCAGCGGCGCGACTGGCTGAAGGCGGTCTGCGTCGGCACACCGCCGGGCGCGGCGCGGAAGAATTCGTGCACCACCGGGTCTTCAGTGCGGGTAATGTCCCAGGTATCGAGCGCGAGGCCCATGGTCGCGCTGTGGACGGTGGGCAGGTCGGTATGAAGCAGACCCGCGCGGTCGAGCTGGCCGAGGATCGACATAATCCCGCCCGCGCGGTGAACGTCTTCCATGTGGACATCGCTCTTGGCCGGGGCGACCTTGGACAGGCATGGCACGCGGCGGCTCAGCCGGTCGATATCGGCCATCGTGAACTCCACCCCGCCCTCTGCCGCCGCGGCGAGCAAGTGAAGCACGGTGTTGGTCGATCCGCCCATCGCAATGTCCAGGCTCATCGCGTTTTCGAAGGCGCGGAAGCTGGCGATCGAGCGCGGCAGGACCGAGGCATCGTCTTCCTCATAATAGCGCCGGCACAGGTCCACCGCGAGGCGGCCGGCGCGCAGGAACAGCTGCTGGCGGTCGGCATGGGTGGCGAGGACCGAGCCGTTGCCCGGCAGCGACAGCCCCAGCGCCTCGGTCAGGCAATTCATCGAATTGGCAGTGAACATGCCAGAGCACGAACCGCAGGTGGGGCAGGCCGAGCGTTCGATCGTTGCGACTTCCTCGTCGGTGTAGCTCTCATCCGCGGCAGCGACCATGGCATCGACCAGGTCCAGCGCCACTTCCTGGCCCTTGAGGATCACCTTGCCGGCTTCCATCGGTCCGCCCGAAACGAAGACCACCGGGATGTTGATCCGCATCGCCGCCATCAGCATGCCGGGCGTGATCTTGTCGCAGTTGGAGATGCAGACCATCGCATCGGCGCAGTGGGCGTTGACCATGTATTCGACCGAGTCCGCGATCAGATCGCGGCTGGGCAGCGAATAGAGCATCCCGTCATGGCCCATGGCGATGCCATCATCGACGGCGATGGTGTTGAATTCCTTGGCAACGCCGCCCACCGCCTCGATCTCGCGCGCGACCATCTGGCCGAGGTCCTTGAGGTGGACATGGCCCGGAACGAACTGGGTGAAACTGTTGACCACCGCGATGATCGGCTTGCCGAAATCGCCGTCCTTCATGCCCGTGGCCCGCCACAGCCCGCGCGCGCCGGCCATGTTGCGGCCATGAGTGGAAGTGCGCGAACGAAGGGCGGGCATTGGGCTACTCCGGCAAGAATGTTGCCCGAACCGGGCGATTTGCGTAGCCCTACACGGCAATCAGCCCAGCTTCAACGCCACTTCATTGCAGAGTTTCGCCAGTCGATCAGCCCATTCGGCCTGTTGCTGCGGCGTGGCGACCTGATCCTGGCGCAGTTCGATGCCAAGGTAGGGCCGCCCCTCGGCCTCGCAGTGGCGGTTCATGGTATAGTTGAGTAGCTTGCCGGAATAGGGCAGCTGATCGCCAACGCAGAGGCCCTCGGCCTCCAGCAACGGGATCGCCAGACGCGCGGCGCGATCATCCGCGTTGTAAAGCACGCCAACCTGCCAGGGCCGTGCCTCGTCGCTGGTTGCGAGCTGCGGGGTAAAGCTGTGCAGCGACAGGACCAGCGCCGGCGGACTGGCATCAAGCAGCGCGGCGAGCGCGGAGTGATAGGGCGTGTGGAACCGCTCCAGCCGCGCTTGGTGGGCAGCATGGTCCAGCGCATTGCCGGGGATAGCATGGCCATCGCTGGCGATCGGGATCACCGCCGGGGCGTGCGGCTCGCGGTTGAGATCGCAGACCAGCCGACTGATATTGCCCTGGAACGCCGCGATGCCGCGCCGCTCTGCCAGCAGCGCGCCGACTTCAGCGACGCCGAGGTCGACGGCCACGTGCTGGGCCAGCAATGCCGGATCGATGCCGAGATCGATGTCTTCGGGCACCCGGTTGGAGGCATGATCGGAAACGACAAGGATTCCGCCGAACCGCGGCGTGCCGAGCAGGCGATAGGCTTCATGCTCTATCATCGCAGCGCCCCTGCCAGTGTCCACCACGCCGCAGGCATAGCGGCCTGCGCCGCATCGCGCTGGGCAGCATCGTCATAGAGCGCAAAGCAGGTCGCACCCGAGCCGGACATCCGCGCCAGCACCGCATCGGTCGCGCTGAGCGCGTCGAGGACATCGCCGATCACCGGGCAGAGGCTCAGCGCGGGGGCTTCCAGGTCGTTACGCCCTTCCAGCATGATCGTTCGCAGGTCGCCCTCCGGCAGCGGACCGTGATCCACACCATCCCAGGCCTTGAACACCGATGCGGTGCTGAGCGGCACGTGCGGGTTAACCAGCAAGCAGGCCATGCCGGCAAGGTCATTGGGAACTTCGGTCAGTTCGGTCCCGGTCCCCCGGCCAATGCAGGCGCGCGAGAGGACGCAGGCTGGAACGTCTGCGCCCAGCTTCGCGGCGCGCGTCTGCCAGTCATCGGGCAAGCCCTGGCTGCGCTCGACCAGCCGAAACAGCGCCCCGGCATCAGCTGAGCCACCGCCCAGCCCCGCCGCGACCGGCAGGTTCTTTTCCAGCGTCACCGCCCAACCCTGCGCGCGCGGCAGAGCCGAGAGCGCCTGCATCACGATATTTTCGAACGGATTGTCCAGCGTGCCGGCGAATTCGCCCAACACCCACAGGCTGTCACGCTCTGCGCGAGAAACGTTCAGCCGATCGCCAGCATCGACGAAGGCAAACAGCGTTTCAAGCTCATGATAGCCATCCTCGCGCCGCCGCCGAACGTGCAGCGCGAGGTTGATCTTGGCAAAGGCGGTTTCGATCACCGGTCGCGCAGATCACATATTCGGATAGTTCGGCCCGCCGCCGCCTTCGGGTGTGACCCAGTTGATGTTCTGGGTCTTGTCCTTGATGTCGCAGGTCTTGCAATGGACGCAGTTCTGGGCGTTGATCTGGAGGCGCGGATTGCCCTCCTCTACCCCCAGGAACTCATAGACACCGGCCGGGCAGTACCGCGCCTCAGGCCCGGCATAGAGCTTGAGGTTGATTTCTACTGGAACGGCCGGGTCCTTCAGCTGCAGGTGGCATGGCTGGTCTTCCTCGTGGTTGGTGAAGGACAGCGCCACGCTGGACAGGCGATCGAAGCTGATCACGCCATCGGGCTTGGGATAGGCGATCGGCTTGTAGAGATCGGCCCGGGTGGTCGCCTCGCAATCGCGGTGATGGCCCATGACCGGCAAGATCGGCAGCTTGAGGTAGCGCAGCCACATGTCGGCTCCGGCGAAGATCGTGCCGAGATCGCCGCCGAACTTGGCAACCATCGGCTCCGCATTCTGGACCATCTTCAGTTCCTTGGCGATCCAGCTGTCGCGCACGGCGGCATCGTATTCGACCATGGAATCATGCGCACGGCCCGAAGCGATGGCCGCGGCGGCGGCTTCGGCGGCGAGCATCCCGCTCTTCATCGCGGTGTGGCTGCCCTTGATGCGCGGCACGTTGACGAAGCCGGCCGAGCAGCCGATCAGCGCGCCGCCGGGGAAATCAAGCTTGGGGACCGATTGCCAGCCGCCCTCGTTGATCGCGCGGGCGCCATAGGAAACGCGGCGGCCGCCTTCGAGGATCGCGCGGATTTCCGGGTGCTGCTTCCAGCGCTGGAATTCCTCGAACGGATAAACGTAGGGGTTCTTGTAATCGAGCGCGGTCACAAAACCGAGCGCCACCTGGTTATTGGCCTGGTGATACAGGAACCCCCCGCCCCAGCTATCGCTTTCGGTCAGCGGCCAGCCCTGGGTGTGGAGCACGCGGCCCGGCACGTGCTTGGCCGGATCGATGTCCCACAATTCCTTGATGCCCAGGCCGTAGACCTGCGGTTCGCAATTGGCTTCCAGATCGAACTGCGCCTTCAGCGTCTTGGTCAGGTGGCCGCGTGCGCCTTCAGCGAAGAAGGTGTACTTCGCATGGAGTTCCATGCCGGCCTGGTAATCGCCCTTGTGGCTGCCATCCTTGGCAACGCCCATGTCCTGGGTGGCGACACCCTTGACCGAGCCATCGTTGTTATAAAGCACTTCCGAAGCCGGGAAGCCGGGGAAGATTTCCACGCCCAGATCTTCCGCCTTGCCCGCCAGCCAGCGGCACAGGTTGCCCAAGGAACCGGTGTAATTGCCGTTGTTCGACATGAACGGCGGCATCGGCCAATGCGGGATCGAAGTCTTGCCACCGGCGCTGAGCACCCAGTGCCAGTTGTCGGTCACCGGGGTTTCGGCCATCGGGCAACCATCTTCGCGCCAGTTGGGGAGCAGTTCATCCAGCGCCTTGGGATCGACTACCGCGCCCGACAGGATGTGCGCGCCAACTTCCGAACCCTTTTCCAGGATACAGACCGAAAGCTCTGCATTTACCTGCTTCAGCCGGATCGCCGCAGCAAGGCCGGCCGGGCCGCCGCCGACGATGACGACGTCATAGGGCATGGATTCGCGTTCGCTCATGGTCCACCTGTTCGGGGTTAATCGTTCGGTTGAGCCTTGAAAGCTGGCTTGCGGCAGGTCAAGACCGCAAATGTGAGCAATCCCGCACAAACTGACCCGGCAATCGATGCCGCAGCCGCCTTGTCCGCCGTGCTTGACTGGTGGCGCGAGGCGGGTGTGGACCACGCTTTTTCCGACGATCCGCGCACCTGGCTGGTCGAGCCGGCCGCGCCAGAGCCCGAGCCGGAGCGCAGCTTTACCCCGCCGCCGATGCCCGCCCGCCCGGCACCCGGGCCGCTGACCGCCGCGCCGCTCGCCGGGCTGGATGCCTTGCCGAAAACTCTGGCGGAGTTCCAGACCTGGTGGCTGGCTGAGCCGTCGCTGGATGACGGACAGGTCGCCGGCCGCGTTGCCCCGCGCGGAACGGAGGGTGCAGCGCTGATGGTGCTGGTCGATCACCCCGAGGCAGAGGACCGCGAACTGCTGCTCTCCGGCCCGCAAGGACGGCTGCTGGCAGCCATGTTCACGGTGATGGGGATCGGTCCGGAAGCGGTCTACGTCGCGGCCTGCCTGCCGCGCCACATGCCCTTGCCAGACTGGGCGGCGCTGGATGCAGCCGGCCTGGGCCAGGTCGTGCGCCACCACATCGCGCTGGCCCGCCCGCAGCGGCTGTTGGTGTTCGGGCGGCACATCTCACCGCTGCTTGGCCACGATCCGGCGAAAACTGCTGAACCTTTGCGTCTTTTTAACCATGAGGGCCTGAGCATTCCGCTGTTGATAGCGCCGGGCCTGGCCAATCTGGCAGGCCGGCCGCGGAGCAAGGCCGGGCTTTGGCAGGCCTGGCTGGACTGGACGGGATAGTTACAGGCGTGAAGCAAATTACCGCTAAAACAATGCTGGCAATCGGCCTGGCTGGCAGCCTTGCCGGCCTGGCCACGCCCGCGCAGGCCAATAGCGCCGCGGTTGATTACTTCCGGAACCGTGCCGATCGCAGCAATGTCCCCTCCCTGCTCAGCCAGGATGACCGGACCTATTACCGCGACCTGTTCAGCGCGATCGAGCGATCTGACTGGGCAAAGGTCCAGGAACTGTTCGCGCAGAAGCCGGATGGCCCGTTGCACCAAGTGGCGCTGGCCGAATACTACCTCGCCCCAACCTCCCCCAAGATCGAGCTTGATGCGCTGAGCGCCTGGCTGGCCAAAGGCACCGACCTGCCGCAGGCCGAACAGATTGCTCTGCTGGCGCAAAAGCGCGGCGCGACAGCCCTGCCAGCACTGCCGCAAGCGGGATCGCTGGTCAGCCTGCCGACGCGCGCCAAGCGGATCCGCCCGCGCGAGACCAACGACGGCACCATGCCCGCCGCGGTTGCCGCCGCGATCAATTCGAGCATCAAGGAGGATAATCCCGCCGGGGCCAGGGCCCTGCTCGACGGGATCGACACTCAGCTCTCGCCGGCTACCCGCGCCGAATGGCGCGCCAAGATTGCCTGGTCGTTCTACATCGAGAATGACGATGCCTCCGCCTACACAGTCGCCCAGACGGCACAGGATGGCGCGGGGCCGTGGGTAGCCGAAGGCTGGTGGACCGCTGGCCTCGCCGCCTGGCGGATCGGCGACTGCATGGGCGCAGGCGATGCCTTTGCGCGGACTGCCGGTTCCTCGCAGAACGGCGAACTGACTGCGGCCGCGCTTTATTGGCAGAGCCGGGCTGCAGTCCGCTGCCGGCAGCCGGAAAAGGCCTCGGCCGCGCTTAAGGCGGCGGCGCGGCTGGACGAGACGCTTTACGGCATGCTCGCGGCTGAGCAGCTTGGCCTGGCCCTGCCGCAGACGCACAGCGCCCCCGACTTTACCCAGAGCGACTGGCAGAAACTGCGCGATGAAACCAACATCCGTACCGCCGTGGGCTTGGCTGAGATCGGCCGCGACGGACTGGCTGACGAAGTCTTGCGCCACCAGGCGCGGCTGGGGCCGGCGGGCGAATACCAGCCACTGAGCCGCCTGGCGCGCGACCTTGGCCTGCCCTCGACCCAGTTGTGGATGGCCTATAACGCGCCGATTGGCGGCCGCGCCGAACCGGCGGCACGCTTCCCCACGCCGCGCTGGACCCCGGCCAACAACTGGCAGGTCGATCCGGCGCTGGTCTATGCCCATGCCCTTCAGGAATCGGTGTTCCGGACCAAGGCGATCAGCCCGGCTGGTGCGCGCGGCCTGATGCAGATCATGCCGGCCGCCGCACGCGATCATGCCGGCGCGCTGGGCGTTTCCGGCTCAGCGACTGACCTGCACAAGCCAGAGGTCAACCTCGCCTTCGGGCAGCGCCACCTGCAGATGCTGCGCGATGCGCCGGGCACGCAGGGCCTGCTGCCGAAGGTGATGGCGGCCTATAACGCCGGCCTCACCCCGATTGCCCGCTGGCAATACGAGATCAAGGACCAGGGCGACCCGCTGCTGTGGATTGAGAGCGTTCCCTATTGGGAGACGCGCGGCTATGTGAACATCGTGATGCGCAATTACTGGATGTACGAACGCCAGGCCGGTGGCCCGTCGGAAAGCCGAATTGCCCTCGCGCAAGGCCTCTGGCCAACCTTCCCCGGCATCTCGGGCGCCAGCGCCGTGCGGATGTCGGCCAATGGAGTGATCCAGCGTGGCCGTTGATCCAACCCGCACCTTCAAGCCGATCAATATCGCGGTTCTGACCGTGTCCGATACCCGCACATCGGCAGACGATACCTCAGGCGATATCCTGGTCGAACGCGTGCAGAATTCAGGGCACCGGTTGGCGGCCCGCGCCATCGTACGCGATGATCCGGGTCTGATCGTCAGCAAGCTCAATGACTGGATTGACGATCCCGCCGTCGACGCAGTGGTCTCGACTGGCGGCACCGGTCTGACCGGCCGCGATGTGACGCCAGAGGCGCTCGACCGGATCAAGACGCGCGATATCCCGGGCTTTGGCGAGCTGTTTCGCTGGATCAGTTTCCAGACCATCGGCACCAGCACGATCCAGAGCCGCGCCTGCGCGGTGGTGGCGCGCGGCACCTATATCTTTGCCTTGCCCGGCTCAAACGGCGCGGTGAAAGACGGCTGGGACGGCATCCTCGCCGAACAGCTCGACAGCCGCAACCGGCCTTGCAACTTCGTTGAACTGATGCCGAGGCTGCGCGAGGTATAAGCTGTCCCGATCCGGAGTGCATTGTTTTACCTTGCATTTCAGACCGCTGAGTTCATCATGAGCGCTGCCATGCACCGCTTGTTCCACGCCTTCCTCGCCGTTGCCATCGGCGCCGCCGCTCCAATTAGCGCCACCGTGCCAGCGCTTGACCAAACTGCCCGATCTGTTGCCGAACTGAGCAATGCAGGCTGTTATGGCATTACCTCTGGCGCGATCGCTGTACCTGGCGGCGATGATCCGGCCGGTATCGACAAGGCCACCCGCCTGCTTGAAAGTCTGGGACTAGGCTTTGGCCTGCCCGATCAGGCGATGAACGGTCTGGGCGCACCTGGCACAGTGCTGGTCTCGCGGGCGACCATGGGGTCCCGGTCACTCGGCCAAACCGATCTGATCATGGCCTTTGGCGGCGCGCAGCCCGGATGCCGGGTCCTTTTGCTGGCGGAACCCGGCGCAGGTCTTGCCGAAGGCGTCGCGGCCCAGCTGACTGAGGCAGGCTGGAAGGCTGTTCCAAGCATGACTGGCCAGCGTGGCACGCTGGAACGCCGCGCTTTCCTGCGCCGAGATGGCAAGGGCACTGCCTACCTGATGAACCTGATGACAGTGATCACGCCCTTCCCGGGCTCCCGCCTGCAGCTTTTCACAACGACAACTGCGATCCCAGCAGGGGTCCAGTTACCTGAGGGCTTCTAACGGGCGCTTGCCCATTTGTTCCACATATGTTCTAAAGCAGGGATGACGAGTCACTCTCCCATCCACGGCCGCGGTGCCCAATCCGGTGCTGTGCCGCAGCGCTTTGGCCTGGCTGCGCGCGAGGCGGATGGGGACTGGCTGGACGCCCGCGCAGAGATCGACGGACCCGGGCCCAAGCTGCGCACAACGGTAACGGAAGAACGGGCGAAGCGGATCATCAGCCGCAACAGTTCGCCCGACATTCCGTTTGATCGCTCGATCAACGCCTATCGCGGCTGCGAGCATGGCTGCATCTATTGTTATGCCCGCCCGACCCACGCCTTTCACGACCTTTCGCCGGGGCTGGATTTCGAAACGAAGTTGTTCGCCAAGCCGGATGCCGCCGTCTTGCTCCGCGCCGAACTGGGCAAGCGTGGCTATAGTCCGGCCCCGATCTCGATGGGGACCAATACCGATCCCTACCAGCCGATCGAGGCGCAATACCAACTGACCCGGCAAGTGCTGGAAGTCTGCCTGGAAACCCGCCATCCAGTGACGATCACGACCAAGAGCGCGCGCGTGGTGCGCGATCTTGATCTTCTGGCGGAACTGGCGAAGCTCAACCTGACGGCGGTTTCGCTCTCGGTCACCAGCCTCGATCCCAAGCTGTCGGGCCTGCTTGAACCGCGCGCCTCTTCGCCCGCCAAACGGCTTGATGCCTTGGCACGGCTCGCGGCCGCTGGAGTGCCTGCGCACGTCTCGGTCGCCCCGGTCGTGCCAGCGATCACCGACGAGTTCATCGAACGCATTCTGGAAGAAGCCGCAACGCGCGGGGTAAAGACGGCCAGCTGGATCATGCTGCGGCTGCCACACGAGGTCGCGCCGTTGATGCGCGAATGGCTGGAGATCTACTACCCCGATCGCGCCGCCAAGGTAATGAGCATCGTCCAGGCCATGCGCGGCGGTAAAGACTACGACAGCCGCTTTTTCGAGCGAATGAAACCCAAGGGCGTCTGGGCCGACATCTTCCGCACTCGCTTCCGCATCGCCTGCCAGCGCCTCGACCTCAACCGCGAAGCGCCGCAGCTCGATTGCAGCCAATTCGTTGGCCCGCGCAGCGATGGGCAGATGTCCTTGCTTTGAAGTCTCAAACTGATAGCCTGCCGGCTCAACGGCCTGGAGCAATGGCGATGCGGTTCCGGATCATGCTGGCCCTTGCAGCACTCGCCGCTTGTTCTGCCCCGGCTGAGGATTCGCCCTTCGATCGCCTTGCGGCCAATCCGGTCAAGCACGGCGAACGGCTGGCGACGGTGCTCGGCTGCAAGGGTTGCCACGGCAAGGATCTGACCGGCCAGGACTGGAGCGCTCCCGATTTCGTTGACATGACGACGGCCAATCTGACCGTTTCAGCACAGAACTATTCGGTCGAAGAATTGAAGACGATGATCGCCCACGGCCAGCGCCCGGGCGGGCGCGAATTGTGGGACATGCCATCGTTCCTGTTCACCCGCCTGGCGGACGACGACCTGGATGCGGTTGCCCGCTACCTCAAGACGCTGAAGCCCGTCGGCACAGCAACGCCCGACCCGGTGTTCTACCCTGCCGCCCGCGCTGAGATGGCCAAAGGCAACTATCACTCCTCCGCCGTCGAGGCGAGGCAGCAGTTCGCCAATCGCGGGCCGGACGCCGGGCCGGAATTCGAACGCGGCCGACAGATCGTGCGGGCCAGCTGCGCCGAATGCCACCGGATCGAGCTGGACGGCAAGCCGGCCTACCCGGGCGAGCCGCCCAATCCCAACCTGCGGATCGTGGCTTCCTACAGCGAGGCCGATTTCCTGAACTTCATGGTCACCGGCAAGGCCGCCGACAACCGCGAACTGCCGATGATGAGCGGCGTCGCCCGTCGCCGGTTTGCGCTGATGACCGATGCAGAGCGGAAGGCGGTTTATGCCTACCTCAAGCGCGTGGGCGAGCTGAGCAAGTGATCAGCCGGATCTAGCCCCTGAACCGGATCAACCGGCTATCCGCAACCGCCGCCGTCCGGTGCGGCAGGGCATCGCGGACGTATTCCTCGTTCTTGACCATCGCCATGAAGACGCCGGAATTGGGATAGCCCATCACGAAAGCCTTGTCCCACTCGTCCGCCGGACCTGTCACCGCACATTCGAGCGGCGCTTCCCAGACCATCGCCGCGCCATCGTCGGCGACCAGTTCCTGAAAGCGCTTTTCGTAAATGTCATAGGCCTCGCGCCCGGTTAGGCCCTTGCCGTGCATGGGGTGAACTTCCGGGTACTCGGCAATGTCACGGAACTTGATCAGGTTCAGCATATGGATCGGCCGGTCGCGGGGCAGGTCCTTGAAAACCTGCCAGTTCTCCCGGCTCGGATCGACATAACCGGGCATCTCAGGCGTCCGCCAGCTTGTAGTCGCGGAATTGGTCGCGCAGGTCCTTCTTGCTGATCTTGCCTGTGCCGCCGTGGGGGATTTCAGCGACGAATTCTACCGCATCGGGCAGCCACCACTTGGCGACGCTTTTGGCGAGGTGAGCCTTGATCTCGTCACCGGTTACTTCGGCACCCGCCTTCTTCACGACGACCAGGATCGGCCGCTCGTCCCAGCGGGGGTGGTATATGCCGATGGCCGCTGCTTCCGCCACCGCCGGGTGGCTCATCGCCGCATTTTCCAGTTCGACCGAACTGATCCATTCGCCGCCCGACTTGATCACGTCCTTGGTCCGGTCGGTCAGTTGCAGCGTGCCGTCCGGGTGCAAAATCGCAACGTCCCCGGTGTCGAACCACTGCTCGGCATCAGTCGCATCGGCTTCGGCCTTGAAGTAGCGCTTGATCACCCACGGCCCGCGCACTTGCAGCGCACCGCTGGTCTGACCATCACGCGGCAGGACCTTGGCAGGATCGCCCAGATCAACCGTGCGCAGCTCGACGCCGAAGGGCACGCGTCCCTGCATCTGCTTGATCGTGACCTGATCCTCGAACGAACGGTCATCCCAGTCCCAGGTTTTGGCACCGGTCGTGCCAATCGGGCTGGTTTCGGTCATGCCCCAGGCATGGGCGACGTTAACCCCGGCCTTCATCAGTCGCTCGATCATGAAGCGCGGCGCAGCCGAACCGCCGATGATCGCCTGGCGCAGCGTCGGCAGCGTCGTGCCGGTTTCATCCATGTGCTTGAAGGTGGCGAGCCAGACGGTCGGGACCCCGGCCGAATGGGTTACCTTCTCGCGGTTCATCAGGTCGCACAGCACCGCCGCGTCGTTGACTGCGGAGAAGACGAACTTGATCCCCGCCGCCGCCCCGGCCCAAGGTAGGCCCCAGCTGGCGGCATGGAACATCGGCACGACTGGCAACATGACCGAGCGCGCATCGAAATCGAAGATCGCCGGCTGCAGCCCGGTGATCGCATGGAGGAAGGTCGAGCGGTGCTCATAGAGCACGCCCTTGGGGTTCCCGGTGGTGCCGCTGGTGTAGCAGAGCATGCAGGGATCGCGCTCGTCGCCGGTGGCCCAGGTGGTGTTGCCATCCTCGTCCCCGATCCAGGCCTCGAACTCGCCATTATCGAAGCAGATGTAACGCTTGATAGTGGTCCACTTCGGCTTCATCCGCTCGATGATCGGGGCGAAGGCCGCATCGTAAAGCAGGACCACGTCTTCGGCATGGTTGGCGATGTACTCAAGCTGGTCATCGAACAGCCGCGGGTTGATCGTGTGCAGCACGCCCCCAACCCCGACTGCACCGTACCAGGAAACCAGATGGCGGCTGTGGTTCATCGCCAGGGTCGCGACGCGGTCACCCGGCTGGACGCCAACCTTGCGCAGCGCCTGAGTCATCCGCAGGGCATCGTGGCGGATCCCGGCCCAAGTGGTGCGGGTTTCGCTGCCATCGGCCCAGCGCGTCACGATCTCGCGCGAACCGGTTTCACGGGCCGCGTGGTCGATCAGGTGCGTGACCCGCAGGTCGAAGTCTTGCATTGCTCCCAGCATTAAACTCTCCGTTGCCCCCATCCGCGTGATTTATGCGACGAGCCGGAGATGCCCCGTGTTTCGCCGCGCGGTTAAAGCCACATTGGCAATTCCTTCAACGCTTGCCAAGCGTTCGGCGACTTCACTGTCGAGATGAAACTGCCGGCCAACCCGCAACACGGGTTCCTGGCCATGCCCTGTGCGCAGCCGCACCAGCACTTCGCCCGTTCCGGTGCCCTCTGGCCCCAGCAGGGCGGCAAGGTCGTGCAGCGCTTGCGGCGCCAGCACATCAAGCCGCAACTGCATCTGCGCCGAACCCTTTACTTCCTCCAGCGGGCGCGCCCCGCGCACGGTCACGCGCGGCGGCTCTTCCGGGCTGGGCGCGTCGAGCTCGACCGTCAGCAGCAGGCAGGTGCCATCCTTGGCCCAGCCCTGCATCGGTTCGACCAGCGATTCCTCGAAACAGGCTGCGCTGAACTGGCCCGAGCTGTCGGAAAAGTCGGCGCGGACAAATTCCCCGCCGCGGCGGGTGCGGCCCTTGCTGACGCTTTCGACCATGGCGGCCATCACTGCCTGCATCCGCCCGCCACCCGGTACGCCGGTTTCCATGATCTTGGCATAGGTCCGCGCGCCATTGGCATTGGCCACCGCGCGCCATTGCTCAACCGGGTGCGCAGCGAAGTAAAAGCCGAAATTCTCTCGCTCCTTCGCCATCTGCTCGGCCCGCGGCCACGGCGCGGTTTCGGCAAGGCGCAGCGACGGCGCGGCATGGTCCTCGCCGCCGAACAGGCCGGCCTGCCCGCTGGAACGGGTCCGCTCAGCCTCGTCCGCCACGGCCAGCAGCATATCGGCATTGGCCAGCACCTTGGCACGGTTGGGATCGAGGCTGTCGAAAGCCCCGGCCCCAGCCAGCCCTTCCAGCTGGCGGCGGTTCATCGAGCCAGGAGGCACGCGGCGGAACAGGTCTTCGAGGCTGGCGAACCGGCCATTGGCCTCGCGCTCGGCGACGATCGCATCCATTGCCTTTTCGCCGACGTTGCGGATGCCGGCCAGCGCATAGCGTACGGCGTAACCCTCGTCGGTCCGTTCGACCGCGTATTCGGCCTCGCTGCGGTTGATGTCCGGCCCTTCAAGCGCGACCCCGTTGCGGCGCATGTCATCGACGAAGATTGCCAGCTTTTCCGACTGGTGCATGTCAAAGCACATCGAAGCGGCATAGAATTCGTGGGGGTAATGCGTCTTGAGCCAGGCAGTCTGGTAGGCGAGCAGGGCATAGGCCGCCGCGTGGCTCTTGTTGAAGCCATAGCCGGCAAACTTGTCGA
Source organism: Sphingomonadaceae bacterium (assembly GCA_009926135.1). Classification (GTDB taxonomy): domain Bacteria; phylum Pseudomonadota; class Alphaproteobacteria; order Sphingomonadales; family Sphingomonadaceae; genus Novosphingobium. Next base: position 216,801 of record RFPL01000003.1, read on the forward strand.
TCAAATCGAACAGTTCGTTGGCCTTGGCCGGTTCGATCGCCGAATGTTCCTTGCACCCGCTGACGAAGCGCTGGCGCTGGGCGTCCATTTCCGCCTGGACCTTCTTGCCCATCGCGCGGCGCAGCAAGTCGGCATCCCCTAGCGAATAGCCCGCAAGGATCTGCGCAGCCTGCATCACCTGTTCCTGGTAGACGAAGATCCCATACGTCTCTGAAAGGATGCCTTCCAGCTTCGGGTGCGGATATTCGATGCTTTCGCTGCCATTCTTGCGGCGGCCGAACAGCGGAATGTTATCCATCGGGCCGGGACGATAGAGTGAGACGAGCGCGATAATGTCGCCGAAATTGGTGGGCTTCACTGCCGCCAGCGTGCGCCGCATCCCTTCCGATTCCAGCTGGAACACGCCAACTGTGTCGCCCCGCTGGAGCAATTCATAGACCTCCGCATCATCCCAGGGCAGGCCTTCCAGATCGATCGTGATCTCGCGCCGCTGCAACAGCTGGACCGCCTTCTTCAGCACCGACAGCGTCTTCAGGCCGAGGAAGTCGAACTTGATGAGCCCCGTATCCTCGACATATTTCATGTCGAACTGGGTCACCGGCATATCCGAGCGTGGATCGCGGTACAGCGGGACCAGCTGATCGAGCGGGCGATCACCGATCACCACCCCGGCGGCATGGGTCGAGCTGTTGCGCGGCTGCCCTTCCAGCTGCACCGCCAGATCGACCAGCCGCTTCACTTCGGGATCGTTGTCATACTCGCGCTTGAGCTCTGCCACGCCATTCAGCGCCCGTGGCAAGGTCCAGGGGTCGGTCGGGTGGTTGGGCACCATCTTGCACAGCCGGTCGACCTGGCCATAGCTCATCTGCAGGATGCGGCCACAATCACGCAGCACGGCGCGAGCCTTGAGCTTGCCGAAAGTGATGATCTGCGCGACGTGATCGGCGCCGTACTTTGCCTGGACATAGCGGATAACCTCGCCCCGGCGGGTTTCGCAGAAGTCGATGTCGAAGTCCGGCATCGAGACGCGTTCCGGGTTGAGGAAGCGTTCGAACAGCAGACCCAGCCGCAGCGGATCGAGGTCGGTAATGGTCAGCGCCCAGGCCACCACCGAACCTGCGCCCGAGCCGCGCCCAGGACCCACCGGAATGTCGCTCGATTTGGCCCACTGGATGAAGTCGGCCACGATCAGGAAGTAGCCGGCAAAGCCCATCCGGTTGATCACGTCCGTCTCGAAATCGAGCCGGTCAAAATAGGTCTGACGCTCCGCCTCGGGCAGCTCACCATAGGGGGCCAGCCGCTTTTCCAGGCCTGCGCGCGCGTGCTCGATCAGCATCTGCGCCTCGCCTTCCTTGTCGCCGGCCAGGCTCGGCAGCAGCGGCTTGCGCTTGGGCGGGGAAAAGGCGCAGCGCTGGGCGATGACCAGGGTGTTCGCCAGCGCCTCGGGCAGGTCGGAGAACAGTTCACGCATCATCGGACCGGACTTGATCCAGGATTCGCGTGGGCTCCGCGGCCGGTCAGGCGCGTCGATATGGGTCGAATTGGCGATGCACAGCATGGCATCGTGCGCGGCGTGACCGCCCGGATCGGCGAAGTTGGCCGGGTTGGTAGCGACCAGCGGCAGGTTCCGGGCATAGGCCAGATCGATCAGCGCGTCCTCCGCCGCGTCCTCGGTTGGATCATTGCGGCGGGCGACTTCCAGGTAGAGCCGCCCCGGGAACAGCGCCTCGAGCCGCGCACAAAGCTCGACTGCCGCCTCGCCCTTGCCCGCCGCCAACAACCGCACCAGCGCGCCCTCGCCCGCCCCGGTCAGGGCGATCAGGCCGTCGGTGTGGCCATTGAGGTCCGCCATGGTGACATGGGGCTCAAACTCGATCGGCCGCCCGAGATGCGCGCGGCTGACCAGCAGGCACAGGTTGTTCCACCCGGCTTCGTTCTGCGCGATCAAGCCGATCCAGTCGATCACCGGATCCTTGCCCGCTGGCGTATCTTCGCGCGCGACCGCCAGGAAGGTGCCGATCAGCGGCTGAATTCCGGCGTCCTTGCAGGCCCCGGCAAAGGACATCGCGCCGTAAAGGCCGTTGCGATCGGTGATCGCGATCGCCGGGAAAGCCCGGTCCTTGGCCAACTTTGCCGCTGCCTTGGGATCGATCGTCCCGTCGAGCATGGTGTAGCTCGAAAAGATGCGCAGCGGGACGAAACGTTCGTGGGCCATCCCCGCTAGATGCGGGTAGCGGGCGCGATTCGGAAGGGGGTTCGGCCGGCTTTACCCACAGACCCGAACCGCACCGGCCACGACGCGATCAGAGCAGCGCCTTGATATCCTTTTCCAGCGCCTCGGGCTTGTCGGTGGGGGCATAACGGCGCACCACCTTGCCATCGCGGTCGATCAGGAACTTGGTGAAGTTCCACTTGACCGATTTGCTGCCCATCAGGCCCGGCGCTTCGCTCTTCAGCCAGTTATAAAGTGGCGTCGCATCATCGCCGTTGACGTCCACCTTCGCCATCAGCGGGAAGGTGACATCATACTTCAGGCTGCAGAAATTGGCGATTTCCTCGGCATTGCCGGGTTCCTGCGCGCCGAACTGGTTGCAGGGGAAGGCGATCACCTCGAACCCGTCGTCCGCGTATTTCTTGTACAGCGCTTCCAGCCCTTCGTACTGCGGGGTGAAGCCGCACTTGCTGGCAGTGTTGACGATCAACAGCACCTTACCGGCCTTGTCGGCCAGGTTGAGCTCGCCGCCGCCGGGCAGCTTGGCCGTGAAATCGGCAATGGTCTTCATCTGTCTGGACTCCCCGGGTTGTTTGTCCGGGAGACTAGGGGATGGCGGCGGTGCGTCAACCGGCTGAAAGACCTAGCCGACATGACCTTCGTGCAGACGCAGCACCCGGTCCATCCGGGCGGCCAGCCGCTCGTTGTGGGTGGCGACCAGCGCGGCACTGTTCTGCCCGCGAACCAGTTCGAGGAATTCTGCAAACACGCGGTCGGCCGTCGCCTCATCGAGGTTGCCGGTCGGCTCGTCAGCCAGGACCAGCGCCGGGCGGTTGGACAGGGCGCGCGCCACTGCCACGCGCTGCTGCTCGCCACCAGAAAGCTGGCTAGGCCGATGGCTGAGCCGCGCGCCCAGGCCCAGAGCGGCAAGCAATTCGTTGGCGCGGGCGGCGGCATCAGCCTCGCCGACTCCGGCCACCAGTTGCGGCAAGATCACGTTTTCCTGCGCGGTGAAGTCCGGCAGCAGGTGATGGAACTGGTAAACGAAGCCGATCTTGTCGCGGCGCAGCTCGGTCCGATCATCGGCCGTGAGTGAGCCAGCTTCCACGCCGGCAATCCGGAGCGAACCACCAAAGCCACCCTCCAGCAAGCCGACAGCTTGAAGCAAGGTCGATTTGCCCGAGCCCGATGGCCCCAGCAGCGCGACGATCTCGCCCGGCTGAATCGCCAGATCGATCCCGCGCAGCACATCGATCCGCACGCCGCCCTGCTCGAAGCTGCGGGTCAATCCTGCGGTCTGGACGACAGGTTCACTCATAACGCAGTACCTGAACTGGATCCGTGCTCGCCGCCTTGAACGCCGGGTACAGCGTGGCCAGGAAGCTGAACACCAGCGCCATGATAACAATCAGCGTGATCTCCACCGGATCGGCGCGGGCGGGTAGTTCAGTCAGGAAGCGGATCTTGGGATCCCACAGGTTCTGGCCGGTCAGCACTTCGATCGCACGAACGATGCCCTGGCGGAAGAACAGGAAAGCGGCACCCAGGATCAGGCCGGCAACCGTACCGAGCGCGCCAACCACGAAGCCGACAGTCACGAACACCTTCAGCAGACTTTTGCGGCTGGCCCCCATGGTGCGCAGGATCGCGATGTCACGGGTCTTGGCGCGCACCAGCATGATCAGGGATGACAGGATGTTGAACACCGCAACCAGCACGATGATCGAAAGGACCACGAACATCGCCACCCGTTCCACCGCCAAGGCCTCGAACAGGCTGGCGTTCATCGTGCGCCAGTCGGTCACCACGGCCTGCCCCGCGAGGCGCTGGGCGACTGGCTTGAGGATCTCGGTCACGGCATCTGGATCGTTCACCTGGACCTCGATCATCCCGATCGAATCCCCGGCCAGCAGCAGAGTTTGCGCATCCTCGATCGGCATGACCACAAACCGCTCATCAAAATCGAACACCCCGATCTCGAAAATCGCGGAGACGCGGTAGGCAATTTCACGCGGGACGGTGCCGAATGGGGTGGAGCGGCCCTGCGGGTTGATGATCGTCAGCACATCGCCAACCCGGATGCCGAGGTTGGCGGCCAGCTGCGAACCGATCGCCACTTCGCCTGCACCAGGTTTCAGCGGATCGAGCGAACCGGCGACGAGCTTGGGCTTAAGCCGCTGGATGTCCTCAGTGGTGTTCCCGCGCGCGAAAACCAGATCGACCCGCCCGTTGAAACTGCCCATTTGCGGCTGCTCGATCAGCGGCGAGGCGCGGGCCACGCCTGGCGTGTTCTTCACTTCCTGCAGCACGGACTGCCAGTTCTCGATCCGCCCGCCATAGGCCTGGACGACGGCATGGCCATTAAGTCCAACGATCTTGTCGAACAGTTCGGCACGGAAGCCGTTCATCACGCTCATCACGATGACCAGCGCGGCCACGCCCAGCGCCACGGCGACCAGACTGATCCCCGCCACCAGCGCAATGAACGCTTCGCTCCGCCCCGGCAGGAGATAGCGTTTCACCAGCAATTTTTCGAAGGGAGACAGTAGCAAGGATGGCCTCGATGCGGATAAATCGCTTGTCGCGGACTTAGGGTGCGCGGGCGATCAGGGCAAGCGTTCAGAACGCGATTGGCTGGCCGTCCCAGGCAAAGGCCTGCCCGCTGTCAGCGGGTGACAGGCGATCGATCACCGACATCAGGTGCGCTGCGGATTCCGCCGGGGTGAACAGCTGGCGGCCTTCACCCGAACCGGTGAACGGCGCGGAAAGGTCGGTCTGCACAGTGCCGGGATGAAGCGCGGCGACCACTGCCTGCTGATGACTGCGCCCCAGTTCGATCGCGAAGTTGCGCAGGATCATGTTGAGCGCGGCCTTGCTGGCGCGATAGGCGTGCCAGCCTCCCAGCCGGTTGTCGCCGATTGAGCCAACGCGGGCTGACAACGCTGCGAACACGGCCCGTTCGCGCCGCGGCAGCAACGGCAGGAAATGCTTGCCGATCATCGCCGGGCCGGTGGCGTTAGTGGCGAAGGCGCGGGCATAGGCTGCGGGATCCTGCGCCTTGTAGCTCTTTTCTGGCTGGAAGCCCGGTCCATCGGACAGCACGCCCGTGGCAACGATCGCCAAGGTTACCGGCCCGGCCGCGCCAATCTGCGCGGCAGCAGCGGCAATGCTGGCTTCGTCGGTCAGGTCGAAGGCAAAGGGAGCGGTGCCGGCCGGCGCCGACCTGCCCGCGCGCGATCCGGCCCAGACCTTCGCATGGCGTCCGCTAGCGGCGACGGCACTGGCGAGCGCCGCACCGATCCCGCCGCTCGCCCCGAAGATGACCGCCTGGCTCAATAGCCCATCAGGCTGAGCACTTCCTTGCGGCTGCGCTCGTCATCCAGGAAGCAGCCGAGCATCCGGCTGGTGACCATGCCCACGCCCGGGGTGCGTACGCCGCGTCCGGTCATGCAGCCGTGCTGCGCCTCGATCACCACGGCCACGCCCTGTGGCTGAAGGTGCTCCCAGATACACTGGGCGACTTCAGCGGTCAGCCGTTCCTGGATCTGCAAGCGCCGGGCAAAGCCGTGGAGCACGCGGGCCAGCTTGGAAATGCCGACCACCCGGTTCTTCGGCAGGTAGGCGATCGAAGCCTTGCCGGTGATCGGCGCCATGTGATGTTCGCAGTGCGACTGGAACGGAATGTCCTTGAGCAGCACGACCTCGTCATAGCCCCCCACTTCGGCGAAGGTGCGCGACAGATGCAGCGCCGGATCTTCCTCGTTGCCCTGGCAATATTCCCGCCAGGCCCGGGCGACCCGCGCCGGGGTATCCAGCAGGCCTTCGCGCGATGGGTCTTCGCCGGTCCAGCGCAACAGCGTACGCAGGGCGTCCTGGACCTCTTCCGGCACGAACAGCTTGGTTTCGTCCTCATCATGTTCGAGGTGGCTGGTCATGTAGTTCATCGCGTCGATCCTTCCTGCCCCCGAAGGCTGCGATCTGCGCCCGGCAGGGTTCCCAAGCAACCCCGCCTTTGGACCGCCCTTGGGGACGGATACGAACCCATGCTTGCCTTGCGCCGCGAGAGCGGCCAAAGGCGCAGGCGAAGCGCGAGCGCACCTGGCAGGCGATTCCATCATGAACATTACTCACCCGTTCCTGGACAGCGACGGCGACAAGCTGCGCGAGGAATGTGGCATCTTCGGCGTGATTGGCAGCCCGGAAGCTGCCGCCATCACTGCGCTCGGGCTGCACGCACTGCAGCATCGGGGGCAGGAAGCCTGCGGCATCGTCAGCTGGGATGGGCATGAATTCTTCGCGCGGCGGGGCCTGGGCCATGTCGCGCAGGTCTTTGCCGACCAGACGATCCTGAACGAATTGCCCGGCCACATGGCATCGGGCCACGTGCGCTATTCAACCACCGGCGGCCAGGGCCTGCGCAACGTCCAGCCACTGCACGCCGACCTGGCGCGCGGCGGGTTCTCGATCGCGCACAATGGCAACATTTCCAACGCGATGCACCTCAAGCAGGAGCTGGTCGACAAGGGCGCGATCTTCCAGTCTAGTTCCGACACCGAAGTGATCATTCACCTGATTGCGACCAGTCGCTATCCCACGCTGCTGGACCGGTTCGTCGATGCGCTGCGGATGGTCGAAGGCGCCTATTCGCTGATCTGCCAGACGCCGAAGCGGATGATCGCCTGCCGCGATCCGCTCGGCATCCGCCCACTGGTGATGGGCAAGATTGGCGATGCCACGGTCTTTGCCAGTGAAACGGTGGCGCTGGACGTGGTCGGCGCGCAATTCGTGCGCGAGATCGAACCGGGCGAGATCGTCGAGGTTCGCCAGGATGGCCGGCTCACCTCGCACCGCCCCTTCGGCAAGCACCCACCCCGCCCCTGCATCTTTGAACACGTCTATTTCAGTCGGCCAGATTCGGTTTCGGGCGGCCAGTCGGTTTATGAAGTGCGCCGCAAGATCGGGATCGAACTGGCCCGCGAGGCACCGGTCGAGGCCGACCTGGTCGTGCCGGTCCCGGACAGCGGCGTACCTGCGGCCATCGGCTATGCCCAGGAAAGCGGCATTCCGTTTGGCCTGGGCATCATCCGTTCGCACTATGTCGGGCGGACCTTCATCCAGCCATCGGACGGTGCGCGCCATGCCGACGTGAAGCGCAAGCACAATGCCAACCGCGCGCTGGTGGAAGGCAAGCGGATCGTGCTGATCGACGATTCGATCGTGCGCGGCACCACCTCGATGAAAATCGTGCAGATGATGCGCGATGCCGGGGCGGCCGAAGTGCACTTCCGCGTGGCCAGCCCGCCGACCAACAATTCCTGCTTTTATGGCGTCGACACTCCCGAACGGAACAAGCTGCTGGCGGCGCGAATGGACCTGGCGGAGATGACCAAGTTCATCGTTGCCGACAGCCTGTCCTTCGTCTCGATCGACGGGCTGTACCGGGCGGTTGGCGAAAAGAGCCGCAACGCGGCCTGCCCGCAGCATTGCGATGCCTGCTTTACCGGTGACTATCCCACCAAGCTGACCGATCTGGCCGATCGCGCCGCTGAAACCGATCAGCTCAACTTGCCGGTGGGGAAGGTCGCATGACCGATCTGTCCGGACAGGTTGCGCTCGTCACGGGCGCCAGTCGCGGCATTGGCGCGGCAACAGCCCAGGCTCTGGCCGCCGCCGGAGCACACGTGATCCTGACCGGACGTGATACCAAGGCGCTCGAAGCCATCGAAGAAGCGATCTTCGCTGCTGGCGGCGCGGCAACCATTGCCCCGGTGGACCTGGCCGAAAGCGATGGCATTGCGCGGCTGGCCCAGGCCATCGGCGGACGCTGGCCCACGCTTGATATCCTGGTCCATGCCGCGGCCATCCTGCCGCAGCTGACCGGAGTGGTCGATATTGAGGCCAGCAGCCTGTCCAAGGCGCTGACTGCCAACGCTTCGGCCACCCAGGCGCTTATCGCGCGGTTTGATCCGCTACTGCGCAAAAGCGCCAACCCGCGCTTCGTTTACCTTACCACATCGGTCGCGACTTCGCCCCGGGCCTGGTGGGGGGCCTATGCCGCCAGCAAGGCGGCGGCCGAGGTGCTGGTCGATTGCTACGCACAGGAAGTGCGGAATATCACCCCGATCCGGGTGGCAATCATCGATCCGGGCGCAACCCGCACGGCGATGCGCGCCAAGGCCTATCCGGGCGAGGATCCGAAGCGCAACAAGGAGCCGGCCGTGGTTGCCGACCGGATCGTTGCCTTGCTTGGTGAACAATTTGCCAGCCCGCACCGCGAACGCGTTAACCAGCCCTCATAAGGTCTAGGCAACCTCGCCAGTCCATTCTTTGCCAAGCCTGTCCGGAAAGATTCGGGCAAGCGCAGTTTTTTGCAAGGACCTGGCCATGAGCGATTACCTGCTGCACACGCGCGATCCCTATTTCTCCGCTGCCCAGGAAGACCGCAGCGCACCGCGCACCCGCATCACCATTCCGGCGATGCTGCGCGTTTCGGGCGGACGCGGTTTTCAGACCGTGGTCCATGACCTGTCGCTGAGCGGCTTCTGCGCCGCCGCGATCAACCGGATCCACCCGGGCACTGTCTGCTGGCTGACCCTGCCGGGGCTCGAAGCGCTGCAGGGCGAAGTGGTGTGGTGGGACAACAGCCTGACCGGTTGTGCCTTCGAACAGCTGCTTTCGCCGATCGTCCATGACAATATCCTGGCCCGCTGGCGCGGCGATTCAAGCTTCCGTCCGGTCTGCTAAGAGCCGGAGCGAACAAGCCCCCCGAGCCCCCGCCTCAAGCGCAGTCCCGACGGTCCTTCCGAGCGCCGAGCGGCGGGGGTTCACCCAGGCCAGAGTATAAGTCGCCTGCCGCTCAGCGGCGGGCGATGATCGATTCCAGGATGACCGGATTGAGGGGCTGGATGAATTCGCAGCCGAATTCGAACTGGGCAACCCAGGCCACACGCGCCTCGATCGCGGCAAGTCCCGGCAGGGTCAGGTAGAAGTGGTCATCCTCGTGCACCAGGAAGACCCCGGCGACCCGCGCTCCCAGCTGCGATATGTCGCGCAGCTTGACCGTGGCGCGCTTCACGCCCTTGCGGAACTGGATCTGCGCATCGTAGCTGCGCCGATCCGCCCGGCGATTGCCAGTCGATTGGGACTTGGATTGTGAGGCCGGACTCATGTCCATGGTGTTTGCTCGATTGCGACCGTTCGACCGCGCTATCATCGGGCAATTGGGTAAATCGGCAGTTAACGATATCATCCGTTTAAAAAACAATGCCTTGCCATAAAGCAACAAGGGCGCGGCCTGCCGACCGCGCCCTTGCCGATTTCGGTTTACTTTAAGATCAGAACTTGACTTCGACCGCCACGGTGAACGAGCGCCCGCGCGGATCGGCCACGCGCGGCTCCCACGAACTGCCCGCGCCGGTGTTGCCGTCATAGGTGATGGCAAACGGCGGATCGGCGTCGAACAGGTTCTTCACGCCCATGGTCAGCTTGTAGTTCGGACCCAGGCCCAGGTAGCTGACCGAGAGGTGGAAGATCGAGTACGGATCGACCTTCGCGTTGAAGCCCGGGCGGACAACGGCGCCAGACAGGATGCCGGGCAACTTCTGATTGGCATAGGTGCCGCGGAAGACCTGGGTCAGCGTGGCCGACCAATCATCGTTGGACCAGTTGACCCAGGCGTTGTGCTTCCACTTCAGCCCCAGATCACCCGCATAGCTGAATACGCCGAGCTGGTTGGTGAAGGCCAGCGAAGGCGCCACCTTTTCAAGCTTGCGCAGCAGTAGCGTGCCATCAAAACCGAGGTTGAGCGACGAAGTGCCGCCCAGATCGAACCCGCCGCGCAGGGCGAATTCCACGCCCCGCGTCTGGCGCGCACCGGCGTTGATCCAGCGCTGGTCGATCTGGGTGACGTTGCCCGAGCCATCGCGGATGAACTTGTCCGGGAAGGTCGAGGCATTGTTGATCAGGTCACGCAGGGTGAGGATCTGGATCGTATCGTCGACGTCGATCACCCAGAAGTCTGCCGAAGCGCTCCAGCGCGGAGCCGGCCGCAGCACCACGCCTAGGCTGTATTGACTGGCAGTTTCCGGGCGCAGCGTCAGGTTGCCGCCAGTCGCAATGTCCGGGCGGATCTGCGCGCAGGGCAGACCAGATCCAAACGCACTGGTCGGCACGCCGCCGGGGCACTTGGTCGGATCAGCCAGATCGCTGCCGGAATAGGGGGAAACAGTCACCCCGTTGAAGATCTGGTTGAAGCTCGGCACGCGGAAGCTGGTGTTGTAGCTGCCGCGCAGCATCAGCCAGTCGACCGGCTGGAACTTGGCCGTGACCTTCGGATTGGTGGTGGTGCCGAACCCGGTGTAATCGTCGATGCGGAGCGCACCGGTCAGTTCAAAACCATCGAACACCGGCAACAGCACTTCGGCGTAAGCCGCCTTGATCGTGCGGTTCTTCGCAGTCAGCGCATTGACGTTGTCAAAGGCTGCATTGAAGATGTTGGGCGAGCTGGCAGCGGCCGCAGCTGAACCGTTGAACTCGTAGGTTTCACGTCGGTAATCGACGCCGACGGCCAGCTGGGCATCGCCGCCCGGCAAGCCGAACAGCGGACCCGAGGCCGAGGCATCTATCTGCACAACCTTGTAGCGCCCGCCATAAAGCGAGGCGCCCTCTGCCGAGATCGCCTTGAGCCCGGCCAGGGCCGCGTCGCTCTGGGTCAGGCTGAACGGGTTTAGGATGCCCGAGTTGATCAGCCCAACCAGGCCTGGGGCCGAAGCGCCCGGTGCAGTCGGGGCGCGCGGATCTATCCCGCCGCTGACCGCGCCCGCCACACCCGAGCCAGCCGCATCGGCCGCCGAGGCGAAGACGCCGCGATAGTGGTAGCCGGTGCCCAGCACCGACGAGCTTTCACTGCGGGCCAGCGATGCCCCGGCACGATAGTCCCAGCCTTCCAGCGGCAGTGGGCCTTCGACCCCGCCAGAGACGCGGAACGTCTTGGTGTTCGTCACATATTCACGGCGCTCGCAGGGAATGCAGCGCCAACGGAAGCCGATCGGGCGGCCATAGCGCGCATCAAGCGCCGCGACCTGGGCCGCATTGCCGGCAAAGGCCCCGCGAATGGCGTTGAACACCGAATTATAGGTGGTCGCAGTCAGGCTGTTGAGCGGATAGGCGATCGGCAGGTTGCCGGTATTGGTCGAAAGCTGGTTGTGGGAAAAGCTCTTGGACGAATCCGCGTCAGAGCCGGTCACTTCGACATAGGCTTCGCTTGCGCCAACCTTGACCACGCCGCGGGCGTAATAGGTCAGCGTATTGATCGGCTGCTGCAGGGCGGCCGCGCGGCCGGTGTCCCAGGCGCAGGCATAGATGTTGTTGGGCGAGCTCCACAGCTGCTCGTCATAGGCCATGCCGCCATCCATCGTGCCGCAGCCCGCGCCGCCCGGCAGGTCGAGGATGTTAATCCCGCCTGCCGCGGCGTTGCCGCCATTAGGCGCGGTCAGCGTCAACGTGCCGGTCAACGTGCCGGTGGGGAAGAACAGCGCATTGTTGCCGATGTTGAACACGGTCGCGATCGGGGTGCCGCGCGTGTCGATCGAAAGGCCGCGCTCGGGCTGGTTGCCGTTGACGAAATCGCGGTCGACCCCGCGCAGCAGCTGGTTCCAGCTATAGGCAACCGCGCCCATGATGTTGAAGCCCTGCTCGTCCAGATCGCCGTAACCGGCCACGCCCGAGAGGCGGTAGATATTGCCATCCCCGCGCTGGGTGATGTCGGTGAAGCCCTGAACGCCAAGGCCCGTGTAGTTCTTCTTGGTAATGTAGTTGATCACCCCGCCAACGGCATCGGTGCCGTAAATCGCCGAGGCGCCGTCCTTCAGCACTTCGACCCGGTCAATCGCGGCAAACGGGATCTGGTTCACGTCAACCGCCTGCCCCGAAAGGCCGTGCGCGGCAACGCGGCGGCCGTTCAGCAGGACCAGCGTCGCCGCACTGCCCTGCCCGCGCAGGTTGGCCGCCGAAAGCCCGTTGGTCCCACGCTGGGCGCCCGAGGTGACGTCCGAATTGGCCGCGAGGTTATCCGCCCCCGAACCGCTCGAGGTCAGGTACATGTTGAGCTGTTCGGCGCTCGAAATCCCGGCGCGCTCGATATCGGCGGTGGTGATGATCTGCAGCGGCAAGGCGCTCTTGGTCGGGTCCTGCTTGATCCGCGAACCGGTAACGATGATTGCCCCGCCCTCTTGCGCAGCCTGCGCATTGCGGTTGGTAATGTCCGGCGCGTCCTGGGCCAGCGCCGGGCTGGCGAATGCCCCCAGCGCGACGCCACTGGACAGCACGATCCGAGTCAGCTTGCTTGCAGTCATGTGAACCCCCTGGTCGACCGCCACGGCGGGCGGAACTCGATCAGACTAACGCCGGAATTTCGTTGCGAAAGAGGACGCGGCAACCCAGCGGCGGAAGTTCAGGGGATGTTGCCATGCTGCAACATGAACATTCGTTCAGTTTTGCGCGGCAATCTCTACCAGCACGCTGTCCATCGTCGCGAGCGCCGAGGTGCCCTCGGGCACATCGTTGGCGATGATCGAGAAGGTCAGTTCACGCCCGCTCGCCGCGATGAGCCAGCCGGACAGGGCATTGGTGGCATTAAGCGTGCCGGTCTTGGCAAAGATCCGGCCGGCCAGCGGTGTTCCGACAAAGCGCCGGCGCAGCGTGCCGTCGGTTGCGCCGACCGGCAGCGAAGCGCGAAATTCCGCTCCCCAGGGTTGGCCCGCCGTCCAGCGCAACAAGGCAACCGCCGCGCGCGGAGAAACCCGGTTATAGGTCGACATCCCGGAGCCATCGGCGAAGTCGTAGCCGGCGCGCGGCAGGCCGGCGCGCTCGAATACGGCGCGAGCGGCGGCCAGGCCCTGGTCGAGGCTGTCGACCGGGGCCGGCTTGTCCGGCTCCGCTGCGGGCGCCGCAAAAGCAAGGCGCCGGATCAGCAGTTCGGCATGAAGGTTCTGGCTGACCTTGTTGATCAATCGCACCTCGTCGGACAGCGACGCAGCGGGCGCTTCGGCAACCAAGGTAACGGCACTGTCCGGCAAGGCCACCGCGGCACCGACCGCGCGGTGGACCGACCCGACTTTCCCGCGCAGCCTTACCCCGCGCAGGCCCAGCTCCCGCGCCACCAGCCAGCCTGCATAGTGCGCGGGGTCATCCAGCCCCAGCAAGTCGCGCCAGGTGGCCCCGGCCTTGATCGTGCCATAGAGCCGGAGCACGCGGCTTCCTACGGCACGGTCAATCCCCAGCCGCGTCTCGCCCTCGGCCACGCTCACAGCCTGGTTGACCAGGGTATAGTAAGGCGAAACGGTCACCAGTGGCGGCTGTCCGGGCGCACCCGGCGTCACCACGATCGGCAGTTCATTGTGATCGATCACCAGCGCCGAAGTGGCCGTGCCGGAATCAGTGCCGATATTGTTCCAGCTCATCCCCGGGCTCCAGCGCTGGTCAGTAAAGGCGCTGTCATCGGCAATGATGTCACCCACGACCCGGGCCTTCGCTGCCAGCTGGTCGATCAATGGCGCAAGGCAGCCGGTGACGCAGTCCGGCGCGGTTGAGAGGTTTAGCGTGCCGTTACCTGCCAATATGACGTTGGGCACCCCGCCCTTGCCCGGCACCAGCCCAATCGTCACGCCCTTGGCTGGCTGGTCCGCCAGCAGCGCCATGGCTGCCGCGGTCGTGAACAGCTTGGTGTTGGAGGCTGGGATGAACCGATCATCGGGCCGGATCGCCGCGACTTCCCGCCCCTTTTCGTCGACCACCAGCAAGCCGATCCGGGTCCCGGCCGGGGCGGTGGCGATTATGGCGGCTGGTTTTGCTGCGGGGGCGTTCTGGGCATGGGCCGGAACGGCCAGCGCCAAGGTGAAGGCAAGGAGGAGCAAACGCATGGGCGGCAGACTGACGCCCGGGTGCGACTAACGCAAGTATAGCCGTTCGTCGAATACCCGGTTGAACCATTGCGCGTGTCAGGCCAACCTGCTGCCAGCAATTACAACAGGGATGCCTTCAACCATGCGCAAAATCCTGCTCGGCCTTTCGGCCCTGACCCTTCCGTTTACCCCGGCCAACGCCCAGGACACCGGGCCCGCCGTGCCAAAGCCCGCCGCGATCGAGGCTGACGGCGTCCCCGCCGTGCCGCTGGCATTGGTCGAAGCGACGCGCCCATACATGGAGTTTCGCACCGCCAGCTTCCTCGACTGGGATCCCAGCACCAGGGCAATGCTTATCGCCACGCGGTTCGGTAATGTGGCTCAGCTTCATACCGTCGTCGCCCCGGGCATGGCCCGCCGCCAGATCAGCTTCGAGGTCGAACCGCTGTTCGGCACCTACATGCCGAACGATGGCACTCTGGTGGTCCGCAAGGATACCGGCGGGAACGAGTTCTGGCAGCTCTACACGCTGAAGGACGGCCGGCTGACTCTGCTGACCGACGGCAAGAGCCGCAACGAGATCAATGCGGTGAGCAGCGACGGCAAGCTCCTCGGTTATTCCTCAACCCGTCGCAACGGCGCGGATTCAGACCTTTACGTGATCGATCCCCGCGATCTGGCCAGCAATCGGCTGGTGCTTCAGGTCAAGGGCGGCGGCTGGGGCATTGCCGATTTCGCGCCGGGCAATGCCACGGCGGTCGTGGGCAATTACCAGTCGGTCCAGAAGAGCGACCTCTATGTACTCGACCTGGCCACCAGCAAGCTGACCCCGATCGGCGATCACAAGAAGGCGATTTCCTATGGCGGCGCCAAGTTCGCACCCGATGGCGCGCTGTGGGTGACGAGCGACGAAGGATCGGACTTCCAGCGGCTCGGCACACTTGATCCCAGGACCGGTAAGTTCACGCCCCGCACGCCCGAAACGAAGTGGGATGTCGAAGGTTTCGACATCGCCCCTGACGGCAGCTTTATCGCCTACACGGTCAACGAGGCGGGCATTTCGAAGCTGCGCCTGCTTGATCCCAAAACCGGCCAGTCCCGCGAAGTGGCCGGCCTGCCCACGGGCGGCCTGGGCGGCGTGAAGATCGCGCCCTGGGGCGAAATCGGCGTTACCGTCTCATCCGCCAAGGTGCCGACCGACGCCTTCTCGGTCGATCCCAAGACCCTGGCCGTCAAGCGCTGGACCGAGAGCGAGACCGGCGGGTTGGACCCGACCCGCAATGTCGAGCCGGAACTGGTTGAGGTGACGAGCTTTGATGGCGAAGCCGTCTCGGGCTTCCTTTACCGCCCCGATCCGGCGAAGTTCCCGGGCAAGCGGCCGCTGATCGTCAACATTCACGGCGGGCCGGAAGGCCAGTCCACCCCGGGTTTCCGCGGGCGAACCAATTACCTGCTGAACGAACAAGGGATCGCTGTGTTCTATCCCAACGTTCGTGGCTCAACCGGTTATGGCAAGCGCTTCGTCAGCCTTGATAACGGGCCGTTCCTGCGCGAGAATTCGGTTAAGGATATCGGCGCGTTCCTTGACCGCTTGCAGGCAGACCCCGCGATCGATGCCGGGCGCATGGCAGTCCAGGGCGGCTCCTATGGCGGGTACATGTGTTATGCCAGCGCGATCCGGTATGGCGATCGCTTCAAGGCAGCGGACTGCATCGTCGCGATCAGCAACTTCGTCACCTTCCTGGAGAACACCCAGTCCTATCGCCGCGACCTGCGCCGGGTGGAATATGGCGACGAGCGCGATCCCAAGCAGCGCGCGAAGCTGCTGGAAATCTCCCCGCTGACCAGCGTCGCCAAGCTGTCGATCCCGCTGCTGGTGGTGACCGGTGGCAACGATCCGCGGGTGCCGAAGAGCGAGGCCGACCAGATGATCGCCGCCGTTCGGGCCAAGGGCCGCACTGCCTGGCATCTGGTGGGCCAGAACGAAGGCCACGGCTTCGGAAAGAAGGAAAATCAGGACTACCAGTTCTGGACCGAACTGCAGTTCTGGAAGGAACACCTGCTCAAGTAGCAGCCCGTTTGCGGGCCGGAGCTTTGCGGCTCCGGCCCGACGGGGGGTCTCAGCCGAACAGCTTGGTGGTAGTTGTCGCCACGCGGGCGCCAAGATAGCGCGCGCCTTCGAGTTCGGTGTCACTAGGCTGGCGGCTGCCGTCGCCGCCGGCGATCGTCGTGGCACCATAGGGTGCGCCTCCGACCACTTCGTCATGCCGCATCTGACCCGCATGGCCATAGTCCAGGCCAACCACGGTCATGCCGAAGTGCAGCAGGTTGGTGATGATCGAGAACAGCGTGGTTTCCTGCCCGCCATGCTGGGTGGCGCTGGCGGTGAAAGCCGCGCCAACCTTGCCGTTCAGCGCACCGCGCGCCCACAGGCCGCCAGCCTGATCGAGGAAGGCTGCCATCTGGCTGCTGATCCGGCCAAAGCGGGTGCCGGTGCCGACGATGATCGCGTCATAATGCTCAAGTTCCGCGACGGTCGCGACGGGAGCCGCCTGGTCGAGCTTGAAGTGCGCGCCCCTGGCGATCTCTTCCGGCACCGTTTCCGGCACGCGCTTTACATCGACTTCCGCACCCGCCCCGCGCGCGCCTTCGGCGATGGCATTGGCCATGGTTTCGAGGTGACCGTAGCTGGAATAGTAGAGGACAAGGACTTTGCTCATCGAAATGCTCCTGGCTGCGCGGCGCTCGGCCGCTGAATGGGATAACCGCCAGATGGACCGTTTGCGCTTTTCCGAAAAGTCGGATAATATCTTACTATCTTTTCTATAGGATTGATAAGTTGCGCCCCGGAACCCCTTCGATCGAGCAGATCCGCACTGTCCTTGCCGTGGTGGAGGAAGGCAGTTTTGCCGCTGCCGGCCGCCGCCTGCGCCGCGCCACTTCGGTGGTCAGCTATGCCATCGCCAATATCGAAGCGCAGCTCGGCGTCACCTTGTTCGTGCGCGAAGGCACCCGCAAGCCGCGGCTGACGGCCCAGGGCGCTGCCGTGGTTGAAGAGCTGCGGCAGATCGAAGCAGCGCTGGCGGGGCTGGGCGCACGGGTCGAGGCACTAAATGCCGGACTTGAGCCGCGCGTGGCCGTGGTGGTCGACGTGATGTTCCCCTCGGCCTGCCTCGCCGCCGCCCTGCGCGACTTTGCAGCGCAGTTCCCGGCAGTATCGCTGGCGTTGCGGGTCGAGGCACTGGGGGCCGTGGCTGATCTGGTGCTGAAGGGCGAGGCAGCCTTGGGCGTCGCCGGGCCTCTGGCCGCCGAACAGCCGGGGGTCGAGCGACAGTCGCTGGGTGAAGTGGAACTCGTTCCGGTCGCGGCCCCCGATCACCCGCTGGCACATGGCGGCGCAATCCGTGATCAGGTGCAGCTGGTCCTGTCCGATCGCTCGTCGCTGTCCGCCGGTAAGGAATTTTCGGTGATCAGCCCGCGCACCTGGCGACTGGGGGACCTTGGCGCCAAGCACGAACTGCTGCGCCAGTCGCTTGGGTGGGGCAATATGCCGCTGTGGATGGTGGCCGACGATCTTGCGGATGGCCGATTGGTGCGGCTCCACTTGCCGGAGGCGCCCGGTGGGCACTATCCGCTGTTCGCCATCCGCCGCACGGACCGGCACCTGGGACCGGCAACGCAGTGGCTGGCCGAGCGTCTGGCCCTGGCACAGGACCTTTCCTGACCGACACGCAAAGGGGCGCGGAAGGCCTGAACCTTCCGCGCCCCCTGCCCCCTCACTGGACCGTGATCAGAAGTCCTGGGTGATCGAGATCTTGGCCGTAAAGCCCAGCGGGCTTGCGGTGAACGGATCGTAGTTCTGGTCCAGCCGCGCGAACGGCGGGTTCTTGTCGAGGATGTTCAGCGCCGACACGGCGATCGTCGTGCCGGTCTGCAGCCGCAGGCGATAAGTGGCATCGACCGTCGTAAAGCTGCCGATGTTCTTGCCTGTGGTGACCGAAGCCCCAGCCAGTGCACCGGCATTGGGACCAAAGATCGCCGCCCCACGCTGGTCGGTGTAACCATCAATGTAGTTGACCTGGACGCGCAGCATATGCGCTCCGAAAACACCTTCGAGGTAGGCATTGCCCTTCCACTGCGGCAGCGGATAGGCAGTTGTCTGGTAGTTCAGCAGGCCAACCGCATCGAAGGCCGGCTGCACGGTCACGCCTTCGACCACCACGTCGGAGGTCTTGTAATCCAGCACGTAGGTGCCAGCCAAACCGGCGGTGACCGATCCGGACCCAACGCCCATCTGGTAGCTGGCCGAGAAGTCGATCCCCGAAGTGGTGACATCGGCCGAGTTCACGTACTGCGTGCGCAGCCGCTGGACATTGCCGATACCGCAACCGGCACCGGTGAAGGTGAAGCGCGATTGCAGCGCTGCATAGGTCGGGTTTCCGCAATTGGCCGCGCCAGTCGCACCGAACAAGGCCGCAACGATCCCGGCCACCGGCTCGCCTTCGATCGGGCCGGAGAAGTCATACTTGAAGTAGTCGACGCTGGCGCGGAATCCGCCGGTGTTGATCAGCAGGCCAGCGTTGTATGTCGTGGCGCTTTCCGGTGCCAGATTGGGGTTGCCGTTGATGTCGATCGCCCGGAACGAGCTGCCGATGATCTGCAGCGAGGTCAGGTTGCCGGCCAGGCTCTGCGAAGGGGGCCCACGGAACGTGGTGCCGATGCCGCCGCGGATCGCCAGCCAGTCCGTTACCTGGAACTTGGCGCGCGCCTGCGGATCGAAGGTCGAGCCAACCGTGCCGCGATAGTCTTCGTAGCGGGCCGAAAGCTGGACGTTGAAGGCATCAGTGATCGGCAGCTGCAGTTCGGCGAAGGTTGCATAGACATCGCCCTTGCTATCGCCGTTGCGGTTGGTGCCAAGGAAGCCCAGCGCGCCGGTTTGCGGAGAGCAAGTGGCGGCCGGATTCAGCGGTGTGCCCGGGCACGGCACCAGATCGAGGTTGGAGACGTTGTTGTAGCGCCGGCTATAGGTATTGCGGCGATATTGCACGCCCAGCGCGAAGCCCACGTCTCCGCCGGGCAGGGTCAGCCCGGTCTGGCCCGAAAGCACAGCGTCAGCCACCAGCTGGGTGGTGAAGGCCTGGGTCCGCGGGGTCTGGAACATCCAGTCGAACGTTGCCAGGTCGTTGATCAGGCCCGCGCCGGGTGTAGTCGAAAGCCCGTTGGTGCTGCGCGAACCGGCATAGTTCGGATTGGTCTGTCCCGTTGCGGCATTGGCCTGAACGGCGGTCGAGAACGGGTTCCAGTAGGTGCAGCCATTCGTCCCCGCCAGCGCCGCAAGCTGCGTCGGTGTCAGGCCGGCGCGCGATGCCGTGGAGGAATAGGCGCAGTTAGGACCGCCAAACCCGGCCAGCGCGTTCTGGAACAGGTCACCGTAAGTGTCGGTGCCCTCAAACGCGCGCTCATAGCGGCTGTAGGTCAGGCTGGTGGTGAAGTTCAGTTTGTCGGACAGGCTGGTGGTAAGTTCCGCCGAAACCATCATCTGGTCCGAGATACGCGGCGAGGTTGCTGCACCGCGCCCCGGGAACAGCGGATTGCCCCCCAGCAGCACGGGACGGAACAGCACCGGGAAGGCCAGTGCGGGCGCGAGCGGCGTACCGCCTGAGTCGGTCAGGCAGCCCGCTGCCGCGCCATAGACGCGGCAATAGTCGCGCAGCGCCGGGGCATAGGTCGGGATCTGGAACACCCCGCCCCCGCCGCCAGCAGCATTGGCCGATGGCGGCAGTGTCGGCAGGTAGCTCGGCGAAGTGGTGATGCGGGTTTCCGAATGTCCCCACAGCGCGTTGACCCGGAGATTGGTGCTCTCGCTGATGTCGACTTCGGCATCGAGGAATAGCTGGAAACGCTCTTCCGGCTCGACCAGGTTGCCGAACAGGCCGTACTGGTTGAAGCAGCGGTCGGTGGTCGAACCGGTCAGGCTGCGGAAACCACCGAGCGCCTCGCAGCCGAGGTCGGTCGTGAAGCTCAGCCCGCCGACCGTGGCGTTGAAATCGAAGTTGCCCGGGTTACCCCCACCGGTCCAGCCGCCCTGCGGATTGTTGGGATAGGGCTGGATGGTGAAATCGCGGTCGGTCGTGCGCAGTTCGGAACGGCGCTGGTAGCCGGCGGAGACGAAGATCCGCCCGCCATCGCCCGAGTGGCCAAAGCTGAGCGCCCCGCCATAGTCACCGTTCGAGCCCGAGATGTAACGATAATCGGCCGAGGCACGGAAGCCGTCCTGGTTGGTACGGGTGATGAAGTTGACCACCCCGGCAATGGCGTCCGAGCCATAAGTGGCAGCAGCGCCATCCTTCAGCACCTCGATCCGGCCGATCGCGCCAGATGGGATCAGGTTGACGTCGACAATCGGAATGCCGCTGCCGCCCGACTGGACGATCCGCTTGCCATTGAGCAGCACAAGTGTGCGTTGCGGGCCCAGGCCGCGCAAGTTGACCGAGGCAACGCCTTCATTGCCTTGCGCGCGGGCGTCGAACTGGTTGGCATCGCCGATGATGCCGCTCGAATTCGGCAGGTTCTTGAGCAGGTCGATCGCCGAGGGACTGCCCTGGCGGGAGAGTTCTTCGGCGCCGATCACGTCAATCGGGGCCGGCGCGTCCTCTCGCGAGCCGCGGATCAGCGAACCGGTAACGACGATTTCCTTGGCATTGTCTGCCGCCGCATCATCGGCAGCGTCTTTCTGCGCGAAAGCTGGCGTTGACATGGCCGCAATGGCCAGGGCGATAAACGAAGTCGAACCAATACGAAGCTGGCGCGCAGACATAACCTCTCCTCCTCGTGACGGGCTACGCTTTCCGTCAACGGGCCGGGGCCCGCGAAAGAGGCTTACCCAACTGCGCCACTTATGTGACGTCTGGGGTCAGCTTACGTATTCTGCGCCGACAGTCAAACCGAAGCTTGGGGGATCGTCCACGGGCTTTGGTCCATGCGTCAGGCGCTGCTGTTAGCTGTCGCCATTGATCCGGAAGCGGTGTTGAAGGTGTTGGCAAATTCGCTGCCGAAGCCCTGCATCGCAGTGATCGCGGCAACTGCGATCAGCGCCGCGAGCAGCCCGTATTCGATTGCCGTTGCCCCGGCTTCGTCCCTCATCAAGCGCAGCATGCGAGCCATGGTTGTTCTCCATCCGGCGCGACCCTGATCCTGCGCCGCTTGGCTGCAGTTTCCGGGATATGGAGTGAACTTCGCCTTGCCGGAGCCGGTTAACCCCAACTTCACCATGCCGCGTGCCCCTTGCCGCCCCGGTCAAGGCCCCGGTTGAGGCCCCGGTTAAGGCTTTGCCTTTCACGCGCGTTTGCCTATAGGCATGAAGCCCCGGCAGAGCAGTCGAACGCGACTCGTCTCAGCCGGGGCTTGTCATTTTCCTTGCAGGGAAGCCGCTCATGTCCCGTCGCCGCCAGATCTACGAAGGCAAGGCCAAGATCCTTTACGAAGGTCCCGAACCCGGCACCCTGATCCAGTATTTCAAGGACGATGCCACGGCCTTCAATGCCCAGAAGAAGGGCACGATCAACGGCAAGGGCGTGATCAACAACCGCATCAGCGAGCATGTCTTCACCCGGCTGAACCACATCGGCATCCCGACCCACTTCATCAAGCGGCTCAACATGCGCGAGCAGCTCGTCCGCCAGGTGGAAATCATTCCGATCGAAGTGGTGGTGCGCAATGTCGCCGCCGGCTCGATCTCGAAGCGCCTCGGCATTCCAGAGGGTGAGCCGCTGCCGCACACCCTGATCGAATACTATTACAAGGACGATGCGCTGGGCGATCCGCTGATCGCGGAAGAGCACATCGCCTGCTTCGGCTGGGCCAATAACGAAGAGATGCAGGACATCTCTTCGATGGCGATCCGCATCAACGATTTCATGTGCGGGATGTTCGCCGCGATCAACATCCGCCTGGTCGATTTCAAGTTGGAGTTCGGGCGGATCTGGGACGGCGAATACAGCCGGGTGATCCTCGCTGACGAGATCAGCCCCGATGGCTGCCGCCTGTGGGACATGGTCACCGGCGAAAAGCTCGACAAGGACCGCTTCCGCCGTGACCTTGGCGGTGAAGAAGAGGCCTATCAGGAAGTCGCCCGCCGGCTCGGCCTGCTCGATACCGACAATGGCCCGAGCGAAGTGTTCGACCTTTCCGCCCACCGGAAGTTGCGCGGAAAGTAACCGCTCGCAGACAGGCCCTTGCGGGTAACTCGCGTCTCGGCAACAAGGCGGCGATGATGTCGCGCAAGTTCCTGTTCGCCCTGCTCCTTTCTGCCACTGCCCTTGCCGCCTGCGCTCCGCAGCAGGGGCGATTGGCCTCGGCCGCCCCGCCCCCGAAGCCGACCTGGGCGTTCGAAGCGAGCGACGTCCCGGTCGATGAGGGCTACCGGTTCGGCCTGCTTCCCAACGGGATGCGTTATGTCATTCGCAGCAATGCCACGCCCAAGGGCCAGGCGCTGGTGCGGATGGTGGTCAATGCCGGCTCGCTTGACGAAGCCGATGACGAACGCGGCTATGCCCATTTCGTCGAACACATGGCCTTCAACGGCAGCACCAATGTGCCTGAGGGGGAGATGATCAAGCTGCTCGAGCGGCTGGGCTTGGCCTTTGGGGCGGATACCAACGCTTCGACCGGGTTCGAGCGCACCACTTACATGCTAGACCTGCCGCGCGGTGACCCAGCGCTGCTCGACACCGCCTTGATGCTGATGCGCGAGACAGCCAGCGAGCTGACCATCAGCGAAGCGGCCGTGGCTCGCGAGCGCGGCGTGATCCTCTCCGAAAAGCGCGATCGAAACACCTTTGCCCTGCGCAATCTGGAAGACCAGCTGCAGTTCCTGCACCCCCGGGCCCGCTACACCAACCGCATCCCGATCGGGACCGAGGAAACGCTCAATGGCGCCAATGCCGAGCGCCTCCGCGCATTCTGGCGGCGCGAATATGTCCCGGCGCAAACCACCGTGCTGGTGGTCGGGGACTTCCCAGCCGAAGCAGTTGAAGCCGCGATCAAGGCCCGGTTTGCCGACTGGCAGCCGGCCCCGGCCGAACTCCAGCCACCCGCTGGACCATTTGATCCCAAAGCCGCGCCGCGGGAAGACGTCTTCATCGATCAGGCCTTGTCCGAACGCGTCACGATCAGCCGCGACGGCCCCTGGCTCAAGGAACCGGACAGCCTTGCCCAGCGGCGCGAGAACCTGCTGCGGCAGATCGGCTACGGCATCGTCAACCGCCGCCTGCTCAGCCGCACGCGCGAGGGCAATGCGCCGTTCCGCGGTGCTGGCATCGGCACGGCCGATAGCTTCCGCGAAGGCCGCGCCACCAACCTGGTGGTCGAAACTATCGATGGGGGCTGGAAGCGCGGGCTAACCACGGCGACCGAAGAGTATCGCCGCGCGCTGGAATTCGGCTTCAGCCAGGCGGAAGTAGCCGAACAGATCGCCAATTCGCGCAGCGCCGCGCGCAATGCCGCCGCCAGCGAAAGCACCCGCAGCCACGGCACCCTGCTCGGCGCGGTACTGGCGCTGGTGACCGACGATGTGGTGCCCGACAAGCCCAGCCGCTCGCTTGAACGGCTTGAGGCATTTCTGCCGGAAATTACCCCCGATGCGGTGCTCGCCGCGCTGAAGCGCGAGCTGGTCCCGCTCGACCAGCCATTGATCCGCTTCCAGGGCCGGCGCGAACCGATTGGCGGGACAAAAGCGCTGCGCGAAGCCTGGGATGCGGCGATCAAGGCCCAGGTCAGCAAGCCGGAAAGCAAGGCCGCAGGTGCCTTTGCCTATACCGATTTCGGACCGGCCGGACAGGTCGTCAGCGATGTGACCGGGCCGCGTTTCGGCATCCGCCAGGTCCGCTTTGCCAATGGGGTCATGCTCAACCTGAAGCGCACTGACCTGGCCAAGGATCGCATTTCGGTGCGGCTGTCGGTGGACGGCGGGAACATGCTGGTGACCCGCGACAATCCGCTGTCCACCCAGATGATGAACGTGTTCGGCCAGGGGGGCCTTGGCAAGCACTCTCGTGACGAGCTCGACAGCCTGCTGGCCGGCCGGACAGTCGGGATGGGCCTTGGCAGCGGGGCGGAGACGTTTGCCGCAGGCGCCACGACCACACCGGCCGACCTGGAGTTGCAGTTGCAGGTGCTGGCGGCGCAGCTGGCTGATCCGGGCTACCGGGCAGAGGGCGAAGTGCTGTTCCGCCAGACGATCAACAACTTCTTTGCCTCGCTGGGGGCAACGCCGGATTCTGCGCTTGGTGCGGCGCTGGGCGGCATCCTCTCGGACCAGGACCCCCGGTTCGCGCTGGGCAAGGTCGAGGACTACCGCAAGCTGACCTTCCCGCAGCTCAAAGCCGCGATTGGCGATCGGCTGAGCAAGGGCGCAATCGAGCTGGCGCTGGTCGGCGACCTGGATGAGGCGCAGGCGATTGCCTTCGTAGCCAGGACGTTGGGCGCCCTGCCCGCGCGCGAAACCACCTTCCAACCCTATGCCGAGCAGCGCGAGCGCAGCTTCACCAAGGACCGCAGCCCCCGCCTGCTGCGCCACAATGGCGCCAAGGACCAGGCGCTGCTGACGCTCCACTGGCCTACCCGCGATGGCGAAGATTTGAAGGAAGCCATTGCGCTCGAACTGTTGCAGCGCGTCGTCCAGGTGGAATTGACCGACACGCTGCGCGAAGCGCTAGGCAAGACCTATTCGCCCGGCGTCGGCGCGAGCACACCGCGGATCTGGCGCGGCTACGGCACCTTTGCGCTGCGCGCCTCGGTCGACGTGAAAGAAGTGGCGGCAACCCGCGCGGCGATCCGCCGCCTGCTGGAAGAACTGCGCAAGGCCCCGGTCAGCGCCGACATTGTGCAGCGCGCACGGGCACCGATGCTCGAAAACCTCGATGCCGTGCTCAAAACCAACGCTGGCTGGATGGGATTGGCGGACCGCGTGCAGTCCAAGCCCGACGGGATCGATCGCTTCGTCAGCTCGCGCGCGATCATGACGGCCCTCACGGCCGATGACCTCCTCGCCCTGGCCAGGCGCTATCTCGATCCCGAACAGGGTCTGGAAGTGTTGGTGCTACCCGAGGGGATAGAGCCCTAGGCCCAGTCCGCCCCGTCAGGCAGGCGTAGCGGCAGCTTCAGGTAATGGACGGCATTGTCCTCAGCCGGGGGCAGGTGCCCGGCGCGGATATTGACCTGGACCGAGGGCAGCAGGAGCCGTGGCGCGGCGAGGCCCTTGTCGCGTTCCTGCCGCATGGTCACGAAGGCCGCCTCATCGACCCCCTCGTGAATGTGGATATTGCGCGCGCGCTGTTCGGCCACGGTGGTCTCCCACGCAAAGTGATCGCGCCCGGGCGCCTTGTAGTCATGGCACATGAACAGCCGGGTTTCTGGCGGATAGGCCAGCATCCGGCGGATCGACTGGTAAAGTTCGGCTGCATTCCCACCGGGAAAATCGGTCCGGGCCGTGCCGTAGTCCGGCATGAACAGCGTATCGCCGACGAAGATCGCATCGCCCACCTTGTACGACACGCAGGCCGCGGTGTGGCCGGGCGTGTGCAGCACTTCAAAGGTCAGTTCCCCCACCGCAAAGGTTTCACCATCGGCAAACAGGTCATCGAATTCCGCACCGGTGCCGGAAACGTCCGGCGCGTTGAACACTCCCGCAAAGACCTGTTGAACCGCATCGATATGCGCACCGATTCCAACCCGCGCGCCAGTCCGCGCCTTGATCAGCGGCGCGGCCGAGAGGTGATCGGCATGGGCATGGGTTTCGAGGACACGGGTGATGGTCCAGCCGCCCGCTTCGGCGCCGGCAAGGAGCGCGTCGGCCGAGCCTGTCGAGATCTTGCCTGAAGCGGGATCAAAATCGAGCACCGGGTCGATCACGGCGGCCTGGCGGGTTGCCGGATCGCCGACCAGATAGGTCACGGTGAAGGTCGCTTCATCAAAGAAAGCTTGGATATGTGCGGGGTTAGTCATCGAGCAGCTCCTTGATGCTTGACATATATTAGCATCTGCTTATTTAGCAATAGCTAATGAATGGAGTCGCAATGAACAGCCTTACCACCGATCTGGAGCGCTTCGCTGCCAATGCCGTCGAAGTCTCAGCCATGCTCCGGGCAATGGGCAACCAGCGCCGATTGATGGTGCTGTGCCAATTGGCCGAACATGGTGAAATGCGGGTGGGCGATCTCGCCCTCGCGGTCGGCCTGTCGCAATCGGCCCTTTCGCAACACCTCGCCCTGCTGCGCGAAGAAGGCCTGCTGGCCTTCCGCCGCGAGGGGCAGATCGCCTGGTACCGCATCGCCGATCCACGCTGCGAAACGCTGCTCGTCACGCTCCACCAACTCTATTGCCAGATGGATTGAGGCCATGACCCTGACCAAGATTACGCCCGCCGAAGCCCGTGCCCGGATTGCCGAAGGCGCAGCCCTGATCGACATCCGCGACGCTGACGAGCATGCCCGTAGCCGCATTCCCGGCGCGCTCAATGCGCCGCTCGGCAGCGAGTTCTCGCTGGGCGATGCTCCGGCGGTGATCTATCACTGCCGCTCGGGCATGCGCACCGACGCCAATGCTGCAAAGCTTGCCGCCGCCAGTCCATGCGAAGCCTACCTGCTTGAAGGCGGGATCGATGCCTGGCGCCAGGCTGGTCTGCCAGTGATCACCGATGCCAAGGCGCCGCTGGAGATCATGCGCCAGGTCCAGATCACCGCCGGCCTGCTGGTGCTGACCGGCGTGATCCTGTCGCTGACCGTTGCCCCGGCCTGGATCGGCCTCAGCGCCTTTGTCGGTGCCGGGCTGACTTTCGCGGGGGCAACCGGCTGGTGCGGCATGGCCAGACTGCTGGCGCTGATGCCATGGAACCGGCGCGCGGCGGCCTGATCAAGTGGGTCTCGACACGATCCTCGCCGCGATCGCCGCCGGTTCGGCAATCGGCCTGGTGCTGGCGCTGGTCGGCGGCGGCGGATCGATCCTGGCCGTGCCGCTGCTGGTCTATGTGGTAGGCGTATCATCACCCCATGCCGCGATCGGCACGGCAGCGGTGGCGGTGGCGCTCAACGCCGCCAGCAGCCTCGCCGGCCATGCCCGCAATGGCAATGTGAAGTGGCCCTGTGCCGTCACCTTCGCGCTCGCCGGGGTGCTGGGCGCGGCGCTGGGGGCGGAAGCCGGCAAGGCGATGGACGGCCAGCGGCTGCTCGCCCTGTTTGGCGCGCTGATGGTGCTGGTCGGCCTGTCGATGCTGCGGCCGCGCAAAACTGCCGACAATCCCGACGTGCGGCTGGAGCGCAGCACCGCTTCGGTCCTCCTCCCCCGCTTGGTCCCGACCGGGTTCGGCGTCGGCCTGCTCGCCGGGTTCTTTGGCATCGGGGGCGGCTTCCTGATCGTCCCCGGGTTGGTCATGGCGACGCGGATGCCGCTGCGCATTGCAGTGGGCACCTCGCTGGTCGTGGTGACCGCGCTTGGCCTGACAACTGCCACGTCATATGCCCTGTCCGGCTATGTTGACTGGGTGCTGGTTGGCCTGATGGTGGTGGGCGGCATGATCGGCGCGCTGGTCGGCATTCCGCTGGGCAAGCGTCTCGCGAGCCACAAGCGGGCGATGGAACTGGGCTTTGCGGCGCTTGTGATCGCGATCGGCGGCTACGTGATCCTGCGCGGCCTCGCCTAGGCCACGGTATCCCGGTAGCGCCGGACCGCAATGGTGCCGAGCACCAGCAGCATCACGATCAGCTTGCCGCTTTCGGGCAGCACCAGCGGCCATTCCCAGCCCTTCAACATGATCCCGCGCACCAGCCGGATGTAATGCGTCGGCGGCAGCAGTTCGGCCAGCCACTGCGCCCAGACCGGCATTCCGCGATAGGGAAAGGCAAAGCCGGACAGCAGGATCGAAGGCATCAGATACAGCATCGAGGCCATCATTGACTGAACCTGGCTTTCCACCAGGGTCGAGATCGTGAAGCCCAGTGCCAGGCTGACCAGCGTGAACAGCAAGGTCACTGCCAGCAACAGGCCCAATGAGCCGACGAAGGGCACCTGGAACACCACGATTGCAAAGCCCAGCACCACGCAAACCTGCACGAAACCGAGCAGGAAGTAGGGCACGATCTTGCCGACCATCACCTCGACCGGCCGCAGCGGTGTAGCCAACAGGTTTTCCATCGTCCCCTGCTCGGTCTCGCGCGTCACGGACATGGCCGTCAGCGCCACCATGGTCATCGACAGGATGATTGCCAAAAGGCCCGGCACCGTGTTGTGGCTGGTGATCCCCTCGGGATTGTAGGAGCGGTGCAGCACCAGGTCGATCGGCGGCGGACCCTGCTGCCGCCCGGCGAGCGGCCCGACGAGGTCGCGCGCCAGCGCTTGCGCCACGGCCTCATTCACTGCCGCAACTGCCGGCCCGGTCGAGGCCGGATCGGTCGCGTCAGCAGTCAGCAGCAACTGCGGCCGTTCGCCGCGCACCAGCCGGCGGGCAAAATCGGTCGGGATGGTCAGGGCGAACTGCGCCTTGCCCTCGGCAATCAGGCGGTCCGCCTCGCCATAGCTGCCGGCAACTTCGGTGATGTCGAAATAGCCGGTGGTGCGCAGCGCGCTGACGATCGAGCGCGAGAAGGCCGAATTGTCATTCGCCTCCACCACCATGGGCAAGTGGCGCGGATCGTTGTTAATCGCATAGCCGAAGATCACCAGCTGGATGATCGGAAAGAAGAACATCATTGCGATGGTCGAAGGATCGCGCGCCATCTGGCGCACTTCCTTGAAGATCATCGCGCCAATCCGCTCCCACATCTCAGCGCGCCTCCACCGAATTGTCGGTCGCGCCGCGCATCAGGTGGATGAAGACGTCTTCCAGGCTGGGCTCGGCGGGGGTGAAGCGGATGCGGTCGGCCCAGGGCTGCACCGCCGCACGCAGTGCCGCCGGATCAAGCCCGCAGACATGGAGCGACGTGCCGAAGGGAGCAGCCATGGCAACGCCGGGTTGCTGCTCGATCACGGCGGCCAGGCGGTCCGCGCCCGGGCCTTCGCCCTGCAACGCCGAGAGGCCCGAGGCGGCAATGACCTCGCCAATCGTGCCGCGCGCCAGCATCACGCCATAGGCGATATAGGCAATCTCGTGGCAGCGCTCGGCCTCGTCCATATAGTGGGTGGAGACCAGCACGGTCATGCCCTCGGCCGCCAGTGCGTGGATCTGGTCCCAGAACTCGCGCCGCGCTTGCGGATCGACTCCGGCGGTCGGTTCGTCGAGCAGCAGGATCTTCGGCTCGTGCATCACCGCCGCGGCCAGCGCGAGGCGCTGCTTCCACCCGCCGGACAGCTTGCCCGCGAGCTGGTCGGCGCGGCTGGTGAGGCCAAGCTTCTCAAGTGTTTCGGCCACCCGCTCGCGCCGCCGATCAAGCCGATAGACGCGGGCGATAAACTCCAGGTTCTCGGCAATCGAGAGGTCGGAAAATAGCCCGAACTTCTGCGTCATATAGCCGATCTGGTGCTTGATCGCGCGGCGCTTGGTGGACAGGTCCAGCCCCAGCACCTCCCCTTCCCCGGCATCGGGGATCAGCAGGCCGCAGATCATCCGCAAGGTGGTGGTCTTGCCCGAACCATTCGGACCGAGAAAACCGCAAATCCGCCCCGGCATCACGGTCAGGTCGACATGATCCACCACGGTGCGCGGCCCGAACCGCTTGGTCAGCCCCCGCACCGCGATTGCGGGACTTTCACTCATTGCGGGGTCACCTCGACCGGCAGGCCCGGCGGGAGCGGCTTGGCGCTGGGGGGCAGCAGCGCCTCGACCAGAAAGACCAGCTTGGCCCGGGCGCGGTCGGAATAGATCACCGGCGGGCTGAATTCGGCCCGCGGTGCGATGAAGCTGATCCGCGCAGTCGCGCTCTTGCCGCAACCATCGCAGCCATAGCGGACCGTGCTCCCAACCTTCAGAGTGGCGATCCGGTCCTGCGGGACGAAGAAGCGCAGCTTGCGGCGCGCATCGGGCAGCACCGCAACGACGGGCGCATTGGCCGGAACCCACTCACCGGGATTGTAATAAGTCTGCTCGATCACCCCGGCTTCGGGCGCAACCGGCGCAATCTCGCGCTGGCGCTGGCGCTGGACGCGCAGGCTGGCGGCTGCACCGGCGACCTGAGCGCGAGCGGCCTGTTGCTGCGCCACGCGGCCAGCAGCCATCTCTCCCGCCGCAATCTGGGCGCGAGCGGCGGCCAGCTCTGCCGCGCCAGCATCGCGTGCTGCCCGGGCGGCGTCGAGCTGCGCCTTGCTGGCAAAGCCCTTGCGGGCGAGCGCGGCCATGCGGTCAAAGTCGTTGCTGGCCCGCGCCAGGCGCGCGGCAGCCGCGGCTTCGGCAGCGCGCGCCGCGGCGATTTCGGGTGCGCGCTGGCGCGGATCGGACAGGTCTGCCACCTGAGCCGACGCAGCCGCAACCTGCGCGGCGGCACCAGCGGCCTCGGCATTGGTGGTTTCAGGGTCAAGCGCGAACAGCGGCGCCCCTGCCGCCACGTTGGCACCGCGCTCAACCGGCCGCGCCGCCAGCCGGCCAGAGACGGGCGCGGCGACATAGATCGTCTCGGCCTCGACATAGCCGAGCCAATTCTCTCCTTCCGCTTCCGGCCAGTAATACCAGCCCGCCGCGCCGAGCATGACGAGGGCGAGCGCGCCGATGGCAGGCTTGGGAATGACGATCATCGCGCTTGCTCCCCGCGTACCAGCAGCCCGGCCAGGATCGTATCGGCATGGGCCTGGGCCAGGCGGACCGGATCGATCGGCGCAGCCCCGACCGGCTCGAACACCACGCGCCACAGCGCCGCAAAGATTGCCCCGCCGGTAACGGTCCGGCAGGCCAGGTCAGGATCAGCGCAGGCAAATTCCCCGCGCGCGACGCCGTGCCGGATGAGCCCGGTAATCAACTCCAGCACGCGCAGGATCACTTCGTCATGATAGAACCGGGCGAGTGCCGGAAAGTTGGCCCCCTCACCAATGATGACGCGCGGCACGAAGGCGAATTCGGGCTCGGTCAGTCGCACAAAGGCGAGCGGCAGGAACTGACGCAGCAGCATTTCGGCTGAGTTGTCGCCAAATTCGGACGGAAGCAGCTCCGGCAGGGTCCGCGCGATCAGATCGCGCACTGCCTCCTCGAAGATCGCCTCCTTGGAAGGAAAGCGCAGGTAAAGCGCGGCCTTGGAAATGCCCCCGGCGCGCGCAATGTCCTCCATCCGCGCGGCCGCAAAGCCGCGCGCGTTGAACTCCGCGCGGGCCAAGGCGAGCAGCTGGTCGCGGTCGATCGGAGCGGAGGGACGGGCCATGAGTCGTTTATAACTGACTGGTCAGTTATTATCAAGCTGGGCAAAAAAATGGGGCGAGAGACCGAAGTCCCCCGCCCCACTAGTCAGGGAGGATTAGTGAAACTTAGAACTTGATCGAGGCGTCCACGCCGAAGGTGCGCGGCATGTTGAAGTTGCCGTAGTCACCAAGGATGCCGCCGTTGTTGGCGATGCGGGTGATGTTGGGCACCCCGGCCACCGCGTTCGACTGCACCGAAGGCAGGCTGTTCGACGGATCGCGGCGATAGACATACTGGGTGTTGAGCAGGTTGCGGCTCCAGATCCCGAAGGTCAGCTTCTGGTCGCCAGCACCAAGACCGATGTCGAGCACCGAGATACGGCCGTTCACCACCAGGGATTCGTCGTTCTTGGTCGCAAACTGGTCGAAGCTCTGAGTCGCCTGCGAGTAGTTGGCGTCAAGGTGGAACTTGATCCGCGTGTCACCACCGATCGGCAGTTCATAGTCAACCGAGGCGCTGGCGGCATTGCGCGGCGTGAAGACCACGAAGAACTTCTGCGGCACGGTGGTCGAGTTGCCGGTCGGCACCCCGGCCGAAGTGAACTCGCGGTAGGTCACCGGCACTTCGGGGATGTTGGTGTAGGTATAGGCGTAGGACAGGTCGAACTTCAGGCGGTCGGTCGGCTTCACGGTCAGGTCGGCCTCGATCCCGCGGATCTTGGTGGTGCCCGGAGCGTTGAAGGTGACCAGGTTGTTGAAGTTGCCGGTCGCAGTTGGCTGAATGGTCGACAGGTCGACCTGGCTGTCCTTGCGGTCCATCATGTAGGCGGCGATGTTGATCCGGGCGCGGCGATCCCAGAAGTCTGCCTTCAGGCCCACTTCATAGCTCTTCACGTCTTCCGGGTTGAATGCCCGGTAGTCCGAGGTGCGCGAGCTGGCCCCGCCGGCACGGTAACCGGTGGCGTACTTGATGTAGCCGTGGACTGCATTGCTGAAGTCGTAGGCAACGGTCGCCATCGGGTTGAAGCGGCTCCACTCCTTGTCGAGCGGAACATAGCCGTTGGCGAGAGCGATCGCCGGGTTGGCGGCGTAATTGACGCCGCGCGAGAAGGTCAGCTCACCCTGCTTCTTGTCCTTGGTGTAGCGGCCGCCGACGGTGACATGCAGCGCCTCGGTCGCATTCCAGGTGGCCTGGCCATAGACCGCATAGCTCTTCGAACGGACCTGCGAGGCCCGGTCGATCGAGCAGCCCTGCACCGCATTGCCCAGTGCCGGATTGGCTGCACCGGTGCAGAACGCGATCGGCGCATAGGTCGCGCCGGTTACGACACCACCGGTGACGACAGCGGTGGCCCCCATCGAGTTCGGCGTGGCGGCATCGTCGCTGACGCGCTCGTTGAAGTAATAGAAGCCCGCGACATAATCGACCGAGCCGACCGTGCCGACCGCCTGGATTTCCTGGCTGAACTGGCGCTGGCGCAGGTCGGCAAGGCTATAGCGGCTGAAGGCGCAGTTGGCGCCGGCGCAAGCGGCGGTCAGGTTGACCACGGGGACGCGGTGGGCGCCGCCCGAGTTGTCCCACTGCTCCACATCAACCCCGCGCCAGGCGGTGATCGAGCGCAGTTCCAGTTCCGGCGCGATCTTCCACTTGAAGGTGTTGGTGAAGCCATGCGTGTTGTCGACGCTGGGCTTCTGCGGCACGCCGATATCGGCAGTGCGCATCAGCGTTGCACCGTTGACGACCACACCCGGCAGGAGCGAGCGGATCGTGCCCTGCGAACCGGTGAAGGAAGTGCCCGGGGTAACGCAGGCGCTGCCCGAAGGAATGGCCAGCGGGGCCAGGTTGGTGCCGCCCGAGAGGCAGCCGTTCGGGTTGTAGTTCAGCAGCTGGCTGTAGAACGGCGTGTTCTCATCCTTGGCAACATCATAGGCAAAGTCGTTGGTGATGCCGTCAATCGGCTGCCACCGCACCGCGGCGCGCAGGCCCTTGCGGTTGAAGTAGCCCCAGCCGGCCTGGCCAGCGAGCGGGTTGTCGGTGACATTGCCCTGATGCTGGTAGACGCCATCGAGCTTGACCGAGAAGCCGGCCACCTTGGGCAGGTTGAGGTGGATCGAGGCATTGCGCGAGCCGATGTTGCCCACGCCGCCATCAACCCGACCACCGAATTCGCCGGAAGGCGCCTTCGAGATCATCGAAAGTGCGCCGCCTTCGGTATTGCGGCCAAACAGGGTGCCCTGCGGACCCTTCAGAACTTCGACCCGCTCGACATCGAACAGTGCGGCATTCAGGCCGTGCTGGCGGCCGAGGTAAACGCCATCGATATAGACGCCGACGCCCTGTTCGCGGGCGGGCTGGTTGGCGTCGAGCGGAACGATCCCGCGGATGCCAATGGTCAGTGCCGACTGGCGGGCTTCGAAGGTGGCGACGCGCAGGCTGGGGATGCCGCCGTCGGTCAGGTCGAGCAGGCTCTGCACCTTGCGCTCGCGGATCGTTTCAGCGCCCATCACCGAGATCGAGATCGGGGTGCGCTGCAGATTGGTTTCACGCTTCGTCGCGGTGACGACGATGTCGGTCAAGCCGTCGGTCTGTCCGCTTTCGGCTGGCGCAGCGGCGGCATCCTGCTGCGGATCGGCGGCGGTGGCGGGCGCTTCGGCGGCGCTGCCTTCGGGCGCGGCGGCATCAACAAAGATGGCGCTGTCGGTCACGGTGACGGCCGCGTGAGCGGTGCCGGTCAGGCCGAGGCCGAGGGCGGTTGCAATGGCAAGCAGCGATGCAGTCGAGCGTGCATTCAAGCGGTTCATTGGGTGTCTTCCCTGAAAGTGTATTCGTCATTTCTCATGACGCCGGTTTCAGGGGTGCTTGTGACCAAGCGAATCGCCCCGTGCCGACCTCAAGGCCGCCACTAAGGTTTGCATGTGTCGCTTCCGCGTACCTTGGCTGACGCTAATGCGACATCAATTTGACAGAGGACGTAAAATCGACGCAATTCCGCCGGTGTTACCGGGGCTGACTAGTCGATCGTCGCCGAAGCAAGGACCGCGCGCCATTGTTCTTCTTCCTGCGGCGACGGTTCGGCCTTATGCAGAAACCCCAGCAGGAAGAGCGAATTTTTCCCGGCAACCACCCGATAGAGCGCAACCGGCGGGTATCCTGAGGCGCAACCAGACGAGCGCCGCTCGAACGTGGTTGAGGCCGGATCCTCGGCCAGGGTCCGGAACTGGCTGGCGCAGCGGCGCTGTCCCTCGGCCTGCAATTCAGCGACCCATTCGGCCACTGTCCGCACTTTCTTGTCCGGCGTGCGGGCAACGATCAGCAGCGCCTCGATCCAGTCCTTGGCCGATTTGCCCTGGATCGCGATCAGGTCGGTCACGTAGCGCGGGTTCTTGTCATTGAAGTCGATCATCGCCGGATCGCCGCCATCGAACACGGCCTTGAGCGGCGGGGACAGGCGATGGTCAAACTTCAGGCGCTCGGCGTTGGCCGGGGCAGCCAGCAACAGGGTCCCCACAAACAGAGCCAGACGAAGTTTCATTGGGGCGATCCTCTCTCCCGCCGAGCATATGCCCAAACAGTCCCGGATTCATGGAGTTTTTTATGACAGAACTGTGACAATGACTACGGACCGCGCGGCGACGAATTGCCGTCACGAATCCGTCACGTAGCTGCGCCATGCTTGTCGGGAAGTAATTTCCGCCAAGAGCGAAGTGCCATGTCCGCGAACGCGACCATATTGATTACCGCCCCCGCGCCGACCCTGCTTCAGGGTCTCAGGCGCCGACGCCCGGACCTGTCGGTAGCTCCGCTGGAAGATGGACTGCCGCTTGCCGCCGATGGCGGGCCGGTCTGGTGTTTTGTCGACTGGCTGCTGCCCGATCGCTCCGGCCTGGAAATGGTCAGGCACCTGCGCGAGGCACGGGCCACGCGGGACAGCCATATCACCATGGTGCTGGAGAGCGGTGAACCGGACGAGAAGCGCCGCGCGCTGCGCGCCGGGGCCGATGACTATCTGGTCGGTCCGCTCAATGCTGAGAGGCTGCTGGAGCGTCTCGCCACTTACGAAGCCAAACCGGCCGCCCCGCCCAGCACGCGCAGCCGGCTGACGCACGGCGAACTTGTGCTGGACCCGGCTGCGCACCAGGTTCGCTACCAGGGCCGTCTACTGACGCTGCGGCCCAACGAGCTGCGGCTGCTCGCCCATTTCCTTGAAAACCCCGACCAGGTCTTTTCGCGCGCCGCGCTGATCGAGCGGATCGGCAAGGATGACGAGGTAACCGATGAGCGGACGGTCGACGTCTGGGTCGGCCGCCTGCGCCGCGGGCTGGTTGCCCAGGGCGCACCCGATCCGCTGCGCACAGTCCGCTCGGCTGGCTACGTGCTCGATTCGCTGCCCGAAACAGACTGAAGCCTGCCGGCAACCCGCTTGACAGCGTGGTCTAATTCGATATTTCGATACTTATCGAATCATCGGAGCATGAGATGCAGGCCGAAACAGTCATTCGCGCGCTGGGCGCTCTGGCGCAGGAACATCGCCTCGCCACTTACCGCCTGCTGGTTCAGGCCGGAGCCGATGGCATGGCCGCTGGCGCCCTGGCCGAAGCGGTAGGCCTGCCGGCTTCGTCGATGAGCTTTCATCTTGCCCAGTTGAGCCATGCCGGACTGGTTTCCCAGCGCCGCCAGAGCCGCTCGATCATCTATGCGGCCGACTACGCCGCGATGAGCGAGCTGATGGGCTACCTCACCGAAAACTGCTGCGGCGGCAATTCCTGCGCGCCTGCGGTCACAGACAGCGAAAGGAACGTCGCATGAAGCGTTTTCATGTCCATGTCGGGGTTGATGACCTTGATGCCTCGATCGCGTTCTACGCGGGCCTGTTCGGCCAGGCACCAAGCGTGGTGAAGCCGGATTACGCCAAGTGGATGCTCGACGATCCGCGCGTCAATTTCGCAATTTCGCACAACCAGACCGCCGCCAAGGGCATCGAGCACCTGGGCCTGCAGGTCGAGGACGAAGCCGAACTGGCGGAGGTCTATGGCCGCCTCGAAGCCGCCGGACGCCCCGTGCTGGAAGAAGGCGCAACCACCTGCTGCTATGCCAAGTCTGAAAAGAGCTGGATCGCCGATCCCGATGGCGTGGTCTGGGAAGCCTTCCTGACGCACGGTGATGCGACTTCTTATGGCACCAGCCCGGACATTGCCGCCGTCGCCTCGGCCAATGCCTCCGCAAATGCGTGCTGCGCCCCGGCGATTTCGCCGGCCAAGCCCGCCTGCTGCTGAGATGGTGCAGGTGCGTTCGGTGCTGGTGCTGTGCACCGGCAATTCCGCCCGCTCGATCCTGGGCGAGGCGCTGTTCCGCCGGCACGGCGCGGGCCGGCTGGCGGCCTACTCCGCCGGGAGCAAGCCCAAGGGCTTGCCTCATCCCGGCGCGCTGCGACTGCTGGCGCGCGAAGGTTTCGATACCGCCAGTTTCCGCTCCAAGAGCTGGAACGAATACACTGGGCCGGACGCGCCGGAAATCGACCTCGTTGTCACGGTCTGCGGCAATGCGGCGGGTGAGGCCTGCCCGATCTTCCCGGGCACTCCGCTGCGGGCGCACTGGGGCCTGCCCGATCCGGCTGACGCGACGGGCGACGAGACCCAGATCGACGCCGCCTTTGCCGAAACCTGGCGACTGCTGGCGATGCGGGTCGAGGCGTTCTTTGCGCTTGATCTGGATGGGCTTGATGCCACCGCCACCCAGGCAGAGCTGGCCCGGATCGGAGCCATGGAGGGCGCGGCATGAGCCAGTTTGGCCGTAAACTGCTGGCCGAGGGGATCGGCAGCGCAATCCTGTTCGCCACCGTCGTGGGTTCCGGCATCATGGCGGAAGGCCTTTCCGGTGGGAATGTTGCCGTGGCGCTGCTGGGCAATACGCTGGCGACCGGGGCGATCCTCTATGTCCTGATCACCATGCTCGGTCCGGTTTCGGGCGCGCAGTTCAACCCGGCGGTCACCCTGGTCATGCGGCTGCGCGGCAATTCCAGCTGGAATGAGGCGGCGGCAGTGGTGCTGGTCCAGATCGGTGCCGGGATTCTCGGCGTCTGGCTGGCCCACGCGATGTTCGACCTGCCGATCCTGCAACTCTCGGCCAAGTCCCGCAGCGGCCCCGGCCAGTGGCTGGGCGAGTTTGTCGCGACCTTCGGCCTGGTGCTGACGATCCTTGGTACGCTGCGCCACAAGCCCGAGGCGGTTCCGACTGCGGTCTCGCTGTTTATCGTGGCGGGGTATTGGTTCACCTCGTCCACCAGCTTTGCCAACCCCGCGATCACGATTGCCCGCAGCCTGAGCAACAGTTTCGCCGGAATTGCCCCGGCCGACGCACCCGGTTTCATCCAGGCACAACTCGCCGGCGCGCTTGCCGCCCATTATCTGGCCAAGGCGCTGTTCCCAGATCGGGGATGATCGCCGCACGGCGCTTGCCCCGGCAGCGTTCTGGCGGCATAGGCCCGCGCGACTCTCCCGTTTTCAGTCCGAAAGGCCCCGCGATGAAGGTCCGCGTATTCGTCAGCCTCAAGAACGGGGTACTCGACCCGCAAGGCCGGGCAATTCACCATGCCATCGAAGGCCTCGGCATCCACGGCGTGCAGGACGTACGCGCCGGCAAGATGATCGAACTGGAAGTCGATGCCAGCGTCACCGACGCCCAGCTAGAGGACATGGCCAGCAAACTGCTGACCAACACGGTGATCGAGAATTACCGCATCGAACGGGTGCAGCCGTGAGCTTCCGCTCGGCCGTGATCACCTTCCCGGGTTCCAATTGTGACCGGGACATGGCCGATGCGCTGGAGAAGATCTCCGGCACCGCGCCGCACCGCGTCTGGCACGGCGATGCCGCCCTGCCCGATGGGCTGGACTTCATCGCCCTGCCAGGCGGCTTTTCCTATGGCGATTACCTGCGGTCCGGCGCGATGGCCGCGCGCAGCCCGATCATGCAGGCGGTGATCGCCGCAGCGAACCAGGGCGTGCCGGTGCTGGGCGTGTGCAATGGCTTTCAGGTCCTGACCGAGGCTGGCCTGCTGCCCGGTGCGCTGATGCGCAACGCGGGCATCCGCTTCGTCTGCCGGGAAGTGAAGCTGAAGGTTGAAAACACGCAGAGCCTGTTCACCGCCGGTTACAGCGCGGGCCAGGAAATCACGATCCCCGTGGCCCACCATGACGGCAACTATTTCGCCGACGCTGAAACGCTCGACCGCCTCGAAGGCGAAGGCCGCGTGGCCTTCCGCTATGCCGAACCGGTCAATGGCTCGGCGCGCGACATTGCCGGTGTGCTGAACGCTGCCGGGAACGTGCTGGGCATGATGCCGCACCCCGAACGCATGATTGAACCGGCCCATGGTGGCACCGATGGCCGCGCGCTGTTCGAAAGCGCCGTGCGAGGCCTGGTCGGCGCCTGAGCTTCAGACGGCCTGACGCAGGTCGGACTTCCCGAACAGGCCGCGCGCCTCAAGCGCCGGCATCGGCCGCCCGA
Organism: Sphingomonadaceae bacterium; assembly: GCA_009926135.1. Lineage (GTDB taxonomy): Bacteria > Pseudomonadota > Alphaproteobacteria > Sphingomonadales > Sphingomonadaceae > Novosphingobium. The sequence goes on from RFPL01000003.1 coordinate 255,729, forward strand.
AGTAATAGCCCTGGATCTTCTTGCAGCCGAGGCCGCGGATGATTTCCAGCTCGCGCTCGGTCTCGACGCCCTCGGCCGTGGTCGACATCTCGAGGCTGTCGGCCATCGCCACAACGGCGCGGATGATCGCGAGGCTCTCCGGATTGCCGGCGGCCGCACCTTGCACGAAGCTGCGATCCACCTTGATCGTCGAGAAGCGCAGGTTGCGTATATAGGCCAGCGACGAATAGCCGGTGCCGAAATCGTCGAGCGCAATGCCGCAGCCCAGCGCCATGATCTGTTCCAGCGCGGCGCGGGCCAGGTTCGAATCGCGCACGAAGATTGACTCGGTTACCTCGATTTCCAGCCGCTGGGCCGGCAGGCCCGAACTGGACAGCGCGGTCACCACGCTGGGAATGAAGCTTGCATCCAGCAGCTGTTCGCCAGAGACGTTGACCGCCACCTTGATATCGCCTGGCCAGCGCACGGCTTCGCGGCAGGCTTCGCGCAGCACCCATTCACCGATCGGCACGATCAGGCGGGTGTCCTCCGCAAGCGGGATGAACTTGGCCGGGCTGACCGAACCATGGTCTTCGCTGTTCCAGCGCAGCAGGGCTTCGAAGCTGACAATGGTTTCCGCCTGGGCATCGACCACCGGCTGGTAGTTGAGCGTGAACTCGTTCTTTTCCAGCGCGCGGCGCAACGAGAATTCCAGCTTGCGGCGCTCTTCAGCGTGGGCGTGAAGCGAGGGTTCATAGCTGAAGTGCTGGCCGCCGCCCTCTTCCTTCGAGCGATAGAGCGCGAGGTCGGCGTTGCGCATCAGGGTTTCGACGGTGTTGCCATCGCGCGGACCGATCGCCGAGCCGACGCTGGCGCCGATGTAGAGCGTGTGGTGGTCAACCTCGTAAGGCTGCGACAGCAGGTGGATCACGCTGGCCGCAACCTTTTCCAGCCGGCGGGGATCGGAAGCGTCACGCACCACGATGGCGAACTCGTCACCGCCAAGGCGGCCGCACAGCTCGTTCTCGGTCATGATCGCCTTGAGCCGGTCGGAAACCCGGGCCAGCAACTGGTCGCCCACCAAGTGGCCCAGCGTATCATTGACCGCCTTGAACCGGTCGAGGTCGATCATCAGGAAGGCACACTTGGTCCGCCACTGCGCGGCATAGCGCAGCGCCTCGCCCAGCGCCTCGGTCACCATCATGCGGTTGGGCAGGCTGGTCAGGGTATCGAACCGCGCCATGTGCGCGATCTTTTCCGAGCTTTCCCGCTGAGCAGTCACATCCGAGCCGACCCCGCGGAACCCATCGAATCCACCCTTGTCATCGAACTTGGGCGTGCCGGAAAGCTCCCACCACCGCAGCTCGCCGCTGATATGGACGCGCACGATCAGGTTCGAAAAGCTCTCGCGGCGCTTCAGCCGTTCGGCCAGGTCATGCAAGCTTGAAGGGAACTGGCCGGTTTCCCACGCGGGTCCGGCGATCAGCTGGATAAAGGGCTTGCCGTCGATCTCGTCAGCGCTCTGGCCCAAGGCAAAGGCAAAGCGTGGGCTGACCGAGCGAACCCGGCGCGAGGTATCGATCTGCCACAGCCAGTCGGCTTCGCCCTCTTCGAACTCGCGCAGCAGCAAGGAGACGACCTCGTTCTTTTCCGCCATCCCGGCTTCTGCAATTCGGGCGGTCAGGAACGAACGGGCGTTCTCGATCGAGCCGGCGACGATCACCGCCAGCCAGACGATCGTGACAATCGCCATCTCGAAATTTCCGGCCCACAACAGGCTGGCAATCGCGCCGCCACCAGCGATCCCGGCGAACAGCAGGTTGGCCAGCGGCACGGCCGGCAGCAGCACGGCCGAGGCGGTCAGCAGCATCGCCGTGATTGCCCAGAGCTCTAAATGCGTGGCTCCGGTCCCGAATGGCGCAAAGGCCGCCATGGGCACGACCCAGGCCATCGCATTGGCCACCGAGGTGCGCGACTGGCGATCGACTTCATCGCGCGACATCCGGCGGCGGTCAGCATCGCTCAGGGTCTTGTCGACCATCCCGCCGTGATAGAGCGTGGCACCGAGCAGCGCCGTCCAGGCCAGGATCAGCGCCCAGTGGACGGTTCCAGCGTAAAGCCAGCAGACCCCGACCGCGGCAATCGCCTGAGCCAGGATCCGCGCCTTGGTGACCCGGGCGAGGTTGGAATATTGCAGACCGCGCAACCGGGTCCAGTCGGCATCGCCGGGACTGGCGAGACCGAGCACGGCCATCACCGGCAATTCGCGCGGCAGGGCGGCGGCGGGGGAAGTCGCGGTGTTCACCCGCCCCGGTTACCGGGAAAGTCTTAGCGCCGCGTAAACCTAACCGGGATTTTGCGGCGGAATTCGGTCATTCCACTGTGACCGACTTGGCAAGATTGCGCGGTTGATCGACATCCGTCCCCTTCACGCAGGCAACATGATAGGCAATCAATTGCACCGGCACGGCATAGACCAGCGGCGCGATCAACGGATGGACGCGGGGCATCTCGATTGTGGCGAGACAACCCTCGCCCGCTTCGTCCAGCCCGGCGCGGTCCGAAACCAGCACGATCTTGCCGCCGCGGGCGCGAACTTCCTGCATGTTGCTGACGGTCTTTTCAAACAGCGGCCCGCTGGGCGCGAGGACGATAACCGGCACGGCCTCGTCAATCAGCGCGATCGGCCCGTGCTTCATTTCGCCCGAAGCATAGCCTTCGGCATGGATATAGCTGATTTCCTTCAGCTTTAGCGCCCCTTCCAGCGCCAGCGGATAGTCCGGTCCACGCCCGAGGTAGAGCACGTCGCGCGCCGGCGCGATCAGGTGGGCCATGGCCGCGATATCACCATCGTGCGAAAGCGCGGCGTTGAGGCTGGCCGGGGCCTGAAGCAGATGATCGACCACTTCTGCCTCTTCCGCGCGGGTCATCCGCCCGCGCTTGACCGCCATGTGCGCCGCCAGCGCCGCCAGGACGGCAAGCTGGCAAGTGAAGGCCTTGGTCGAGGCCACCCCGATTTCCGGCCCGGCATGGGTCGGCAGCAGCAGGTCCGCCTCGCGGGCCATCGAACTGGTTGGCACGTTGACCACCACGGCAATGGTCTGACCCGCGGCCTTGCAGTGTCGCAGCGCAGCCAGCGTATCGGCGGTCTCGCCGCTTTGCGAAATGAACAGCGCCAGCCCGCCCGGTTCCAGCACCGGATCACGATAGCGGAACTCGCTTGCCACATCGATGTCGACCGGCAGCCGCGCAAACTGTTCGAACCAGTACTTGGCTACCATGCCGGCGTAATAGCTGGTGCCGCAGGCGACGATGGTGACGCGGTTGATTGTCGAAAGATCGAAATCGAACTGCGGCAGGGCGATCGACTGGTCGACTTGGCGGATGTAGCTGGCAAGGGTCTGCGCCACGACAGTCGGCTGCTCGAAGATCTCCTTCTGCATGAAGTGGCGGTAATTGCCCTTCTCGATCGCCGCGGCCGAAGCGCCTGAAGTCGTCACTTCGCGGGTGACCGGGTTGTTGTCCTTGTCATAGATCCGCGCGCCATCGCGGGTCACGACCACCCAGTCGCCCTCGTCCAGGTAAGTGATCTTTTGGGTCAAGGGCGCAAGCGCCAGGGCATCCGAACCAAGGTAGGTCTCGCCATCACCATAGCCGACCACCAGCGGCGAGCCGAGCCGAGCCCCGATCAGCATGTCAGGGTATTCCCGGAAAGCGATCGCCAGCGCAAAGGCCCCGCGCAGTTGCGGCAGCACGGCCTGAACCGCCTCTTCCGGGCTGGCTCCGGCCTCAACCGCCTCGGACAGCAGGTGCGCAACTACTTCGGTATCGGTCTCGCTCTCGAACTTGCGGCCGCGCGCGGTCAGCGCCTCGCGCAGCGGCTTGAAGTTCTCGATGATCCCGTTGTGTACCAGCGCCAGCACTTCGGTTGCGTGCGGGTGGGCATTGGCGGCGGTCGGCGCGCCGTGGGTGGCCCAGCGCGTGTGGGCAATCCCAACCGTGCCGGGGGCCGGATCGCGGGCCAGTTCCTTGACCAGGTTGAACAGCTTGCCCGGCGCGCGGCGCCGGATCAGCTGGCCACCCGCCATGGTGCAGATACCCGATGAATCATAGCCGCGGTATTCCATCCGCCGCAGGCCGTCGACCAGCCGCTCTGCCACCTCTTCCTTGCCGACGATGCCGATAATGCCGCACATGAAACTTGCTTTCGCTTAGAGGATGTAGGGAACCCGGATGCCCGGAAGTTGTGACGGGAAGTCCTTGATATTGCGTGTAACCAGAACCCGACTGCGCAGTTGCGCCGTCGCAAGGATGATCGCGTCGGGCGATTTGAGCCGGGGCCGCTCCCGCCGCAAGGCTGCGGCACGAACGCCAATTTCCGCATCGACTTCATCGACGATGAATCCGGACAGAAACTGTTCTGTGCGCTTGAGTGCCGCAGGTTCGCCCTTGGACATCACCTCGACCCAGACCATTCTTGATATCCAGACCCGGCCTGTCAGTCCCGCCGCACGGGCAATCTCATCTTTCGCTGGCGGCAAGCCCTTCAGCGCATCGATCAGAATGTTCGAATCGAAGCTGAAGCCGCTCACTGTTCGTCTGGCTTTCTAACAGGCGGAAATATGCCTTGCTGCATATCAAGATAGATCTGCCGCTGCCGATCATCCTCGGAATCGAACAAGTCCGGAAATTCAGCTCTGACCTCTTCGTAGTCGTCGTCCCACGGGCGGGTCCACGAAGCCCGCTCGCGGCGCTGCCATTCAACCGAGTCACCGATGTCGGTCTTGCCTGTCCAGGCTCCAAAACCGGCCTCAAGCCAATCGAGCGAACCCTGCGGACGATAGGCGGCCACCGCTTCACGCAGCACCGCAGCGCGCGACTTGCCCTGCTCGGCCGCGAGCTGATCAAGCCGCTTGATTTCCTCGTCGGGCAGGTCTGCAAGAATACGAGTCATTGATATACTGATATCATATCATGATATCATGTCAAACGATATAGCCCCAACCCGGCAGCCGCAAGCAGCGCCGCCAGCACAACGGCGCCAACGACGTGCTGGCGCCGGTCAATCATCGCAAACAGCTCCCAGGCCCCCGCCTCGGCCATCTTGAGCCGCAGCTTGACCAGCCAGATGCAATAGAGGTTGGCGAAGACCGCCAGCGCGGCGCAGGCCAGCTTGGCCCGCAGCAGACCATCGAGCGGCACGCCTTGCAACAGCTTCGCCCCGCTGACGACTACCGCGATCAGCAGCGGCAATTCGACCACCTTGTCGACTTTCCAGTGCAGCCGCGCGAGCAGCAGTTCCTTGTCGCGCCCCTGCCCCCGCAGCGCCCGCTCGAACAGCGCCTCGATCAGAACGATTCCGATCCAGGCACCAACCAGCAGGGCATGAAAGGTTGGCAGCCAAGGGCTCACCCCTGCTTCTCCGCCTTCTTCTTTTTCATCGCATCATGGAAGCGGTCGGCCCAGCCGGGCTTGACCAGCTGTTCGCCGCGCACGATTCGCAGTTCGCCGTCCATCACGTCCCGCGTCACCGCGCTGCCGGCGGCGATGATGGCATCGGCCCCGATCTTGACCGGGGCGACCAGCGCCGAGTTGGAGCCGATGAAGGCCCGTTCGCCAATCACGGTCTTGTACTTGAAGTAGCCATCGTAATTGCAGGTGATCGTGCCCGCGCCGATATTGGCCCCGGCCCCGACCTCGGCATCGCCGATGTAGGCCAGGTGGTTGGCCTTGGCGCCCTTGCCCATCACGGCCTGCTTGACCTCGACGAAGTTGCCGACCTTGGCCTTCTCCTCCAACACCGCGCCGGGCCGCAGGCGGGCATAGGGGCCGACCTCCACCCCGGTAGCCAGGCTTGCCCCCTCGATGTGACAGAAGGCGCGGATCTTGACGCCGTCCGCCACGCCGACGCCCGGGCCGAACACCACATTGGGCTCAACCAGGACGTCGCGGCCGAGCTTGGTGTCCCAGGCAAACCAGACCGTTTCCGGCGCGATCAGCGAGGCACCATCATCCATCGCCTGCTTGCGGCGGCGCTGCTGCCAGCGGCTTTCCGCTTCGGCCAGTTCGGCACGGCTGTTGATGCCCATGACCTCGGTCTCGTCGGTCTCGACGACGACGACCCGCGCGCCTTCGGCAATGGCGTTGGTGGCCACGTCCGGCAGGTAATATTCGCCTGCAGCATTATCATTGCCGACCGCTTCAAGCAGGCGCCACATATTATCACTGTGCGCCACGATAACGCCGGAATTGCATAGGTTTACCGCACGTTCTTCGTGACTGGCATCCTTGTGCTCGACCATCTTGCGGACCGTGCCGTCATGGTCGGCAATGATCCGTCCATAGGCGGCAGTATCGTCCGGCCGGAAGCCCAGCACAGCCACCTTTGCGCCGGATGACAGGGCATCGCACAATCTCCGCACGGTGCCCGCCGCCAGGAACGGCACGTCGCCAAAGCAGACCAGCACCAGGCCGGAAAAGTCCGCAAGGGCGGCCTTGGCCTGCAGCGCGGCATGGGCCGTGCCAAGCTGGGGCTCCTGCACCACGACTTCGGATCCGGTTCCGGCCAGCGCCGCCTCGATTTGTTCGCGCCGGTCACCCGCCACGATTACCGTCCGCGCCACGCCGACTTCGCCGATCGCGCCGAGCAGGTGCAGCAGCATCGGATGCCCCGCGATCGGGTGGAGCACCTTGTGCAGATCGCTCTTCATGCGGGTACCCTTGCCCGCGGCAAGGACGATGACGGCCAAGGGGACGGCTGCAGATGACTGGCTCATGCTGCAGCCATGCCACCAAATGCTTGCCGATTCCAGAACGCTGCGCCACGGACCGAGCCATGACCGCAATCCGCTTCAGAACTGTCGGCTTCGACCTCGACGGAACCCTGCTTGATACCGCGCGCGACCTAGGCGCGGCGCTCAATCATGCCTTGGCCAGCATTGATCGCCCCCCGGTGCCCGAGCATGAGGTCAACAACCTGATCGGTGGCGGATCAGCCCTGATGCTGCGCCGCGCGCTGGCGCTGACCGGCGGCGAAGACGGTCTGGATTTCGATGCACTCCGGCAAGTGCTGCTGGCCCATTACGATGCCAATATCGCCGTCTACACCGCGCTCTATCCTGGCGGCGCAGCAATGCTGGATGCGCTGGACGAGCGCGGAGTGCAGATCGCCATGGTCACCAACAAGCCGCAGCACCTGGCAGTGAAGCTGCTGGGCGAACTGGACCTGCTGAACCGGTTCGCCTGCGTGATCGGCGCGGGCGGCGGCTATCCGCTCAAGCCCGCACCCGATGCGCTGCACGCGATGGTCCAGCAGAGCGGTGGGGGGGCGGCAGCCTATGTTGGCGACACCACCTTCGACACCGGCGCGGCTCGGGCGGCCGGCTTGCCCTGCGTGGCGGTCAGCTTCGGGTTCAACGACAAGCCGGTACACGAACTGGGCGCCGAAGCGGTGATTGACCACTTCGACGCCCTGATCCCGGCTCTCGCTGCGCTTTAGAAGTCGATCTGCACCCGGGTCTGGAGCACGTCGACGCCGTAATTGCGCTGGTTTACCGGCTTGGTCGAAGCAGGATCGACTTGCGCCGCCAGCGGCCCGCCGGTCACTTCGACCCGGCCGTAATTGACCAGGAAGCGGACATAGTCGGTCGCATACCAGTTGAGGCCGAGGAGGTAGCTCGACTGCGTGCCGCCGCGCCCGAGCCGACTGTTGAGTGCCGCCAGGCTGGAGGTTCCATCGGTGAAGTTGTTGGTGGCCCCGCCGACCAGCGCGTCATCATCAAGGTCAAGGTATTCATAGCGCGCCGCGATCTGGAACGCGCCCGAGCCGCCCTTGCTGACCGGGTTCAGCACCTTGGTCCGCGCCCAGGTGCCATCGCCGCGCTTGTAGCCGCGGGTCTCGCCAGTCAGGAAGTAGCCGACTTCGCCATAGGCACCGAAAAAGCCCGGATCGGCCAGCGGGGTGACCGCAAAGTTGCCGCCGCTGAAGGTATCGGCACCACTGGCCCGGTCACCTGCGCGATAGGCCTTGGCCTTGGCCCACTGGGCTTCGCCAGCCAGGTACAGGCCCTTGAAGATGGCCATGCCTTCCACACCCAGGAGCTGGTCGCTGCTGGCGGCGAAGTTGCCCGTGTCGACAAAACGCACATCGGTCAGCTGGCTGTTCGGCCGGGCCCGGTAGCGGGCGAGCTGGTTGGTCGAAGGCATGGCCGCGCCGGTCGAAGTGCCGCCCGAGATGTTCGAGGCAAAATCGCGGTACTGGTAGTTCACGCCCAGATGCAGCTGGCCGCCCAGAGCCTTCGGCGCATAGACCAGCCGCGCCGCGCCGATCCAGCTGTTGTTGTCGAGGCTCGAATCGATCGAGTGCCCGCTGAACAAGCCAAATTCGGCGCGCCAGTCATCGTTCTTGCTCTTGTAGGCCAGCGCTGCGCCGAGCCGGCGGGCATTGGTAAAGCCATCGTTGAATGCGGCGCGCTCGATAAAGCTGGTGAAATTCGAGCTGGAGATCTGCTCCATCGAATTGAGCGTTTCGAAGTTGCCGATCCGCAAGATCAGCGGCGCATTGCCCGGCGTGTAGGACAACAGCACGTCGCCAAAGCCGACCGAGCCGTTAGCCAGGTCAGCCTCAGTCTTGTAACCGAAGCCGCCAGGCACCGTGCCTTCGAAGCCCAACCGGACCCGGCGCACGCGGGTACGTATATCGCCCAACGTCGGCGAGGTCAGCGCACCCGGCGTGGAAACCGAGCCGGAATCGAGGTGCAGGCGGCCGCGTGGTTTGAAGGTCCAGCCATCCTTGGTGCTGATCTCGGGTGCGCCCTTCCAGTTGACGGCAAAGGCTGGTTCGGCGGGCTTGACCGGCTTGGCTGCCTCGGCCTTCACCGCCTCGGCCTGGGCCAGCGCAGCGGACGCCCGGGCCTCCGCGCTCTCAGCGCGGGCTTTGGCCGTATCGAGCTGTCCTTCGAGGCTATCGACCCGGGCTGCAAGCGCCTGCATCTGCGCGCGCATTGCAGCGAGTTCCTCGCGCATCGCGGCATCTTCCTTCGCGCCAGCCAGTGCCGGGCTGGCCCAGCCGAGCGAAACTGCAACGGCAATGGCGGAAATGCGCAGTCCGGTGTTCATGTCCCAAGTCCCTCGTGACAGTTTTATTTCGATTCGCAGACGCCCATAGGACCTCTTAATGTTGATTTCCACTGAGAGTTGACCCGGGA
>RFPL01000021.1 GCA_009926135.1 Sphingomonadaceae bacterium
CCCAACCACCTTTAGCCCAATACCGATGTGCGATTGTCGCCCGCATGGCGGGCCCACCGCGTCAGTGGATTGCAGCAATGCTCGACCAGCGGCTCTAGAAAGGCTATTGGGGGCCGTTCTGGAAGCGCCCGCAGGGGCAGTGTTTCCATGCGACTGGCAAGGGAGAATCGCGAATGGATCAGGAGGTCCAGATGCCGAGCGCGCGCATGGTCGCTGAGGCCATGGCGACAGTACTGGCAGGCAAGCTCGCCGATCAGGCCGCGAGCGAGATCGTGCTGAGCCGCGAAGAAGCCGCACTGTGCCTCGGGCTTGCCGAGGGAATTGCCGAGAGCCTCGCGCACGAGGCGGGCCAAGCGGACTGACCAAGCGAATCTGGCGGTAGGTTACGCTCTGCGCCGCCGGCCTTGCCGGGGGTCACGGGCAAGGATAGACTTGGCCCAGCGCGCGCCATGCGGGCCGCGTCAGACAAACCAAAGGAGAATGCGCGAGAGGTCGAACGGGCAGCGTCGATCGCGAGAAATTGGAGATCCCCAATGATCCAGCGATACCGTGTGCTCGGGAAGGTCGTCACCGGCGGCCAGGATGACCTGCAGGCTGTGCTCGGCGCAGCCTATGCGCGCAAGGAGCGGGTGCTCTGCGAATGCCGCAGGCACGAAGAGCTGCCGCTCTATATCAGCCACCGCCATGATCGCTACGTGCTGGCGCGCTGGCCAGGTTCGGGCGCACGTCATGCGACGGCCTGCGACCATTACGAGGCTCCGGACTTCCTGACCGGCATGGCCCAGGTCCGGGGAAATGCCGTGATCGACGACGAGGCTTCCGGCGAAACGACGCTCAAGCTCGCCTTTCCGCTGTCACGCGGTGCGGCGCGGCTCGCGCCAGCGGCGCTCACCAACGACAAACCGACGGTCAAGTCCACAGGCCAGAAGCTGTCGATGCGGGGGCTGCTCCATGTCCTGTGGGACCGGGCCGAACTGACGCACTGGCATCCCAAGATGGCGGGCAAGCGCAGCTGGTTCGTGGTGCGCCGCGCGCTGCTCGAAGCCGCGGCCAGCTGCAAGGTCAAGCAGGAAGCTCTGTCCCATGTCCTGTTCGTGCCCGAGACGTTCCGGCTCGAGGACAAGGAGGACCTGCGCGCGCGCCGCCGGGCGGCGCTTGAGCGCGTCTACCGTTCGCGTGACGAGTTGATGGTGGTGGTGGGAGAGATCAAGGAAATCGCCCCGGCGCACGGCGCGGAGCGCATCGTACTTCGTCACGTCGGCGACATGCCGTTCGTCATGGACCCCGACATGGCGCGCCGCTTCCACAAGCGGTTCGCGGGCGAGCTGGCGCTGTGGCAGGCACAAGGGAACCAGGGCCACCTCGTCGTTGCCGGCTCGTTCGCGCGGCGCAGGCAAGGGACATTCGACCTGATCGAAGTGGCGCTGATGCCGGTGACCGGCGAATGGCTGCCCTACGAAAGCAGCGACGAACAGTACCTCATTGCCAAGACGGTCGCTGAGAAGCGCCGGTTCGTGAAGGGTATGCGGGTCAACCTCGATGCCAGCGCGCCGATCGCCAGCCTGGTGCTCAAGGACACCGGCGAGGATGCAACCGCGATCCATATCCATGATGGCGATACTGAGGCCAGCGAACCGCTCGAGGCGCTGCTCGCCTGCGAGGGCGTAACGCACATGGTGTGGAAGGAAGGCGAGCCGCTGCCACCGCGTTGTCCCCGGCGCCGAACCGGCGACACCCCTCCGGACCGCGCCGCCGCGTGAGTGGGCACGCACCCAGGCGTCAGTCGCCGTTCGGCAAGGGCTTTGTCGGTAGCAGGTCGATCCGGCGCACAGCGCCGGGTTCGGAGCGGAGTGCCGCAAGGCGCGTCTCGACCGAGGCCGCGTCCTCGGTGATCTCGATGCGATTGAGCCCGATCAGCGTCCAGACCTTGTGCTCGGGACGCGCGGCGGTGTGGGCCGCGTAGGCGAGCGGCAGCTTGTCGGGGTAAAGCCAGAGGAGAAGCACCGGCACGGCGGAAAGGTTAGGCCTGCCCTCGACATCAGTGACCGACAGCAGGTTGGTCACGGGATCATAGCGGCAGTCGATCCCGAGCGGCACGGGGTGGCCGATGATCCCGAGCAGCGCCTCGCGCGCGTTTGCGCCGAAGGTCGCGTCCAGTTCCGGCCCCGGTTTGGCATCCGGGTCGGTTTCAAGCTGTGCCAGGAAGATGAGCACGGCGAACAGCCGGGCAGCATCGTCGCGCGTGCAGGGAATATCGAGGGCGAGGTGGATTGCGGACATGGGAGTTCCTTCGCGGGAAGCGCACAGCCGCCCCAGACTGGCGCTGCCCAGCGCAGCTGCGTCGGGGACCGGAACGGCAGGGCAATGCTCAGAGTGAGAGGTGGCGTTCGACGTGCGCACGCTCGCGCGGACGCTGGAAATTGTAGACGGGAACGCCGTGGGCAGCGGCGATGCGGATTGCCTGACCGGTCCCGCCCGAGGCTTCGCCATCGGCGGTCCAGCACAGGACGAAGTCGGCGGGCGCATTGAGCTCAGGCCCCAGCACCTGGAACACGTTCCGGGTGTGCAAGGCCTGGATGAAAGGATCGAGTCCGGCGAAAGCGGGGTGCGCCGCGGCAGCAATGGCCCGTGCGCGCTGCCACAGCTCCGGCGGCAATGCGTCCGGGTGGAACTGGCTCGCCGAGCCCCGCCAGCCCGGCGCAGGCAGGAAGATCTGCTTGTCCTCCCCCGCCCCGCGTTCAAACGCGCTGTCGGCGCCGATTGCATGGCCGGAGCGCAGGAGGTAGCCGCGTTTGAGCAGGGCGAAGGCAGCGCGCGTCATCAGCGCGAGCACTTCGGGCGGGGTGCGGCGTGCACCGATTCCGGTGTAAAAGCGGGGCATGGCAGGTCTCCTTGTTCGCCTGCCCGCCGTGTTCCCCCTACCCTCCCGTCGGCATCGCCGGGGTAACGCCCGCCCCGCGTGCGGCCAGCATGGGGCCGTAGGTAGCTTCAAGATTGCGGTGGAGGACCGCGTTTGCGGGCGGAAAGATGCTGCCGTCGTCGCGCGGCCGCGTGATCTGGAACGCGCCAGCGATCACCTCGGCAAAAGGGCGCACGCATGGAAATCCCGAACCTGCGTAAGTGACCGGCGGCGGGAACCCCGCGCTGATCCAGCTTGACGGCACGTCCAGCCCATTGAGCCAGCGCCGGGCGCTGGGCGGCAGTACCGCCACCAGCGAGACGATCCACAGCGTCCGGTACGTCCCGAAATCATGAGCGTTGGCGATCGCCGCGAATTCCAGCGGTTCAGGCGGCGGGCCGTTGACCGCGATCACCGCTGCCTGAAAGGCGCGCAGCTCATGTCTGTTGACGCGCTCGAAATCGGGGGTTCGGCCGAGCTGGGCGCAGGGCTCGTTCGCTGGCCCTGCCCCGAGTTCGAGGAGCCTGTGGCGGGTCACGCAGCAGCCTCCCCTGCCCCATCGGGATACCAGGCGAGTTCCACCGCGTAAGGGTTATCGACATCGTAGGCGGCGATACGGGCCGAGGTGATCCAGGTCTCCGGATCGCGCAGCGCAACATAGCCGCCGTAGAAACGGCCATCGCGGCTGACGAACTGGGCGTGGATGTCCTCGGCTACCGCTTCGGAGACGAAGAAGCCGGCCGCGCCGCGGATATGGGCCGGGGGAAGAACACCCAGCATTTCGTCATGGAAGACCTCGGTCACCCGCGAGAGCGGGAACTGCGCGAGCGTGCGGCCGCGTTCATCAGACGGCGACGCTGCAGAATCGGGATCGGTCATGGGAGCCTCATTCGTAACGGGGTGGGGCTTGCGGGAAGCGGGGCGGAGCCATGTGTTCGAACAGGCAGGCGCGGTAGCGGCCGCCGACGTAGAGCACGGAATCAAGGCGGCAATGGCCGCGCTGGACCAGGTCGAGCAGCCGATTGGCGCGCACCGCGAGCCGCGCTGCAGCAGCTTCGGTAAGGCAGACCCGGTGTAGGCGGACGAGTTCGCCGGTGTCGAACCACCATCCACCTTCCTCCGGCCCGCCGTAAGCGCGATCGACCGCGTAAAAGGCGACGACGTATTTCATGGTAGAGCGCCCTCCCGGGGCGGTTCGGCGCGTGAGATAATGACGAGCGGCGGGACGGTGATCTCGGCCTTGGCCATCGCCCGTTTGAGGTCACGCAGCCGGGTGAAGCCCCTGATCCAGGACGGCGGGAAGAGGACATATTCGTCTTCGCTCGCCGTGTAGTCGCGCATGGGCCCCGTGCCGTCGAACACGACAATCTCGGGGAGATAGGCCCCGGGACAGCCGCCCGACCAGCGCCGGAAGATCAACCCGTGCTCGATGCAGAACGCGTCGACCTCCGTGACCTGCCCACCGTTGAGTTCGGTGCCGTAGAGCTCGAGCGACTCGCCCTCGGTTACCGCCGCCGGACCGAACGGCTCGCCGTCCCATTCGGTGCGCAGATCGTATTCCTCGGCGCAGGCTGCGAGGTCGGCCAGAAGGTCGCGGCGCAGCGCGCCGCCGATGGTGATGTGAACGGGGGCTCTGTCGCCCATGGTACGTGTCCTTTCGCAATAGGTTGATCCGACCGCGATCGCCCCTCTCCCCTCACCAGCCTCTTGCGCGAGCAAGGGCGTCCGGCGCGTTCAGGCTGGCAGCAGCGGCACAAGGTTGGGGTCGAGCGAAAACCCGAGGCAGCGCGCCAGCTCGGCCGCGTGCTCGAAGTCGGCAGTCGTCACATGAAGCAACCGGGCGATGTCGGCCAGCGTCTCGCTTTCGCGGGGCGGCGCTACGCTGTGAAGCTTTCCTGCTTCTGCGGTCACCGCGAAGGGCCAGGTCATGGCGACGGCAATCACGCGCTCGGGCAGCACGATCAGGGTATCGCCAGTTTTGATGCTCTCGTCGCATTGCGACGCGTCATAGGCATTGCCGGTAGTCGCAAAGGCATGGTGCCGCCGCGTGTCGAAGGCGAAGCGTTCGCTATCTGTGAACATGAAGTGTCTCCGTTGCCGCCCAGGCAAAAGAAGAGGCGGAACGCCGGGCGGGGGGATGGCCGGCGTTCCGCCTCAGGCCGCAAGTGGGGCGAGCCTGCGGCCATTGCGTGGGAACGGGGACCCGCGATTGGGTCCCCGTTCGGTCGGAGGTGCGGGATGGACTCAGGCGTCGACGAGCGGCGGCAGCGCGCCTTCGTGTTCGGCGCCGTCCTTGGCATTGGCGCGGCCGCGCTTGCCCGGCGGCGTAGCGGTGCTGTCGCCGAGGCCATCGCCGTTATGCCCGTCACTGGCCTCACCGGCATCGGCTGCCTCGCCGCCGGTGAACATGTCGCCATCGCCGTATTCGCTCGAACCCAGCTGGCTGTTGCGGCGGCGCGGACGCTGCCAGGCGATGGCCATCGTGCCGTCCTCGCGCGGGAAGGCGGCGATATAGAGCGGCTGCGACATCGACGGATCGTCGATCTTGCCCTGGTAGAAGATCTCGCCGGTCGAGTTCGAGGCGAGTTCGAACAGAGCGCCGACGGCAACCCAGCGGCGCTGATCGTTGAGCGCGACGATTTCGTACTTGGGCGCGCGGGCGTTGCTGGAGCTGACCGGCCGCAGGCCGATGGTGCGCGTCATCGTCAACGTTTCGACAGTGCCGATCAGCTGGCCGCTGGCGTTCTTCTTGATTTCACCGATGTTCATGGACGTTCTCCTGGTAGGACTGAATGTTGGATTGAATGCGACCGAACCCCTTGTCCGATCACTCATTCCCCCCCCCCCTTCCCTCCCGGCCGTCAGGCCGAGCTGCGGGCCTTGCCCGCAGTCCTTCTCTGGAGCCCTCCATCGGGGACATTCGTCAGCGTGTTTCAGGCGGGCAGACATGCAGGCAACGCGAGCCATTCGGGCTGGTCGCCCGCAATTGGCAGATCGGTGCTCAGCGCCTGGTTCTCGGTGAAGACGTCGGCAGTATCGAGCGTTCCAAACCCGTCTTTACTGTTCCAGAACAGCAGACCCTCTTCGGGATCACGCGTGGCGATGACCAGTTTGGGGGCGAAGTGGACTGTATCGTGGACCTTGCTGGTCTCGATCCAGTGGATGCCGGCGGCATCGATCATAAACCCGCCGCCGCCGAAGGCATCCGGCTGATGACGATCGCTGTCGTAAGACCAGGTCGCCGCTACCGGGAGCGACTGCGTGATCGTGCGGTGCAGCAGGGCGGCAACCGCGTCAGGCTCGAACTGGTCGGCGGTGGCGAACACCCGGACCGATCCGTCATCCTGCTCATCGAAGGCAAAGTCGGTGCCAAAGGTCGGGAAGTCGCAGTCGGGGAAGATGGCGAGGAACCCCGATATCACTTCCTCGCCGGTAGGCGGGAAGATCATCCGAAACGCCTCAGACAAGCCAAGCCAGCGCTGGATGATGGTTTCAGCGTCGGGTTGATCTTCGACGAATTGCGCCAGCGCGACGGCCTCGCGCAGCAGGCCGCATTCGTCGGCGGTGATATGCAAGACAAAGCAGGAGTGCGTGTAGCAGTTGGACATGGGTGGTGATCCCTTGTTGGATGGAACCGGGCAAACGAGATCGGTGCCCGGGAGCGGACAGCGCCGGTGGGCGGCGTGCGGTTCAGCCAGGGGCTGAACGGGAGCGCCCGAGGAGTTCTTCGAGCAGCTTGCTTGCCGGTCGGTCCGGATTGTGGGGACAGGCGAGCCGGTCGATCTCGAGTTGGCGCGCGAGGCCATCCGGAATTTCCGCATAGGCAGAAGCTATGGCGATGATCTCGCACGGCGCGCCGATCTCGCGCGGACTGGTCCCGCGCCACAGCCGGATGTCGGGCTCGCGGTCGCGGTCGGGCGTACCAAACACCGTCACGAAATAGGTGCCGAGGCCCGGGTCCCAGCCCAGCGCGATCTCGAACAGGTCGGTGTGATGGGCGAGCGGCCGCAATGAAAAGCGCGACATGGCTCAGTAGTCGGTCGCGAGCATAATGGTGACGACACGGAAGCTCGTCTTGGCGTCCCAGGGCGTCTCGGCGCCCCATGAATAGGTTCCATCGTTCTCGTAGACATCGACCTTCCAGAAGATCTTGCGCTCAAGATACGTCACCACCCCGAAGTCCCGCTCTCCGTGTGGATCGTTGCCAGGATCGATCGGGGTCTCGTTGATCAACCGACGCATGGCGCACTGGCCCTGGAACAGCCTGACCTGGCGGATCGCGGGATCGTCCGAGCCCCCTGCCAGCAGGTCGGCGAGCGCACGGGTGAGCACCGTCCGGGAATTTGCCAATGTGCCGGACCGGGCAGCGTCGTTGAGCCGGGCAACTTCGGCGGTCCTCGTGGTCTCTTGGGCTTCGGGCGACGGGGCGACGGGGGCGACGCTGGTGGTCATGGGCAGGCTCCTTCAATTGATCACCGGTTCATCCCCCCTCCCCTCCCTTCCCCAATTGACGGGGTCAGAGCGTTCACGCTACGTTCCGAACTCGAAAGGAATTGCGATGAAGTTGGATGACGTTCTGGGCGGGTTCGATCTCGACACCGTGCTGCGCGATGTGTCGTGTGACGCAGTCAGACGCGCGATTGCCGCGCTGTGCATCGGGGTTGGTATCGACGATGCCTGGCTATCTGTGCGCGAACTGCGCGAGGCAGTGTCCCTGGTCCACGAAGGCGCGGATGGCGGACGCGCGCGGCTTGCAACAATCCTGAGCACGGCTTGCGACGATTTTCAGCGGGCGATTTATTACTGCCTCGCCGGGCGAGGCGTCGGCGAAATGGCGGAAGCGATGGATTGGCTGCTGGCCATCCTCAAGGCGCGTGGCCGCACGGCTGCCTGGCTGAGCCGGTTACGCGTTCACCGCAGGGATTTGGTATCGCCCTACGTGAGCGAGGCCCCCGACGGGCCGCTAGTGTCACCCGATGCGGATTTTGAGCTTGGCCGCTCATGGTTCGTTGATCGGGGACCTGGTTCATACTGAAGGTGAGTGTCGCAACGTTCTCCGACCTGCTGCCGCGCGCGAAAGACAAACAGGCTTCGTCCACAAACGCCTTTAGCCTCAGATAAACCGTACCGTTCGTCATTGATATTTGGCATTTCCGATAGAAATACTCTCTGCGAGCACCTACATCCGTTCCTGTCGCACATTGATTGCGAATTGGGGGGTTAATGTCGGCCATCTTCGTCCACGTATCTGACATTCACTTCGGGCAGGAACGCGACCATGTCGTTCACATCCATGACGATGTGAAGAAGGAGTTGGTTGCGGACGCTGCGGAGGTGATCGCCGGTTCGCCATCCGGCGCGGCGCAAGGAATCCTCGTAACGGGCGACGTCGCGTTTTCGGGCAAGGCCGAACAATACGAAGCCGCCGGCAAATGGCTGGATGCACTCGCTGAAGGGATTGGGTGCCCCATACATCGGGTTCAGATGGTCCCCGGCAATCACGACCTCGATCGGGACAAGCTATCTATAGGCGGAAGTAAACTCCTCGAGTTCATCCGGGCGGGAGGTCCGGCGGAATACGAAAAGGTCATCGCAAACGAGAATGACCGCGCGACGCTCTTCTCCAGGTTCGAGGATTACGGCCGGTTCTGCATTGGCTACAATTGCGGACTCGATGAGGAAGCGAAATACGCGACTAACCTTCGCATTGAAGTAGGGCGGGACCGCTGGATCAGGTTCATCCGGCTCAATTCCTCGCTACTTTGCCATGGCGAAGAGCGCGACGACCAGCCGGAGCTGGTGATGGGCGAACGTCAATTCGTTATCCCCCGGCACGCAGGTGAGGAAAACGTCGTCCTCGTCCATCATCCGCTGAACTGGTACAAGGATGCTGTTGATGTGCGTCAGTATGTGCGCAGCCGGGCGCGGGTGTTGATCTCCGGCCACGAGCACGATCCGAAAGTCGAGGTCGAGGAGGTCGAGGAGGGCTGCGATCTCATGATGCTCGCAGCCGGCGCCGCTGTCCCGTTCAGGTCGAATGACATCTTCACCTACACCTACAACGTCATAGAATTCGACTGGGACGAGGGCACGGACAATCTCGTCGTCACAATGCACCCGCGCACGTGGAACCCAGTGAAGACCTGTTTCGAGCCGGATAACAAGCGGCTGGGCGGGAAGAAGCCGCGTTTCACGCTAGGTTCGCCGAACTTCAAGAAGATCGGTCAGGTTCCAGTCCGTCCGGGGCAGATAGCGGATGTCGTTGAGGATGATTCTGCGGCTGAACCGGTCGTCGAGTTGGTCCCCGCCGAAGGCTTTGAGACCAGTGCAGAGGAGACACCGCCAATGCCGCCGGATGCCGAAGGCTACGAACTCGCCCTGCTGCGATTCTTTCGCGACCTCTACGAAAACGAGCGGCTGAAGATCCTCGTCGAACTCGATGCCATCCCGGCCGAGTCTAACGAGCGGATCAACCAGGGCTTGGAGCGCAGGCTATTTGACTGGCTCGCCCGGGAAGGCAGACTCCCCGATTTGATTTTGATGATCGACAGGCTGATAGGCGAACGAGACGAGAGGGACGCGTAATGGACAACCTTCCAGTACACATGAGGATTACTTCGCTCACGCCGACGAACGAGGACGTCGATGCGCGGCGGACAACTATAGGCGAGCTTTCGGGCGTGTGGGGCAAGATTAGCAACATCGGCGAGATCCTCTGCAAGGCGGAGATGATCGCACAGTCACTGGGGGGTGACGGCCAGCCCAATGAGAACCTTGGTATGGAAGTGCAGGAGGGATTGCAGAAACACGCATCCGCCTTTCTATACGAGGAGAGCCCGCTTGATGTCGGCGTATGTGCCGGTCTCGCAATCGTATCCATTCTTCGCACAGCGCCGAGCACGAGCGGGTGGACCACCGCAGATGTCTATTCGAACGCCGTATGGTCGGCATTGGCTTTCCAGCCGCCGGTGACAGAGGAGAAGCGCGAGAAGTTGCGTCGCGAGGTGCTTGATCTTGCGCAGCAGCGTAGCCGTTCGGCTGCGAACAAGGTGCGTGAACGAAGTGTGGTTCCAGACATGGGCGACTTGACCGTTACGATTGCTCAGGAAGGCAATCCTACCACGACGTTCAAGAAGGCTACTGGGGGCACCATTGAGGCGCTCCGCCGTAACGCTACACTTGATCGAGAAGAGTTAGACTTCCTGTGGTGGGTGCTGTTGAATCGCAGTCGGCTGCTTAAGCGCCCAATCGGCGCGATGGCCGAGCCGTTGCGCCTCGTCGCCTCCGGTATCGAAGCAGCAAGCCACCTGCGCCGGCTTCCCGCCGACCTGCACCACGATCTCGTGCTCCGCACAGTCGAAAAGGACCCCGAGCTCGATCTGAAGGAGTTGATAGGGGTGATCGGCGAAGACCGGACCTTGCTTGCAGCCTCCTTCAACGCGAGTCGCGTTGCCGATCACTCGTCCGTATTTCCGCTCCTCCACGCCCTCACCACAGGCAAAGTCGATGCTACAGGATCCGGCGAGAAGCGAAAGGCATCTACATGGGCTGGCCGTGCCCTGCTTGAGGCAGGTCTGAATCGTATGTGCGATCAAGGGATCATGAAGCTGTGAGCTCCGCTTGCAGTTTCGATGGTTGTGCGGTCGGAGAGACTGGTGTGTGTGCACTGGAGCGTGATCCGGTCACCTGCGAGAACCGGATCGGCAAGGCGGCGGCAGTGACCACTGGTGTTTCGGTCGATGTAGTCGATCCGTCCGACCCAACTACTTTGTCAGCTATAGGCTCACCCGTGCTCGAACGGCCGACTGGCACCTCCTCATTCCCTTCGAGCCGAACTCTCGGTCCCGACGCAATCTCCAAGATGATGGCCTCGCGCTACGTGACAGTAATCGGTATCCTTGGCGATCCGGAGTCGGGCAAGACTGCCTGCCTTGCCAGCCTATACCTGATGATCTCGAACGCTGAACTGGCAGGATGGAAATTCGCCGACAGCAAGAGCCTAATGGCTTTCGAGGACATCGCGCGCGGCTCGCGTGAGTGGAATGCGGGGAACCCGCCCGAGCAAATGACTGTTCACACTGAACTGTCCGACGAACGGCGGCCCGGGTTCCTGCATTTGCGCCTAGTCCGAGATTCGGACGGCCGGAGGGTCGATCTGGCTCTGCCCGACCTACCAGGGGAATGGACTACGGAGTTGGTCAGCACCTCGCGGACCGATCGCTTTGAATTTCTAAGAGCCGCCGAGGTGATCTGGGTCGTGCTAGACGGTCGCGCGCTTGAGAATAAAGAGCGTCGGCAGGGCGTCATATCGCGGGTAGGCCAGCTTGCTGGTCGGCTTGGGACGCTTTTCAGCGGTGAAATACCGAAGCTGATGCTCGTGATCACTCATCGCGATTCCGGTGAGCTGTCGGCCGCCGTCACGACCCGCCTCACGGCGGAGTTGGCGAAGCGCGACGTGGCAGCAACCGTCCTGGCGGTTGCGCCGTTCTCCGATAACGACGAGCAGGTGAAAGCTGGCTTCGGCCTCGACGAACTTATCGCGGCCTCCACTACCAGCGACCTGCCTGCCATGGAATTCTGGCCCTCCTCTGACCCTGTGGAGGGCTCTCGCTCATACATTGGGTACAGGAGGGATCGGTGAACCGCTCGATCGTGCTTCTTGGCGGTCCCGACTCCGGCAAGACTAACTTCGTCGGGCGCGTTTGGCCTGCGCTCGACGCCGGAACCGGCCGATTGCATGCGGCCGTGCAGCCCGAGGACATCCGCTTCGTCCTCGATGTCGCCGATCACTTGTATTCCGGCAACTTCGCGCCGCGATCCGAGCACGCTGACGACCGGCGCGACTTCGAGGTGGTCGTGGCGGCCGAAAAGGGTGGAGAACAAACGACGATTGTGATTCCCGACATCTCAGGGGAATTATGGCTGAACGCAGCCGAGCATGGCGAAGTCTCGACATCGCTGATGGAGGAAATGCGTTCGGCCAACGGGGCATTGCTATTCGTCCGCGTCAACTCGGAAGCTGACATCCGCCCTTTGAACTGGGTGACTTCGAAGCAGCATCTCGCCAAGCTTGGCAATGCCGAAGATCAGGGGCTCCCAACCCAAGTCATGCTGTGCGAGCTGCTTCGATTCCTTGAGACCTCGCTATCGAAACGCCCGGACGGCCAGCCGCCTCGTGTCTCCATCGTGGTCAGTGCCTGGGACATCATCGATCAAGAGAAATTCGTGATGGGACCGAAAGCTTGGCTCGAACGCGAGTATCCGCTGCTCGCGGGTCGCCTAGATGACATTGAGGGGATCGATCTGCGGGTCTTTGGCCTCAGCGTGGTCGGCGGTGATCTAAAGGCCGACGAGAATTGCCGAGACGATGTGCAGGAGAATGGATTGGACGGTCGGGGATGGGTAGCCGTGCAGGATGACGAGGGCATCTGGCACAAGGATCCAGATCTGACTCTGCCAATTGCGTGGGCGGTCGGTAGCTGACCGTGATCATCGTCGAGCGTCAAGTCCATGGATACCGGCAAGGGCATCAGCTCCTCGCCGCATCTGCGCAGCTTCCAAAGGAGGACCAGTCGGTCATTGATCGGCTGTCTGATGTCGCAGGGCCGCTACGTCCACGTGAAAGGTTTGAATCCTATCTGACGGCCTATCCACTCCCGAGTGGCGAAAGCTTCGTGCTGGCGCGGACATGGCAGGACCTGACGGTCGCCCGCGCCGGATGCGTGCGGACCTTGAGTCTGATCATTCCCATGAAGGGCTGGGCAGAGGCTGAGGGGCTGTCGGCCTATCTCGAACTGGTAGACATCGATCGGCTTCCTGACGCCAGCGACGCGACCCGGGTCGTTGTGCAGACGACGTCGCCGGAGCCTCTTCCGCCCGTACCAGGGTTTGTTGGTAGTGAGCTGCTGGAAGCGCTTTTCCTCGAAGAGTCGAGACCGGTTGTCGTTCTTGATGCAGTCGCTCCCGATCTTATCGCCACGCGCCTGCTTACCGCACTGTGGCCTTCGCTTCGCCGGCAATTTGCGTTATCGACATTCGCGCTGTCACCCCGCAAGGTCGCGGGCCGCGATTTCGACCTAGTGTTCGCGCCGAAGGATGCGCGGGCGAAGTTCGCGGATTGGAACGGTCGCCGTGTGGATGGCCGCTCGATTCAGGGTGGTCGGCATCGGTGGACCGATACGATCGTGTCCCGAGTTTTCGACCAACCCTTTCCGAAGTTGCTCTCCGCCAACGAGATTGGATTGGTTGGCGGAGGCGATCAGGACATCGATAACGCAGCCGCGTTTCGCATCGCACTGCTTTGGGACGAATTGGTCGCGAAGCTGCACACCACGCCGACGGCGGCGCTTGGGCTATTGGACATAGCCAACTCCGGCAAAGTCCGTGACTCTCTCGCCCTTGAAGCGGTCGAGCCGTCGATTGCGGATGCTGCGCACCAGGCTTCCGTGACTTTCCCCGAGGTTGAGGCATGGAGCTTCCTCGGCGCCATCGCCCGGAAGCTTCAGGGACGGTCGATGCCCAGGGGCCTAGCTGCGGTCGCCGAGGCGGTCGAGCAGCTCGCTGCGCGTGCGCCGGAGGGCGCCGTGGCGCTTCTTTCACAGGAGGATCCGCGCGGTGTAGCCGCCGACCTGCTGCCGAGGATTGCGTCGGGCATTGGAAACACGTTCACGGACCGTTCGCAGCGAGCGCTGCTCGAAGCTGATCCTGCGGTGCTGGGGCGGCTGCTGGCCCAAGGTGGGTCTCTGATCGGGCGTATTGCCGATGACCGCCCACTAGTCGAACGCCTCGAACTGGTCCTCCCGCAGCTGGATTCTGCCACTCTCGATGTGATTTGCCGGGTATTGTTGCCGTTTTTGACAGAGGATTGGCAGATTCCCGCCGCCGAACCTCTGCTCGACCGGCTGGACGGGTCGCAGTTGGTGATGGAATTACGGCACCTTGGTGAGGTCAACGACTTTGGTGCGGAACAGCTCTCCGGATTGGTTTTGGACAAAGCGCTTTTCGCCTCTTCAAGAATGGATGTGCGGGCGGCGCTTGTATCGCTTTCACCCACTGCACGTCGCGATGTCATGATTACGCGGACACTAATTCCCGGCGTCGAAGATGCGCGTTGGCTCGCGGACAGCGATGCGCTCGATCTGGCAGCAGTAACTGCGATGCTGCTCGATCTGCTGCGTCAAGCCGACGACCGTCAGTTCGCTGCTATACTCATTGACCAGCAGGTAGGGGAGCGCGCGATCGACATGCTGGCGACGCGGGCTCCCGATCTGCTGCTACGTGCCGTGTCCGGCGATGTTCTTCCGATCGCGAGGTTTGTCACAATCCTGCCGCGCGTACTCGATGGGCTGGCCGACGACACAAAGGTGAAACTTGCAAAGCATGCTCTCAACCGTTGCCTCGGCTGCCGCTTCGGCGATGGCGAGGTTGCGTTCCTAGCATCGATGCTCAGCACAGTGGGAGACCAACTTGATGGCGCGTGGGCTGCCCGAATCGGCTTGGAGAAGAACGTCGATGCGGTGATTGCCAGCCGGAACATGGTTGCCTTTGGGAAAGCAACACATCCGGCGAGGCTTCGGTTGATCTGGTCGATCGCGGAGGTAGCTCAGATCCTGCGGGATCGTCGCGGCTTCGATCTGAACAAGGAGGCGGTCGAGGCCTGCGCAGCCTTCATGTTCGACGCTGAGAAGGTCGCGCCAAAGGCTCTCTTGGCGGCTGCAGGCTACCTCTTGCCGACGCTGCTGCGTTCGCGCAACCAGCCCGTATCGCTGATGATCGCAGCGGCGTTCCCTCCTATGCATCGTGAGTTAGCGAAGTCTGACGACGTTCCCGAAATCTTCAAGTTCATACCTTTTCTAGACTGGGATCGATGCAAGGCGGCACGGCGTGAGCTCGTCGACGCCTTTATGTCATCGACGTGGCCGCCCCACGACCTCGCCCTGACCGCGTGCCGCACCAACGAAGTGGCCAAGATCTTGCGGCGAGTGGCCAAGCAACACAACGGTGAGACTTACATCAAGCGGATCGCCTCCGACCTCGATAAGCTGCCGGAAAACTGCAGGAAGGCCGTCAAAAACGTGATTTCTCAGGCGCAGGCCAATCCTGCGGCGAAGTACGATTGGCGCGATTGAGCACGTCGTCGTGAGCGTTCGGACAAGCTAAGGTCGCCGTCTCGCGCTATCCGGCAAGTGTCATCTCGCCATGCCCGATCAGGGTGATAGGGTCGGGTTTGTCGGGGGGATTGCCTGATCGGGCGTCATGTCCCTGCCCAGCGGTTAAAGATTGCACATGCCCGAAGATTAGGCAGATGCGACGGGAAAGGCGATAGGCAGCCGATCAGGGCTCATCATCATTGCAGGTGACCACCCGCGAGACCGTGCGCCCCTGCGGCGCGTTGCTGGCCAGCACGACCCGGAAGGGCTGAAGCGGATTGCCAGTCTTGACCACCGCGGTGTCGCTGAGGATGCGGTCGGCCACCTGCGTCGCGACGCGGTTGGCGTTCTCGATGCTGCACAGCTTGGCACGCTTGGCGGAACGCTTGGGAGAGACTGGGTCTGTCATGGTCTTGCTCTGATGTCCGCTGTCATGTGGCATGGGGCGCAAGCGGCGCAGGAACGATCGTCCACGCGCGCGTCATCAGTGAGGATATGCGCACCCCGACGCCGTCGCTGGCCCGGCGCAAGCTTACCTTTTTGCCCGCTTGCACGACCCGGAAGCTGCGTTCGGCTTGGCCATCGGTGAACGTCAGCGCCTCGGGCAGGACCAGAGTATCGCCGGGGGCGGGTTTGCGCCGCGTGGTGAGCGCGAGACGCTGGCGGCATTGCTCGCGCCACTGCGCCGCGTAGTCGTTGCCGGGTGGCCCCAGAAGATCGAGGATCGAAGCCGGGCAATCGTATTTGTAGGGGCCCATCATTTCGTCCTGGTCCTTGTAGGCGAAGAGGTAGCCATCGCGAGCGGCGGGATTCCATTTGATCAGGCAGATGATCGCGAATGTCTGTTCCGGGCCGTCGGCCGTGTAGCTCTGGCAGGCGGCGTAATATGCGTTCGAGCGAACGGTCGACTTGAGCACGCGAAGGCCCTTGTCCCGGCCCTTCTCCGGGTCCGGCGTATAAGTGCATTGGTTGTCGAGGTAAGCCTTGGGCGTGGCAAAGGTCGCCATGCCGGATCGGGTCATCGAGAGCCAGCCCATGAGGGTTCTCCTATACGAGTTCAGGTTGTCGGCGCGTAATCGCAAGGCCCGTTTCCCGGGTGACGAGCGCTGTGAAGCGGACGGGATCGACGAGGACGGCGATATCGCAGAAGTTGTTGTGCTCGCCCCGGTAATCCTGGCGACCTTTGCAACGGCGGAACATGACCTCACGGCCGTGTCCGAACGAAGAGGTCGTGACCTGGATGTATATCTCGTCGGCGTGGAGGGTGATTTCACCGGAGACGGCTGGGCCTGCCATGTTGTTGCGGAGGTCATATTGATCATGATCCAGCCCCAGATGGCGGGCGGCGATGCGCAGCGCCGAACGGGCTTCGCGGTGGAAGGCACGTTTGGCTTCCGGGTCATAGCTGATCCCGCGGCGGGCCAGTGCGACAAGCGCGGGCTTGGACTTCAGTTCGTCGATCCGGGTGAGGCACTGCCGGCGCAAGGGCAGATCTTCCTCATATGTGGCATCGGCCGGATTGCCGAGTGCGATGCGCCCGACATGCCGGGCGAGGAGGATGGTTGCCGGGTCGCGCGCAGCATCAACGCCTGCATTGCGTGCATCCTGCATCGCATCAACCACGGCCTGGGTGGCGGTAGCGATCGTGCACAGCGCGTCTGGTTGGAGGGCACGGCGATAGCGAAAATCGAGGTCATAGTTCATGGCGGCTGGCTCCTTGACGCACTTGGGCGCAGCCCTTCGTCCCCCCTCCCCTCACCCTCGGAATCCGCGTCAGCGGGTACGCTCGTGTTCAGGCCGCCTCGCGCACCGACTCGATGAGCGCCGGATCGAACTGGCGTAGCCACTTGACCGCCTGTTCGGCCTTGGCCGCAGCGTGAAGGATCGCGGTTTTGTCGGCGCGCAGAATTTTGGCCCAATGGTGAATGTAGGAAGCGTGGCTGTCGTGGAGTTCATTCGGCAGCCCGTATTCGGCGCACAGAATCGACTGCGCCAGCCCGGCGAGCAGCTCTTCCGCCGCGTATGCGTCGTCCCCGAAGCGCTTGCCGAACTGACGATCGAGACGCGAGCCATGGCCCGTGGCGTGGGTCAGCTCATGGCACCTCGTCGAGAAATACGCCTCGATCGAATGGAACGCATGGGGATCCGGCAACGTGACCGTGTCGGTGCTTGGGGTGTAATGCGCACTGCTGCCGCCGTGGACCACCTTGATGGGGATGGCGTCGAGAAACGCGCGGACATTGGCGGAGAGTTCGCCGATCGCCCGAGGATCGGGCGGCTCGGGATAATAGTGGGTGGGCAGGCCATCGATTTGCGAAGCGTTGAAGACGTGGTTCCACTTCATGAAGCGGATCGTCTTTTCGGTGGTTTCCCCGGTGAGCTGGTCAGTGTCGGACTTGCGCGCCGTGTTGTAGTAGACGCTGAACGAGCCGCTTTCGCCTTTGCGGACCTGACCGCCAAGCTCGCTGGCCTGCCGGTACGTCATCCAGAAAGGGCTGGTGTAGCCCGTGGTATCGGCGACGGCCCACAGGAAGAAGCTGTTGATCCCGGTATAGGGGATGCCCTGATGTCGCAGCGGCCTGGTGCTGGACGCCGACCAGGGTTTGAGCCAGGGGGCTGTGCCCTGCTCGATCTTCTCGAGGATCAGGTCGGTAATGGTCTGGGCGACGTCGGGGCGCGCTATCACTGGCCGGGTGCGGCTCATGGGAAATCTCCGAGGGCGGCCGGTGCAGGCCGCTCCCGCACCTTCAAACCGTCACCCGAACCCCCACCCCCTCTTCCACTCTCGGCGTTTCGGCAGGCATGCCGGTCCATTCGCCCGCCTCAAGTTTCCTCGAACGCCGTCGACAGCGTGTCGTAATGAATGCCGATACGGACAAGGTCCGCGTATGACAGGTCGGTATGGTCGTCTTCATCGGCGGGATGACTTTCCCATGCTTCCCAGAGCCTGAGAGTCTTGCCGTCGGGCAGGATGATCGCGGTCCCGGTGGCATTGAGCCGCGAGCCCTCGGTCACGTCGATCGTGCCGGTCAGTTGGTAGTTGAACTTCATGGCAGTTGCTCCCCGAAGTGTGGGATACCAACCACGGCTGCAATCCGGGCGGCGTCAGGTTCAGGCGCCCGTTATTGGGGCTTCGCATCGCTCGCGGCGCGAAGTTCAAGGCTGGTATTCTCGTGGGACCAGCTGAGCTGAAGCGTACGCCCGTGCGGGATGCGCCAGGCAACGCGGTCGGCGAACGCCATCCGGATGCCCGCGATGATGGCCGCGTCCTCGCCTTCGAGAATGGCATGGGCGCGCACCGCTGCGTCATGGCGGAACCGGGTTTCCTGCGTATCGTAGCTGTCGGCGTCGGAATCGTCCGATGGCGAAAAGATGGCATCGATGATCAGTTCGGTGAGATCGCCGGGATCGATACTGGCGGTGCGGGTCAAGGCGATCCGCGCCTCGTCGGCGTCAGACCAGCAGTTCTCGCCTTCCTGGATTGCAAAATCGGACAGCAGATTGAGGCGCTTGTCATGCTGATCGGTCAATTCGATCGTGATGACATCGGGCCGGAAGGTCACCGCATCAGTCTCGCAAGCTGTCTCGGATCCGTCGTGCTGACGATGGGTAACGCCAGTCTGGGCGTAGCAGGACAGCGCAACGTACCAACTGTAGCCCTGATACTGCGGCACGGCCGCGAAGAAGGTGATGTCGGCGGGCGCAATGAGCCGGTTGGAATCGATGGAGCGGTCATCGCCGTGCGAGAATGCGATGGCACGGCCGAAAGTCACGGAATCGCAGGCGTCTCCGTCATCATAAATGGCTGCCGTCGGATCAATTTCGGCATAGGGCGCGATTTCATGGTAACTGTCGCGCGCGCAGTGTCCTTGCCAGGAGGGTAATTGCCTTGCTGCTTCGGGTAGCCCGCAACCGGCAAGCCGCGCGGCAAGCCAGTCCTTGTGGGCAAGGCGATGGAACGGTTCTTTGCTGATCGCAGAGTAAATCGCATCGGTGGCAATCTCCATGAGCCGATCGAGCGCGGGGTTGCGGTAGATTTCCTTGCGGGCCGGAAGGACAAGAACGAGCTCGGGCGCGTCGATGATATCGACCTTTACGCGCCATAGCGTGTGGTGGACTTCCTTGATGCTCGGCAGCTTGTGCCTGAGCGTCAGCCCGTGAAAATTGATCGTGGGCACATGATCGAGATTGACGTTTTTGTAGACCCCGATGCGGTAGCCTTCGCGCTCGAGGACGGCATGCGCGCCTTTGAGAAAATCAACGCGCGGCAGTGGCTCGTCGTTGTAGGTCACCTGCAGCGGAAAATGCAACGCAGCGGCTTTGACTGCTCGGTCGAGGTGCCCATCCCTGATGGCGTCGAAGGTGAAGGAGATCGTTGTTCCGCGCGGACCCTGCCAGGGCAGGACATCGATGTCGGCCTCACCCGTCCAGGCCGGTCCGGTAATCGCCAGCGAGAACGACGCTGTGGCGCTGGCCGAACTGACGACAGTGTCGCGCCCGGCCAAACTGAAAAAGCCCATCCCGGCAGGGTCCTCGCGGGCACGACACTCATCCGACCAGTCCGACTGGCCAAGCGAAACGAGATTGGCCGGATCGTCGATCCCCGCCCCGTCATCGCTGACGGTAATCACGCAAGCATCTTCGAGATGCAGCGCCGAAATGGCGACCATGCTCGCGCCAGCACGGCGGGCGTTCTGCAGCAGTTCGTTGAAAATATCGTCGAGCGATCCGTTGAAAATGCGGGTGACTTTGGAGATCGCCTCGGGCGAGACCCGGGCGCGCAGCTTGGCGGTGGTATTCATGGGGGCGAAGCCTTCCTATGCGTAAATGGGGGCCGCCGCGCATCACAATCAGGATGCGCGGCGGCCAGTTTGCCCGGAAAATCAGGTGGTGCAGTCAGGCGAGGCGGTCAGGCGTCGAGCAATTCGGGCTCATCGACGGCGTCATTGGACAGTTCGTCCTCGCCGACATGCTCTGGAGCCCCTTCGCCGGAGGGTTCGTCAGAGACTTCAACCACGGCCGCGTTCTTCGGCTCGACCCCACCTTCCCTTGCAGCCTCCCCGGTCGCGATGACGCGGAACCGCATATGATCGGGAACCCATGCAAGCGCGGCTTCCTTGACCTCAGGCGCCACGATGGTCTCGCCCGCGAACAGTCGTTCGCAGGAGGCCGAGAGGTCGCCCTTCTTCGAGCCCATGAAACTCGCCGCCATGGTCGGACCGCCAACTTCGTTGATGTGCGCGAGCAGCGTCTGCTTGCTGACCCGGTCGAAGTAATTGGCCGCGGTCGGCCGCCAGTGGCTTGCCGCGTTGATCGCCATCAGGCTCGCCAGATGATCGTGGAGATCGATGGGTTCCGCGCCGGACTGGCCGGGCTTGCGCGGCGCACCCATGCTGGCTTCGAGACTGCGCGCGGCGCAGTAGGAGAGCCAGCTCGCCTTGGCATCGTCGTCGAGCGCGCTGAAGGCGGTAAACCGATCGACGGTGCGGTCGTGCTCGGTCCAGCTAGTGTCGAGCGTTTCGCGCATATCGGCCATCAGCATGTGCGCCGGGGATTCCGGGTAGTTTGCCAGATAGAGCGAAGGCGAAGGAGCCCGGATCGTGGTGCCATGCGCCTGCGCGCCGTACGTATGGCCCGCATCGGCAATCGCGAAGATCATGTAGTCGAGCGCGATCGCCGGGTTCGAAGCGAGATTGATCGCGAGGATATCGCGGCGCTGCACCGCCAGTTCGTCGACCAGCTTTTGCGACAGCGGTTTTGGCTTGTTGTCGTCAACTGGTTCGCCATTGCCTTCCGCGCCGCCCGGACCCGCCGCCTTGCGCCGTTGCATCGGCTTGTCGCTGTAGAGGCCACTGTCGATCACCGGTGTGCCATCGGCATTGATAGTGATGAAACAGCCGACATTGGGCTTGAGTTCGTCCGGTATCACAGGCGGCTTGTCGTGGATCGCGTCATAGGCTGCAGTTGCGGCGTCCCAACGTGCCTGGAAGTCGGTTGCGCCAACTTCGTCGTCCTCGTCGATATTCTCGCCTTCGGCTTCGAGCGCCGAGATGGTTTCCAGCAAGTGATCTGCCTGGGCCTGTTCTTCGTCCGAGAGCGGCGCTGGATCGAGGTGAACCTGGTGGAGTTCTTCGCTGGCGCTGTAAGGCACGCGGGTTTCAAGGACGGGACGGACCCAAGCGTAGCCGCTACCCGCAGCGACATCAGCGGCGAAGGTCTGCAGCTTCTCGCCCGCGATGCGCTGGGCGATCTCGGGATCGATCCAGGTCTCGCTGGCGTCGTCGGTGAACAGGTCGCGTTCGATGCGGCCGCCAGCCGCGAGGTATTCTGCCTCGGTCGCGAGGCGGGCGATCGGCGAATTGGATTTGATCGCACTGTTGGTGATCATGCGGCGAATGGAGTCGGGCTGGTTGCCCTGCCAGCTGTTCGACAGCTCGTTCCACACCAGCATCTGGCGCTCACGGTTCGGGCTTGTCGCGTAGGCCTTGGCAACGTCCAGCGTGATCTTGCCTTCCTCGAGCGCGGTGAAGATCGGATCGGCCAAATCTGCGAGCCGCATACGGCCCTCGATGAACCGCCGTGTCCGGCCAAAGCGCTTTGCGATCGCGTCGAGATCGCTGCCTTCGCCCACGAAGTGCTTGTAGGCGCGGATTTCATCGGTCGGGGTCATGTCGAGACGAATGATGTTCTCGATCAACGACAGTTCGGACTGCTCAGCGGCATCGATGTCGAGCACCCTGCAGGGCACCTCGTAACCCTTGTCGATCTTGCCGCCCGCGAGAAGAAAATTGAACGCGCGCAGGCGGCGGCCACCGGCTGTAACGTCGAACATCCCCTTTTTCTTGGCAGGGACAACGATCAGGTTCTGCAGCAGGCCCTTGGCCTCGATGCTGGCGGCGAATTCCTCGATAAAGAGGTTGCTGTCGTTCTTGCGGACATTGGCTTCGGAAAGCCGCAGCTTGCCGAGTGGGATCATCTGGATATCGTTCATCATGGTTCTCCTGAGACCGGAATGGCCGAGCCCATCGGCTCAACCCCTTCCAGCCCCCCTCCCCTCACGGTTTCAGGATTTCCCTGGTCTTGGAACGGCAACGTCGGACGCCTAATGGCGCGGTGTGCCAATGCGGCTTGTTCGGACGGTGAGGCATAAATGCCGGATTTATACCTCACGCGGAGGGCGCATCTGCACCGACTGCGCCGGCCTGCATGCGGAGAATTTGGGTTCCGGGCCGCTGTATCGTGAGCTATTTTTTGTATGGCGCCCGCCAATCTAACATCACAATAGACTTTTAACAGTAGTAATGTTAGATAGGCCTTGTGATGTTAGAACGAGTCCCTGAAGCGCGGTTGGAAGCGCTCGCCGAGGCTGCGGAAGCGTATGTCGATGACACGTTCGGAGAGCGGCTTGGCCTCGTGCCGGTCGCACCCACCAATCTGCCTCATTTCATCAT
The DNA here is from genome assembly GCA_009926135.1 of Sphingomonadaceae bacterium. GTDB lineage: Bacteria > Pseudomonadota > Alphaproteobacteria > Sphingomonadales > Sphingomonadaceae > Novosphingobium. Next base: position 22,500 of record RFPL01000021.1, read on the forward strand.
TGACCGCTACGCGATCTGGCAAGGTTCGCTGAATGGCCGCACGCTGCTGCTCATGGCCATCAAGGAGATCCTGCCGCCGGGATCAGGGGCCACGGCGCAGTATTTGAAGCACCGCGACCTGGTTCAGCGCGAACTCGGGGCCGACCTGGTGCTCTTGCTACTCGACCGTGCCCCGAACGCGATCCGCCGTCAGATGGTGGATCGCAAAATCGGCTTCATCGCATCGGGCGCGCAGCTTTATGTCCCCGAGGCGTTCCTGGATTTGCGGGAGCGCGCGCCGGCATTCGCGATTGCCAGCGCCGCGTCGATCAGCCCCACCACGCAATTCCTGCTGCTTGCAATCATGCAGGGCCGCGGCCTGGGCGATCTAAACCTCACCGAACTTGCGGACGATCTCGGCGTATCGATCATGAGCATCAGCCGGACCCTGGATGAGCTAGAGGCGCTCCAGCTGGCAAAGGCTCACCATGTCGGTCGGCAGCGCCGTCTGCACATGCTGCTTCGTGGCCAAAAACTATGGGAAGCTGTTCAGGCGCAGCTCCAATCGCCGGTTCGCAAGGTTCGGGTCGTCTACGCACAGGACGGGGAGAAGATCGGACCGCTTGCCGGGACAAGTGCGCTTGCCCGCTACACCATGCTGGCCCCTCCCCGGACCGAAACAAGAGCCATTCTTGCGGCGAGTTGGAAGAGCCTTGCAGTGGCAGATACGCTGAGGCCTGCCACGGCCTTCGATGACGAGCGCATCGAGGTTCAGACGTGGACCTACGATCCGCGGATTCTCGCAAGGAATGGCGTTATCGACCCCCTCTCGCTGTACCTCAGCGTCAGGGGGAGTCCGGACGAACGCGTTGCACAAGCGGCGGAAGAATTATTGGAGCCATTTGAATGGTGATCGGGGTCGATCGCTTTCGGGCGCACTTTGCGGGCCACGAGCATCAATACGTGTTGATCGGCGGGGCTGCCTGCGAACTGATCATGGACGAGGTCGGCCTCGACTTTCGTGCTACCAAGGATTTGGACATCGTCCTGGTTGTCGAAGCGCTGGACAGCGCCTTCACCGAGCGTTTCTGGGCCTTTGTCGAAGAAGGCGGTTACGAGGTCAGGGAGCGCAGCGAGGGAGCGAAGGTTCTGTACCGCTTCCAGAAGCCTAAGGCGGGGGATTTTCCCGCAATGCTCGAGCTGTTCTCGCGCGCGCGCGAGGGACTGAAGCTTTCGGAGGATGCCCACCTGACGCCGCTCCCAATCGACAAGGCAGCCGCCAGCTTGTCGGCAATCCTACTTGATGAGAGCTACTACGATTTTCTCAAGTCGATGGTCCGCGAAGTCGGCGGCATCCCCGTGCTTGGCGAGGCGGCAATCATCCCGTTCAAGGCACGCGCTTGGCTCGATCTTACCCGCCAGCGCGAAGAAGGAGGCAATGTCGATGAGAAGAACATCCGCAAGCACCGCAATGACGTGGCACGGCTGCTGCAGCTGCTGAGCCAGGAGGCCCGTTATGAATTGCCCAGCTCCGTCGCTGACGACATGCGGTCGTTTGTGGAGCAGGCAACGGCCGAGGCCGATTATGACCCCAGGCAGTTCAAGGTGAACATGACGCGAGACGACGTCGCCACAAGGTTGCGTGCTGCCTACCAGTTGTGAGCAATGAGGTTCTGCAGAGCCGAAGCCCACTCGGGTGTCAGACCCGCCCCCCTATCTCGAACATTCGAAGTGAGGATGGAACTCACCGACAACTGCCATCCGTTCACCAGCCATTCTGACAGCAGCTTCCCTCCCGATCCAAGACGTCTGCGCGCCCGAGTTCTGACGACGGACAGCGTGTCATGATCGACGAAGGTTAGCTGCCAGCATTTCAAGTGTCTTACGGAATTCGTTGATGCGGTCATCAGGCATATCCCGGAGCAATTCGGTATATGTTGCATCGGCTTCGAGACGCAGCCTGGGCAGCAAATCCCGGGCCTTGGGCGTGGCATGAACAAGCTGCAAGCGCCGATCCTTTGAAGAGCGCATCCGTTGGACCAAACCGTTCTCCTCCATCTTGTCCAGAGCAAGGCCAATCGTCATGCGTTCGAGTTCGAGGCACCGCGCCAATTCGGTCTGCGACATCCCGGGATCACGCAGCAGGTAAGCGAGGATACGCCATTGGGTGCGACTGAGGCCATGCGCATGCGTGCGTTCGTCGAACTTTCGACGCAACGATCTCGGCACTTCTTCCAGCAGGAAGGCGAGTTCGTCGAGTGGAGTGGGAAAGGTTTCGTCCGCCTTCATTTTGCAAGCGCCTTATGAGCCACCATCACGGTCCCGCAAAGCATTATTAAAGCGCTTTACGATAATCCCTCTTACAGTCTATGCAGCGTCCATGCATCCCACTGCCATTAAACTCAATCCCAGACAAAAAGGATTGCCACGTCAAGCGGCGGTGGCCGCGCTGCTTCTTCTCTCCCTTGCCGGCTGTGGCTCGCAATCTGGTGATGCGGAAAAAACCGCAGCCGCCTCGGGACAAGGCGCAACCGAAGTCGAAACAGTGATCGTCGAGCGGTCGAACTTGTCCCAACCGGTTCAAGGGCGAGGAACGATCGCGGCATTCCAGCGCAGCAACCTCGGAGCGCTTGTCCAGGGGCCTGTCGATCGAATCTTCGTCCGCGTTGGAGACAGAGTCGCCAAGGGCGCACCTCTGTTTCGCACGAGGCAGGCGGACTACCAGCGCAGGCTGAACGAGGCTCTCGCCGCGGTGAGGCTCGCCCGGGCAGAAGCGCAGCAGGCCGAACGCACCAATGAGAGGGTTCAGGCGCTGAAGCCGCGCGGCTTCGTATCGCTATCGCGCGTCGACGAAGCTGAGACGGCGGTCGCAGTTGCCAAGGCTCGCGTTTCTCAAGCCGAGGCCGTGGCCGCGACTGCACAGCAAGCGCTCAATGACACCATTGTGCGAGCGCCCTACGACGCCGTGGTGACGAGCCGCAATGTCGATGAGGGTGTCTACCTCAGCACCTTTGGAGTGGGTGGACAATCGTCAATTCTGGAAATTCAGGAAGTCGCTTTCGTCGCGGCGATCGTCAGCTTTCCTCAAGACAAGCTCGGGCAAGTCCAGCGGAACCAGCCCGCACACCTGTTCATCGAGGGCTTCGCCAAGCCGTTCGAAAGCTACGTAGCGGTCATCAATGATCGAGTGGATGCCCAGGCGCGGACCGTCGAGGTCAGATTGCCGCTGCGCAATCCCACTTATGAGGTGAAGCCCGGACTTTCGGTGCGCGCCGAAATCTCGGCACCGCCGACACCAGCGCTGATCTTGCCTCGCCGCGCCATCGCCGGAGACAGCGCCGCGCCCTTCGCTTTCGCGGTCGCCAATAGCAGCGTCCGCAAGGTCGCGGTTCGCATCCGGTCGATCGATTTCGACCGGGTGGAAATCCTGTCGGGCCTCAATGCGGGGCAGCGGGTCGTACTCAATCCCCCGTCGATGTTGCATGACGGGATGAAGGTGAAGGAAAGACGGGCAGTGCCCGCGAAAACTGGTTCAGACAATGTGGCTCGTTGACGTTTCGATCCGGCGACCGGTCTTTGCCACAATGATGATCAGCTCGTTGGTGGTCATGGGATTCGTGGCCTTTCGAGGTCTGGGCGTCGATCTCTTCCCGAAGATCGAATTCCCATATGTTTCAGTGCAGACCACGCAGCCGGGGGCTGCCCCCTCGAGCATCGAAACCGAAGTGACAGACAAGATCGAGGAGGCGGTCAATTCGATTTCGGGGATCCGCCAGCTCCGGTCGGTCAGCGCGGACGGGCTGTCGCAGGTCAACATTGAGTTTGAGCTCAATGAAGATCCCGATGTGAAGGCGCAGGAGGTGCGCGACAAGATTTCCGGAATTGTCGCCGATCTGCCTGACGATGCGGATGCGCCCATAGTTGAACGGCTCGATCCTGACGCGGCACCTGTCGTTTCGGTGATGATTGCCGGCGAGCAGCCCGTCGCGGAACTGACTCGCTTTGCCGATGAAGTAGTCAAGGAACGGCTGCAGCGCATCTCCGGAGTCGGCTCGGTCACCCTGGTTGGCGGTCGCGACCGGGAAATGCGAATCTGGCTCGATCCATCGAAGCTGAAGGCGGTTGGCCTGAGCGCGCCCGATGTCCTCAGGTCGGTCCGGAACGAAAACGCCCAATTGCCCGGCGGGCGGTTGGAAACCGAAGCGCGACAACGCGAATTCGGTGTGCGCACGCTTGCCGAGGCCCGCACCGCCGAAGAGTTCAAGCAGATGATGCTCGCCCATCGCGAAGGCGGGCGCAGCACCCGGCTCGACGATATTGCCCGGGTCGAGGATTCCGTGACCGACGAACGAAGCTACGCACAACTCAACGGCGTCGTCGGTGTTGCGCTCGAAGTGCGGCGCCAATCCGGGCGCAACACCATCGAGGTGGCCAAGGCCGTCATGGCCGAAGTCGCTGAGCTCCAGCAGAACGCGCCACAAGGCATGCGTCTGGTCGTAGCCCGCGACATCTCGCGCTTCATCGAATCCTCGATCGATGACGTACTGTTCGATCTGGTATTGGCCGTAATCCTCGTTATCGGAATCACCTTTTTCTTTCTGCTGTCCTGGCGAGCGACTGTCATTGTCGGACTGGCGATCCCGACCTCGATCATGGCGACTTTCTTCATTTTTGGGGTGGCCGATTTCACCGTCAATATCATGACGATGCTTGCCCTGACGGTCGCCGTCGGGTTGCTGGTCGACGACGCCATTGTTGTAGTTGAGGCGGTCGAGCGCGACATCGAGGCCGGCCTGAGCCCGCCTGAGGCGGCCGCTTCTGCCACCCGGCGAGTGGCGCTTGCGGTTCTGGCAGGCACATTTGCTACGTTGGCGGTATTCGTCCCGATCTCGGTGATGGAAGGTATTGTTGGACAATTCCTGATCCAATACGGGCTGACCATTGTCTTCTCGGTCTCGGTATCGTTGCTCGTTGCGCTTACGCTCACACCGATGCTGGCATCGCGTTTCATGCGGCTCGAACATCGTGACCACGGCTGGCTTGGGCGGATCGAAAACTTTCATCGGCGCATGGCGGAACGCTACGCTGAGCTTGTCGCCTGGACTTTCAGTCACACAAAGCTCGTCATTCTTGCTGCGGCAGGGAGCCTGGTGATTGGCGGTATTTTTGCCTCAATGGTCCCATCGACCTTCCTTGGCGAAGCGGACCGCAGCGAGTATCTCGCAACGGTTAAGCTGCCTTTGGGCACTGGCATCGCCACTGCCCGCGATGCGGCTCTGCGCGCTGATGCGGCCCTGCGCAGAGACGATCAGATCAAACTGGTCTTCATCACGGCTGGCGCCGGCATAAGAGGGCGCACAAATCTTCTCGAATTCTACGTCGAGACGACACCCAAACGTGGTCGGTCCGTATCGCAAGGCGAACTCATGAACCGCGCACGTACGACACTCACCAAAACCTTTCCCGAGGCGGTTGAAATTTCGATCAACGAAGTGCCTTGGGTGTCGGGCGGCGGGGTCGCCATGAATCCGATAGAACTGGTGGTCAGCGGCAGCGACATCAACCGGATCGCCCAATATGCCGCGACGCTGGAAGAGCAGTTCCGCGCCGATCCATTATTCACCGACATTCGCTCGACATATGAGGGCGGCCGGCCCGAGGTCCAGGTGAGGTTGGATCGGGCCCGAGCAACCGATCTTGGCGTTGCTGCGCGCGAAGTCGCGAGTGCCACGCAGATCATGCTGGGCGGAGTCGAGGCCGGGACATTTGAGGTAGGTGGCAGGCGCTACGATGTGCGGGTTCGTATGGAGGAAGACCTTCGCCAGTCGCTTTTCGATCTTGGCCAATTACCGGTTCGTTCCGCAAGTGGGGCACTGGCAGACATGGCTTCAGTCGCAGACATCGGCGTGGAATCCGGGCCTACGCAGATCGACCGGCTCAACCGTGCGCGTCAGGTCACCATCATCCTCAATCTCCCACCCGGAACCGCGCTGGGCGATGCGGACGCGCGCGCCGACGAGATCGTCGCGGACTTCCCGCCGCCTGCCGGAATGACTATCCAGAAAGAGGGCATGGCGCGCCGACTGGGCGACACGTCGTCGGCAATCATAGCCGCCTTTGTCCTCGCTTTGATCGCGCTCTACATAGTGCTCGCCAGCCAGTTCGATCGCTTTGCTCAGCCTTTGCTGATCATGCTGACCGCGCCGCTGTCCTTTTCGGGGGCGTTTTTTGCCATGTGGGCGGCCGGGCAGCAAATGAGTCTCTTTGCCCAGATCGGTCTGCTGGCCCTGATGGGTATCGTCATGAAGAACGGCATCCTCCTCATCGACCGTGCCAATCAGTTGCGCGAAGAGGGACGTGGGGCACACGAAGCCATGTTACAGGCTGCGCCAGAACGTCTCCGTCCGGTACTGATGACCGCGATGGCTGCCGTCTTCGGGATGATTCCGGTCGCCCTTTCCCAATCAGACGGAGCGGAGTGGCGCAATCCCATGGGCTTCATCATCATCGGTGGCCTGACGACATCGACCTTGCTGACGTTGGTGGTGATCCCGGCAATCTACGTGGCCGTGGCGGGCGTCGGAAGCAAGTTGGCCGGAATTTTCGGAAACAGGGGCCGGTTGATCGACGTCGTTCCAGAACAAACTCCAGATTCAACGTCTCCTCACAAACCGCGGCTGCCATGAAGCAAAAGCGCACCGGCGTGCTGATTGGCCCGGCACTGACTGAAAAATACGGCTGGAAAGAGGGCGACCGGGTGCCGCTGAAGTCGCTGCTCTCGGCCAATCGCGATCGCGCTACGGGCAACCTGATGTTGAGACAGTACTCATCGTTGAAGCCCGCCCTGCTGGCAGGACTTGTTGCCGCATTGCCTGCGCCGTTGCTGGCCGACGATCTGCGCGATGCGCTAAACGCGGCCTATGCCACCAACCCGTCGCTGCAAGGCGCGCGGGCCCAGCAGCGAGCGACAGACGAAACCGTGCCGATTGCCCGCGCCGCCGGTCTGCCCTCGCTGCAGGGCGCATCAAGCTACACCGAATTTCTCAAGAACAGCGCCAACAATTTTACCTCGCCCGACCGCGCTTTCGATTCCTCCTTACAGCTTAGCGTGCCGGTCTATTCGGGCGGCGGCGTGAAGAATTCGGTGCTCGCAGCAGAAACGCGGGTGAAGGCAGGGCAAGCCGATCTGCGCGGTGCGGAGTCTGGTATATTCAGCCGAGTTGTCGCCAGCTACATGGACGTGATCCTTGCCGAAGCCGTCGTGGGCCTCAATCGCAACAATGTCGAAGTCCTCACAGTCAACCTGCGGGCAACGCGTGACCGTTTCGAGATCGGCGATCTGACCCGCACCGATGTGGCCCAGTCGCAGGCTCGGCTGGCGCTCGCTCAGGGCGATCTGCGCTCTGCACAGTCCAGCCTGATTGCCGCGCGCGAGTTCTATCTGTCCATAGTTGGCAAGCCTCCCGTGGCGCTGCAACCGCCGCCACCGCTGGCCGGTCTTCCGGACACGCCGGCTGAGGCCACCCAAATCGCGCTCGACAACAACCCAGACCTGATCGCAGCGCGTCAGCGCAGCACTGCTGCTGGTTTCGATGTGAAAGCGGTGAGTGCATCGCGCCTGCCACGGATTAGTGTGTTCACCGGACTTGGCTATACCGACTATCTTGGCACGCTCGGTGGCACAGCAGCCGGCACCGGTGCCTTTACCCAGAGCCAGACGACAGCACAGGCAGGCATTCGCGCGTCCATCCCCATGTTCCAGGGCGGGCTTCCCGCAGCCCAGCGCCGTCAGGCACAGGCGCGGGAGAACGCGACGATGGAGCAAGAGATCGCCATTGAGCGTGAGGTCATCGCCACCGTCCGCGCTGCCTTTGCCTCTTGGCAGGCTACCGACGAGATCATCGCGTCGAGCCAAAGCGCAGTCGATGCTGCAACTCTCAGCCTTGAAGGGGTGCGCGCCGAAAACAGCGTCGGCAACCGCACCATTCTGGATATTCTCGATGCCGAGCGTGAGTTGCTTCAAGCCCAGACCCGCCTCGTCACTGCGCGGCGCAATGCCTATGTCGCGGGATTCTCGCTGCTCTCAGCGATGGGCATGGCCGAGGCACGCGACCTCGGCCTCGATGGTGGCCCGCTGTATGATCCCGATGTCAACTACCAGCGCGTGCGCGGCAAGGTGTTCGACTGGGACAGTGACCCGGCACCCGTCGCCAAATCCACGCGAACGGTTGACTCGGCACCGCAAGACGGGGCACCGTCTGACGTGCCGGAGTGAACGACGGCACTGGCTGAATATTCGCTAATTATTTTCAGTTTGCGTTGTTTGGAGGCCCCCATTTGGGAGGGATCCCTCCGACTCTAGTCGGATACTGGCTTCAGCCCTAGTATTGCGTGATAGCCTGTAACCTTGGGAAAGTGGACCATACGTCCTTAAGGTGGTTCCCTCGGCAGCCTTGGCATCGACGGCGCGGTAAATGCCCTTCAGCGCGGTCACCAGCGGCTTGCGGTCTTTCCATGAGAGGAAGTCCGTCGAGTTCCGGAGCAGATGGACGATGCAGGTCTGGACCATGGCCTCGGCGAAAACGGCGGTGATCGCCTCGGGCGATCCGTGCCTTGGAAAACTTCGTCCTCATCATCGCTCACTCCGTATCCTGGCCCTATGATCTAACTGGAATTTTCCAGCTCAAAACGGTCCAAGATTCCGGGCGCAGGTCATGACCGACCATGACCAAGCGTAGTTCTACTCCCGCCGATGCCGTGCTGGTAGCCATCGATATGTCCAAGCACCGTCAGGAGGTGCTGATTGAACGCCCGGAGGGTGGCCGGCGGCGGCGCATGACGGTGATGGCCACCAAGGCGGATTACGACCGTCTGGCGGCCGACCTGGCGGACATCGGCAGACCTGTCATCGTCGGCTTCGAAGCCACCGGCAACTACCACCGCACATTGGCACACCGGCTGCTATCTGCGGGATTCGAGCTTCGCTTGATTTCGTCGGTCGCGTTGGCCCGGACGCGCGAGGCTCTGCACAATGGCTGGGACAAGAACGATTCCAAGGACGCCCAGGTAATCCTGCACATGCTGCAGATCGGCGCGACCCAGCGCTACGTCGATCCGCTGGCCGCCGGTATCAACGATCTACAGGAGATGTCGAAGACGCACGAAGCCATTTCAAAGGCTAAGACCCAGACATGGCATCGGATCCTGACACACTATCTCCCGCTGTACTTCCCAGAGATCGAGCGCTTCGCAGGCAACAGCAGGTCGGATTGGTTCCTGGCCTTGCTCGAGCGGTTTCCAACGCCAACGAGCATGACAGCGCTCAGCCAGGAGGCCTTCACGCGCGAGGCGTGGTCACTGGTCGGCCGCAAGGTCTCTAAAGCCCGCTTAATCAACGATATTTACGAGACTGCCTGCGCGTCGGTTGCATTGCCGATCGGCGAAGATTCCGTCTCCATCGCCATGTTCCGCATGGTCATCGCGCAAGCGCGAAGCCTGATCCGGCAACGAGACGAGATCGAACGAACAGCCCATGCCCTGCTTAGCGAGAACCGTGATTACCAGCTCCTGCGAATGATCCCCGGGATTGGGCCGATCAACGCGCTGACCATCCTCGCGGAGGCCGGCGACCTTCGACGATTTGCTCACCACCGCCAGTTTTTGAAGTTCTGCGGCCTCGATCTTGCCACATGTCAGTCCGGCACATTCCGCGGGCGGACCAAGCTTTCAAAGTACGGCAATGCTCGGCTCCGCCGTACCTTCTGGATGGCAACCCAAGTTGCCATCCGCCAGCGCGACAACAGCTTTCGCGACAAGCTCGGGCGATACGTCGCCGGGCATGCAAACGACCCTGATCGCCGCCGAAAGGCGATGACCGCACTCACCGCCAAGATGGCGCGTGTCGCACACGCCGTCATCAAGACGGGAACCGAGTACCGTCCGTTCCTGGAACGGGCGGACACCAGATGGAAGGACCCCTCTCTGTGGAGCCGTGAGGGCGCAGCTGCGACCCTGTAGATAATGTTCGGGCCTTCCATCTGGCATCTGCATCTCATCTTAAGGACGGTGAGGACCACGACCCCCAAGATCGATGGATCCTGTGTTTGCTATGGCCGAGAGCACATTCCTTGACGATGGAAGCCATCTGGATCAAAAAGACAGCAGCGCCGATCCTGATCGGCGCAATGAGATCTGCTGGCCTGTTGCCGCTGCTGCTTCCCAACATAGGACGTTGTCGCTGACGATCATGCCCGGCTTGCCGCGCTCGACGATCAGATCGCTTAGCTCGCGCACGACCCTGCGTCCCGAGATCGACGTATCCGGCACCGCGCGCAGGCACTCGCGGGTCACATCGTCGACGATGTTGAGCACCCGGAACCGGCGTCCGGACGCCATCTGGTCGTGCACGAAGTCCAGGCTCCATCGCTGGTTGGGCAGCGCCAGCACGGGCGCCGGTGCGCGTGCACCAATGGCGCGACGCCGGCTCCGCCGACGCCGGACTTCCAGCTTCTCCTCGCGGTAGAGCCGCTGCGTCTTCTTGCGGTTGATCACCACGCCCTCGCGACGCAGCAGGATGTGCAATCGGCGATAGCCGAACCGACGGCGCTGCTGCGCCAGCTCCCGCAGCTTCAACCGAAGCTCGGTATCATCATCCCGCTGCGACCGGTAACGCATGCTCTTCCGGTCAGCGCCGATAACTCGACACGCCCGCCGCTCGCTCATCCCCAGGACCGCCTGGAGACGAGCGACCGCCTCTCGCTTCGCAGCGGGCGTTACCAATAATGGGATGACCCGCCCTGTCCTTCTACTCAAAGTAGAGTGATCAAGAAGGAGGATGCAATGAGCATACGCAACAAACCAAGAGATGCAGCCGTGTTC
>RFPL01000022.1 GCA_009926135.1 Sphingomonadaceae bacterium
ATGACCGCCAGACGCTGTTCATTGGCGTGCCGAAAAATGGATCGCAGACGGCGAGGGCTGTCCTTGGGCAGATCGGTGTCGATCTGGTGGGCGAGTTGGGGAGGCATCCGACCGTGCCGGATGCGATCCGGCTGGCGGAGGCGCAGTTCCCGGGCGAGATGATCGCGCCAACGGCGATCTATGCCTTCTGGCGGGATCCGGTGGAGCGGTTTTGCTCGGCGGTCGAGTTCCACAAGCGTTGCCTGCCGAACTCGTTCATCCAGCTATTCCCGGAGCGGTTCGTCGGTATCGAGCCCCATCCGCGATGGTTTGAGATTGATCCCGAGGCCATCGAACTTGATATGCGCGCGGTAATCGACAGCATCCCGCCGATAGATATCCTTGCGGCCTTGCCGCCGCCCGCTGTTCCGCGTGGCCCGTTCCATTCGCGAAAAGGCAATCTAAGCTTCTACCGGCCGCAATCGAAATGGCTCGAGTACCCGGGTATCGCCGTGCTGCCATTTGCGGACTACGAACAATGCATTCGTGAAGTGGTCAGCCGGCTTGGCGGCGCGGAAAAGCAGCTTGTTCTGCCGCATCTTAATGCAATGCAAGCAGGACCAAGCCAGCTGACACCTGGCGAATGCGCAATGGTGCAGGCGTTTTATGAACCCGACATGGCTTTCGGATCTCGCGTCAACGCGCTGTAGCGCGCTTCCACCACCCCCCAGTCAAGGTTGCGCATGAACGCGTCAATGTAATTGGCCGCCGCAGTGCCATAGTCCATGTGATAGGCGTGCTCATACATATCGAGCACCAGCAGCGGCTCTCCAGACACCGGGCTGTTCGTGTGATCCCAGGCCCAATAGTTGTGGAGCGATCTGGTAGCCCGATTCCACGCTAGGATTGTCCAGCCTGAACCTCCTGCGAGCGACATGGCGGTTCGACGAAACTCCGCTTCCCACGTAGCAAAGGAACCGTAGTCGCGGGCGAGCGCCTCATGGATGCGCCCAGCAGGCCGACCATTGCCGCCTAATTGGTCAAAGTACAGTTCGTGCAGGATAACAGAACCTGTGCGATGCAGTTCCTCGCGCTTCAGCCCGCCGTAGACGGCCGGCGGGAAATCGGGTTCGCTCATGGCGCTGGCAAGCTTGCCTTCAATCGTATTCAGCGTCCTGACAGAGCCCTGATAATTGTTTTCCCAGTGCGACCGGATGAGCTTGTCCGACAGTCCATCCAGCTTCACCGGATCGAAGCGGAGAGGCTTGGGTTGATGTCCTCCTGCAAAGGCGGGCGCCCTTGGCGTTGCCGCGGCAGCGGCCTGCGCCGAGGTCACGGCAGGAGACGCTGCGGCGGCAACGCCGAGCGCCACAGTCCCGATGGCGGTGCGACGCGAAACATCACTCATCGTACATCTCCTTCTCAAAAGATTTGGCCGAGCACCAGCCCGCCCAGAGCGGTAAGGCCAAGAACGCGCAGGACGTTCCATCTCAGGCGGAAAATGAGGACCGCCGCCACTGTGGCCAGCACTCCTGCTCGCCAGTCGAAACTGGCGATTTCCGGAACCGAAAGGGTGAGGCCGTCCAGTTCCCGGTCCACAACGCGCGAGAACAGCACGTGCAAAGCAAACCAAACTGACAGGTTGGCGATGACCCCGACGACTGCTGCGGTTACTGCCGCAAGCCCACCCTTTAGCCGCTGCGCGTGTTCAAGCCGCTCCATCCATGGGGCAAGCGCAAAAATCCACAGGAAGCACGGTACGAACGTGACCCAGGTGGTCAGGGCTGCGCCCAATATTCCGGCGAAAAGCGGCGTGAATGGCTCGGGTGCGCGGAATGCGGCAAGATAGCCGACGAACTGGGTTACCATGATCAATGGCCCCGGTGTGGTTTCAGCCAGGCCAAGGCCGTCTGCCATTTCGCGGGCATTCAGCCAGCCGAACCCATCGACGGCTTGCTGCGCCATATAGGCCAGCACCGCATAGGCTCCGCCAAAGGTGACGACAGCAAGCTTTGAAAAGAACAGCCCAACGTCCCACAGGACATGGTCAGACCCCAGAAGGGCCAGCACGACGGCCATTGGTGCAACCCAGACCAGCAAGCCCACCACAATGGCCCGCAAGCTGGCACCCCATGGACGCGGAGCGGACGGCGGCGGGCGGTCGTTGGGTTTGAGTGCAAAGAGCTCTGGACGGGTCGCCGCAATCACAGTCCCGATGGCGCCTGCGCCCAGCACCACCGCCGGGAAAGGCAGGTTGAAAATGAACAGGGCCAAAAAGGCTGCGAGCGCCAGGAGTTTTTTCGAAGGGGTATTGAGGGCCCGGCCAGCGACGCGAAGCAGTGCCTGCACGACAATCGCCAAAACTGCGGCTTTTATTCCGAGGAATAGTGCAGCAAACCACGAGAGTTCCGCTGCATATCCATAGAGGATCGACAGCGCGAGAATGATCAAGGCACCCGGAACGACAAACAATAGACCAGCAGCCAGGCCGCCCTTGAATCCATGGAGCCTCCAGCCGATCCAGATCGCGAGCTGCTGAGCTTCGGGGCCGGGCAGCAGATGGCACAGATTTAAAGCGTGGAGATATTGCTCCTCAGTGACCCACGCGCGCTCTTCCACCAGCTCGCGGTGCATGAGTGCAATCTGGCCGACAGGGCCACCGAAACTGAGGCAGCCGATGCGGGCCGACACCTGCACAAGCTCTGAGAAACTGGGATGAGAAATGTCACGCTGCACAGCCAATCATACCTTTCCATCCGCCGCCGGCGGACCATGAAAGGCAACACTTGGGCTGACGCCTTACCGGGAGGTTGCTGTTCCCCGATTAGTCATTTTCTGCCCGATCCTCACGGCCCTTGCAATACGTTTCACATCAAATGAACTCTTGGCTTAGGCACTCCAGCCAATCACCGCAGCAGCCAGGACGACATACCGGCCGGCCTTGGCCACAGTTACGATAAGGAGAAAGGGGAAGAGACGCATCCGGAGAACTCCGGCGACGACGGTCAGCGGATCGCCGACGACAGGGACCCAGGAAAGCAGCAGGACGGCCGGCCCGAAGCGGGCAAACCAGCGCTCAGCCTTTTCAAACGCTCTGTCCGAGACCGGGAACCATCGCCGGTCCCTGTAATCGGACAAGAATCGGCCAACGATCCAGTTGCTGCACGAGCCGAGCACATTGCCTGCCGTTGCCACAAAAAGCAGAACAACCGGGTCAAAATGTTCTGCAACCAGCAAAGCCGAGAGCAGCAGTTCCGATTGCGCCGGAAACACGGTCGCCGCGAGAAACGCGGCAAGGAACATGCTGGCATAGCCCGCAAACAGAGGCTCGACGATCATGAACTGCACTGCCGCTCAGACCACTCGCTTGATCTCCTCGTAGATGCCGTCGGTCCTCAGCGTGATGGTGACAGGCCGATCCGAGCGGTTGCGCCAGAACCAGCCGTGCTTGCCATCGAAGGCGGCTACGAGCGTGCCTTGCTCGCCTGTTGAATTCTTGCCCTTGCCGTAGCCATGATAAAATGACCGGGGTGCATTGGGCGGATCCCCATGGGTATCGAAGTTGACCGCACCGCCGCTGACCGACCAATCAAACTGCAGGCTTGCGCCCTTTGCCATCTTCGCCTTGATCTCTGCGCCTTCACCAGGCGCAAGCGTCAGGGTGGTCACATCCGATCTGCGCTCAGTATCGACCGGATCGGCGCTGGCGCTGGTCTGCGATACAAGCGACGTTGGCGCAACCTGGGGGATTGCATCTGCTGCAGCTTCCTCAGCCAGCTGCGCCTTGACCTCGCCCATCTGGGTAAAGCCAAGTGCGCGCCCGGCCCCGGTCAGGTCGATCGCATACTCGGCCGGGAGGACGACAGTCACAAGAATGGCGCTGGCCGCCACAAGGGCAACGGCAGTTGCGCGAAAGAGCTGGCCGCTGGTTGGGAGATCATCAACGCTGGGACGTTGCGAATTGAACATGGGGTTACTCCTGGATGTGGTTGGTTCAGCTGACCGCGAGACCGGCGAGCTGATAGCCGACGAGGACAAAACCCGCGGCCATGAGAATGGTGTTGGCGGCAAAGGCATGGCGCATGAAGCTCGGCGTGCGGCGCCAGAATCCCATCAGGATGAGGATCGCGGCGAGCGCCAGTAGCTGACCGATCTCGACCCCGATATTGAACGCAATCAGATTGGTAACCAGCCCGTCCTCGGCAATCTCGAACTCGATGATTTTCGTGGCGAGGCCGAAGCCATGGAAGAAGCCGAAGACAAGGGTCGCCGCCTTGGTGTTGGGCTGGACCCCGAACCAGCGCTGGAATGCCCCGAGATTGTCCAATGCCTTGTAGACGACCGACAGGCCGATGATCGCATCAATCACATAGGCGTTGGCGGAGATGCCGGTCAGAACGCCGAACAGCAGCGTCGTGGAATGGCCGATCGCAAAAAGCGTGACGTAAATGCCCACGTCCTTCAGCCGGTAAAGGAAGAAGATCACGCCAAACAGGAACAGCAGGTGATCGTATCCGGTCACCATGTGCTTTGCCCCCAGATAGACAAAGGGGAGAAAGAGCGCGCCGCTGCTTTCCTGAATATAGCCTTTGTCACCTTCGGCAACGTTGTGGGCCCAAGCTTCGGCGCTGCACGCCAGCAGCATCAGGAAGACAGCGAATGCAGCCATATACTTCATGGCGGCATCCGGTAGTTTTGGTCTTGCTAGGTCATTCATCGGATTGGCTCCGGCAATCGGTACAAACCCGCTCGCGCGGTAGTGACAGCGCGAGCGGATGAGCTTGGTTGATCACGCATTTTCGGATGCAAGAGCTGCGTTCGGCTGAGCTGGTTCATCTGACTTGCGCGACCAGATCATCCGGTAAAGCGCAGGCAGGACCAGCAGCGTAAGGATCGTCGATGAGATGATCCCTCCGATCACCACTGTTGCCAGCGGACGCTGCACCTCGGAGCCCGCCCCCACATTCAGCGCCATGGGCACGAAGCCCAGCGAGGCAACAAGCGCGGTCATCATGACCGGCCTGAGGCGGGTCAGGGCCCCCTCCCGGATCGCCGCATCAAGCCCCATGCCACGTTCGCGCAGGTCGCGAATGAACGAAAGCATGACCACGCCGTTGAGCACGGCCACGCCTGACAAGGCGATGAACCCGACCCCGGCCGAGATCGACATCGGTATCCCGCGTAGCGCCAAGGCCGCGACACCGCCGGTGAGTGCGAGCGGCACGCCCGAAAACACCACGGCTGCGTCCTTCGTCGAGCCAAACAGTGCGAACAGCAGACCGAAGATCAGCAGCAGGGCAAGCGGAACCACCAGCTGCAGGCGGGTGGAGGCTGACTGGAGTTGCTCGAAGGTCCCGCCATAGACGATGTAATAGCCCTCCGGCACCGTGACCTCGGCATCGACCGTTTCGCGAAGTTCGTCGATAAACGAACCAAGGTCGCGGCCGCGCACGTTGGCGGTAATCACCGCACGCCGCTTGCCGTTCTCGCGGCTGATCTGGTTGGGGCCGACCGACATCTCGATGTCTGCCAGCTCCGAAAGCGGCACGAAGCCGGCTCCTTCACCGGGCAGGCCGATCGGCAACTGCCCCAGGGCATCGAGGTTGGTGCGGTTGATTTCTGGCAAGCGCACAACGATGTCGAAGCGCCGGTCGCCCTCGAACACTTCCCCAGCCTTGCGGCCTCCGGTGGCGGTCGCGACCGCATCCTGAACCGCAGTCACACTGACCCCGTAGCGCGCCAGCATCTCGCGCTTGGGCGTGACGGACAGGACCGGTAAGCCCGTGACCTGTTCAAGCTTGACGTCCTCGGCACCGTCGATGCCCTTGACGACAGTCTCGATCGCCTTGCCGCTTTCGAGGAGCTGCTCGAGATCGTCGCCAAACAGCTTGATCGCAACATCCGCCCGGACCCCGGCAATAAGTTCATTCATCCGCATCTGGACCGGCTGGGTGAACTCATAGTTGTTGCCGGGGATCTGACGGACAGCCGCGTTCAACTCCTCGACAAGTTGCTCGCGCGGTTTCCTGGGGTCAGGCCATTCGCTTCGGTCCTTGAGGATGATGAAGTTGTCGGCGACTGAAGGCGGCATCGGGTCCGTCGCCACATCGGCGGTGCCGATCTTGGCGAAGACGCGCTCGACTTCAGGGAACTTGCGGATGCGGTCTTCAAGCCCTTCCTGCATCGTGATTGCCTGGCTCAGGCTGGTCCCCGGAATGCGCAGCGCGTGAAGCGCGATGTCGCCTTCTTCGAGGTTCGGGATGAACTCCGATCCCAGCCGCGTGGCCCCAATCGCACTGAGTGCGACCAGAGCAATGGCGCTGCCGATGACCAGCCGTCCGCGCGGCATCACCCAGTCAAGCAACGGCGCATAGCGGGCGTTGAGCCAGGCCATCACCCGGTTTTCCTTTTCCTCGACCTTGCCGGTGACGAACATCGCAACGGCGGCCGGGACGAAGGTGAGCGAGAGAAGCATTGCGGCAGTCAGCGCGATCACCACCGTGATCGCCATCGGGTGGAAGGTCTTCCCTTCGATCCCGGTAAGCGCAAAGATCGGCAGGTAGACCACCGTGATGATAACAATGCCGAACAGGCTCGGACGGATCACTTCCGCGCTGGCCTTGGCGACGAGCCCGAAGCGCTCATCCCTTTCCAGCAGGCGTCCCATGCGGTGCTGGGCTTCACCCAAGCGTCGCAGGCAGTTCTCGACGATGATCACTGCGCCATCGACGATCAGCCCGAAGTCGAGCGCCCCAAGGCTCATCAGGTTGGCAGAGACGCGGCCCTGGACCATTCCAGTCAGTGTCATCAGCATCGAGAAGGGAATGACCGCCGCGGTGATCAATGCTGCCCGGATATTGCCGAGCAGCAGGAACAGCACGACTATGACAAGAATGGCACCTTCGACGAGGTTCTTCTCAACCGTGCCAATGGTGCGGTCGACCAGTTCAGTACGGTCATACAGCGGCTGGGCGATCACGCCTGCGGGAAGCGACGCCTGAACCTGCTTCAATCGTTCGGAAGCAGCTTGGGCCACGATCCTTGGATTTTCACCGGTCAGCATGAAGATGGTGCCCAGCACGATCTCCTTGCCGTTCTGGGTGGCAGCACCGGTCCGCAGTTCCGAGCCGATAACTACATCAGCCACATCGCTGATCCGGATCGGCACCCCGCCGCGGGTTGCAACGATGATCTGCGAGATATCGGCTTCGTTTGAGGCCCGGGCCGGAACCCGGATAAGAATCTGCTCGCCGGCGCGCTCCACATAACCCGCACCCCGGTTGGCGTTGTTTGCTTCGAGGGCTTCCACCACATCGGTTAGTGAAAGACCGATGGCCGCAAGCCTGCCGGCGTCAGGGGTCACATGGTATTGCCGCGCATAACCGCCAATGGAATTGACTTCGGCAACGCCGGGGATGGTGCGCATTTGCGGGCGAACGACCCAGTCGTTGAGGGTGCGCAGATCCATCGGCGTCCATTCGGTGCCGTCAGGCTTTTTCGCACCTGCCTTGGGCTCGACCGAGTACATGAAGATCTCGCCTAGACCCGTCGCGATCGGGCCCATCGTCGGCTCGATCCCGGGCGGCAGCTGGGACTTCACCGCCTGGATGCGTTCGTTAACCAGCTGGCGGGCGAAGTAGATGTCGGTGCCGTCCTTGAATACCACCGTCACCTGGCTCAGGCCATAGCGTGAGACGGAACGTGTGTAGTCGAGCCCCGGAATCCCCGCGATTGCGGTTTCGACCGGGAATGTCACCCGCTGCTCGGCCTCGAGCGGCGAATAGCCTTCGGCTTCGGTATTGATCTGGACCTGGACGTTGGTGATGTCCGGTACGGCGTCGATGGGCAGGCGGGTTGCGCTCCACACACCGAGCGCAGCAAGTGCGGCAACGATAGCGAGCACCATCCAGCGCTGCCGGATGGAGAAGCCTATGATACGGGCAAGCATGGTCTGTCCTTCCCCGATCAATGGTCGTGGCTCGCGCCGGACTTTTCGATGTCCGCGCGAATGAGGAAGGAGCCCTTGGCCGCATAGCGGGTGCCGGGTTTGAGACCGCCAAGCACCTCGGTCCACTCGGGCGACCTGCGGCCGAGCTCGAGCATCCGGACTTCGTAGGTGTCGCCAAAATTGGCGAAGACCACGGTAAAGTCGCGGAACGGCTGGAGAGCCTCGGTGCGCACGGCAAGCGGTACTGACACGGCGTTGATTGTCACACGGCCACGCAGCGCCATTCCAGGGCGATAACGTCCGTCCCGATTGGGCAGGTTGGCGCGCAGCAGCGCCGTACCGGCAGCCGCATTGCCATCGGGAAGATAGTCCCCGAGCGTTGATTCAGCGACCGGTTGGCCGTCGGCTGTCTCAATTATGACCCGCTGGCCCGGACGCACCGCCGCCAGATCGCGGGGGAAGACATTGAACACGACCGTGGTCTGTCCTGGATCGGTAATCACATAGAGCGGCCGGTCGAAGGTCACATCGCCCGGATTGCCGTTGCGTTCGGCAACAACGCCGCTGACGGTCGCATAGACCGGATAGACCTGCAGGCTCTCGCTCGACTCAATGCGGGCGAGAAGTTCACCGCGGCGGACGAAGTCACCAGCCGCCTTGGTCACGCTGACCACGCGGCCGGGGAACTGGCCCCGGATTTCCGAACGCGCCGTGCTGGCAAGCTGGACTGTGCCGTAAAGTTCGCGGGTCTCGCCGATCACGGCGGGTCCTGCGGTTTCGATCACCACCCCATTTGCTCTTGCGGTGTCAGCCGGGATCTTGGTTTGCCCTTCGGGGTTGGCATATTTCCATTGGTGGCGCTTGCCATCAACAACCGCGACAACCTCGACATTGAAGCTGTGCGGTTCAACAACGGTGCCTTGTCCGTCCAGCCATTCGCCGTTGGGTTTGAACTTGAACACGTTCACTTCGCCATCAAGACGCCGCAGGGTGACGGTCAGGTCGACTTTGGCCGGATCGAGCTTCTCGCCGCCCATGGTTGGGAAGACGCGGAACATCGGTGGGACGCCATCCTCGAACACGGTCATCTCCAGCGCGAAGTCCCCATCACGAAGCATTCGGCCGTTGTGCGGGCCCTTTTCCGGGGCTGCCGCCTCGCTATGCTCACCAGCAGGCTGATCTGCACCGCTGCCGCACGCTGCAAGCGGCATGACTACGAGCAAGGCTGCCAGAATATGTGTCTTGGAAAGGTTGCGGGTCATTGATCGGTCTCCCCCCGGGCCGGCGCATCAAAGCGTCCCGACAGCCGGTCAATTTCTGTTTGAAGGTCGCGCCAGCGGTTGGCGGCGGCGATCCATTGTTCCTGAACTTCGATGATGGCGTCGGCCGCATCCTGCATGTCACGGAATGTGAAACCACCGCGCCGATAGCCTTCGCGGACCTGGTCGAGCGTCCGGACGGTTTGTGGCAGGACTTCCGTCCGAATGGCATCTGCCCGCAGCCTTGCGGCATCTGCATCCGCCCGCAGCGATGCGAGACGGCGAAGGCGCTCAAGCCGGTCGGCCTCGGCTTCGAATTCCAGGCGCCGCCGCTCCGCCTGCGCCCGCTCGATATTACCCCGGTTCCGGTCGAAGCGGCCGATGGGGATCGTTACGCCTGTCACCAGAGCAACATCGCCGGTCCCGCGCAAATAACGAACGCCGCCTGACACAGTGTAGTCCTGCACGCCGCGCGACTGCTCGAGCGTCACGGCCGCTCGCGCCCGTGCAACCCGTGCCTCCTCATAAGCCTCATCCGACGGTGCAATGACCAGCGGACGAGTGATATCGGTGAGGACGCTGCCAGTGATTTCCAGGCCTTCGCCGGTCCCACCCCAGAAAGAGGCCAGTGCGTTTCGGGCCGAAATCTGACGACGCTTTGCTTCCAGGAGGTAGATGTCTGCCTGAGCGACACGAGCAGCGGCGCGAGTCTCGACGAACAGCGGATCCTTGTACCCACGAACTCGCCGCAGCGCCTCCGCCTGCATTTCGCGTTCGGTTCTCAGGCGGTACTCAGCGGCCCACGCGATCTCGTCGGCGATGATCACGTCATAATAAGCCCGCTCGACCTGAGCGGCCAGATCCAGCCTCGCCACCTGGGCAGAGGCGGATGCGACCCCGATGTCGCGTTCGGCCAGGACCGTGCGTGCCTCGCGCTTGCCCCCGCGCTCCAGCGTCTGGGCATAACTTGCGGTGATCTCGGATTGAGAGAGGACATCATAGCGGCCGCTGCCGGCAAGGTTCTCGCCGGTTACCGTGACGATCGGATTGGGGCGAACGCCTGCCTGAACACGTCCGGCGCGTGAGGCCTCAATCGCAGCATCGCTCGCCTGAAGTCGCGGAGCCCCTTCGCTTGCGCGCGCAATAGCCTGCTCGAGCGTCAACGGCTCGGCATTGGCCGGCATAGCCGGCAAATACAGCGCGCCCGCCAACAGGGCCGCTGTCATCAATCGTGACATGAATTATCTCCTGATCGGAACGCAGTTGGCGCGCCCCCGAAGAGGCACGCCCAAAAACGTCGATCAGGCTGAAGGTGGCTCCGGAGGCGGAGCAATGGGCCAAGAGCGCAGCTCCGTCGCTACGGCGAGATGATATCGGTCGGAAGCGAAGTTCTCTGGGAGCTCAATACCAGGCCAAGCGACGGTCATCGCAGTCGGTCCATGGTGATCGTGTGCGAGAGTTCCTCGCTCCATATCGTGAGTCTGTTTGTCCGCTATCTGCTCGTGGTCTGGACTCGCAGTCTCGACGTGATGAGCATGGTCGGCCTCTTCCGCATGCAGCATCGCCGGCGAATGCAAATTGCTAATCGCCAACGTCACAATCATTAGGAGTTGCAGGACCATCCTTGACATCTGTTGTGCGTTAGCAGTTGCCGCGTTGCAGCACAACATGCCTATTCCGGCAGGAAACTGTCCGAATAGCTGTTCGACTTGTTCCGGGCGCCTGATTGCCTCATCCTGTCAGGATGCTCTCGATTCTGGCCAACCGCACTTACCGACACCTCTTGACGGCGCAGATCATTGCTCTGGTCGGGACCGGCCTTGCGACTGTGGCCCTCGGGCTGCTCGCCTTTGATATCGCAGGCGGAAACGCCGGAGCCGTGCTGGGAACCGCACTGGC
Organism: Sphingomonadaceae bacterium; assembly: GCA_009926135.1. GTDB lineage: Bacteria > Pseudomonadota > Alphaproteobacteria > Sphingomonadales > Sphingomonadaceae > Novosphingobium. Next base: position 11,086 of record RFPL01000022.1, read on the forward strand.
CATCAAGATGATAGCTTATATTGGCGTTGCTCCTGTGGTTGGTGCGTTCGCTGACAAACTTCCGCGTCGTTCCTTTCTGGTCGCCATGGACCTCATTCGTTGCGGGGTTGCGCTGGTGCTGCCCTTCGTCACCGAGGTTTGGCAGGTCTACGTCCTCATCTTCGTGTTGCAGTCAGCATCGGCCGCATTCACGCCAACCTTCCAGGCGACGATCCCGGACGTGCTCCCGAAAGAGGCGGACTACACGCGCGCACTGTCGCTTTCGCGCTTGGCCTACGATCTCGAAAGTCTGCTCAGCCCGATGCTCGCAGCGGTCCTCCTCAGCGTCATGAGCTTTCACTGGCTGTTTGCTGGAACGGCTGTGGGCTTCATCGGCTCGGCCTTGATGGTGTTTTCGGTCGTGCTCCCCCGCTCGCCGGCAAAACCGCGCACCGGGGGGATATATGCCCACACCACCCGCGGTATCCGGTTCTATCTGAAGACACCTCGACTTCGGGGTTTACTCGCCGTCAATCTCGCAGCGGCCGCGGCGAGTGCGATGGTGATCGTGAGCACAGTGGTGATCGTCCGCCAAGTGCTAGGGCTCGGCCAAGGGCAGGTCGCCTGGGCACTGGCAGCTTACGGGGGTGGTTCCATGATTGCAGCTCTTGCGCTGCCTCGCGTTCTGGATCGCGTGAAGGATCGAACCGTCATGTTGACCAGCTCTCTTCTTCTGACGATTTTGCTCGCTGCCGGGGCCGCCACCTTCAAGTGGATTGGCAATAACGGAGAACTCTGGACCATGCTTCTGGTATTGTGGTCACTCCTGGGCCTAGCCTACTCAGCGAGTATCACCCCATCGGGCAGGCTTCTTCGTCGCTCCTCGGGAGAAAGTGACAGGCCCGCGATCTTCGCGGCGCAGTTCGCGCTTAGCCATGTCTGCTGGTTGATGGCTTATCCGCTGGCAGGCCAGGTTGGGGCTCAGTTCGGCCAGTCAATCGTATTCCTGACGCTTTCGATACTCGCAGCGCTCGGAGTTCTGGCGGCCTTCGTAAGCTGGCCATCAGGTGACGTTGACGAGGTCGGTCACAGCCATGAGGATCTTGAACCGGATCATCCTCACCTTGCTGCGCACGGCAACGGCGCGGACCACAAGCATGCGTATTTCATCGACGATCTGCACCAGAGATGGCCGGTTTAGGCGAAGCGCATGGTTCTCTAACCGAGGGAAGCAGAGAGGGTTCGATGCGAGTCTCCTTCCCACCGCCAGACTACCATTCCCAGACCATCGCATATATTCCCAAAAGCCGCAGAAAGTCTGCGTTTCGGCTATTGAGACACTCTCAGAAGTTCTCTATATGTTCCATACCATCTCCCATCGAGTGTGGGTCCGGGTGTGGGTCTGACTTTGGTGAGAGTGTGGGTCTGGCTGAACGCCGCAAGAGGTGTTGATATGGGAAAGCTAACTGCAGTTCAGGTAAGAAATCTACGCGAGCCGGGCCGATACTCCGATGGCGAAGGTCTGATCCTCAAGTTTTTTGGTTCTGGTCGCGGAAGCTGGATTGTGCGTGTTCAAGCAGATGGAAAGAGGCGCGATATTGGCCTTGGTACGCTGGCAGAAGTGGGCCTCGCCGAGGCTCGTGAAGCTGCCCGGGGTATCAGGCGTGACATGAAAAATGGGGTCAACATTGTCGTCGAACGCAAGAAGGAGCGTGAAGAGGTCCCAACCTTCAAGGCCGCAGCCGAGCTCGTTCACGAGGAGCACAAGGCCGGCTGGAAGAATGGCAAGCACCAGCAACAGTGGATGAACACGCTCGAGACTTACGCTTTTCCGAAAATTGGAAAGGTGCTTGTTTCGGATATTGAAGGCCCTGCGATTAGAGATGTGCTTGCGCCGATTTGGTTGACGAAGCCTGAGACGGCGCGGCGAGTCCGCCAACGAATTGGCGCTGTGCTCGATTGGGCCTATTCGAAGGGGTATCGCGCTTCGGAAGCGCCCATTCGGTCTCTCGCTAAGGGTTTGCCCCGTCAACCGAAGAAGCGGGGGCATTTTGAGGCCATGCCATACGAAGAGGTGCCCGACTTCATCGCGGAACTTCGGAGCCGCGTTTCCATTGGGCGCCTCGCGCTCGAGTTCCTCATCCTGACGGCCACCCGGTCTGGTGAAGCAAGGGGCTGCACCTGGTCCGAGTTCGATTTGAAGAAGGGGCTTTGGACCATTCCGGCTGAGCGCATGAAGGCAGGAAAGGCGCACGTTGTGCCATTGACCACCAGCGCGCTTGATGCGTTGGCACGTGTAAGGCTCTTTCGCTCACCAGCGAGCGATTTCGTATTCCAGGGTCAAAACCCCAAGAAGACCATCTCGGACATGACTTTGCTCAAGATCATGCGAGATCGAGATTCGGGTGTGACGATTCATGGATTCAGATCGTCATTTCGAGATTGGGCCGCGGAGAACTCGGACATGCCGGGTGAAGTGGCGGAGGCTGCGTTGGCTCACACGGTGTCAAACAAGGTGGAAGCTGCTTATCGCAGAACCAACTATCTCGAGAAACGCAAGGTGTTGATTTCCGATTGGACCGACTTCTGCATGGGCAAGATTCCAGCCGAACAACGACAGATGCTCATTGCCGCCAACTAGTCCCACGAGATCAGCGGGATAGTTGATCTAGCCAAGCGTTTCGCCAATCCATTCGATATTCAATCGATCAAGCCCAGCCAACGTGCCTTCCGCGGTTACACGCCTACCAAGAAGGTCAGGATCTATGTCATCACGGTCGAGCACCCATAGATCACCAGCATCCGTCAAAATATTGAGCCCTCGGCCACCATGCCCCAGCACGCCGCTGATGCGCCTGCGCCGACTTAGACCGGAACCCTGAAGCGAACTCACATTGCCCCCCAGAAAGCCAAAACACTTTTTACATAGCCTGGCGTTTCACCGTTAAGCGGAATACCACCTGCGCGCTCCACGGCGCGCGGTCCGGCATTGTAGGCCGCAACTGCAAGATGCACCATCCCGAACTTGTCCAACATCTGGCGCAGATAACGCGCGGCTGCCCACAGGTTGGCGCGCGGGTCGAAACGATTCGAAACCCCAAGATCACGGGCTGTCTTGGGCATCAGTTGCCCAAGTCCCGCCGCTCCGGCGTTACTGACCGCAAGGGGATTATAGCGGGATTCGGTCCAGATCAGCGCATCGAGCAATCCGGCCGGAAGCCGGTACTGCGCTTCGGCAGCGTAGACATGCGGGAGATAAACGGCCCGCCGGTAACTTAGGGCAAGGCGGGAACCCCTCTTTCGAGGTGTGGCGGCCGCGATTGCAGGACCCTGCGTCGTTGGGAGATCGGTCAGGAGCGGCGAAACAGGCGTCGGCACTTGCCAAACACCATGCGTTACCAGCTGAAATCCGCCCGGGCCCTCGTCAATTCTTGCTCCACCCGAGACTGTTTCGACCGGAACGACTTGTTCGTCCGGCTGCTCAGCGAAAGCTGGACATGAATTGCCAAGGCCAGCGGCAAGGGCAAGGGCGAACGTCGTTTTTCTGGTCATGTGCAATTCCTGCTCTGGTCGAATCGAGTGAGAACATATATAGAACAGATGTTGTAGGAAAACACATTGTCAGCGGCGCAGAGCGGAGGCTGCGCGGGTGGAGGCATATCACGATGGAGATGCCCCATGCCGAAGGTTCAAGGTCGCGATGCGCTCGAAATTCGCGCCCGCAAGATTGTCGAAGCGCTGGGCGGCACCTGGTCGCGCTCGCGAGGTATGTGCTGCTGTCCGGCTCATGCCGATCGCACGCCGTCGCTCAGCATCACGCTCGGCAAACGCGCGGTCCTGGTGCATTGCTTCGCCGGTTGCAACAACGAAGCGGTCATGCAGGGCATGGCCAAACGCGGTGTCAGGCTTTCCGACTTGTTTGGCGCGAAGGGCGAGCCGGTATCACCCAAGCTACGCGATGAAATCGCCGACCGCAATGCGCTGAGACTTTGGAGCGAGGCTTCGATCCTCGCGGGCAGTCCAGCCGAGCGCTATTTGCTTGGTCGCGGCATCACGGTGGCATCACCCGACCTGCGCTTCCATCCGCTCATGCCGCTCGGACCAAAGGGCGCAGTGCGGTTCCTGCCGGCCTTGGTGTCAGCCGTGCGCAATGACGCCGGTGTACTGGCGCTCCACCGGACCTTTCTCGATTCCGAAAACGACCGACTGGCAGCATTCGAACAGCCGAAACGCGCGCTCGGTAGCCTGGGGGCGGGCGCTGTGCGCCTGGCCTGGCCGCGTGGTGGCCGTCTGGGTGTCGCGGAAGGGGTAGAAACTGCGCTCTCTGCGATGCAATTGTTCGGCATCTCCTGCTGGGCCACACTTGGCAACGAGCGGTTCGGCCTCGTCACCATTCCGGAATCGGTCCGCGAACTGCACCTGTTCGTCGACAATGATGCTGGCGGTCGGCTCGCTGAAGAGCGTGCCCGTGAAGCCTATGCCTGTGAAGGGCGGCGGATTGTCACCCGTCCGCCGGAACGATCCGGTGACGATTGGAACGACGTGTTGCTCAGCCGCCAACGTGCGGCGGTTTGAGCATCGCAGAGAGGAGAGAGGGCTTGGGGCCGTGTGAGGCCCCTTGACCAAATTGGGCCTCGTCAGGAGGTTCCCCATGTCAGTCACGTCACCCGCATTCACCTTTACCGATCCTGCCGAACCGCAGGTCTTGTCTGCTGCGCGCCTTCTTGCCGCAAAGCTCAGTTCGAACGATCCGATCTCGCGCTCCGATCTCAACGCCGTCTTGTGCGAGCACTTCGGGGGGAGTGACGCTGAAGGGCGCTGGTCGGTGCGCGAAGCCCATGCGGCACTCGAACTGGCTCAGGTTCTGTACGTGCAAGGCGTAGCGGATCTGACCACTGCGATGTCTTCCGAGTGCGCCGATCAGGCGTTCACCCGGTTGGAGACCCTGGTGCCTGGCCAAACCAGCCGCAGCGACGAGCAGATCGAATGGCAGCAATTCGCAACCCCGCCGCGGATTGCCTGGCTCGCCGCGCGGACTTGCGGCCTCGTTCCAGGCGAACTTGTGCTCGAACCGTCGGCGGGGACGGGCATGCTCGCGGTCTGGGCCGCCAAGGCTGGCACCCGGCTGGCGTTGAACGAGATTTCGCCGCTGCGCCGCGAATGCCTCGGATCCTTGTTCCCGGCGGCACCGGTTACGGGCTTCGATAGCGAGCTGATTGACGAATTGCTCGGGAGCCAGGTCGCGCCAAGTGTGGTGCTGATGAACCCGCCCTATTCGCACGGGATCGAGCGTGGCCACGATGGGCGCACCGGCGCGCGGCATTTGCGTTCGGCCTGGAAGCGGTTGCTCCCGGGCGGACGGCTTGTTGCAGTGATGCCTGAATGGTTCGATCTGCCGCGTTTCCTGAATGGAATTGCCGGCCCGGTCACGCTGCGCCTCAATGCGGCCATCGAACGCGGGTTCATCAAGCACGGCACCTCGATCACCACGCGGCTCCTGGTTCTGGACAAGGTCGATCACGGAGACATGCCCGTTATCGCCAAGCCGGTGAGCTTTGCCGAGCTCTGCTCACTGGTCGATGGTCTGCCCAGTCGAATGCAAGTGACCGATGAACCGGTGATCGCCGCGAAGGCGCTTGTCCCGCTGCGCCTGGTCGCTCCAGGCCGAAAGCCAAGCCCGCTCCAGGTCCGTTCCGTTGCCGCACCGCCCGCGATCAAGCCACTTGCCTACCAGCCGCTCGAGGCTCCAGCACCGATCGCGCAGCAGGTCGGGCACTACTTGCCCTACCGGCCCAGCCGGATCGCGATCGAAGGTGCGCTCGACCATCCGACCCCGCTGGTGGAGTCCATCGCCATGGGCTCAATCACGGCGCCGGTGCCAGTGGCTGTTCCGCAGCTTCCCTCGAACCTCATCGCCACGGGCATGCTTTCGGCGGCTCAGGCCGAGACGCTGATCTATGCAGCGAGCGCTCATTCGCGCGACCTCGCCGGACGCTTCGAACCCGAGGACAAGGGCTGTGCTTTGAAGGCCAGCGCCGACGGGCGCGCCTACCGCATGGGCTATTTCCTCGGCGACGGGACGGGCGCAGGCAAGGGCCGACAGGTTGCTGCGGTCATCCTCGATCGCTGGGTGCGCGGCGAGCGCCGCCATATCTGGATTTCGAAGAACGAGGCGCTGCTGGAAGATGCCCGCCGTGACTGGACCGCGCTGGGCGGTCTCCCGATCGACGTGCAGCCGCTTGGGCAATGGAAACTGGGCATACCCGTCACAATGCGCGAGGGCATCTTGTTCGTCACTTACCCAACCCTGCGCTCAGGCCGAAGCGACGCGACCCGGCTTGAGCAGATTCTCGACTGGGCGGGCGATGACTTCGACGGTGTGATCGTCTTTGACGAGGCGCACGCCATGGCCAACGCTGCGGGCGGCGAAGGCTCGCGCGGCAAGGTCAAGGGTTCGGAGCAGGGGATTGCAGGTGTTCGCCTGCAGAATCTCCTGCCGCGCGCCCGCGTCCTTTACGCCTCGGCCACCGGAGCCTCGGACGTCAATAATCTCGCCTATGCGACCCGACTTGGCCTGTGGGGACCTGAAACCGCCTTTGCCAACCGTGAGGCGTTCGTCGCTGAGATCCGGGACGGCGGGATTGCCGCGATGGAACTGGTCGCGCGCGATCTCAAATCACTTGGCCTTTACACTGCGCGGGCACTGTCGTTCGCCGGGGTCGAATACGAGATCCTCGAGCATTGCCTGACTGCCGACCAGATCGGGGTCTACGATGCCTATGCCGGAGCCTGGGCGATTATTCATGCAAACCTGCGCGAGGCGCTCGAAGCCACCCGAATCGTCGATCAGGACAGCGGACAGACGCTGAACTCGGGCGCCAAGGCGGCGGCGCTGTCGATCTTCGAAGGCACCAAGCAGAGGTTCTTCGCTCAGCTCCTGCTTTCGATGAAACTGCCGAGCCTGCTTCTGGCAGTGGCGGCGGCGCTAGCCGAGGGCAATTGCGTGGTGGTGCAACTCGTCTCGACCGCCGAAGCGATGCTCAATCGCCGTCTGGCCGATCTCTCGGATGCCGAACGGGAAATGCTCGAGATCGACCTTAGCCCACGCGAATACGTGATCGACTACCTCACCAAGAGCTTTCCCGTGCGGCTGATGGCGGTGTTCACCGACGAGAACGGCAATCCGCGCTCCGAGCCGATGACCGACGAAACGGGGGCACCCGTGCTGTGCCGTTCGGCGCTTGCCGCCCGCGACCGTATGATCGAACAGCTCTGCGCGCTCCCGCCGATCGCGACAGCACTCGACGCGATCATCGAGCGGTTCGGGGTCGATACTGTCGCCGAGGTCACCGGACGCACCCGCCGCCTGATTGTCGGGCGCGATGGTCGCCAGATGCTCCAGTCGCGCAGCCCCCGCGCCAATGTCGCCGAGACCCAGGCGTTCATGGATGGGGCCAAGCAGATCCTGGTCTTCTCCGACGCCGGCGGCACCGGCCGCAGCTATCACGCCGATCTCACAGCCAGGAACCAGGCGCGCCGGGTTCACTTCCTGCTCGAACCGGGCTGGCGTGCCGATGCCGCGATCCAGGGTCTTGGCCGGACTAACCGCACCAATCAGGCCTCAGCGCCGCTGTTCCGCCCGGTGACCACCGATGTGCGCGGCGAACGCCGGTTCATCTCGACGATCGCGCGGCGGCTCGACAGCCTTGGCGCCTTGACCCGCGGACAGCGCCAGACCGGCGGTCAGAACCTGTTCGATCCGGCGGACAACCTCGAGAGCAGCTATGCCAAGGAAGCGCTCCATCGTTGGTTCGGCCTGCTGTTCATCGGCAAACTCGCGGCAGTGTCGCTTGTGCAGTTCGAGGAACTGACTGGTCTCAGTATCGAAGGCCCCGACGGATCGATGGTCGATGATCTCCCGACGATCCAGCGCTGGCTCAATCGCATCCTCGCGCTGCCGATTGCGCTCCAGAACGGCATATTCGATGAGTTCCTGGGACTGGTCGAAGCGCGGATCGACGCAGCGCGACAGGCGGGCACGCTCGATCTGGGCGTCGAGACCATCGCGGTCGAGCACTTCGAGGTGCTGTCCGACACCCTGCTGCGCACTGATGCGCTCTCCGGGGCGACCACGCACCTGCTGGAGATCGAGATCGCGCGTGCGCTCAAACCACTGACATTGCCGCGACTGGACGAGCTTTATGGCTTGTCCGGCGAAAGGCAGCGGCACCTGCGCAACAGCCGGTCTGGCCGGATCGGGCTGCTGGTGCCGGCTCGAAGCCTGCTTGCCGATGACGGCACGCGGGTATCCCGTTTCGAACTGGTCCGGCCATTAAAGCGCAGCCATCTCACCGCCGAGCAGCTCGATGAAAGCAGCTGGGAGCCGGTCGATCTGGCCGAGTTCCGCGGCCTATGGCAAGCCGAGGCCGAGGAGGCCGCTGCGAGCCACAAGCGCGAACGGATGCATCTTGCGACCGGTTTGCTGCTGCCGGTCTGGGACAAACTTCCCTCTGACTATGTTCGCGTCAGCCGGATCTCGGCGCGCGATGGCACCTCGCTGCTTGGCCGCGAGGTTCCGCTGCACTGTGTACCCGAGCTCTGCCAGGCACTGGGTCTTGAGAATGATCAGGCATTCTCCGCCGAGCAGGTCGTCGAAGCCGTGCTTGCGGCAGGACGACCAATCCAGGTCAAATCCCGTGAGGCTCTCTTGCTCAAGCGCAGTTTGGTCAATGGGGCGCAGCGGCTTGAACTCGCCGGTTGGTCGGCGCCGCGGCTTGAATGGTACAAGGCGCAAGGCTGTTTCACCGAGATCATCCGTTATCAGACCCGGCTGTTTGTGCCGACGACAACTGCTGCCGTCGTTCTGGCGCGGATCGGCGAGTAACTGCGGGTCTGCTTAAAGCTCGGCAAGTGCCTCGCTCGCTGCAAACTCACCGCACCAGTCCTGGCCAAAGGTTATGGCCCATCCTTCGTAGCTTGGCGGGAATCTGCGACATTGGCCGAGGTCGTGCCCGTCTTGATCGGGAACCTGCACCCAGTATCGGCAGCGCGTGCATTGCGGGTTTGTCGTCGTCATCGCTGTCCTTTGGTCTTCCGCCTGCGTCCGCCGGTTTGCCGGTAGCAAGGACAGGAGAGGGGAGGAAGCTTTGACCTGATGAGCCTCTTGGGCGCCGGTGGTCGGCGTGCCGGGCTCGCCAGTCAGGAGTAAGTACCATGATCAAGACGATCCCGCTGAACAAACTCGTAGCTTCGCCGCGCAATGTCCGCCGGCATTCCGATCCGTTGGCCGATGCCGAACTCAAGGCCAGCATTGCAGCCCGCGGCCTGCTGCAGAACCTCATCGTGCGCCCCGGAGCCAAAGGCAAGTTCGAGGTGGAGGCCGGCGAACGCCGCCGCAAGGCGATGCTGGCGCTGGCGGATGACAAGGTTCTGTCCAAGGATCACGAGGTGATTTGCCTGGTTCTCGAAGACACCGCCGAAGGCGCCATCGAGACCAGCCTTGCCGAAAACTTCCACCGCCTGGCGATGAACCCGGCCGACGAAGCCCAGGCTTTCGCAGCGCTGATTGAAGCCGGTGCGAGCCTTGAACAGGTGGCGTGCCGCTTCGGATTGACCGTTCGGTTCGTCGAAGGGCGGCTGCGCCTTGCCACGCTTGCGCCGGTCGTCTTCGATGCACTGGCATCGGGCGAGATCACCCTCGACCTCGCCAAGGCTTATGGCGCGACCTCGGACCAGCAGATCCAGGCCCGGGTCTTCGAGCAGGTCTCAACCGGCTACTACGCGCCCAATCCGGACTCGATCCGCCGCATGGTGCTTTCGGGCACGCTGCGGGGAAGCGACCCGCGAGCGCGGCTGGTCGGACGCAATGCCTATCTCGCAGCGGGCGGGCGGATCGAGCGCGAACTGTTCGATGACGAGGACAGTGAGGCCTGGGCCGATGTCGCGCTGCTTGAAACGCTCGCTGCGGCAAAGATGGATGAACAGGCCGTGGCCCTTGCGGCTGAACAAGGTCTGGCCTGGGTCAAGCCGACGCTCGATCCCTACGCCAGCCATGATCTCATCGAAGGACTGGTTCGGCTCCCCGCTGAACCCGCACCGCTGAGCGAAGCCGAACTTGCCCGGCTCGATGTGCTCGATACATCCTATGACGAGCACGCTGCGGTGCTGGAAGATGAGGACAGCGCTGAAGACGCCGTTGCGGCGGCCGAGGCAGCGATCGAAGCGATCGAGCGCGAGTGCCAGGATATCCGCGCCCGGCCTCCGGAGCTCGCGCCCGAACTCAAGGCCGAGGCTGGGATGATCCTTGTCCTTTCGCGTGACGGAACCCCGGTTCTCCAGCCGGTGTTCTATGGGCAGAGGCAGTCGGAGGTCCCAAGCGAAGGCGGCGGAATCGAGATCGTTTCCGAAGCGAATGCCGCAGGCAAGCGCCGGGCGGCTCTGTCAAAGCGCCTGATCGATGAACTCGCGATGCAGCGCCGCGATGTCCTCGCGCTCCACGTGGCCTCCGATCCGGGGCTTGCGCTCGACCTCATGGTCTTCACGCTCGCCGATGCCGATACGCTCGACTACCGGGCCCGCGCCGCAACGACGCTGCGGGGTGGAATTCCGGCGGGGCCGATCATCGGGTTTGAGGCCAAGGATGCCGCAGCGAGCGCGTCACTTGCCGAGTTCAAGTCAGCTCTCGACGAAAGCTGGCGCGGCGGTGAGACCGTGTCGGCGCGGTTCGATCGCTTCCGCGCGCTCAGCGACGACGCCCGTGTCGCCTGGCTCGGTTTTGTCATCGGCCGGACGCTCGAAGCCAGTCTCAATATGCTGGGTGAGCGCAATATCGCGCTTCACGATCATCTCGGCTGCCTGATCGGGATCGACATGGCTGCTTGGTGGCGCCCGACTGCGGCGAACTACTTCGACCGGGTGCCCAAGGCAGTGATCCTTGATGCCTTGTCCGACGTTGGCGGCCCGGATCTTGCGAGCCGGTTCGCCTCGGTCAAGAAGGGCGATCTCGCCATGAGCGCCGAGCGCGTCTTTGCCGGAACCTACATTACCGAGGTCGAAGTGCGCGAGCGTTCGCTGGCGTGGGTGCCTGAGGTCATGCGTTTCGCCGGCACGCTGGAGGACGAGCTCCAACACTTGGAAGCGCAGGTCGGTGAACCGACCGACAATCCTGCCCCCGGCACCCAGGGCGCCAACGACGACAATCCGACCCCCCGCGAGCTGGCTGCCTGACCTCCTCCTGACAGGCAGGCAACTCGTGACCCTGTGAAGCGGTCCCTTGGCTTTGCCCAAGGGGCCGCTTCCTTTGTTTTGGCCGGATAATGTGGAAAAACCGCCGCATGCCTTGGTTTGTCGCGCGCAATGGTCCTACCGCCCGCGCTCCATCCAACGAAGGAACGACTTCACATGAACAATGCTGACCTCGCTGAAAAGATCGCCGATGCCAATGGCCTGACCAAGGCCGACGCTCGCAAGATCGTTGATGGCGTTTTTGCGGCGATCGCCGACGCAGCTGCAAGCGGTGACGAGATCGCCATCAATGGCTTTGGCAAGTTCAAGGTCAAGGCAAGCGCAGAACGCGAAGGACGCAATCCTTCGACCGGTGCGACCATCAAGATCGCTGCGTCGAAGAAGCTGACCTTTGCTCCCGCCAAGGCGGTCAAGGATCGCCTCAACAGTTGATCGCCTTGGGCCTGCGGCACCGGCTTTCCGGCGCCGCAGGCCAGGCCGAGCGATCGAGCGATCTCGATAGCCACTTGGGAAGAGTGGAGAGGGCTTGGGCCTGAACGGACCTGACCGGCGAATGTGTTGCCAAAATTGGTCAGGCGTCCGGATCAGGAGCTCTCTCATGGCTTATCGCAAGCAATCGCCCGGCGGTCTTTCGCCCGCCGCCCGCATCACCCAGGAAATCATTGCCCGGCTCGAAGCCGGGACCAAGCCGTGGATCCAGCCATGGCGCGGGGTGCCGGTATCGCGGCCTTTGCGGGCCTGCGGCATTCCCTATCGCGGCATGAACGTGTTCTGGTTGTGGATGGTCGCCGACATGTGCGGCTACGCTTCGCCCTACTGGATGACCTATAACCAGGCGAAGAGCCTCGGGGCTCAAGTGAGGAAGGGCGAGAAATCGACCATCGCGATCTTTTGCAAGAGCTACACCAAAGAGGTGGAAGCTCAAGAGACCGGCGAAAAGTCCGATGAGGCCCGCCGGGTCCTGAAGGCCTATCCGGTGTTCAACGCGGATCAGGTCGAAGGCCTGCCCGAACGGTTCCATCCTGCGGCCTAGCTCGAACTGGTCGAACCGGAAGGACGCGAAGCCGAGCTCGATGCGTTCTTCGGCAAAGTTCCGGTGAACCTCCGGTACCAGGGCAGCGAGGCCTATTATGAGCCGCTCGCGGACCGCGTGACCATGCCGCCTGCACACCTGTTCTCCGGCTTTGACCACCATTATGCGACACTTGCGCATGAATTGTCACACTGGACCGGGCACTCCAGCCGCCTCGCACGCGATCTCAGGAACCGGTTCGGCACGGCTGCCTATGCTGCCGAAGAACTGATTGCCGAGCTTTCAAGCGCCATGCTGGGTGCTGAACTCGGCCTGCCCGTGGCGCATCTCGATCACCACGCGAGCTATATCGGCCACTGGCTCAAGCTCCTGCGCGATGATGACCGCGCAATCCTGACGGCGGCTGCCAAGGCTGAGGAAGCGTCCGGCCTGCTGCTGAGGCTGGGGGGAAGGGCAGTGCCTGAAGAAGCTGCATCCGCCGCCGGCGATACCGCACTCGCAGCTTGAGGAGGACACGATGGGCAGATCGGTTAGCTATCCCAGCGGTGCTCTGGTGGCGTTCACGGTCCTGAAGACCGAGAATGACGACGACTGGGAATTCGAATATGAATGGCTGCGCGATGACCTCAGCGAGCGGGCCGCCGCTGCCTTTTCTTCGCTTGCGCCCCATGCAGGCTGGCGCGGCCGCGAGGACCGGATACTACTGCGCAACGCGTTCGCGGACTTCGGTGTCTCGGTCTATGGCGGGTTGGTTGCGGTCTGGATCGCAGAGCGCGATGACGGCGCCTATTGGGATGCCGAGTGGCGCACCGCGCGATCACCGCGAGCGCAGCACTGGCTGGCCCAGATTGCGCCAAGGTTTGACGCGCTGTTTGGCGATTATGACTGCCTTGGGCACATGTCGAACGGGGAGGAGGTCTATCGAAAGCGCGCTGCTGCGTGATTCAGCATCTGTTCAAATGAATGATTTATGTTTATACGCATCATTTGAAAGGACTGGCCATGGCAACCCTTGCGACCAAACCTCAGCGCTCTGATGGACAGGTGCTATCCTCGGCTATTGCGAAGATTGCCGATTTCTGGGGTTTTTCCAACCCCAAGCTCGGCCAGGTGCTCGGTCTTTCCCCGGCAACGGTCTCGCGACTCAAGGGCGGCAAAACCTTGCTCGATCCGGCTTCGAAGTCGTTCGAGGCCGGGCAGTTCCTGCTGCGGCTGTTCCGCGGGCTCGACGCGCTGATGGGCAGTGACGATCTCGCTTCGCGGCGCTGGCTGGAAACGCCCAATCTCGATCTGGATGCGCGTCCGCTTGACCTCATCGACAGCTTCAAGGGCCTTATCACTGTGTGCGATTATGTGGACGCCCACCGCGCTCGCGTCTGAGCTGCGCTCCTATAGCGGCAAGGTCTGGCGGGTGGTCGAGGCCCAGCACCGGATATCGACCAACCGGCTGGCGGACAGTCTTGAGGATCAGGCCCGGCTCGAAGCGCTCGCCGAAGCCGCGAAGCCCGATCTGCCCCGGTCCGCTCACGGCCGCCATTACCTGCTCGCCTCTCCGTTTCGCTACGGCCATGGCACGGCCAGCCGGTTTCGCCGGGCCGATGAACGGCCAGGCATTTTCTACGCCAGCGAAGCTGAGGCCACTGCGATCGCCGAGACGGCCTATTGGCGCTTACGCTTCTATCTGCGCTCGCCCGGTTTCGTGCCGCCTTCCGCGACGACCGAGCACACCAGCTTCACCGCCGAGGTCGCGACGGCCCACGCGATCGATCTGACCCGCGATCCGTTTGCGGCGGATGCCGCGCTGTGGACCGACCCGATCGACTATTCAGCCTGTCAGGAGCTTGGTCATGCGGCCCGCGAGGCGGGGGCCATGCTGATCCGCACCCGTTCGGTCCGCGATTCCACAGGCGGCCACAATGTCGTCGTTCTCGCGCCCGAAGCCTTTACTGCGGTCCAGCCGGCGATCCGCCGAACCTGGCACCTGCGCTTCGAAGGCGGCCGCCTCACTGCGCTGGCCGCGTTCCCGTCGGAGCACCGCTTTGTCTTCACCGGAGCCGATTTTGGTCTCACCTGACGCACGGGACCAGCAAGCCGAACAGATGCGGCGATATTACCGGATGCTCTGACTGGGCAGCAGTTCGCCCGCTGGTGGCTGCGTCATGAGCGAGAGAGGCCCTGGGCCAGCTGGTGGACCCGCGCAACCCGGCTTGGGCAGGCCCGTGTTGGCCGGTCCCGGTGGGACCTGGCCTGCCCGCGCCAGCCTGCCCAAGCGGGTTCCCCTGCGGTGCGCGGGTCCACCCATGACTGGCCCTGACGGGCTCTCGCTGGCGCAGCCATCAAGCGGCGGACCAGCCTCACGTCAGTCAGGAGGACACCCATGCACACCACATTTGCCGATCAGCTTGCTGGTCTCGATCTAGCCGGTTTTTCGATTGGTCCAGCTCCGGTTTCGAGCAGCGATTTTCCGGTTCGTGAAGCCGTGGTCCAGACGCTTGACGCGGTCTGGTCCGATCTGTTTGCGCTCGTTTCCGGCACTGCACTCGAAGCCGACGCCGAGGATCTGGGTTGGGCTTTCGTCAATCTCTTTCACCGCTCCGCAGCGCGCAAATCGACTGCGCTCGACCGCGCCACCGATGAAGTCCGCGCGCTCGTTGCCAGCGCCGATGGCTCCGAGATCCATACCCATGAGCTCGAAACCCAGGTCGAGCGGGCGCAATGCGCCGAAGGCGCGATGCTGGCGCTCGAAGAGATGCGCGAGGTCGCAGCCAGTCTTTACCTCAACGAGTTCGGCTCGTCCTGGAAGCCGGTCTCGAGTTCGCGCTTCAACCACGGCGCGATGCTCACTTCCGCGCTGGTTGAAGGGCGTGATTTCTTGCGGGCCCGGAGCGAGGCTAAGCGCCGCGCGGCGATGCCCGAAGGCACGCCAGTTGTATTCGCCGGTGGGCGCACCCGTCACGCAAACGAAGCCGACGCGCTGACCTTCGCCAACAACGTCTGGAAGGCGCTCGACAAGGTTCGTGACCGCGTCCCTGATATGGTCCTGGTCCACGGCGGCGACACCAAAGGCGTCGACCGCCTGGCATCATCGTGGGCTGAACGCCGTAACATCGCGCAGGTGACCTTCTCGCTCGACATGCGGCTTGGCGCCCGTGCGGGCTTCAAGCGCAATGAACGGATGCTTTCGCTCGATCCGCGTTACGTCGTAGCATTCCCCGGCAACGGTGTGCTCGAACGCCTCGTCATCGAGGCCAAATCTCGCCGGATCACGGTCGTTGATCGCCGCGGTCCGCTTGGAACCAGCCCAAAGGCACCGTCGCTGTCTACCGACTGACGGCCAAAAGGCCTTCGCGCCAGCGCCCCTGCGGCGCTGGCGTTGTCGGGCCAGAGGAGAGGCCCGCGTCTGTGCCAATGGTGACAGGTGGATTGGCCACCTGATCTCCAGCACAGGAGGATTTTCCAATGGTCGATATGACTCAGGTAATGGCGGATTATCATGAGCGGCAGGCCGAACGTGATGCCGGTGATCTTGCAGTTCTCGAGCGTGGCGATGACCACCCAGTTATCGCCGCCCACGTCGGAGCCGGCGAACAGCGCATTTTTGCGATTCAATGCAAGCGGCCGGATCGATCGCTCGACGGTGTTGGAGTCGAGTTCGACGCGGCCATCGTCGAGGAACACGGTTAGGCCATCCCAACGGCTCAGCGCGTAGCGGATCGCCTCGGCGAGCTTGCTCTTGGCGCTGACCTGGCGAAGCCGGGCATCTAGATAAAGGCGCAGGTCGTAGATGACGATGCGTGAGCGTTCGACGCGCAGGGCCCGGCGCTGCTCGGCCATGGAGCCGCGCACCTCGTCCTCGATGGCGTAGAACATGGCGATGCGGCGCAGGACCTCGGTGGCGACGGGCGACTTGTCCGCCAGCTCGAAAAACTTCCGGCGCACTTGCGACCAACAAAATGCGAGTTGGATTTGCTGCCGACGCTTTGCCAGCGCAGCGTAGCCGCCATAGCCGTCAACTTGCAGGATGCCGGCGAAGTCGCCCGGATGCGCTTCAGCGCGTTCCGATTTACGGTCGGCGGCGTAGACATAGGCAACCATCGGCGGATCATTGCCACCCCAGGGCCGGTCATCGCGGGCATAGGCCCACAGCTGGCCAGTCTTGGTCCGGCCCGCGCCCTGATCAAGTACTGGCGCGGTGGTCTCGTCGGCAAACAGCCGTTCGGATCGTCGCAATCGCTCGAGAATGTGGTCGCGCAACGGACGAAGGTACCAGCGGCCCGGCCGACCCAATCCGCCAGCGTCGATCGATCAAGCTGGATACCCTGCCGAGCATAGATCTGCGCCTGACGGTACAATGGCAGGTGATCGGCATACTTAGCGACCAGCACCTGCGCGATCAGCGTTTCGGTGGGAATGCCGCCTTCGACGATCCGCGCTGGTGCCGGGGCCTAGAGCGTTTTCCGATCATGCTGGATCATACCCGCATGAGCTGAAGTAGTTGGCGCATTCGTCGGGTTGGAAGATGTCGACAAGCTTGCCGATCAGGTCCCACAGGCCACTTACGGTTCGCTCGCCTTCTTTGCGCAGCATTGCCTTCAGCCGGGAGAATGCCTTCTCGATGGGATTGAAGTCTGGGCTATAGGGGGGAAGGAAGCGCAGGGTTGCGCCTGCTGTCTCGATGGCTTCTTGCGCCGATGCTCGCTTGTGGCTCGACAGGTTGTCCATGATGACGATGTCTCCCGGTCGCAGTTCCGGCACGAGCACTTGAGTCACGTAGGCTTCGAACCAGTCTCCGTTGATCGGGCAATCAAGCACCATTGGTGCCACCATGCCGTTCATACGCAGGCCGGCGACGAACGTGGTCGTTTTGCGATGACCATGCGGGAAGCCCATCCGCAGTCGCTCACGCTTGGCGCAGCGGCCGTGGCTTCGGGTCATGTTGGTGGCGGTCCATGTCTCGTCGATGAACACGAGGCGCTCCGGCTCCAGATCGATTTCGCCGTTGAACCAGCGCCGGCGCTGGCTCAGGACGTCGGGGCGGTCTTGCTCGATCGCGTGGCCGGTCTTTTTTTCCTCGTAATTCCGCGACGATCGAAGAACCGCCACAGCGTACCAATGCCGACCAGGACTCCCTGGGCGGCAAGTCCGGAACGGAGCTCGGCAAGGGTAATGCCGCCATTGTCGTCGAGCATCGTCATTATCAGCCCAGCGTGAGCATCGGTCTTGGAGGAACGCTGGTCACCACCCGGCTTGCCAGCAACTGCCCGACCATGCGCAAGCCCCATCTGACGCCAGCGGACCGCCGTAGCCACGCCGATACCGAAACGCGCTGCGACGGCTCGGCAACTCATGCCGCCCTCCACCGCAGCAACCACTCGATCCCGCAAATCCTGAGATAACGCTCTGGCCATCAATGCTGGCCTCCTGCCCAGCAGGCAGGATGAATCAGATTTTCAGCCGAACAGGAATCCCCGTCGATTCAGCAGCTGTGGAAAACGCTCTAGCGCCGCCAATGCGTCGGGCCCTTTGCGGAAATCCACCGGTCGCGTTGGCACCATCACGCGCGCGCCAGGGCCGGGTCCGATCATCGGGTGGCCTTGAGTGCTTCTATCACCGCGGTAATCACGCTGGCATTGGCACCGCGCGCAATCTTTACCGCTACGCAGTCAATCTCCAGTTCCACCGCAGCCGTTGAAGCACGCCGCCTGTGCCGGGCTCGACGCGCAGATGCCGGATCCGGCAGTGGGCTCAACTCGACCACTGCGGGCACGAACGCCGTGGTAGCCGGTTCTGCCGGCAAAGGTGCCGGTCCTTGACCGCCAGTTACTTGTGCAAATCCTTCCGCCAAGCATAGACCTACGAAGGGTCAAGACCATGGCGACGGGCAACGGCGCCGACACCTCTGTTGCCCGCATAGCACTCCGCCACAATCGATGCCTTGACCTCCGGTGGCCAATCGCGCCGTTTGCCCGCACCGGTGAATATCTCGAACCGCTGCGCGCCCTTGCTCACAGGATCATCACACGGGATTATCATAGGAGTAGCGCCTCAGCCCAAATCAGGCCCGCAAGCTCAACGTTGGACATTACCCGCGCAAGGTGGGGGCCGAACAGCGGTTACGGATCGAAGATGGCAACGGCCAATTGTTGGCGAGTGGCCGGGGTGTCTATGTCGGCTAGGTTCTAAAGCTGGCGTTTGCATGGCGCAAACGGCATGATTAAACTGGCTGGCTAGATAGCAAAAGGAAAGACGAGATGCGCCATGATAAAGGAGCACATGAGCCCAAACCGGCAGCAACGATCATGTTGCTGCGCGATGATCCCGAATTCCAGGTGCTGATGGTTAGACGCCACCAGCAAGTCGATTTTGCCTCCGGTGCGCTCGTTTTTCCCGGCGGAAAGTTACATCGAGGCGATTCGAACCCGGCCTGGGTGGAGCATTGCGCTGGATGGGATCAGTTTGACGTTGTTCAGCGTTCCCTTCGCATAGCTGCAATCCGTGAGGTCTTCGAAGAGGCCGGCATTCTGCTGGCGCGCTATCCTGGCAGCGACCTGTTCGAGGCCGCTTCTGATCCAGATGTGCGTGCCTCCGTCGAACGTGGCGAAATTGCCTTCATCGACGTGGTGCGTGAATTGGGTGTGCTTTTGCGGCTTGATGCGCTCAGCATTTTTGCCCGTTGGATCACGCCGCTGATCATGCCAAAGCGGTTCGACACCTTTTTCTATGTGGTCCACGCCCCCGCCAACCAGGTCGCTGCCTGCGATGGGCACGAGACCGTCGATGCCGAATGGATCTCACCAAGCGATGTCTTGCGCCTGGCCAAATGCGGCGAGCGCACGGTTATCTTCCCGACTCGGATGAACGTGCAACTGCTGGCCGAAGCGGCAGTGTCAAAAGGATTGCACCGCTAGCGATGGATCGGCGCTGCGAGTAAAGCCGGGGCATGCCTCGCCCTCGCAAACCCGCTAATCCGTTCCGGTACTTTCACTCCTCGCCGGAGGTCATCCGGTTGGTAGTAATGCTGTATGTCAGGTTTCCGCTGAGCTTGCGGAACGTGGAAGATCTCCTGTTCGAGCGCGGGATCGATATCTGCCATGAAACGGTGCGGCTCTGGTGGAACCGGTTCGGCCCGATGTTTGCCGCCGATATTCGGCGACAGCGGGTCAGTCGCATGAAAGGCTTCCGCCACTGGCGGTGGCATCTCGACGAGGTCTACGTGAAGATCAACGGCGAGATGCACTACCTGTGGCGCGCAGTGGATCACGAGGGCGAGGTGCTGGAAAGCTACGTCACCAAAACCCGCGATAAAGCGGCGGCTTTGCGCTTCATGCGCAAGGCTTTGAAACGCCATGGCCAAGCCGAGGCGATCGTCACCGATGGCCTCAAATCCTATCCCGCAGCAATGCGCGAACTGGGTAACGAGGTACGCCGCGAAGTCGGTCGACACGCGAACAACAGAGTGGAAAACTCACACCTACCCTTCCGCCGACGAGAACGGATGATGCAGCGATTTCGGCAGATGAAATCGCTTCAAAAATTCGCCTCAGTACACGGCTCAGTTTACAACCACTTTAACCAGGAACGTCATCTCGTCGACCGACAGACCTACAAGCTTCGCCGCTCGGCCGCACTGGCCGAGTGGCAAAACCTCATGGCCTAAGATGCAGCGCGGGTACGGGGGCGTCTGACCAACGGAGAGCGTTTCGCATCAGACTGACACCTCCGGCTGGATCCCTCCGCTCGTAACTGGCTCCCGGCTTTGTCAACACGACCCACAGGATGCGGGCGATTTTAGCAGCCAAGGCAACGGTGACCTTGTTCTT
>RFPL01000023.1 GCA_009926135.1 Sphingomonadaceae bacterium
CCCCGCTGCCCCCAACGGCGACCGGTGCTAACCCTGCGCCGGCCCCGTCCCCCACGGCGGCGGGTTGGACCCGGGAGAGTATCGCGCAGATGGACCCTGCAACCTGGGCGGCAAACCGTGCGGACCTTCTGAAAGCCGCATCGGCGGGCCTTGTGTCTAAGCTCGGCGGCGCGTGAGTTGCACCTATTGCGCGACCGTGCTACCGTCTTTGCGACGGCTACCACGGTCGCACCGTGTAACAAATGCGCATGGCCGGCAGTGATCTCACTACCTTCCACCGCTTTTGAGGTGCCCTATGGCAAACGAAATCCTCGCTGGTTCGTCTGACTTTCTTGTTGCTTCCGTCCTTGAGATGGAGATTTTGACCAAGCTCAACAGCTTGATCAACCTGCGCGGTAGCCCCGCCTTGGTCGACTTCTCCCCTATGGCTTCGCGCGGTAGCCTGACCCTGGCGATTCCCCTCGCCGGTTGGGACAGCCTCGCGATGACTGCCCCGGGCGAGGCGACCGGCGTCAGCAACACCGCGCTCGAC
The DNA here is from genome assembly GCA_009926135.1 of Sphingomonadaceae bacterium. Lineage (GTDB taxonomy): Bacteria > Pseudomonadota > Alphaproteobacteria > Sphingomonadales > Sphingomonadaceae > Novosphingobium. The sequence continues at coordinate 533 of RFPL01000023.1, forward strand.
AGCGATCAAATCACCCTGACCATCGCGCGACAGGCTATCCAGTTGCAAGTGTCTGATGAACTTCTGGTTAGCAGCCTCGGCGGCGCCATGAATATCGAACGCCTTGCGCAGTCCACCGTGTCGGCCTACCTGAACCGCCACAATGATCTGACTGTCGGCTTGTTCAGCGGCGTCACCGCTTCGGCTGGTACTTCGGGCGCTGACCTGACCCTTGATGACGTCATCGACGCCATGCAAACCTTGATGAAGGCCAACAACACCGATGGCCTGTATTGCATGCTTCACGGTCAGCAGATGGCCGATCTGCAGAACAGCTTGCGCGGCGAGGGCGGCGCGCTGTCGTTCGCGGCCCCGACCGCCGAAATGATTGCGGCCAAGGGCAAGGGCTACGCTGGTTCGTATCTCGGCGTGGACTTCTGGGTGAACAACCGTGTGGCCACCGCTAACGCGGGCGCCGATCGCGCCGGCTGCATGTGGAGCCGCGGCGCCTTCGGTTACGCCGAAGCTACCCACCCGCTGTCGGCTCTGCGCGGTTCGCTCAACCCGCAGATCGTTAGCCCCGTCGTGGTCGAGTTCGAGCGCACGGGCACTTCGGGCCTCAACACCGTGATTGCCTCTGCCTTCTTGGGTGTGGCCATGGTCGAAGACGCCCGCGCCTGCAAGATTGTCACCGACGCCTGATTGGTGAGTCACCCGGCGGGCGGCTAACCCCGCCCGTCGGGCCTGCCTCGGGTCAGGCTATACCCGTCCCCTTTTCGTCCCCCCACATCGGAGAGCCCCGATGCCGCTGCCTACTACCGCGCGCCGCGCCGCAGAAGCCCCTATCTTGGGTGAGTCTGTCGGCAGTCTGACCACAAGCGAACGTCTGCGCATTGAGCCGTCGCCTGCGTTCCTGTTGTCGTGTAGCCCAGAAAGCTATGAGCTTTCAGATATCGACGGCGAGCCTGTGTATTTGCCGACTGTGCAGCGGCATGACGTTTCGCCCGGTTCGAACGGTGTGGACAAATCCGGCGGCATCGCGCACTTTTCGGCCAACCTGCACACGCGCGGGCAAGTGCTGATTCAGCCGAACCAATGCCCTGCAGACCTGACCCCCGACGGGCGGCCCGGGTATCTGCGCCGGTACGAAGGCACTCAAGGGCTTGTGCACCTTGAGGCTTGGATACAGGTTGTCAAGGCGCCGGGAAATAAGCACGTGGCACAGCTTACCCGCGACAACGAACAGCTATACCGCAAATGGCGGCTTTGGCTAATGGAGACGGGTATCGTTCCGTTCCCCTCCGAAGATTGGATTCAGCGGTACGAAGACCGTCTTGGCGAACGCGCCATTCGTCGGGCGACCCAGGCAAGCGCGCCAGAGGTCAAAGCCGAACGCGCTGCAGAGGCTGACGCCAACCTGAAACGTGCACGCAAGGCACGCGCGAACGTTGCGGAGGTCGCCAATGGGTGAGTCTGTCGCGGGCCGGCGGGCTATGGAAGAGACACAGCGCCGATTGGTGAACGAGGGTGTGCGCCCCGAACGCGCAGCCGAAATCGCGCGCAACTCTGCCCTTCGGATTGATATTAGAGAACAGGGCGGGAAACCGCCTCCGCGCCAGCCGGATGCTGGAAGCAACCCGCGGCGATAAGCCGTGCCCGGGTAAAGCCGGGCGGGAGACACTATGCCAAAAGGGCCCCTTCGTTTCCGCGATGCCGTCGGCGCCGCGTTTCGCAAACTGACTGTGTGGACCAGCGGCGCCGAATCGGCGGTCGCTACCAGCCCCACGGTTACCAGCGGCAGCGGTGCACCTTCGGCCAGCGAGCCTAACGGTTCGGTCTATCTGCGCACCAACGGCGCGTCGGCGAATACCCTGTATCTCCGCATCAGCGGTGCATGGGTTTCGGTTGGCGCTTCGGTGTTGCCGTCCACTTCGGTCTTCTTGTCGACCGAGCAGACCGGTAACGGTAGCGCGCAGAACGTGGCGCACGGCTTCGGCACCGTCCCTGCGCTTGCCTTTGCGATCCCTTCGGATCACTCGGGCGGCCAGTTCGCGATCACCTATGGCACTCACACGAGCACCAACGTTGTTGTCACTGTGACCAACAACGAGAAGTATCGCGTGGTAGCCTTCAAGTGATTTGACGGCTTGGAGGCCACACAATGAGCGCGACCGCATACCAAGCGAGAATGTCCGGCCCGACCCTTCTTGAGAAGGGCCGCGACACTGTGATTTCTCTGCCCGTCTACAAAGACGGCGCGTTGGTCACTCCCTCGGCGGTTGTCGTTTCTGTGTGGTCTGCCGCGAATGTGTCTGTGGTCGCAGCCGCGTCGGGTTCGGTAGTGGGCTCAATCGCTACCTACACGGTCCCGGCTGCGTCCACTTCTGCGCTTGCGTATGGGGCAGACTGGCGCATTGAATGGACGTTGACCCTTGCCGGTGTTGTCGAGGTCTTCCAGACCGATGCAGCATTGGTGCGCAACCCCATCCGATGCCCTGTGACTGACCTGGACCTGTACGCGCGGGAGCCAAGCCTGAACCCTTCGGGGTCTGCGCCGATACACAGCCTTAGCAACTTCCAGGCGTTTATTGATGACGCGTGGAAGACGCTGCTAAACCGACTTCTTGCCGATGGTCAGTACCCGTGGAAGATGCCCAGCGCAGCGGTAGTGCGTGAAGCCGCCTTGGCTTTGACGTTGCACCGCGTGTTTATGGCATTCACTACGGGCCTGAATGAGAGCTATGGGAAGTCGGCAGATGTGTATCGGCGTGATTACGAAGCCGCATACAACGCAATCCGGTACACAGAAGTTATCGACCCTGACAGCCCGTCCCCCACGGGTAACAAGGTCGCGGCCCGCCCTGTGTACTTCTTGGGCGAGCCCAAGCGGAGGGCCTTCTAATGGCCCTTACAGTGTCAGACTTGGTTGACAGGATTGGCGATCACTTGGTCGCTACCCTGCCGACATCGCCCGATTCGGCGCGCTGGACCCGTTCGCGGTTCCTGCCGCCGCAGCTGGGGCAAGACACTGAGGCGAAGATTGCGCGGTGTTGGTCTGTGTGGTCGCCTTCGTTGACGATCACACAGCCAACCCAGCGGCAGGTTTCGAGCGAAGGCGTACACGTTACGTCAACGATCGAAGCCGGGTTTAGCTTTGCGCTTCGGCAAGACGGTACCGCAGCGGATTACACCGCGGCGCTTGCGGCTGAATCTGCGTTTACCGCGGCGCTGTTCAGCGTAGGGCGGGCATCTTTGCCGCGCTTTACGTTGCAGACGGTTAGCCGGCAAGTGCAGACCGATAACCGTACCCTTGTGGTAGTGTTGACCCTGTTTGCTTCCCACCAAATCCCGCTGACCTGAGAGGTACGCCATGCCGGCTTCTGTTGTCCCCAAGCACTTCACCGATGGGTCCGTCACCTTCAAAGATGGCACCGGCACGCCGGTTACCCTTTCGGTCCCGTTTACCATGGGCGATTGCACGATTAGCGGTCTTGCGCAAGATGCGCTGGGGCGCGCAACCAACGCCTACGAAACCCGTGGTGTGCTGGTGGGCCTGCGCCGCGGCGCGCGGGAATACCCGACCTTCTCGATGTCCTTGATGGTGCCCGACCTTAGCGACGGGTCGAACGTTACCCCGCTCGACTTTATCCGCAAGAAGGGCGCCTATACCGCGAACGCATCGACTACCACCGCGCTTGGCGATGTGTACACGATCGATATCGTTCTGACGATCGAGGGCACCGACCTTGGCGATGCTTCCGACCATACCTTTACCCTCGAAGATGTGGACTGCCGCGCCGATTTCAGCGAAGGCGAGCCCAACACCCTAACGATCAACGGCACGATCTACGGCACGATTACCCCGGCCTGAGTTCGTTCTGACACCCCCCACATCGGAGAGCCCCGATGCCCGAATCCATCACGTTTGGCGGCGCTACCTATGCGCTGCATGCCCCTCGCAGCCCCGCCCGTGCGGCGGCAGTGCTGCAAATTCAAGCCAAAGACAGTCCACACGTTGCGCTTGCCGCGGCGCTGGGGCTGTGTGCGGACTGTCATGGGGTGCAATGGAAGGGTTCGGCGTCGGCCTTCGGTGAAGCGGTCTTTGACGCGCTGCAGGCCCGAAAGGTTGCCTTCGGCGCGATCTGCGAAGCTGGCGCGAAGTGCATGGAACTTGTCGCAAGTGCTGTGCTCTTCGAAGACGAGGTTGCCAGCGAAGAGGCTTTTACCGCGGCCCCGTAGGCCGGCTGGATTTCCAGACCTTGGAAATCTGCCGCCTGTGGGGCCAGGGGCCCGCTTGGTGGGGCACCCTGTCTCGCGCAGACAGGGTAGCCCTTACCGCTTGGTATCGGGTACACTGTGACCCGACGAAGGGGCAAGCCAAGGCGCCACCGCCACCGCCACCGCCACCGCGTCGACGGTGAAGCATGAGCAGACCGATCAAGGTGCGCGCCGGCAAAGTGACTGTCGATATCGACGCCACGTTGCAGGCGCAGATTGATTCGATGGTGCGAGGCATGGCGCCCGCTGTCAGCGGTGCGCTTGATGCCTATCTTGACAAGGCCGAAGCATACGTGGCGCAAGAGTATCCGCGCCCGGGGGATAGCCGGTTTCCCACGGCGACCGGTAACAGCCGCGATGCCTTCGCATATCTGCGAACTGTTGAGCAACGCGGCGACGGCGCTGTTTTGGTTGCCTCGATTGATAACGACGCCAGCAACTACGGCAAGATTAGCCGCCTGCGTGGGCGAGCCAATGAGTTGCGCCGGCAACTGCAAGACGGGCAAGAACTGACCCCCGAAGAACTGCGCGAACTGCGCGTGATTGAAGCCCTTGAGAAACAGAGCGGGCGTAAGGCGCTGATTCCCTATGTGGTATTCGTGCACCGCGGGTTGTATTGGCAGACCCTGCGCCGCATGCGGAAAGAGGCCGAACGGGCTATTGTCGCAGAAGCGGCGGCAGAGTTGCGCCGCCTTGCCGGAGGGTAAATCATGGCCGACGTAGCAACCCTGACCCTTCGCGCGGATATCTCCGAACTCCAACGCAAGCTGCGCAGCATTCCCGACGAGGCAAGCGGCAGCGCGAAACAGATGGCGATTGCGCTTGAAAAGGAGTTCAAGCGGGCGAGCGCCGCGGCAGAAGCGGCGGCCAAGGCAAGCAGCGCGGCAAACGTTCGAGCCGCTGCAGAAACCGAACGGGCTACGCAACGGCTGCAAGAGTATCTGGCGGCGGGCGACCCTGTGGCCGAACTGACGCAGAAGTTCCAGCGGCAAGCGGCGGAAATCGAGAAGATCGCCAAGATCACCGGCGATGCCAAAGGCGCCCAACAGGCCCTTGCAAAGACGTCGGCGGAGTACGCCAAGCAGCTTACCAAGATCCAGTTCCCCGACGACCCTGGACCGGAGAAGGCGACCAACAACACTTGGAAGCTGAACCAACAGACCCTAAGCCTTCGCAAGAACGTAGGCGATTTCGCCAACAGCCTTATTGCTGGTCAGTCGCCGTTCACCGTGATGATGCAGCAAGGCCCGCAGGTTGTCGAGCTTTTCGCCGAAGCCGATAGCGCATCGGCGCTCTTGCAATCGAGTTTCGGCGGTCTGTTTGCCAAGGCTTCGGCGTTGGCTGCGCCGCTGGCGGCTATTGCAACTGCGGTTGCGGCAGCGGTTGCTATCTATTCAGTCTTTGCGAACGCAACCGACGAAAACGCAGAAGGTAACAACCGCTTGGCGGCATCGTTTCGCAAGTTGACCGAAGAGGTCGACACATCAAGCGATGCTATCAATAAGCAACAGGCAGCACTAACCGTACTGAAGAAAGCAACGGACGAGCGGCGGGATAGTCTGTTAGTTGACATTGGCGCGCTGGACGAGCACAAGGTTGCCGCCAAGCGCGAAGCCGATGCGCTCACAGAGTCGACGCGAGCAACCATGCTCGACATCACGATGAAAAAAGCCAAGATGGAGACAGACCTAAAGACAGCAAAGGCGATGTGGAATAACGCTGATGCAAGTTTTGCATCACGGAACGAAGCCCAAAAGATGATCAAGACTTTGAGCGAGCAGATCAAGATCGAACAGACCAAGATCGATACCGCCAAAGCAAACCTTGACCAGCAGCTTGATGATATCGACAGCACGCGCTTGGCTCGGCAAGTAATGGACGAAGCCAAGAAATCCGCCGAACAAGCCGCCGCGACCAAGCGCAACCTAAGCAAAGAAACACGAGAAGAAAGCAAGGCAAACCGCGACCTTGCTAACGCTTACGAAACGGTCGCCGATATCCTCAACGTAACGGTTGAGGCGAACGCATCAGCCGAACGAAAGCTTGGCATGGCCGCAGCCGAACGAATCAAGACCTTGAATGAAATCGCGGAGAAGTACGCAGACCAGCCCGACATCGTGGCCAAAGCAGCGCAGGCCGAAGATGTGGTGCGAGAGCAGTTGCGCGCAGACCTTGCCGCGCAACAAGCCAAGGACAACGAGGCTTTCGATGCGGCGAAACAGAAGCTGCACGAAAGGCAGTTGGCCCGCGCCAAAGAGCTTGCCGACCAAGAAGAGCGGTTGCAAGCCCAGCGAATCGCGAACGCGCAAGCGGTCGGCACGTTTGCCAGCGGGGTTAGTGACCTTCTGGCACAGCGTGCCGAAGCCAACGCAAAGCGCGATCGTGAACTCGCAATCAGACAGTTCAAGGCCAGCAAAGCGGCAGCCGTTGCAGAGGCGACGATAAACGGTGCGGTCGCCATCACGCGGGCCCTTGCTGCCCTGGGGCCTGTTGCCGGCGCTCTTGCCGCGGCAGGTATTGCCGCAAGCACCGCGGCGCAGATTGGCGTGATCGCCAGCCAAAAGCCTGCATTTGACCGCGGCGGTATGGTTCAGGGCGGAATGATGGCTGATCAAGTACCGGTGAACGCACTACCCGGCGAGGCTGTGCTATCGCGCGGGGCAGTGCGTGCGATTGGCGGTCAGGCTGGGGTCGATCGCCTGAACCGTGGCGAAAGCACCGGCCCACAGGTTGTTGTGGTTGAGGCATACAAGCACTTCGGGCGGTTCGTTCAAGACGAGCTTGGGCGCGCCGGGGTGCTCCAACGTGCTATGCTTGCCGGGCGCCCCGTCGGCGCTTTGGGGTACTGACCTATGGCCGCAAACACCGCCCGTCCGCAACACCCGGCTTTGGTTGTGATGGACCCCCGCCTCGATCGCGCTGTCGAGGCGTGGTCAAGTCAGAGCAGCTACACCGAGGCCAACCCCCGGGCGGGCCTCCCTGACCCGTCTGGCGCCTATACAGGCAGCCTGCGGGCAAGCGGAGCTCAGACGGCTAAGGTTGTTACCCGTGTGCAGTCTGCGGGCCTACCGGGCAGCACAGGCACGGCGGCCACGGTTGTGCACAGCCCCGACGGGTCGACGGGTTGGGTAGGCTGGGAAGGCCCAGGCACGGTTTCGCACTGGGAAGCTGTCAACTACACCACGATAACAACCGATTACCTTATCGATCCGCACATTGTAACGACGCCAGAAGGCGCGCTTGTCGCCTGCGCGCGCAAGGGTGCAGGCGTCGGCGCTGGTTCGCTTGTGGTGTATCGGCGGGCGATTGGCGCGGCTTCGTGGGGCTCTCCAATCACGGTCGACACAAACGGCCTTGAACCGTTCAACCCATGCCTTTGTGTGGTTGGGTCGCGCCTGTTTCTGTTTGCGGCGATTGAAGCCCCTGTCGGCACTGACAGCTATGTGTGGACGTTCACTTCGGACGATGACGGGTTGACTTGGCAGATTGCCGCGGCGCCCGCGACCGTTGACCGGACGACGGTTCAGGCTGTACCTGTTGCAGATATCCAGCGGCTGCGGGCCGCCTATGCAAACGGGCAAATCCTGCTATTTGTGCACACGCGCAACGGCACAACGAATACCACGTATCAATGGGCATCCGATGACCTGGGCGCGTCTTTCGTCCTTGTGACCACGATTGCGGGCGAAGGCTATTGCGATGTGGTTGCGGTCGGCGGGCAGTTTATCGCGGTCTTCGCCAAGTTCAGCGGCGCGACCTATACCACACGCATCCGGCGCTTTGGGTCAGCGTTTCAAGGTGCGCCGTCGGCGATTATCGTTGATGCGGTCGACAGCGCGAACGCCTTGGGCTCTGTCTATCTCGCGAACGTGGCGGCTACTGTCAGCCTGCACAACGGGTTCGCCATCGTCGCCGATGAGGTCGGCTGTGTCTACGTCTTCGGTGTGTACTACACCGCAGACCCTGACACCCCGACCTATCGCGGTGTTGTATCTGTCAGCGAAGACCGCGGCTTGACTTGGGTGCCCTGGGGTCAGGATACCTACAGCGCCAGCGACCCGACCGGCTATGGCTATACCGCGCGCTGGTTCAGCCCTGTCAATACAGACAGCGGCACGCCAAGCCCAAGCATTTGCAGGGTTCGGAACTTTGCGGTCGCAGCGCAGCGCGGGCGGTTCGTGGTTGCGCACAACTGGACAGCCCCGACCGCGCTGTATGGCAACAGCCTGGGCATCGCCTATCTCGGCGGTCTGACTACCCAATGCCTGCCGCCAATCAACCGCGGCGCGCGATACCAAGACCAAGCCTCTTGGGATTATGCTTGGTGGCCATTCGAGGAACCATCGCAAATCAGCGGCGTCACCTACACCGAAACGGGCACCGGGTCTTCGGTCCTGTCTGCGCCCGGCGCGTTGAATCTGACCACGCCGCTTGCTTCAACAACCTTCGCGACTGTTGAAGACCCTATGAGCGCGGACCCAACGCAGCGCGATAGCGTCGGCGAAACGGTTATTGCAGAAGCCGCATTCGAGGCGACTGCCAACCCCGACACTTCTACCAGCCGAATCGCCCTGCGCGTTCGGGCAGATGACGGGGTGTATGGGTATCAAGTCAGTGTGCGCGTGAACACTTCATTCATCGTTGTTTATGATGATGTGTCGGGTTCTAACATTATGACTTCTCTTGCGGTGCAAGGCGTCAAGCACGTGCGCGTGGGGCTTGACGGTAGCACCGGCACAGTCGCCATCTGGTATCGCGCATGGGCGCCAGACATCACCCGTTCGTGGACCTTCCTTGGCTCCGATACCCTGACAGACGACGGCGGCACGGTCGGCAATCACCGCGTGCAATGGGGGCAGTTCGCGGGCGCAGCCTCTGCCCCAACGTCTTCGTGGTATTTCGTCGCGGCGTCTTTCGGCAGCCGGGCGGGCTTCTCGAACGTCGGCACTTCGGCGCATTGGGATGCGTTCGATAGCTCGCAGTTGCCGGATATCCTCAAGGGTCGGCAACTTCCCGCGGTCCCGAACGCAGCCTTCGCGGCATCCGAGGTCAGCGTTACCGGCTTGCGCGGGCCGTTCTATACCGGTCAGGTTTGGTCGACTGCGCCAGATGCAACCTTCGCGGTGCGCCGCATCCTGCCGCAGATTGCGCGCTCGCCCCGCTTGGGCTGGCGGTCGCAAGCTGACAACGTGCAACAGACGATCGCATTCCGGCTGCAATCGACCGGCACAGATAGCGCCCCGCTGGGGCCTGTGATGGCTTGTGTTCTGCGCGGCATCAACTGGCGCACCGGGGCAGTTCAAGCCCGCATCGGCGGGGTGTGGACTACCCAAGCGACGATTGACGCGGCGCTTTCATCGACGGCTATTGGCTTCACTCGCAATGGCGACACACTCACCCCATCGACCTATGCAGCCGATCGGCCCTATTTCGCGACCGGCGAACTGCATGGGTGGACAGCGGAGTTTGGCAACATCTCGGGCGGTGTGCTGATTGCACAACGCAAGGTGCGCCATAACGTCGAAGGCAAGCTTTCGACGGGCACCTATGGCGGCCCGGTCTGCCGCATGACGCTGGACGGCGTAGCAGGCACAGAACAAACCAGCGGCACGATGCGCCTATGGCCGCCCGAAATCGCGGTCATCTTTCCGTTCAGCGCGAACGCTGACGGCTGGCGTATTCTGATTGATGCCCAGCAAACGGCAGACGATTACTATACGATCGGTCAGATGGTCTTGGGGCCGCTGCATATCCTCGCAGCCCCCTATTCGTGGGGCCGCACACAAACGACCGAACGGGGTTCGGTTGTCGAGGTGCAACCCGACCGCAGCACCTACCTTTCGCGGCCCGCCCCGACGCGCCGGGTCATCCAAATGACCTGGGCTGATGGGGTCGACGAAACCCAAATGTGGGCGGCGAGCCCCGAACCTGACTTCGTGGATTACGATAGCAGCGACGCCAGCAATGCCAACGCGGCAACGCTGCACAGCTTGACCGGGTTGTTGAATGAAGCCGATGGGCGCATGGTCGCCTTGCTTCCCAAGGTCACACTACCCATCACCACAACGCAAACGATTCGGCGCCGCGCTGGTCTGATCGTCGGCACCGCTTCGGCTGTGGATCAGTTGGACACAATCCAAGGTGAAGAGTTGACAGACGAAGTGCACCGCAGCGGCAACCTTGTCATCACCGAAGAGGTCTAACGATGCCCCGCGCCGATGCTGACTTGGTTTGGCTTCTGACCATCATCTTGCCGGGGTACACGTTTCGCCTGTCAACCCGACCGGTTGCGGTCACCGAAGCGAACGGCACGGTTACCGAATACAGCGGCGGTCTGTCAGAAATCGACTTCGTGGAAGAGATCGATCTTTTGAGCATTTCGCCAGCCTCGCAGACGGTATCGGTCGAAGGGCACATAGACCCAACGCCTGCGGAGCTTGCTCGCCACGGCTTCGATCTGCGCGAAGGCGTGGCGCGATTGTCTTACGCGCTTGTCGAACCGCACCGCGGCTATACCCTGCAAGCCATCAGTCACACGGCCCGCGTTGATGTCGCCGAAGGTCGGCTTGCACAGCCTGCATGGGGCGACCCAATCAAGCCTGACACGTGGTTCAGCGCATCGGTAGAGGCTACCCCGTGGACGTCACGTGTTCCGCTGCTAAGCCCAGCAGCGACCATTACCAGCGATGACTTCCCGAACTTGCGCGACGATGCCGAAGGGTTCCCCTTCCCGCTTGTGATCGGCAAGCCTGGGAATGCGGTCATTGGCCTATACTCAACGCCTGCCTACGTAGTCGAGACGTTCGGCGCACAGGCCGAACATCTGTTGATTGCCGGCTATGACGTTTCGGCGCCGGGCGATTCTGTCGTGATTAGCGACGGGTCCACCAACGAAGCACAGGCTGTCTTGGCTGGAATCACAGCATCGGGCGTGCCGTATTACTATTGCGATATCCTCGCCTCCACTGTGCTCGACAAAACCGCAGATCTGTATGCGGTCGCATGGTCGGCGACTTCTGGCGTCGGCGGTGCGTCGCAGCCGGGCGCGCCTTCGTCTGTGGGCGAAGCAATCCGCTACCTAATCGCAAGAGCGGGCCTGCCGTTCGATATCGGCGGTAGTGCCGCGGCTATCGACTATCTGCGTGCGATTCGCTTTGATTGCTACCTGAACGATCCTGCGGTTTCGGCCTGGGAGTACCTTTCAACGCAAGTCCTGCCGCGCTTGCCGATCACCCTGCGCTATACCGCCGCGGGCCTTCGTATTGACGCGCTGAACCCTGACCTGCCGCCCGCTCTTGCAACCGCGGCAAGCCCCGATGACGGTTGGTGCCGCTTGTCCGCTTGCGTGCAAGAGGATGCACCGGCACCAAAGCGACTTGTCATCAAGGGCGGCCAAAACATCAGCACGGGCGGATATGCCCGTATCGTGATCGTCGATGGGCGGGCAGACGAAGTGCCAGCCGATCAGCCAAGCCGGCGCAGCGGCGTCGATGTGCGCACCCGTACCCCTGTCGGCGTTCAGCCCAGCGAAGAAGAGGCGATCGAAATCCCATGGTGCCAAGACCTGGGCAGCCTCTACACGCTCGCCCTGTGGCGCGCTGGGTTCCGTTCTGCGCGTCCGTTCACCGTGACCTATAGTGCACCCGTGCAATACGAGCATCTCGAACCGGGCGCCGCTGTAGCCGTCACGGATGACGCCTTGGGCTGGGTTGATCGCGTCGTCTTCGTGCGCTCGAAAAGTTGGGTCAGCGGACGTTGGGTGTTTGTGCTTTGGGGCGTAGAGCGCGCCGCTTTCGACGTCTACGCGGGCGGGTAGACCGGCACGTTTGAGCGTGCTACGCTTGCGGTGCGAGGTGTACCCATGGCCGCAACTGTCAGCAAGACCGGCACGCCGGGCCCGATTACCGACCGAATCGCTTTGGGCGGCACGGGCGGCAACGCCACCGCCGTTACGTTCCCGCGTTGGGCGCGCGAAATCTCGATCCGCATCTTTGCCAGCGACAACGAAACGCAGTCTGCGGGCTTCGTTTCGTCGACCGGCACTGATGGCGCGGCAATCGATAGCAACGGGATTCGTGTAGAACTTGGCGTGCCCTATATGCTCAACCCGTCACCGGGCGGCGCAGCCATAGTGCTGTATGTGAGCGGCGACGCGGCTAACGATGTGGCGCACATCAGCGTGAGTGCCTAAATGCCACGCCTTCGCACACGCATCATCCCCAGGCCCGGCGGCGCGGTCACTGACCTAACCCCGCCAACCCCGCCCGCGCCGCAGTCGCTTGCATCGTCGGCAACGACTGCAAACGCCACGTGGACCCATTCCGGCGCGCCTGTCGGAACTACCTATGCGGTAATCGTTATCCCATCTACAGGATCGGCCCCTACCGCTTCTGGGTCGGGTCTTGGTGCGTGGACTTGGGCTGTTACCGCTGGGGTATCCTATGCGGCGCGGATTCGAGCAACGGCGCCAGATGGCCAGATTGCCGATAGTGTGGCGCTTGTCGACGTTGCAGCCGCTGATTTGTCGGCGCCGATTCCGCCTGCGCCGCAGTCTCTTGCATCGTCGGCAACGACTGCAAGCCTAACGTGGACGCATGCCGGCGCACCGGCGGGGACCACATATGTATTGACGGTAGTCGATAATGCTGGCGCTTCTGTATCGCCTTCATCGGGTTCGGGCCTTGGCGCCTATGTGATTCCGGTAGCGGCGGGCAAGGCCTACACCGCGCGGCTACGAGCAACCGGTCCAGATGGGCAGATCTCACAGTCAAGTGCGATCGTCTACGTGGCGACCGCTGATCTATCAGCGCCAACCCCGCCCGCGCAAGGGTCGCCAGAAGCCGCAGGCACTACTTCGGTTTCGGTTACCTACACGCATGCGGGCGCACCCGTCGGCACTACCTACGCGCTGACTGTGACCAATCAAGCAGACTTTAGCTCGATCACGCCAAGCAGCGGTTCGGGCTTGGGGCCCTACGTTATCCCGACAAGCAACGGCCTTGAGGCTGTGCACTACCTGACAGCGACAGGCCCCGATGGGCAGGTCGCCCGAAGTGTGCCCCGCGTGATTCAGGTTAGCGCGTCGCCTGCGCTTGCGTGGGCGGCACCCTCGGCGGCGACTGTTAGCGCCGGCACAACGTCTGCCACAGTCACGTGGGCAACCCCGACAGGCGGCACAACGCCATACAGCTACGGTGCGGCGTCTGTGGTGTACGATTCGCAGGCTGCCTCGACAACCGCTCTGTTGTCGACGTCCGGCGCGGGCGCGGGCACAACGACTGTTTCGGGCCTTGTGAACGGGCAGACGGTCATTCTAAGCCGTACCGTTACCGATTCGGCTGGCGCGTCTGTCACCGTGCAAGGCGTTGCTAACGTTGCGGCATCGTCGGCAACTGTCACCCCGGGCACTGCGCCAGCCTCGCAGTCTTTGGCGGCAGGATCGACTTCGGCGACGATCGGCACATGGGGCGCGCCAAGCGGCGGAACCGGCCCTTATACCTACGCAGTAACCGAACTCAACGGAACCGGAACGGTCATTGGCGGCTCTGGTCTTGGCCCCTGGACTGTTTCCGGCCTTAGTGATGGCATCACGTATGCCTTCCTGTTGACGATCACTGACAGCCTAAGCGCCAAGGGCTACAGCGTTGTTACCGTGGCCGTCGCCAAGTCGGCAACTGCAGGCTCTTGGATTGTGGTTGACAGCATCGACTTCACCGATGCGAACTGGACGGCGCTTTCGTCCACCGATGCCACCGCATCAACGACAGCTTGGCAACACACACTATACGCTTCTGATGGTGTGACCCCTCGCGCTTACGTATACAATAACGTGACCGATGGGCGGACCCTTAGCCTTAGCCCTTCTGGGCAGGGCTTGACCTTGGTGAACAGCGCCATCACAGTGCAGCCCACGATCGGCATTTGGCCGGCAGGTTGGAACTCCCTGCGGGGAGGCTCGCGCAAAGACGCGTGGATGATGGAGGCTATCTTCGCGGGCGATGAGCCAAGCGGCGTTAGCGGTTTCGTCCATGCTTGTCACCTATCAACAAACACGACAACCGCCGTTTCAACGCCAGGGACCGGGCTTCGGGTCATCAACACAAGCGGAAACATCAACCTGCGGGCGGCAAGTTATATCAGTGCGTTCGCCGATCAAGCTATTCAGACGCTAACGGCTGGCGCGACGCGGGCATATACCTGCGGGGTACAGGTCACGATTGCAGACAGCCGCCGTCACGATGTGTTTATTCGTCCCGGCGCCACCGACTTTGGCGATCCCGAAAGCGGCCAGCGCGTGCGGGTACAGGCGACAAGCACCGCGATGACTGCGCCGGGCGCGGACGTCACGACGTCGGCATCATGGTTTGCGACGTCTATATCGGCGCGCGCTAAGTGTTGGCTATATCACGATGGTAGCGCGACAAGCGGCAGCAATGTGCGGTTGTTGAAAGTGCGCCTTCTGCGCAAGATCAACGGGAGTCTGTGATGCGTACTGCATACGAATGGCAAATCCCCGAACCGCAACCCGAAGGCACTGTGTCTCTGGTCATCCGTATGACCCTTGACGAAGCCGCCACGCTTGCGGGCATCGACCTTTCGAGCGTGACCCAACCCGACGCCACAACGTCGCGAAGCCTTGCCCGTCCGATTGTGCAGGCGCTGCAAGACGCTATCGCGCAAGGCGCCTTGGTTCTGCCTTGAGCGGTATCGCTCTGCAGGACTGCGGGCCGTGCCTTACCGGTTCGGCCCGCGTTGTCGATCACTTGCCGGTATACCTGTCGCCAGCGGCGCGGCAGGTAATCACCGTTAGGCTGTCGCATGGCGAAGCCCTGTATGGGCAGCCGCTGCGGTTGGGCTGGGGTCCGGCCCCAATCGAGGCGGTGCAAGAGGCCGCCGACCTTGTGGCGTACCTTGTCAGTGCAGGCGCGCCAGAAGGGATTACGCGCGATGCTTCCGCACTTCTTGAGGGTGTGCTAAGATGGCAAGCACGGGCCGGACAGTCTTTGTAGTGTCAAACGGGGTCGCAGTTTTGCGCTTACCGTTGCGGCCCGTTGACCTTGTGGCGTTCGCCGAACGCCGCATGCGCCGATATGGTGCGCCGGAGGCATAATGCGCAAGCCCTTACCGCAAGACGTCAAGCCCATCCTAAGCAAGCTTCTGCGCCTTGCCGCCAAGGCGGCCCGGTATTGGGCGGGCGGGTTTACCGCTACCGAAATTGCGGCGCTTGCGGTTGAACTGATTGAGATTGCGGTTGAGCTTGCGCAGTCTGCCCGGGAGGATGACGATGCCTTTTAGCTTCGGCGCAACTTCGACAGCCCGCCTGCATACCTGTCACCCGCTGTTGGTCACACTGTTTCGGCGGGCCTTGGCGCATCCGAGCATGCCGCATGATTTGACCGTCGTGTATGGTCATCGCTCTTCGGCAGAGCAGGCGGCGCTTTATGCCAAGGGTAGAACAACCCCGGGCAAAATCGTAACCAACGCAGCGCCGGGCAAGAGCAAGCACAACACGAAACCAAGCCAAGCGATTGACGTTGTGCCGTTTATCGACGGCAAAGCAAGCCCCGAGGATTGGGGACCTATCCGCGCCTGTGCTCCGGTGATATACGCAACTTGGGCAGAAATGCAGGCAGACGGTACGGTTCCCAACGGTGTTACACTACACTGGGGCGGTGATTGGAACGGCCCGCCAGATGGTGCCCATTGGGAAATCCGCGGCGTGTAGGCGCCAAATCGGAGGCTGAACCATGCTTGCTCAAGTTGACCCGTTGGCCCTTGCGCCATACCTTGCCGGGCCCGGCGCTGCTACGCTGGTTCTGTTGCTTGTCGGCGCTGCGGTGTATCGGCTGGTTATCTCGCATCTGTTGCCGCTTGCGGCGCACGCTATCGACAGACACTTGAAGCAAATCGATTCGCTGATTGAATCGCAGAAGGTCGAAGCGCAACAGACAGCGAAGGCCTTGAGCAGTCTTGAAAAGACCGTCAAAGCCCTTGAGCGGCGGATTGCACAGGCTGATGGCGGCACAGGATGGGGCCCCGATGGCGATGGCGGCTCCATCGCGCGCCGGGCTACCATCGATGGCGATGGCCGCGGCAAACCCTGAGAGATAGCGGGCCGCGTGCGCTGATGCGTTGCGGCTACACGCGGGCTGACATGGTGTCGGCGCCGCGTTTTTTGTGCCTACCGCACCGCCTTAGGCGTTGGGTCAACATCTGGCGCTGTGTCGCACATGCCCCAGCGCACACAGCCGTCTTCTTGGCCCCATGCCCCAAGGCGCATCTGCCGACCGCCCCGCGCCGTTTGCGCCCATTCCAGCACGCGATCAATCGGCCAACACGGGTACTTGAGGCCATCTGGTGTGTGCTCGGGTAGCGGCGCCTGAAACAAGCCGGGCCGTTCAGGCCTGCGGGCTGCCGATAGTTCAGCGACAAGTGCCTCAAGCGCGCGAATGGCGGCGACACGGCGAGCATCACCGGCAAGTTGTTCTAACTCGCCCTTATTCGACATGATGCACGGCCAGCATCCAACGCGCGAAGCACCGCGCAGATAGAGCGGGCAAGGTTGCAAGCCGTGGCGCTGATGGATGGCGATCACATCTTGCTCTTGCCATCGCAAAAGCGGGCGCCATACTTCGATATGGTCTGCACCCGGCATTGGTTCGCGCTCCGGTAGTTTTGACCGCGCGCGGCTTTCATCCGCCCGGATACCGACCACATTCAGCGCGTCTTCGCCGTCAATCCAGCGCAGAAACGGGTCAACCTTTAGCTCTTGCGTGCACCAACGACGCAACCGAGAAGGAAACATAGATTTCCTGACAGACCATCGGACAAAGCCGGAGGGCGACCGCCCAATCAACGCTTCAATCTCTTGAACGCGCGGCAGCACTTCGGGCGCAATCTCTGGTATCCGCGGTGATAGTCGCACGATGGGGCCAAGTTGGCTTTCAAGATAGTCAAGGTGCGCATATAGGTCTGGGTGCTCCCAGCCTGTGTCCATGAAAACCCGTTCATGCTCAATGCCCTGTTCTCGCAGGTAGAGCGCCGCTGCCGCGCTGTCTTTGCCGCCGGAAAGGCTTAGGATCGTGCGCATCACCGCACCACCTTGAGCGGCGGGCCGACCGTCCACACATACTCCGCGGGCCGCCGCACTGGGCGCGGCTTGGCGGGGCAGGGGATGGCCGCGGCTTGCGGTACGCTGGGCGCGCACCTGCCCTCAAGCTGCATTTCCCACAGAACCAGGGCTTCGGCCTTTTGCTTCGCCCCACTGCGCTCAAACGCCGCATCGGCTTCGGCCATATCCAGCGCCGTCAACGCATCCAAGTGCGCTTGCCAAGCATCGCGCGCCGCGTCCACTACAGCGGCAACCATCACACACAGCGCCAGCGCAAGACCGCGCATCGCTTTATCAAGACCGGTCATCGTTCCCCCTGTTGGCGCCGCTTGCGGCGGGCGCCTTGCCGATGGGTTGGCTCATGGCGGCCCTGTGAGGTCAGCGCACCAGCGATTGATAAGCAGCGACAGCATCGGCCTTGCGGTTGTAGTCCTTGCTGTCTTCAGCAATGCCCCGGCAGGTGGTGGTCACAGTCCAAACCGGGCGCTTGTGGCCAGACGGTGCAAAGCGGCTCAAGCTGACGTTGATTGGCCAATCGGTTCCGCACTCGGTGCGGTGCCCGACTGTGGCGTTGTCAATCGAGAGAAACTGTGCAAGGGTGCGGGTCATGGTCGGCTCCGTTGGGTCAGTGTGGCGCCGGGTTCTCATCGCCCCGGCCCCCCCTTTGTACCCCGCTGCCTTGATCGCTGCAATAGCTTCCGCGCACAAAGTGTAAAGAAAGTTAGTGCACGTTCAGAAGCGCCAGCCTTAGCGCCTTTTCGTGCGCAGGCCCCAAGCTCTTCGCGGCGGCTTCGGCTTGCGCCTGCGCTTCGGCTGGCGTCCATCCTTGGGGACGCGGGCATTGCGCAGCCAAAGCGGAGCAAAGCGCGACCGCATCGAACCGCCACACGGTGCGCAGATAGTGCCGCGCCACGCGCAAAGGGTCGGCAGTGTGCGCAACAACAAGCAGCGGGCCGCGGGCCGCCGAAGGCATCGTCTTATGCAGCTTTTGCGGTTCTCGACTCGAACCAACCAACAGCGCGTCCCTTTGCGCCTTGTCGATCTGTTCCCAGGCGCCAAGGGTCAGAATCCGAAGCTGCACTTGGCGCGGCGATCTGTGAGGCAAGGCGGCGCATAGGTCCGCGAAGGTCCGCCCAGCCTGCGCAGCCTCGATCACAATGCCATCATCACGAGTCACCCAAAGCGGCGCATTCGTGCGCTTCGGGCCGCCTTTGCGCTTGGTCACTTTTTCCCTACCTGCCCAAAGGCAAGAATGATGTCGCGGTCGGAAATCTTGGCGCCCGCTGCCTTCTCGCGCCGCATGGCTTCGGCGGTCGACAGGTCGGCCAACACCGCGGCGGGAACTACACCCTGCCGATCTGCGCGCGCCTGTGCACGGCGGCGGGCTTCTATTTCGGCCCTGGTCACAGGCGAATCGGAGCCGTAGCCGGGAAACTTCGCAGTCATCGTGCATCCCCTGCCGACCATGCGGCGGTCAGTGCAGCCAAGATTTCGCGGCGTTCGCGGTCGGGCAGAGCCGCAAGCGCATCAGCCAAGCGATCGGCGTCAACGATGCCGGCCAAAGCGCGCCAAGCAGAAGCCGAAATGCGCGGAGCATCGCGCACATGCTCAACCCAAGCAGCCCAGGTCAGCGGGTAGGCGTCGGCGACGATTGCCGCGATTTCGTCGGCCAGAAGTCTGATTTCCCGCTGTGCATCCGGCTTGGTGCGCAGGCCCAAGAAGTGCAGAAGGTTGTGCAGGTCGACTTTCCAGACCCATTCGGTCATCGTCGCCAAGGGCAGCAAGACCCGGGCTTGTTCGCGTGAGATGCCGGCTTTTCGCGCATGCTTGTATTCCAAATCGGACTGTTGCAAATCGAGGGCAAAGCCGAACGAACCCCACGCCGCTTGGGCGGTGTCGGCGGCAGTGATCGCGCCAACAGTCAACGGCTCGCCCCGCCCTTGCTTGCTGTCTTTGCTGTCAGGGTCGGCGCAAAGCGGCCCAAGACCGCGAACGTCCATCACACACTCTTCGGCGGCTTCGGTGTACCGAAGCGACACTTCGTTGATGCTTGCCATCCGGTGCCGCATCCACTGCCGCGCAACGAAGATTGGCGCGCGCACGTGAAAGACGAGTTCGGCCATCTCGAAGGGCGAAGTGTGGCGGTGCCGCATTAGATAGCCAATCAGCTTGGCATCATCGCTTTCAGTGCGTGTTGCGTTGTGGCGGCCATAGCTGACACGGGCGGCCCGGCTAATGCTGGCGTCTGTGCCGCAATAGTCGCGCAAGGTCACGCTGCCCAAGTGCGGCACACTGCGCAGCTTGCCAAGGTGCAGTTCTGCGCCCGGGTTGATTGGGCGCCCGCTCATGCCTGCACCGGGCGGGCGCACAAGTCGAGGGTGTCGACCGTCACAACGCAAACGTTCGGGGTGTTGTCGACGTCGACTGTGACCACTAAGCCGGCAACAAGATGGAACCCTGACACATGTACCCAAACCCGTTGATCAACGCGGCCAGACAGGCCGTAGCCGAAGTGCGGCCAAGCATAGCGCGCCGCAAACATGCGGCTTGCATCGTCTAACGGCGCGACAATGAAGGCATCGCCTGCCTTCCAGCCGTGCCAAACCGTGTCCTGTGTTGTGTCCATAATGGCCCCTGTGTAGTGTGTAGCGGTCGCCTTGGTCGCCAGCCGATCGGCTGGCGTGCACCCCGCGCCGCGTGCAGGCGGCGACCGTGCGGGGCTGGCCCGGAGGGCCGTGCGGTAGCTACTCCACATCGCGGATGATGAGATCGCCGTCATCGTCAAGCTCGGAGCGACCACCGGCCTTGCGAATCGCCTTTTCCACGGCGGCCACATCGTCATCGCCAAGCACATCAAGATCATTAGCGTCAAGAACAACCATGCCGACATAGATGCCGGATTCGATGGATTCAACAGCAAAGCGGGCGATTTGATTGCGGATCATTGTGGGCTCCGTTGGGTCAGTGTGGCGCCGGGTTCTCTCTCGCCCCGGCCCCATCTGTGTATCCAGCCCCTGCCCAGCCTGCAATAGCTTCTGCGCACAAAGTGCAAAGAAAGTTAGCCGGCCTTCGTCTTTCGCTTGCCCGTGCGCTTTTTCGGCTTGCCCTCTGTGAACGCTGCCCAAAGCGCGACCGCGCAAGCCTCGATGACGTCGATCGGCAACGCGGCGTCGCCATCTGGGCTCAAGACTTCGGCAAGATTGGCCGGAATACCGTAGTGCAGAAGCTTCCCGATGACTTCGGCGGTCGGCTTCTCGCCAGCGGGCAGGCTCAAGCCGGCCCGCCATTGCATCGGCATAGGCCGCAGAAGCTGCGCTTCGGGGTGCCGCGCCAGAATCGGCCCGCACACGAGGCCTGAAACCCACACGATTTGTCCTGCCGATCGCGCAAATCCGCCCATGGGCGGCGGCTTCTCGCACGCAACAACAAGCGGCGACAGTACACAGCCCGTCGCAATATGCGCGCCGATCTGCGCATGCGATGGGTGCACCGGTGTACCGTCAAGCGGCACTGCGAAACCTTCTGCACAGCGTGCCGCGCTCAACCGAAGCCCCGACGGGCCCGCGGTTTTGGCTGTGCTGCCGCGCCAAATCCAGGCGCTTAGCAGCGCGGGAAGCTCGCCAGCCGCAAGCCGATCGGCTGCAGGGCAGAAGAGCAGCACCGCGGCGCCGTTCGTGGTTGCAGGGTCGATGCCCACGATCATGCGGGCGCGGCTTGGTTCGGTAATCGGCAAGGCGCGTTGTCTAGGCATCAGCCAAAACCCCGGCCCCATGCGCGTCCGCGTGCGCGTCGATCACGGCCTTGACAACCTGAGACAGCGACACAGCAAGCGATACCGCAAGCCAACGGACGTCCGCGTGATGCGCCGCCCATTCGGGGCCCGAAAGCTGACAGATGCCCAAGCCTTCGGCCTCGATCGTGCGCAGGCACACCGGCAAAGGCGCGCGCACGGGTCGCAGCTTGGGCGCCGCAAAGGCTGTTGGGCCCAGCGCGGCGCGCGGCCAAATCGAGAGCAGCGCAGCCGTGCGGCTCGACAGCCCACCGACCTTGGCGACCGCATCAAGGTAGACCATGCGCGCCGGCCCAATCGCTACGCTTGTCGCGACACGTTCAGATGCCATCGGGCACTTCCAAATAGCGGCGAACCAAAGCCATCGCTGCCGCCTTGCGGTCTTCGCTAAGCGCGGCAATCGCGGTCAAGACGTCATTGGCGACGCGGGCATCAAGTGCCCAGGCGTTGTCAACGACATCTGCGCCGGCGGCTTTGCGGATTTTGCGGACTGCGCTGGGGCTGCAGCCAAGCAGCACCGCAAGCAGCGCGTCGGGCACCTTGCCCGCCAGATAGGCCAGGGCATGCGTTGCGGTTGTCGCGGCGCGGCGCGGCTTGGTGCCGCCGCGGGCGGCGCGTTCGGCGCGCTCGGCATCGCTAAGCTTGGGGCGCCCGCGCTTGGGTTCGGTGGGGTTGACGTTGGGCATGCAATCCTCGAAGTGTGCGGCAGGATAGCCCGTGCGCACAAGGCGCGCAATAGCACAGGCACACAAACGCCGCGGGTTGCCGCGGCGCTGTGTGGGGTTGGCGGGCCCGGGCGGCCCGGGCGGGCTTAGGCGCGCTCGTCGGCGGTCAGCGGGCGTTGCAGCATCATCTCAGCGTGCTGCAGGCAATAGGCGCCGCGAATGACGCGGCCCATGCCTTGCAGGCGGTAGTGCCCTCGACGCTGGCAGGAGGTGCGCAGCGCGTTTTGATGCGCGCAGCAGCAGGTGGCTTCGATCTTCTTGGCGGTGGGCGTGGCGTTCATGGTCTGCTCCGTTGGGTCTTTGGTGGCGCCGGGGTTCTCTCTCGCCCCGGCCCCATCTTTGTACCATGCTGTGTTCTACCTTGCAATAGCTTCTACGCACAAAGTGCAAAAAAAGTCTATTGCATCGATGCCCGCGCCATTCTCGACACTACAGCAGCGCCAGCCGTTCGCGGGCAAGCTCAACCAAGCGCCCAAAGGCGGCGACGGTCAACGACTCCGGCGCAAGATGCGGCGCTTTGGTCAAGGCTTCGGCAAGCGCGCCTTGCGCTGCCGTGTTGCGGTCGCCTTCGTCGCCCTGCAGTTCGCCAGCAACGCGCGCCAAAACGGCGGCCCAAGGTGCCGCATCCTCTGCCGCATCTTCTGCCGCTTCTGGTTCGTCCTGGGGCGGCGCGGCTTCGGCTTCGGGCGCTGGTTCGGGCGCGGCCACAGGCGCGGCCACAGGCGCCACAGGCAGCGCCACAGGCTGCACAGGCGCCACAGCCGACAGCGGCACAACAGGCACCGGCGCTTGCGCCACATCACCACGATCAACGGCGATCGAAAGCGCCTTGCTTCGCGACATTCCAACCGGATCAGTCGACCATGGGCCCTTGTCTCCGCTCGAAGACCGCCGCTTGCGCACTTCGATTTCGCCAGCGGACACCCAAACGCGGCGCACAACGCCGCTTGCGGCGCAGATAGTCACGATCACCCCTCGAAGATCGGCCCAGGTTGTCGGGCGCTTGTCGAGGTCGGCGGAAAGGCCGATAACGTCGCCGTCTTCGTTCAGTTCGAGCGAATCGGCGCGCCCAACCGCAAAGGTAGAGACGTCAACACCAGCTGCAGCGGCCATGCGAACCCGCCCCAAAGGGTTGGGTTTGCCGACTACCGCGCGATTCTGCAAGTACAGATAGGCGGTTGCGGTCTTGTCGCCGGCGGCACCGGGCACAAGTCCGTTGCGCGCAATCGAAGACAGCGCGGCAAAGAGGGCTGGGGGCTGCGCTCTGCACAGGTCAGGTAGTGCGGTCGCGCAAGCTGCGCAGGCTGCCTTGAGCGCAGCGGCGTAGCCAAGAAGCGCAATCGGTGCGGTTTCCGGTTGATAGCCGTGCACGCGGATAGCGATGCGTTCGGCAAGGGTGCCGATCTGATCGGCGGTAAAGTCGGACATTTTCGATCCATTTGGTTGGCGCTGCGGAGGCCCCGCGCAGCGCCGGATTGGTGGGCCCGGGGCGGCCCAACTTGGCTTAGGCTGCTCTATTGCACACTCAAAAGCTCGATCAGCACGCTACAAAGAGCTAAGCACATCGGCAAGAAGCGCCGCATCATCGGCAGACAGCACAGGCGCGGCGGGTTCGCCCCAACGCGCCACAAGCTGCCCGACCGTTACCCCCTCGATCTGCATAGGCGCGGGCGGGGTCCGCACATCGTGCGCAAGCGCGGCGGCATCAGCGCCGACAAGCCAACCCGGGGTCACGCGCAACGAGCGAACGCCGCCAAGCTTGCCGATAATCGCGACCTTCGCCGGGTTGCCTTCGCGATCGGCTTTGCGCTTGGCTTCGGGGTCCGCGCTTGGGTCCGGCACGATCACGGTTGCGGCTTCGTGTGCGTCCAAAGTCGCCAAGAGCAGCACACGGGCTTCTTCTTTAGCGACCTGCGCGACCTTCTCGGCTTCGCTTGCCGCCGCATATTCGCGCGCCAAGCGCGCCAGACCGGGCGCCACGTGCTGCCCTTCCGCGGCCCACAGGCGCACGGCCACAGTCGCATCGTCTGCGCATCCGATCGGCACCGGCTGCCCCTCGACGATGTGGCGCTGCCGCCACTCGCCGATAGCGTCGATCAGCGCGGCAAAGGCAGCATCTGCGCCGTCATCCCACACGAGGCGCACGCGGCGATGCGTATGCGGCGACGGCCAGCACCACAGGTCGATCCAAGCGGCGGGCTCGCCGTTGGCGCGAATCGTGCCAAGCTCGACGAGGCATTGCAGCGCGTAGGCCCGGGGCACAGCCGGCCCCTTAAGATCGGCAAGTGTCGCGGCGAGGCCGTAGCCCTCTGGCGCATCGGGCGCGTAGTCCTGCAGGGCGGCGACCGAGCGCGGGATTTTCGCCTGTACCAAGCCGTAAGCCCTACCATCTGCGCCAACAAGGCCGGCATCGGGGCTAACCGCAAGCCAAGGCACGCCGGGATGGGTCCACCGCGTAATAGCCGTGCCAAGCTGACAACCCTCGGGAATCGGATGGTGCACTTCATAT
Source organism: Sphingomonadaceae bacterium (assembly GCA_009926135.1). Lineage (GTDB taxonomy): Bacteria > Pseudomonadota > Alphaproteobacteria > Sphingomonadales > Sphingomonadaceae > Novosphingobium. Next base: position 24,925 of record RFPL01000023.1, read on the forward strand.
TCGGCGAGGGCTGCAGATTCGAGCCGCAACCCAACCGCCCGCGGATCGTTAGCGGCCATCGCTTCGCTGTCTTTGGGCATCTGCCCGCGCTTCTGCGCTGCGAAGCGGGCCGGCGCAACGAAGCCCAGACCGAAGATGGTAGCGACATCAGATGCGCCGATCATCGCAAAACCATCAGCGGAAGGCGCGCTTCGGGCCGCAAGCCAAGATTCGCGATTGCCGTAAACACTGCAGGGCATGACTTCTCCGTTCTGTGTGGTGTGAGATAGGCCCCGGGTTGCCGTAGAGGCTTCGGCTTCGCTGGCGTGAGATCGCCAATCGGCGCACCCGGGGTCTTGGGGCGCCTTGCGGTTCTTCGGGGTCCGCTACCCGCCTGCAGGGCCAGGAGATCGCGCGCTCCCTGCAGGATCAGACTGCGCGCTTACGGACGCAACCTATATTGCAGCGAAGCGGCGCGCAATAGCGACAGCGCACAAAGGCACAAAATATATTCTGCGCATGCGTGCGCGCTTGCTATTGCGCTCCAAGGTGCAGCGGGATAAGGTCGCGGGGCGCCGCAAAGAGCGCGGCGATCGGAGGTGCCAGGATGGGCTTACAGGTCAAGATTCACGCGCAGAACGGCGTTTTGCCCGCGCACGCATCACAAGGCGCGGCGGGCCTCGATTTGCGCGCCAATAGCCTGCAGCGGGCGGCGGAATACTACGCGGGCGAGGCTGACACGATCGGCACAGGCGTGCACGTGGCGATTCCAGCGGGCCACGTTGGGCTTCTCTTTTTGCGTTCGAGCCTTGCCAAGCGCGGGTTCAGGTTGGCCAACGGTGTTGGCGTGATTGACAGCGACTATCGAGGCGAAATCAAGGTCGCGCTGTACTACAGCCCCCAAGGCATGCATCCGGGCACGATCGCGCCGGGCGAAAGAATCGCGCAGCTTGTCGTTCTGCCCTGCCCCGCCCTTGATGTGGTCGGCGAGCCTGACATTGACGCGCTCGGGTTGACGGCGCGGGGCGACGGCGGCTTTGGGTCGACCGGGCGCGGCGTTCCTGACCTGTCGCCGGGCGCCGATGCGCTACCCGGTCAAGTTGGTCTTTTCAACACAAAGGAAGGTGTATAGTGTTCTCTGCACAAATCAACGTTTCCGCGCTCAAAACCGCGCTAAACACCGTGCGTTCGGCGATTAGCCCACGGGCGGCCAACGAGATCAACAAGTGCGTGCGGCTCGAAGTGGGCCCGGCTGGGCTGGTTATCACCGCAACGTCCGGCCTTATCGCGATTGAAGCACATGCAGAATGCGAAGCCTATGGCGACGAAGCGATCGTTGTTCCGCATGACAAGCTTGCGATGGTTTGTGGCCTGTATGACGGCGTTCTCAGCCTGCAGTTCAACGCCAATCGCCGGCGGCTTGTCGTCAAGGCGGGCAAGTCCGAACACACGTTGGCTTGCCTCGATAGCGCCGATTGGCCCCCGATCGCTTGGGAACCCGAAGGCGCGGGCCTTGCGCTTGTCGCCGAAGGCACGGCCTGGGCGCGCGGGTTCGCAGTTGCAAACCACGCCAGCCAAGACGAAAACCGGTACGGCCTGAACGGCGTAAATGTCGAGCGCATCGGCGACGAAGGCTTGCGCTGTGTCGCGACCGATGGCAGCCGCTTGGCTTGGGCAGACGTTGAGTGCACCCTGCCGATCGGCGCTATCGCCATCCCGGGCAAGCAGCTTGTGCCCGTCGAAGTTGCCCGCGCCTTGGTGCGTAGTGCAGCGGGCGGCGGTTCGTGGGGCCTGCGCTTGGGGCAGCGGTCGGCAGCCTGGGGGCAGGTTGACGCGGACGGGCAACCAGTCAACGGTGCGGGCCGTATGTGGTTTCGGCTTGTGGAAGGTGAGTTTCCGCAATACCAAATGGTCTTGCCTGCCAGCTATAAGCGCACGGTCAAACTCGAAGGCGCGGCCCTGTCGCGGGCGCTCAAGGCTGTGTGTCTTACCGCGAACGACAAGAACAACAGTGTGCGCGCCGCTTTCGAGGCATCGCGCATTTTGTTGACTACCCAAGACAGTCGAGACACGAGCGGGGTAAAGGTCGAAGTCGATGCAGACTTGGTGGGAACGCCGCTTAGCACGGGCTTCAACGCTTCGTTCTTGGCTGATGCCTTGGCCCTATTGGGTAACCCGGCGCAGATCGTCGTTTCGCTTGGCGATGTCCTCGATCCTGTGCTGTTGACCGCGGGCGCGCCGGCGGCAAAGACCGTCGAAACCGCCGAAGCCGTCGTCGTTATGCCGATGCGCCTGGATTGATTGGGTCCACTCTTTGACAGGCCCGTGATCGTGGTAGATTGCGGGCCTGTCTTGTTTCCGGAGGTAGTATGTCGCCGTTGTTTGGGTTGGGTGAATGGGGTACGCATAGGGATAAGTGCGAGGCATGGGCAGCCGATGCCATCGCAGACCTTGCCGATAGTGACGCGCTTGTGGGCCTTTCGCCCGGTGCGCAGTTGGCCAGCGAAATCGTGCGCCTGCGGACCTATGCCAAGGTCAAGGCAGACGGCCAGCGCGAAACGTGGCGGGAGACTGTCACCCGTTGGGGCGGGTACTTCTATTTCCGGCTGTGTCAGCGCACGACAGACCTAAACGCGCAAGCGGAGATGCGCGAAGCGGTGCGGGCGGTGTTTCGGCGGGAAGTGATGCCCTCGATGCGCGCCCTTTGGGCGGCTGGCGATGTGCTCGAAAAGAATGATATCGCCCTGTACAACTGCGCTTTCGCGCCCGCCGATAGCTTGGCGGTGTTTTGGGAGGGCCTGTATATCCTGATGCATGGAACCGGCTTTGGGTTCAGCGTCGAATCGCAGTTCGTAAGCCGGCTTCCCATCCCGACCGTTTGCGACGGGCTTACCCTGACGTCTCACAAGATCGCGGATAGCACCGAAGGTTGGCGCGATGCGATCGAAGAGGGCGTTCGGGGTTGGTTTGCCGGCCATACCGTCGTGTTTGACTATTCGGCGATTCGACCGGCTGGCGCGCGTTTGGCGACCAAAGGCGGTGAAGCTTCGGGCCCCGAACCGCTGCGCAAGTATCTGAACGCCTTGCGGGAGACTATCCAGAATGCAGCCAAGAATAGTCGGCGACTGACTACCCTCGAAGTTCATGACCTTCTGTGCTGCGCCGCGGGAGCCGTTCAGGTTGGCGGCGTGCGGCGGTCTGCTATGATTTCGTTCAGTGACGTCAACGATGCGCAGCTTCGATGGGCAAAGCATTACCCGGCAGCGTATGGGCTTGGCGTCGATATCCCGATTGAGCGTTGCCAATCCAACAACTCTTGGGTCTGGTCTGACCCCGAAGCCTTGAGCTTTGCCGACTTTGACGCCGAATGGCAGGTTTTGCGCACTTCGCATGCGGGCGAACGGGGTATCTTTTCGCCTGCGCGTTTGGCGTACCGGGGTGTACCGCTTCGCGCGAACCCGTGCGTGGAAATCGGCTTGGCTTGGCAGGATGCGACCGATGCCGATGGCGACAGCGGCGGCGGTCAGTTCTGCAATCTGTCGAACGTCATCCTGCGCCCTACCGATACCCTGCAAACCGCAACCGCGAAAGCCAACCTTGCCGCGTTTATCGGCACTGTGCAGGCTTCGTGTACGCAGTTTGTGGGCTTGCGCGAAGGCTGGGCTACCGTCACCCGACGGGATGCGCTCTTGGGTGTCGGCTTGTCAGGGCAGGCAGACTGCCCACAAATCGCATCGTCAACGCACAAGCTTGCAGCCCTGAACGCAACCGCAATCGATGCCAACGCGCATTGGGCGGCCATTCTCGGCATCAACGCTGCAGCCGGTGTCACTTGCGGCAAGCCGGATGGCAATAGCTCTGTATTCTTGGGGTGCTCAAGCGGCGTGCATTCACATCATGCCCGGCACTATCTGCGCCGCATCACTGTCAGCGCCAAGTCGCCAATCTGCGCTGTGTTGCGCGAAGCCGGGGTGCCCTGTATCCCTTCGCTCTATACCACCGCCGATAAGCTCGAACGCGGGATTATCGCGCCAGACGAGGTTGAGGCTTGGCTGTTTGAACTGCCCATGGCGGCCCCGGGCGGCGCCTTGGTGCGGCAAGACGAAGGCGCGATCGAACTTCTTGAGCGCGTCAACGTCATCAATGCCGGTTGGTTAGGCGTCAAGGGTCACAATCAGTCGGTAACCGTCAACGTGCGGCCCGAAGAATGGGATACCGTTCGTGATTGGGTGTGGGAACACCGCCGCAACTTGGGCGGGGTTAGCTTCTTTCCCTTTGATGGCGCTGTGTACTATGGCCAGCCGCTTAGCGACCTTTCACAAGACGAATACGCCAAGCGGGTCGAAGCCCTGCCGCCCGTCGATTGGGCGCGGCTTGCGGTGTACGAAACAGGGGTCAGTGAAGCGGCGCAGACGTTTGCATGCGTTGGCGGCGCTTGCTCGATCGTGTGATATAGGGGTTCTGCCCCGCCTTGGTGAGTAACCTTGGCCCGATGGTCGCCGGTTTCGATCGGCGGCCATCTTCGTTTGTGGGCGAGGGTTAGAACAAGCGGGCTTGAACGGGCGGCACCCATGCAGGCGGGCGGTTCAAGGTGACCCATTCTGTCTGTTGCTTGCTGAATGTGCGCTTCTGCCCGACCCGTTCGCCGTCAATCCGCACCGCGTGCCATCCATCGGCGACAAGTTCGGGGATGGGCTCCGCTTCGCTGATGGCAACCGTGGCGCCAGCGGCGGCCCAGCGGCGGGCGAGGGCGATCTGCTCTGCCCGTGGTAGCAGATTGGCGTACTGCGTGGTGTTTTCGTAGGGGCCATCGAGGTAGACCACCGT
>RFPL01000024.1 GCA_009926135.1 Sphingomonadaceae bacterium
ATTTTCGCCGCCTCTAAAACTTAAGGTTGCTTGGACTATGGAACGTCAATGCAACTTCCGCAATGTGGTCGTCCTAAGCACGACACGATCGACTGCAATTTTGGGGTAAGCGGACATCAGCTAGCTCTCGTAGAGCAAGCAGCATCTGAAGACCGGAAGTAGCTTGCGATAGTCCAGTCGTGCCCGAGGGTCGTAAACGCGTTCAAGCCGATCTCGTCGATCACTCCATACCGCTGCCCATCGACTTCGTGGAAAAAGTTCCAATTCGTGCCGCCAGCGGAGCGGCCAATTGAGTAAGCAAGTCCTGTCCTAGTGCGCCTAAAGGTTATCGACTGATCTAGAGTCACGGCGTATCCCGTTTTATATTTAACTAGGTCAAACGGAACAGTCGGTAGGCCGGGCTGCATGATATGAACTCCCGCGGAGTCTATCAAAATTGGGGGACCGGTCTCCGTCGTGTAGCAACCAAAAACGACTTCCTTTTTCGGCGGTGGTGGCTGCTTGGGCGGATACAGCAAGCGGAACGTGAACGCTCCAATTAATGCAAGTGGCATGGCCACAAAGAGCCACCAGAACCCGGAATCGTCGTCCTTGTCATAAAACACTCGGACAAATTATGCCGGTTTGCCACCGCCCGCAATGTCACGCTGCCTTGTACCCGCGCTTATCTCGGCTGCACCTAGGCCCGCAATCTAGTCGCGCTAGGACCGGTTCAATCGCCTGCAAAGTTGGGGTTAGCTGTCGCCGATGTTGCGCGACCAAAAGCGATTTACAACTGCTCGAACAGAGAAGCCAGCCACGGCTGCAATGAATGCGACCCCGCCCAAATGGGGAATGCTTATGCTGTGGTTGCATGGCACATCAGGCAAGCAATCGCCGAGCGAGCTCATTAGCAGCACCAGTACGAATAGAGGTATCCCAACAAGGGCCGCCGTCAGGCAGCCGCAGAAGCCTCCACGCGTAGTGCTTGGTTGATATCGCTCGCCCGGCATCCACACAGTTTGCTTACAAACCTCAATGTCCGCAACGTGGTCGTGTCCGGACAGTCGGCTTTTGGGCGACGAAGATGCTTAGCGGACATTCGCAATTAAACACCCTGGTCCAGTTCTCGGCCTAGCAATCTGATCAATTCCATTTCAAGCCGAAACTCGGCTGAGCGCGCCCCATGCTTCCACGCATTCCGATTGCCTTTAGGCGCCCCGCTTCCTTTCCCCCCGTGCATCCGGCACCGCCGCTTGCCCTTCACAGCTGGAGAGCGGCACGGATTGCCCGAACGACTCCGGGCCAGACAGCGTGGGGCTTGGGCAAGCCGCTTCGGCTCCGGTTGCATGGGGTTGTTCGCTTGATTGTCCATTTTCTTGCCCCCTGGTGTGATGGTGGAATTCATCGGCAATCACGGCTTGCCCGCCTTCGTTGACGTGAACGTGCTTCACGGTCTGGACGTGCCCGCTTGTCATTTGCTCCAGGGCTTCGATCGTTGCCCGGCATTGTGCTTGCGCCTTCAAGCCCAGCCGAAGGTAAAGCTGTGTTGCATTGAGGTATTCGCCCATGTTGGCTGCCGCACGCCGTGAGAGTTCCGTAAACATGCCGTTGAGCGCGTCGGCCTGCATGGCGAGCATTGCCCGGTAGTGCGTCAGATCGCCCTTGCGCACTGCCTTGGCTTGGCTTTCCAATGCTAAGTAGACTTCGGTTGTATCCTGTTCGCCAAAGCTGCCCTTGTTGAACAGTCGCAGCGCCGCCATCCCGTGCGCGGCTGGGTCCAGGCTAATCTCGGCTGTTTTCTGTGCGTCACTCTTGCCGGGCTCAGCCGACAGTTGCAGCGCGTCCTTGTCTTTAGTCGGCGTCGTCTTGTTCGCTCGTCTTGTCATCGGTTCAACTCGCTTCTTGGAAACAAGTCCGACAGGCACCGACAAAACTGACAAAACGGGTTTTGTCGGTTTCGTCAGTGGCCCAGCCGTCCATTTCAGCCCCGCATGGCCTTGGGATTGGGAACATAGGCGATCGATGGACGCCCGCCTGTTTCAACATGGCTTGCGGCCAGCCAGTCAGCTTCCACTAGCGCCGCCAAACCGTTGGCGATCCGCTCCCGGTCCGCCAGTCCGCTCCAGCCCTTGCGCTGAATGTCCCGCGCGGTGAACGGAGCAGCCAGATCGCCCTTGATCAGCTTGCGCCAGATCGCGCGTGCCGCCTCTGCATTATCGACGTTCAGCGAGGCATAGGCCCGCCGCGCGTGCGATTCCAGGTAGTCGGCCCAACGCCAAGATTGCACCGTGGCCTCCATGGAAACCGGGCCGCTGCCACCATTGGCCAAGTGACAGATCAGCGCCAGTCGGGGGATTAGCCCCCGATACTTTGACAGGTGCGGCACAAGCGGCGCGGGCAGATCATCGCCGCGCACCCGGCGTTCAAGCCCGGCTCGCCATTCGCTGAACCCATCCTGGGCTTCGTCACTGAACCGCAGGAAAGGCACTGCCCCTGAACCGGCCAGCTCATTCCGCTCTGCCCGCAATTCCCGCACGTCCAAATTGGCCAGCTCGGCATAGCATTCATGGGCCATGCACCGGGCATCGCTATTGGGATATCGATCGATCTCGCGGAATTCAGGCGCGAAGTCTGGCCAGGCCAGCAATTGCAGCCGCTGGACCATCCCGTCATCATACCGCCTCAGACTTTCTCGGATATAAGCCGCCAGCCGCACCGGCTGGGTTGTGCCGCATAACGACAAGTTGACTGCCTCCACTCGAACTGTACCCCGCATGATCCGGTCAAAGGTGTAGCTTTCCATTCCGCCCCATCCGGACAGGAAGAAGCCCCGTGCACTAGCCTTTTCCGGATGATCCAGATCGGCAATCAGCGACAACAGCTCATCCCGATAGACCATGACGCCATCGGGATTGTCAGCACAGATCTCACCCAGCTTTTCTACCGTGGCATCGCTGGTCAGAAATCGCTTGAACGGCGGACGTTCGGGCTCTGTTAGTGCAGTAAAGGCCGCTATGGCATCGCCATGCCCGTCCTTGACGCCCTTGCTTTTCAGAACCTGCCGGGCCGATTTGTCCGCCGTTTCCCGCTCTAGCTTGAAAACAGCTTCAACGGCCTTGTGCTTTGCCAAGCTGGCTTCGTTCTCCCGAGCAGCCACCGCCTCCAATCGGCGAAGTGGTGCAAGTGCCTCGCTGGCAGCCGGGCTCTTGAGGCTACCAGGCCGGGCCACCACGCAGCCCCATAGGTTGCCAACTTCGGTCCAGTCAGTCTGGCGCTGGGGCCGAATCCCTACCCGTCTACCCACCAGCGCCCCGGCGGCCACCATTGCAGGAATAGCCACCAAATCGGGCGGACAGTTCATGCGCTCAGCGATATCCATGATCCAGGGGCGCAGGCGGCTGGGCAACAGGTCTGGATAGAATGGCAACACGGGCGGCAGTTCGTTCGCCAGCGGTACCGGATCCGGCCAGAAGTCCAGTTTTTCGGTCGCTTCCAGCCGCGCGGGATCGATCATCGGTTTCATGCCCGTTCCCCCCGCAGTTCGTCGTTGAAGTCCTTGCAGCCATCCAGGGGTCTCAGGATACGCACCGCTAGCCCGCGCGCCGCATAGGCCGCCGCAGCCTTGTCCGCCGCCTGTCGGCCAGCCGGATCATTGTCCGCTGCGATCAGCACAGATCGCACTGTAGCCGGGAACTGCATTGCAGACAGGAACGCCGCCCCTGCCGCCACCCAGACCGGCCCGCCCAGCATCGCCACCACTGACAGGCCATCTTCTGGCCCCTCACAAATGGTCAATGCGTTGCTGCCATCCAATTCACCAAGGCGGATCGCGCCGCCGCGCACCCGGCCCAGCGATAACTTGGGCTTGGGCACGGCCGCCTTGCTCCGGCCATCATTGGCCAGCCAGATACGCTGGACGCCGGTTAGTGCTCCGTCCGGATCGCGCACCGCGCAAACTAGACAGGGCAACGGCTCCGAATTGCCATAGGCGAGCGGCAGAAAGCGCAGCGCGGCTGGATAGGGGGGATCGATTGCCCGCCCCCGCAAATAGGCCTCTGCCAGCGTTCCAGCCGCCGGAACGGCCCGTTGCCAGATCGCCCGCGCCTCTGTCATGCGGTCCGGCCGGTCCCTTTTTAAGGCGTCCAGAAATTCCCCGTCCAGCGCACTTGCCGCCTTGGGCAAGGCTTCGCCGCCCAGCGCCCGGATCGCTCCGGCCAGGTCCATTCCATAGGCCCGCTGCACAAAGTCCAGCACGTCGCCCCCGGCTCCGCAGCCAAAGCATTTGAACCGCTGGCCCTCGTCATAGATTGTGAAGCTGGGCGATCGGTCCGGATGGAACGGGCAGCACCCCGTCCATCCAGCGCCGGATCGTTTCAGCCGCACCAGCCGAGCGGCGATCGGGGGCAGGGGATTGTCCCGCCGTAAGGCTGCTAGGCACCCTTTCATGGCCGCCCCCCTTGCATTGCCGCAATTGCCAGCATTGCCAGCATTGCCAGCCAGTCAGCCCCGCAATGGGCTGCCAGGATCGGGAATTGAATCCCGTATCGGGCCGGGATAGGAATAGCTTGCGACAGGCCATCCAAGCTATCGCGCGAAGCCCCGGCGGCACCACCCGCCGGGGTTTCCTGGGTCCGGACCATGGCTCAGCACCCCCCTTCGATCAGGGCGCGAAGCGAGGCCGCTGGGATCAGCGTCCGCTTACCCACCTTGCGGGCTTCCAACCGGCCCTCTTTGATTAGTGAATAGAGTCGGGTCTTGCCGATGCTGGAAACCCGAATTGCGTCTGCTACCGAATAGGCGAGCGGTTGAAGGTCTGTATTGGAACTCATTTGAATACCTCACGGATCAGCGACTTGGGAACTTGCGTTCACCAACGTTCGCTTTGTGCTTGTCGGATCGTGTGAGGTGAGGTTAGGAAGGACCAAGCGAATGGAGCTGCAATTCTAATCGCTCGGAGCCCCGTCCCTCACCGGATGGGGTTTCGTCGTTCTAGGGCATCGATTCAGGGCCTCCATTGGGTTCAGTCGTGTGCATATGAACACAATACAGACCTGCTTGAATCGACGCCACCCGTCCTAACGCCGGATTTCTTCCACAGCCTGGGGAAGGCCTTGGGTAGTCCCTGGAAGTGTCCAGGAGACCAAATGTCCAAAGGCGCAGAAATCCGTCACTTGTTGCTGGCGCAAGAGTCAAAGTGAATTGCACAAAAAAATGCAAATAAACTGAAACTTTTGGATTTCGCCGCTCTGATAACCCTGGGTTTCATTGCCAGAGCATCAATATTCGGGCTGCTTAATTACGGGGTAGTTGGCGCTCTTTCCTTCGAATCGTGCACTCTGCCTGCATCGTAGAAGGAGGTTGATTCGTTTGGCTGGGCCGCTTCGCGCGCGCGATAAAACTAGGGTTTGGATTAGAGCCAAGGGCCTTCAGTGCCGTCCACTTCTTTGAGCCTATGACGGGAGTTACCCCCCCATACCGCTTCGCTTAGGCATTCGGCTCAGCTGTTGCCGCCTTCTCAGGGAAGGGCACGATTGCCGCCCCGGTTCGTAGCGTGTCCAGATAGTCGCTCCACCATTGCGCCATCTCCAACCGCTCCTGCCAGTGCGCCCCTCGGTGATAGGCTGCCCGCACCTTGTCGCTATCGCCATGCGCCAGCGCCCGTTCGATCGCATCCGGGCTGAACTTACCACTCTCATTCAGCAAGGTTGAAGCCATCGCCCGGAAGCCGTGCGCCGTCATTTCATCGCTGGCATAGCCCAGCCGCCGCAGGGATGCATTGATGGTGTTTTCGCTCATGGGCCGGACGCGGGTGCGCAGCGATGGAAAGGCGTAGCCGCTCGGGCCAGTGAGGCGGTGGACTTCCCGCATCAAGGCAACAGACTGCCGCGAAAGGGGCACCCGATGCACTTTGCGCATCTTCGTCTTGCCCGCCGGGATAGTCCAGAGCGCTCCATCCAGATCGATTTCACTCCATTCGGCGTGGCGTAGTTCGCCGGGTCTAACGAAGACGTGCGGAGCCAGTTGCAAGGCTAGCTTGGTAATTCCGCTGCCGTCATAGCCGTCTATTGCCCGCAACAATTCGCCAACGCGTTTAGCTTCTGTAATCGCGCCATAGTGCTTGACCGTGGGGGCTGTCAGCGCGCCTTGCAGATCGCGGGTCGGATCAGAAGCTAGCCGGGCCGTGGCTACCGCATAACGGAAAACTGCTCCGGCCAGTTGCAGAGTGCGGCGGGCGCTTTCCAGCCGCCCCTTGTTTTCCAGCTTACGGACTGCCGCCAACACGTCCGCAGGCTCGATCTCGGCAACCGGCAAGTGGCCAATAGCCGCGTCCAGCCGCTTGAGCAGGAATTCGGATCGTAGGGCCGTCGCTGGTGCCCAGCGTTTGGTCCCGTCGCGCTGGCGCTTGGTGCAATACTCTGCCGAAATCGCGGCGAAGGTGTTGTCTGCCGATAGCTTGGCCCGCACTTTCCGGCGCTGCTTTTCCCGCGCTGGATCGCTGCCCTTGGCGAGGTTGGCGCGTGCGGTGTCACGTTCTTTGCGGGCATCGGCCAAACTGATTTCCGGATAGCGCCCGATCGCCAACTTTCGCTCTTTGCCATCCACCCGGAACTTGAGCCGCCAGAGCTTCCCCCCAGCTGCTGTCACCAGCAGGTAAAGACCCGCGGAATCAGCTAGTTTGTAGTCTCTTTCGCGGGGCTTGGCGGATCGAATAACCGCGTCTGTCAGCGCCATATGCGGGGGCCTTTCCTGGGGGCCTTTGCTGTCACCAACGGGGGCCTAATTGCAAGAGGCCCCCAAAAAGGGCCCCCAGACAACACGGTCAGTTGCGAAGGCAGGCGAACGCAATGGGCCAGTCGTTGGCCAAATTATCTAGATTTTCTGGGGCTTGTCCAGTCTCAAGCGAACTGTACCGAACTGGAAAATGGAGCGGGTGAAGGGAATCGAACCCTCGTATTCAGCTTGGGAAGCTGCTGCTCTACCATTGAGCTACACCCGCTCGGGCGACGGGGCCTTGCCACGGCCTATTGTGTCGGTCAACTGGACTCAAACCTGATTGAGGGGTGAGGGCATGGCTGAAGAAGTGATCACGATCGATAATCGCGGGGCGGTGGAGGTGGTCAGCCTTAACCGGCCAGACAAGCTCAACACCATGAACGAAGCGCTGATCCAGGCGCTGCTCAATTACTTTACCGGGCTGGTCAATCGCCCCGCAGTGCGAGTGGTGATCCTGCGCGCCGAGGGCCGGGCCTTCTGCGCCGGGCTGGACCTGGGCGGCTGGACGCCGGTGCCCGATGCCGGTCCAGTCCATCAGTCCTGGCGCACCCAGCGGATGATTGCAGCGGTGATGCAGGCGATGCGCAAATGCCCACAGCCAATCATTGCCTGCGCCCAAGGGCCGGCTTGCGGCGGCGGGTTCTCGCTGCTGCTGGCATCTGATGTGCGTTACGGTGCGCCCGACCTGCGCATGAACGCGGCCTATATCAAGATTGGCTTGGGTGGCTGCGACATGGGGGCGAGCTATTTCCTGCCGCGGCTGGTTGGCAGTTCAGTGGCGAGCGAATACCTACTGACCGGCAGGTTCATGAGTGCGGAAAAGGCGGCTGCTTGCGGGCTGCTCAGCGAGATCGTCCCGCACGAAGCGCTGCTGGACAAGGCGCTGGCACTGGCCGGGGAAATGTTGCTGACCAGCCCGATGGGGCTGCGGCTAACCAAGGACGCGCTCAATCTCAATATCGATGCGGCCAGCATGGAGCACGCTTTCGCGCTCGAAGACCGTCAGCAGGTTATGCTGGGCATGGCGGGTGACTTTGCCGAAGCAAAAGCCGCTTTCTTCGAGAAGCGCGCGCCGAGCTGGAGCGACCGCTAGGTCGCTTGCGCTCGGCCCCGGTCCATCACGGCCAGCCGCCGCGCCTCGACCTCGTCACCGCTGACCTGCGCGTTGCGGGCCGATGAGGTGCTGTGCTCCAGCGCCATCGCCTGGCCGAACGGCAGGGCATAGCCGTCATCGATCAGCTTCTTGTAAGCCGCGATCATGGCGGGGTCGGCACTGGCGATGTCGGCAGCCAGCTTCTTCGCGGCAGGAAGCAGTTCGTCCGCCGGGACGACGCGGTTGACCAGGCCCCAGGCGCAAGCGGTTTGTGCATCGAGGAAGTTGCCGGTCAGCGATAGTTCCTTGGCCCGGCTGATCCCGATCAGGCGCGAAAGCTTCTGCGATAGGCCCCAGCCGGGCATGATCCCGACGCGGGCATGCGTATCGGCGAAACGCGCGTTTTCGCTGGCGATCAGGATGTCACAGGCAATGGCGACTTCGAACCCGCCGGTGATCGCGACGCCATTGATCGCACCGATTACCGGCTTGCGGCACAGCTCGATCGCCTTGACCGGATTGGCCACAGCTTCGCTCGCATTGGCCGCACCGAGGCCCTCGACGCCGAGTTCCTTGAGGTCGAGTCCGGCGGTGAAGGCGCGTGTGCCAGCCCCGGTCAGCACAACGGCGCGGATCCGCTCCTCGGCATCGAGCTCGGTCATTACCTGAGCGAGTTGGGCGCGCAGACCGCGCGAGAGGGCGTTCATCGCCTCGGGGCGGTTGAGCGTGACGACGGCGACGGCGCCTTCGCGTTCGACAGTTACGAGCATCGCAGTTTCTCTCCTACTTGCGCAGGCGGACGGCGGAGCTCTGCCCATCATCGACCCGGATGATCGCCCCGGTCACGCACTCGCTCGGCGGCGAAACCAGGTAGAGCAGGGTGGAATCGAGCTGGGCCGGCACCGGTACCCGCTCGCGCGCAAGGTGCGGGGCTGGGTTGCCGCCCATCCGCTCGAACATCCCGTCGGTCATTTCGGAGACGAACATACCCGGCGCGATGGCGTTGACGTTGATGTTGTAGGGTGCCCATTCGACGCTCAGACATTCGGTCATCCGGGCGATCGCGGTCTTGGTCACCGAATAGAGCGCCGCGCCGCTGCCATCATAGCGGAAGTGGGCGGTCGAACTGATGTTGACGATCCGGCCGGGCTTGCTTGCGGCGATAAGGCGGCGGGCCACTTCACAGGCCAGGATCCAGGGCCCGCGCAGGTTGACCCCCAAGACCTGGTCGATCAGGTCAAGGCTCATCTTGTGGGCGCGTTGGGCATCGGGGATGCCGGCATTGTTGACCAGGATGTCGACCGGGCCGAACTCCGCCTCGGCCGCAGCGACTGCGGCGATCATCGAATCTGCGTCGGTCGCATCCATCTGCACGGCCAATGCCTTGCCGCCGGCGGCGCGGATCCGGTCAGCGAGGGCGTCCAGCCGATCCTTGCGCCGAGCGGCGAGCACCACGGCCGCGCCCTGGCTTGCCAGTACAAGGGCAAAGCGTTCACCCAGGCCCGAGCTTGCCCCGGTAACCAGCGCGACACGGCCGGCAAGGTCGGTGGAATTGTTGGGCAGGGGGTATTCGCTCATGTCAGGCTCTCCGCAGGTCGCCGACGTTTAACCGGTCGGTTAAAAGCACCATGCATCTGCCGCGAGCGCTTGGCAAGGCTCAGGCCGAGGCTGCTTCTTCGACGTCGCGCAGGCGTTCCTTGCCGAACCACATTTCCTGCCCAAGGAAGAAGGTCGGCGATCCGAACACCTCGCGCGCCACCGCCGCTTCGGTGTTAGCGACCAGCTGTGCCTTGATTTCGGGCGTCGCGGCCAGCTCGGCCAATTGCGCGGCAGGCAGGCCCACGGCGGTCAGGGCGCGGTCCCAGACATCGGGCAGGTCAAGCTTCAGGCCCTGTTCCCACATGGCGGCGAACATCGCCTCATCATAGGCGCGGGCACAGCCCAACTCGCGCGCCGCGATCGCTCCGCGCATGGCCATCAGCGTGTTGACCGGGAAGTGCGGGTTCATCACGAACTTGTCGATGCCGTGCTTCGCCATGAAACGCTGCATCTCCAGCCGGTCATAGGCCACCTTCGCGCCGATATGGCCATAGGCCTGCATGGGGGACTGGTTGTCGATCGCCTTGAAGATGCCGCCCAGCAGCACTGGCACATAGCGGAAGGATACGATGCCTCGCGCTTCAACAGCGGGGATCGCGCGGTGGACCAGATAGGCATTCGGGCTGCCGTAATCGAACAGGAATTCCGCTTCCTTGGCCATCACCACTTCTCCCCGTAAGGCCGGATTTCCTGCTCGAACGTCCAGGCGGACCTCGGCTGATTGTAGAGCGCCCAGTAAGCGTCAGCGACCGCCTCGGGCGGCATCAGCAGGTCTGGCTGGGCAGCCAGCGCTTCGGCCCCGATCCGCTCGGTGATGCGGGCGCGGACCCATTCGGTATCGACTCCGGCATCGATCACCAGGTGGGCGACATGGATTCCCTGCGGCCAGAGCTCGCGCGCGGCCGACTGCGCCGTGGCGCGCAGGCCCGCCTTGGCTGCGGCGAAGGCGGCATAGCCCGGATTGCCGCGCAGGCCGGCCGTGGCCCCGGTGACGAAAATCTTGCCGCTTCCGCGCGGCAGCATCAGCTTCGCCGCTTCGCGCACCGAGACGAATCCGGCATAACAGGCCATCTCCCAGACTTTGCGGAACACCCGGTCGGTCGTCTCCGTCAGCGGGAAGTTCACATTGGCGCCGACGTTGAACACCACCAGGTCCAGCGGTGCGCTGGCCCCAGCCTCAGCCAGGAAGCCGGTGACGTCTTCGCTCTCGCGCGCATCGAGGCTGCGGCCGGTGATGTTGCCGCCCAGCAGCGATGCGAGCTTCTCACCATTGCGGCGGCCAGCGTGGACCTTGAAGCCTTCAGCGGCAAAGCGCCGCGCAATCGCTGCGCCGATGTGGTCACCAGCGCCAATCACGGCGACCGATCGGGTCACTTGCGGTCCACGGAAATGACCGCGACCGTGAAGCGGGAGATGCAGATCAGCTTGTCCGCCTCGTCCTCGATCCGGATCGTCCAGACCTGTGTCGTGCGGCCCAGTGCCTCGGGGCGTGCCGTCGCGTAG
Source organism: Sphingomonadaceae bacterium (assembly GCA_009926135.1). GTDB lineage: Bacteria > Pseudomonadota > Alphaproteobacteria > Sphingomonadales > Sphingomonadaceae > Novosphingobium. Next base: position 10,952 of record RFPL01000024.1, read on the forward strand.
ACCCAGCCCGAATAAGCCGGTCGGATGTGATTGGCGTTGATTTCCATGCCGACCGCGACGAACTTTTCGCGATCGACGCAGTAACTGGCGGCGACTGAACCAATGGTTTCCGCCAGCGCAACCGATGCGCCGCCGTGGAGCCGCTTGAACGGCTGCTGGGTGCGTTCATCGACCGGCATCCGTGCGCGGATCCAGTCATCGCCGCAGTCGACGAATTCAATGCCAAGGTGACCGGGCATGGCGTTATCGCCCAAGGCGGTCATGGGTTGCAGAGGCGGCCGTTCGCCGCCCCACCAGATCGATGCGTTGCTCATGGCAACTGGTCTGGCGGAAAGCGGCGCGGCTGTAAACGGGGCTCAGGCGGCTTCGGTCACCTTGGTCCCGGCGCGGACTCCATCATAGACGAATTCGCTGCCTTCCAGATCGATGAAGGGGATTTCGTCCTTCTCGCGCCAGTAATCCTGGTTGTGGCGCCACTCCGGCTTGTCCCCCCGGCGTGGCATGAGCTTCAGCCCGCGCATCAGGTAGCCTGGGTTGAAGTTTTCGCTCTCGATCCAGTCGGACAGCGGCATGTTGTGGTCTTCGGCGCGCAGCGCAACCTCGACCCGCTTGGCACCGCGCTCGTCCATGTGATTGAGAAGTCGGCAGACCAGATCGCCCAGCATGTCCACGCGCAGGGTCCAGCTGGCGCGGAAATAGCCCATCACCCAGACCATGTTGGGCACCCCGGTGAACATCATGCCGCGATAGTTGACCGTCTCGTGCCAGTCGACCGGCTGGTCATCGACGAAGAACGGGATCCCACCCATCATCAGCAGGTTGAAGCCGGTGGCGGCAACGATGATGTCGGCCTCGATCTCGTCACCGCTCTTGGTGCGCACACCCGTTTCGGTGAAGGTGTCGAGTTCGTCCGTGAAGACCGTCAGCTTGCCCTGCACGGCGGCGCGGAAAATGTCGCCTTCGGGGCAGAAGGCCAGACGCTGCTGCCAGGGGCGGTACTTCGGCGTGAAGTGGGGTTCGAACTCGAAGTCGTCCTTGCCGGTGAAGGCGCGGACCAGGGCCTTCAGGTCTTCGAATACGGCATCGGGTTCTTCGACGCAGCGGCGCTGGGTGACGTCCTGATCGTACATGATCTGGGCGCGGACCACGCGGTGGATGGTGGGTTCGTCGACCCCGATCTCGCGCATCCGGTCAGCCAGCTCGTTCTTGTTCTCGCTGCAATAGAAGTAGGTGGGCGAGCGCTGCAGCATGGTCACGTGCGCAGCCTTTTCGGCGAAAGCGGGGATCACAGTCGCGGCCGTAGCGCCCGATCCGATTACCAGCACCTTCTTGCCGGTATAGTCGATCTTCGGGTCCCACAATTGGGCATGGACCAGCTTGCCCTTGTAGCGGTCCATGCCCGGCCAGTCCGGGATGTAGGGCTTTTCGTGGTCGTAATAGCCCTGGCACATCCACAGGAAGTTCGCGGTGAAGCTGACTTCGGCGCTGTCGCTGGAACGCACCGCGTCAATGGTCCACAGGTTGGTCTTGCTGTCCCAGGCGGCGCGAGTGATGCGGTGACCATAGCGGATGTGCGGCGCGATGCCGTTGTCCTCGATCACCTCGCCCATGTATTTCAGGATTTCGGCCGAGCTGGCGATCGGCGGGCCGATCCACGGCTTGAAGCGATAGCCGAAGGTATAGAGATCGCTGTCCGAACGGACGCCGGGATACTTGTGCGTTTCCCAGGTGCCGCCAAAGGTCTCCTTCATTTCCAGGACGACATAGGACTTGCCGGGGCTTTGCTCCTGCAAGTGATAGGCTGAACCAATACCGGAAATCCCGGCGCCGACGATCAGCACATCGACATGGGTCACATCCTGGCTGGCTTTTACGGCCGCAGCTTGTCCGGTCACAGGCGACTCTCCTCTCGTTTTTTAATCGTCCGATTAAGCCCCGATTAGCCGCACTTGCCAAGCCCTGAATTGATCGCCGTCAAATGGGTTCGATAGCGGGCGGTTCGCTGCTGCCAGGGCCTAGCGGGCGCTGCATGTAGAGCGTGTCCAGCCATCGGCCCTGCTTGCGGCCGATGGCGGAAAGCCGGCCAGCCACGGCGAAGCCCAGTCGGGCATGCAGTGCCTCGGAGGCTGGCTCGGCCCCGCCGATCACCGCCACCATCTGCCTGAAGCCCGCCGCGGTGCAGGCGTCGACCAAGGCAGCCAGCAAGGCCTTGCCCACACCGTGTCCCCGCGCGTCGTTGCGGATGTAGATGCTGTCCTCGCAGACGAAGCGATAGGCCGCACGGTCGCGGAACTGGGTGGCATAGGCATAGCCCAGCAGGCTGCCGTCAGCCTGCGCGGCGACCAGCCAGGGCCAGCCGGAGCCCAATACCCGGTCCATCCGGCGGGCCATCTCGGCGGGGTCAGGCGGCTCTGTTTCATAGCTGGCGGTGCCATAAAGCACGTGATGGGCGTAAATCCCGGCGATGGCGGGACAGTCGTCTGGTCGAGCGGCGCGGATTTCCATTTGTCGAGGATGGCCTGTGCCCCCGGACCGTGCAAGGCTGGCTTGGCCAAGTGATTGTGCTAGCGTCTGTGGCGATGCCGGCAGAGGAGGCTTGCTTGCGGTTATTGTTGCTTTCGGCCGTGCTGGGCCTGGTTCTTTGCACTGCTCCGCTGAAGGCTGAACCGTTACCGAGCGGACCTGCGGCTTTGCAGACCGATCCGGAAGCACCGTACCTCGATGTCATCCGGTCAATCGAAGAATCCAGCGATATCGACTTGTCGCTCAATCTGGTCGCGGAAGCGATGGCAGAGCAGTTTGCCATCGCCTCGCCCGAGCTTGCTCTCGGCGAGAAGCGCTACCCCGGTCTGGGTCGGGCCATGGCCGAAGCGCTGAAGCCCCTGCTCAAGACGCGCGATATGCGGCTGCGCAAGCTGTTCTTGCCCCGGCAGGTCGCGGCCATCCGGGCCAACCTGACTGTCGCGGAAGCGGCAGACGTGGCCTGGTTCTACCGCTCGAAATATGGGCGCAAGCTGCTGGGCAACGTGATTGCCGGGTTTGATGGCAAGCAGATGATGGTTGATGCGGTCAATGGCGGGGATGTCGGTGCCGCAGCCTTCAAGGCCGATTCCAACCGGGCCGTTGCCCGGGCGATCGTAGCGCTGACGGAAGAAGACCTGATCGAGATCGGCAAGCTGGCCACTGAGCGTCCAGCTTTGCGGAAGCTGAAGCCGTTGGGGGCTGCGCTGGGCGAGGTACGACTGGCGGCTGAAAACGAACCGATGACAGCGGAAGAAGAGGCGGAAATGACCGCAGTCGTCGTCGCAGCGATCGAGCAGCACATCGCCAGGGCCGAAGCTGCCAAGTAATCCCCGCCTTCAGGTCAATCGCCGGCGATCGTCATCCCGTCGATCCGGATCGTGGGGACATTGACTGCACGGTGCCATTCCAGGTCGTTGGCCGGGGTGAGCGCCGCGAACATGTCGATCAGGTTGCCCGCGACCGTGAATTCAGCCACCGGTCCGGCGATCTTGCCATTGACGATCCGGAAGCCCGATGCGCCGCGGCTGTAATCGCCGGTCACGCCGTTGACGCCGTGGCCGATGAGTTCGTTGACGTAAACGCCGTCGGCAATGTCGGCCATCAGCTCGTCCGGGGTCATGGTGCCGGCGGCGAGGTGCAGGTTGCTGGTCCCGACACCCGGCGATCCGCCCGCGCCGCGCACGGCATGGCCGGTCGGGGTTCCGCCCAGCTGGCGGGCGGACGCGCTGTCCATCAGCCAGCCGGTCAGGTAACCGTCCGTCACCAGCTCGCGCAGGGCCACCGGTAGGCCCTCGCCATCGAATGGGCGCGAGGACAGGCCGCGCTGGCGCAGCGGATCGTCGACGATCATGACCCCGGGCTTGAACAGCTGCGCGCCGTCGCGGTCCAGCAGGAAGCTGGCGCGGCGGGCAATGGCGTTGCCGGACATGGCCCCGGCCAGATGGCCGATGAACGAGCCGCCGACCCGGGGATCGAAGACAACCGGCAGTGGACCGCTCTTGAGTCGGCCGGGTTTCAGTCGGGCGATGGCGCGATCGCCAGCCAGCTGTCCAATCTCCTCCGGCGCGGGCAGGTCAGCCAGATGGCGCGCAGTGCGGTAGCCATAGTCGCGCTGCATTGTGTCGCCCTCGCCAGCGATCACAACGGCGCTGATGCCGTGGCTGGTGCCGCCATAGGCCCCGGCAAAGCCGTGACTGGTAACCAGGGCCATGACGCGCCGGGCAAGGCTGGCTGATCCACCCTCGCTGTTGGTGACCCCGGCCACCGCACGCGCCGCATCTTCTGCGGCCAATGCGCGGGTCAGCAGGTCCTGCGGGCTGGGTTCGGCGCTGTCCTCCAGATCGAGCGCTGGCAGGGCCTCGCGGAAGAGCAGTTCGTCGGGCGCAAGGCCGGCATATTGGTCTTCCGGCGCGGCGCGGGCCATGTCGACCGCGCGGGCCGCCAGCTCCTTGAGGGCCGCATCAGACAGGTCGCTTGAGCCGATCGAGGCCGAGCGGCGGCCGACGAAGACGCGCAGATCAAGGTGTTCGCTTTCGCTGCGCTCGATGTCTTCCAGCTTGCCGAGGCGGACCTGGACCCCTTCGGAGGAACTGCCCGCATAGATCGCGTCGGCGGCATCGGCTCCGGCCTTGCGGGCAAGGTCGATCAGCGCGGCGGCGCGTTCCTGGGCGGCGAGAGGGGTCAGCATGAATAGGTCACTCCGAAAGCGGAGTGGCCGATCTAGGTATTGCGATGCCGAAGGGCAATCAGGTGAAGGCGAAAGCCAGCAGCTTGAACATGCCCGTCACCACGAACGGCAGGCCGATCGCCAGTGCCCAGACCCAGTTGCGATCACGCCGGTAGTAGGGGGCGAAAGCCGGATCGACCGCCTGGGCGTCCGACAGGCGGTTCCAGCGGCGTTCAAAGCGGCGGCAGGCCGGAATGATCGCGGCGACCAGCACGACCAACGCGAAATAGGGCAGCAGCGAGCCGCTCTTGGCATTGAGCGCGCCCATGGTCACGAAGATCTGGAGACCGGTATAGGCCAGCAGGGCATAGGCAATGTGGTCGCTCATCCGCTTGCGCCAGTCGAGCGGCTTGTCTGCGGCGTGAGCCGAAACGTCTGCGCTGTGCCATGCCTTGGCCATCGGCGATCCCCTTATCATTCCCCAGTGTCCGCCAGCGGTCTGTGCCGCTGGTCTGGAAGGTTGAGTAAAACACCGAAGGGCGGAGTGATCAAGTCTCGTTTACCACTCCTGTGCAATGTCGTTCGTCGATGCCCCATGCACGAAACCTGCCAAATGGACCTTCCCGCGCTTGCCGAGTTTCGCCGCGCGCCCTAAACGATCAGGCGCAATGACCGAAACAGTCACCCAAGCCGCTCAGCCCGATGCCAATTCCGCGCTCCCGCAGGGCGGACTTGAAGTCATTTCGATCGCCAAGTCCTATGACAAACGCGCGGTGCTGACAGATATCTCGTTGTCGGTCGCCAAGGGCGAAGTGCTGGGTCTGCTTGGGCCTAATGGCGCCGGCAAGACGACCTGCTTCTACTCGATCATGGGCCTCGTTCGGCCCGACTCGGGCCGTATTCTGATGGATGGGGTCGATGTCACCAACCTGCCAATGTATCGGCGGGCGATCCTGGGGCTGGGCTACCTGCCGCAGGAAACCAGCATCTTTCGCGGCATGACGGTTGAGCAGAACATCAACTGCGTGCTCGAACTGGTTGAGCCGGACGCGGAGGTCCGCGCGGCCGAGCTGGAACGGCTGCTTGAAGAATTCGGCCTGACCCGGCTCCGTGCCATTCCGGCCATGGCGTTGTCCGGCGGGGAACGCCGCCGGGCGGAAATTGCGCGTGCGCTGGCTGCAAAGCCATCGATCATGCTGCTGGATGAGCCGTTTGCCGGAATCGATCCGCTCTCGATCAGCGACATCCGCGACCTGGTGCGGGATCTCAAGCAGCGCGGGATCGGCGTGCTGATCACCGATCACAATGTCCGCGAGACGCTGGATATCTGTGACAAGGGCTGCATCATCTACGGTGGCCAGGTGTTGTTTGCCGGCAGCCCCGAAGCGCTCGTCGCGGACGAAAACGTGCGCCGGCTCTACTTGGGCGAGGGCTTCACGCTCTAGGGCAGGCTGATTCATGGCGATCGGGCCCCGCCTTGACCTTCGGCAATCGCAATCGCTGGTGATGACGCCGCAGTTGCAGCAGGCGATCAAGCTGCTGGCGCTGTCGAACCTTGAAATCGAGACTTTCATTGGCGAGGCGTTGGAGAGCAATCCGCTGCTCGACGTCGGGGAAGCGGCCGCAGATGCTCCGCCGATCGAAGACGTTGGCGAACTGCGCCGCACCACGCTGGAAAGCTCGCCGGTTGACCAACTTGTCTCGGAAGGCCGCGCCGCGGATGACCGGCCACTGGATATCGACCAGACCGCGCTCGACCGCGACCGCGATACCGGCGACGGGGAATGGGGCTCGGACCTGCGGATTGGTCCAGCCAGCGAAAGCGGACCGGAGATCGACGAGCGCGGTGAGGGCGACAAGGACCTGCCGACCCACCTTCATGACCAGCTTGGCGCTCAGGCCCGCGATCCGCGGCTCGCCTTCATCGCCCGCTATCTGATCGATCAACTGGACGAGGCCGGATACTTGCCGGTCCCCTTGCGCGAAGTGGCGGGCGAACTCGGCGTGGCACTGGCGGAAGTGGAAGCAGCGCTGGCACTGTTGCAGTCGTTGGACCCAACCGGGGTGGGCGCCCGTTCGCTGGGCGAATGCCTTGCGCTTCAGGCAATCGAGGCGGACCGTCACGATCCCTGCATGGCGCGGCTGCTGGAAAACCTCGATCTGCTGGCACGCGGCGAACTGCCCCGGCTCAAGCGAATGTGCGGGGTGGATGATGAAGAGTTCGCCGAAATGCTGGCCGAACTGCGCGCCTATGATCCCAAGCCGGGGCTGCGCTTCAATCGCGGCGGCGGCGATCCCGTGGTGCCGGATATCCTGCTGGCGGCGCGGACCGATGGCGGCTGGGACATCAATCTGAACCAGGCGACCCTGCCGCGGCTGATCGTCAACCGCAGCTACTATGTCGAAATGCGCGGGGCCTGCGATGACAAGGGTGCGCGGGCCTGGCTGTCTGACAAGCTGGCCGATGCCAACTGGCTGATCAAGGCCCTCGACCAGCGGCAGAAGACGATCCTGAAAGTGGCGAGCGAGATCGTGACACAACAGGACGGATTTTTCCGCCACGGGGTGTCACAGCTCAGGCCGCTGACCTTGCGGACCGTCGCAGAGGCGATCGGCATGCACGAATCGACTGTCAGCCGTGTCACCTCGAACAAGTATCTGCACTGCCCGCGCGGGACCTTCGAGTTGAAGTACTTCTTCACCTCGGGCGTCGGCGCGGTCGATGGTGAGGGCGGGGCCTCCGCCGAGGCAGTCAAGGCTGCGATCAAGGCATTGATCGATGCCGAGGATCCCAAGGCGATCCTGTCTGACGATACCTTGGTCGACCTGCTGAAGGCCAAGGGCTTCGACCTCGCCCGCCGTACGGTTGCCAAATACCGCGAAGCGATCGGGCTGGGCTCATCGGTCCAGCGCCGGCGGCAAAAGGCGCTGGCAGGAATGCGCTGAGCGGCCTATCCCGCCGCGATAATCTAAAGGAGAGACGCCCGATGAAGCTTCGCCTGCTGGCCGCCGCCGCACTCGCTACCGTACTTGCCAGCCCGGCACTGGCTGACCTGCAGGAATACCGCGTGCTTACGCAGAGCCGCGACATCGGCCACCTCAAGATTGACCGGCAGGGCCAGACCATCGCCGTCGATTACGATTACAAGCAGAACGGACGCGGGCCGACGATCAAGGAAACGGTTACGCTGGGCAAGGACGGCGCCCCGGTCACCTGGACCATCTCCGGCCGCACCACCTTCGGCAATGCGGTCAGCGAAAGCTTCCGCCGCACTGGCTCGGGCGCGCAGTGGAGCGACTTGGCCGGCCCGGGCGCGATCAAGGGCAAGGACGCCCCACGCTATTATGTCGCGCAGAATGGTTCGCCGCTTGATATCGCAATGCTGGCCAAGGCGCTGCTCGCCGACGCCGATCGCACTATGCCGGTCGCACCCGGCGGCACCGCCTGTTTGACCGAGCGCGCCCGCAGCACTTTCGACGGGCCCGAAGGCAAGTTGGAAGTCGTAACTTACGAATTGTCAGGCCTCTCGCTCAATCCGACCTACATCACGCTTGATGCCAAGGGCGATCTGTTTGCCGTGGCTAGCGCCGGGTTCATCCTGGCCCGCAAGGGGTATGAGAACGCGGCGGACAAGCCGCTGCGGGAAATGGCCGAAAAGCTAGCCTCGGACCGTTTCGCCCAGTTGCAGGCCGAAGGGGCCAAGCATTTTGCCGGGCCGGTGCGGATCCGCAACGTGCGCGTCTTCGATCCGAAGGCCAAGGCGCTGACCGCGCTGATGGACGTGAGCTTTGCCGGAAACCGCATTACCGGGGTTCTGCCAGCTGGCAGCGCCGCAACACCTGGTGAGACCATTGTTGATGGCGAGGGCGGCACACTGGTTCCGGGCCTTTATGAAATGCACGGCCACATGGGACAGGAAGATGCCCTGATGAATGTCCTCGCCGGGATCACCTCGGTACGCGACATGGGCAACCAGAACGAAGTGCTGGACGTGTTGATCCAGCGCATCGCCAAGGGTGAAGTCGCTGGTCCGCGGATCACCCGCTCGGGCTTTATCGAAGGCAAGAGCCCGTTCAGTTCGGCTACTGGCAAGCTGGTGGCAAGCGAGGCCGAGGCAATTGACGCCGTGCGCTGGTATGCCGCGCGCGATTACCAGCAAGCCAAGCTCTACAACTCGATGGACCCCAAGTGGGCCCCCGCCGTGGTGGCCGAAGCGCACCGCCTGGGCCTGCGCGTGGCGGGCCATGTTCCGGCCTTTTCAAACGCTGATGCGATGATCGCCGCCGGTTTTGACGAGATCACGCACGTCAACCAGCTGATGCTGGGCTGGGTGCTCAATCCCAATGAAGATACCCGGACGCTGTTCCGCTTTACCGCCATGCGCCGTTTCCCGTCGCTCGACGTGAAGTCGGCCAAGGTCCAGGCGACGCTGGATGCGATGGTTGCGGGCAAGGTTTCGCATGAACCGACCATCGGCATTCACGAACTCGGCCTGACCGCGCTTGACGGCAAGCCCAACCCCGGCGCGCTCGACTATATCGATCACATGCCGCCCTCCGAGCAGCGTCAGCTGAAGCAGGCCCTGTTCGGGGCCGATACCCCGCAGCAGCGCGCCGAATATGTCGGAGCTTATGCCAAGATCATGGAAACGCTGAGCGAGATGCACCGCAAAGGCATCTTGCTGATCCCCGGTACCGATACCGGCGGAGCCTTTACCTATCACCGCGAGCTGGAACTGTTCGGCAAACTCGGCATGAGCCCGTCCGAGGTCCTCAGCCGGGCGACCCTCGAAATGGCCCAGTATCTGCGCCAGGACCAGCAGCTAGGTTCGATCGAGCGCGGCAAGCTGGCCGACTTCTTCCTGGTGCCCGGCGATCCCACCAAGGACCTGAAGGCGATCAAGACCATTCGCATGGTCGCAAAGGACGGGGCGGTCTACTTCCCTGACGAGGTCTATGCCAAGCTGGGGATCAAGCCCTTCGGCACCCCGGTAAAGGTCGTTTCGTCGCAGAACTAAGCTTTTTCTTTTCCAAACCTTCCCGAAGGGGCGGCATCCACGGGGGGTGCCGCCCCTTCTGCGTTGAAGCGGCACATTGGCGCGGCGCTTGGCGGCATAGAGTGGAACTGCTGACGGGCTGAAGCGTTGAGCAATCCGCGGGGCACGCCGCCCGCATGATGCGGGGCGGCCAATCGTAGGAGACGCATCATGAAATCCAGGCTTCTCATTCTCGTTGGCGCCGCAGCCCTTCCGCTGGGCGCCTGTTCTACCATGGAAAATGACCGTACGCTGTCGACCGCCGCCACCGGGGCCGCAGTGGGCGCGGCGGGCGGGGCAGGCGTTGCCGCCATTGCCGGCGGCGACCTCCTCACTGGTGCGCTGATCGGCGGCGCAGTTGGTGGCCTGGCCGGGGCGATTTGGGCCGACCGCAACGGCGATGGACGCGCTGACGGCTATGTCCAGAACGGCCAGTATTATTCCGGTGCACCGTCCGCTAATTCGTACCAGTCGGCCAACTCGACTTCCGCCCGCCGCTGCCCTTCGACGCTCGGTTCGGCTGCAACCGGCGCGGCGATCGGCGGTGCCACCGGGGCCGGCGTGGGCGCATTGGCCAACGGCGTAAGCGTTCTGGAAGGCGCCGTTGTCGGTGCTGCGGTAGGCGGGATCGCGGGCGCGATCTGGGCCGACTCCAACAATGACGGCTGCGTCGATGGCTACTACCGCGAAGGGCAGTACTATTCGGGCGCCCCGACCGCCCAGCCGACCACCATGCACCACATGAGCGGGGAACGCGGGTAGCTCACCTTGGACGATCGGCTTCGTCTGAAAAGCTTGAGCGCATGGCTGCTCCCCGTTGCACTTGCAGCGGGGGCAGCCGCTCCGCACCCTGCGGCGGCACGGGGACCAGTGAGCGTCGTTGCGCCCGTTGGGGACCGTGCCCTGCGACTTGAGGTCGGCAAGCGCACTGGCAAGGATCTCCGGGCCTTCTATGCGGGGCGCGGCGACCGGCCGCTGTGGATAGGGGCGGATGGTCGCCTGCTGCCTGCTGCAACAGTCCTGCTGCGCCAGATCGAAACGGCCGAGCTTGACGGGCTAAAGCCAAAAAGCCTGAAACCCGACGACCTCGAAGATGCGCTGGCAGGGACGCGCCGCGGCGATATCGCCAGCTTGGCGCGCGCCGAACTCAGCGCTTCCAAGGCTTATGTCCGCTTCGTGCGGGCGCTGCGCCAGGCTCCCCACGCGCCAATGATTTACGAAAGCGAGGCCCTTGCTCCAGTCTTGCCAACGGCGGGCGCAGCGTTGCAGCGGGCAGCAGCGGAAAGGTCGCTGGTAGGCTACCTTCAGGAAATGGGTTGGATGCACCCGTTCTACGCGCCGCTGCGCGCGGCGCTGGGCAAGCCGGGCTACAGTGCCGAGCAGCGCCGGGTCCTGCAGCTCAACTTGGACCGCGTTCGCGCGCTTCCGCCAATCGCTGATGGACGCTGGGTTATGGTTGATGCCGCAAGTGCGCGGCTGTGGATGTACGAGGGCAGCAAGCTGGCCGGGACGATGAAGGTGGTCGTGGGCAAGCCGGAAACCCAGACTCCGGCCATGGCGGGGTTCCTGCGTTATGCGATCGTCAATCCCTATTGGAACCTGCCCGATGACCTGATGCCCAGCCGCATCACCGAAAAGGTGCTGGCCAATGGACCTGGTTACGTTTCCACCAGTGGATACCAGGTCCTGGCGAGCTGGGCAGACGATGCACCGGTCCTCGATCCCGCGAAAGTCGACTGGCAAGCCGTTGCCGCTGGCCAGCAAGCGGTCCGCGCCCGGCAGCTGCCGGGGCCAGGCAACTTCATGGGCACGGTCAAGTTCATGTTCCCGAACGAGCAGGGAATCTACCTGCACGATACGCCCGAGCGTGACCTGCTGGCCAAGGAAATACGCTTTTTCAGCAATGGGTGCGTGCGGCTTGAGGCGGCATCGCGGCTCGGCCGGTGGCTGCTGGGCAAGCCGCTGCCGCGCTCGAAGACGCCGGAGCGGCGCGTGGAACTGCCCGTGCCGGTTCCGATCTATATCACTTACCTCACGGCAGCGCCCGAAGGCGCCGCGATCCGGTTCCGCCCCGATGCCTATGGCCGAGATGCGCTGAGTGCCCAGATGGCGGTGAAGCTGCGCCGCTGAAATAGCTGGCACTTGCGTGCCGCTCGTTGCAGCATGTTGGGCAGGGGTCGGAAGGTTTGGGGGCAGGGATGAATTGGTGGATCTGGGGCGGAGCGCTGGCGCTCTACGGGCTATTCCGGCTGTGGTATGACAATTGGCATGGTCCACTGACCGCGGCGGAGATCGATGCCTTTTTTGCGGAAGTCCACGGCAAGTATGGCGGCGGTAACGATCCAGCGGTGCTGCGGGCCTTTCTGGAGGCGGATGATGGCAAGGAGTTTGTCATGCTCAACCTCGTCAAGATCGAGCAGGGCATGGTGGTCGATCCTCAGAGCGGCAAGGAATTGGCGGGCCGCGAGGCCATGCGGCGCTATTCCGATCCCTTCGTCAGGGCCTTGATGGCGCGCGGTGGTCACCCTGGCATGGTCGGGCGCAAGGTCGGCCCCTATGTCGATGCCTGGGGGGTCGACGGCGATCCGGGCTGGTCGATTTTCGGGCTGATGCGCTATCGTAGCCGCCGCGACCTGATCCGGCTGGCAGGCGATCCGCGTTTCGCGGAAATCCATCCCTACAAATTGCTGGGCATTCCGGTGACCTTCAGTTTCCCGACCCAGCGCGAGCTGTCGGTCTATCTGGGGCCGCGGGCCTGGGTGGGATTGGTGCTGGCGCTGGCTGCCGCGCTGCTGCAGCTGGCTTCAGGCTAGAACGGCCGCTCGCCGCGCCAGTTGCCGGGTTCGGCATAGCGGCAGACCAGCACGTCTTCTGAGGCACCTGCGGCGACCGCGCAGCCGACCTTGCCAGTATTGCGCCAGACGATCTGGGTATAGTGGCCCACGTCCTGCACGCGGCCGGTCCGGCTGTTGTTCGGGAACACGCCAGGGACAAAATGCTGCTTCTCGCGCAGCCAGGCATCGACCTTGGCCTCGACCGAGAAATAGTCCCGCGTTCCGGCCCACAGGTTCTCGCCCTGCGGATTTTCCGGATTGAACGGGGCATGTTCGAAGCGGCCGCTGCTGGCGAGGGTAGCTGCCCAATGCCGCGCCGAGCTGGCCAAGGCGGGGTCCCATTCCATCGGGGCGAGACCCAGCGCGGCCCGTTCGCGGTTCTGGGCGGCAAGCACGCGCTGCTCAAACCGGCCCGACAGGTCGGTTGCGCCAATGAGCGCCGGTGCCGCCAAGGCCAGCGCCGCGCCCAGCATTATCCGAGAGATCCGTGATCGCGCCATGGCGTCCAACCCGAGTTGCTACCGGCGGGTTGATACGGGTGTCCTGGTTAAGACTGTGGTTGCGTAGAAAGGTTAACGGGCCGGTTAGGCTGTTTTCCCGGGGTTCGGTGCCGGTTTGTCCAGAATATAGACTTCGGTTCCCATCCCGGCCACGCCATAAAGCTTCTCGGCAAAGCGCAGTGGCACGCCCAGGCAGCCGTGAGTCGCACCATCGGGACGGACCCGGCTGGCATGGATCGCGACGCCGTCGTCAGTCAGCCGGAGCATGAACGGCATCGGTGCGTCATAGCTGCGGGAATAGTGATCGGTTGCCTTCGCGATGACCCGGAAGGCACCCTGCGGCGTCGGCTTCTCGGGTGCGCCGTAGAGGATCACAGCCGTGCCAATCTCGTCCTCGCCGCGGAATACCGAAATCAGCTGGCGTTCAAGATCGACCCGGATCCAGACCGGCCCGGCAGCGCCATTGTCATCCCACGCAAACTCGCCATGGTTCAGCTGGCGCGGGACCTTGAGCAGGCTTCGCACGGTCCGTTCCTGGCCACCTGGCAGCTTGAGCTGGGGGAGCGCATCGGCTGGATAGACGATCCGCGTTTCGCTTGCCTGGGCCAACTGCTCCTGCGCTTGCCGGGCTGCCTGACGCGCGCTGGCGTCGCGTTGCTGCTGCCAGTGGTTAAGCACCAACAGCACCGCGACTGCCAAGGCAATGGCCAGGCCAAGGCGCTTGCCGTTCATGCCCGCCACTGGTTCAAGCGGCTGCAACAGCCCCGACAGTGCGGCGGCGGCGCAGTTGCAGGCCGATCAGCCCAATGCCCGCGATCATCATGATCCAGGTGGCCGGTTCAGGCACGGGCGTTACCAC
>RFPL01000025.1 GCA_009926135.1 Sphingomonadaceae bacterium
AAAAGAAAAAGCCCCACGAGCAGATCTTACGGTATGCAAGTGGGGACTTTCGATCTAAGGATTCTATCCAAAGAGGGGTTCGTTTACAAAGATACTATTCTACCTCTTTAAATTCAATTACAGGCACCTCATTAATTACCTCTAGGGCCTTAACAATGTTCTGTACTTCTACTAGTCCGAAGCATCCTTTTGCGATTGCAATGTTCAATGCCTCTGCGATTACTTGTTTTGCTGTATTTGATTCCATAATGTCTATTTCCAAACGATTCCTACATCTGAGGCCCGAACAATAATGTGTTCCTTCCCGTCTATCTCAATCCTCTCTGCATTCTGCAAGTAAATTGGATTTACATAAACCCCATCACCTGCCTTAATGTCCCTTACCTCATCTCCAACGGCCAGAACAGTCAAATTGAACCACTTCTTCATCTCTTTCTCGATCAACTCTCTCTGCAATTTCTCATCTACCTCAATTGTAGATTTCTTGATTTCCGGGGGAGTTACAATAACCCTTTGCCCTCTTACAATATATTCCATCATACTAATTTTTCTTCAATCATATATACCAATGTTTCTATCTTCCTGGCCTTTATAAGGGTCTCAGCTGTCCCATTCCAATAGTTTACCCAGTCCTCTCTTTTAAAAGCATTCCACATCTCCGTATGGGGATTATATACAAATGCCCAATTATACAAGGGTGAGGAGATAGAGTGTCTCATTTATCAATCCAATCATTTCGTCCATGATATTCTGGAGGTCGGAGGTGTAATGCACCCTTTCCTCTTCAATAGTTGCTCTGAGCCCCTTTAGATGGGCAACAGGCTTCTCTGCCTTAGCTTCTGGAGCCGTGATTGCAATGCGTCCATTTCTTCCAAAATACTTCTCTACAAAGGAATCGGTTAGATCTAAGATTCCATCGTAGTACTCATTCAATGTTTTATGCTCAGAGTAAGATTCTGATTTCCAATGTGCTAGATGCATCGCATCTCTACTCTGTAATAAAAGTCCAATAAATATAGAAGGTGTCATAATATGCAAAGTTAAGGTAAATTATTTAATACTTCGTCCCAGTATCTAATCATTTCCGTCATGTTTACTCTTGTTACTTTTTCTACTTCGTGTAACTCTCTTTTTAACAGGTTTATCGAGTACCTCGCTATCTGCCTGTAACGGAAGGTGTCCATCTGGAACTTCATCTCCTTGATGTCCTTCTCTATTTGTTGTGCTTGCTGTTTCGGTGTCATTTTTCTCAATTAAATTAAGTGCCTCCTTTATTGCGTACATATCTGTTATACTGAGGCCCGTTTGACGTAGCTCACTATTGGCTTCCATATTTGTGATTGCCTGCTCTAAACTCTTAGCGTTCACCGGGTAATTGTCCATATGGCGACTCAATACTATCTGAACCAATTCATCTCTGGTTTTTCTTTTAGCCCAAAGAAAGGTTTTCATATATCTTAAATACTGTTTAGCATCTATCTTGGGGCTTCTATGGTTTGCTTTCATGATATTCCTTTTTTAATTTATCCATTATCTCCATCGCTTCCCCATATGTCTTCATCTCCGTCCTCTTCCCAAATTCCCATAACTGATGACATTGCGAACAATAGATCATAAAGTTTTCTGGATGATTCCTCAGACTCGGATAGCTTCCTTTGCTGATAATATGCGAGACGTACATCGGACTGAAGTGTGGTAGATGCACACCACACTCCTGGCATTGGTGTTTTCGTGACTCCCATGCTTCCTTGTACCATTCGATATCCTTTGTTTTCTTCATCCAACTCTGAAAATTCTCACTCCTTTAGCATTTGGTCTCCAAGTTACCTTACCTTCTTCCGATTGGATAATTGTATTATTGCCCATATACTCCTTAATGAAATTGGCAGCCTCTCTCTTCTCATCTTCGAGGAGATTTATCTCCGTATTTTTAACTTTGTACTGTAAGATAAACTCATCAATCTCAGGTGTAGATACAATCGTGTTCTCCTCAGGATTCTTATACTTCTCATTTAGGAACTCTGCGTATGCCTCTGTACCATCTGGTGGTGGAGCGTATTGCTCATAATCCTCTCCTAGTTCCAAGGCTAAACGACCTGCTTCTACACGTGTCCAAAATTCCAAGGTCATACGTGCAATCATATCGATCATTTCCTGATCTCTCTCGAACTTATGGACCTTTAGATTTCTTCCGTCCTCTAGGGCGACCATGTAGCCTAAATCAATTCCGAGACCCATTAAATAGGTTTGGAGTTGAAGGTAGTAAGACGGTGGAATACCGCCCTCCCACTGCTTGCTACTCCATCCACTAATCGTCTTAATCTCAATAATAGCTTCCACATTTTCCAAGTTAATTCTACCATCTCTAATACGTAAGTTTTTTGATTTAATTTGCAATCTATCAGGCGAGAAGAAGAGGTGGGGATAATCTGGGTTCACAACGTAACCAACTGGCTCGTACAGTGTTCTAACCTTAGTCTGTGCCTCGTAATTGCGGAGCATAGATGCATCATCTCCATCCCAATACTCAAATATCTCGGCAACCGTCTTTTCCAAAATGGTTCCCATAAACATAGGAATATTCGGCTCCACCTTCTGAGGGATCAACCCAATCTTCTGGTAGTACAACTCCGCAGGACTCTTCCAGGAATTAACACCCATTAAGGTACCAACCTCTGAGGCCCCAAGCCCACGAGAACGGAATTGTAACCACTCATCGTAGGCTTTGTCCTTATTGATTTGGATTATCTCGAGACCCATTCTTCAAATAGTTCCGCAGTTTCCAAAGTAAGGTTGCGAATATCGCTAACCGAGAAATCGACTTGCAATCTAGGCAGTATTGCTTCTACCAAAGAAACGGCACTTTTTAAAGAAGACTGCCGAATTATAGCCTTTTGTTCCTGCCCATAATGTTTCATATGAGCAGGTTCAACTTTGGATCCTATCTTACTTGCAAGTGCCATATTATTTACGCCTCTTGACATTACCAGGGGAGATCCGATTCTTCATCAGCAATGTGTGGATTTACACCAAAATCACTAACGATATCATTTGGGACAATAGGAGCTAAATTCTTGCTAAACTCGTTGACCTTATCAACTCGGTAAGCCTCAACCTCTGACCAATCTACAGAGATAACTTCCCCCTTTTTATTTTTCAATTCTTCTGGAGAAGGAACACCTTCTTGACCTACTTTGTAAGCCCACTTCAATACCTCTCCGTTCTGTTTCAAGAATAGGGCACTTCTCTTCTTATCATCCACAATTTTCAAATTTGGAATGAATTCTACTTTCTGATGAGGATTGATTGCCGGGCAACAATGTGCAAAAGCAATGAAGTAGGCAGTCTGCTTACTTGTGGGTTCCTCACCCTTCATCTTGATTTGCAATTGGTACATCTGATCATCTTCCAATGTGATGCACAAATCTGTTCCGTACTTGTGATCTCTTGTACTAATTCCACGGATGTAACCTTCTACTGAGTCAAACAAATGATAGGTCTCACCTACCTTCTTTGCGATTTTACCTTCTCTAATTGTAAGATAAACTAATGGGGTTGTTTTTTCTTTTAAAGCCATAACTATAAGTATGGCGAATATACTACTAAATTTGGAAATACCAAAAAAAAATATTAAAATTGTATATTATTATGAATACAGAATTAAAAAATAAAATACTTGAGCTAAAGGGGAAACTGCGCAGAGGAGATATGGCTCGTATAGTTGAGCGTACCTCTCCCTTAGGAGTTGAGAAGTACGATGTGTATAATATACTTAACGGTAAATCTCTTATTGACCAGCAGAAATTAATCATTGTGATGCGTGAGGTGATGAAGTGTATTCAAGAGAATGAGAAGTACATGGAACACTTTACATCTTCTATACAGATATGACAATAGATGAGTTTGAACAGGAGCGAGTTGAGATAAAAAAGAAGGGTCTGAGCCCCTATGTAGAGGATCACTTAATGGCCAAGCTGCGCCATAAGTACTACACTGCCCTGATCGATAAACAGGAAAAGGAGATTAGCGAGAGATTACTCAATAATATGCGTTTTTTGAATCGGATACATAAGAGCAAGTTGAGTATGAATAATATGACCGATTACATGGGTCTCAGATCAGATAAATATTTAAACGCTACCATAATAGAAGGTAAGCTAGCACATTTCAAATACATCTTATGGATAGCCGCTTACTTTGGCATCCCCTCAGAATTATTACTATACACAGATCTAGAAGCAAATGAAGGAACAATCAAAGCGCAGTATCCTGCTCTTTTCAAATAGAGTCCAGGTAAAACCCTTATCCGTTAATCAGGCGTGGCAAGGTCGTAAGTTTAAATCTCCCTTGTACAAAGATTACGAGAAGGAGGTCTTATTAAAATTGCCAACACATAAATTAAAGTGGATCGCAGAACCCTTAGAGTTGTGCATGGTGGTTGGCTTAGCAAATATGGCGAGTGATGTGGATAACGTGGTGAAACCTTTTGTAGATATCTTGCAGAAGAAGTATGAATTCAATGATAAGTATATCTTTCGCCTGATTGTTGAGAAACAAATTGTGGCTAAGGGGCATGAATTTATCGAATTTTATATAAAAAAGTTGATTCCTAGGCACTACGTACTTGATTTTGAAGAATAAATGTACTTACTTTGTAACTGACCGCTATTTACAAGAGTAATTACGCAATGACCTTATTTGGGTTTCTCGGGCTACTCTTGGATGTGGCGGTCAACCGGGGAACCCTTTATTTTTTTAAGACTACCCGGTACGGTTCTTACAGGTTCCTCAATCCGGTTCTAATCTCCTAACCGCTAGACAAAAGGGAGTATAAAAATTGATACTTGTAAGTAACGGTGTAAGTGGATACCAACTCAAAAAACCAGGCTATGCTCGAACTAGCAACCTGGGGCTGAAGTGAAAGAAAACAAGATGAAGAGTTGGTAAGGCATCATACAAAAGGTAGAAATACCGACCATAAGCGAAGTGCCACTTGCGCCAGTTGTTTTCGGAACTTAATTATAGTTGTTGAGGTTTGCTTCTTTTTATCTTCTCTCTTTCTCTAGATAAATATAGCTCTCTTGGTCCTCTTCAGCCATAATGTTAGGTTTACTATGTTTAAAAAAGAATAAAAAATATAAGTATATGAAAATCAAACAGATAGATAAAATTGAGTATTTAGTTTTGGGTCTCAGAGATAATTACTATCAACCTAAACACTGTTGGAATGAACCAGATTTTAAGATTACCGTAGAGGAAATGCTCAAAAGATATCCTGAGACTGTATTCAAAGAAATAATTATCGGACCCTCTAAAAAGATGCTACAGTGGGACTTATCTCAATCCTTGTTCCAACAAATATTAAAGACCAAACCAAAATTGATCGAAGAGTATAATAAGAATAAAATTGTGAAATCCAAGTAAAATTGCATAAATTTGTAATAAATGGCATTCACTATAACGAATCAACCAAACCAATTTATAGCGGAAAGCGCAAAAGATAAAATTTGGTTTAAGAAGAATATTCAATTCATCATGTCTCACTTCAATAAGAGATATGATAGAATTTCTCGAGTTAGAAAGACAAACGATTTAGAAAATCCTATCGATGAGGTAGTAAGAATGTTTACCTACTACTTAGGAAGACAGTACAATAAGGATTACTACTACACTACCCAAGATCAGAACGATTGTGATTTGCCAACTGTGTGGATCAATGGACAGAAAGTTACCTCCTTGGTTGACTATATGGTAGGTAATGCCATCAAGATGATTCAGAATATTGAGCCATCTGTTGTAAATAATAGTAAGGCGGCTGTCAATAAGAAGACAGAATTGCTCGAGAAGATGCTATTGAAATTCGAGGTGCCTGATTTCTTCCAAGCAATGGAGCAAGCCGGGGTAGAATTTAATCCCGCTGGGCCTCAGAACTTTGAAGTAAGCGAGGACGTATACAGATGGATGGAATACGATTACAAGGAGCAAGCAGAAGTACTCGCTCTTCGTATGTGTGAGGATATCCTAAACAGAAATACATTCCAAGAAAAATATAAGCAAGCCTTCCTTTATACCCTTTTGGGAGGATACGTAGGAATTGAGAATAGAGTAGAGAATGGTAAGCAGTACTTCGAGACTATCTTACCACACAATTTAATTGTAGATAGAGCAAAGGATGATGATTTCAACTCTGATGCCCGTTTCGTAGGCAAGGTTGATTGGTTAAACGTATCTGATGTTATCGAGAGATACCAAGACTCTTTGACTTTTGAGGAGATCGAGGAACTGAAGAAGATCAATGCAAATAATTTGTATCAGCTACTTGAACTTACAACTCACCCTTACGCAACCAATTGGGCCTTCAATATCAATAATCTTCCAACCCTTGCTTGTGTGACTGGGTACTGGGTAGGTATGAAGGATATGGGTTACGAGAAGAGTAAGGACAAATTTGGTAATACACACTATAGCAAGATTCGTAATAATAGAAAGGGTCAATACTGGACCAAGACAGTTTATAGAGGAACACTAATTGGAAATCGCTACATCGTTGATGCAGAGGAGATGACCAATATTGTACGTAAGACTGATAATCCTGGAGATGTAGAACTTCCCTTGAAAGTATTTATTCCCAATATGGTTATGGGAGAGAATAGATCTGTTGTAGCTCGTTTGCACCAACACCAAGATCGTATCGATTTCATCACCAATGAGATTACCAAGATGATGACTCGTGCCAAGGGAAAAGTATATCTGATCAATAAGCAAAAGTTAGGTACCTCTACAGCCCGTGATGTAATCTCTGATTTTGAAAGAATGGGTATCCACATCACAGATGGTTCAGCAACAGGAGAAGACTTTGTTCCAGGTCAAGATGCTCGCTTGGTAGAAGTTGTCGATATGACACTTGATCCTAATGTTCAGCAACTTGTCTCATTGAGAAGAGAGGAAGAGCGTTTGATGGAAGAGATTGTGAATATTCCAAAGGTGGCTCTTGGACAACAGAGTGGGTATGTAGGTGCTAAAACACAAGCTGGAACAATTGCCCAATCAAACTTGGGAACTACTTATTTGTACCAGGGCTTCATTCAATTCGTGGAGAAACAATTGTCCTTCGCCTTGAATCAATTTAAGATATCTTTAATTGATGAAAGTGAGGAAGAGATCCCTGTAGTTGGTACAAGCGGTAAGCAATACTTAAAGTTGACCAAGGACTTCCAATTCCAAGAGTTGGGCGTTTACTTGAAGGTTAAGGATTATATCGATGAGCAAGCTAGAGAGCGTTTGCTTGGATTGGCTCAGGCAGCAATGCAGAACCAAATGATTGATATGCTTGATTACATTAAGATTGAGAAGGCGAATTCTTACACCGATTTGATCAATGAGTTGGAGTATAGTCTGAACAGAAAACAGAGAGATCAAGAGAAGCAGCAGGCCATGATGCAGATGATGCAACAGGCACAGCAAGAACAACAATTGGCTGCACAACAACAACAGACTGGCATGAAAGAGCAAGGAGCAAATTACAGAAAGGAATTGGATGTAGCCTCTAAGGTTGCACCTGATGCAATGGCTCAAGAAGCCATGCCTACCGAATAATTTGTATTTGTAATAAATAATAAGTAAATTTGAAATAATATGTCAGAAGAATTTTTGAAAGAAATTGCGGATGAGTTGAATGCTCAGACGGTTAAACCTGCTGAGGTGCCTGCGGAAATCGCACCAGAACCGGCCCCAGAACCAGAAGTTATCCCCGAAGTTACCCCCGAAATTAACACCGTAAATAATCCAGAACCTGCGGCCGTTGAAAAGGAATGGTGGGAGAAGGAGGAAACAAATACTTCCGAAACAGTTAATACGGAAGAAAAACCTTCTATCGAGTTGGATGATGATATGAAGCTAATCTTGGAATACAAGAAGAGTGGAAAAACATTAGCCGATTTCGTAAAGGAGTACAATGTAGATGATTTGAGTACTTGGGATGATGCCAAGGTGATGAAGGAAGGTCTGAAGGAATTTATGAATTTATCAGACGAGGAGTTAGAGCAGGCAACTTACGATTACGAAAATGCATCTATTATCCAAAAGAAACAATGGGCTGAAACGTTCCGTAGCCGTTTTGCAGAGAAGAATGAGCAAAAACTGAAACAGTTAGTCTCCTCTAATCAACAAAACAGTGAGGCACAAAAAGCTATTGCTGAAAAATACAATGCCGAGTTGGACCAATTCTCTCAGCAGATTGTGAACAAGGAAGTTTATGGCTTGAAGATTACTGACGAAATGTCTAAAGATCTGAAGAAGTTTATAAACGAGGAGTTCTCATTGCAAAGAAAAGATGGATCATTCGATATTGAAAAAGTTTACTCAGTCGCTCTATGGTTAAAACATGGAAAAGACTTGGTAAAAGCCAATGTAACTAAAGCCCGTAATGAAGGTAAAGAACAGATTATTCGTGAAGTGAGTAATCCTAGTAAGAATAATACAGCAGGTGGACGTAGCGTTGGTTCTGGACTTGAGGCCGCACAAGAGGCTTTTAATACCTTGTTCCCAGGTTAATGGGAAACCACAAAAAACAAAAAACTAAAAAATGTCAACTATTTCAAACCTCCCATTAAGTCAATCTTTATTGCTTAAGGGTTTGTCTTTGCCAAACAAAATGGCAATGGTTTATGCTCAAGATTATGGGTATAACGTTTTGACTCAGCTTACTTCTAAATTGGCTTCTTCTATCTCTAGCCCACAAGCTAAAGTAGAGATCTCTTCTTTGGGTAACTTGGGTGTATTCTCTAAAGTTAACGTAGCTATCAATACCACTACTGGTGTAGTTGGTTTGACTGATGTTACTAAGTTCCGTATTGGCGATATCGTTGCTGATGCTAACATGGTACAAGGTTTGGTTACTGATGTTAACTACGGTGCAAATACAATCACTTTGGCTCCTGTGAGCACTTCTGCTTGGGTATCTGGTAACTTCGCTGTTAACCACAACGCCAAGCGTTTCTTCGATGCTTCTCCTAACCGTTCTTCTTTCGGTAAGACTACATTGAACTACACTCCTGATACTGATTACGCTTTGACCTCAGTAACTCGTGAAAGCAGCCACCAAGCTCGTAGGGACCGGATCGGTTCTTTCGTTAAGTGGAATGGTGATTTCTGGTGGAGATCTTATGATGATCTTACTTTGAAAGCCTTCGCTAAGCAGTTGGAGTACAAGTATGCTTTCTCTGAAAGACAAATCAAAACTGGACCTTACGGTGAGTACTACACCACTGGTGGTTTGCGTTGGTCAATCATCAACAATGGTGGTTCTTACTTGTCTTTGACTTCTGAGTTGACTCAGTCTGTATTCAACGATTTCTTGGAGCAAATGGTTCGTGTATCTGCTGAAGGTGGACGTAAATTGGTTGCTTTGATGGGATCTGCTGCTATGGCTCGTTTGCAAACTATTTTGGGTGACTACATTAAGTATGCTGGTACTGCTAACACCTTCGGTGGAACTTCAGTAACTGGTTTGAACGTAATGAAGTATGCTTACGCTGGTTTGGAAATTGAGTTCGTACGTTGGGCCTTATTGGATGACGAGATGTTCCGTAGCGAATTGTCTTCTATCAACGGTAAGCCTCGTATGTCTAACAGCATCTACTTTATCGATATGACTTCTGTTCCTGCTGCTGATGGTTCTGGAACTATCGCTGCTTTGCAGAAGTACCACTTCAACAATGACGAATTGATCGCTAACTACGTACCTGGTATGATCGGTTTGGATAGCAGCGATGCTTCAACAGTTAAGGCTACTTTGGGTAGCTCAACCATGGCCTCTTTGGGAACTGGTGATGTTGATGGTGTTGACTTCCATATCCTTTCTGACTGTGGATTGTATTGTATTGCTGACCGTATGGGTCTGATTGAATTCGCTGCTTAATTAATTTTTTAAAAAAATGGCAAACTTATATAATCTCGTTCGTAGTGCTTGGAGCACTTCTGATCCTTCTTTGGCCAATGGAATTATTACTCTTCCTGGTGTTTACGATTCAAACTTGGGAACTACCAAAACAGTTACTTTGGACTACAACGCCATTAAAAAGGCGAAGTTGGCTACTGGAGCTGCTGCTACTGCAGGTGTAGTAACTGTTGTTGTATCTGGTACCTTGACTGCTGGTAACTCTTTGAGTTTCAGCTTGGCTCAAGACATCAGTGCTTTGAACAACAACTTGCCTGACGTTTACAGTGCCTTGATTCAGTACACCATTAAGACTGGTGATACTGCAACCACTGTAGGTGATGCACTTGCTTTGATGATCAGCAAATTGCCTTTCCAGGCTACTGCTGTAAACACAACTGGTACTGTAGTTATCACTGCAACTGCTGCTAACCCTAGCATCATCGCAGCTGAGATCCAAGACCAAGGTGCAAACATCACTGTAACTAATACTACTCCTGGAGTTAAGGCTATCGGTCAAGGCGCTGACTTGATCGCTGCTGGTATCCCAGAAGCTGTAACTGGTTCTACTTACACTATCTATACTTTGACTTACAACACCTTCAAACCTGCTGGTGTTAACGAAGATACTAGTGAGCGTTTGGACACTGTTACTTTGTACATCGGTTCTACTGCAGGAACTACTTCTGGTAACTATATCACTGTATTGAGTGGTATCTTGAACGGAACTAGCACAACTGCTAACTACCTTGATGTATTGTCTTAATTGACATCCTAAAATTAGAGGGGGATTTATTCTCCCTCTTTTTTTGTTTTAAACAGTAAAATAATTTATATTTGTAAAAATTAATATGAGAACTAAAGCACTTATCGTCCCACAGCGTAAACGTGGAAACATCACAATTGTCGGTTCATACCGTGACAATAAAACAGACAAGGAACTTTTCCTTTTGGCCTCAGGTAAAAAAGTTGTTACCACCCTCTTGGAAAGTGATCGTGTATTCCAACACACTTTTGAGGAAGCATTTCCTTATGAGTTCACCTTTGACTCAGAACAGTTCACCGATTTGGCTGTACTTGATTTTTGGAAGAATCACCCATTGATTAAAACAGAAGGTCACATCAACTCGAATATGATTGCAGAGCAATTCCACTTGGTAATTAAGCAGGAGAAAACTAAGGTTGACTTCGAAGAGTTGAAAAAGAGATTGGAAGTAGTTGGTATCGTATCACAAATGTCTTACCAGGAGCAATACAACTTGATGTTTGCAATTGGCGGAGATCCAAGAGATATGGAACCTATGGAACTTTACTTGGCTCTTATTGGTTTGAACTTGAATGGTTTGGCAGTAGCGAAAAAAGCTGATGTTAAGAGACATATCAGTATTCAAGGTCTAGAGAAAATTGCTTCTGTTTATGCAAATAAGGCAATTAAGTATGGTATTGTAACTCGTGATCAGAGTGTGTACAAGATCGGAGGCCGAAACGCAGGAACATCTATTGATTCTGTAATCGCCTTGGTATGTGCAGATGCAGATTTGTTTGAGAACTACATCAAGCCAGAAGTAGATAAGTTAGATCAGGAAGAAGTTACTAAGTTTAAAGAGAAGGAAATCTTGGATTTACCTGAAGAAATTAAGAATTTGATTCCAGTATCTGTTATCGGAGAGAAGAAAAAAGTCGGTAGAAAACCCGAATAAAAAATAGATTATATTTCCATGGAGAGAGGGTGGCTACGGCTGCCCTTTTTTCTTTGTTCCTTTTTTTGTATCTTTGATATAAATGACAGGTGCACAGTTCTGGTCTTATTTGCAACAAAAAATAGATAAGACCTATTCGGCTTACTTAGATAATACAAAGGCAAACTCACTTATTTCTGAGGGCATGGTTCGTATGCTCGATAAGTTCTGGTTCACCCTCTCTTTTGAGAGAGAGGCGGACGAGATGAATTCTTTGATTATCAAGAATAAATTGGTCACTCCTGTTGCGGGTGTAGCCAAGATAAATAATGGTAGTACAGGTGCAGCAGACGAAATACCCAATTATGCTCACATATTGCGCCTCTTGGCAAATTATGAGTTTTCCTTAGTGGTATCAGCAGCCAATCAGAACACATTAACTTCTATCGATCACAAATTGCGTAAAGGTTCTACAATCAAATTGGGAGGAACTACATACATTGTTAGCAAGGTGAAGGGAGATACATTCCAAGCCAAAACAACAGCAGGTGTTTACGCAACAGCAACAGGTACTTATACTTGGTTCTACAGCAAGGACGTATATCAGATGTCATCAGACAGAAAGAATGGAGCGTTCCACACAGCAAATATTATAACTCCTCGTTTCGAGTTCTCTAATACAGGCACTGTACCTAAGGCACTTACAGTAACTCCAGCACCAACTACATTCTATGTAGATTACGTGCGTACTCCTCCTCAAACAATTGATGTAACAAATACAGCAATCGATCTAAATACTTACTACTCAAATAAGTTCCTTTATCGTTTGATGGATGAATGTGTGGTTATCTTTGGGGCTCAGACCAAAGATTATAATACCAAACAAAGTGGAATGCAAGATATTGTAGATAACCCATGATATACTTAAAGCAAATCGTAGACGAGATCAAGAGTGATTTATTAGGTGGTATGACCTATAATGAGACTCGTTTTGACGATGAATATATAGAATTTAAAATCCATGCCGCTCGTGCCACAATTATCATGAATTATATGATGAAGACTGGCAAATTTATTAATGATGCTTGGGTACAAACCTTGGATATCCGTTTTGAGGATATTGATAATGATTGCGATGTACGCACCTTCGAGTGTCCCAATGTAATAGCTCTTGATGGACAGAACGATGGTTTCATTTATGTCGGTCATGCTAATGGAGTAAAACCTTTTGTACGTATCAGAAAGGGTTTCACAACACTGACTCGCCACTCTGTATTTAAAAATAAAACAGAAATCATGTGGGATTACAAACACTTGACTCAGGGAACCAATGTATTGCAGTTCTACAACGCCAAGCGTTTGGAATATATCATGGTCCGGGCGATGTTCAATAACCCAACAACAATACCGAATTTCGATAAGGAGTTGGATCACTACCCAGTTGACGAGTCATTGAAGAAGGATATTGTAGAAATGATCACTATGGATATGCTTCGCAAGACTGCTCC
Source organism: Sphingomonadaceae bacterium (assembly GCA_009926135.1). GTDB lineage: Bacteria > Pseudomonadota > Alphaproteobacteria > Sphingomonadales > Sphingomonadaceae > Novosphingobium. The sequence continues at coordinate 13,125 of RFPL01000025.1, forward strand.
TTTGGCTGGAAAACCAGGTTCTAAAACTGAAATACCACGATGAAGAAAGAAGATGTTATTGCCGCAGCGACAGAGGAACTTAATACTTCCTATGAGAATAATGCCCTATGGTTTGAGGTTTTGATTAATCAAGCCATTCGGTCTCACAAAACAACTGCAAAATTTAAAGCGTGGCACTCCCACTTAAAGGCCTACGATAATAAGGCTACCTTACCAGATAGTTGGGTACGCATCAAAGCCTTGTACTTATGCAGCACAGGAACTCCTCTGTGCCCAGATATTGATTACTGTGTACAGAACAATACAATCGTTTTTGATAGTGCCTTAGGGATCGTAGATGGTACCATATTTGATTTCCATTATGTTGGATTGAATACAAATGAGGATGGCGAGATTGTAATTCCTGATGATTGGGAACGTATGTTAGTGGCCTACATCGGTTGGAAATATACTCGCAGATATATCAAGGACTTCGGTGTTGCAATTATGCAGAACTACCAAAGGGAATACCAAACACAAAAACTAGCTAACGTATAATGGCAGTAGTAAGAGTCACTCCATCGGGTGTCATGGATAAGGATACCGACTTGACTTATGTAAGTCAGGGAAACTATGTAGATGCAAATGATGTAAGACATCGCCAGACCGATGGAAATACCTTTGGTGGAGTTATGTCTGTTTTGGGAAATACAAGTGTATTGCAATTCCCTGATTATACATCTACAAATAAGAAGTTTCGTATCTTTTTAGATCTTACTGATTTTTACGACAGTGCAGTCGGAAGTGTTAATTTTACCTGGAAACTACAAGAAGATGGATCGGCTTTTATCGGAACTGCTTCTAATACAGCAACTTCTATTGCTTCTCTTGCGGTTTTCGCAAATACAGTTTATACCACAATCGATGGTTTAGTTGGCTACACAACTGTAGGTACCTTCTCCTTTACAGCAACTAAGACCGTGGGTGGAGTTGTTTATACTGGCTACTTTGACATGGAGTTTACTGGTAATACAGTTGACTACAAATTATGGGTTGAAAATACAGTTAGCAACGCTGCAAAAATATACGTAACGCAGGAATGGGTTCCAGCAGCAGCTGATCAGAGTTTCAAAGTGATTGGGTCTCAGCAATTAGAAAGTTATCTATTTGTATTCCTCGCCTCAGTAAGTAAGAGCACAGGAATTACTTCCTTACTTAGTGAGATAGGTATAGTATATAGCACAGATAACGGAGTAAGTTATACATATAGAAGATTAATCCGTAGCAAGCAGTTGGGTTTCTCAACAGATAGGAGAGTAGAAGCAGAGGTTGAAAGAAATGGAAGTAGTGTAAATTTATATTGGACCGATGGTTTTAATAAGCCGAGGGCAATGTACTTGAAATACTCTTTGATTACAACTACAGATGCTTTCTTAGTTGCAGCAGGTGGTCGTTACGATTTAGAAACCATAAACGATGAAAGTTCTTTCTTCTACAAAGGTACCTCAGCTTATTTTGATAGTGTTGAAGTTATACAAGGCGGAGGCGCACTGACATCTGGAAATAAGAGATACACAGGTCGATTCTTAACAGAAGATTTTGTTCCAAGTGATTTTTTATATCCAACAAATCCATTAAATATTTATAGTGCTTCTTTCAATAAGGCTAGTAAAGTAGAAGGAGATGTAGAGAATACAGTTACAAATAAATCTGTAAAAATTACAGTAAAGAATTTTCAAGCAGATATTTATAAATATTTTGAGTTGATTGCAATTGAGTATGTAGGTACTACATTCACAACCAAAATTGTGGAGCGATTTAAAATTGCAACTGGAGCATCTCAACTAACTGTAAATCATACAAATATAGGTCAAGATAATATCTTGCTTAGCAATCAAGAATTGTTGGGAATTACATCTAAATATTTAACTGCTCAAACAGTGAAGATATTTAGCAATAGAATGACAATGAGTAATCTGGTAGAACAAACAGATTACGACTTAAGTTCTTGGGCCTCAGCAATTCAACACTCTGTTTGTGAAACATACATTCCCGGATTAGGAATCGCAAAGAATATAACCAGCGATGATCCAGGTACAGCATTTGGTGAGTATCAAGATCCTCATAATGTATTTGGAAAAACTGGATATATGTACAATGATACCTATCGTTTTGGTATTCAGGTACAGTGGAAAAATACAGGTAAGTGGAGTTCTCCTTTCTGGGTAGACGATATTCGTTTTGATAACTCAGCAACAAATGTTGTTGGTTCAAGACGTAAAACATTTGGAGGAACTGTAAGCAGTGTTAATACAACTACAGAAACAATTACAGTTACAGGACACAATTTTTATAATGGTCAACCTGTTTACTTTAGTGCTACAACAATTGGCGGTTTAGCGGCCAATACGGTTTATTATGTTTTAAACAGAACTGCAAATACTTTTCAGTTAAGTTCTACTTTTGGTAGTTCTAGCGTAATCAATCTAACTAGTAGTGGAACAGGTACAATACTAGATAAGAAAGTTGATACCAACTTGACAAATATTGATGCGACCTTAGCAAAAGTATATTATCCTCGTTTCTTTAATATCGATTTAGATTACTTAGTCGATACCGATAGCAGCGGAAGCGGAGATACATATTTGAGGGATTTGATTGTCGGATATAGAATTGTAAGAAGCGAGAGAATTCCAGAGGTTGCTGCAACAGGTTATTTCTTTGTTGGTTCTACCTCAATTAGTCCAGCGCCTACTATTTGGGTACCAGATGGAATGAGTAATAATGTAGCAATCCCCGGAGGAGCTGCATATACCCAGCATCTTTTCTTTTGGTCTCCAGATGATTACTTTGGTAAGACTTATACATATCAATCAACCGATACGATTAAAATCTTAGCTCCACCAGATAGAACAAATATGCTTCAAGTTCAAGGAGTTGCAGAAGGTAATAGCACAACATACAATACTGTATTGACAGTTAGTGCGTTGAAGATGAAAGGTCAATTTGCAGATTTTCCTGGATACTTTGTAGATCCGATGAGTACAACTTTGAACTTTCAGGATTTTACACCAAGTGGACACGCTCACCTTGAACTAGGAGAAGATGGAGAAATTGCAGGTACAAAGTATTCTATAGGTTATCCAGATACAATTGGATTACAAAAAAGTATTAATTATAGAAGAGCAGAAGTATTTGAAATAGGATCTGTAATTCCCGCCTTTGGTGCTCCTATCGCATCAAATGAGTTTGGTTTTTATTATGGTCAAATATTCAGAAACTTAGGAGGCAATAAGAAATACGCTGCCAATAAGGAACTTACTCAATATCAAACTACAGGACACTTTTATATTTTAGCATCAGGACAAACAGGTGTTGTGAATGCAGAAGCCGTATTCGGTGGTGATGTATTTAATCAAAAATCCTACACTCTTTTGAGAATGGGTAGCCACTCTAATGCTGGTAGTAGTCCTCGTTCAGCTGCAACAATGGGTTCTGCAATGGGATTCTATTCTCAGAATACTTCTAATTTGCAGATGCTCACTGTTTTAGATAACGATGGTACATTTACAGGACCGGGTTACCAATTTCCACAGAGTCTAGATACGACCTTTGGAGGAACATTCCCGGCAGGATCTTGGGGTTCTGGTGTGTGTTATTGGATTGAACAATGGCCAGAAGTAAGTAATCAGCAAAATTATAATCGTGGTTATGACCCAATTGATAATAGTATTTTAGATACTGGATACAATACCAACTTAGATTACAATGGTTACTTACCATCTCGTATTACCTGGTCCGCTAAGAAAGTGATTGGGTCTCAGAAAGATAACTATCGCTTATTCAAACCACTAGACTTTGCAGATCTTGATTTAACATTAGGACCTATTGTACACCATGATATAGTGGATAATAATTTCTACACTTGGCAACCTTATAGCGTACAGAGACAATACTTTAACGATGCTTCCTTAATAGGAGCACAGGAAGGAACCGATGTCGTTGTAGGAAGTGGTTCTATTTTAGGTTCTCGTGGTCAAGAATTAACAGCGATTGGAATGTTTAAGAAGTGGAGTCATGTAAAAGGTAAGACTCCTACAGGAAAAGAAACATTTTACTGGTATAATGATCAATTGCAGAAGTTTGTTCGTTTCGGACAAGATGGCACTCGTGTCATCTCAGATAAAGGAATGATATCTTACTTAACAAATAATGGTAAATATGTTAGCAATCAAGACTATCCATTGACAGGCTTGGGAGTACATGGCGTATGGAATGATAAGTATGGAGAAGCTATCTTCACTTTTAAATACATCGAAGAACCAACGACTAAACAATTCACCTTGGTATACGATGAGATCAAGAATGGTTTTGTAGCATTCCACTCTTACTACCCAAATATATATTTGAGATTTAAGAATACATTCTTCTCTCCAAATCCTGCCTTATCTAAGGCACTATACCTTCATGATCGGGGCTCAGAATCAACTTACTACGGAACATACGTAACACCGTCTTTAACAAGCGTAATGAACTATGATCCAAACATCAGTAAGAATTTCGAAGCGTTACAATTTGTAACGGATACACAACCCTTTGATGTTTACTTAACAACCACAGATCATGTCTCCTACTTAGATGAGACAGATTTCGAAAAGAGGGAGGACATTTGGTACAGTCCTATTAAAAATGATTCAACTTCAACCGGGCTTAACAATGGAGATACATCTCGCTTGTGGGGCAAGTGGTTGAAAGTGAAGATGACCTTTGAGGCGAGCAGTGGAAAACAGAAGTTAATCAACTTTATGGTTAAGTTCCGTGCCATGGCTCGTTTGTTTAATCAGTAAAAATAAACTAAATTTGTAATTACATGGCTTTTTTACCATTCGTTCCACAACTTGCACTAGGTGCCATTGAAACAGGGGTTGCCTTGTCGAAATTGAATCAGTTGAATAAACAACCGTTACCTAAGTATGATTTGTCTCCTACCCAAGCCAATGTCTCTATGTACAAACAGAGATTGGCTCAAGGTTTACCTTCTGCCGAGATAGCAGCTATGCAACAAGCACAGGCTTCTCAGAATGCTGGAGGATATCGCCAAGCAACAGAATTGAGCGGTGGACAATTGAGTAATGCGATCGGAAGAATCGGACAATTGCAAAATATCAATTTGGCGACTCGTATGGGTCAAATGCAAGCCCAAGAAAGAAGAGCAAATCAATCTGCTTTGGCCGCTTCTCAAGGAGCATTGCAAGGTCAGATGAATATGCAGACTCAGTATGATATGCAAAGAAGAAGTCAACAAGAGCAAGCCTTAGGAGGTGCCTTACGTGCTGGACTAGAAGGAATGGGTAATGCTTTGACTTATGGAGCATTCGATTACCTAGGTGGTGCTGCGAAAGGTGCGGGTACAGGAACTCCTGAGACCCAAACGATGATGGAAAATAGCGCAGCGAGTATGACTCCTGCTTTACCAACTGGTGCCCCTTTGCAAATGGCTCCTGGTTTTACACCTAGTTATATGCAGACTCCTGCATATTGGATGAATCAATATGGTCCAACAAAAACGGCAAATGTTTACACACCACAACCAGGACTTGTGACACCAGGTCTTCCTATGGGAACTCCTTTATACTAAGATATGGCAGGTAATATAGATGTAGGATTAGGTTTAGGACTTCAGGCTCAACTACAAGCCCCAGCGCAAGTCTTCGCTCGTCAGCAACAACAGAAAGTAATGGAGCAACAAGCTGCCATGAAAAGAGCTGCTGAGGATGAAGATTTATTGGCTCGTTTACAGAAGGATGTAAGTGTAAACTCAAAAGATTTACATCGTTTAGTTAAAGAACCTGTGGCGAATATGACAGCAGCAGCAATCAATGAGTTGATTAAAGCTAAGAATAGCGGAGAGGTAAACTGGAGGAATAAGGCTGTTGATATTACAAATAATTATAAGAATCAAATTGCTCACCTTTCTGGATTGAGCGAGCAGTATAAAAACTTTGAGAAGAATTACGAGATGTTGGGTAACTACAAAACTCGTGAGCAACAAGGTTTACGTGAGTTAATGAATGGGTCTCAGACCTATACAGAGATGCTCGATAAAGCAAAAGCAAAAGGTATAAGCGGAGTAGATCCCGAGAGTGGATTAATCACCTCTAATCAGTTTATGCCTCGTGTAAACTTGAACCGTGAGTTAGATGCTACATTTAGTAAGGTTAGCCCTATTAATGTAGAAACTAAAATGATTAAGGAGGGAGATAAAGATATTGAGCAAGTAACAACTCGTGTTCCTTTGATGGAAGAAGAGGCAAAATTAATTGCACAACAAAGAAATCTTACTTTCGTTCCGTCTATTCAGAGTACAGCAAGAGAGATTATAGCGGATCCTGTATTACGCAGTCAATATGCTGATACATACAATATCAATCCTCAAGATAATCAAGCCCTTATGAATAGCATTATGAATGAGGGGCGCAAGTTTGTAGAAGAGGGAGTTAAACGAAAGTATTTGAGTAATCCTAATATCAAAGTAGTTGTGAATAGCGGGGAAAAAGAACAACCGATGATTAGCTTTAATAAAGTAATTCAAAAAACTGATACAGGAGGATTTAAATCGGTATCTGCTGGACATTTTAATGTAAATTATCCAGGTTATTCTGTAAGTTCGGTTAGTAATTTAATTGATCAAACTGGAAAACCTGTACAGGGTGGATCATTAGATGACCAAGTCATAAAAGAAATTAAAATTTTCCCTTATTTAGTTGATGCTAAAACAAAGGCAATTAGACCGGCAGTAAAAGGAGAAAAACCTTTAGGATTTCAACCTTTTGTTATATTTGGAAAACCTGGTAGTCATTTCTTATTACCTTCTACAGAATTTTCTTATGCACCAATCGCAAAAGACAATCGAGATTTTGTAAATTTTATTCAAAGTAATATTCAAGATATGACTGATTACTCAAATCAATTAAATTCTTTGTATTCCCAAGAAAGAATAAAAGAAGGTCCAGTTAAAAATGCTTTAAATAGTGGAGATATTTATAATTTAACTAACGAACTAAAAAAGAAAATTAAATAATGGCTAATAATATAAATGAACTTTTCGAGCAACATAGCAATGATCCGCTATTCGTTCACAATTTTAAATCTCCTGATGAGTTGGAAACATTTCTACGGGATGAAAATAATGCAAAACAGTTCAAGCAAGTTTATGGCCCTTCTTTAGATGAAACCCAGTTGATGGGTTTAAAAAAAAAAGAAGACACTTCTTCATCGAGTTCAGCTTCGGTTGGCGCTGAGCCGATGGTGGAAACTCCCCCAATGGGAGTTCAAGATAACAGTCAAATTCTAGGCGCAGAAAGTCAAGGTATTGATTTGAGTGGACAACCACTACCCGAGTTGGGTTATGGTAAGGGAATACCTTTGCCTGATCCTGCGAAACAAAAGTATATTGACGGTGAGGTTTTAAAGATTCAAAAGTTTCTAGAAGGAAACAATCCCGGAGCTGCCTTCTCACAATTACGTCAGTTAAAACAACAGAATCCCGATTTAAAATTAACCCCAGAGCAAAACGCAACCTTAGTTGCTCCTCTAAATAAGTATCTCGAATCTCAAAAGGCGAAGACAGGTGCTACTGGTTTAATCAAGACAATTACAAAAGATGCTGCTGATCTAGGTTTAGTACTCACTCCTGTTAAAGCAGAGTTGACTCCTGAACAGAAAGCAGTTAGTGCCGCTGTTAAACAAATTCCTGCGGAGAAATTAAAGCCTGACGCTCAACCAGTTAGTGAAGATGTGGTTGGCGATATGAAAGGCCTTACAGACGAAGTTGATTTAGATATGGTAAACAATTTTGCTGCGGAAGGTGCATCATGGTTGGCTTCTACTTTTAGAATTCCTGAGTTTGCGTATGGTCTTACAAAGAATGTAATGACTCCTATACAAGCATCGACAATTATGCTCACACTAGAGCCTTTGATGAATTCTATCAAAGAGAATAATGTTCCTGCTGAATTTTTAGAAAAGAAATCAGAAGAGATAAAATCTAAAATGCAAGTAGTCGAAGGAACTATTTCTGATCGATTTGCTAGAGGGGATTACGCCAATGGTTTTGCTATGATTGGTAATGCTGTGGCCGGTAGTGCTCCAGCAACCTTCGGTGTTATTTTAACAGGTGGAGGCAAAGCTGGTTTAACTTTAATGGGTTTAAGCAGCGCAGTAGCGAAGAAAGAACAATTGGATAAACAGGCAAAAGAAGGAAATTTAGATATCACAGAGGCACAAAAATATATTAACTCTGTTGCAACGGGTACAGCAGAAGCTTTATTTGAATCGATTGGTGTTGGTTCTTTAGCCCGTGCATCTAAAAGCATCTTTGCACGTGAAGGAGTTGATGCAGGTAAGGAAATTTTACGTAAAGGTATTTTAGATAATTTTGATAATTTAATTAAAAAGTATCCTGTATTATTGGGTCCTTTAGCAGAAGGATCTAGTGAGTGGGCAACAGCTATTGCTCAGAATGCTGCCGATAAGTATACAGGTGTTGACCCAGAAAGAAATTTATTTGAAGGAGCAACAGATGCTCTTATAGTTGGTACGGCTATGGGTGGTAGTTTTGGTGCGGTATTAAAAGGTGTTCAAGTTATTCTTCCTAAGTTACAACGCACTAAGATATTAGAGAACCAACAGAATATTCAAAGGGCCTCAGAACTTGTTCAGGATCCAAATATTACTCCAGAGAAGAAGGAGGCACTAGACAATCTAGCCGCCAAGAGTTCTGCTGAGAATACCAAATTAGAGAAGGAGGGATTGGATAAATTAAATTCTATCCCTGAGGATAAGAGAATGGAATTTACACAGTTGTCTGAGAAGGCAGCGAACATTGAAGATCAGATTGATACAGAGCAAGATCCTTTGATTAAGACAGCTTTGGAATCTGAACTTACCGATACTCAAACCAAAATTAAAGAAATCGAAAATGCCGTTCAAAAGCAAAGCCCAAGTCAAGTTCCTGTACAGCCAGAAACCATCAGTGGCCAAGAAGTTCCGCAGCCACAGCCCCAAGCAGAACCTCAAGTCGCTCCCCAAGAAGGTGAAGAAGTAGTTGACATAAGCAATAAGGAGCAATTAACTAAACTTAAGGATCGGGTCTCAGATACAGTCAAAAAGAATATTATCGACCAAGCAGAAAAAGGTATTAACACACTTAAGTCTGTATTACCTGATTTCAATATAGTAGTATACGAAACACCTGAAGCATACCAAGCAGCAGCTCAAGAATTAGGAGCAGATGTAAATAGTGGTGGTACCTTCTCATATAGTATGGGAGAGAATGGAAAGTACCAAGGTACAATCCTAGTTAACTTATCAAATGCAAACGAGAGAACTGTCGCTCACGAAATTACCCATGGTATTTTATTGGGTAAATTTGGCGATAGTCCAGAAGTATTCAGCAATTTCCATAGCAAGATTAAAAATGTTGTATCGGAAACCGATAATGCTCGTTTGAATGATTTTGTAAATCAATATGATGATAGTTCTAAGCCAGAAGAATATTTGGCTGAGTTATCTGGTATTATGACAACAGAAGGTAAAACTCTGAGTCCTGATATTATAACCAAAATTGCCAAGATTGTAAATCAGATTGTATCTACAATTACAGGCGGAACTTTCACACCGTTCGCAGAAACTGCAAATAAGGCCGATGTAATCGATTTCTTCAATCAGATTAGCGGTGCTATGCAAAAGGGTGAGATAATCGGTGAGACGGCCCTAGATGGAGTAACTGAGCAAATTAATCCTAGTGCTCCTCCAAGCGAAAAAGAAATAGACACTTCCTCTTTGAATCAGAAGGCTCAGTTGATCCAGGACTTGGGTCTTGAGCGTTTTCCTGAGATGAAAGAAAGAATCCAGACAGGTAAAACATTATCTGATTTAGGTGCTGTAACTGCTCACCTTACCTTCTCAGATCGTTTGGCTACTGGCAAGGTAGGCGAGAGAACTTATTTAGGTGGTATCTTATTTGGTGCTGCTACGAATAATTTCTGGGCTTCTTTTGATAAAGGTAGAGTCAATACAATTATCAAAGGGGCTCCGAAAAATGAAGACGGATACCGTTACTTGATGCCAGCTATTCTAACAGAAGAGGCGCATATGTCCAACAAGGATATGCTCAATACCTCTTTAGAATTAGTAGAAAAGAATATCGCTGACGGAACAATCAGTCCTGCTGATGCTGATGCTAGAATCAAAAAGGCTTTAAGTAAGACAGATCTAAAGAAATTCTTAGG
>RFPL01000026.1 GCA_009926135.1 Sphingomonadaceae bacterium
AGCAGCCGCCTGATCGGCGCAGAGCGACAGCCTACCTCTGACTGCCGCCAATCTTTGCAACAGAGCCGGTCGGCATGGGCTACGTCCTTGCGGCAGGACTGTTTACGGCGGCGGAAGTCGGCGCACCGCATCGGCGCGAACGCCTGTTCATCCTTGCGCTCCGCGAGGGCGACGAACTGGCCGACCCCGCGCGCCTGCTCGGGAGCGCGGTCGAGTGGCTGCAACAGGACGGAGTTTCTGAGGCTCTGGCCGACCCCGCAGACCGACAGTTTCAGGAGCCGTGGCGGGGACCGGAAGGACGAGAAAGGCCTCGACCGACTTGCCCGGGACTGGCCGACCCCGAAAGCGATCACGGGCGGGCCGAACTCGAAACGTGCCGAGCGCGGTGCGGGCGGACCGGACCTGCAGGAAGTGGCGGCCAAGTGGCCGACGCCGATGGCGAGCGACGGGAACAAGCCGAGTGCGGGCAACCGCAAGAGTGCGGACCTGACGCATGCTGCCGGAATGTGGATGACCCCCACTGCCCGGGACTACAAGGATGGTTCGACCAGTCTTGCCAATGTGCCGGTGAACGGTCTGCTTGGCCGCCAGGTCCTGACGACGCCGATGCCTGGCGACGGTTCCTCGGACACGCGCCGGACCTTGAACCCGCTGTTCGTCGAGGCGCTGATGGGCTGGCCCACCGGGTGGACCGGCTACGACTTTGCGGAAACGGAGTGGTCCCCCTGGTTGCGGCGCATGCGCTGCGAACTCTCGCGTCTGAACTCGTCCGGCATCGGGAAACCCAAGGTATGACGGATGAAACCCGGAACGAAACCCAAGCCGACCCATCTGAAGCTGGTCACGGGTAATCCCGGCAAGCGGACGCTGAACCGCAAGGAGGCCAAGGCCAAGGCAGCCATTCCGGCGCCTCCGCACCACCTGACCGCCGATGCGGTCGAGGAATGGAACCGGGTGGCGACCGAGCTCTACAACCTCGGGATCCTCTCCGAGATCGATCGGGCCGCGCTTGCTGCTTACGCAATGGCCTATGGCCGCTGGGTCCAGGCCGAACGGGCAATCGCCAAGATGGCCGAGAAAGACCAGCTGACCGGCGGCCTCATGATCAAGACATCGAACGGCAACGCGATCCAGAACCCGCTGGTGGGCACCGCCAACAAGGCGGCGGCGGACATGATGCGTTACGCCGCAGAATTCGGGATGACACCGAGTGCCAGGAGCAGGATCGCGGCCCAGCCGCCAGAAGAAGGCACGGACCCCGCCGACCGCTTCTTCGCCTGACCGGACATTGGCCTATGCAAAGGCCGTTGTCTCAGGCGAAATTGTCGCCGGGCCGCATGTGCGTAATGCCTGTAAACGGCACATCGCGGATCTGAAGCGCAAGGACGGCATCTGGTTCGACCAAGATGCGGCCAATCACGCCTTTGCCTTTTTCGAGGAAGTGCTGAGGCTTTCCGAGGGGCAGTTCGAGGGCCAGCCGTTCCAGCTGGAGCCCAGTCAGGCCTTCATCGTCGGCTCACTGTTCGGTTGGAAGCGTAAAGACGGCCGCCGCCGCTTCCGCCGCGCCTATATCGAACAGGGCAAAGGCAACGGGAAGTCGCCGGTTGCCGGCGGCATCGGCATATACGGGATGACCGCCTGCAAGGAGGCCGGCGCCCAGATCTATGCGGCGGCCGCCAAGAAGGAGCAGGCCAACATCCTGTTCCGCGACGCGGTGCGGATGGTCAGGCAATCGCCGGCGCTGGCACGGCGGCTGGAGTTCTCGGGCGGTCCGGGGCGCGAGTTCAATATCGCGCATCTGTCCTCGGGTAGCTTCTTCCGCCCAGTCTCGCGAGATACCGGCAAGACCGGCTCAGGCCCTCGACCCTATTTCGTGCTGGCGGACGAGGTCCACGAGCTTCCGGATCGCTCGATCATCGAGATGCTGGAGCGCGGCTTCAAGTTCCGCCGTGACCCACTGCTGTTCATGATCACGAACTCCGGCTCGGATCGCAATTCGGTCGCATGGGAGGAACACGAACACGCCATCCGGGTCGCGGCTGGTAACCCTGACGCAGTGACTGACCCGACCTTTCTGGGCCAGGTCCTCGACGACACGACGTTCAGCTATGTCTGCGGGCTTGATGAAGGCGACGATCCGCTGACCGACCCCAGCTGCTGGATCAAGGCCAACCCGCTGCTCGGCGTCACGATCACCGAGCAGTACCTCTCGGAAGTCGTGGCGCAGGCGAAAGCCATCCCAGGGCAGTTGAACGGGATCCTACGGCTCCACTTCTGCGTGTGGACCGATGCCGAGACCGCCTGGATGGCCCGCTCGACGCTCGAGCCGCTCCTGGCAGGGTTCGAACCCAAGGCTGGTGGGTCCGTTTGGCTCGGGCTCGACCTCAGCCAGAACCGGGATTTGACCGCACTCGCAGCCGTCCAGCGCAATGGCGAGAAGGAAGGCAAACCCTGCTTTGATGCCTGGGTCGAGGTCTGGACGCCGGGCGATACGCTGTCGGCGCGGGTCTTGCGGGACAAGCAGCCCTACGATCTCTGGGTCGCAGATGGATTTCTGAACGCGCCTGCGGGCGAGAACATCAGCTTTCGCCATGTGGCGCAGGCGCTGGCTGAGATGGCCTCGGACTACCGGGTCGAGGCGGTCGCCTATGACCGTTACGCCTTCCGGCGCTTCGAGGAGGAGGTCGCCGAACTCGGGCTCGACCTTACCTTTGTCGAACATCCGCAGGGCGGCACCAAGCGTGCGCGGCCTGTGGATGGATCTGTGGAAGGTCTGTGGATGCCGGGCTCGCTTCGGCACCTGGAAGAACTGATCCTCGAGGGCCGCATCCGGCTCAAACGCAATCCGGTCCTCATCTCGGCAATGATGTCGGCGGTTACCGAGACCGACCGCTGGGACAACAAGTGGCTCTCCAAACAGCGGGCCATCAACAAAATCGACGCAGCGGTCGCGCTGTGCATGGCAGTGGGGGCAGCGATGGCAGGCGACACCTCCGGTTCCATTGATGATTGGCTGAAGAGCCTCGCATGAACCTCTTTCAGAAGGCGCTCGGCTACATCGCGCGCTCCATCGGCCTTACTGACCCACGGCTGGTACAGGCAGTGGGCGGCCGAACGACCACGACCGGTGAGGTGGTTTCGACCAGTTCCGTGTTGGGACTCGCCTCGGCCTGGGCATGTGTCAATCTGCTCGCCGGCACGATCGCCTCGCTGCCGCTCATGGTTTACCGGACCAAAGGCGGCGCAAGGACCGTTGCCACTGACCATCCGCTGTACCGGATTCTGCATGACAGCCCGAACGCCGACCAGACAGCGGTCGACTTCTGGGAGTTCATCTGCGCCTCGATTGAACTGAACGGTAATGCCTATGCCGAGATCATCCGGGGCAGCAATGGCCGGGTGGTGGCGCTCAGCGTTCCGATCGCGCCCGAGCTGATGACGGTCCGCCGTCTGCGCGATGGAAGCCTCGAATATGAGTGGTCCGACAATGGCGTCCGTTCCATCGTCGGCCAGGACAACATGCTCCATATCCGGGGCTTCGGCGGCAATCCGCTGGGCGGCCTTTCGACCCTCAGCTTCGGACGTCAGACATTCGGACTGGCGCAGGCTATCGAACGGGCCTCCGGCGACACGTTCCGCAACGGGGTGCGGCCTTCGGGGCTGCTGAAAACCGCCGACAGCCTGACCCTCGACCAGCGCAAACAGGCCGAGGAATTGCTGCAGGAGAAGTTTGCCGGCGCGATCAACGCCGGGCGACCCATGTTGCTCGACCGGGGCATGGACTGGGTCCAGCTGTCGATCAGTCCGGAAGACGCGCAGATGCTGCAGAGCCGGGCCTTCTCAGTCGAGGAGGTCTGCCGGTTCTTTGGCGTGCCACCGTTCATGGTCGGCCACACCGAGAAGACCACCAGCTGGGGCACCGGGCTCGAACAGCAGACGCTGGGGTTCCAGAAGTTCACGTTGCGGCGGCGCTTGAAGCGCATCGAACAGGCGCTGGCCAAGCAGCTGCTCTCGCCGGCCGACCGGCAAGCGGGGCTTGTCATCGAGTTCAACCTCGAAGGCCTGCTGCGCGGTGACAGCGCGGCGCGTGCCTCCTTCTACCAGCAGATGCTGACCAATGGCGTGATGACCATCAACGAGGTCCGCGCGCTCGAAAACCTGCCGCCCGTCGAAGGCGGCGATGTCCCCCGCATGCAGATGCAGAACGTGCCCATCAGCCGGGCAGGATTGCTGCCGCCAACCGGAGCGAATGCCCCATCGGAGCCCCCTAAATGAAACATCTCACCCTGACCCTCAAATCCAGTGACCTTCAGGACACCGGACAGTTCGAGGGCTATGCCTCGACCTTTGGCAATGTTGACCAGGGCGGCGATCTCATCGAGCCGGGCGCTTTCCGGGAGAGCGTAGCCAAGGCCCGCGCCGAAGGCTGGGGCATCCCGATGCTCTGGCAGCACGACCAGCGCGAACCGATCGGCGTCTGGCGTGACATCTTCGAAGATGACCGCGGCCTGTTCGTACGCGGGCAGTTGATCCTGGATGGCGATCCCGTCGCCCAGCGCGCCTATGGCAAGCTGAAGCACGGCGCGCTCGGCGGTCTCTCGATCGGCTACACCATCCCCAAGGGCGGTGCCGCTCCCGACCCCTACAAGGCCGGCGTCCTGCGGCTCAAGAAGATCGATCTTCGTGAGATCAGCCTCGTCACCATGCCCATGAACACCGAGGCGAAGGTGACGGCGGTCAAGACCGTCACCGACGGGCAGACGATGCCGTCGCTCTCCGATTTTGAGAATTTCCTGCGCGAGGCAGGGTTCTCGAAAAGTCAGGCCACCGCGATCGCGGGCAAAGGCCTCAAATCGCTGCTCCGGAGTGAGTCCGGCAGTGAGTCCAACACCGACTTTCTGTCGGCTCTTGCCGCGCAAATCCGCGGCTGATCCCACCTCCTACGGAGCAATCCCATGACCGAGACCAAGAGCGCCGATCAGTTGGCGCAAGAAGTGAAGGCTGCGTTCGACACGCGCCATGACCAGGTAAAAGCCATCGCCGAAGAGGCGCTGGGCAAGGCTGCCAAGGGTGAAGAGCTCTCGGCCGCAACCAAGCAGCTGGCCGACGAGGCGCTGACCGCGCTCAATGAAGCCAAGGCCCGCCTTGACGAGGTCGAACAGAAGCTCGCCCGCAAGAAGCAGGATGACGAACGCTCCGATTATCGGACGATCGGTGAACGCGTCGTTTCGTCCGACACCATCAAGCCGTTCCTGAACAGCAAGACCGCCCGCGGCCGCGCCAGTGTCGAGGTCAAGGCGATCGTCTCTGCCCTCACGACCGATGCCAATGGCTCGGCCGGCGACCTCATCGTACCCGATCGTCAGCCGGGGATTATCACCCCTGGCCAGCGCCGCCTGACGGTCCGCGACCTGCTGACCCCAGGCCGCACCAACAGCAATGCCGTCCAGTATGTGAAGGAAACCGGCTTCACGAATGCAGCGGCCACCGTTTCGGAAACGGCCGGCGCCACCAAGCCGCAGACCGACATCAAGTTCGATGTCGTGACCAGCAGCGTTACCACGATCGCCCACTGGGTCCTGGCCACCCGCCAGATCCTCGACGACGTGCCAATGCTGCAATCCTACATCGACGGCCGCCTGACCTATGGCCTGGCGCTCGTTGAAGAGAACCAACTGCTGAACGGCGGGGGTACCGGCACCGACCTGCATGGCGTTTACACCCAGGCGACCGCCTTTGCGCCGCCGATCACGATCCCGGCGCCTGTCACCCGCATCGATGTCCTGCGCCTCGCCATGTTGCAGACGGCGCTTTCCGAGCTGATGTCGACGGGCGTCGTGCTGCACCCGTCGGACTGGGCGGCGATCGAACTGCTCAAGGACACCACCGGCCAGTTCATCATCGGCAATCCGCAGGGCAACCTGTCGCCGACGCTGTGGGGGCAGCCAGTGGTGGCAACGCAGTCGATGGCGACGGGCAAGTTCCTGACCGGCGCCTTCCAGCTCGGTGCGCAGATCTTCGACCGCATGGACGCCATGGTCGAGATCTCGACAGAGGACGACCAGAACTTCCGCAAGAACCTGGTGACGGTGCTCGCCGAAGAGCGCCTCGCGCTCGCGGTCTACCGCCCGGAGGCTTTCGTGAAGGGCGACTTCGCTGCTGCTGCCACCGCGGCAACGGCTGCGTGATGATGCAGGGGCCGGCTCCTTCCGGCCCCTCTCATCCAACGGAAGGGATAACCCATGATCCTCAAAGCCCTTGATACCCTGCACATCAGCTCGGTCAGTTCCAACAACATCCTTGCCGGCCAGAGCTTCGAGCTCGACGATCATTTTGGCCGACAGCTGATCGAACGCGGGCTCGCGGTCGAGGTCGGCGGGAGTGAACCGGCCCCTGCTGTCACGCGCAAATCTGGCTCCACGCACCGCACCAAGGCGGAATAATGTCTGAGATCGTCACGATCGAGCCGCCCCAGGACCGTGCCGTGACGCTCGAGGAAGCACGCCAGCAATTGCGCCTCGACGGCCATGACGAGGACCTGCTGCTCGGCGCTAAACTGGATGCAGCCCAAGCTGAACTGGAGCAGCAGACTGGCCTGAAGCTGTGCGAACAGACCATCGAATTGCAGCTGGAAAGCTGGGAAGACGAAATCATCGTGCCCATCCGGCCCTGCTCGGTGGCCGAGATCCGTTACACTGCCACCAGCGGGGCAACGGTCACCCTGCCAGAGGCAGACTTTGTCGCCCGCAAGCGCCACGGGTTCACCCGCATCCGCCCGGCATCCGGGAAATCTTGGCCCGAGCTGGGTGAAGACGGCATGATCCGGATCACACTGTCGGCCGGATTTGATGAGAACGACCCTGATCTGGCGATCGCCCGCGCTGCAATCCTGGTCAAAACCGCATCCCTGTTCGAAAACCGCGAAGGTGCAGCCTGTCTCGCCTTCGACACGTTGGTGGGTCAGCTCAAATGTCGCTGGATCTAGCCTCGAAGCTCGACACAAGGATCCGGATTCAGTGCAAGGTCGTCACGCACGACCCGCAATATGGCACCGAACAGGTCAATTGGACCGAGTTCGCCTGCGTTTGGGCCGAGGTGAAGGACATTCTGCCGTCCAAGGCCGAGCGCCTGGCCGACAGCATCCAGATTGGTCGCCGTCCTGCCCGGATCCGCATTCGGTATCTGGCGGGGCTCGCCGCAGATATGCGGATCATCATCGATTCATGCGTCCACCAGATCATTTCCGGCCCTGCAACGCTGGGGCGGCGGGAGGCCATGGAGTTTATGGTCGAGGAACATTCGAGCGAAGGAGCTGCACCATGACGATACGGCTCAAGGGCGGCCCTGAACTGCTGCGTTTGCTCGATGAACTGCCCAAGAACCTGGAGCGCAACGTGATCCGTGGCGGACTTCGGGCCGGTGCCAAGGTGATCCAGCAGCAGGCCAAGGCCAATGTGCCGGTGAGGACCGGGCAATTGAAGCGCGCAATCGGGATTGGCACCCGGACCGAGGGCGCCAAGCTTTCGTCTTACGTCAAACTGCGTGGGAAAGGCTCCTATCTTGGCCTGTTCATTGAATATGGCGTCGCACCTCACCTGATCTCGGTGTCAGACGCCGACAAGCCGGTGCGTGAAACCCGGCACGGCCCGCGCAAAGTCGGTATCGGCACAATCAACAAGATGGTGAAGCGCGGCAGCCTCAAAATTGGCGAGAACTTCGTCGGGCCCACGGTCATGCACCCGGGTCACGCCGCAAAACCCTTCCTGCGCCCAGCGCTTGACCAGAAAGCCGAGGAAGCGGTGAATGCCATGGGCTCCTACATCGCCCACCGCGTCCAGATCGGGAACCTGAGGGCACCGACCCTCGAGGTCGATGACGAATGAACGGTGTTATTGCGGTCCGCTCGCTCCTGGTGGCTGACACCGGGGTGACGTCGCTTGTCCCCGTTGCGCGGATCGCCGCTGGGATGCTGGCGCAGGGCACGGACTTGCCGGCGATATCGCTGATCTCGGTCAGCAGTGTCGACCGCAACGTTCCGGCTCCGGGCGCGAAACGCCGCGTCACCGAGCGCGTGCAGGTCACCGTTCTGGCCCGGACCTACCCCGAAGTGAAAGCCATTATCGCAGCCGTCCGCCAGGCGGCGGCCGACCAGATGCCTAACATCGACGGGCTCTTTGACGTGACCGTCCACACAGATTCCGCCGGACCAGACTTCCTCGACGAGGAGACCGGCATCCACATGCAGACGCAGGATTTTCGCGTCTCATTCAACGAGGCGCGCTGAGCCTCACCTTCATAAGGACCCATTGCCATGACCGTTCGGACTTCCGCCGGCACCACTTTGAAGGTGTCGGCCTCTACCCCTGCGACTTTTGACGCCACCGGCTACAATGCGCTCACCATGACCGTGGTCGGCGAAGTCTCCGATCTTGGCGAGTTCGGCCGCGAGTTCAACCTCGTTACCTTCAATCCCGTAGGCAGCCGCGGCGTCGTTAAAAAGAAGGGCAGCTTCAACCAGGGCACGATGCAGATCCAACTCGGCCTCGACACTGATGATGCCGGCCAGATCCTGCTGAAATCCGCCTCGCTCTCGGACGCTGATCACAGCTTCCTGGTCACAACCCAGAACGGCGACAAGTACTATTTCCAGGCGCAAGTCATGAGCTTCAAGGTCAACGTGGGCTCGGTCGATCAGATCACCACCGCCACCGTGACCCTCGAACTCACCACCAATTCCGCCGGTGTGGGCATTGTCGAAGTCCTCGCGCCCTGATCCCTGACACCCTGACGGAGATACTCCATGTTTGACATCACAACGCTCGCCGCCACCGACACCTCGACCCTCGAACTGGTCGGCGGCGACGACGCCCCGCTGTTCGACGAAAAGGGCAAACGCCTCTCGATCACAGTCTACGGCCCAGGCTCCAAGGTCTATCAGCGCGCCCAGGCTCGCCAGCAGAACCAGCTGATGGACAAGATCAAGAAGCGCGGGAAGATGGACCAGTCGGCCGAGGAGAAGCTCGCCGAACAGGCTGATTTTCTGGCTGCCTGCACGGTCAGCTTCAACGGCTTCACCTATCCGCCCGCCGACGGGCTCGAAGGCCAGGAACTGTTTCGCAAGGCCTATGCCGATCCATCGATCGGGTTCATCGCCACGCAGGTCGCCGCTCACATCAATGACTGGGCAAATTTTACGAAGAGCTCGGCCGAGAGCTGAACCTTTACGTCCGGCAACTGGCGTGGCTGGGCACGGCACCCAAGCCGCGCACTACCAAACAAATCAAACCCGACACCGATGCTGACCCGCTGACCCGCCTGCAGCGAATGGCCATCGACGACCTTGCTCCGGACTTTCCACCCATCCGCACCCCTTGGGTGATCGACTGGCTCATGGAAGTCGGCCCCACCGATCCCGGCGCGATGGGTGCAGTGCCCATCTCCTGGGCCACGATTGGCGAGTGGCAACACTGCATGGGGCTCGATCTGCCTCCGTGGCTGGTCCGCCTCTTGCGAGGGCTTTCTGTCGAATTCGTCGCTGAAACCGTCCGCGCCCGCGAGCCTGATTGCCCGCCTCCATGGACTGCCACGTCCGTCCTCAACCGAGATGAAGTCTCTCGGAAAGTGACCAACGCCTTCCGGGCGCTGATGATGTCGAAGGAGCGCAGCACGTGAAAGCAGGCACCCTCGAAATTGAAATGATCACCAACGTCGCCCGGCTCCAGAAGGAGATGGCCGACATGAAGCGCACGGTGGCAGGCGCGATGGGCGATATGGCGGACAGCGCCTCGCGTGCTGACCGGGCGCTCAATGCAATCGGTGGCGGCAGTGTCACGCGCATGGGTGGCTCGGCCAAGCTTGCCGGGCACCACGTCCAGAACCTCGTCTTTCAGCTCAACGACATGGTGGTTGGCCTGTTCTCCGGTCAGAAACCCATGACCGTGTTCATGCAGCAGGGCACGCAGATCGGGCAGATCGCAATGCAGGCTGGTGTCGGCATCGGCGGCATGGCCCGGGCATTGCTGGGGCTTGCCGCCAGTGCTGCCGCTGCCGCACTGACCAACCCTTATCTTCTCGCAGCCGCTGCCGCCGCTGGCATCGCGTTCGGCGCATTCAAGCTGTTCCAGTCGAGCGTCAAACAGACGGGCGAGCTCGACCGCTATGCGCAAAGCCTCGGCCTCACCAAAAAGGAAATGGAAAAGCTGGGCCCCGTCGGGATCACCGTCGGCGATACCATGAAGGGGCTGTGGAAGACCGTCTCGGATGGGCTCAACCTGGGCTCTGTATTCTCGACACTCAAGGACTGGGCGGTCACGGCCTTCGAAGCGGTGCTGACTGCTGGGAAATACGCCGTCGCCATTCTCTATGCAGGCTGGGTCGGCGGGTTCAATGCGATCCGCGTGACTTGGGCTGCACTGCCCGGCGTTATAGGAGAAGCCGCTGTTGGCGCCGCCAATCTGGCAATCAGCGGGATCGAATACCTCGCCAACAAAGCGATCGCGGCCCTTAACTGGCTCGCTGAATGGGTTAACCCGGTGCTCGACCGAGTGGGC
Source organism: Sphingomonadaceae bacterium (assembly GCA_009926135.1). Lineage (GTDB taxonomy): Bacteria > Pseudomonadota > Alphaproteobacteria > Sphingomonadales > Sphingomonadaceae > Novosphingobium. The sequence goes on from RFPL01000026.1 coordinate 10,551, forward strand.
CTTGCCACCATCACCCGGATCGAGAGCGTTGCTCTGCCGCGGATGGAAAACAGCTTTGCCGGTTCGACCGCGCGTATGGGCGCCCAGGTACGCGACGAGTTTGCATCTGCCTTTGGTGATGCGATGAGCATGATGGACGCCTTTTCAGCGCGGTGGCGGGAAAACAGCATCGCTGCTGCAAAGGCCCGGCTTGCCGCCAAGGCGGAAGAGATCCGCGGCGACAGCACCGACCGTGCCAGCAGCGGCAAAGGCCCAAAGGAAACTGAAGCCGAACGCGCGCTCCAGGCCGCCCGGGACTTTGCCGCCAATCTCGCGCTTGAGACCGCCAAGATCGGCAAGACACCGATCGAGATCAAACGGATGGAAGTCGCGATGGCGGCGATCAAGGCGCCAACCGACGAAGCGCGCATTGCCATTCTCCAAGCCGGCGAAGCCTGGGAACAGGCGACGCGCGCATTCGCCACCTCGGAGTTCCTGCGCCAGACGGTCGGCCCGCTCGAACAGCAGGTCGCTTTGCTTGGCCAGTCGGCCCGGGCGCAGGCACTCGCCAATATCGAGGCCGAGCGCGAACAGATCGTGCTCGAACGCGGGGTCGAAGCTTGGGAGCGGTATCGGGCCGCACGGATCCGGCTGATGGAAGCAGACTTTGCGCAAAGCGGTCAGGAACAGTTCCTCCAAAGCCTGGAAGACATGGTCTCGGCCACGGAAGCAGCGGCACAGAACATGGCCGATGCCTTCGGTTCCGTCGGCGGGGCAATTGGCGCGATCACGGTCGAGATCACCCGTTTTGCCTCGGCGCAGGCTGCTGCAGCCCAGCGCGTGGCTGAGGCCGAGCGCGAATATGGACGCACCTCGTTTCAGTATGCCGACGCGCGTGCGGCGCAGGCATCTGCCGAGATCAATCACTATGGCAATCTGGCGTCCGCCGCGAAGGGCTTCTTCAAGGAGGGCTCAGACGGCTACAAAGCGCTGCTGGCGGCCGAAAAGGTCTTCCGTGCCTTTGAACTGGCGATCGCCATCAAGAATGCGGCGGTTAAGATTGGGCTCATTGGCGCGCAGACGGCAGCCAAGGTCACCAGCGACACGGCGATGGCCGCCTCCGATACCGCGCGTGCCGGTGTCGAACAGGGCAACTCGATAATCACGACCGGCATCAAGGCCGTCGAAGCGGTGGTCAATGCCATCCGTTCACTGCCATTCCCACTCAACATTGCAGCCGGTGCCATCACGGCCGGCGTCATTGCCTCGCTGGGTGTTGCGATCAGCGGCGCCTTTGGTGGTTCGCCAAAACTGGCCGCCGCCAATGATGGCACTGGCACCGTGTTCGGGGACAGCACGGCCAAGTCGGAGAGCATTGCCAAGGCCATCGATCACCTGCGCGAGGTGGACACGCTGACCATGCGCTACTCCGCCGCCATGCTGGCTTCCTTGCGCAACATCGAGGCCAATATCGGCGGGCTCACCAACCTCATCATCCGCACCAATGGCGCTGAAGCCTCGGCTGCAGGTGTGAACACCGGCTATCAGTCCACGGGCGTGACCGGCCTCATCGGCAGGGGACTGGAAGGCGTCGGGGCCGTTCTGAATAAGATCCCCATCATCGGCGGCATTCTGGGCGGTCTGGTCGGGCTCGTCGGCAAGGCGTTCGGCGCACTGTTCGGCACCAAGACTACGATCACCGGCCAGGGCATCTTCGGTCGCGGCCAGTCGCTGGCAGACATCCTCTCCGGCGGGTTTGACGCGAGCTATTACACCGACGTCAAGAAGACCAAGAAGTTCCTCGGGATCAGCATGGGCTCGAGTTACTCGACCCGCTATTCCGCTGCCGATGCCGAGCTCGAGCGCCAGTTCGCGTTGATCTTTTCCGGTTTCTATGATGCGATCTCGGCCGCAGCCGGGCCGCTGGGCTTGTCGCTGAGCGAGGTCCAATCCCGCTTGCAGGGTTTCGTCGTCAACATCGGCAAGATCGATCTGAAGGGTCTGACCGGCGCTGAAATCCAGGAAAAGCTGACCGCTGTCTTTGGCGCAGCGGCCGACAATCTCGCCAAGTACGCGATCCCCGGGCTCGAGCAATTCCAGAAGGTCGGCGAAGGCTATTTTGAGACGCTGATCCGGGTTGCATCGAGCGTCGAGGCGGTGAGTTCCTCGCTCAGCCTGCTCGGCACCTCGGTCGAGGATCTGAGCCTTGCGGCAAAGATGAACCTGTTCGACCTGTTCGGTTCGGCCAGCGATATGACCTCCGCGACGGGCGAGTATTTTGCGCTCTATTACAGCAAGGCCGAACAGGCGACGGCCCAGACCGCGCAGATGGCCCGGGTGTTCGAGAGCCTTGGGCTTGGGCTGCCGCAAAGCATCGCAGGCTTCCGGGCGCTCGTCGAAGCGCAGGACCTGACCACCGAGTCTGGCCGCGCGGCCTATGTCACCCTGATCCAGCTGGCGCCTGCCTTTGCTGAGCTCATTGGCGCGGCCCAGGACGCAGCCAGTGCGGCCGCCATTGCTGACGAGCGCCTGTCGCTCGAACGCCAACTGCTGGAGGTTCAGGGCAATACCGCGGCGCTGCGGGCGCTTGATCTGGCCCAGCTCGATGAAAGCAACCGCGCGCTGCAGCAGCAGATCTGGGCGCTGCAGGACCAGCAAAAAGCAGCTGATGAGGCAGCCGCGGCGGCCGAAAAACTGCGGTCGGCCTGGGAGAGCATTACTGACAGCCTGTTGTCCGAAGTTGCCCGCATCCGTGGGAGCATGGGTAGCGGCACAAAGACCTACGCGCAGGCTCTGTCCGAGTTCAACGCTGCCACTCTTGCCGCCCGCGCCGGTGATCAGGAAGCGGCCAAGTTGCTGCCTGGGCTCAGCCAAAACCTGCTGACCGTGGCGGCCGATGCTGCTACCTCGGCGCAGGAACTGGCGCGCATTCAGGGCCAGACCGCCGCCAGCCTCGAGCAGACCGTCGCGAGCATCAACGGGGTGGCCGGGTTGCCAACTGACACGGCAACGGCAGCCGCATTGAGCGCGCCCACCTGGTGGGAACAGTTCGCTTCCAATCAGTCGGCGACAGCGTCGTTGCCGGCAAACGACAGCGCCACAGTACTGATCGCTGGGCTGGCAGCTCTGAAACAGGAATTGTCTGACCTGCGCGATGAGCAGCGCATCGCCTCGGCAACCATTGCCTCCGGGACTAGCAAGACCGCCCGCATCCTCGAACGGGTGACGCCAGACGGCGATGCCCTGGCCGTGAGAACGGCGGCATGAAGCTGATCCGGCCCACCACGCTGACCGATGCTATGCTGACCAGCAGCACGGCCCCGGAGAACGACCACCCGGTCTGGGCATCTGGGACAGCCTATGCGGTAGGTGCCAGGGTGATCCTGACGACAACCCACCGGCGCTATGAGGCACTGGTAGCCTCTACCGGGGTCAACCCGGCGAGCGATCCGACCAAGTGGCTTGATCTGGGGCCGACCAACCGCTGGGCCATGTTCGATGACCGTGTGGGCACGGCCACGACCCGGGCCGGAAGCCTGCAGGTTGTCCTGACGCCAGGCGCAACTGACGGCGTCGCGCTCATCGATACCGATGCGGAGAGCGCGACGGTTTCGCTCACGGTTTCGGGCACGCAGCTCTATTCGAAGACCCAGAGCTTCAATGTCGGCGGCACCGCGATCGACAACTGGTTCTCCTGGTTCTTCGAACCTGTCGGGCGCAAATCCAGCCTGCTGTTCCTCGATGTGCCGGTCTACGAGGCCGGCGTCATCACCGTCACCATGACACGCGATAATCCAGCTGAGCTTGTTTCCTGCGGCGCGCTCTTGTTCGGCCGACAGTTTACGATCGGCGAAACCGAGCACGGCGCCGACATCGGCATCATCGACTATTCGAGGAAAGAGACCGACCAGTTCGGTGTCACCTCGGTGGTCGAGCGCGCCTTTGCCAAGCGGATGACCGCGCGGGTGGTCATGCCGACCAGCGCCATCGACGATGTGGCCCGCAATCTTGCAGCGCTCCGCGCCTCGCCGGTCCTCTGGATTGGCTCCGAAAGCTTCGAGAGCCTTACCGTCTACGGCTTCTACAAAGAGTTCTCGATCGACCTTGCCTACCCGACGGTCAGCTACTGCAGCCTGACCATCGAAGGGCTGACCTGAGCTTTCTGGCCTGATCCACCCTGAAGGGTAATTCCATGCCTATCACAGCACTGCCCACGCCGCCGTCCCGGACGGATGCGGCGAACTTCTCCGCGCGTGCGGATGCTTTCCTCGGCGCGCTGCCGACCTTCGGCACGGAGGCCAATGCTCTGGCGGTCGAGGTCAATGGCTACGCGACCAACGCGGCCGCTAGCGCCTCAACCGCGGTCAACGCGCCCGGCACCAGCGCCACCAGCACGACCTCACTTGCCATCGGCACGGGCTCCAAATCCCTGACTGTCCAGACCGGCAAAGCCTTCGTTGTGGGCCAATGGGTGACCATCACCAGCACGGCCACACCCACCAACTGGATGCATGGGCAGATTACGGCCTACACCAGCGGCACCGGTGCACTCGTCGTCAATGTCGCCATGGTGGGTGGCAGCGGCACGATTGCCTCCTGGACCGTAGCGCTCTCTGCGCCGTCGGTTTCCGGCAATGCCGTGCTCACCACCAGCACCTATGCTGACCCCGCCTGGCTGACCGTACTCGCCGGCTCCAAGATTACGGGCACGGTGGCCATTGCCAATGGCGGGACCGGTGCAGCCGATGCCGCCACCGCCCGCAGCAATCTCGGCCTCGCCATCGGTAGCGATGTACAAGGCTACAGCGCCAATCTCGCTTCCTGGTCAGGCAGGTCAGTTCCCTCAGGCGCAGTCGTCGGGACGACAGATAGCCAGACGCTTTCCAACAAGACGATCTCGGGTGCGGCCACCGGCTCCACTGTGAATGATGCCGGCGGCTCGGCATGGTCGATCGGTTTTCGGGAAGTCCCGCAGAACGCACAAAGCGCGTCCTACCAGCTGGTTGCCGCCGACAACGGCAAGCACATTTATTCCCTGAATTCTGCTGCGCAGACCATTACTGTGCCCCCCAATGGCACGGTCAGCTTTCCGCTCGGCACTACTATCACCATCATCAACAATGGCGGTTCAGCCATCACCATCGCCCAGGGCTCCGGCGTCACGCTCTGCCAGGCTGGCACCACCAGCACCGGCAATCGGACGCTCGCCGTGCGTGGGCTCGCCACGCTTATCAAGGTCGAGACCAACGTCTGGTTCGTCTCCGGTACTGGGATCAGCTGATGTCGGGCGTACTTGGAGTACTGCTCGGATCGGGCAGCGACGAGCGGCAGATCGATCTGCCCGTCAGCTATTACTCGTGGGGCGACAAATACAGCGCTGGCGAGCAGTTCGGCGCTGATGGCGGCTATTTCACATCGCTTGTGGGTGGCGGCTTCACGCCGGCAAACTGGCAGGGTCGCAACATCCGCGCGATTGCCCATGAGTATGATTTCTACGCTGCTACGTCGCGGACGCTGATCGGTCTCGAAGGATACGGTGTGACGCCCGAGCCCAGCCGCTTGCGCATCAACGGAACGGTCTATCCATTGAGTGCGGGCTCGATTGCCTGGGCTACCTACGTTACCGGGATCACCTTCAGTCCATCGCCAACCAACACCATCAACTGGACTTCGCATGGGCTTGCCGTTGGCGATCCGGTCCAGTTCTATTGCAGCGGCGGTATGCCCAGCGGGCTGACGGCGTTCACCATCTACTATGTCCAATCGGTGGTCAGTGCGAGCGCATTCAAGATCGCGGCCACACCGGGCGGCGCGGCGCTCAGCTTCACCGGCTCCGGCTCTGGAACACGCTACGGCTACAAGGACCCGATCACGGCTTATCAGGCCAACGGCACGCTAAGCGGCAATGTCTTTACGAGCATGCTGCCGCGCGCCGCTACCATCACGATCGCTACTCCGGCGACCGTCACTTCTGCTGCCCACGGCCTGACAAACGGCAAGCGTGTCCAGTTCACGACCTCCGGAGTGCTCCCGACCGGGATCTTCGCCAACACAACCTACTTCGTCGTCAACGCCGCGACCGACACTTTCAACCTTTCCGCCACTCTGGGTGGCGCCGCAATCAGCACGTCGGGCGGTCAGTCCGGCAGCCATGTTGTGCGCGAGGTCGTCTCGGTCACAGTCAGCTAGAGGAAAACGGAACATGCAGGCAGATCGCCGGCCGACGGTCACCGACGAGGTGATTGCGATCAACGACGACCTCGAGATTAACTACGGGATCTTCAAGAACGACTTCACCTTTCGTCGGCCAGCAAACTCGTGGAGGCTCTGGCCGATGCTGGGCTTCGTGCCACCCCGGCTCAATGCCAGCATCGCTGAGATGTACCAGGCAGGCGTTGCCTGGACCCTTTGCGAGCATGTCTCCATCTGCATCAACGGATCGGCCGACTACGTGTTCGAAGGCCCTGGCGGTCCGATCATCCAGACCTGGACTCCTGGCTGCCACAATGTTGAGAATGGCGGCGGCTATCTCCCAGCCGGTGAATTCACCCGGCACTTCCACGACGATTTCACGCTGTGCTGCGTGGTGCAGAAGTTGAAGCGGACGCCTGGTGTTCAATACCAGTTCGAGGTGCTGACCGAGCCAACCGAGCTAAGCGAAGCCGCGCTCTTCATCCACTACGCCACCGGCCCACGCCAGCGACAGACCGACTTCAATCCGACGCCGGGCTACGCTGTCGATCTTGCGCCCGGCGACGTCGCCATCATCTGCTCGATCCGCTGAGGCCTGCCATGCCCGAACAAGACCCCGCCGTGGAAATGGCGCTCATCCGTGCTGACCTTGAAGCCATGCAGACCGAACTCAAGGCCGTTCGCAAGGAACTCAAAGACCTGCTCGACGCCTGGAATACTGCAACCGGCGTCGTCCGCTTCGTCAAATGGCTCTCGACCCTGGTTGCCGCGATCGCGGTAATCACCGCTGCCTTCAAGGGCTTTTCCGGCCGCTAACCTCCCACAGGAGAAACTCCCATGAACCCTCTGCCGCCGGCCTATGGCTGGCTCGATGACCTGCGCCCATTGCCCCGGATGCTGGAAGAAGCGCGCAAGCTTTACGGCACCTTTGAAGTAGCTGGGCCAGCCAGCAATCACCTGATCCTCGAATGGGCCAAGGAGGTCGGGCTTGCCCGGACCTATCTTGAGGATGGCATTCCATGGTGCGGTCTGTTCATGGCGGTGGTCGCCAAACGGGGCGGCAAGCCAATCGTCGAAGGTCCGCTCTGGGCGCGCAACTGGGCAAAGTTCGGCAAGGCCGCTGAAAAGGCACAGCTAGGCGATGTGCTGGTGTTCCGCCGCGGCCAGGGATCTGGCCATGTCGGGCTCTATGTCGGCGAAGATTACGGCGCCTACCATGTTCTCGGCGGCAACCAGTCTGATGGCGTGACCATCACCCGGATTGCCAAGGACCGCTGCATTGCCGTGCGCCGGCCGGCCTATCGCAAGGCGCCAGCGACCGCGAAGCCGGTCCAACTGGCTGCAACCGGCACTCTGTCCACCAACGAGGCCTGATCAGGCCACGACCAATCCGCTGCCCCTTTGCGCAGCCGGACAACCGCCCGCCTTCTGGCGGGTTTTCTTTTGGAGAACTGACATGGAAGACTTGAAGCCCTGGTGGACATCGAAGGCCATCTGGACCGGTATCATCGGCAGCATCTGGGGTGTTGCTGGCGCGATCGGCATCTTGCCGGAAGGTCTCAGCCAGACGGACGTCCTGACCGTCGTCCTGGCGCTGACAGGCATTGGCGGGGTCCTGTTCCGCAAGACGGCGACCACCCGGATCGGTTGAGATCAAATGGCGGGGGCTGCGGCGCCCGCCACCCTCCTTTCCCAAAGGTGAAGGCATGACCAGGCTGACCATCCGCCGGGGCGGCACCAAGCGCGTGCGCGCTACCTTCTTTGCCGACCAGGTCGCCGGGATCGCCAGGGACCTTACCGGCCTTACGCTCATGGTCATCGACCAGAGCCCGAACATCGCACCGCCCGCGCTTGCCATTCTGCCGCCGGCAACGGGCGGCCAGATCGAGGTGCTGTGGACCGACGAGCAGACTGCGCCGCTGAAGTCGGGCGCTGGGCGGGTCTGGCTGACGCTTGGTTTCGAGAATGACAGCGGGGAGCGTGAGGTCCTGCCGACACTCACGTTTGATGTCGAATGACGGCCACGCTGCAGATCATCGAGGCGGTTCAGACCATCCTCGTCGAGAGCGACGGCGCCAGCATAACCCTCGAGGTCTTAAACGCCGGGATCTCAGGTCCACGCGGGTTTACCGGACCTCAGGGCCCACCAGGTCCGCCCGGGCCGCTCAGCGCGTTGACGGACTTGTCCGACGTGGCCTTGGCCGCACCCGAGGGCGGCGACGTCCTCACCTACTCATCCCCCACCAACACATGGATCAACGAGAAAGCGGCCAGACTGGTCGACGGAGGTAATTTCTGATGGCCAATACCCTGCGTATCAAGCGCCGGGCCGCAGGCGGTGCGGCCGGGGCTCCGGCATCGCTCGCCAATGCCGAGCTCGCATTCAACGAGCAGGACAACACACTCTACTACGGCACCGGCACCGGGGGTGCTGGCGGAACAGCGACCTCGGTCATCGCCATCGGCGGCCCGGGCGCCTTCTTCGGGCTCTCGGGCGACCAGACCGTCGCTGGGATCAAGACCTTCTCGAGCACGATTGTAGGTTCGATCTCGGGCAATGCTGGCACTGCAACCGCGCTGGCAACGGCGCGCTCGCTCGGCCTGTCCGGCGATGTGACCGGCACAGCCTCGTTCAATGGCACCGCCAATGCGACCATTACCGCAACCTTGGCGAACAGCGGCGTCACCGCTGGCTCCTATGGTTCTGCCACGCAAGTCGGTCAGGTCACGGTCGATGCGAAAGGACGGGTGACAGCCGCCAGCAACGTCGCGATCACGTTCCCGGTGACTTCGGTGGCTGGTCGTACCGGTGCCATCACGCTCTCGACCAGCGACGTCTCTGAAGGCACCAACCTCTATTTCACCGATGCCCGGGTCCGCGCCAACCGGCTCGACCAGCTGGCAGCACCTACCGCTGCGGTCGACTTCAACAGCCAGCGCATCACAGGCCTTGCTGACCCAACGGCAGCCCAGGACGCCGCCACCAAGAACTACGTCGATCTGACCGTTCAGGGGCTCGATCCCAAGGCTTCGGTGAAAGCCGCATCGACTGCCAATATTGCCTCGCTGTCCGGCACCATGACGATCGACGGCGTGGCGCTTGCCGCGGGCGACCGCGTGCTAGTGAAGGACCAGACCACGCCGTCCCAGAACGGGGTCTATGTGGTTGCCTCTGGCGCCTGGGCTCGGGCGATCGATCTCTCGACCTGGGACGAGCATATCTCGGCTTACCTGTTTGTCGAACAGGGCACAGTGAACGCGGACGTCGGCTACCTCTGCACGGTTGATGCGGGCGGCACGCTGGGCACCACTGCTGTCACCTTCGTTCAGTTCAACGGCGCCGGACAGATCGTTGCCGGCAATGGCCTCACCAAGACCGGCAACACGATCGACGTGGGGGCCGGCACAGGCATTGCTGTGGCCGCTGACGCTGTCGCACTGACCGGTCAGGCGCTGGCGCTCCACAACCTTGGCACCAATGGGATTATCGCCCGCACGGCCGCTGGGACTGTGGCAGCGCGCACGCTGACTGCCGGTTCGACCAAGATCGCAGTCACCAATGGCGATGGTGTGGCGGGCAACCCTACCGTCGATGTCAACGAAGCCAACCTGACGCTGGGCAATATCGGCGGCACGCTCGGCGTGGCCAAGGGCGGCTCGGGCGCGACCACGCTCACCGGCTACCTCAAGGGCAACGGCACGGCGGCGTTCACGGCGTCCGCGACCATTCCCAATACTGACATTTCTGGCCTTGGCACCATGTCGACGCAGGCAGCGAGCAACGTCGCCATCACCGGTGGCTCGATTGATGGCGTGACGCTGGACGGTGGAACCTTCTGATGCCGAACACCATCCTGCTCAAACGGTCTTCAACTGCGTCCAGCGTCCCTGCTGCCGCATCGCTGCAGGCGGGCGAACTGGCGGTCAATCTGGCTGACCAGAAGCTCTATTCGAAGACTGCGGGCGGCACCGTGGTGCAGGTCGGCTTTGGTAATCTGACCTCTGCAATGGTGACGACTGCGCTGGGCTTCACACCCTACAATTCGACCAACCCTAGCGGCTACATCACGGCCAGTGGGTCGATCACCGGTTCGTCAGGATCCTGCACCGGCAATGCCGCGACAGCGACCAGGTGGGCGACTGGACGCACCATTGCGCTGACCGGCGATGTGACTGGCACCAGCGCGACATTCGACGGATCCGCTGCCGTGTCATTTGCCGCGACACTGGCGAATAGCGGCGTGACGGCCGGAACCTACACCAAGGTCACGGTCGATGCGAAAGGCCGGGTGACAACGGGCGCATCGCTCGCTTCTGCGGATGTAACCGGCGCGTTGGGCTTTACCCCTGCCAACAAAGCTGGTGACAGCTTTACCGGCAGCATTTCCGTGTCTGGCTCGATTACCGCGACGGGCGACATTACCGCCTATTCCGACGCCCGCCTGAAGACTGACATCGAGAAGATCACTGGCGCGCTGGACCGGGTCCGGAAACTGCGTGGGGTGACCTTTAGTCGGCGCGATACAGGCAATCGCGGCGTTGGTCTCATCGCCCAGGAGCTGGCGCTCATTGTGCCCGAAGCGGTCATGACCCACGAGGATGGCCTGCTGTCTGTCGCCTAT
>RFPL01000027.1 GCA_009926135.1 Sphingomonadaceae bacterium
AAATCTGACATCAAAGCCACAGCATGTCCAGGTATTTTTTCAGACAACACTCCTTTAGAGAAATAAGATAAGAACAACTCAACAAACTTATCAATAGTAATTGGAGAGTTAAGATCATACTTAGGTTCTCCTTGCTCATCAAGTTCAAAGAACTCAATCATTTGAGCATCACCAGCTGAAGACTTTAATGTCTCAATAGCATATCTTTGGAATGCAGCAAGTTTAGGAGTAACAGATCCAGCAGCAATAGATTTTCTAACTTCATCTAATCCAGTTTCAAGTGTAAAGATTGCATTTCTTTTTCCAATATAGTTAACTTTAACCCTATTAATAGATGCATCTTTATAGATCTGTTTAAGTTGACCAACAGTAATATCAGTACCCATAAAGTCAACTATTGTTTCATTATCTTGTTCAGCAGTAATGATTGTCTTAATCTGAGTAGTATCTGTAATCTTAATCTTATTGGATGGATTCTCCAACTGTAATCTCCAGTACTTAGTATCAGTCTCAATAAAGTTTCTATCGGTAATACTATTTATATCACTAGCTACATTTACTTTTTTACCTTTAGATGCAGATACAGGTACTGCTAAACTTACAGTTTCTTTATCTTTCTCATAAGCTTCTAAAGTATTACGTAAACTATGTAACTCTTCTTTACCGGGTAAAGCATACTGGAAGTTGCTACCATAAGATGTAAGTTCTTTAGTAAGAACTACACCAGATGTTTTAATATATGTCTGACCATCAAAATATACTAACTTAATAGAATTAGTAGAAGCATCAAATGATACAGCACCTTTCTTTTTACTATCACCAAAAAAGAAATCACCAGTTACTGTTTCACCTTTTTCAATTTTGTTTAATAACTCAGCTTGTATAGGAGATAATTTACCTAAACCAAATAATGTATAACGTAAAGCTTTTACAGTCATCCACATTTGAGCATTTGCTTTCTCTCCTTTATCACCTGCATATTTAGCTAAGAATAAAGGATCAGATAAAGTAACAACATGAGCAGTTCTAAATGCATGTTCAATACCTAATCTTTGATCTTTAATAGCTGAAGAAATATTAGAACCTGTAGCATTTGATCCTTTAGCTCTTTTAACTTCATCTACAGCATCTTTAAGAGATAAAGCATGGTCACCATGCATCAATTGGTTAATAGCTGTTGTATTAATAAAATCATTGAAATAGATCTGAATAAGGTTATGCTTATAGTCATTACTTACTAAGTTATAAATACTATTTGTAGTTTTATCTACAGACTTATTTTTATCATTCTTTCTAAATCCTTTACTTACAAAACCAGCTAATGCAGATTTAGTTACTTTATTCTTATCATCAATCTCTATAATATTATCAGTCTCTAATAAATCTATAAGAATATCTACCTCGTCTAATAAACTGTTAACTGCTTCTGTTTTAATCCGATTCTTCTGAGCATCTGTTAATGGTAAATTTTGCTTTGCTTGTTCTTCTAACTCATTCTTAAAATCTTCAGTTAATAACTTACCAGTTTTAAATAAAGTAAGACCACGCATCTTTCCAGTATTATAGTCATAGATCTCCTCATCAGTTTCTTCAGTTGCTACTCTACTAATACGGTTATACTCCTGTTCTACAAAACCAAGTATTGCATTTTTAGCCTCATCAGTAATAACATTTTTAGTTCCAGCTTTCTTAACTGCTTTAACTATTGGAATTAGTTCCAGCTTTCTTAACTGCTTTAACTATTGGAAGATTTACTACGTTACCCGTACTTGATGCTTCTAGAACACGAATCAAATGAAAGCTATCTGCAAATTTCTTCCTATTTATTTCTCTAACTTCTCCAGAACTATACAAATCAATAAGAGTAGTAATAAATTCTTCAGGACTATAACTACCATAAGTAGTTCCCTCACGTCTGTTAACCTCTAACTGCTTGTTTTCAATGATATCTCCTTCTCCAGTTTCTGTAAGACTACTAACTTTTTGACCATCAATTCTTTTAACATTAACCAAACTTAAGATATCTTTAAAGTTATCATTGTTTAATAAGAAGTTATCCTGTAAAAATGGGTCCTTTAATAACTCTTCAATACCACCAGCTTTTTTAATTTCATTTATTTTAACTAAGTGATATGATGGTAATTGATGAACATACACTAATTGACCTTCAGCATTTTTCCAGCTAGTAGCATATACAGATTCATCAAATACTGTATTAGCTTTTGCCATGTTATAAAGACGAGTTGTAGCACCACCAGAAAGAATCTCAGTTTCTGCAACTATCTCACCAGTTTGGGCATCTGTTTCTGTCTCATACTCTAAATTAATAAATGGATTTTCTTCAGCCTGAATTAATTTAGATAATGTATCAATATCCTCTATATCTATTGGTTTTACTCCAGAATAAAGTTTAAATAATGTATCTTGTTGAGGTGTTGTTTTTGTAATGATATTTACAATTGAATATGATAAATACATACCACTCAATGAAATACCTAAAACTTCCATTAACTCAACAGATAGCTCATTAGTTTTTTGTATTAACTCATCATCAGTGTATTTCTTAGTTGGTGCCATTGCACCTTTTAATTTGGTTAATACACTCTTTGCTTTTTTCTTTAACTCAGGGGTTAACTTACTTTCATATACACTAGAGTAAGCTTGAGACCACTGATCAAACTGTACTTTACCAGAATCTTTTCTATTTGCAGATATGATATTAGCAATTTCTTTCTTAAGATCCTTATTGATAAACAAATAGTCTACAGCATACTGACCAAAACCTTTTATAAAAGATTGGAATAGATAACTATTTTTAACGTTCTCTAAATCTACATTACCATCTTCATCAAATGTTACACCGGTTTGAGTAAAGAATTCTTCAATAACTTTACCTGACTCAAAGTTTCTATCTTTATATAGATTAAGTTTTAAGAGAACTTCTTCTACATCCTCTGTTCCGGAAATTGCTTGTAAGATACCATTGTATACAGTAGATCCATCTACAGATTGAATATAAGGTGTACCATCTAAGAACTGACTATTACCAAAATCATCAGCAGCCTGATATGTAACAGTAGATATCCAAGATCTTAAGAACTTAGATAAGCTACCAAAACCACCTTGAGCAGCAGCTCCTTCAGTATAGTTTTGTTTACCTCTTTCTCCTAGTTCACTTGTAATATCCTCAGATGCATCGTCTTCATTAGTTTCTTTAATACTTAAGATTGCTAAATGTTCTCTTACTGATTCTTTAAGAATATCTCTATTTTCAGTCTTGCTAAAAATTAATCTATACTCTTTTAATTTATTTAAAACTGCAGAATCTAAATCCTCATACTGATCTAAATTAGGATCATAAAGCTCCTCATAGATATTTAATACAGACTCTAATAACTCATCTGTATTAGTTTCTTTAGTGGCATCCTTAAGTTTATTATTGTAGATAGCAGCTACAGTTGCAGATAATCTAGTGCCTTCTTGTTCTGGTAAGTATTTATCTACAGTGATATATTTTATTTCACCTTCTGCAGCAAATGTAGAATCTTCAATAACCTCGGTCCCAATCTTAATAGCTTTAAGTACTGGCTCACTAATATCAAATGGAGAGTCAGTAAATCTGTTATTTACTACTTTACTATTTCTATACTTACCAGCATCAATATTATCAAATAAAGAGTTTAATTCATTCTTACCAAATCTGCTGAATACTTTCTTGATCCACTCAACTAGTTTAGCAAACAAACCTTTATTTACATAGTTAGTCTCTGTCTTTTTATTGATCTTCCATTCTTCAAACTTATCAGCAAGGTATTCTTCATACATTCTTTCTTCTAGCTGAGACTCAGACATAGCAGCATACATAGGATGTAACATGCGCATCTCTTCTTTAGCTAAAGAAAAAGATTTACCTTCTTTACGTAATTGATCTCTTAACTCTTTTTTAGCAATAGTTAAGTATTTAGATATCTGAGCATCACTTAATAGCAAACGGAATACTGCGTGGAATGCTTCATGGTATTTAAATGGAGAACTAGCAGATGTATAGATGATACCATTAACTTCTACATTACCGGCTATATTAGATAATGAAGATACAAATGCACCCACTGTCTTACCTTCTGTATACAAGTTACTCTTAAGAGTATCTAGATCTTCCACAGTAACAAAGTCAGGAAGATTGTTTTGGGCCCAAGTTAAGAACTCAGTTAAGTTAGTTATATCAGATTCAGTGTAACCAGCAGCTACTACTTTGAGACCAATAGCTTTTGATAATACATCTATTTGTCCTTTAATAGCTAGAACCTCTGGAGAATTTTCTGCTTGTATTCTAATTTCTTTTTTATCAGCTGTAGTTAACTCACCTTTTTCAGCAAGTCTTTGAGCCAACAATACTTTTCTTACTTCATCAGTTTTATCATCAACTTGAGTTTGTAACTGCTTGATTTGCTGAGGAATAGATTGCTGAGCAGCTAATACTCTATTTAATGCATCTGCAGAACTTACTTGAATAGGTTTTTCAGAAGGTACTTCATTGGATACTTCAACGGGTACTGATACAGGATTAAATGGTGCAACACCTCTTAATAGATCTGGATTAAATACAGAACCTTCTGGTGCATTACTTAAGTCAAGATTACTTATGTTAACATCAGTAGGAGTAAGATCAGTGTTACTTACTTTTGGTAATAAAGGATCTGCCTGGACATCAGAAGCTGGCTCAAGCATGTCTACATATACAGATACATCTTTAACCACATTTGGCCCAACGCTAGCTTCCATATCTAATACTTGTAATGTATCAATACTCTTTGGTAAAGATGCTTTAAATGATCTACCAGTGAGTACTACATCCATCTTATTATCTTCCAGCTTTACTTTTGCATCATGCTCTTTAATACCGGCATTTACTAATGACAACAACTCTGAGAAAGTATTAAACTCAGGATCATTAATAAATTGCTTTCTGCTAATTTCAGAACCTCTAGTATTCTTGTTTACAAAATCTATAACTAAAGATGCATCTGGAGCAACATAAAGATTTAAGAATTTACCACGATCTTTTAATGGTAATGAGATAAATAACTTTTGATCAATGTTTTCTTTATTCCAGATATCATTGTATTCTTCTGCCTCTACCTCTCCTTCAGCATTTATATTTTCTTTTTTAGTTAATTCTATCCGGGCTTTAAGATCTGAAGCAAATGTATTAAGATCTTCATTAGATAAAGCAGGTGTAGTTAACTCTACAAATCTAATTTTACCATTAGGAAGTTTAACTACAGCTACATATCTACCATACTTTAATAAACCATCAACACCGGACTTACTATATCTAGCAGCATCAATTTCTTTTTCTGTTGACTCTAAAATATCTGAATCAATATCAGTTATAGGAGAACCTTCAATGGTAATAATAGATCCTTTGCTATACTTGTTTTCTCTATCAATTACATAGATGGCACCATCAATAGTGTTACTACTTAATTCAGAAAACTTAGGTCTAGCCTCATCACGAGATAAGAAATCATAAGATCCTAAACCAATATTAATATTTGCTACTTTATTAAGATCATCATAAGAAATTTCTACTGAAGTATTTTTACCTAACTTAGATTTTAAATAATCTAATAAAGCAACTTTATTCTTATAACCCTTTTTAATCTCAGCAACAGCTTGATTATATCTACCGCTTCTTAAATAAAAAGCTTGTTTAACTCTATCAGCATTTACTCTATCAAAAGGAATTGGATTACCCTGGGTATCTAAAAATTGGAAAGATGTTGGGTTAGGTAAATAACCAATCTCTTCACCATTAAATACTAATGCAATTGCATAAGAATCTCTAAAGAATCCAAATGATTGATTTTCTTTTTGGTCTTCTAGTTTTAAATAAGCATATCTTTCGGGAGACTTATTAAGATTAGTAAGTCTAATACTTAATCCCTCTTTTAATTGTTCTATAGGAGTATCTCTTAAGAAGTTACTTAAACGAGCAGTAGCATCTTTCTGAGACTCACCCTCCATTCTTTTACCCCAAGCTCTATCTAATGTACTTACTGAATCAAAACGTGAAGTGTATTCTTTCTTTTCTACAGGAGCTCTATCAAGTTTAAATCCAGAAAATGATTTTGTTGTAAGGATTGCACCAGTCTTAGCATTCTTAAGTTTTAAATCTGACCCACTCTCAATTTCACGGGGATAAGATAAAACTATAAATTCATTGTTCTTATTATCAGATATAATCTGACCATAAGTTAAAGGTACATTATCAAATACAAATTGCTTTTTAGTATTACCTAAGTAATCACCAATTTTTTTCTGAGCTTTCTCAGCTCTTTTTAAATCAGTGAATACATCATCAGCAACATCTATTAATTGATCAGGTGTACCAGCTGCTTCAATAGCAGGTATTCCTTGATTTGTTTTTACAAAGTATACATCTGTATCAACGTTATCTACAACTGCAGTTACTTTAGTAATGAATACACCATTGTATCCAGGAGATACAACAGTTTCACCTTCTTCTAATGTATCATTATTATACTGATTCTCATCTCTTTGTTGAATAAAGATGTCAGAGAATGTAACATTGTTTTTATTTAATGCATCGTATACTAATGGAGTTCTAGCATTAGTTCTTAACCACTCAGTAAACTCAGGTTTAGTTTCATCAGTAATTGCATCATAAGCGGCTTCTAATGTAGTAATAGCATTTATAATACCAGCACCTTTTTTAGTAGCTACAAACTCTTCAAAAGAAATTGGTACTTCTACCTCTCTTAATGATTTTAAATAATCATCATAAGCTCTACGTACAACTGTCTGTGTAAACTCACTTACATCTTCAATATCTTCTGAACCTAATTCTTCTTCCTCTTCTGTAGTATCAGTACTAAACTCATTAGACTTAGCTGTCTTTTCAGCTTTAGCACGGTTTTCTTCAGCTAGTTTAATTTGCTTAATAGCTTCAAACACCAGCATTATGTTCTGATAAATGTCATCTGTTGGTTTAACAGGACCAATTACAGAATCATGATAGAATATTGTTGGAACTTTTCCAGTCTTAGCAAACTCTACAGCCTGGTCTGGATCTACTAATACACCCATACCTTGTAAAGTTGCTAATACATTATTCTTCTCAAGCATTTCAATATGCTTCTCATATATATCACTTGATGTAACATCCTTTTTACGCTGCTCAAATGCTTCAGTAAGAACTTTAGAAGTTCTTTCAGTTAACTCTTTAAAACGTACAGGATCAAGTAAATAATTAATAGATTGTTCTAATATCTGACTTCTTAAGTCAAGTACTTTATAATCAAATAACTGATCAAATGTATTCTGTAATACAGTGTCTTGAATATATGCAGGATTACCATCTTTCTCATTTGCAAACTTAATGTAGTTTACATACTTCTTATAAAGATTAGATATCTTACGCTTATCATATGTACCGTCCTTCTTTAAGTTAAGATCATACTGTTCTTTAAAAGATTTTAATAACTCACGCTTCTTAGCTTTGTTATCCATATCTTTCTTAAGAGCTGGATCAGTAACTTCTCCAACTTGAGCTAACTCAATATTTAAAATCTCTAACTCTCTATTTAAAGAGTTATCAGAGAATAAAATATCAAAATCAGAGGCTGCCATATTCTTTAATGCACCACTTGCTTTAGCAGTCTCCAATAACGTATTTCTTCTTTCTATAGCTCTTGTATTAGTAAACATATGATAAAGAACCATACGCTTACTATTTTCCCAAGCTCTAAAGTTTATCTCTTCATTTTTTCTCTCTGTACTTCCAGGTTTATATAATTCTGGTTTAAAAGGATTAGCACCATACTTATCATTTAGTATCTCATTAGAATCAGATAATAAATCTATTCTATCAAGAACTTCTTTAATCTTAACTGATTTACTTTCTCCAGATAAATTAAATGCTTGCTTAAACTCTTCATCAGATAATTGACCAAGTTTCTCAACATAATCTCTTACCTCATTAAGTTTACCTGTTTGAGCTAATGCTATTAGTTTATCACCACTAATGATATCCTGACTTATAGATTCAAATAATGCTTCATCTTTAGCATCTTGATACTCTAACTTTTCACCTCTTTCAGCAGCTTCTTCCATCTTCTTCTGAATATTTCTTTGAGATACCATATTGGCATCACTACTAGAGAAATCAGCAAATGGATTTGCTAAAGTTTCATTAAGAGTATTTTTTGTTTTAGTAAGTAATTCTTTTTTCTGATTAGCATAATCTATATATGCTTTCTTATCAGTTAAATATTGGAAAGTCTTTGGTAATGTCTTATACATAAAATTACCAAATGGGCCAGCTACGCCACCCATTAAGAATCCGGATAAGAAAGTCTCCATACCTTGAGCAGAAAATACTTGTCTATCCATTGCTTCTTTCATAGAAGCATTCATGTAATTCTTATGGATTAAAGAAGGATCTCTAAAGGTATCAATATAGTATTTCTTTAAACCATCAGATAATGTTTCCTGAGCTAATTCTTGAAAACCTTCTGAGAAGTTTGCAGTAGTATATCTAACTCCTTTACCTAATACATTCTTTGCAAATTCTTTAGGAGAAACAAATGGTTGAGCTAATGTCTTACCAATTGTTTTTTCAGTGTATTGCATAGCACCTTTGATACCACCTTTTACTGGAACTTTAATTAAGTCATCAGCAATTGTACCAGCACCTTCTTGCATAACATTTTGTAAAGGCTTATAACCTTTAAAGATATTATCAAAAGTGATCTTGTTAGTAAAGTATAATAATGGTAAGTTTTTAAACTCTGTTTCAAATCCGGCCTTATTTGCTTGATCTAAAATCTCTTGATGCTCATTACCTTCAGGAAGCATAAAGTTATTCTTCATTCTATAATCATCAATAAGTGTGTTATACACTTCATCTCTAACCATAGAACCTTCTAACTTACCCTCTGATAAAGCAGCATTAATATTACGTACATCTCTATAGAAAGCACCAAAGTATCTAGTTGCTTTAGCTGCATTATCTAATCTATAAATTGCATTAGCTCCAGTGTTTAATCCTTTAATAGCTGTATATGCTTCAAAAGTATTTTCTAACGGATTAATAAATTTACCAGCTGAGCTAAAGAATGTTCTAGCTGAACCGGCTTGATCTAAACCTTTTAAGAAATTTCTAGTAGCTGTAGCCATCTCACCAATTCTAGATACCTTACCTAGATTCTGTGCAGTTCTACCAGCAGCTAGAGGTGCAGCACCACCACCAGTACCAACAGTAAGAGCACCTAATGCTAATTCTTCTAAAGCAATCTCAGATAGTAAACCTACTGTATAACCAGAGTTAAGAATTAAGTTATTTGCAAAACCTAAAGGCCCACCTTTACTGGTCATACCAATCTCAGCAGCCTTGCTATACTCTTCACCAGCACTATCAAATAATTTAGTTGGATCACCACTAATTACATCACCAAGTGATTCAAATGTAGAGGTAAAACCTGTGGTAAATAGTTTGCCAAACTGACCAAACATCCTGCTGTATTCATCTCCCCATGAAGCATATTGATTATACAATCCTTCATTATCTCTAAAAGGAGAAAATCCTAAATCTTTAAATTTAGGGTGGTTATAATATCTTTCGTAATTTGTTTGTGATTTACCAAATGCAATTGGATTTCTATAACCTGGAAGTTGTGATTCACTAGCTTTTTGACCAGCATCAGCAAGCATACTATTAAAAGAATCTTGATCTGATATTGCTTTATTAACATGAACACCATTATAATATGATGTTGATGGTCCGCCTATTGAAGATAAGTCAGCTGGTATTAAATTATTAATAACTGTTCCCGCCATTCCCCAATCTACTGGAGAGCTCATAGCGTCTAAAGGATTAGTCACACCCATTAGAGAAGAATCATCTCTTCCTAAAAAATCTAAATTTTCAGACATTTGTTAAATAAGTTTTTAAAGTTAACGTAATATATTTGGATCTCTTACACCTTTTGCTGCAACAGTTGCTTTTTTCTGTCTAGCATTCTTTTCCGCATATCCATTTAATACTTTGTTCAAATTGTTGTAATATGTAGTGTATCCACCATCAGCTGCTGGTATAATAGGATCTTGATTAACAGATATACTTTCTGTTAAATTACCTAAGTTATCTACACTATATGCAAATCCGGAAGATACTAATGCTCCACCAGGTAATTCAGTAAGTCTAATATTACCACCATATGGAACATTTAAATCAATAGATTTAGTAGGACTAGCATTAATCCTTACTTTAATAGGATCAATTGAAGTAGCCAAGTTCTGTTGAATGTTTACATCATTCTCTTTAGGAACTTGTATGGTAATCTTACCACCAGCGGCTTGAATATTTTTATACTCCTCAGTATCCTTATCTAATCTATCTAAAGCAGTCTTAGGTACAGTGATTGTGTATGAAGAAATATTAGGGTTACCGGCAGTAGCTCTTTGATATTGTATATCAGTTACATATCTGTTCTCACCTTTTCTATCAGTGTTAGCACTTAAGAATGTATTTTCTATTAAACCTTTAATTGGTCCAGAAAGAGTCTCTCCAATTTCTGTAGCTCCTTTACCATAAGATACTGTAATGGCTGATGGATTTCTATAGTAACTATTAACCAATGATTGTAATTGATTAGTTGCTACTGGATTATTAACTAAAGGATCATAAGTAATAGTTGTAGCTCCTACATTCATCAATCCGGTACCCATACCAACTTGTCCAGAACCATATAAATCATTATGAACACTATATACAGATCCTTTCTTGCTACCATAGTATTGACCCAACTCTTTTTTAATATTAGCATATTCACGTTTAGCATCATTCTCTAATACTTCAGTAATGGGTTTAGCATAACTATCATTATAATTACCAGTACCCATAAGAAATGAACTTCCACCATACACAATACCTCTATCACTACTATTTAAATTAGCTTTTCTCTTAGCTACATAGTCAGCAACATATTGATCTTCAGTTGCAATCTTACCACCTTTAACAAAACCATCAAGATTAACAAAAGATCCTTTAGCACTCTTAAATTGATCAGTACCTTTCCAGTTATTAAATGTATTTAATAAATCCTCATTAAATTTAGTTTCTACCTGATTAATAGCACCAACTGTTTGAGTGATATTTTCCCACTCATTCATAAATCTAGGATCTCTACTTAAAGAACCAGCTTTGATTGTTTTATCAAACATACCATACATGTTTGCAATCTTACCAGCATTAGCAGGATCTTGTGCTTTTTGTGCTAATTCAGCTGGACTGATTTGTTTACCATCCCACATGATTGGCATATTATTAGATTTAGCAGAAGCTAATCCAATTAATTGAGCCATGTGTTGAGATACTTGGCTTTTAGCAACAAGTAAATCTTTTTGGTTAACATCAATAGCTGCACCTAAATCAATATCACCACCGGGTGCAGTAGGTATATTAATTAAACCTTCTTGTGAAACAGGTACTTGCTCTAATTCTTTTTTATATCTCTCTAATTCTTTTGCATGTTCATGTTTGATATTCTCCATTGCAATTGGATTAATTTCATAATCAACATCCATTTTAATTTTAGAACCAGTAATAGCAGCATTTCTAAAATCATTATCCATAAGAATTTTTGTCTTAAGCATTCTGGCTTTAGCTACATAATCACTTTCAGCATTTATTTGTTCATTATCAAAATCAACATTTCTTTTTGCTGCTTGTAATAATTCCTTCTCTCTAAGATTAGCAATATAACGTTTATGATCATCAGAACCAGGTACAATACCTTCATTCTTAATCATCTCTTCAGTAGATAAAACAACACCACTTATAGTACTATAATCATCATTAAGTTTTTGATTATATTTCTGCCATTCTTTAGGTAATGTTTTCATGATCTCATCTGCATAAACTGCAGCAGCCTCTTCTTTAGTTCCGTAAATAGGAGTATTTTTTTCTATGAAATCATTATAATCTACATATGCTTGGGTATCATATATTGCTTTTATCTGAGGATCATTACCCATAATAGAAGACAAATACTGATACATGGGAGTTTCAGCAAGTGTACCATTTTGGTACTTAACTATCCAGTTACCATCAAAAGAAGTTTTCTTGATATCAAATCCAGCATCTTTTAAATACTTTTGTGCTACCTCATGTACATTAACATATGGTACATATCTAGCAGCGCCCATATTTAATGCTTGTTCATCTGATGCTTCAGCAAAAGCTTTTCTTTGATATTGTAAAGCTTTAACACCGGTATCCCAATATTTACCAACTAGTTCTTTATCTTGTGAATCTCTATATGATTGAGCAGTACCCAATTGATTGTTAAACTGCTTTGTCCAAACCATATCTTTAACCATATTTTTATCTTCATAAAATGGTTTAAATACAGCCATAGCAACATCTACATTCTGAGGTAATGATAAATCTGTAGAGGATATCTTTTTAATATTATTTTCAGCAGCTTTAAAAAATTCAGAACGTCTCTCTTCATTAGAAGCTCTAGTTAATGGAGAATTTAAAACACTACTGTATATACTATTAATTTGATTAAACGCATTGTCATAAGCATTTTGCTTATACTGCAATGAGTTCATCAAAAAACTATAATCTGGTTGAAAAGGTGTAATCTCCGGAATCCTATCCGTAACACCTTGTATATAGGTTGCCATACTTTACATTACAATATACTACAAATTTACAGGGTTTATTAAACTTATAAAAGTTAATTAGTTATCACTTAAACCAAAGAACTTAGCTAATCTATCAGCATCAACTTCTTTTTTAGATTTATTACGACCATTAGCTAATTTCATAGCTACCTCATACTTATCTTTAGGAGAAAGTGCTTTAAAGTATGGATCCTCTTTTTCTAGATCAGAAATAAAACTAGATAATCCGGCTTTACCAGATTGTGCTGATGAACCAGAAAACTGTCTTCCAGCAGGAGTAAAGTTTAACATACCACCAGTTCTAGGATCAATTATATAATCAGAGATAAGACTATTCATAACTTGAGTCTTAGCTCTATTAGTAAATGCAGGAACTAAACCACTTTGTACAAGATTGGTATTGGCTTGATTAATAGCATTATCATATTGTTGATTAGCAATAGCAAGTCCAGCCAAATAATCTTGAGTACTTTTTTGATTAGCTAACTTAGCTTGATTGGTTAACTGTTTATTACCCTGTTCAAATTGATTAGCTACACCAACGTTTAAGTTATTATATCTAGCTTCAATATTAGCAGCATTAGCCAAACCTTTACCTTGAACATCTGAGAATCTTGCATTAAATGCTTGTGGTCCAGTAAATTGTGCTAAGTTCTGAGCAGCTATATTAACCATCTCTGCATTATTAGCTAACTCTCTATTAGGATCATAGTAAGTAGGCTTCATAAGCTCTGGCTCATACTGACTCATTGTAGGATTGTACTTATTGATATTCAATCTATTAGCTAATCCTAATCCTGTATTCATAACATCTTGAATATAGAAATCAATGGGTTTTCTTTTTATATTGATATCTAAATCTTCTTGATTATAATCATTATCCTTACCTTTCTTAGGAGTCTCTGGTAAGTTTCTTAATTTAGCAATTTGTCTATTAGAAGTATTACCAAAAAGATTATCTACCTCACTAACATTTAATTTACCTAAATATGCTTTCTCATCTGTAACTCCTTCAGGTGTCCATCTAAATTGTTTTAATGGTGTAGCAATATCTGGATCATTACTCATAGAAAGTTTACCAAGAATTTGATATCCAGATTGCCATTTAGAAATCTCTGGTTTATCTAAAGGATTAAGACCTAGTTTTTTAATTGCTGCATCATATACAACATTCTCTTTACCAAACTTTTTAACTCTATCCCAGTCTTCACTATTTAAAATATCTCCGGGATAATTTGCTGTAAGAGCGTATGCATGTAATTGATTATCTAAATAATTCTTAACAAACTCATCAGAGGTTCCTATAAATTTATCTTTAGGATGTACTGCATTATATTCTGCTAACAATCTTTCTTTAATTGTTGGATTCTCTAATGTTGTTTTAAGTTGCTCATAATCAGCTGTATAATCACCATACTGTCCTTTAAGAAGATCTGGACCAAGAACTGGATTATAATTTTCTATCTCAGATAAAACAGAATATTCTGTTGGAGGTGGTGTAGAAACTGGTGCATTTTGTACAGGACGATTTTGAGATTTAGCAGAAGGAGTTGTTGCTGCTGGTTCAAAAGTAGAAGTTTTAAATTGATTAAAAGCTCCTGATGGATTACCTAAATTAAAACCATATTGAGCTTTAGGTGCACCACCATACATTGCTGTTTGCATACCTTCTGCTGGATTAACCGGCATCATATCTTGAGGATTTACACCAATCTTTTGTAAATAAGGATGTGCAATACTTGGAATACCTTGTGGGAATCCTTTCATCTCCTCTTGTATAAGAGCTAATTGACCTAACTTAGTTGTATAATTATCAAGCATTCTTTGAGCTGTTGATTTCTCAATAGAATCTGAATGAGGATCAGCTAATAATTTTCTATAAGTAGGATCATTTAAATTAAACTTCTTAGAAACATCAGCAATCACATAACCTTTTTTGCTAGGTGTTAAACCAAGCATATCTTGATAATCACCATTTTTTATTTTCATACTCTTTTGTTTTGTGAAAATAAAAGATCCTTCAGGTGCTTGATTACCATCTAATGGTACACCACCATTAGCATTTGGATCTTTACTATGATCAGGTCCACTAATTGTATATAACTGTGGAACACCATCATCACCAGGTCTAACAATTGTTTCACCACCCTCTGCTTCTAATACAGCAGTGGCTCTAGGTGCAGCAGTCATATTCTGATTTACTACAGGTTCTGGTACACCTTTAGTTGCACCATTAAACATGTTCATCATGTAAGCTGAGTTACCATATAACTGATTAACAGTTTTGGCATCTTGAACACCACCATATCCGGCTTGTGGCAAACTTGTAATTTTTACTTTTCTTTTCATTTCTCCACCCATCTGGGCAATTTTATTGTAGTCACCATATATATAATCAATAGGTCTAAAGTCTGGACCTAATCCAGGTGTATTAGTTAAATAGTCTCCTCGGTTACCAGCATAATCTGATGGTCTAACATTATATACTTTATCTGCTAGTAATTGTTCTTTAAGATCTGTTCTAGCATTTCTATTTTGAATCTTTTTAGCAACAGAACTAAATACATCTGTACCAGCTAATAACATCGGACCTATATAAGGATTAAAATCATTACCATCACTCTTAGGAGGTTTAGGTGCTTTAGTAGGTATTTGATAATTCCAAGATTGATGTGCTGTTGGTTTCCAACCAGTAGGCATTTCTAATGGTGTACCTTTTGGTAAAGCAGGAGTTAAATTATTTTCTCCATAATAAACATCAGACGGTAAAAAATTAGCAAAAGAAGTACCTCTTATATTAGAGGCATTTTCATTTATTTTATTTCCTACATTAAAAGATCCTGTAGTATTTGGATCTCCTTGATATACATCTGCATAAAAAGAGGGGCTTGTATTTTTTTCAAACTTAGGCATACCTACATTAAAATTTCCAGTTAACTCTGGAAAATTACCCCAAGGATTTTGCTGCGTATAAAATTTATTTTTCATAGCACTTGATAAAACCATTGATGGTTGTAAACCTGTTTGAGCTTTTGGTAAACTCTTAACCCTTACTTTTCTTTTCATGTCAATTAATCTAAATACTCAATACCATAACCCTGATCAATAAGATTTTGAATCTCATCAGGATGTAATTCTAACTCTGATCCCTCAGTCATACCACCCATTTGTTTTTTCCATTTAGCAGCATTTCTAGCAAAGTTAGCTCTTTTTACTTGTGTAGAACTATAATCTTCTTTATTTGCAAGTACGTGTCTAGCAAACTCTTGCACACCCATACCGGCTCTATTAGCTGAAGCAGTAAACTTTCCTTTGTTTGCAGGATTAATATGAATGCCACCATAAGCCATTTGAGGAGATTGTCCCTGTTGAATAGCCTGCATAATCTGTTGAATAGCTTGTTGCTGTTCTTGAGGAGACATGGCTTGAAGTTGTTTGATAATATCTTGAGGATCTGTTTGTGTCATTTGAGCATACATCTCTATAGCCTGCATAACTTGATCATCATTCTGACCACCTTGCTGATATATATTATTACTACCACCCTTCATCATGTTATACATACTATCCATATCCATCTGACCACCATACATATCTCCACCATAAGCCATGTTGCTTAAGATTTTATTTTGTACATAATCTGGTAAAGCTTGGAATCCTGCATTAGTAGGTTCACCACCATTAGCCTGTTTACCTAAATCCCATTTTTGTTTTCTTGTAGGATCAGGATTACCTATTCCAGGATGTTCATTATAATATCTGTTTTTACCACGAGCCATTCTAGCATCTGCAGCAATCATACCAATAGTACCAGCAAGACTAGCTGCAATTTCAGCAATGTTTAAAGCCTTTTTATTTTTAGCCTTTTTATCTTCAGCTTCAATAATTTTATTAAATGCATTCTCTTTTACTGGTCCACCTTCTTCTGGTTGTCCACCTTCTGTCCATGTACCAAATCTTTTATGCCAATATAAAGGAGAGAATGGATCAGTTGCTTTAGCAGAATTTTTACCACCCATTCTATTCCAGAAATTGTCTTTACGTTTTTCTGAATGATGTTGGCTAAAATCTTTCATACCGGTATAACCACCGTGTACAATTTTATACTTATCACCTTTCTTAGCTAATACCATCCACTTCTTACCAGCTCTATCAGATTTTCTTTTAACACCTACTTTAGTAAATCCTCTATTCTTATAACGCTGAGGAATACCACCCATTTTCATTTGCTCCATTTCACCCATACTCATATCAGAATCTTCCTCTTCTTCCTCACCTTCATTACCTTCATTGTATTGCATGTAATCAGCAACAGTGTTTAAGTAGTCATCTGCCAATGTAATTTTACTTGCTACCCAAGGATCAATTTCAGTTTCTCCATTTACAAATTTTTGTAATCTAGATAACTTATCATGCATTGCCATGATTTGACCAAGTGCCATTTCACCACCTTCATCATATTGAGTATCACGTAACATTGTACCGGTACCACCCATTTGCATAAATGCTCCGGCTAACTTAAGTGCATCAGAAGCTTTACTAGATCCATTATCTGCTGCTTGAC
>RFPL01000028.1 GCA_009926135.1 Sphingomonadaceae bacterium
GAAAAGATTCCTGCTTTTCTAGCTGCTACATAGTACTTGTCTGCTACTGTAATTAGTTTATCATCATTTACATCAAACATATGAAAAGATAAACCATTTCTTGTAGTCTTTCCTAGAATAATATTAGAGACTCCTTGAATGTCTGAAGTTGTATAAGCCTGAATTCTAGTAGGAGCTACTAGTTCTATATAATATTCTTTTGAGGGATCATATGCTTCAGAGATAGAATAGTATCCTGAAGAGTTAATAGTATCCTGAAGAGTTAGTATAGATAGTTTTATATAAAGTCCAAGAAGAAGTTGTTACTAAGTATTCAAACTCTAACACATATGCTAAAGATTGAGTGTTATTCAAATCATTCCATTTACCATTAGACACAAACTGTACATAATCTTCATTGCCTGAGTTGTTTGGCTCTCCTGAGTTCCAGTTAGAATAAGAATAAGTTTCTCCTGTTACCCATCTCCAGGTACCTTCTACTACTTCATCTGTTAAGGCCATAATCCATAAATAAAACTCTGTTCACCTGCAGTTGTAATAGTTACTAGGTGTCCTCCCATATTAGCACAGTTAGTTCTAGCAGTAGTCCAAACAGCAGTACCAGTAGAACGATAATATGAATGCCCGTTATAATTTTGTTGGTTAGTAAATCCTGTAATAGTTTGGTTTGTTCTCCTGTAGAGATTTATAGCAACGTTATTTGCTCCTGATCCATTAGCATTATAAATATATCCAGAATAAGTAAACTGTGCACTTAAACTATTGGTGATAAATAATATAAATATAAACCACCTCATAATAATAACTTAGCTCCCATTAACAATTGGAAGTTTAATATATCTTGATTAGCAATATAAGTACCGCCACCAGTAATTCCTATACCAAATGTCTTAGTCATTTTGTATGTAAAGTTAAAGAAAGGAATTATAATTGGTTTAGCTTTAAATAAAGATTCTGTATAATATTTAGAATAGGGGGAATATATACCAGCTGCAATAATTGTAGCATCTATATGTTTAGTAAGTTTTCCCTTATACATAAAACCACCTATAGCAATTGTAGAGATCATAGTTTCCCCATACAATTTACCATAAGTGCCGGCACCCCCATAAAGTGCTGTAAAATTTTTAACTGAATTTACTCTAACAAATAAAGCAGTGTTAGACATTGCTTTAGGCATCAGACTAAGACCATCTGATATAACGTTAATATGCTTAACTCCCTTTGAGTTAGCACCAATCCATGACCTTACACAAGATATATTTCCTATCTTGGCATTAATCATATAATCTGCTGAGAAGCCAATAGATGCAGTACCATCACCTTTTACTCTTGTAAAAGATGCAGTACCTCTAGCATCCTGAGAACCATCTGCTTTTGTTTGAATACCAACTATATCTCCTGTAACCAGGATAGCGGGTTTAGCAACTTCAGCTTTTGCTTTGCCGGCTGCTTTTGCAGTACCAGAGGACTGAGTCTTTTGTTGCTCAGTTTTAGTCTCCTCTACTTTTTGTTCTGAGGGTTTCTCGGTTTGTACTTCCGTTTTTTCTTCGGTTTTACCACTGGAGCCATTACTTCCTGATCCACTACTACCACTGGAGCTTCCACTGCTATTGCTTCCCGAACTGCTTCCGGAACTGGAGCCACTGTTGCTTCCACCATCACCTCCTGGGCTGCTTGGATTATTCTCTGAGCTTCCTGTTCCCTGAGTTGGTTCTCCTCCTTCCGGAGCTTTAGAATCTGGATTATCACTATTGCTACTAGTGCTACCAGACCGATTACTACTGCTTGATCCATTATTTTCTTTATTAGTTGTTCCTACATTAGTGCCTGACGAAGTATTAGATCCAATATTTACTCCAACACTACTTATACTACCAACGTTTGAGATGGCCCCTAAATTCATAACATTACTTATGATATTTAGAGTTGTGTTTGTAGTTGTTGTCGTAGTAGTAGTTGTAACTATACCTTGACAGGGTGATGTACTTTTGTATTTGATATAGACACTATTAATCCATGCATCAAAAGTTCCGTCTGTTAACTCTGTATATGAGAAAGTTTTAACTTGTCCATAGTAAGAAATTACTATAGGACTATTCATATCAGCGTTAATAAACTTTAACTCCTGAGTGCATGGATCTGTATAACTATATACAAATGACTGAGCACATAGGGGTAAACCTATGCACAAAGCTAATAAAAATATTTTAATTTTTAAATACACCTGCTTTAATGAGATTTTGAATCACATTAGTACAAGCAGTTTCAAGAGACTTACGGGTAGCTTTTCCAACAGTACTCTGGGAAAATTTCATGTCATCTAAAGATTTTAAAAAGGATTCACCGGTTTTGGTTGACTCACCTTCACCTGAACCAATATAAATTTGGCCCGTTTTAGCGTCAACAAACCTAACCTGTAGACGTATGAAAGTAGTGACAACAACTTTTGCTTTAGCACCAGCAACTTGCTCGTCTTCATCAACAGCAAAATCAGCCACAGTAACGTAAACAAAGTAGTGAGCAGGCTTAATCTTACCTTTCCCATCAATTGGCTCATCAAATACACCTTTCTTTGAAGCTTTGAATTGAGTAACCATTCTCTCTTTGATCTCTGATTTTTCCTCCGTGAATATAAATCTATTAGTTTCATCTAAATAATCTAGTACTGATTCAGCAAATCCAAGTCCTACGTTCTTTTCCTGTAATGCAGGATATAAACTTAGAACTTTTGTCATGTCTACATTAACTACTTGCACTGTCTTCTTAATAGAATCAGTATAGCCGGAAACTGTAGAGATATCTTTTACCTCTACCGGCTCATCATCTGTAGTAGTTTTCATACTACCACAGGCAAATAATATTGTTGTCAATAACAGACTACCAAGGATCGGATTCTTCATCTGGCTTTGGTTTAGTTGCTGGAGTAGGTTGAGCAGCAGGCTTCTCAATTACACGTTCTTTAATGATTGTGTTTGTTCCACCACCTTGCTTAACTTGTTGTTTGTTCTCTTGATTCTGTTGTACATTAACAATAACAGGAGCTGGAGCAGCTTGCTCTGTTTTAGTTTCTTCTTTAGATTCTTCACCACCACCTAAGTGAGTAGCAAACCATGCACCTCCTGCAGTTACAGCAGTAGTTACTGCGCCAATGATAGCTTTTTTAGTAGCTGACATTACGCTTTCTTCTTTTTCTTCAGACATGATATTATAGATTAATTATTCTTCTTTTTTACTATACTTAGCTGCTAAAACTTCTGGAGTATCATCTTCCTCATCCACCTTAGCTATTAACATTTTGTCTCTGTCTTCAGAGTTAAACCAGTAGTCAACTACCTTATTAAGATTACCTACAAAAGCTCCAAAAAGAATAAGTAACATTTCTTTCCAGTTCTCAGCAATCTCTACACCAAAGAAAACTGCAGAGTTAATACCTACAATGATAAGGAAGAACAAACCTAATATAATAGCCGTAATTTTCCAACGGTTGGCTTGCATTTGTTGTAGCATATAGTAGAACCTATTTTTAGGATCTACTACTACAGGTTCTGCTTGGGTAAGACCAAGTGTTTTTTTAATGTTCATTTGTTTACAATTATTTTAGAGTGTAATGATTCTGTTTCAGTAGTAACAGAAAGGATATAAACACCATCTGATAGACAATCTAAGTTTGCACTATACTTATATTTACCAGCTGGCATATGTTCTTTTAAAATAGTTTGTACTCTTCTACCTACTTCATCAGAGATAGACATATCTACATTGGATGCTTCTTTAATCTTAAACTGTATTTGTACATCTCCTTCTGTAGGATTAGGGAATACTATGATAGAGTTTAAATCATTTATAGAGATAACTCCTTTATTGATTCTACGTACCTCTACAATACCCATAGCCGGGGTAATATTCATATCCTTAGAATTATTATCTCCTACATACTTAGCACCTGTCCAGAGAGCTGCGGTAGCCCAACTATCCTGTGGTTTTTTAGCAATAAACTGAAGAGTAAAAGCTTGTTCTCCATCATTAAGCATATTCTCATTAGTTAAGTCAGCACCTCCCCAAGATACTACACCGTTTGATGGGTTAAAGAATGTAGTCCATTTCATCATTTTCTCAGTATTTTGTACTGTCTTAAATTCTAAATAAGCTGTATCATACTTAAGATCTAATTGTAATGCGCCTAATTTCTTTCCGTTAGTTAAAACTTTAACTGGGACATTAACTAAGTTACCTTCTTCTACAGTTACTTTAGGCATATTTACCTCAATTGTTTCTGCAGGAAAATCATAAGTTACAGTCTCATCAATGATATAATGTTTAGCATTACTTGGATTAGTAATTTTAATAGGAGTTAAACGGGCCATCTTAAAGCCTGTAGAGTTAGCATCTCCCTTAACAGCTACATAGTAAGTAATAGAATCTTTACCATCTACAGAGTAAGTAAAGTTATTTACAGTAGAGTAAGTAGCGGTAGGATTGCTTGTAGCTCCATTGATTGCATTGTACTCAGCAACTGTGAAAAACATTACATCTTTCTTAGAGTTAGGCCAAGCATTAAATCTACCTGCCAATCTTCCATAAACAGAGTATACGTCAGCAATAGAAATATCACCAGTGGTTCCGTTTACATCCATTGTGTAGTAATCAAATCCTGTAGGAGTGTATTGACCTAAGATTGATTGATTGATCTTTTGTGCATCTGCAGTAGAGAATACGTTACCAGGAGTCATAGTATCTCCCTTAACTACAATACGTACATCCCAGTAAGTAGTATCTAAGAATTTACGGAACACAGTAACTCCCGCTGAGTTAGTTTTTTGTGCAGCAACTTGAGTCCAGGTAGAAGAACCTTTAGCTCTTTTTTCCAAACTAACTGTCAAGTTCTTAGCATCTGAACCTGTTACGTTTTTAAACTTAGTAGCAAATCTCAAGACTTTCTGATTAAAACGTCCACCGTAGGAGTAAACTACTAAAGTAGTATCATTACCCCAGTTAGTAGCAGCCCTGTTAGAGAATGATTTAACCCCTGCAACTTTCAAAGTTTTAATAGAATCTAAATTATTCCATACAGATTCAGCTGCGTGAGTAAAAGTTAAATCAAATGTAGCTCCATTAGAATAGTTAAAAGTAGAACTAGATCCAGTATAAGCCAAAGTAACTGTCAAGAATCCTTGCGCATTACTATCTACGTACTGAAGGTATTGATCAGATGTAGAAATTTTAAGAGAGGGAACAACTCCTACAAATGCAGTCTTATCATAGAATACACGGAATTGCATACCTGTGATTTTTTCTGAAGTAGAAGTATTGTAGAAATGTAGAGGAGCAACAGTCTGCCCTACTGTAGTAGTAGCAACCTGATATCCTGAATCAATAACCACCCAATGGCCTGTACCAGGTGATGTTGCGGAACTTTGTGCAAAACTTAAAGAAGCTAGCATAGTACCAAAAAGTGTCGTAATTAATTTTCTCATTTGTTTATATTATTTAAAGCGTGTTCTATTAACCAATTTTCTGGGTTTGTTAATTTCTGTATAAAGTTTAACTCATACATATAACAAAATGTCTCTTCTTTTGCGGGAATAAGTTCTATTCCCTTTTTAGCTATGTACAAGTGAAGACTCTCATGTACTAGCACTACAGCAATATTGTTTATAGAGTTTAATTTCATATCATTTACAGATATATAAATATGGCCTAAACCATTCTCTAATAAACATGAAGAGTAAGGACTTATCATAAAAGATATTTGATAACAATTTGTATCAAGCATCTTATACTTATCTATGTCTACTCTTTTTATTAGTTGAATTGCTGAATCAACTTTTAAATCCCAACCGTCCCCCGCTTTGTCAATTTTTATTTGACTAAAACAAGGGACGGCTAAGAATAATAAAAAAATATTAAGTAGTACAGATTTCATAATCTTCTACTAGATAGATTCTTTTTGCTTTATGTTTTAATTTTTTACATTCTCTGATATTAGAGGCAGCCACTCCTATAAACTTTGCAGCTTCCTTAGAGTTTAAGAAGATGTGGGTTTCTCCTGTAATAGTGTTGGTTAACTTAAGATGTTTTTTACTATTAGAAATACTTTGCTTTATAAGATATTCTTCTGTCTGTAGTTTTCCTCCATGATTAGGATTGTTACTACCAGAAGAAGATTCTGATATCTTACTTAAAGACTCTGTAGAGTGTTTCTTTCCATAGAATGCATTGTTTACTCCTGTAGCTTTTAAAGACATAAGTTGTTTTGTACCTAATGACAAAACTTTTTTCTTTTCATGCGTAGGAGTTAGATAACAGTTTAAACCATTCTCTACACTACAAAAGTATTCTTGATAGTATCTTTCTCTTTCTAATAGATTTTCACTAGAACAAAATTCTAGTATTTCAATATTGTGTAAGTCAACACCATGCTTTATCAAAGAATTATAAATAGCTCTTTGTTTTTTAATTCTATTTGGGGTTAAGTAGTAACTACAACGTATACGCAAGTTAACAGCCTCACCTATATAGACTTTGCCTGTAGGAGACGTTATCTTATATATACCTGAGGTACTAGGAAACCCCAAAATAGAATCATGCATGTTATTTAATGTCTTCTGATTTAATTAAAGTGTAGGTAAAAGAATCTCCCTGTAATTTAGCACCTTTCTCGCAGATAGCAAGAAATTTATCAAAATCAGCAGATTTTTTAAATACTTGACAACCATGACTCCAATCATTTACTTGAGCAGAATCTACTCCTGCCTTATGAATATTGATTCCAAATACACCAGTCTCAGTTTTATCTTCTTGGTATACTCCATCTTTAGTATAATCACGGAATACAGTAAGAGGAGCTTTCTGCTTAAGACATTTGTATTTACCTTGGTGAAGACCTACACCATGTGATCCTGGATATTGTCCTGGTTTAACACGAGCAGTTCCACCACCGTTATCTGTGGTACAAGGCCAGATATGGAACTTCCATTCTCCGCCTTCTTTATAGCTCAAAGTCATCCAATCATCAAATGCATTGGTAACTTTTTGTCCTGTAGCACTATTACGAATACCAATTACATTGATATTAAATTCTCCGTTTTCAAAGTATTTCTTCGATTTGTTCTCTTGTAAAACTCATAGTATTTTATATTTTAGTTTATAGTTTTAGTAAACAGTAAATTATTCTTCAACAGGTGCTTCTGGCTTCTTCATAATTTTTTCTGCACTTGTCAAAGAAAGACAACCAAACGCAAGCAATGCAACTGCATCTACCAAGGGAGTAGAAGGAGCAAAGTGAGCTTCAGTAAATGAGTTAGCGTACAATGTAGCGCATAGAGTTAAAGTGCAGAGTAATCCGCACAGACGTTTCATGGAAACAGCGCCTTTTTCATCCTTGAATAGGCCGCCAATAAAGTTTAATAGTTTCATACGGTATAATTTTTACCGCAGTTAATTCAGGATGCAGCCCTAGAAGGTTTTTAGGATACTACATATATAATATAGTGAAAATTAATTAACTTTGAACAACATAGATATGATAGGTATAAGTTTTCTCCCAAAACAAGATGTACTCCTAGGAGTAAATGTAGATGTTCTCAACTATGAGGATAACGGTAAAATGATTGAAGCAACAAGATTATCTTTCGGGATAATTTTTATTACGTTGTCAATATTATTTAACAACAAGTAAAATGTAGGGGGAGAAATCCCCCATTATTTTACATAGAAATCTGTTACATTATCATAAGACTGCCACCTGTTTATTGTATACAATACTGGCAATGCATCTGACCATTGTTTATTAAGTTTTAGCTGACCTTTTTTAGAGCCTTGTTTGTAATACAAACTCTCCTCATCAAATACATAGTTATAAGGGAAAGCAAATGTATCACTAACAGCTTCTCCTAATTCACCAAGTAATTTAGATGAAGCAATAGGACTCTTCATTAACATATATGCATTACCCGGACTAATGAAACTTGTTAATTCTGAAGTCTGTCTATCTGCTTGATAAGCTAATGAAT
Source organism: Sphingomonadaceae bacterium (assembly GCA_009926135.1). Lineage (GTDB taxonomy): Bacteria > Pseudomonadota > Alphaproteobacteria > Sphingomonadales > Sphingomonadaceae > Novosphingobium. The sequence continues at coordinate 8,016 of RFPL01000028.1, forward strand.
TTAATAATCTCTTAAGTTGTTTATCATCATCATCTAGATCCATACCTGCTATCAAAGAAGATATGATATGAGCAATAGCAAATGAAGATAATATAAATGTAAGTTCTGTAGCTACCCGGTTTAAGTTTTTAATTTGATCCTCTCTTAAACTTTCTTTAGCATCTCTTATCTTAGTAAAGATATCTCCTCTGGCAGATTTAATATGAGAGATAAAATTAGCAAATGTCCGGTATCTACCTTCAATCCAACCAAGGTTTTCATCATAGTACTCTCTTTTAAATCTTGCTTTATAAGCTGGATACACCCACTTGTGAAACTGAAATACTAATTTACCAATACTATAATCTTGTAAAGCTGCTCTATCTTCAGGAGAATAGTTACCGTGTATTTGTTTATTTACTTCACGGATATTATTTCTAATATCATAACGTTCTGTATCTGATAAATCAAATCCTGGTTTTAAAGATAATTCCCCGGTATTAGGATCAAAGTCATAAGCATCATAAAGAGAGAGTGTCTCACCTTTATCATTTTCAATTTGCTTAGACATTAAGATTGCCATACCTACTTTACTCTGTACATTTGTTTCTGCAGCATCTTGTAAAACATAACCCCACTCCATTAAACCACCTTTCTCTTTTATCTCACGTTGAGCTACAGTATCTACCATTCTATACTTGTATAGTAAGGCCTCGTATTTTGATTGTGGTTTTTTCTCACCATAATATCCTTCACTAGATGCTAATCCTTTAAATACACCAGGCAAATATTCAGTATTATAAACACCTGATGCTCTAAGCATAGCTTCTCTATTATAGAATAACTGACCACCGGTTTCAATACCATTGTTAATTCTACCCATGGCATAGTTATTAATATTACCAAAGATGTTAAACCCTACATATGATAAAGAGGTGGCATTAAGTACTTTACTTATAACGTTATCTAATGTGCTCTTATCAAACTCGGACTCTTCATAGTAAACCATCTTTAACCATTTCTTCAAACGGGTAGCAGTTCTACTCTCTGAACCAGGAATTGTTTTTGCTTTAGTTCCTGTTGCTGTACGTACAAGTACATTTTGAGATTGTACGTACTCTCTATTTTCAACAACTCTCTTTAATGCATAGATAGTATCTTCTGCATTAGTTAAGTGCTGATAATTAGAGGCCATTGCTCTAAACTTAATTAAACTATCCACTAGATCAGTATTAAGTTCATCTTTAGTAAGCATGGCTTCATTTCTCTTAAGTTGTTTTTCTAACTCCTTAAGTTGCTCTTTATACTTAACTGTAGATACTTTACCCTCTCTAAAACTAGTTTGTAGCGCTTCTATTTCAGATTTAATCTTATCAATAGTAAACTGACTTTTTAATTTACCAGTAAAGAAGATTGGAGGTGTTTCAATAACATTACCCTCTTCATCTGTAAGAACTACTTTTTGATAACCCTCATCTGTAAAACTTTTAAACCAACTAGATACTGACTTACTTAATAATTGAGTTACACTAGCCGGACTCTCTTTTAATTTATTTAAGAATGTCTGTCTTTGTCTAGGTAACTTACCTGTCATATCTCTTTTAACAGAAGGTGGTAACATCTTAAGTGCACCATTTTCAAACTCCTGGATCCAGAAATCATAGAACTCTTTCTGAGCTCTCTCTAATTCTGTAGTAGGATTCATGATTTTAACATACTTTTCATCAAGCATGCTCATACCATTATCAGCTACATCTTTTACTTCTTTAAATTCTGGTTTTACAAACCAAGACTTTCTAACAGTAGTAGCACCTAAGTAACTACCATCTTTCTCTCTTTGTGCAGTTACATACTCAGAGTAGTTATAATATTTATTTTTATAAATAGCATACTCAGCATCTGATACACCACGTTTCTTTCTCCAGGCATAATTACGGTATTCTTCATACTTCTCCCGGATTTTTTTAAACTCATCAGTGTACTTATGAAACTCACCATCAGTTACTTTACCACCAACAACTTTTTCAGCTTTAGTAAAATCACTATAAGCTTGTCTATTAGCAAATAGCTCTTGGTTAAATTTGATATCTTGTACCTTAGCATCATCAAGATTAGGAATATTAATATACTCCAACCAGTTATTATTATTATCTACAAGCTTATTTCTTAAATCATAAAACATCTTATAGTACTGATAACCAATCTTTTGTACATATCTACCAGTAAAGTTTCCGTCTTTATCATAAACCAACATATAATCATAAGATGGTTTACCTCCGGATAAAGCTGCTAATCTATTACCTATAGCAATTGCTTTAGTACTAAACTGCTCTACGTCATCCTGAATTTTTTGTTTCTCTCTTTTAAATACTTTATCTACCAAGGCCAGAATTGTATCTGTACTAGTAGCTAAATCACCAAGTTGCGCATCTGCTACAGAGATATCATTAGTCTCTCTAATAATTTCTTTTAAATCATCCTCAGTAAAGTTTTTATTAGAATTAGTTTTAATAAAGTTAATAGTAAAGTTTTCTATTGCTTGGTTAATAGTTGAGTCAGCAATGTTTAATAGATCTGTTACTGTAATTGCAATATCTCTTTGACCCGGATTAATAACATTACTCAAACTAAGATTACGGATACCTCTATAGGTCTCCATAAACTTACTAAACATAAGTACTACAGAAATATAATCTGACTTAGAAACTGACTTTGGATTAGATGCATATTTAATAAAGTTCTCTAACTCATCTTTAGAACTGTTTAAGAATCTACCTAAAGCTAAATCAGCCTTACCAGAGTTTATCTCAGTACTGAGTATAGCAATCAAACTATTAATCTTATCTATAGTTTCTTTCTTAGGCTTTACTTGTTTAGAAGAATCAATAATACTCTGTAAAGCATCTGTACGTTTTACAAGTTGTGATATCACATCCTTCATGAATGTAGCAATGTTTGTGTATTGCTCATCAGTTAAACCAGCTTCTGGCTTTTCATCTTCAGGACTTAAGAAGTTAGGATCATTTGTAACGTTGATACCATTCTTAATCTTAAGATCATTAACAACATTCTGAAAAGGAATTGTAGGAATTATTCTATCTACATAAGCTAGATTTTCTGTTTCATTGTGTTGTACTACACCCTCTACTCTAAAACCTTTTACCTTTTGAATTTTACCTTGACCTTCTATATCTAAATTATAATGATATGTAGATACACCAGATACAGGGAAGCCATTAATATTAGCTAATTTAGCATAGCCCATTACCTGAATACTTTGTTGTTGCTTAGTAGTTAGTCTTTCACCGGCTAATAAAGAACCTTCATTGGTAGGATATGTAATCTCATAGTATCCGGGATCTTTTATACTTGTCTTAGATACTTTTAAATCTACAATATACAATGACCCATCTGGCTTAATGATTAATACATCTAATGATCCGGCAATCTTAGATTGATCATCAGCAAGAATTACTTGAGGTAAAATAACAGAACCATCTAATGTAAGTGTAGATATATATGCACTAAGTGAATCATATGCATCCTCAGCTAAAGCTGGATCTAATACTGTTACATTTTCTAGCGCTTCATCAAAGGTTTTACCATCTATAATATCTTGAAGAATCTTGTCAAAGTCTTTACCAAACAATCTATTCATTTCATATAGATCATTAGGATCATTAAGACCACCTTTAATAGCAGAAGTCATAGATTTATATTCTTCTCCAGTCTGTAGATTTGTATACGTATGAGTATCTTCATCTAAGAACATTGGAGTATCATATAACTTATCTACTATATCTCGTTGTAAATTATTTACAGCTCTATCTTTAGCTGCTTTTTTACTAGCTTCTTTTCTAATATACTCAGGATCATTTTTATTAATACTTAATTTAACTGAGCTTTGTACATCACTAATAATAGGTCCAGTTGTAAATCTTAACTCTTTAGTATTTAATAACTTAGCAATATCAGTAAGAGTAACATCTTCTTTTAAATCTTCTGCAGTAATATCTAAACTATTTCCTGTGATGTTTTTATAAATATCATTTATAATTTCTGCAAACCATTCTATTAATTCTTTAATTACAGCTTTAAAAGAATTACCTGGTTGATTCTCATATTCTTTTTTAAAGTATCTAGTTAAAGCCTGAGTAACTAACTCAAGATCTCTATACTTTTCAAAGAACCCTTTCTTATTAGCATAACTATCTTTTATCTGTTGTTCTAATACTGGAAAACTCTTTCTTGCTTCAATAACTAATTTACCAAATATATCAGGTCTACTAACATATAAAGCATCTACTACCGGGTGAAGCATCTCTTCAATTGCTGTCTCAGTAGTAATACGGCTTTTAATTATATAAGCTTTATTCTGATAATAGAAACTCTTAACGTTTTTAAAGTTTACCGTTGGTTTATAAGGTAAAGACTCATACAACTTTTTAGCATCTTCTACAGATACAATTTCATATTCTACATCTGGTAAAACAGTAGATAGATATTCTAGTACATCAATAGCATTATTTGTATTTTCTGATTCTCCAATTACATCAACCGGAGTAAACATATTCTCATTAATAATAAACTCTATACTATTTACAGTAGGTTTAAAATTATATGTTTCACTAGGTATCCTATTGTAATTCAAATAGTTAATAATTCTATTTTGATTATTTACAAGAACAGCAGGATCTATTTCCCGCATACCTTCTTCAGTGCCAGTTACAAAATATCTAACTTTATCACCAACTGTAACACCAGATATCATACGTCTCTGTCTCAAATTACCAATTACAGCTTCAGCATATTGTTTCTTTTTAAGACTAAACTTTGCTTTATTAGCTTGTACAAGTTCTTGAGCTTCCGCAATACTTGGAAATGCATCTGAATCTCTTGAAGCTTGGTATTGATCAATAATACTATCTACAGTTAGATTATTATTATATACACCCATTAGGGCTTTGTATTCCGGTAAATTTCTATTATGACAAGCCATCTCTTATAAATAACACTTTTTTATTTGTTCTACAAAACTATTTTGATCACCACCAGTTGTAGTTACATACTCTTTATATTGTTCTACAAAGCTAATAAATCCTTCAATACCCATATCCTCTTTTATTCTTTCTTTTTGTTCATCTGTAAGATCTACAAAGAACTCATTAATAACAGGATAGTCAGTTCTTGCTTTAAACATTGCACCTACAGCAGGATTAAATGCAGCAGCTGGTGCACTAGCTATTAAAGCATCTATATCATCAATCTGTGGTTCTTCAGATTTAGGAGTTAAGCTCTTAGCTAATTCTTCAGGTGATTTTGCATCTGTTTCATATGGCTTACCATCTTTTTCATATACAATTTTCTTACCAACTGTTTTAGCTTGGATACCATTAGAAGCCAAAGTACTATTGATATTAGCTGGAGGATTACTAAGATCTGTATTAGCTATTTGTTTATCTATTTTAGCTACTTGATCATCAATTAATTTATCAATATTAGTATCAGGCATTGCTCCAGGATTTTCTATTAGCAAATATTCCTTTACTTGTTGGTAAACTACCAGGTAGTACAAAACCTGCAGCAAATTGTTTTCTAGAACCAATTGGATCAAACTTTTCATACTCAGCAGATACACCAAAAGCATACATATCACCGGGTTGAATAAGATCAGCTAAGTTTTCTTTATTAATTACTCTATCTCTCTTTACAGTAGTTAGTCTATAGTAACTAGTAGTTCTATCAAAAGCAGCATATTCTACTCTCTTAATAACTAATGGAAAACCAATCTGTGTTTTTTCATCTTTACTTTCTTGAATAAATCCGGCAGCTCTTAAATATCTTAAATTATATCTATATAACTTTTTACCATCTTCAGTTAATTTAGCTGGTCCAGGTAAAGCAATCATAGGTTGTACAATTTGGTAATTACCTTTACTATCTACAATCATCTCATCACCTTTGTAGTTAGAAACATCACCTAAAGGAATCATTTCCTTTTCAAATGATGTATTCTTAAATACATTTATTTCAAGTTTATTATCAGTAACTAAAATTGGAGATTCTAATTTTACATCAGAAGCAATATCTAAGTCTTTCTTAAGTTCCTTAAGTTGATCATCTTTAGTAATCTTAGTCTTTATAGTTTTTGTAAAGAATGTTACACTAGAAGACTGTAAAAATCCTCTAACAAATTCATTATACAATTCATTAAGATTTGCACCAAATGTCTTTACAACTAATCTATCATCAGCTTGACCCTTTAATGCATTAACAGCAGCACCAGATGAGTTAAGAATCATCTCAAACATAAAGTTTGGCATCACTCTAATAAAAGATCCGGACTTAAACTGACCACCATCTTTAACTAATAAGTAATGGAACAAGTCAATTGCATATGGTCTAGTAATCTCATCAGTGTATAACTCCATAAAGCTGTACTGAATCTTGTTAAGTTGTAATTTACTTAACTTAGTCCAGTTATTAAACTCTACTTTATTTATAGCATCCTTGTTAGATCTGTTAGCTGCAGTAATAGCAAACAAAAACTTATTTGTAAAATAGTTATTAGGGCGCAACTCTCTTAATTTTTTAACAACATCAGTTACATTACTCATGTTTTCAGGTAATGTACTTGCTGTCTGATCATAAATCATTCCGTTATTTAAAGAAGCAAGTGCTCTCTTGTAACCACCTTTATTTAAAATATTAACATATGCTTTAATAGCAAAGAAAGATATTAAGTTTTTATCTAAAGTATTTTTAAAGTTTTTACGGTCCCTGAAATTAACTTCTGTATTTGATACAACAATTTCACGTAATCTATTAACTACAGGAGTACGGTTAAGCATGATACTACCCATTAAAGATTTAATCTCTCTATATACAGTAAAGTTAAATCCAAATGTATTATCTGAACTACGTAATAGTTTACGTATATCAAATGGTATTGAGCTAGCTTCAAACTCTTTATCAGTCATTTCCAAACCTAAGTCAACAGCTTTATCATAGATCTCATCAAACTCAGTTAAATCTTTAGGTAGACCTTTGTTAACCTTTAACACGGCAGATACATTCATCATGGTATCAGATTGTGCTGTAAGTGTTTTAAAACTATTAAGAACTGCTACTTGTACACCCGGAATATTTCTTCTAATACCTTCTTCAAGATCAGCTGTTGTAATGTTAGAAGGAATTTCTTTTATATCATACTCTTCTATCAAGTCTTTAATAATACGACCTTTACCTTTCTTTCTTTGTGCATCTGTTGCATAAGAAGATTTATTAGTTCTTAAACGCTTATAGAACTCACGTATTGCAGGTTGGTTAATAAACAATATACTATCATCTAATGATACACCCTGGGCAATCATGTTTGCCACAACACCTAATGAATCAATATTAAGATTTAACTTAGCAGCAAGACGTTCTTTAGCGTTATCCGTCATAGCTGATACTAAAGCTGACAAGATAAACATAATACGCTCACCATTATACTTTCCAGTTTCTGGATTATAAGCTTGAGTATTAGTGTAAGTATTAAACTCTTCACCATTAAGTTTAAATCTTAAGTTAGTAAGATCTATTTTCTCACCAGTTTCATCAGTGTAGGTATTTGTTTTTCTAATATCAATACCATTTGCGTTTAATAGTGTATATACTAACAATGAGTTAACAGCAGGTCCAATGTTCCTAGCACCTTCTTTGTTATTTCTAAATGCAAAGTACTTACCTAATAAAGTATCTACGTTATATCTACCTTCTTCTAACTGATCTCTAAGTTCAGGAAATCTTTCAATAAAGCTTTTAACAGTATTAATAAGAGGATCTACTGTAGCTACCTGGAATGCTTTAGGAATCTGTCCTTCTTCTGCAGTAACCATTGCTGAATTATTTAACAAACCAATACGAGCATTTACAATAGTATTATTAAGGGCCCCTTGATAAGGCTCATATCCTAACTTTTCTACTTTAGTATTATACTCATCTGCATCAGCTGGTAAGTTTAAAGCTTTTAAAGTTGCTTCAATAATTTCTTTCTTATTAAGATCTAAAGTAGTAGCATCTTCATCAATGATATCTAACTGATCTAAATAATCATTAGCATAGTCTTTAAACTCATTAGCTTCTTTTTGAAAAGCTTGATAATAGTCATTATAAATTTTTCTAAACTCTTTGTTCTTACTAAACTGATATTTTACAAATTGATTAAACTTCTCAGTTTTAGTAGTTCCACTACCATAAGCTTTAAATTCACCATTCTCTACTAACCATTCTTGAATGGCTATGTAGAGTTTATCAATATCAAAGTCAGCTCCAGATATCTCAATAAGTTCTTGTGGGAATACTGCAGTAGAACCATAGTATACCGGCATAAAGTCTACAAGCTTAAGAGCTACTGCAGAGTGTTTATCCTGTGAAGGAATACGTACTCCAAACATTTTAGCAACTGCATCTGGTATCTTGTCACCAGGTTTAATAAAGCTTAACAACTCTTTAAAGTGGGCAGGCATAACAAACTCAGTAAAGTATCCGGT
>RFPL01000029.1 GCA_009926135.1 Sphingomonadaceae bacterium
TTATTAAATGTAATATTACCAGAACCAGTAAAACGCATTCTTTCTGTAAGTGCGGTAGAACCTGTTACTACTGTACTAAAAGTAGTATAGATACCATGAGCTGTTGAAGTCCAAGTTTCAGATGTACGAGTCATCATACTATAAGCTTGTCCTCCTGCTGTACCATCATGTCCCCAAAAAGTATATTCATTTAAACCATAATTACTAGGAACTGCTGTAGGTGCTGCTGCAGTACCACCAGCTCTTGTAGTTGTCCAGTTAGGCCATCCCCATCCAGGACCACCATATTGATATTGTTCAAATCCTGTTACATAATCACTAACCATTTGAACATAAGCAACACTATTAACTTTATTAGTAGTTATTTTTAATGAAGCTCCAAAACCATTATGACCATCAATATGTAATTCTGAAGAAGGTGTATCTGTACCAATACCTACTCTTATAGTACTGATTGATATAGCACTATTTACACCGGTAGAATCACTAATATATCTAGCAGTTGATGTAATTGGTCCTGAACCAGCTAGTTGTAAACTATCTACTGCTACATAAGTATTTAAATAATCTACAATAGTATTTAAGTGACCAAATTTAGCTAAGGTCATTTCCGGATCACTAGTTATATAGGGATCCGGAGATAAGGGTACAAATTTATTTAGTGGCATTATTGTATTAATCTAATACTAAGAAGCTAATCTTAAAAATATTATTAAATGCATTACTTGGGTGAACATTATAAATCCGGATTACAAAGCTACCATTGCTAATAGAATCTAATGTAAATACTGGAATACCTGCTCCCACATGTACTGGGGTTAATAATACTTTAGATGCTGTAGTAACTTTACTGTTATTTACAGTAAAAGCTACATTAGATCCGGCAGCAGTAGTTGCTGATACAGTAGTAATAACACCAGCATAACTATTAATAGTTACTGCACTGCTAATTGCTACAGTTTGTGTTACAACTGCGGTATTACCGGTTACTTTATTAACTTCATCAACAATAGCGTTAATGTGACCAAACTTGGCCAATGACATATCCGGATCATCATTTAAAAACGGATCAGGAGATAACGGAGTAAATTTATTAATCATTTTATTTAATTATTATAAGATACTAAATATATTCCTTAAGCCCAAGGCAAAGGAGTGTTTTGTGGTACTACAGGAGGATTCTTTTGAGAAGCAATCTGTCCATCAATGCAAGCAGTAATAGAAAGAATACCATTTTCACCCAACTCTTCTTGAATCCATCCAAGAACAATCTCTTCTGTTAAATCAGCATAAGGAATAAATTCAGATCCTTCTTTTACAGAAAATGCTGCACTATTGTCAAGAGATGAAGAAAATTCACCATCTACCCCGGTAACATTGTACATAGCAGTTACTACGTAATCTTGTAATCCATCTACAGTCTTTGTGTAGAGATTAGTAATTGTCCAATTATAAGTTGTCATAATTTTATATTTTTATATTTTTTGTTTTTATTTATTAAGCAATTTGTAATGCGATATAGTAATCTGTTCCATTAATCTTTACTTTCCATCTCTGTGTAGGCGCTACTGCTGCTGTGTCTATTGCACCTGCGTTATTGGTAGTGCTACCAACTACAAACTGGTTATTCCCTGTTGCGATTGCATCACGACCTAAAATAATACTACTATTAAAGTTACCACTTGATGTATTATAACCCAATGCGGTATTACTATTACCTGTTGTATTATCAATCAAAGCATTTGCACCCATTGCTGTATTTGTGCTTCCTGTTGTATTGGCATTTAACGAATTAAAACCAAAAGCGGCATTTGTAGAACCTGTAGAATTATTATACATTGAATTATAACCATTGGCAGTATTATTTGCACCTGAAGAATTACTAAATAATGTTTGAGCACCTATTGAAGTATTACCCGAACCTGTACTACTTGCAAATAAAGCGTATCTACCAACTGCTGTATTATTTCCTCCTGTTGTATTCGTTTGTAGTGCTTGACCTCCAACTGCGATATTATTAGAACCTGTTGTATTTCCATAACCTGCTTGATAACCTAAAGCAGTCAAAGAAGCCCCACTCGTATTGCTATACGCTGCTTGATATCCTACTGCGGTGTTGTTGTCTGCGGTGTTTGTTTGTAAAGCACCCGAACCATATGCAGTATTACTACTACCCGTAGTGTTAGAAAGTATGCGGTATTACCACTACCTGTTGTATTAGATTGTAACGCACCCACTCCATTAGCGGTATTATTAGCACCAGTAGTATTAGCAAGTAAAGCCCAAAATCCTACTGCAGTATTTTGATTGCCTGTATTTACTTTTAATGCTTGATACCCTATCGCAGTTAGACCTGTAGAACTTGTATTGCTATTTAATGCTTGATACCCTACTGCTGTATTGTTAGAGGCGGTATTATTATATAAAGCACCTTGACCAAACGCTGCATTATTTGAACCTGTAATGTTTTGATACAAAGCACCTTCTCCAAAAGCAGAATTATAAGAACCTGTTGTAGTGTTACGTGCTGCCTGTAAACCCATTGCGGTATTGTAAGTACCTGTGTTATTATTTTCTAATGCTTGTTGACCTACTGCTGTAATTCTTGCTCCTGTGGTATTAGCATAAGCCGCACCATACCCAATTGCAGTAACGCTACCACTCGTATTACTATACTGCTGTGTTGTTGGAGGCGGTGTTGGAATATAGGGCATTGTTACCAACTGCAACGTTATAGTTGGCGGTGTTTGAATACAATGCAAATGCACCAAGAGCCGTATTTAATCCACCGCCATTATTGCTATACAAAGATTGATAACCCAATGATGTATTGGCGTAACCATTAATTTGGTTATACCCTGCTTGATAACCTATTGACGTTATGGCTGTCCCGCTCGTATTACTATATCCTGCTTGATAGCCTACTGCGGTGTTGTTGGAAGCGGTGTTGTTGCGTAGTGCTGTGGTTCCTACAGCCGTGTTGTTGCTACCCTTACTACCAATGGCCACGTTGAATTGCCCTGTAGTATTAACATACAAGGTAGCAGTACCCAAACCTGTATTTCCTTCTGCTGTAGTATTTGAAAACAAACTCAAATAGCCTAAGGCTACGTTGTTTTGACCTGTAGTGTTGCTTTGTAATGTATTTGCTCCATAAGCGGAATTATTTTGACCGCTTGTATTTAGATTCATAGATGCAACACCAATAGCAGTGTTTTGTGCTCCTGTTAAATTTGAAGCCATTGCCAATCCACCCATAGCCACGTTATAACTACCAGTAGTATTTGCCAATAAAGCATCTACACCAGAAGCAACGTTATAAGTTCCGCTTGTGTTGGAATTTAAAGTACGATAACCAATGGCTGTATTATTATCACCAGTTGCTGAGTTCCATCCTATCGCAGTGTTATTGCTCCCAATCAAATTGGAATACAAAGCGCCAGCGCCTAATGCTATGTTTCTTCTGCCTGTTGTATTCTGGCTTAAAGCCACATCACCCAGTGCTGTATTTGCAGATCCAGTTGTATTTGAGATAAGAGCATCTCCTCCGAAAGCGGTATTGGATGTAATGGAATTAGCTCCGTAATTGGTTACAGCCAATGTAGATAGACGGAGTGCAGATTGGGTCTCAGATCTGTCTGTTACGACCAGCAGAGGACAAGGGCAAACTAGTTTTCAAAGATCCAGAGGGAAGAGGAGTAGATATTGCATTTAGCTGCAACTTCATCTCCTGACCACTCTTCTGATGGTATACTGTTACTAGATCAACGCTGGGTTCCAATTCGCCTGGGGCCAACTGGGGTAAATTATTCATAGCCATATTTTATATTTTAAAGTGTTATCCAAGATGTACCATTGTAGAAACAAGGTCTATTCAAATCTGTGTCTTGGTGAAGAGATTGCATTCTTCTGAGCCGTAGTCATTTTTGGTTTGAGGAATCCAGCAACTGTTGAATCAATTTGCAGTTGTGCTGATGTATGTGGAATTGAATTGCTACCAATTACGGTTTTGTTTTCGTTATAGGCATAAGTTCTACTAACACCATCCCAACCAGTTCCAAAAACTATTTTATTATCTCCTGTTGTTAAAAATCTAAAATAATAAGAACATTGGAAAGACAAATCATTTCCATTTGATACAAAGTTTGCAGGATTACCAGCACTACCCATTAATGGTGTTAAGTTTATTTGTCCATTATCTGCAACTTTTAACAACTGCGTACTAGAACTATTCTGTACTATAAGAGAAGAGGTGGCTGAGGTTGCTCCTGATCCTTTAATATGAACACGAGCTGATGGTGCAGATAATTGACCAAAGGCAACATTACTTTCTGTTAATAGTCCAACACCACCAAAGTATAATTTACCTCCTCCTGCATTATCTAATCTTAGTGTAGAATCGGCTTCGGCTCTACCGTTATAAGCAAAAAGAGAAGGAACGCCTACTCCAAAGGCTTGGTAAAATCTACCTGCTCCGATAACATCTAGTGCAGTTACTGGCGTAGGGTTATTAATACCTACTCTTCCGTTAATTGAATCAAGATATACACCGCTTAGGTTAAGCGCAGAATTTGTAAGTGTTAGAAGAGAGACGGCTACCTCTGAGCCCCCATTCTTATAGACTAGTACCTTATCCAAGTTACTATTAAGACTACCTGGACCTAAGGTGGGAATATTATCTAAAGCCATATATCAAAGTTAATGAAAAATGGGCAAAATAAAAAGGGGAGCGATGCGCCCCCCTCTTAAACTTGCTAAAACAAAATTAGCTTTACGAAGTAATTGGGGCTCCGAACCCCTTAATGTGCGAACCTTGGTGAGCTTTACGAAGTAATTATAAAGTGATCACTTCTACATTCTCCTCACCGTAGATAGCAATAAGAGCACCTTCTACAGATTCAATTAGAAGAGATTCTGCACTCTTGCTCTGGTAAGCTTCCACACTTAGCTGAAGACCTGAGAACACAGGATTAAAATCCGCTACATCTGTAATCGGGCTCTTACCCTCTTGGATTGCGGTCTCAGATACAAATAAGAAAGTAGCGACCTGCGCAGGAATTAAATTCTCCTTAACATCCTTAACAGAGGCATACCCCTCTCCAATAATAACAATAGATCCAGAAGGAATAGAGATTCCACTATTCAAATTTACGGGTTGATTTATTTTGATTGCTTTCATAATGTTACAAATATAGTGATTACATTGCAGAATGAGAAACTTTACGCCATCCAGCAGAAGAGTAGAACACAGGACAATCAAGATCTGTATTGTAAGCCATTAGTCCAACAGCTGGAGATGCAATAGCATTAACCTGAGTTGTTGTCATTCGGGGTGGTAGGAAACCTTGCGTTGTGGAATTAATACTAAAAGCATTTCCACTTATGGAAGCAGAAATTCCCGAAGTTCCTATTTGAATACTATTTCCAATTCCAGATAAAATAACAATGTTATCAGAAAGTTGAGTTATGTTATTATTAGAGAAAAAATCTAACCTTCCATTACCCGCACCACCCCTAATAGATGCAGAGTTACCAAACGTTCCCGAATTATCTTCAGGTCTTATCGTTAATGTTCTTAGATAAGTAGAACCAAAAGTAGCATTAAAGTTATCTAGTATTTGTAAAGCGTTGTTTCCCCCACTATTCTGCACCAAAAGCGATGTTGTGGCGGATGTTGAGCCACTGCCTTTGACTGACAATCTGCCCCCACTTGCTCCGTTTATTCGAACTTCACCACCTGCAACTCCCGAATTAAGTTTTATATTACCACTTGAACTTTGTGATTCTATTGAGAAATCATAACCATAAAATTGCAATACATTATCTCCCGCACGATAATAAAAACCTTGCGTTCCTCCATTGTTTGCAATATCAAGTATGTTTTGAGATGTTGTATTTCCCGCCCGAACTTTTAATCCTCCATTTGATACACCGCCTAAAATATCAACTGGCAAAGTAGGCGCATTAGTACCAATCCCCAATCTATTATTTGTGTCATCCCAAAAGAAGTTTGTGGCATCACTCGCAAAGGCAGAGCCGTCTGAGAATTGGATTGCTCCTGATACACCAGATGGAGAAGATTTAATATAAGATGGGTTGATTGTACCCCGGGTATCTGTTTTCTTATTATAAATCTCAAGAAGATCTTGTTCTGCCGAGAAGAGGGCAGGGGCTATTTTAGGTAAGGATTCTAAGGCCATACCTCAAAATTACGAAAAATTATCAAATTTTCCTATTTTTCGGCTAGCTCACTGCATTCGCTAAATACTCTTATTCCATTCGCTCAAAAGATGCGCCTACTTTTCTTGCGTTGCGCCCATTATTCTTAGATTTGCCCTTTTTTGTATTTTTCTTGAGCAGCTATGTTTTTTTTGAATGAGAAATCTGGAAAAATTCATGCAGGTTGTACTGGTAAAATTATAGTTTTCTTTAGTGTGGTCTGCTCAAAGACCGAGGCGAGACCAAAAAAACTAGAGTATTGGTACTTTTGGGTATAATACTCCCGGGTATAAAAATAATCCCCCCTGGTGGAATGGATATTTACGCTTGCGTAGTACGAATAAAATGAGTATTTACGTGAGTATTGGGGGTAACACGATCGAAATCCGGGACTACGGGCGTATAAAAAATACCCCCCGCTTCTTTCCTTAACTTGCTGATTTTCAAATAGTTACATTACCTTCAATCTGATTGAGACGAAATAAGAAACGAAATCCAATCTACCTATCTGATTGATATACAGCAAGATAGAAAGCATTAATCTTATATACATTTGTTCAATCGTATACAAAAAGAGGGAAAAATCGCTTAGGTATACGCTCACCCCTTGTAAACACTAGCATTCTTGTTCAAACAACTATTGTTACAACAAATTAAATTCGACAGACCACTTATTTTCGTTCAAACAACATTCGTTACAACAAATAAATAACTACACATTTGTTCCAACAAATTTCGTTCAAACAAACTTCGTCTAAACAAATACCAATTAATGTCATACAATTGTCACAGAATACATCAAAAATGTCCATTCACAAAGAAAATCGTTCATTCACAAAGAAACGCTTGACATGATAATCCAATCGGGCTTAGGTTTGCCACATCAAATCGAAACAACTAAACTTAAAACACAACAAATATGAAAAACTTCAAATTCACAATCGGACAACAAGGGTTTACCCGTTCTTTCATCGTTAACGTATCAAACGATACATTTGGTCAAGTACTAGGTACTTTATCTTTTCGCCTACATCAGCAGTTATGCTTAGCCAAAGGCAGTAAGTTAGGCAAAGGGATTGATTTGCGTCAACCATTCTTTGTCTCTGTTATGTGCTCAAAGGACGTTCTACTCACATCACTTGACTCAGTATGGTATGGTGATGCTACGTCTACGGGCTTAACTGCTAAAGGTCAGTCACGATTTGGTAGGAACTTAGCAAAGGCAATGTACGAAATACTCCTAGACAAAGGCTTTGACAATTCACGTCCTATGGATATCAGCGAAGCATCATTCACTATGGATGACCAAAACAAGGCTATCCGTTCCCTTATGGATGAATGCTTTGTAGATGTTATTGAGTGCATCTAATTGGCTTAAGGTAGGTCAAGTGACTACGATGGGGAGCGTTACCCCTACTACCTACGAAATTGTTCTAATTTTAAGGTCTGAGTCCCAATTCTTATGTCTACGGACATATTGAGCAAATGGTGACATTTGCGAATTGCAGTCCTTTTGTTCTTTGACATAACATCTTTCGGAGCATCAACAAACCGATGCAGATAGATGCCCACAATAATCCGCCATATGTAGGACTCCTCTGACAAGGTATGGACATATGGGTATTGTGGTATATCGTGATGGTAATGTAAAGGCATACAAGCAGTTCGAGTCTGTGCCATCACCCAAAAACTCTCATCATGACAAACGAAACTTTAGTAAACGCACAACAATGGTTTATCTCCATGGGCTATGATGCCCAAATTGATTATGACTCAATCTATCTGTATCTCGATGGCTTTAGTGTTCAATTGAGTAATGGCGAAATTGAAGCAAGAGCAGAGCAATACCTTAACGAATTAAATAGAGACTAATATGAAACACAAAACAAATGAAGCGAAATTACGCAGTCTTATCAAAAATCTGCACACCATCGAAGTTGCTCTCCTTGTAGAGCGAATTGAAACTATGATGAAATTAACACTACAAGACATTGAGGAGAAGCCGGAATCGTATGATAATTGGTTTGTATCTCACCATGCCTATGTAAACCTAGCCAACAAAGTAATTGAGCAATTGAAACCATGATACACGAAATCAAATCTTTCTATTGGGATACCAACGCAAAAATCTGCATCGCCATCCTTAACTATGAGTTTCAAGGAGTATGCGAAGTGGTGGATGACTCATATGGTAACGATGAGTCTCCGTCTTGCACATTCACCATTGATGGGGTGCAGTATAAACTATTCTTCCCGTCTGACTACAAAGGAGAGTATTCTAATTTCCTCCTATTGAATGAGACCAACTATGATGTTGATTTTGAAATCAAAGTAATTGGTCAGTATGCGACCATAATTGATGTCATTGACTACTTCAAAAAACTAAATGTGATATGAATAAAAAACAAGCAATAGCAATTATTAAATCGGGTCGTTTCTTCTCTTGTTCCTTTGAGAAGAAGGATGGATCAGTGCGTTACCTATTAGGTCGTAGTGGTGTTAAAAAATATCTGAGACCCAATGCCAAACCCCGTTCCTACAATCCCCAGGAACTAGGCTACCTATCAGTGTACGATTTGCAGTCCAAGGACTATCGCCTTGTAAACTTGCAAACTCTCATCAGCATCAATAATAAGAAAATCAAATGAACTTTGTAATTGTCTTCGGAACCATCTCTTTCTTCGTCTTTATCTTTCTAGGTATTGCAGATTACATCCTTAAAAAACATATTGAAAAATGATTACATACGCCTTTGAATTTAAGTGTGGTAATAATTTAACCTTCAAATTATTCCTTGATAGGCGAGATGCCTATGCCTATGGTACAAAGATAAATGCAGACTTGATGCGTGAGGTAGACAATTTCTGGCCGAATGAATGGGAAACACCCAAGGAACTAGTAAGAATGTATAACGAGTATAAAACTGAACAAAGATGAAACGAATTATTTATCGCCAAGGTGATACCATCACTATTGTAAGTGTAGGAACTACATCCAACAAGAAAATTGCTTTGCCCAAGGAGAAGATTGTGCAGACGTATCACTTCTCACGTGAGCAGTACAAGGTCGCTCAAGGGCAGACAAGTATGCGTGAGTTCTTTTCTCACGATGGCAAGGTGTGTTTCGATTGTCCCTTTGCGGTAAGTAATGGGGCTCAGTTATCCGCTTGTTACACACACAAGATGATGCAATACAGTGGATTCCTATCCTCGCTTAGATCTATTGGCAAATTGATGCAGTTCGATGAGATACCCGAGTACTCACACAAAATCGCTGCGGACATTGTAACTATGTGTGCCGATAAGTATGTACGTTTCGGTACATATGGCGAACCATCTCTCATGCCTATCGCCTTGGTTGGTTGTATTGTTGCAGTAGCCAAGTCATGGACGGGTTACACACACCAATGGAGCAAGAAACCCGAGTATGCTCCCTATTTTATGGCATCCACTCACACAGAAGATGAGGAGCGTATCGCCTCACTCATCGGATACCGCTCATTCGTAGCATCGCCTACACCCATTGCTCAATTCATCAGTTGTCCTGCATCTGCTGAGATGGGATTCAAATCTAGTTGCAGTAAGTGTGGACTATGCTCAGGCACTAAAGGTAAGGGTGCTAAATCAGTAATAATCTTAGAACATTAATATGAATTACGAAGTAATTGTTTATCGTACCTATGCCACATCAATGAAGGTGTGGGCTCCCAATAAAGAATTAGCAGAAGAGATAGTTCTCTCGCTCGACTGCCTAAATGAAATTGAATTAGAACAATGTTGCATTGTAGAAACAAGTACAGAAATTAATGAGTTACAACAATATGAACTGGAAAACAATTAAAAAGATGCAAGATGAGTATGGGTATACTCAACTACAAGATTTAATCAACAATGGTACCGCTTGGCTTATGGAGGGATCCGTAGGACGTACGGCCATGTCCGCCTTACAGAGTGGTGCTTGTATGCTTCCCAAGAAAGTATACTACGATGCCTATGGTAGCAAGGTGCCCTCTAGAGATATGCTCAAAGAGGGTAGCACTGGCACCTACCAAAACACAGTGAAATTTTACAGTGAGATAACCGAGTACGTAGAACTTTAACAACACTCATCAAATATGATAAACTTATCTAAAGCACAAGTCTCTTGGGACTCACAAGTAATCGCATTCAAGTGGTATCAGAACATTGGAGATGCCCTATCTCATTTTGCTCACTTCTCTTCTTTCTTATCTGAGACCCAAAGAGAAGAAGCACTCACATTAGTCGGCAGTTATTCAAATGATTGGCGAACTCAACACGATGAACTTGTAGTTCTCAAGCAGAACATACTTATCGCCCCAATCAAATCAGACAAACCCACCATCGGTAAAATAAAACTATGAAAAAAGAACTAGAGCACCGCCTTGCCATGATTCAAGATGATTTGACTCAACTCAGAGCATTCATTCACAATAATAATTTAGCAGAAGCATTCGAATCGCCTACCGATGTAAGTGATGAGGCATGGACATTGATCAATAATATTGAAATTGCCTGTGACCTTAATTCGAATGAGTCTTTAACTTGGAAACCCTTTAATAAATAAACACTATGAAACACCTAACCGAAAACCAACAAAATTTAATTAATCAGATCATCACAGAATTTATTCACCACAATGAAACATCTGAGCGTACAAAAACCAAATCCCTATTGGGAGTTGACGAAATTATGGATTCAGTTCACCGCAAAAAGAAAGAGATTTCAAGAATCGCAGCACATAATGAAACCATATTCAAAGCAGTAGAACCAATCTTCAATGAGCACTTTTCCAAGTTGTACGAAGAATTCAATGCGATGGGACTTTGGTTGACTCAACGTGACGAGTGGTACGCTTCTGAACATAAAACATCATGCGGCACTCACATAAAAGTCAATATGTATGACGATAAACGAAGTGATCATGACTTTTATATAAATGTCAGCATTGCAGGTGATGTCTCATGGTTCGAAGATGAAACAATGTGGACAATGAAAACATTGAAGCCAACCTTATTGTATGAGTATGACAATGAATATCATTCTTTTGAGAATTTGTGTCAGCACCCGAAGTTACGTAGTCGAATCAAAAAAATGTACGAATATAAAAATAGATAAGATATGGCAAATCATTGTTACAATTGGGCATCGATCGAAGGAAAGAAAGAGATGCTCGACCTCTTCGAGAAGAGATTAGCAGAAGCAACCGAGGAAACAAATCACCTATGGTGGCAAACATACTTCGCTGTACTAGGTCAGGAAGTAGTAGATGGCGATGTGTATAATGAGTTTGGCTCACGATGGTTCCATCCCGATTGGGAAAGATTAAGCGACACCAATGGTGTATTGACAGGAGATAGTGCATGGTCACCTGTCTCCGAGTTCTTCCTCAAATTATCAGATGTGTATGGCTTTGAGATTGAATCAACTTATGAGGAGGGCGGTATGGATTTCGGTGGATGGTTCAATTGTATCAATGGTCACATTACCAGGGATGAATGTGTAAGTTACCATGTCTATCGCTTTACTGAGGAAGATACAGAGTTCTTCTATTCTACTGTAGAAAATGCAGAGGATGGGTATTGGGATTCTATTGAGGAGATGGATCAAGTATTCATAGCAATGTTATCTGAGACCCAAAAAGAAGAATTAATCACAGCAATAAATAAATATAAAGAAAATGAATCTATATCAAATTAAAACGACCTCTTACGATGAGGAGGATATGCTCCTTGTAACTGATGCACCTGATGATGCAATTGAACGTGTGCTGGAGCCTATGGTTCACGCAGAACGACACGAGGACAAGTGGTACGATCATGATGATTACCTCAGAGCCTTGGAGACTGCACTACCACAATACAAATTCTTTTATGTTGCTGAACCTCACGTTATAGAACTATGAAAATCGAAACACATTGCCCACTATTCCCCGGATTCTACAATACAATCTTTGAGCCCAATGAGGAAAACGAGATATATTCTCACAACCAAGACAATGGTACGGATTTATGCTACGATGATTTTGAATGGGACTACGATGATTACCGAGAAAGGATAGCATCTACCTTTGTAGAATGTTTCGAACGCAACTTCCAAGACATCATGCTTGCTGATATTACGTATCAAAATATATCAAGCCCTGCCTACTATAACTTCTCCAATGACTCAATCAATATCGAGGTTGACCTTGACTTTGATAAATTCATGAAACTTGTTAATGAGAACAAGGAGGAGATCAGGCAGTATATACTTGAGCACTACACATCTCGTGATGGATTTATGTCCTTTCATAGTAATAATGTAGAAGATTGGTGCAATCCAGAGTACGTCCTAGAAAATAAAGAGCATAGAGTAGGTGCTCTTATGGAAGCACTGGCTCAACTTTTTATTGATATGGACGATATTTTTTATTGGACTGATACTGAATGTTATATTACTTATAAATTAAAAAACGAAACAAAATGAAAAAGGCAACTCTCATCCGTCTCTTACTCAAGAGATATCCCAAAATGTCAATCATGGCCGATGGTAATGGTTGGGTCTCAGACTCACCTGAATCATTTTCTATCTCAGCAGAAGAACCTGTAATGGATAATAGAGGATACGATATGTTCAACTACTGGACTCAAGACTACAAATACTATGACTTAGGAGTAAGTATGGAACTCACCCAATTCCTCGAGAAGCATGGGTGGCACACTGAGTGGGTTAACCCGGGTGTTGTCGGAGTCTTCAAAGATTAAGAAAATATTTTGAATTATACATCTTTATACTATATTTGCACACACAACCAACAATAAATAAACAAATAATATGGACTTAGGATATTATATCGCCAAACTTAGAGAAGAGCATTCAATCGCTCTCCCATTATGTCTTATGTGGACAGCAGAGGACATTATGATGAAATTACCTGATGGGGCTGTAGTCACAGAAGACTGGTGTATGCGTACACTGGATGATGCTCTTGTAGAAAATCAAGATCAGATTATAGAATTCATCAATGATATTATCGCAATGCACGTTAACTCAATTGAACTATGACAAACAATAAACAACAGACGGCAGTAGAATGGTTATGGGAAATAGCATATAATCGAGAATTAACCGTTGAAGATTGGAAACAAGCCAAAGAAATCGAAAAAGACCAACACATA
>RFPL01000030.1 GCA_009926135.1 Sphingomonadaceae bacterium
ATAGGCGACAGACAGCAGGCCATCCTCGTGGGTCATGACCGCTTCGGGCACAATGAGCGCCAGCTCCTGGGCGATGAGACCAACGCCGCGATTGCCTGTCTCGCGCCGACTAAAGGTCACACCACGCAGTTTCCGGACCCGGTCCAGCGCGCCAGTGATCGTCTCGACGTCCGCCTTTAGCCGCGCATCGGAGTAGGCAGTAATGTCGCCGGTTGCGGTGACCGATCCTGACACAGAGATGCTGCCGGTAAAGCTGTCGCCGGCCTTGTTGGCAGGCGTGTACCCGAGTGCCCCTGTGACATCGCCGGACGTCATCGCAGATGCGCCAGTCACCCGCCCTTTGGCATCGACCGTGACCTTGAGATAGGTCCCGGCCGTCACGCCGCTATTGGCCAGCGTGGCGGCAAATGACAGGGCCGCGGAGCCGTCAAATGCCGCGCTGGTGCCGGTCACATCGCCGGTCAGCGCAATGGTGCGCCCAGTCGCCCACCTGGTCGCAGTGGCCGCATTGCCCGTGCAGGAGCCGGACGATCCGGTGATCGATCCGCTGGCCGTGATGTAGCCGCTGGGGTTGGTCGAATTGTAGGGCGTGAAGCCAAGCGCGGTCGTCACCATCGCAGAGGTCAGATTGCCAAAGCCCACCTGAACGACGGTGCCGCCTGCAGTCTTCGAATAGAGCTTCTGGTCAGCCAGATTGACGGCGAGTTCGCCCGCCTGGAGCGAAGCCGCCGCAGGCACGCTGGAGGCGGTCGACGATCGTTTGAGCAGGATGGTGCTCGGCATCAGAAAGTTCCACCATCCAGCGTCACGCCATCAATCGAGCCACCGGTGATGGCAACGTTGCTGGCTGCCTGCGTCGACATGGTGCCAAGGCCAGAAATGTCAGTATTAGGGATCGTTGCGGACGCAGTGAACGCTGCAGTCCCGTTGCCCTTGAGGTAACCCGTGAGGGTGGTCGCGCCGGAGCCACCCTTCGCCACGCCAAGCGTGCCGCCGATGTTCCCGAGGGTCAGGTTCGCCTCGTTGACATCGACCGTGTCCGTCGTCAAAACATTTGGCGCAAATTGCGGCGTAAAATAGCGGAGCGCGTGCCTCGTCTGTGGGTTGATGTTAGGCGGCGAGCTTACGGTGTTGCAAGCGCCGATGTTCGATGGTCTCTCGTTTGATCCTTTCACGTTGCTTGATGATGGCTGCGGCCCTGCCGAAGTAGGCGTCGGCAGGCGTCACGTTTTTCAGGCTCTCATGGTAGCGCTGGTGATTATAGTGCTCGATGAACGCTGCGATCTGGGCCTCAAGGTCGCCAGGCAGGAAGTAGTTTTCGAGCAGCACCCTGTTTTTCAGGGTTTGGTGCCAGCGTTCGATCTTGCCCTGGGTTTGCGGATGGAACGGCGCGCCGCGCACATGGTCCATGTTTTTGCTCCCTAGATAATCGGCCAGTTCACTGGCGATGTAGCTCGGACCATTATCGCTGAGCAGCCGCGGCCTGTGCAGCACGCGGGCATGATCGAGGCCTGTTGCCGCCAGCGCCATGTCGAGCGTATCGGTGACGTCGCTCGCGCACATGGTCGTGCACAGCTTCCAGCTTATGATGTAGCGGGAGTAATCGTCGAGTACCGTCGACAGGTACATCCAGCCCCACCCGATGATCTTGAAGTAAGTGAAGTCTGTTTGCCACATCTCGTTCGGCCGTACGGTCTTGGTGTGGAACGCCTCTGTCGCCTTGATGACCGTATAGGCCGGGCTGGTGACCAGGTCATGGGCCTTCAACAGCCTGTAAACCGTGGCTTCCGATACGAAGTAGCGCTTCTCATCGGTAAACCGCACGGCCAGTTCTCTGGGGCTGAGGGCGGTCGTATCTTCATCCAGCGCCATATCGATGACCTGCTGCTGGATGTCATCGCCAATGCGGTTCCACACCCGGCTTGGTGCTGATGACCGATCTTCCAGTGCTTCCGGCCCACCCTCGAGATAACGGTCATACCAGCGATAGAAGGTCCGACGGGCGATGCCGAGCTGATCCAGCGTGCGCTTGGCAGGCAGGTGCGACTGCTCAACGATCCTGATGATCTCAAGCTTTTCAGATGCGGGATATCTCATTCTTCGTCGCCCCCATCCGCGATCATGCTTTTTTGAGCAGACGGTTCTCCAGCGTCAGATCCGCCACGCATTCCTTCAATGCACGCGCCTCGCGGCGCAGATCCTGCACCTCGCCAGTGGTCGCTGCACGGGCGGTGTCGCCGGCCAGGCGGCGCTTACCGGCATCCATGAACTCCTTAGACCAACTGTAATACACGCTCTGGGCAATGCCTTCACGGCGGCACAGCTCGGCAATACTGTCATCGCCGCGCAGACCTTCCAGCACGATGCGGATTTTATCCTCGGCTGAAAAATGCCGCCGGGTCGCACGCCGAATGTCTTTCACCACCCGCTCAGCGGGGGCCTTGACCGGGGATTTTGCGTTAGAGGGTTTGGGCTTCATCTTCGTTCCTTCGTCACTACGACGAAGCCCAAACCCTCCTTAAATCACAACCCCAAATCTGTGCCATAGGTGCTGACGGGAAACACTGGTGAACAGGGTGTTTGAGCAGCCCATTGAACCCGTATATCCGGCGAACCGAATGGTGCACTGCATGAAAGCGCCAGAGCAGTGGGACTCTGTGACTGGCAAAATGGGCCAGACTGATACCGGCGTCTAGAAGAAGGATCGCAAGCAATATCTGAGCCCAAAACGGAAGCGATGTCGGCCAGACCGAAGGCCAGGGAACGAGGCCCCCAAAGATCGGTAGCAGAAGGACGAGGATCAGAATCGACGCTTCATTCACCAGAGCATGCGCCAAATCACGTTTGCGATCGCCATGGCTGTGATTCCATTTGGTCTCAAAGGGTGCGACACGCTCGGCAATCAGCGATGCTAGGACCGCGACCATCAACAAACCGATCAGCCAGAAAGGCGACACACCCCAAGCCACGAGCATCGCCGCGCCCGCGACAAAGAACAGAAAATAGGTGGGGGCATAAAGGACGCGGAAAAGGGTCATGGAAGCACTCCAAAAACATCTTGGCCGCTTTATGACTTACAAGAAGGGGTCGGTCTTGAACGTTTCGCTGATGCACGTCAGCGGATCACCGAAATTTCGAGCTGCGCCAGCCCAAGCGAGGGTGTGACCCCGAACCACTCGACAAGCCGACGCGTAAAATGGGCCTGATCCGAAAATCCCCCGGCAGCCGCTGCGTCCGCCAGATTGCGGGTTTGTCGAAGCGCATCAATCGCGTGTTGCAACTGGAGCCACTGGAGCAATTTGGCTGTTGGGACGCCGAAATCGCGAATGGCAAGTTCGCGCAGCCGGGTTGTCGAGAGCCCGAGCGCTTGTGCCAGCTTGGAGGGGCTGGTCCCGGGTACAATCTCGCTCAACGCGGCATGAAGCCTGCCATCGATCGGGCTGGACGAGGAGCTCTTGTTTACGAAAGCGCCTATCCACTGCTTGGCCATTTCACCGCTAGTGATCGCTTCGAGGGCCGCGGCTTCCTTCGGGTTCAGTTGTTTTGGCACAGGCGTTTGGATCAGGTCGCGCAAGCCATCGAAAAGAGGGTCGACATAGATGGTTCGGACAGGCGCGCCCGCCGGGGTCAGGCAGTGCTGTATACCTGCCGGGATGATTGCGGCTTCGCCACGGGCCAGTCGTAACGGGTGTGGTCCCCCGATCGCGCAGTCAACCTCGAGCGCGAGGCTGACCTGATGCGCCACATGGCTGTGCAGCCGGTTCTCGCCAGTATGCGCATCAAGGATCGCCCAGCCCAAGCCGAGCGTCATACGTCCCAACCAAGGGGTTCCTTTTCGGCTCAATGCATCGTCATGCCGGCAGGCGGTTCGAGCTGGCCCAGCCAAGCCACAAGGCCAAGGATCAGCAATGCCGCCGCACCTTCCATGGCCATTGATTTGCGCAAAGCGGTTACCGCGTCGACAGTGTCGCCCATTTCTAGGCCAATTCCGAGCTGCGGCGTCAGGCGCCAGCGGTTCTGCGCCGCAAGCGCAAGCATGAGCCCGACAAGCCCGACTTTTCCGAGCAAAAGCTGGCCGTAGGTTGTCGTGAAAAGCAAGGCGAGCCGCTCGGGGCCGACCAGGATGAAGCTGTTGATCAGCCCGGTGACGATAATCAGCGCGACGGAGACGGTGCCAACCCTGGCAAAATGATCGAGCGATCGGTGTGCTGTTTTCAGTCTGTCACCCCACAGACCATCGGCAGGTGCACGAAGCATCACCGCGAAAGCGGCAATGCCGCCCAGCCACAACGCGGCCGCGATCATATGGACAATATCGCTCACGCGGTGGAGCGCCCCGACGGTCCCCTCGGTGGCACCCGCATGCCCCGTCCAGACGAGCGATGCCAGCGCGATGCAGGCAAGCAGGCCAATGCTCGCGGAGAGCGCAGTCAGTGTCAATTTGTCAGTAAGGCATAACAACAGAGCTATGATGAGCGCGCCAACGCGCACGAGTCCTGCGGCGCCGATCTCGGTTTCCGTCACCAGCATCCAGATCATCTCGGCGCGGACCGACACTATGCTCACGCCATCCATCGCGGCAGCGACCATGAGCATTCCGATGACAGACGCAATGGTGCCGAGCAATGTGATGACCCGGAATAGGATGCGTGCATCGAATGCGACATCGCGCTCACGCTCTATCCGGTTGAGCGCGTACAGGTTGAATGCAGCGAGGCCGACGGTCGCCATCAGGATCGCAAATAGTGCGAGCCTGATGGCGACAAGAAGCGGATCAGCCACAGATTATTTGACCGTGAAGGAAAATTCGCTCCCCATACGGTGCGTGTCTGCACCCGCTGCCGACCATGTGACCTTGTATGTTCCGGGAACTAGTGCCGTTTTCGGCATTAGCATCATCGATTTTCCATCCTTGCCCATCATCGAGCTGAAGGCGATCTTCATTGGCGCATGGTCTTTCATCCCGGGCATGCCTGTCATCAGCAGTTCAGTCTTCATGGTCGATGCTATGATTTTTTCGTTGAAGATCAGGTTGATCGACTTGACGTTGGCCTTCGAAACTGTGGCGTTTGCAGCCGGCGTCGAGGACACAAGTTTCGCATGAGCGAACGCCATGCCTGGGATGGAAGCCAGTGCAAGGCCGGCAAGAGTGAAAGCAAGGGCAGGTCTACGCATGTTAAGTCTCCAATAAATTGCGTTCGGTGATACATACGCATGTGATCGCCTTGCCCCTCACGGCGAAACGGAATGAGGGATGTTTTGCGCCGGCGCGTATAGCAGGAGGAACGGATTTGAATGAGGACATGATGGAAGACTTGCTGAAACAATTGAGGCGCGCACCTCCGTCGGGCTTGCTCGAGGGCTTTGATGATCGCGTGATGGCGACACTCGCAGTGCGCAAGCGCGAGGTCAGCGGCGCGCAGCGCTTAATGGCGCTTGCTGCTATGGTGTCGCTCGGTGGAGGGGCCTTTGCCGGCATGGCTATGGGCGAACCCGTCCAAGCGGCTCGCCCCTTGTCGCCCTTTGCGCCTATGACCGCTTTGGCACCATCGGCCCTGCTGGATCCGCGCTGATCATGGGGTCTCGGCGGATATTGCTCATTGCGCTCATTGCATTTGCCTCCGCGATCGCTGGCGTGTTTGTCGGGCGTCTCATTTCTGAGCAGCCCAGGGCAAATGAAACCGAGCTTCACGCTGTGTTGCACAAGACGCTTAAGTTGACCCCGCAGCAACATGGCAAGATCGACGCGATCGAAGCGCGCTACGCGGTTCGGCGAAAGGCGCTCGAGTTCGAGATGCGGGCCGCAAATGCACGATTGGCGGAAGCGATTGAGGAGGAACATGGCTACGGTCCCAAGGTCACCGCCGCAATCGACCACAGTCATACGGTCATGGGAGCACTGCAAAAGGAGACCCTGGAACATCTTTTCGCCATGCGAGAGGTCCTGAATCCCGAACAGGCGAAAATGTTCGACAGCACCGTGGTCAAAGCCCTGACCGCCGATGCGCGGTGACGCTCGACCTTTCGCAATGTGACGATCAGGAACTGGCGAGCCTTGCCGTCGCTGGTCAGGGCCAGGCGTTTCGCGAATTGATGCGCCGCTATAGAGACCCGCTCTACCGGCTGATCCGGAACAATGTCGGCGATCCGGAAGAGGCGACCGATTTGCTGCAGGAAAGCTTTGTTTCGGCGTTTGCGGCCATTCATCGTTATGACGCCGAGCGCCCTTTCCGATTCTGGCTGTCGCGCATAGCCTTGAACAAATGCCGTGACTGGGCGCGCAGGCGCGCGGTTCGCTCGTTCTTCTCTTTCGCGCGCCCGATCGAAGCCGACGAGGATTTTCAAAGCGAGGCTCCGGGGCCGGGCCGCGAAGCCGAAAGCCGCGCAGAACTTGCTCGCGTCGAGAAGGCCATTGCCGCCTTGCCGCACCCGTTACGTGAAGTGCTGACGCTGCGCACGATCGAAGAACACAGCCAGGCAGAGGCTGCCGCGATCTTGGGGGTCAGCGAGAAAACTGTCGAAACAAGACTTTACCGCGCGCGCGCGCAACTGAAGGCGCAGCTGGCGGGAACTTTAGAGAATGCCGAGTCTTAGCCGTGAGCACATTCCCATGAATCTGGCTTATTGGAGCAAATAATGGCAACGCGTCATCATCAACCATCGCCCGAGCATGCCGACCACGAGGATACGCCAGCGGAACGCAAGAGCGGCAACAGCTATTTGACGCTCAGCTTCGAACTCGCTGCCGACTTTCTCGTGATGTTCTTCGTGATGTACGCGATGATCGCCACGCTCGATCATTTCTACTTCAACATCGGCAATGTCTACATGACGATGATGATGGTCGCGCCGATGGCGCTTCTGATGCTTGTTTTCATGCGCCATATGTTCCGCTCGAAGCGGGGAAATCTCCTCGTCACGGTCATCGCGATTGCCATTTTCGCCGCAGGGTGGATCGGCATGCGGACCCAGGCCGGAGTAGGCGACGCGCAATTTGTTCGCTCGATGATTCCTCACCATTCGGGCGCGATATTGATGTGCCGCGAGGCGAAGCTATCCGACCCTGAGCTGGTGCAGCTATGCCGCGACATCATTGCGGCGCAGGACCGCGAAATCGGTTAGATGAAACGCATTCTTGAGCGACTTTAGCGTGAGGACCTGGACCCGTCGCAGAAAGATGGTTTTGATATGAGGGGAAGATGACCGCGCTGCGTATACTCAGGTGATAAGCCTTATTTTCAAACCGGACGAATTATGAACATCGACAGACGAAAATTCATCGGCACGGCTGCCGTTGGCGGAACTGCGGCAGCCTTTGCGAGCTGGGTTCCGGCTTGGGCGCAACCGGTTTCCGGAGGGATCACTGCCCCGCTTCCGACAGTTTCGGGGACCGATATCAGTCTGCGGATCGCCCGCCAGACCATGCGCGTCGATGGCAAGGTAAGCCGCGCCATCGGCATCAACGGCACGGTCCCGGCACCACTGATCCGGTTGCGCGAAGGGCAAAATGTTCGCTTGTCGGTCACGAATGATCTCGATGAGGATAGCTCGATTCATTGGCATGGCCTCATCTTGCCGTTTCAGATGGATGGAGTGCCGGGTGTCAGCTTTCCCGGGATCAAGCCGCGTTCGACCTTCGTCTATGAGTTCCCGGTGATTCAGTCGGGGACCTACTGGTATCACAGCCATTCGGGCTTGCAGGAACAGCTCGGCCATTATGGGCCGATTGTCATCGATCCCAAAGGTACGGACCCGATTGCCTACGATCGTGAGCATGTCGTTGTGCTTTCCGATCATAGCCAGCTCTCGCCCGAAGCGATCTTTCGCAAGCTGAAGGTCAATCCCGGGCACTTCAACATGCAAAAGCAGACGCTTGGCGGTCTGCTGGCAGGCAAGGATCAACCGCTCAAAGAGCGGATCGATTGGGGCAAGATGCGAATGGATCCGACCGACATCGCCGATGTCAACGGATCGACCTATACTTTCCTTGTCAACGGCTATGGCCCCAAGGACAATTGGACAGCATTGTTTACGCCCGGCGAGCGGGTGCGGCTGCGGATCATCAACGCCGCCGCCATGTCGATATTCAATGTGCGCATCCCTGGGCTGCGGCTCACGATCGTGCAGGCCGACGGTCTCAATGTGCGTCCGGTCGAGGTCGACGAATTCCAGATCGGGGTTGCCGAAACCTATGACGTGATCGTGACGCCGACCGACGATCGCGCCTATACGCTGGTGGCCGAAGCGAATGATCGTTCGGGCATGGGCCGCGCCACATTGGCGCCGCGCGCCGGCATGTCCGCACAAGTGCCACCATTGCGCGAACGACCGCTGGCGACGATGAAAGACATGGGCATGGGCGACATGGACATGTCCGGCGGTGCCACAGCGGGAGCGGACCATTCGGGCATGGCGATGGGTGCGATCGCGGCCGATTGCTCGCCCGAGCATGCCAAAATGGGCCATTGTACACCGTCTGATGCGGCAGCGCCTGCAGTCGACCATAGCGCGATGGGCCATGGTGCGGGCGGCATGAGCCATAGCATGCGCGATTTCAGCGTGGCACCGCAGGTCAAAAGGGACCCGAGCGTTCAGACCATCTCGCCGATGCCTGTCGACCGCATGGGCGAGCCGGGGCAGGGCCTCGAGAATGTTGGCCACAAGGTGATGACCTATCATGATCTGGTAGCGCTCGACCGAAATCCCGATGTGCGCGCACCCGAACGCTCGCTCGACATTCACCTGACCGGCAACATGGAGCGCTTCATGTGGTCGTTCGACGGGATCAAGATGTCGGACTATCACGAACCCATCCCCTTCATTGAGGGCGAGCGTGTCCGGATCAATCTCATCAACGATTCGATGATGAGCCACCCGATCCATTTGCATGGCCATTTCTTCGAACTGGTGACGGGGAAAGGCGATTATGCACCAAGAAAGCATACGGTGCTCGTCCAGCCCGGCGGCAAGGCGAGTTTCGATTTCACAGCCGACGCGCTAGGCGACTGGGCGTTCCACTGCCATTTGCTGTATCACATGCACGCCGGGATGATGCGCGTTGTCAGCGTCCGGCCACGGGGAGAAGCGCAATGAGCGTTTCTCGCCTGCTGCTCGCCAGCGCTGCCGTGCTCGCATTCAACGCGCCCGCCTTCGCGCAGTCGGTGCAGGGCATGGACCATTCTTCGATGCCCGGTATGCAGAAGCCAAAAAAACCCGCGAGTAAGCCTGCAAAGCCGGTCGTCAAGGCGCCGCCTGCCCCATCGCGCCCGTCGCCCCAGCCTGTCGGTGATCCGGACGCTATGCAAAACATGGATCATAGCTCAATGCCGGGAATGACCGACCGGTCTGGAGAGCAAGGCGCGCAATCCGACTGCCCGCCCGAGCACGCGAAGATGGGGCATTGCACACCTGCAAACGACCCGAATGCAGAGGAGAAATCGCCGCCGGAACCGGCGAGAGGACATGATGCTATGCCGGGCATGACCATGGGGGGGAGTTCGCCAGCCTCAACTGTCGCCGACCCTGACTGCCCTCCGGAACATGCGAAAATGGGCCATTGCACGCCCAAAGCAGCGGTCTCGCCTGAAATGAATAAGGACGGGGCCGCGACAGGCACCAATCTCGAGCCGGGCAACGCCCCAGCGCCCGCGCCGCCGTCGGACTGGTATGCTGACCGCATTTTCCCGCAGGAAGAGATGGCGCGGGCGCGCGATGCTATGATGAAGGAGAGCGGCGGTACGACGTTCCGCTACCTCTCTTTCGATCTGGCGGAATATGTCGTCCACAAGGGCAAGGACAGTTACCGCTGGGAGGGCGAAGCCTGGTTTGGGGGCGACATAAATCGTTTTGTGTTCAAATATGAAGGAGAGGGCGAGTTTGGAGGCCCGCTCGACGACTTGGAACTGTCCGGGCTGTATTCGCGCGCTGTCTCCCCTTATTGGAACCTTCAGGCAGGCATTCGCTATGACCTGAAGCCAGACCCTTCGCGCACCTATGCCGTGGTCGGTGTCGAGGGACTTGCACCCTATTGGTTCAAGGTTTCTGCAGCCGCCTTTCTTTCGAACAAAGGTGAATTGCGCGGGCGTCTCGAAGGATATTATGACCAACGCATCACGCAAAAACTGATATTGCAGCCGCGGTTGGAGGCAAATCTGTCGGCGCAAACGATCCGCGAGCTCGGCGTGGGGGCCGGCCTGTCAAATCTGGAGCTTGGCGCGCGCCTGCGCTATGAAATCAAGAAGGAATTCGCGCCCTATATCGGATTTGAGTGGGTCCGGCAGTTTGGCGAGTCAGCTCGTTTCACCCGTGCCAACGGCGGGCAGGTATCTGATCCGCACTTTGTGATGGGTGTGCGTGTCTGGTTCTGAGGCGTCAGTGAAAGGAACGGGGTAGTATATGCCTATGGCGCGTCGCCTCCACATTGGCGCGAGCAAGGTGCACAAGTGGCTGTCGCTCATCATCGGTGTTCAGTTGCTGCTCTGGTTTGCCAGCGGCGCATTGATGAGCTTCTTGCCGATTGAAAAGGTGCGCGGCGAGCAAATCATTGCTCGCGACCGAGTAGAAGCGATCCCTGCTGGCTTGCCCTTGATTGCGCCAGACAGGATTGTGGTCAACGCCGATGGGCCGGTGGAATCGATGACCTGGCGAATGCTCGACGGCAATGCTGTTGCCGAAGTCACTACACCCAAAGGCCTGACGCTGTTCCATGCTGAAACCGGTCGGATGCTGCCCCCTGTGGATAAAGCGCTGGCAACGAGAATCGCGCAAAACGCTTGGAAAACGGGCCCGTTCGCTGTCAGCAAGGCTGCTCGGGTCACGCGTGAGAGTCCGGAATATCGTGGCGCGCTTCCGGCTTGGCGCGTCGAATTCAATGACCCTGACCAGACAAGTATTTTTGTGGCAGCCGAAAACGGGCGGATCACCGCCGTCCGCACGGGCACCTGGCGACTCTACGATTTCTTCTGGAGCCTGCACATCATGGACTGGAAGAAGCATGAAGATTTCAACACCCCCTGGCTGCTTGCCTTTGCCCTTGGCGGTCTGGCGCTCGGCATAGCGGGCACGATTTTGTTGATCATGCGCTGGCCGCTCCGCCGGAGAAGGCGGGAGACATGAAACTGCTGGCCGTGCTTCTGCTCACCCTTGGGCTTGTTTTTGAGGCAGGGCCAAGCTGTGCGACACCAGCGCAGACCAGCATGGTGCCGGTGGCGATCGATTGCTCGGGCATGGGCGACTCCGATCGTTCGACGCCGGATAGCAACGGCAAGGATATGGTCACGGCCTGTCATGCCTGCATGCCGCGCATGGCCGACGCGCCGAGCCTATCCCGAAGCCCGGTCTGGAAAGATGTTGTGCCCATGGTGGAGTTGCAGAATGCAATCACGGGGACTGCTTTGAAACCTCCGACACCGCCTCCGCGCCAACCGGATCTGCTAAATCTTTCAACCTGATCACGGAGTAAAATCATGAAGACCAAATATTTGCTTGGCGCGCTCGCGCTCACCATGTCCACGACGGCTTTTGCCGCCGAACCGGCCCCTACTCCCAAGAAGGAGTGTTGTTGCTGCAAGAAGGACGAACAGGGCAAAATGGCCTGTTGCAAGGACAAGGCCGAAAAAGCCGACGACGATCACGCCAGCCATGATATGGATGGTATGAAGGACAAATAGGCCAAAGATTGTCGCGCGGGGGGCGGCTATTTGTCCCCCGCGTCCAATCTGAAAGAAAGAAATCTCCATGCGAAAACTTATTCTTGCGCTCGCGCTGGCAGGGGCTCCTGCGATAGCGTCGGCCGCCGCAGTCATGCACCGGGACCCGGGATGTGGCTGTTGCGAAAAATGGGCGGCACAGGTCAAAGCGGCGCTCGGACGACCCTTGAAGGTGGTGGACGATTCCAACCGCGCGGCGCTGCAAAAGAAGCTGGGCATATCCCCCACGCTTCAGTCCTGCCATACCGCGATCATCGATGGTATCGCCTTTGAAGGCCATGTCCCGATTGAAGATATGAAGCGGATACTGGCTGCCAAACCCAAGGGTGTGACGGGTCTTGCCGTCGGCGGGATGCCGCTTGGTTCGCCGGGGATGGAAGTGCCAGGGCAAAAACCCCAGCCTTTTGTCGTTTATTCTTTCGGTGCCGCGGGCCAGAAAATTTACGCGCGGCATTGAACGGGTTTGTGTCTACGTTCGACCGGGGAACTCCTTATGCCCCCCAAAGCCCATGCGCATGGCGGATATAAGCTGGTTTCCAAACCCGTTGCCTCTTCTGGATTGATAGCGGGCGAACAAGGCTGATGCCAGCGCAGGGGTGGGGATGTTGCTTTCGATGGCATCGTGGAGCATCCATCGCCCCTCGCCGGAATCCTCAATACGACCAGCGAATGCCGATAGCTCCGGGTCGCTGTTGAGCGCAGCAGCTGCGAGATCAATGAGCCAGGACGAGATGACGCTCGAACTGCGCCACGCGTCGGCTATCGCATCGAGCTTCAGGTCAAATTTCTCGCTCGCCGGTGATGCCGAATTTGCCGTTGCCTCAAGGAGATCGAAACCCTCAGCGATCGCCTGCATCATGCCATATTCGATTCCGTTATGGACCATCTTCACAAAGTGACCCGAGCCGGAGGCGCCAGTTGATCTGCCCCCTTCTGAGTGGCCCAATTTCTATTTTAGGAATGGCCACGAAGTGACCCTGTCCCGGATTTGTATCCGCCCAGAACGAGAGATCTGGCGCTTCATCGGCCGGGGTTAACCCCGGC
>RFPL01000004.1 GCA_009926135.1 Sphingomonadaceae bacterium
GGGCGTGCTTTTTTGAACGAGGTTGCGGACTCGGTTGGCCGTAAATCCGACTCGCTCTGCCGCGCGGTCGTTGCCGGGGCCGGGCGGGTGGATTCTCTGTGCAGGCGTTATGATGCCCGGACTGTCCTTCGGGCCTGCAGGCACGGGAAAATACAGACATGACCATGGCAGTGAAGCGGGGCAAATGGCGGGCCGGACTTGCTGGATTGATCTGTCTGGCGGGCCTGACCGTCAGCGTTGGCAGCGCGGCGCAGGTGACAGCGGTCGATCCGAACAAGGCGATCGATGGCGACCTGAAGACGGCGGCGGCGGCGCAGCCTGCCGCGGCACCGGTGCCAGCACCCGCGATCGCGGTCGATCCGGCGCCCGTAGCGGCGACCGCTCCGGCCGCAACGGCCTCGCAGGCCTCCGCCGACCCGGCGCAGGCAGCCAAGCAGGGCACGACCTACAAGCAGGACGATCTGATCGGCGCGGCCGAGGGCGTGTTCGGCAAGGGGGCGCAGGGGCTGGCCCAGATGATCCAGGACCTGCTCAAGAAGCAGGGCGAGCCCAATGCCTATATCGTCGGGCGCGAAGGCGGCGGCGCGGTTGTGGTCGGCCTGCGCTATGGCTCAGGCACGCTGCATCACAAGATCGAGGGGCAGAAGCCGGTGTACTGGACCGGGCCGTCGGTCGGCCTCGATCTGGGCGCCAACGCCGCCAATACCTTTGTGCTGGTCTACAACCTCTACAACACCGAAGACCTCTACAAGCGCTATGGCGCGGGTGAGGGGCAGGCCTATCTGGTCGGCGGGTTCAACGTCAGCTACCTGCGCCGCGGCGATGTGGTGCTGATCCCGGTGCGGATGGGCGCGGGGCTGCGGCTTGGCGTCAACGCCGGCTACATGAAATTCTCGAAAAAGCAGCGCTGGCTGCCTTTCTGAGGCTACCCTCTTAAACGTAGGACCCGGCAGCCGTTCTGGCATTTGAACCCGGTTGCCTGTCCCTTCCAGGCACGGCCCGGCGGTCCCCCGAAACCGCCGGGCCTTTTCCTTTATGGCTTAATCGAACCCGACCCAGCGGGTGGCTTCTTCCACCGATTTGCGTTCCGAGACCACGGCATTGGCCGGGAAGCTCTCATCCGGCCAGCCCACGGCGACCGCCTTCATGATGACCTGATCATCCGGGATGCCGGCGTGTTCGCGCACGACCGGGCTCTGCATGATGCCCTGGCTGTTGATCACGCAGCCAAGCCCGCGCGACCAGGCGGCATTGACCAGCGCGGTGGTTACCGCGCCGCAATCGAACGGCGTATCGTCGCTGTCGGCCAGTTCCTTGTCATAAGTGATGATGACGCAGACGGGTGCGTCGAACTGGCGGAAGCCGCGTAGCACCCAGTCGAGCCGGGCGTCCTTGTCATCGCGGGCGATGCCTTGCGCGGCGAACAGCTGCTTGGCCACGCCGACCTGGCGCTCGCGGTGGACGCCCTCGAAAGCCTGGCCGGTGCGAAATTCACGACTGTGCGGCACGCCGGCCAGGTTGCGTTCGGTATTGCCGGCGCGGATCCGGTCGAGTGGTTCGCCAGTAATCACGTGGAAATTCCACGGTTGGGTGTTCATTGAACTGGGGGCCCGCATGGCGAGAGTAAGCACTTGCTCGATCAGTTCGCGCGGGACTGGCTTGTTGAGATAGCCCCGGATCGAGCGGCGGCCCATGATGACATCATCGAATTCCACGTAGTGTTTCCCTTTCAACCCAGAACCAGAACATTGTTTTCGCGCCGGATCGGGCGCGATGTAGCGATAGCCATCATGGCCGCTCCGCCGGTGCGGCCCAGCAGATCGGCCAGACGCGCCGCGTCCTCGCCCGTCAGCGCTGCAGCAGCGGCCTGGGCGCGGGCGAAGTGCCATAGCGAGTGCGGCTGGCTACCGCGCTCCATCGTCACGCCGCGCCAGGCATAGCTGACCCGCCCGACATGGGGATGCACCTGCCGCGCGCCATTATGCGATACCATCTGGCCAGGAGCCGGATCAGGCAGGTTGGCCAGCCACTGGTCGAAACAGGCCGCATCCGCTGCCAGGCCTGGCCCCCACTGCGCGAATGCCACGTTCAGCACGGCCTCGAGCGTTTCGGGCACGGCATCGTCCGCCGGGAAGGCAGGGGCATAACCCGGAAAATCGGCATCTTCGATCGCGGCCGTGTTCATCCGTTCGGTCCAGCGGAACACGTTGGGCGCGGTGGTCTTCATCAGGAAGCCGGGCACCGGATCGCGGGCGAGGTGGGCATGGAGCGGGGCCATCATCCCGAAATCGGCGATGCTGGGACGTCCGCCGAGCAGGTAGGGATGCTGCTGGAAGTGCTTGTCCAGCACGGCGAGCAATTCGGCGTAGCTTTCCTCCATTGCCGGGATCACGGCAGCCGTCACGCCCAGGTTCGGCAGGAAGCCGGCGAACCGAGTCATCAGCTTGCCCGCGGTCTCCAGCCGCTGCTCGTGCGGCATGGGCGGGATTGCCCGGGCAAATTCCGTGCGCAGGAACAGTTCCTGCTGTTCGCGGTAGGACCAGCGGTAATGCATCGCCAGCGGCAGCAGGTAGTTCGATCCGAAAGCGTCCAGCACGGCCGCAACCACGCGCTGGACCGGTCCTGCGGGGACGAAATCCGGATCGGGGGTCACGGCCTCGATCTGATCGATGATCGCGGTCGTGTCCTGCACGATCTCGCCGCCGGGAGTGCGGAGCACCGGGATTACCATGTGCCCGACCTGCGGGATCACCTTGCCCAGGAATTCGGGGTCTGCGGCGGAAACCTCGCGGTAGGGCACGCCCTTCTTGATCAGGTAGCTGCGGGCCTTGCCGGCATAAAGCGAATGCGGCGTTGCCCATAAGGTATAGTGGTCACCAGCCATGAATCGCCCCCGCCCCTGTTATCCGGTGGGCTTGTGGCACGCGTTCAGGCGGACTGGAAGCCCAGCCGCTCTGCCGCCGCAACCAATTCCGCGCGACGCTCTGGCGCAAGCCGGTTGGCGCGGGCGGTGTAGACATCGACCAGCGCCGGACCGGCCTTGGCGGGGCAGCCGCTGTCGAATGGCGGGGCGGGGTCATATTCGAGCGCCAGTTGGACTGCGCGGGCGTGATCCTCACCCGCGATCTCGGCCATCAGCGCCAGGGCAAAGTCGATGCCCGCCGTTACCCCGCCCCCCGTTGCCCGGTTGCGGTCAATCACGTGGCGCGCCTGCACCGGTTCTGCGCCGAACAGCGACAGGAGATCGTGCCAGGCCCAGTGGGTCGTGGCCTTGTAGCCCTTGAGCAACCCGGCCGCGCCCAGGATCAATGCGCCGGTGCAGACGCTGGTAACCCATTGCGCCTCGCTCCCGACCTGCCGCACCCAGTCAAGCGCGGGGGCATGGTCGATCACTTTGGCGACTCCGATCCCGCCGGGAATGCACAGCAGGTCAGCGCGCGGCACATCGGCAAAGGTGGCGGTCGGCAGGATCGAGAAGCCGGCATCGGTCGGTACCGGCTCAAGGCTGTCCCAGACCAGATCGACCCTGGCGTCCGGCAGACGCGACAGGAACTGCGCCGGACCGGTCAGGTCAAGCTGCGTAACGTTCGGGAACAGCAGGAAGGCGATATGCATTCCCGGACCTTGGCATGCGCGCCTTAGCGCATCAACAGGATCGAGATGCGGCGGTTGCGCGGGTCCTGCGGATTGTCGCGGACCAGCGGCTCGCGGTCAGCCACGCCTTCAATCCTGCGATAGCGGCCTTCGCCAATGCCCTGGCGCAGCAGCGCCTGGCGGGTGGCTTCCGCGCGCCCGGCAGAAAGCGACCAGTTGTTGACCCCGCCGCCGCCGCGCCAGGGCAGGGCATCGGTATGGCCGCGGATCGAAACCGCGCCGGCTTCGGGCGCGATCACCCCGCCAATCGCCTTCAGCAGCAGCGCGGCATCCCCCGTCAGGACGGTGGTGCCCAGCTGAAACATCGCGAAATCGGCATCGTCGACCAGGTCGATCCGGATCCCCTCGCTGGTGTCGACCATCCGCACCTGCTTGGCGATCCGCTGCGGGACTTTGCTTTCGGCCAGTTTGGCGGTGAGCCGCTCCTGCATCGATTTAACCTTCTGGGCACCGTCCTTGGGCCCGCCAGTGGTGTCGCGCGGGATGGTGATGCTCTTGGTCCCGGTCTGTCCGGCGCGATTAGGATAATTGTCGACATCGGTGATCGAGGAACCGCCCAGCATGCCGTTGGACCCGGCGCTCTCCTGCCTCAGCTTGACCAGGGTCGGCGTGAAATAGTCGGCCAGGCCCTTGCGCTGCTTTTCGTTCGTGGCCCCCAGCAGCCACAGCAGCAGGAAGAAGGCCATCATTGCGGTGACGAAATCGGCATAGGCCACTTTCCAGGCCCCGCCGTGGTGCCCCGCAGCCACGACGGTGATCTTCTTGACGATGATCGGCGGACCATCGGCCTTGCCCTTCTTCGGCGGGGCCATCGCCTAGCGCCCCCGCAGTGCGTCGAGCAGTTCGGACAGGCCGGGACGGAAATCGTGGCCCAGGCCCGAACGCGCGCTTTCGACCACCAGCGGCTGCGGCCAGCCATGCAGGCTGGCGATGATTACCTGCTTGACCGCGTGGAAGATCTGCTCGTCCGCTTCCAGCACCTGCTTCAGCCGGCCAGCCATCGGCGCGACCATGCCATAGGCCAGCAGCACCCCCAGGAACGTACCGACCAGCGCCGATCCGATCATGCCGCCCAGGACGGATGGCGGCTTGTCGATCGAACCCATCGTCTTGACCACGCCCAGCACGGCGGCGACGATGCCCAGCGCCGGCAGCGCATCAGCCAGGCCCTGCAACGCGTGCTGCGGCTCGTGCATTTCGTGGAAATGAGTCTTCAGGGCATTGTCCATCACGTCTTCCACCGCCCGCACATCAAGCGTGCCGGATGAAACCACGATCAGGGTCAGGGTATCGGCGATCACCGCGACCAGTTCCTTGTGGGCCAGCAGGCGCGGGAATTCGGCAAAGATCGCTGAACTGGCCGGATCGGTGACATGGCTTTCCAGCGCGACCGGCCCTTCGGCGCGGAGCAGCTTCATCAGCTTGGTCACCAGCACGATCGCATCGATGTGATCCTGCTTGGTGTGGCGCGGCCCCTTGAAGACCTTGGCGAAGGCGCCGCCGATCGCCTTGAGGCCGTGCAGCGAGTTACCCGTCACCAGCGCGCCCACCGCCGCCCCGCCGATGATCAGCATTTCGTGCGGCAAGGCATGGAGCACCGGCCCCAGCGCTCCGCCGGTCAGCGCGAAGCCGCCAAAGACCATGACGATCAGGATGATGATGCCGATTGCGGCGTACATGCGGTTCAGCCCCCTTCAGGTAGATTGGTTCAGCGCAGCATCGCGAACAGGCTGAGACCGGCCAGCCGCGTAAAGGCGGCCTGGCTCGCTTCCAGCACGGTCATGATCTCCTGCAACGCCGTGAGAGTGGTCGCCAGGTCTGCTCCACCGACTTGGGCCTGCTGTTCGCTGCGCTGTTCGCTGCGCTGGGTGCGGCGATCGCCGATCAGGTCGATCCAGTTCATCCGGCTGCCCACCACGGTCTGCGCGGTGGTGATCGATTCAAGCCCGGCATCAAGGCTGCCCAGGGCATCGCGCGCAGCCTGTGCGGGATCGGGAACATTGCCCTGCAAGGCCTCGCCAAGTTCGCGCACCAGGGTGAACAGGCTGGTCGGGCCGCCGGGGCCGTTGAAGTTCAGGAATTCCGGCCCGGTAACACCGCGCACCACGCTTTGACCTTCGCCCAGTGCAAGCTCGCCGGCCTGCGCCGTGCCGACATAGGCCGGCAGCCCCGCGGCATCGAGCGCATAGGCCTGGCCGGTGGCCTCACCCCCGAACAGGGCATGACCAGCGCTGTCGCGGCTGTTGGCCAGACGGACAAGCTCGCCATAGACCTCGTTGATCTCGGTACCGATGCCCGCGCGCTGGGCCGGGGTCAGGGTATCGCTGGCGGCCTGGACGGCCAGCTCCTTCACACGGGTGACATAGGCGGCAAAATCGCTGAGGCCGCTGTCGGTCAGGGCCAGGTCAGAACTAACCCTGGCGCCAGCGGCGGCACTGATTTCGGCAAAACGGCTTTCGCGCGCGAGCGAGCGCAGCTGGGCTGCCCCGACCGGATCGTCAGAACCGCGTTCCAGCCGCTGGCCGGTCCCGATGGCGCCCTGCAGGCTTTCGGCGCGGCTGCGCAGATCGTTGAGCGAGCG
The DNA here is from genome assembly GCA_009926135.1 of Sphingomonadaceae bacterium. Classification (GTDB taxonomy): domain Bacteria; phylum Pseudomonadota; class Alphaproteobacteria; order Sphingomonadales; family Sphingomonadaceae; genus Novosphingobium. Next base: position 6,236 of record RFPL01000004.1, read on the forward strand.
GGTCGACCGTTCGTAGAATGCGCTGGTGGTAATGGTGGTCATGTCTTGGCTCCCTAGAACGCTCAGCGGATCGCCAGCAGGGTGTCGAACAGGTCACTCGCCACCTGGATCACCTTGCCGCTGGCCTGGAAGGCCTGCTGAAAGCGAACGAGATTGGCGGCTTCATCGTCAAGGCTGACCCCGGCCTGTTCGGCGAGGGCGAGGCGGGCAGCGCCAGCGATCGAATCGAGCGCGCCAGCGGTGGTGCGGCGCGCGGCGGCGGCGCTGGAGGCAGTGAACAGCAGGCTGTCGATCTGATCAGTCACGCCGGCGCTGACCAGGGCATTGCGCAGTGCGACCAGGCCGGCCGGGTCGCGGCTGCCGGCAGCAGCCCCCGCCGGAGCCGTCGCCAGGCCAGCTCCGCTGGTCAGGCCAACGGCAATGCCGGATGCACCGCTGCCCGAGAACAGCGGCTGGCCAACGGTCCCGTCGAGCGCGATGCTGCTGGCTTGGGCGGCGTTGGCCGTGGTTATCAGGGTGTCGGCAATCGTGTTCAGCCGTGCCTGGCGATCGCGCACCGCGATCAGCGCCTGGGCCTGACCCGCCAAGGCGCCCGAACTGCTCGCCACCGGGTTGCCGCCCAGCGTGAAGGCCACGGTTCCATCTGCGGCTGCAGTCATGGCAAGCGTCTGGGCCGTTCCGCTGGCGACCAGCACCGGGCCGTTGCCGTCACCCAGCCGGACTGTCGCCGCTTGGTCAGGGCCGATGCTGGTGGTGATCCCGACCTGGGCAGAGATCTGCTGGAGCAGCGTGTCGCGCCGGTCGAGCAGCATGGTCTGATCGCTTGAGCCGGCCGTGGCGCGGGTCAGTTGCAGGTTTACCCGGGCAAGTTCGGCGGCAAAGGTGTTGACCTGATCGGTCCCGGCTGTCGCCGCGAAGCGCAGGCCTTCGCCAATCGTGTCGAGCGAGCCGGCCGCCAGGTTGAAACTGCGGGCGAGGGTGCGGGCATCTTCCAGCGCGCCGGCCCGCAGCGCCGGATCAACCGGATTGCTCTCCAGCCGCTGAAGCGAAGCCTCAAAACTGGTCATCGCCGGAAACAGCCCGGATTGCTCCAGGGCGGCCTCGATATTCTCGTGGCCGGTCAGTTCCTCGGCGGCGCGGGCATAGTCACTGCCGGTGCGGCGAACTTCGGCCTGCCGGAACAGGTCGGCATTGCGCGTCACCCCATCGATCCGTACGCCCGACAGGGTCAGGTCGCCGGGGGCCATCCATGATCCCGGACTGCCAACTTCAGAGACACGCAGCGAACGGCGGACATAGCCGTCGGTCCCGGCATTGGCGATGTTCTGCGCCGTCAGGTCCAGCGCGGCGCGCGCGGCGCGCAGGCCCGACGTGCCAATGGAGAAAAGGTCACTGGCCATTGCCCGGCTCCTGCGAGGGCAAGTGACGGGCAAGCTGCGCCTCGATCTGCCGGGCCAGGCCCAGCGCGCCAGTCTGGGCAGCGAGATCGGCGAAGTGGCTGTCCTGCATCGAGCGGAAGGTATCCAGTCCCTGGCCGCCGATCAGGCTGTCGCCAAAGCCGGCCTGGCGGGCAGCGCTAAGCATCTGGCGGACGAAGATCGCCTCGAAGGCTTTGGCCGCGCCGGCCAGCCGTTCGCGGTCGGTCCCGTGGCTCGCGGCAAGCGAACCCGTGGCGAGCAAGGGGGCGGAGACCGGGGTCATATCACTACCATCTCGGCCTTGAGCGCACCGGCCTGTTTCAATGCCTCAAGGATCGCGACAAGGTCGGACGGGCTGGTGCCCAGCAGGTTGAGCGCATCGACCACCTTGGCCAGCGAAGCACCGGGGCGGAACAGCGCAACCTTCTTGCCGCCTTCCTCGGCGGAAAGCTTGCTGTCTTCCTGCTGGGCCGTCTGGCCGCGGCTGAACGGGGCGGGCTGGATCACTTCCGGGCTTTCGTCGATCCGCACGGTCAGCTTGCCGTGGCTGATTGCGGCGGGTGAAAGGCGGACTGCGGAGTTGATCACCACGGTGCCGGTGCGGCTGTTGATCACGACCCGCGCCGGGGTTTCCGCCGGGGTCACGTCGAGCATCTCGATCGCCGCCATCACGCTGGCGCGGGCATTGGCTTCCTGGGGCAGGCGCAGGGCGAGGGTGACCCCATCCTCGACCTGCGCCGCCCCGGGAAAGCGCGCGTTGACCGCATCGCGGACTCGCGCGGCAGTGAGGAAATCGGCCGTGAACAGGTTCCAGCGCAGCGTCTCGCCGGATTCGAACCCGGTTGGCACGCTGCGCTCGACGCTGGCCCCGTCGGCAATGCGGCCCACTGTCGGCACGTTGACTGTCAATTTCGATCCGTCGGCCCCGGAAATGCCGAGCCCGCCAACCGCCAGGTTGCCCTGGGCCATGGCATAGATCTGCCCGTCGGCGCCGTAGAGCGGGGACAGGATCAGCGATCCGCCGCGCAGGGACTTGGCCTTGCCGATCGCGGAGACGGTCACGTCGATGCGCTGGCCCGGCTTGGCGAACGGCGGCAAGTCGGCCGTGACCATGACGGCGGCAGCGTTCTTGAGGCTGGGATTTACCCCGGCGGGCAGCTGCACGCCGACCCGGCCGGAGACGCCGCGCATCGCTTCGGTGACATAGGCCAGGCTGTCATCGCCGGTGCCATCAAGGCCAACGACCACGCCATAGCCGGTCAGCTGGTTGGAGCGCACGCCCTGGAATGCGCCCAGATCACGCACTCGCTCGGCCTGGGCCGGGGCCGGCAGGGCCAGGGCCATTGCAAGGCTGGCAAGAATAAGGTGGCGGGCCATAGGGGCTTCAGAACGGGCTGATGATGCTGAAGAACCGGCTGAGCCAGCCTTCGCGGCTGGCGCGCTGGACCGCGCCGTTGCCGGCATATTCGATCCGCGCATCGGCCACCCGGCTGGACAGGACACGGCTATCCGCATCGAGATCGGCCAGCCGGACAATCCCCGAAAACTGGATCCATTCCTGGCCCTGGCTCAGCAACAAGCGCTTTTCTCCGCGTACCAGTGCGGTCCCGTTGGGCCGCACTTCGGCAATGGTCACCGCCAGCTCGCCCGAGAGCGCGCTGGTCTGGCTGGCATTGCCCTCGCCCTTGAACGACGATTGGCTGCCGGCTTTAAGGGCATCGGGATTGAGGAATGACAGCGGACCCGCCGTGGGCGGCGTGATCGCGGCACTGCCGCCGCGCTGGGTCTTGGCCCCCGCCGACTTGGACGTGGTCGTGCTTTCGACCAGCAGGATCGATATCGGATCGCCCACGGCGCGCGCGCGGTGGCCCTGGATCAGGGCGGCATAGCCAGCACTGGCGTTGAAGATCGCGCCGTCGGCGCTGCGCGGGGCGGGCGGCGCGGTGGGCAGGGAAGGTTCGAACCCGGCGGGCGGTTTCGGCTTGGCGGCTGCGAGCGGCGCGGCGAGGGCCACCCATAGCAGCCCGGAAAGAGCGGTCTTCATCACTACCCTCACAGCGTCTGGTTGGCGTTGCGCAGCATCTCGTCGACTGCGGAGATGAGCTTGGAGTTGATTTCGTAAGCGCGCTGGGTCTCGATCATGTCGACCAGTTCCTCGACCACGTTGACGTTGGAGGCTTCCAGCATCCCCTGCCGGATCGAGCCGCGTCCATCGGCCCCGGCTGCGCCGATCTGGGCCGGGCCGGACGCCGCGGTTTCGGACAGGAAATTGTCGCCCAGCGCCTGGAGCCCGGCGGGGTTGGTAAAGCTGGCGACGGTGATCTGGCCGAGTTCGGTGGGCGTGGTCGAGCCGGGGACCGTGGCTGAAACCGTGCCGTCCGGGCCGACTGCGATTGCGCTGGCTCCTTCTGGCACGGTGATCGCCGGCTGCACCGGGTAACCCTGCGCGGTCACGAGCGTGCCCTCGGCCGAGCGGGTGAAATTGCCGGCGCGAGTATAGGCCGCGCGCCCGCCGGGCAGCTGGACCTGGAAATAGCCATCGCCATCCAGCGCGAGGTCAAGCGGGTTGCCCGTGCTGGACAGCGTTCCCTGGGTGGTGATCGAGGTGGTCGATTGCAGGCTGACCCCTGTCCCGAGGTTGAGGCCGGTGGCATAGGCCGTCTCGGTCGAGCTCTGCTGCCCGGCAACGCGGTTCTCCTGATAGGCCAGGGTGGCGAAATTGGCGCGGTCGCGCTTGAAGCCGGTGGTCGCGATGTTCGCCAGGTTATTGGCGATCACGCGCATCCGGGCATCCTGGGCCTCAAGCCCGGTGCGGGCGACGTGCAAGGCGGAAGAGGGCATCGGTCAATCTCCGGGTAATGGGGTTCAGGACAGGCGCATCAGACTGGCACCGCCCTCGTCGAGCTCCTTGGCCGTGGCGACGAGCTTGGTGCGCATGTCGTAGAGGCGTTGGGCCTCGACCATGTCGACCAGCACTTCGCTGGGCCTTACGTTCGATTGTTCCAGCGTCGCCGGGGCGAGCTGCGCCGCCGCATCGCCGGGCAGAACGCCGCCGCCGACCACGCGGAAGAGTCCGTCGAGGCCCTTGGCAATCTCGGTGCCTGCGGGCCCCACCAGCTTGAGCCGGGCAACTTCGGCCGGCGCAGCATCGGGCGCGCCGGGATCACGGCGCAGCACGGCGCCGTCCTCGGCAATGGCATAGCTGCCACCGGGCGGCAGGCTGATTGGCCCGCCTTCGCCCATCACGGCAAAGCCCTCGCCGTTGACCAGCAGGCCGTTGGCGGAAACCGACAGGTCGCCCCGCCGGGTATAGGCTTCGCTGCCATCGGGGGCCTGGACCGTCAGCAGCGCCTGGCCTTGCAAGGCAACGTCGAGCGGCCGGCCGGTCGCAGTCATCACCCCCGGCGTCATCATGGCACCCTTGACCGCGGCATCGGTCATCGCCCGGGCCTCCACCATCGGGCCCTTGAGCGTCAGGGGTGTCATCTGCAGCACCTCGGCGCGAAAGCCGGTGGTTTGGGCATTGGCCATGTTGCTGGCGATCACCCGCTGCCGGGTCATCGCCGCGCTCATGCCGGTCACGGCGGTCCAGATCAGGCGGTCCATGGCTCAGGCTCAGCTGCGCAGGTTGATGACGGTCTGCGACAGCTGGGTGGCCGTATCGATCGCTTTGGCGTTGGCCTGGAAATAGCGCTGGGCAGTGATCAGCCCGACCATTTCCTCGGCCACGTCGACATTCGACTGTTCGAGGCTGCCCGACAGCATGGTGCCGAAGCGGGATGCGCCAGGCGCGCCGTAGGCGGGCGGTCCGGAAATGCCGCTGGCCTGCCAGTTCTGGTTGCCCACCTGCAGCAGGCCGGGCGGCGCGATGAATGCAGCCAGCGCGATCTTGCCCACCTCGGTCGAGGTGCCATCGGCATAGGCGGCCATGACTGCGCCATCGGTGCGGACGTTGACCGACATGATTTCCGCGCCGGCCGCATTGGTTGCCGGGATCAGCGCGTCCTGCGGGGTGGTCGAAGTGGGAATGCCAGCGGCATCGACCGGCAGGACCTGCAGCCGGTTGCCCTGGACATCGGTGATGTAGCCGGCACCATCGAGGTTGAAGTTGCCGTTGCGGGTGTAGAACGTCTTGCCGTTGAGCGGGTTGACCTTGGTAAAGAAGCCTTCGCCGTCAATCGCCAGGTCCAGCGCGGCGCCAGTCTGCTGGGTTGGTCCGATCGCGAAGTTCTGGTCGATCGACTGAACCGCCGACCCGATCCCCTTGACCTGCTTGGGATTGGTCGCCGATGTGCCAGCGACGATATCGGCAAAGTTGACCCGGCTCTTCTTGAAGCCGGTGGTCTCGGCATTAGCCAGGTTGTTGGCGATGACCGACAGTTCGGTCTGGGCGTTCTTGAGCCCGTTTAGCGAAGTGTAGAACGACATTGGGGGTTACTCCTGAACGGGGGACTGGGCGGCAATCACCTGGTCAAGCCGGGCGGCGATGGCCTTGAGGGTCGAGTTGATCTGCTCGATCCCCGACAGCGAGGAGAACTGCGCCATCTGCGCGATCATCTCCTTGTTATCGACCGGGTCGGTCGGGTCCTGCTGCTTCATCTGGGTGGTGAGCAGGCGGATGAAGTCCGACTGGCCCAGGGTTGGCCCACTTGCAGGTGCGCCGGAACGGGTTGCGGCGGGGCTGGGCCCCGCCGCGGTGACAGAAGCGACCATCACTTCATCCTCATGGTTTCAAGCATCAGCTGCTTGGCGGTGGAAAGGGCCTCGACCAGGTTCTGGTACTGGCGCGAGGCATCGAGCATTTCGACCATCTCGGCATTCTCATCGACCGGGGCGGTCCAGACATTGCCCTGGGCATCGGCGAGCGGATGGTCGGGATCGTAGCGCTGCACCGGCTGCGCAGTCTCGCGCATGATGCCATCAACCCGCACGGTGGACAGGCCAGTGGCGCGGTCGACTTCGGCGGCAAAGACCGTGCGGATCGGGCGATAGGCGGTTTCGGCATTGCCGGTGACCGTGCCGGCATTGGCCAGGTTGGAGGCGGCGGCATTCATCCGCACCAGCTGGGCCGACATGGCCCGCTGCGCGGCGCCGAACAGGGTGAGCGGCTGGGCCATCCTCATTCGCCCTTCAGCGCGCGGGTCAGCGTTTCGACCCGCCCGCGCAGGAAGCCGAGCGTGGCCTGATAAGCGACAGCATTTTCGGCAAAGGCGGTCTGCTCGGTCGCCATCTCGACCGTGTTGCCATCAAGGCTGGGCATGATCGGCACGCGGTAGCGGGTCGCCTTGCCGGCGGCCTCGGCATTGCCAAGACCTTCGCTGCGGGCTTTCAGCGCTGCGCCGAAATCAAGGTCGCGGGCCTTGTAGCCCGGGGTCGCGGCATTGGCGATATTCGAGGTGATCAGCGCCAGGCGCTGCGAGCGCAGCTCCAGCGCGGTGCCGTGGATTCCGAACAGACCTTCACTCATGGCGGGTGTCCTCATGACAATGCGTGTCCCGTAATCAGCAAGGGCCGTGCCAGTTCTGGAAATGCCGGTTTTCCGCAGGTTGGCTCCGGGTCCACCGGCAAGTCCTTGCCGCCTTCCGGCAATCATCCGCCCCTGCTGAATGCGGCCGCCTGCCGGTCGTTCTTGCCAGCGAAGGAGTTTGCCCGATGGATCCATCCACCCTGCTTGACGGACCTTCCGCGCTGATTGTCGGCGGCGGGACGCTGCTGGCAACCGCGCTGCGCAGCGGCCTGGCCGATTGCCGGATCACGCTGGTCAAACTGGGCGGGCTGGGGCGGCGCGGGTTCGATCTTGCTCGCACCCGGTCCGAACTGGGGCTGCAGATCCAGGAAATCCGCCAGGACGGCCTGTTGCGCGCGGTGCCCCACCATTCCGGTGATGCCGAATTCGATGAAGCCACCGATGCGCTGATCGGCCGGCGTTCGGTTGCCGCGCTGCTGGAGGCGCATCAGGCGCACCGCACCCGGCGCCTGGGCGAAAGCGAACGCGCGGCACGGACACTGGCCCAGGCGGCCGAACTGGCTCCCGTGTTCGGCCTCGCCGGCACTTTGATCTCGCTCAGCCAGCTCCCGACTGGCGGCGTCGGCCAAGGTGCCTTCGCCGGGTCGATTGCCATGGCGGTAACGACCACGCTTTACGGCCTGCTGGTCGCCAACCTGTTGCTCGCGCCGCTGTCGCGCATGGTCGAACGCAAGGCCCTGGCCGAAGAGCTTGAGCGGCAGGAGGTCACCGACTGGCTGGCGGCACAAGTCGAGGCGGCCTGCGCGCAGCGTCCGGGCCGCGTCGCTCAGCGCGAGGCGGCAGCATGATCGCCCGCGCCGGGAGCGGCTGGCAGACTGTGCTGGCCGACCTCTCGCTGATCCTGTTCATGGTCACGGCCGCTGCCGTCGCCGAGGCGCCCCCCACCCCGCCGCCGGCCGCCGCCATGCTCCGGCTACCCGCACTGGGCGACCCGGTCGCGGTCTGGCGCGCCGCGCCGGGCGGCCCGAAGCTGGCCGAATGGCTGGCCGGCCAGCCCAGCGACCTGCGCCAGCGGCTGACACTGGTTGCTTCCCCCGCCGATGCTTCCCGCGTGCTGGCCGAGGCTGCCGCCCTGCCGCGCCCGGCGCGGGTGCTGATCGAGCCGGGCCTCACCGGCCCACCCTATGCCGCGCTTACTTATGACACCGGAGACAACCCATGATCCGCAAGCTTCCGCTGCTGCTGGCGGCGCTGACCAGTCCAGCCTTCGCGCAGACCGTGACCGACCTGGCCGAAGTGGACCGCGCTGTTGCGGCCTTTGCCGGCCAGCCTGCGCCACCGGTGGATCGCCGCCTGCGCCTTGCGCGCTGCGCTCAGCCGCTGGCGCTCGACTGGTTCGGCGCTGCCGGAAAGTTGGTCCAGGTGCGCTGCCCGGTGGCGGGCGGCTGGACGCTCTATGTGCCGCTGCCGGGTGGCGCCGCTGCCGCGCCGCCCCTGATCCAGCGCGGCGATAGCGTGACGATCCAGGTTGGCGGGGATGGCTGGGCGGTCTCCCAGCCGGGCGAGGCGCTGGAGGCCGGATCGGCGGGAACGTGGATCAAAGTGCGCGGGCTCGCTCCCAAGGCGCCGGTCCTGCGCGGACAGGTCATGCGCCCCGGCCTGGTCGGCGTGGAATTGCCGTAGCCCGGCAAACCGCTGCCACCAGGGCTTAAAACTTCGCGGCCCCCGCCGTTCTGGGGTGTGATGACAAATCAGGAGCGGCACCATGCCACCGATTGACCTCCCCCCCCTGCGCGCACTCGGCCCCGTCGACCCGCGCCAGCCGCGCGCCGTTGCGGAACGCCGTACTCCCGCTGGCGGCGATGCCAGCGCGGCTCCGGCGATCGAAGTCGAGACCCCGTTGGCCGGGGCACAGCCGCCGGTCGACCAGACCCGCGTCGATGAAATTCGCAAGGCGATCGAAGCCAATCGCTATCCCGTAATCCCGATGCGCGTTGCTGATGCGCTGATTGCCTCTGGCCTGCTGCTGCGGAGTGGAAGATGAGCTTGAACCAGCAACTGCGTGAAAACCTGCGGCAGATGGTTGCCGTTCTGCAGAGCGAGCGGCACGCGCTTGCCGCGCTCGATCTCGATGCGATCCTGGGCTGCGCGCAGGACAAGCGCGAATTGTGCGGCCGGATCGACACCGCTGGCCCCTTTGGCGATGGCATGGCGCTGGATGAGGAATGCCGCGGGCTGCTTGATGCGGCAATGCGGATAAACGAGGTAAACCGCCAGGTTCGCAACCTGCTGGCGGCCAATGTGACCGCGCGGCTGGAAGTGCTGGCGGGCAGCCCGGCGCTCTACCGCCCGGCGGGCGCCACTTACGCCCGGGTCGGCATCAACAACTGATTTGGCACGGCCCTTGCTGAACAGTCCCCAGCACTTTTCAGCAGGGGAGGTTTGGCTTGGGCCAGGCCAGTAGCATAGCCACGACGCCCGCACCGCAGGTCGGAACGCGCCCGGAAGTCCAGGCCGCGATCGCTCGTGCCGCGCAGGCCACCGGCGTCGATTTTTCCTATCTCCTCGCCCAGGCGCGTCTGGAATCGAGCTTCGATCCCTCCGCCCGCGCGGGCACGTCGAGCGCGGCGGGGCTTTATCAGTTCACGCGCGGCACCTGGCTGCAGACCCTGGAAAAGCACGGTGCGGCCCATGGGCTTGGCTGGGCTGATGCCGCGATCGACCAAGGCCGGATCGGCGACCCGGCGCTGCGTCAGCAGGTACTTGCGCTGCGGCACGATCCCGATCTTTCCGCGCGGATGGCGGCCGAGCTGGCGCGCGACAACCGCACCGCCTTGCTGCCGGTGCTGGGGCGAGAGCCGGACGCCGCCGAACTCTATCTGGCGCATTTCCTGGGCGCGGGCGGGGCCGGGCAGTTCCTCGCCGCGCTGGCCGCCAATCCGTCGCAAAGCGCGGCGGCGCTGCTGCCGGAAGCAGCGGCAGCCAACCGCGCGATCTTCTATGATGCGGGCCAGCCGCGCTCGCTGGGCGGGGTCATGGGCCTGATGCGGGACAAGGTCGGCCAGGCGCTGGGCGCGGACACCGCGGCCACGCCGTGGCCCACTGCCGCACTGGTGGCCGAGCGCTGGCCGCCGAGCGCGCCAAATGCCACTGAAAGCCCGCGACCAGCCTTCTCGGCCACGCTCGCCAGCACCTTTGCGCTGGGGCAGGATGGTGACGCCCCGGCCCATGTCCGCGCGGCCTATGGCAAGTTCCGGGCGTTCGGGCTGTGATCCCACTCACACGCCCGCGCCTTGCCACGGTGGCGCTGCCGATCGGCATCCTGACGCTGATCTGCCTGATGATCGTGCCGGTTCCGGCGCTGCTGCTGGACGTGTTCTTCGTGCTCAACATCGCGCTGTCGGTGGCTGTGCTGATGGCGGCGATGAATGCGCAGAAGCCGCTCGATTTCTCGTCGTTCCCATCGGTCCTGCTGTTCGCCACGCTGCTGCGGCTGTCGCTCAACGTCGCCTCGACCCGGGTCGTGCTGGTCCACGGGCACGAGGGTGAAGCGGCCGCCGGCCATGTGATCGAGGCTTTCGGCGCATTTCTGGTTGGCGGCAATTTCGCGGTCGGGCTGTTCGTCTTCCTGATCCTGGTCATCATCAACATGGTGGTGATCACCAAGGGCGCGGGCCGGGTCTCCGAAGTTTCGGCGCGCTTCACCCTTGATGCGCTGCCCGGCAAGCAGATGGCGATCGACGCTGACCTCGCCGCCGGAATCCTGACCGCCGATGAAGCCAAGGCCCGGCGCCGCGAAGTGGCGACCGAGGCGGATTTCTATGGCGCTATGGATGGCTCCAGCAAGTTCGTGAAGGGCGATGCGATTGCTGCGCTGCTGATCCTGGCGGTCAACATCATTGCCGGCTTCTGCCTTGGGATGATCAGCCACGGGCTCTCTGCCGCGGAATCGGCGGAAGTCTATGTGACGCTGGCGGTGGGCGATGCGCTGGTCGCGCAGGTTCCCTCGCTGCTGCTCTCCATCGCCGCTGCGGTGATCGTGACGCGCGTGGCCGATGACCGCGACGGACAAGGCCATGATCTGTCGGGCCAGATGGGCGGCCAGCTGGCCAGCCCGCGCACCTGGCTGCCGGTGGCGGTGATCCTGGGGGCCATGGGCCTGATCCCGGCGATGCCGCAGACGATCTTCCTGCCCGCCGCGATCGCGGCGCTGGCGCTGTGGCGCACGCTTTCCCGCCGGGCTGCGTTTGCAGCCGTGCCGCGGGTGCCGGTTGTCGAAGCCCCCGATCCGGCGCGGATCGCGTTGAGCGATGTCTCCGACCAGACACTTGTCACGATCGAGCTTGGCTACGGCGTGGTTCACCTGGTCGATGAGGCCCGCGGCGCGCCGCTGGTCGGTCGGATCACCGGCGTGCGCAAGCAGCTCAGCCAGGCTTTCGGATTTGTCGTGCCGCAGTTCCGCGTGCGCGACAGTCTTGACCTCGCCCCGCAGGACTACCGGATCCTGCTCGGCGGGGTGCCGCTGGGCGGCGCTTCGGTCAGGCCCGACAAGATCCTAGCGATTGACGTGGGCGATGTGCGCGAAGGCCATGTGCTGGGCGGGGAGGAAACCCGCGACCCCAGCTTTGGCTGTCCGGCGCGGTGGATCGATCCCGCCCAGCGCGACCTGGCGATTGCCGAGGGCTTCCTGACGGTCGACGCCAGCACGGTCATCGCCACGCAGCTGAACCAGTTGCTGAGTGAACGGCCTGGTGAACTGCTGGGGCCAGACCAGGTCCGCGCCATCCTTGATGCGGTGAAGGAACACAACGCCGGGCTGGTCGAGGCGATTCATCCGCAGCCGCTGACCCTTGCGGCGCTGACCCGCGTGCTGCGCGCGCTGCTGGAAGACGGCATTCCGATTGGCCACCCGCTGCCGATCCTCGCCAGCCTGGCCGATGCGGTCCAGGTGGCCGCCGATCACGACCGGCTGGTCGAACTGGTCCGCGCCGATCTGGGCAGCCTGATTGTCGGGCGGATCTGCGCACCGGGTGAGCGCCTGCCAGTGCTGACGCTAGATGCCCAGCTTGAGGCGGCAATTGTCCAGGGGCTGAGCGATCCCGCCACGGGCCAGCCGCTGATCGAGCCAGACCTGGCCCGCAACATCGGTGAACACGTCGCGGCCCTGGTGGCCGAGCGCGGGGCTTCCGCACCGCCGCTGGCGCTGGTGGTCCAGCCGCGCGCGCGCCGGGCGCTGGCCGGACTGCTCAAGCTGCGAGCGCCCTCGTGCCTCGTCATTTCCATCGCCGAATTGCCGGCCAGCCAGCCGATCGAAGTGATCGCGGTGATTGGCGGCCCGGCAACGCCCGCGCTTCCCGAACCGGAGATTCTTGCCGCATGATCCAGGATCACAACAGCCTTAAGGCAGCAGGTGCATATCGCTGCACCACCACTGAGCGGGTCCGCCGCTTCATGCCGATGGTCCGCCGTCTTGCCTGGCATGTCCATGGTTCCGGCCGGGCCGGGATCGAGCTGGACGATCTGATCCAGGCCGGCCTGGTCGCCCTGACCGAAGCGGCCCAGCGCCACGCGGGGCCGGGCGAGGACGGCTTTGCCGCCTATGCCAAGATCCGTGTGCGCGGGGCGATGGTCGACCTGATCCGCCGTGCCGTGCCGATCTCGCGCGGGGGGATCGAGCGGCGGCGGCAACTTGCGGCACAGGAGCAGGTGCTGCGCGGGCAACTGGGGCGCGATCCAACCGCGGCGGAACTGGCCGAAGGGCTTGGGGTCAGCGCCGATGAGCTGGCCGAACTGCGCGGGAGCAGCGAACCCTTGCGGTTCGAGCCGATCGACGCCGTCTATTCCGATCACGACCCGGCCTTTGCCGACGAGCGGCCCGACAGTCACGACATCCTTGAATCGCAGGAGCTGCGCCAGGCGCTGGCAGGTGCGGTAGCGAACCTGCCGGAGCGGCTGCAGCTGGTGATGCAGCTCTACTTCGTCGAGGAACTGAACCTGGCGGAAATCGCTGCAACGCTGGATGTTTCGGTGCCGCGGGTACACCAGCTCAAGGCCCAGGCACTGGACCGGCTAAGGACTGCGCTGGGGGATCAGGTGGATATTGTCTAGCTTGCGCCGGGCGAACGCGTGCTGCACTATGTCCGCATGTCCGCTTGTGAAACCTGCGTTGTCCGCAACCGAGCCATCTGCGCCTCGCTCGACAATAGCGAGCTGGAACTGCTTAACACGATCGGCCGGCGCCGGATGCTTGCTCCGGGCGAATCGCTGATCTGGGAGGGTGAGGATTCGGTCCTCGTCGCCAATGTGATCGACGGCGTGCTCAAACTCTCCACCGGGACCGAGGACGGGCGTGAGCAGATTGTCGGCGTGGTCTATCCCTCTGATTTTATTGGTCGGCCGTTTGGGTCGACCAGCGGCCACGGGGTGACCGCGCTGACCGAGGCGAAGGTCTGCGTGTTCAGCCGCCGCGATTTCGATGCCTTTGCGCGCGAACATCCGGCGCTGGAGCACAAGCTGTTGCAGCGCACGCTGGGCGAGCTTGACCGGACCCGCCGCTGGATGCTGCTGCTGGGCCGCAAATCAGCCGGAGAGCGGTTGGCCAGTTTCGTCATCGAAATGTCTGAACGGCTGGTGGAGCAGGGCTGCGAGGGCAGCCACGACCAGCCATTGAAGCGCTTTACCTTGCCGTTTTCGCGGCAGCAGGTGGCCGACGTGCTGGGGCTGACGATCGAAACCGTCAGCCGCCAGTTCACGCGCCTCAAGTCCGAAGGGCTGATCGACCTGCCCTCGCGGCGCGAGGTTGAGATCCTCGACCGCGCAGGGTTGGTCGCCGAAGCCGGTTAGAAGCGGTAAGCGACGCCGCCGCTCACTACCCACGGATCAAGCTTGTGCTTGGTGGTCAGCACTTCCGCACCGGCCGCGTTGAACACGTGCAGGCGGGTATTCATGAAGTATTTCTTGGCATCGAGGCTGACGCCGAAGCCGTTCTCGCCCAACGGAATGTCGACCCCGGCCTGAAGCGCGAGGCCGAACTGGTTGTCGAGCTTCACGCTGCGGCCACCCAGCGCCTGGGTGGTCGCCGCCGGCTTCTCGTCGATGTAGAAGAACACCGAGGGGCCGACGCCGATGTAGGGCTTAATCGGTCCGGCATTCACGTGATACTTCAGCGTGACCGTGGCGGGCAGGATCAGCACGTGATCGAGGATCGTCGCCCCGGCGATCGCGCCTTCACCGCCGACGCGGTGCTGGGTCAGGCAGCAGATCGTTTCGATCGAGACGTTGTCCGAAGCGAAATATTCCACCGCCAAGGTCGGCACGACATTGTCGTTGGCGCTGGTCTGGCTGCCGGCGGGCAAGCCAATCGTGTTGTTTTCAAGCGCTTCGATCTTGCCGTCCGGCAGGACGCCAGTGGCGAGCAGCTTGACCTGGATCTTGCCTTCGGTGCTGCCGGCATAAGCGGGGCTTGCCGCCAGAATTGCGCAGGCGCCCAGCAGGGCGGAGACAGTCAGTTTCTTCATAATCCCTCATCCGGCGCCGTAGAGCTGCCCTGTGCAGCCAGGTTGTTACGGCGCAGGGGGCAAATGCGACCGGCGCTGGGTCGGAACATTGATCCTGCGCAATTTTTGTAAGGAGTTCTGCCATTTTCGCACCGGGACCTGAAATTTGATCCCGGTCAATGCTGCGCTGCAAAATTGCGGCCACGGCCATTGTCATCTGACATTTCCAGAGAGGGAAGGCTCATGGAATCCGTAGTCTCGCGCAGCGGCTGGTGGCTTGCTGCCCTGTTTGCTTCAATTTTCGCCATGGCGGCCGCAGTCGACTGGGGCTTTGCCGTGCATATGGGCATCTTTGCCCTGGCAGCACTTATCGGCCTGGTCGTTTCGCTGCGCACCACCGACTTCCAGGCCGCAGCCCGCGGCCTGCTGAAGGTGCCGCAGGACGAGGGCCGTTATGATGATGACCTGATCCGCTATGGCATGATCGCCACGGTGTTCTGGGGCATGGCCGGGTTCCTGGTGGGCCTGATCATTGCTCTGCAGCTGGGCTTCCCGGCGCTCAACCTGGGGCTGGAATGGACCAGCTTTGGCCGCCTGCGCCCGCTGCATACCTCGGCGGTGATCTTTGCTTTCGGAGGCAGCGCGCTGATTTCGACGTCATTCTACGTCGTGCAGCGCACCTGCCGGGCGAGGCTGGCCTTCCCTGGCCTCGCCCGTTTCGTATTCTGGGGCTACCAGCTGTTCATCGTGCTGGCCGCTACCGGCTATCTGATGGGGATCACCCAGGGCAAGGAATATGCCGAGCCTGAATGGTACGTCGACCTGTGGCTGACCATCGTCTGGGTCGCCTATCTGGCAGTCTTCGTCGGCACGATCGTCAAGCGGACCGAGCCGCACATCTACGTTGCCAACTGGTTCTACCTGTCGTTCATCCTGACCGTGGCGATGCTCCACCTGGTCAACAACGCCAACGTTCCGGTCAGCCTGTTCGGATCGAAGAGCTACCCGCTGTGGTCGGGCGTGCAGGGCGCGCTGGTGCAGTGGTGGTACGGCCACAACGCCGTGGGCTTCTTCCTGACCGCCGGCTTCCTGGCGATGATGTACTACTTCGTGCCCAAGCAGGCGCAGCGCCCGGTCTACAGCTATCGCCTGTCGATCCTGCACTTCTGGTCGCTGATCTTCCTCTACATCTGGGCGGGCCCGCACCACTTGCACTATACCGCGCTGCCCGACTGGGCGCAGACGCTGGGCATGGTCTTCTCGGTCATGCTGTGGATGCCGAGCTGGGGCGGGATGATCAACGGCCTGATGACGTTGAACGGCGCCTGGGACAAGGTCCGCACCGATCCGATCATCCGCATGATGGTGCTGGCGCTCGCCTTCTACGGCATGAGCACCTTCGAAGGCCCGATGATGAGCGTGAAGAGCGTCAATTCGCTCTCGCACTATACTGACTGGACCATCGGGCACGTCCACTCCGGCGCGCTGGGCTGGAACGGCATGATCACCTTCGCCTGCGTCTATTACCTAGTGCCGCGCCTGTGGGGCCGTGAACGGCTCTATTCGCTGCGGATGGTGAACTGGCACTTCTGGCTCGCCACGCTGGGGATCGTTTTCTACGCCTCCTCGATGTGGGTTGCAGGGATCACCCAGGGCCTGATGTGGCGTGAGTACGGGGCCGATGGCTACCTGGTGAACTCCTTCGCCGAAACGGTCGCCGCGCTGCACCCGATGTACCTGCTGCGCGCCTTTGGCGGGGGCATGTTCCTGGTCGGGGCCGGCATCATGACCTTCAACGTCTGGATGACCATCCTGGGCAAGCTGCGTGACGAAGCGCCGCTTTACCACCCGGTCCATAATGCGGATGCCGACCATCCGCTGACCGCCGTTCCGGCCGAATAAGGGGGCCACGACAATGACTGCACAAGCACCCGAAGCTGCCCCCAAGGAAGACTGGCGGCGCCACAAGAAGATGGAGCGCAACGTCGCGCTGTTCGGCCTCGCTGCCTTCGCGGCGGTGACGATCGGCGGGATCGTGGAAATCGCGCCGCTGTTCTGGATCGACAACACGATCGAGAAGGTGGACGGTATGCGCCCCTACACCCCGCTCGAACAGGCCGGGCGCGACATCTATGTCCGCGAGGGCTGCTATGTCTGCCACAGCCAGATGATCCGCCCGTTCCGCGACGAGGTCGAGCGCTATGGTCACTACAGCCTGGCGGCGGAATCGATGTACGACCGGCCGTTCCAGTGGGGCTCCAAGCGCACCGGGCCGGACCTGGCACGCGTGGGCGGGCGCTATTCTGATGAATGGCACGTCCAGCACCTCAAGGATCCGCGCGCGGTGGTGCCGGAATCGGTCATGCCGACCTATGCCTTCCTGGCAAACCGCGAGCTGGATGCCGGCGATGCCAGCGCCACGCTGACCGCGCTTTACCGGGCCGGCACGCCCTATACCAAAGACCAGATCGCCAAGGCCAACGAGGATCTGAAGCTGCAAGGCGATCCGATGGGCGACACGGCCGATCTCAACAAGCGTTATCCCAAGGCGCAGGTCCGCGACTTTGATGGCCAGCCCGACAAGCTGACCGAAATGGACGCGCTGGTGGCCTACCTGCAGATGCTGGGCACGCTGGTCGATGTGAACGCTGCCGCCGCGCAGGAGGATCTGGCCAAGGAGAAGGGCCGGTGAGCACGCATTCAACCTACGACATGCTGCGGCACTTTGCCGATAGCTGGGGTCTGCTGGCCATGCTGCTGACCTTCCTCGTGCTCGTGCTGTGGCCGTTCCGGCCGGGTGCCCGCTCCGCCAACGAGGCGGCAAAGACCATGATCTTCAAGGACGACGACGATGGCGAATAAGCGCATCGATGAAGCAACCGGTGTCGAAACCGTAGGCCATAGCTGGGACGGGATCGAGGAACTCAACAACCCGCTGCCGCGCTGGTGGCTGTGGACGCTTTATGCGTCGATCGTGTTCGCGATCGGCTATGTGATCGTCTATCCGGCGATCCCCTTGGCCAACAAGGGCACCGAAGGGCTGTGGGGCTGGACCAGCCGCGGGCAGCTGGCCGACGAGATGAAGGCCGAGGATCAGCGCCGCGCGGGAACCCTGGCCGCACTCGCCGCGACCCCGATCGAACAACTGGCCAGCAAGCCAGACCTGATGCGCGCCGCGATCGAGGGTGGCCGCGCCGCCTTCCGCGTCAACTGTGTGCAGTGCCATGGTTCGGGTGCGGCCGGCTCGGTCGGTTATCCTAACCTGCGCGACGATGACTGGCTGTGGGGCGGCAATATCAAGGACATCGAGACCACCTTGATCAACGGCATCCGCCAGCCGGGCAATGACGCGACGCGCCAGAGCCTGATGCCCAATTTCGGTAAGGACGGGATCCTGCCGCCGGCTGACATCGCGGCGGTGACCGATCATGTCCTGTCGCTGACCGGCAAGAGCACGGCCAATGCCAAGGGCAGCGAACTGTTCGCCGCCAACTGCGCGGTCTGCCACGGCGCTGATGCCAAGGGCGGGCGTCAGGTCGGCGCGCCGAACCTGGCCGATGCGATCTGGCTCTATGGCGGCAAGCGCGAACAGGTTTCGGGCAGCATCCACCAGGCCCATGCCGGGGTTATGCCCGCCTGGGGCGGCAAGCTTGATCCGGTAACGATCAAGATGCTGGCAGCCTATGTCCACTCGCTGGGGGGCGGTGAGGATTTCGTGGCGGCACCGGCGGCAACGCCGGCTGCCGCGGCGCCCGCAACTCCTGCGACAGGGGAGACCAATGCTCAGCCCTGAGCCTGCCCCAAAGGCTGCCCCCTTATCCTACTACGCCAAGCGCAAGGCCGTCTTTCCCAAGGTGGTGAGCGGCCCGTTCCGCCGCTTCAAGTGGCTGATGCTGGCCGTCACGCTGGGGATCTATTACCTCACACCGTGGCTGCGCTGGGACCGGGGCGCCTATGCCCCGGATCAAGCGGTGCTGGTCGATCTGGCCAATCGCCGCTTCTACATGTTCTCGATCGAAATCTGGCCGCACGAATTCTACTTCGTCGCCGGTTTGCTGATCATGGCGGGGATCGGACTGTTCCTGATCACCAGCGCCTTTGGCCGGGCCTGGTGCGGCTATTCCTGCCCGCAGACGATCTGGACCGACCTGTTCCAGCACGTTGACCGGCTGATCGATGGCGATCGCAACGCGCAGGCCCGGCTGGAAGCCGCGCCCTGGGGGCCGCAGAAGGTGTTCAAGCGCGGCCTGAAGTGGTCGATCTACCTGGCGATCAGCTTCTGGACCGGCGGTGCGTGGATCATGTACTTTGCCGATGCGCCCACTCTGACGGTCGATTTCTGGACCGGACAGGCCGCACCGGTGGCCTATGCGACGGTTGCGATCCTGACTGCCACGACCTTCGTGTTCGGCGGCTTCATGCGCGAACAGGTCTGCATCTACATGTGCCCCTGGCCGCGCATCCAGACCGCGATGCTCGATGAAAAGAGCCTGATCGTCACTTACAAGGACTGGCGCGGGGAACAGCGCGGCTCGGTCAAGGCCAAGGAACGCGCACCCGACCTGATCGGTGACTGCGTCGATTGCAACCAGTGCGTTGCGGTCTGCCCGACCGGCTATGACATTCGCAACGGGCCTGACATCGCCTGCATCACCTGCGGCCTGTGCATCGATGCCTGCGACAAGGTGATGGTCCAGCTGGGCCGTCCGCGCGGGCTGATTGACTATGCCACGCTGGAAGACTGCGAGCATGAGCGCGCCGGTGGTGAGCGGCGCTCGATCCTCAAGACCGCGCTGCACTGGCGTACGCTGGTCTATTTCGGGGTCTGGGCGGCGATCGGGGTGGGGCTGCTCTTTGCGCTTGGCACCCGCCAGCGGATCGATCTCAGCGTGGCCAAGGACCGCAACCCGCCGTTCATGCTGCTGTCGAACGGCCAGGTCCGTAACGACTACACGCTCAAGCTGCGCAACATGGAAACGCGGCCGCGGCCGATGTCGGTCACGCTGGAAGGCCTGCCCGGCGCGGTGATGTGGACCGACGAGATGGGCCGGGAAAGCGCCTCGCGGGAGCTGCAGCTCACGGTCGCTCCCGACCAGACCAAGCCGGTCCGGGTTTATGTCGTCGCGCCGCAGGGGACGGAGGAGGAGGAATTCACCTTTGTTCTCGCCGCGCGTGACCGCGAGGCTGGCGGCGACCGCGCTGAAACCCGCTTCGATGCTCCTGAGGAAAGCGAATGACCGCCACTGCCAGCAGCAAAGGCCAGCTGACCGGCCGCAAGATGACCGCGATCTTCGTGGCATTCTTCGGGGTGGTGATGGCGGTCAACTTCACCATGGCGCATTTTGCCAGCTCAACCTTCGGCGGCGTGGTGGTCGAGAATTCCTACGTCGCCAGCCAGCACTACAACAAGTGGCTGGGCGCCGCCGCTGCGCAGGAGAAGCTGGGCTGGAGCGCCGCGGTGTCGCGCCTGCCCGATGACCGGGTGGCGGTGCGGTTTGCCGGGGCGCCAGACGGGCTGATTGTCAATGCGGTGGCCCGCCATCCGCTCGGCCGCGCGCCCGATCAGGCGCTGGCCTTTGTGCGCGCCGCCGATGGCGCCTTTGTTTCGACCAGGCCCGTCGCGCCGGGCCGCTGGATGCTCCGGCTGGCCGCCGAAGCCGGTGCGGCCAAGTGGCGCGAGGAGCAGGAACTGCGGTGAACGCGCCGGCGCGCCTTGATGATGCCCTGCCGCTTGAGGCGACCGTGCTGGTCGTGCCGGGAATGCACTGTGCGGGCTGCATGGGCAAGGTCGAGCGCGCCTTTGGCGGATTGCCGGGGGTCCATGGTGCCCGCGTCAACCTGACCGCGCGGCAGGTCCGGGTCGAACATGAAGCCAGCGTGCGCGAGCCGGAGCTGATGGCTGCGCTGGCTGACGCCGGGTTTGCCAGCCAGCCGCGGGTCGAGGACCTTTCCGCGCCGCCCTCCGCAGTCAAGCCGCTGCTCGCCCCGCTCGCCGTAGCGGCCTTTGCCTGCATGAACGTGATGCTGCTGTCTGTTTCGGTCTGGTCGGGGGCGGAAGGCACCACGCGTGACCTGTTCCACTGGCTTTCGGCGATGATCGGGGTGCCGGCAATTGCCTATGCGGGCCGTCCGTTCTTCAGTTCTGCCTGGAGCGCGCTGAAGAAGCGCAGCACCAACATGGACGTGCCGATCTCGATCGGGGTGACGCTGGCAACCGGCCTCAGCCTCTATGAAACCGCGACCGGCGGCCATGAGGCCTGGTTCGATGGCACGCTGATGCTGCTGCTGTTCCTGCTGGCTGGCCGGGTGCTCGACGCAATGATGCGTGACCGCGCCCGCGCCGGGGTCGATGCGCTGCTGCGCCAGGCTGCCCCGGGCGCGATGGTGGCCGCCAAGAACGGCAGTTTGGAATGGATTGCGGCGCGCGATCTGGTGCCGGGCATGGTCATGCGCGTCGCCGCCGGGGAACGGCTGGCGGCTGATGGCACGATTGCCACGGGCCAGAGCCGGTTCGACCGCTCGCTGCTGACCGGCGAGAGCGCGCCCGTGGCGATGCTGGCGGGCGATATGGTTCACGCCGGCACGCTGAACCTCGAAGCGCCCGTTGACGTAAAGGTCACCGCCGCCGGGCTGGACACCTCGCTTTCCGAGATCGCGCGGCTGATGGAGGCCGCGGGGCAGGTCCGCTCCCGCTATGTCCGCATCGCTGACCGCGCCTCGCGGCTCTATGCGCCGGCGGTTCACACCCTTGCGGCGCTGACGCTGGCCGGCTGGCTGATCGCCGGGGCCGGGCTGCACCATTCGCTGGTGATCGCGATTGCCGTGCTGATCATCACTTGCCCCTGCGCGCTGGGTCTGGCCGTGCCGGTGGCGCAGGTCGTAGCCAGCGGGGCCCTGATGCGCGCTGGGATCATGGTCAAGGACGGGGCTGCGCTCGAACGGCTCGCCACGATCGACCGCGCGCTGCTCGACAAGACCGGCACGCTGACGCTGGGCCGCCCGCTGCCCGATCCGGCCAGCCTGGCTGCGCTGGACGCGGACGAAGCGGCCGTTGCACTCGCGCTCGCCTCGCACAGCCGCCATCCGCTGTCACGCGCGCTCGCCGATGCGCTGGGCGCTGCCGGTACCCGCGCCGCCCAATTGCAGGACGTTGCCGAAGAAGCCGGGCGCGGGGTTCGGGCGCGCTGGCAGGGACAGGACGTCGCGCTGCGCCGTCCCGACAGCGCCAGCGGCATCGCCACGGCCCTCGCCATCGGTAGCCGCCCGGTCCGCCTGATCGCCTTTTCCGACCAGCTGCGACCGGACTTTGCAGAGGCGCTGGCGCAACTCAGGGCATTGGGGATCGAAGCCACGATCCTCTCGGGCGACAATCCCGCTGCCGTCGCCGAAGTTTCGCACCAGACCGGGCTGACCGCCCAGGCCGCCGCCAGCCCCGCCGACAAGCAGGGCGCGATTGCCCGGCTTCAGGCGGCTGGCCACAAGGTGCTGATGGCCGGCGATGGCCTGAATGACGGCCCCGCGCTCTCCGCCGCCGATGCCAGCATTGCCCCGGGCAGCGCCAGCGATGTGGGGCGGCAGGCGGCAGATCTTGTATTCCTCGGCGATTCGCTGCTGGCCCTGCCGCGCGGGATCCGCGCCGCGCGCCGGACCATGGCGGTGGTGAAGCAGAACTTCGTCCTCGCGATCGGCTACAATGCGCTGGCAGTGCCGCTGGCGATGGCCGGCTTTGTTACCCCGCTGATCGCGGCCGTGGCCATGTCGACCAGCTCGCTGATCGTCATCGCCAACTCGCTGCGGCTTTATGGGGCGGCGCGGTGAACGGCCTGGCGGTCCTGATCCCGGTCGCGCTGGGGCTGGGCATGCTGGGGCTGCTGGCCTTCTTCTGGGCGCTGAGGCGCGGACAGTTCGACGACCTTGATGGGGCCGCCGCGCGGATCCTGATCGATGACGAGGATGACACCCCTGGTGGCGGCAGGGCCGAATGAAGCGCGCCGCGCCCCTCTTTGCCTTGCTCGCGATCATGCCCGCAGCGTTCCACGCTGCGCCCGTCATGGCCAGTGACAGCTTGCTCGTGCCGATCTGCACCGGCGACGGGCAGACCCGGCTGGTGGCGATCCCCAAAGGCGGCCCTGCGCCGCGCAAAGGGGGCGAGCAGGACTGCGTCAAGGGCTGCCACGGCGGATCGACCCGCAAGCGTGCCGGCGTTCCGAATTTTGAGCCTGCGCAATGACGGCCGTGTCCGCCCCGGCGATAAGCAGCGGCATGTGGACTTACTACCCCGATCTGCTGGCCCAGCCGGTCCCGCGCTATACCAGCTACCCCACCGCCGCAGAGTTCGGTGACCGCGTTGGTGCGGCCGATGCCGATGCCGCGCTGCGCGGCGTCTCAGGCGATGTTTCGCTATATGTCCATATCCCGTTCTGCGAGCAGATCTGCTGGTACTGCGGCTGCAACACCAGCGCGGCCAACCGCCGCCAGCGCCTCGCCAGCTACCTCGATTCCCTCCACCGCGAGATCGCGCTGGCCGGGGTGCGGCTTGACGGGCGGATCGCCGCGCGGCGGATCGCCTTTGGCGGGGGCAGCCCCAATGCCATCGCGCCGACCGACTTTGTCCGGCTGGTCGATGCGCTGACGCTGCACGTCTCGCTCGACGATCCGCTTTGGTCGATCGAGATTGATCCGCGCACGCTGACGGCGGAATGGGCGCAGGTGCTCGGCTGGGTCGGGGTCAGCCATGCCTCGATGGGCGTACAGACCTTTGCCCCGCACCTGCAGGCTGCGATTGGCCGGGTGCAGGACGATGCCCTGATCGCAAGCGGTACGGAAATGCTGCGCGGCGCGGGCGTCACCTCGCTCAATTTCGACCTGATGTATGGCCTTCCCGGCCAGACGCTGACCGATCTCGAAACCACGCTGCGCCGCACGGTCGAGCTGGGGGCGGACCGGATCGCGCTGTTCGGCTATGCCCACGTGCCGCACCTGATCCCGCGCCAGCGCCGGATCGATGCGACCAACCTGCCGGACCAGGCGACACGCTTTGCCATGGCTCAGTTCGGCTATGACCTGCTGGTAAGCGAGGGCTATGTGCCCGTGGGCTTCGATCACTTTGCCAAGCCCGGCGATCCGCTGGCCCGCGCCGCGACGGGAGGAACCCTCCGCCGCAACTTCCAGGGCTTCACGGATGACCAGGCCCCTGTGCTGATCGGGCTGGGGGCCTCGGCGATTTCGAGCATGCCGGGCGTGATCTGGCAAAACGAAAAGAACGCCGGCCGCTACCGGATGCTGCTGTCGCAAGATCGCCTGCCTGCCGCAGGCGGCCTGATCCGCAGTGCCGATGACCAGCGCCGCGGGGCCGTGATCGAAGGGCTGCTGTGCCGGGGCGAGGCCAGGCTCGATGCCGATCTGGTCAGCGAAGTTCTGGTCCGGCTGCTGCCGTTCGTGGACCGCGAACTGGCGACCCTCGACAACGGCACATTGCGCCTGCTGCCCGAAGCGTTGCCCTATGCCCGCACGATCGCCGCGCTATTCGACCCTTATCGGCAGGACTCTGCCCGCCGCTTCAGCTCTGCGGTTTGAGTTTTTTCCGCTGACGTGGTGCGCTGCTTCAGCCGCGCAGAAGCAGCAAAAAAAGAGCGGCTGATCTGTGCAGCCGCTCCAGGTGGGGAGAACGTTTGACCAGGAAGCCAGCTGGCTTCCGCCTTGTTCTCCTGATGGAACGGCCCACTGGCCAACGCTTTGATCGGAATCAACCGGGCGATTTAATTCAGCGCGCCGCCAGTTCGGCCAGACTGTCCGGACCCAGCACCTGCGGTAATTGCTCCGGCCCACTGCCGCCGGCCGGATACCACAGGTAAAGCGGCACCCCGGCGGCACCCTGTGCGGTCAGGAAGCGGGTGATGGCCGGATCGCGCCGGGTCCAGTCACCGCGCAGCACGATCACCCCGGCCTTGCGGAAGGCATCGCGGGTCGGTTCGCGCTCGATCGCCACGCGCTCATTGACCTTGCAGGACAGGCACCAGTCGGCGGTCATGTAGACGAAAACGGGCTTGCCCGAGGACCGCGCCTTGGCCAGCGCCTCCTCGCTGAAGGGCTGGGCATTCAGCAGTCCGGCTTCCGCGCTGGCTTCAGGCGCGCGCACCATGCCAGGCAGGCCCAGCGCCGACAGGGCCAGCAGCGCCGTCAATCCGCCCCACCACAGCCGGCCGCCGGCCAGCCCGTTGCGTTGGCGCCGACCCAGCAGCACTAGTGCGGCGACCACAATCACCGCCAGCAGCACTAGGGCAAAGGCAAAGGCGCTGCCCCCGGTACGCGTCGCCAGCCAGCCAAGCGCGAGCGCGGTCAGCCCCATCGGCAGGGCCATCCAGCGGCGGAAGGCCACCATCCACGCTCCCGGCTTGGGCATCCGGCGGCGCAGCGCGGGAACCCAGGCGATGGCTAGGAAAGGCAGGGCAATCCCCAGACCCAGCGCGGCGAACAGCAGCAGCGCCGGACCGGTCGGCAGCAGCAGCGCCGCGCCCATTGCCGCAGCCATGAACGGTCCGGTGCAGGGGGTTGCGGCAAAGGCGGCCAGCAGCCCGGTGGCAAAGGCACCCTGGGGTGAACCCTCGCTCGCAAAGCCGGGGACCATGAATTCATAAAGGCCCAGCAGGTTGGCAGTGATGGCCACGGCCAGCAGCAGCAGCGCCGCGATTACCAGTGGTTCCTGCAACTGGAAGGCCCAGCCCACTTCCTGCCCGGCGGCGCGCAGGCCCAGCAGCAGCCCGCCCAAGGCAAGACAGGCCACCATGACGCCGGCGGTATAGGCCAGCCCTTCGGCGCGCGCCTGCGCCTCGCTCTCACCCGCACGGGCAAGGCTCAGCGCCTTGAGGCTGAGGATCGGGAAGACACAGGGCATGACGTTGAGCAGCAGTCCTCCGGCCAAGGCGGCAAGGATCAGCCAGCCCAGCGAAGGTGCGGCGGCTGCGGCGCTTTGCAAGGAGGTGCCGCCAGTAGGCACAGGGCCCGGCGCAGCTGTGATCATCACCCCGTCACCCGCCGGATTGAGCCGCAATACGGCCTCGATCCGGCCCGGCTGGGCGGGATCGAACTTTGCCACGGGAAGCTCGGCCACCAGCTGATCGCCATCGCGGAAGAAGGCCTGCGGCGCGGCATAATCGACCACGCTGCTGGTCGAAAGAAACAGGTGCGGATCATTGACCTGCATCGCGGCTGGCAGCGGGATCGCCACGCGCAGCTTGCCGGCCGCAAAGGCAAACCGGGCCGGGCTGCCAAGCGGGGCGGGCAGCGCCGCGCGCCAGCGATCAAACCGGGCATCGGGCTGGCCGGGGGTGCCCACCATCACCCGCGTTGCCAGTTCGCCCTGTTCCGGCACGCAGATCTCGTCAGTGCAGGCCAGCCACTGCGCCTTGGCGCGCAGGTCCAGCACCTGGCCCGGCTTTGCGTCCGCCGGCACGGTAAAGGGCACCAGCAGGGCATATTCGGTCTTGAACACGTGGTTCATCAGCCCGGCGATGGTCAGCGTCGCCGGCACCGGATAGGCCAGCGCGCCGGCCTTGGCGCCGCTGGGCAAGGTCCAGTTCACGGTCATGCCCTGCCCGGCATCGCCGGGGTTCTGCCAATAGCCGTGCCAGCCAGGCTTGGGTTGCATGTCGATTGCCAGTGTCACCGTCCCGCCGGGCCGGGCCGGGCCCTCCGCCAGCAGGGTCGCGGTGATGTTGGTTTCGCCCGCCCGCGCCGGAGCGGCACCGAGGATAAGCAGTTGCAGCAGGAAGGCGATTAATGCCGCGAGGCGAGCCATCGAATTGTCATCTCCTTGGCCTATTGCAGGCCTTGCGCTCAGGCGCGGGCAACGCCATCAGGGCCTTGCCGATTTCAGCGTCCAAAGCAAGGATTCACCCATGCGCCGCACCGCCCTTCGTCTGCTTGCCACTGTTGCCCTGGGGCTGACTACCCCGGCTTTGGCCCAAGATCAGGCAGCGGCACCAGCTCCCACTCCTGCGCCGGCTCAGGCCGCGGTAGAGCCGGCGCGTCCGCAACTGGTGCTGGCGGTGTCGATCGACCAGCTCTCGTCCGATCTCTTTGCCCAGTATCGTGAGCATTTCACTGGCGGTTTCGCCCGGCTGCTGACCGGCGCGGTCTTCCCCTCGGGCTTCCAGTCGCACGCTGCGACCGAGACCTGCCCGGGCCACTCGACGATCCTGACCGGCGCGCACCCGGCCCGCAGCGGGATCATCGCCAACAACTGGTTCAACCCGGCAATCGCGCGGGCCGACAAGAAGATTTATTGTTCGGAAGACTTGTCCGATCCCGCCAGCACGCCGGGCAATCCGGTCGTCTCGGCGGGCCTGCTCAAGGTGCCGACCCTGGGCGAGCTGATGAAGGCCGCCAACCCGGCAAGCCGCAACGTTGCCGTCTCCGCCAAGGACCGCGCCGTGGTGATGATGGGCGGGCACAAGATCGACGTCGGCTACTGGTGGAAGGGCAGCGCCTTCACGACCTTCAAGGGGCGTGAGCTGACCCCGGCGGCCAAGCGTGCGAATGCCGCCGCCAATGCCTTGCTGGCCAAGGGTGCCCCTGCGCTGAAGGCTCCGGCCTGGTGCGGATCGCGCGACCATGCCGTGGCGATCGGTGCGGGTACGGTTGGCACGTACCGCTTTGCCCTGCCCAAGGGGGCCAAGGCCGATGTGTTGCGGGTTTCCCCGCGGATGGACGGAGCCACGGTCGACCTTGCGGTTGGCCTGGTCGATGAGCTGAAGCTGGGCCAGGGCGCGGCACCCGATGTGCTGTCGGTCAGCCTTTCGGCCAGTGACTATATCGGCCATGCCGTCGGCACCGAAGGGGTCGAGATGTGCATCCAGATGGCCGAGCTCGACAACAACCTCAGCCGGCTGTTTGCCGCGCTGGACAAGCGCAAGATCGATTACCTGGTGGTGCTGACCGCCGACCATGGCGGACATGATGCGCCCGAACGGCTGCGCCAGCAGGCCATGCCGGGTGCGGCCCGCGCCGACAAGGCGCTGATGCCGGCAGCTTTGGGGGCAGAGATCACGCGCCGGACGGGCATCACCGCGCCGCAGGGTCCGCTGCTTTATGGCGATGGGCCGTTCGGCGACATGTATGTCAATGCGGCCATCACCGGCGATGCCAAGAAGCGCGTGATCAGCGAATTGCTGGCCCTTACCCGCAACCACCCGCAGGTCGCCGCAGTCTTCACATCGGCAGAGCTGTCCGCGACGCCGGTGCCGGCCGGCAACCCGCAGGACTGGACGATCAAGGAGCGCCTGCGCGCCTCGTTCATGGCCGAGCGTTCGGGCGACGTACTGGTGGTGCTGAACCGTGCCGTGACGCCGATCCCGGAGCCGGTCGCCGGTGCTTTCGTCGCCACACATGGCAGCGTCTGGGACTATGACCGGCGCGTACCGATGCTGTTCTGGCGCAAGGGCATGACCGGGTTCGAGCAACCCAACCCGGTCGAAACGGTCGATATCGCGCCGACCCTGGCCTCGGTAATCGGCCTCAGGCTCGATGACGGGGCCTTCGATGGCCGCTGTCTCGATCTCGATGCCGGAGCCGGCAACAGCTGCGAGCGCCCCAAGTGAACGAGCGGCGCGACCTCATCATCCTGGGCGGCGGGCTGGTCGGCATGACCCTCGCGCTCGCCGCCGCGCGGGCCGGGATCACCAGCCACGTGGTTGACCGAGCCACACCCGAACAGCTCACTGCGGAAGGTGCGGACGGCCGCGCCTCGGCGATTTCAACCGCCAGCTGGAACCTGTTCGCCAATATCGGCCTCGCTGATCGCCTTGCCCCGCTGGGCTGCCCGATCGACGCGATTGCCGTGACCGACCAGTTGAAGCCGGGCCGGATCGACTTCCAGCCCGGACCCGACGACGGCTCGCTCGGCCGGATGTATGCCAACCGCGACATCCGGATTGCCCTGTTCGAAGCGGCCAAGGCAGAGCCCGCGATTGCCTGGCATTCGGGGGCCGAGGCGGCGACGCGCGAACGCGGCGAACATGGCGTGCGGGTGGTGCTGGACAGCGGCGAGGAATTGACCGGCAGCCTGCTGGTTGCCGCCGAAGGACGCAAGTCGCCCACCCGTGACGAGGCGGGTCTCGCCACGGCCAAGTGGGACTATCATCACCGCGCAATCGTGGCGGCGATGTACCACGAGAAAAGCCACGAGAACGTCGCCTGGGAGATCTTCTACCCGGCCGGTCCCTTTGCGCTGCTGCCTTTGCTGGATGAGAACGGTCGCCATCGTTCGGCGCTGGTCTGGACCGTGGCCGAAAAGGATGCTGCCGGAGTGCTCGCAATGCCCGAGGCGCTGTTCCTGGGCGAGGTTCACCGCCACATGGGCGGGATGTTCGGCGCGCTGGAGCTGGCCGCACCGCGGATGAGCTATCCGCTCAACTTCCATCGCGCGCCCCGGATCGTGGAGCAGCGCCTGGCGCTGATCGGCGATGCCGCGCACGGGATTCACCCGATCGCGGGCCAGGGGCTCAACCTCGGGCTGCGCGATGTTGGCGCGCTGGTCGAGGTGCTGACCGACGGGATGCGGCTGGGGCTGGAGCCGGGCGATGCCCAGCTGCTCGCCCGCTATGAGCGCTGGCGCTCGGTCGACAGCTTCTCGGTCGGGTTCATGACGGACGCCATCACTCGCCTGTTTGGCGTTCCGGGCCGCTTGCCCAGCGCCGTGCGGCGGCTGGGCATGGGCGCGGTGCAGCGCTCGGGCTGGCTCAAGCGGTTCTTCATGGATGAAGCGCGCGGCATGTCGGGCGACCTGCCGGCACTGCTGCGCGCCTAGAAAGTCGCTTCCGGGGCGCTCCGCGCGGGCGGCGCGCCGGGGCCAGGCTGCTGCACGGCGACACCGGCAGCATCCTTGAGCTTTTCCGGCTCGAGCAGGGCAGAGGTTTCGATCAGGTCGAGCGCCTTTTGCCCGGCGATATAACGGCGGGCGGCGGTCTGCCAGTCGGCGGCGGCGCTCGCGCCGGGCAGCCGCGCCACTTCGGCCATCGCCGCTTCAACCTGGCCGCTGCGCAGCATCAGCCGGGCACGATCAAGCCGCGCATCGGGCTGGGCCGAGGTGGCATCGCCGCGGCGGATCACGAACAGGCCCGACAATTCGCGGGTAAAGCGCTGCCAGCCGCCTTCGCTGGCCGGGGTGCCGAGCAGGGTGGGTGCCAGCGCTTCGAGATCGCTGTTCAGCCGGTCAATCGTGACCGGGGCCTTTGCAGCGTCGATCAGCTGCGTCACGGCATTGCCCTGGGCATCACCGAACCGCAGCTTGAGCTGGTTTTCGAGATAGCCCAGCGGTGCACCGCGTTCGATCGCACGGCGGGTGGCAAAGGCCACCAACAGGGCTTCGGCGCGGGCGGTATTGCCCTCGGTCGCGGCGGCCTGCAGGTCGAGCCGGGCGAGCCGCTGTTCCAACGCAGCGATCCGCTGGTCCATGCCGCCAGCGACGGCAGCCAGCGAAGGACTGGCGGCGGGTGCGGGCAGGGTGCCGGCCAGCGGGCTCGGGCTGGCGGCGGGAGCGGAAACGGACGGGCGGCCAAAGTCCGCGCCGAATTGCAGCTTGTCGTCATAGACCAGCCAGCCGATCAGCGCGGCCCCGCCCACGAATGCCAGCAGCGAAGTGCCCATCACCGCGCGCAGCGAGATGCCGGAGCCGGTGGGGCGGCGCGAAGAAAATGTTTCGTATTCAGTCATGCCTGATCGCACTGGCCTTCAGGAATTGGTCTTGCCCCACGGGTCTTGGCACATCTGGCGGGCCAAGGCCAGCAGCGCGCGGTCACTGGTATCGGCCGCCACGGCGACCTCGCCCCAGCCATCGCCAGCCGCTGCGGCAATCCGCGGACCCAGCGCGCAAAGCCGCAGCCGTGCCCGGCGCAGGCCGTTACGGACGCATTCAGCGGCAAAGTGGTGGGCCGCCTCGGCCGAATGGAGTAGGGCCAGCGCCGGCTCGGCCAGCAGCGCGACCAGTTCGGCCGGCATCGGCTGGGCGCGGCTGGCATAGACCACCCGCTCGGTCATGGTCACGCCAGCGGGCGGGGTCAGGACAATCCGCTCTTCCCCAGCCAGCCGCAGCAACCGGCGGTGCGCCGGATCAAGCTGGCCCAGCACCGCTTGCAGCCCGCCCGTGCCCTGGCCGATCACCGTGATCCCGGCTGCGCGCGCCGCATCGGCCGTTGCATCGCCCACGGCATAGGCTGGCAAGTGGCGAACGGCGGCCAGGCCTGGTCCGGCGTGACGGACCGCATTGGCACTGCCCAGCAGCAAGGCATCAAAGGCGTCGGGCGGCGGGGCCTGCCATGACCGGGGGGTTACGGCGAACAGCGGAAAACCGCGCGGATCGAGCCCCGCATCCCGCGCGGCACTGACCGTTGCGGTGCAGCCGGGTTCGGGGCGGATCACGACCAGCGGAACCATGCGCCTTATCCTTCGAAGTGTTGCCGGATATTGGGGGATGCCTGATCGAGCAGCAAGCGCGCAAGCTCTGTCGGACCGGCCTGGTCGCCGACCGGGAAATGCAGCGAAGCCGCCACCCGCTCGGCCCCGTCCGGGCTGAACAGGGCGGCGTGGAGCAGCAATTCATCGCCATGATGCTCGGTCAGCGCGGCGATCGGGCTGTGGCAATTGCCGCCCAGTGCGGCCAGCAGCGCGCGTTCGGCCAGCAGCGCGGCATGGCTGGCGGCATCGTCGATGCCGGCCAGCAGGCCCGCCGTCGCGCCATCACCCGCGCGGCATTCGATCGCGATACAGCCTTGGCCGGGCGCCGGGAGCCAGGCCAGCGGATCAAGCGGCGTGCCGACCGCGCTCTGGCCCAGCCGTTCCAGGCCGGCGGCTGCCAGCAGCGTGGCGTCCGCCTCTCCGGCGTCCAGCTTGCCGAGCCGGGTGGCGACATTGCCGCGGAACGAGACGATGCGGCAATCCGGGCGGAAGTGCAGCGCCTGCGCCGCGCGGCGCGGGGCGCTGGTGCCGATCCGCGCCCCCGGCGGCAAGGCATCGAGGCTATCCACGCCCACCAGCACATCGCGGACATCGGCGCGTGGCAGGACGGCGGCGATGGCGATCCCGGCGGGGCGCAGCGTTTCGACATCCTTGGCCGAATGGACCGCAAAGTCGATCTCGCCAGCCAGCAGCCAGGCGTCGAGCTCCTTGGTCCACAGCGCCTTGCCGCCAATCTCTGCCAGCGGGCGGTCCTGGATGCGGTCACCGCTGGCGAGCACCGGGACGATTTCGACCATCAGGCCGGGGTGGGCGGCGCAGAGCCGATCGCGCGCTTCTTCGGCCTGAGCCATGGCGAGCGGCGAGCGGCGAGTGCCAAGACGTAGTGGACGATCAGTCATGCGCGGGTTGTGCTACCCGCCAATGTGACTAAGGAAAAGCCGGGATGGCGGTTGTCCTCGGAATTGAATCGTCCTGCGACGAAACGGCGGCTGCGCTGGTTGATGGCGAGCGCCGGATCGTGGCGCAGCGGATCGCCTCGCAGGACGACGCGCACCGCCCCTATGGCGGGGTCGTTCCCGAAATTGCCGCCCGCGCCCATTCCGAACGGATCGCGCCGCTGGTCGCCGCCGTGCTCGCCGATGCGGGGCTGGAACTGGGCGATGTCGATGCAATTGCGGCCACGGCCGGCCCCGGCCTGATCGGCGGGGTAATGGTTGGCCTCGTCACGGCCAAGGCGCTGGCCATGGCGAGCGACAAGCCGCTGATCGCTGTCAATCATCTGGAAGGTCACGCGCTCTCGCCGCGGCTGGCCGATGCTACGCTGCATTTCCCCTACCTGTTGCTGCTGGTGTCGGGCGGGCATTGCCAAGTGCTGCGGGTGGACGGTGTGGGGCAGTATCGCCGCCTCGCCACGACCATCGACGACGCGCTGGGCGAAGCCTTTGACAAGACCGCCAAGATCCTGGGCCTGGGTTTCCCGGGCGGTCCGGCGGTCGAGCGGCTGGCGCGCGAGGGCAACCCGAAAGCCGTGCCGCTCCCGCGCCCGCTGCTGGGCAGCGCAGAGCCGCATTTCTCATTTGCTGGCCTCAAAAGCGCGGTGCTGCGAGCCAAGCAGGCGGGCAGCCATGTCGATGCCGATATCGCCGCGGCCTTTCAGCAGGCGGCGCTTGACTGCGTAATCGATCGCACGCGCCGCGCGCTGGCCGCCAGCACTGGGCTGACCGCGCTGGTCGTGGCGGGCGGGGTCGCAGCCAACCAGACGATCCGCGCAGGGCTGGAAAGGCTCGCGGCGGAATTCGGGCTGCCGTTCGTCGCCCCGCCACTGGCGCTGTGCACGGATAACGCGGCGATGATCGCCTGGGCCGGGCAGGAACGGCTGGCGCTGCCGGCGTTTACGCCCGATCCACTCGACATTGCGGCCCGCCCGCGCTGGCCGCTTGATCCCGATGCCGCGCCGGTGCGCGGGGCCGGGGTGAAGGCATGAGCATTGGCGTTCTTGGCGGCGGTGCCTGGGGCACGGCGCTGGCCCAGGCCTATGCGGCCGATGGCACGCCAGTGCGGCTGTGGGCGCGCGAGGCCGAAGTCGTGGCGGCGATCAATGCCGAACGACGCAACCCGCTGTTCCTGCCCGACGCCGCCCTGGCCTCGTCGATCACCGCGACGGGGATCATGGCAGAGCTGGACGATCTGGCCGTGCTGCTGGTGGTCGCCCCGGCGCAGCACCTCGGCCAGATTCTTGGCGGTCTAAGCGATCGTCCGCGTGATCTGGTGCTCTGCTCGAAGGGGATCGAGGCTGGCACCGGACGCTTGATGGCCGATGTGGCACGCGCGGCGCTGCCCCAGGCCGAGATCGCCGTACTCTCCGGCCCGACCTTTGCGCACGAGGTGGCAGCCGGCCTGCCGACTGCCGTGACGCTGGCTTGCGCTGGTGGCGAGGCGCAATGGACGCGGCTCTGCACTGTGCTCTCGCGTCCGACACTGCGGCCGTACTATTCCGACGATGTGATTGGCGCCGAGATCGGCGGAGCGGTCAAGAATGTCCTGGCGATTGCCTGCGGCGTGGTCGAGGGGCTGGGCCTTGGCCAGAACGCCCGCGCTGCGCTGATCGCGCGTGGCTATGCCGAAATGACGCGGTTCGGGCTGGCGCTGGGCGCACGGGCGGAGACGCTGGCCGGGCTGTGCGGGCTGGGCGACCTTGTGCTGACCTGCTCTTCCACCTCCAGCCGCAACTTCACGCTCGGCAAGGCGCTGGGCGAGGGAATGAGCGCTGCCGAAGCGCTGTCGGGCAAGCTCAGCGTGGCCGAAGGCGCGCATACCGCCCCGGTGCTTGCGGGCCTTGCCGCGCAGCGCGGGATTGCCATGCCGATCGTCGCTGCCGTCGCGCGGCTGCTGGCGGGTGATGCCCCGGCGCGGCAGGTCGTGGCCGAACTATTGGCCCGGCCGCTGCGGGCCGAAGGCGAACTGGCGTGACCGCGCTGCCCGATCAGGACATCGCCGCCCTTGCCAAGGGCGGGCGCACCAATTTCCTTGGCTTTGTATTGCGGCTGGGCGGCACGGCGCCGTTCCTGTTCATCGCCGGGCGGTTCTATGGGGTCGAAGCGCTGGGGCGCTATGCCTCGGCGCTGGTGATCGTTGAACTGATCGCGCAGCTCTGCGTGCTGGGGCAGCGCCGGGGCCTGGCCCAGCGCCTGTCGGAAGACCCGCGCGAGGAAGGCCATGTCATCGCCGATGCAATGACGCTGACCCTGCTGCTCTCGGTCGGTGCGGCGGGCCTGCTCTACCTGTTTCCAGCGCCAATGTTCCCGAGCGGACATTACAACGAATGGGACCGGTTGCTGCCGCTGGCGATTGTCGCCAATGCGCTGACCGACATCGCCCTGGCCGCGCTGGCCTATCGTTACAATATCGCCGCAACGGTGCGGGCGCGGTCGCTGGTCGAGCCGTGGGTGCAAACGCTGGCCGCCATTGCTTTCCTGTTCGTGCTGCCGGCGGCAGGCCTGGCATTGTCGTTCATCCTCGCCAAGGTGGCGGCGCTGGTTTTCTCGCTCTGGCCGCTGCTGCGCACCTTTGGGCGTCCGCGCGGCTGGCAGCCGCACCCGCTGCGTCTGGGCGAGCTGGCGCTGCTCTCCGCGCCGCTGGCCGGGGCGGACATGGTGGAGTGGGGCACCCGCAAGCTCGATATTGCCTTGCTTGGCTTCTTCACTTCGCCGGTGGCAGTGGGGGTCTATTACGCCGCGCAGCAGGTGGCCTCGCTGCCGCAGAAGCTGAAGACCAGTTTCGAGCCGATCCTGGGTCCGGTCATCACCCGCAACCTGCGTGATGGCAACCGCGCAGCGATTGCCGCGCAGGTCAACCAGGTTGGCTTCTGGATCATCGCGGCCCAGGCCGGGATAGCGCTGGCGCTGGCCATTCCGGGCGAGGCGGTGATGGGCCTGATCGGGCCGCAATTCGTTGGCGGGACTGGTGCGCTGACCTTCCTGCTGATGGCCGAGGTCGTCGCCGCCACCGCCGTGGTGAGCGAGGCGGCGCTGGTCTACATGGCGCGGCTCAAGAACCTGTGGCTCTCGCTGGCGACGATCGCCTTGCAGGCCGTGCTGACGGTCGCGGGGATCATGCTGGTGCGGCACTACGCGCTGGGTGACAAGTTCGCCGCAGCCGCCGCTGCCGGGGCGCTGCTGCTGGCGCTGGGCTTTGCCTCGCTGGCCAAGGGCTGGCTGCTCGGGCGGCTGCTGAAGGCGCCCGTCAATCCGTTCCGCTGGCCGCTGGTCTGGGCGATGGCCCCGGCGGTGCTGGTGGGCTGGGGGGTGACGCGCTACTTACCCGAATGGGCTGAGCTCGCGCTGGGGCTGCCGGCGATCCTCTTCACTTATGGCTTTGTGATCTGGCACAAGGGTTTCGGTCCGGAAGACCGCGTGCTGTTTCGCAAGAACGTTGGCGGCTCTGCCGAGGCCGCACAGGAAGGCAAGCAATGATCGATCTATCCAATCCCAACCTGCTGATCTTTGCCGGCGCGCTGGTCTTTGGCCTGCTGCTGGTCTGGTACCTGTTCAGCCGCGCCAGCGCCCCGCGTGCGCGCAGCTACAAGCCCGACGTGCTGGACGAGGGTGCCGCCCCCGCCGCGCGCAACCAGGCGCTGATCGATGCGCCCCCGGCCGCGCAGGTTGAGCCGCCGGTGGTGGCCCCGGCACCGGAGCCAGTCCCCGTCGCCGCGCCCGCGCCGGTCGTGGTGGCCGCTCCCCCGCCGCCGGCCCCTGCCGCCGCGGATGACCTTGGCCGGATCAAGGGCCTTGGGCCAAAGCTGCAGAAGCTGCTGCCCGACCTCGGCATCAGCACCTTCGCCCAGATCGCCGCGCTGACCGAGGCGGACCTCGCCGCGCTCGACAGCAAGCTGGGTGCCTTCGCGGGCCGCCCGGCCAAGGATAACTGGGTCGAACAGGCCAAGTTCCTCGCCGCCGGGGACACTGCCGGCTTCGAAGGCAAGTTCGGCAAGGTCTGAGGCCCAGTTGACAGCGGTCAATGCATTGGCCGCCAGACCTGGCATGATGCCCACTGCAAGCAAGGCAGGAGGATCCCATGCTGTCACTCGAATGCGACAAGTCCGCCGGTTATGTCGAAATCACGCTGGATGGCGGGATTGGCAACGATGACTACACCGCCGTCGTGACCGCGATCGACGATGCGCTGAAGAGCCATGACAAGCTCAACCTGGTGGGCGTGCTGCGTGGCTTCGGGCATGTCGACTGGTCGGTCTGGCCAAAGGACCTAGTGTTCCATGCCACCCACCGCAACTGGATGAAGCACGTCGCCATCGTCAGCGACATGGGCTGGGTCGAGCCTACCATGCGGGTCTTCGCGCCCTTCTACGCCGCCGAAATCCGCTGCTTCCCGCTGGCCAGGCTGGACGAGGCCCGCGCCTGGGCGCGCACCGGATCGATCACCCGCGCGGCGGACTGACGCCGCCTACTTGCCCCACTTCTGCTGCTTCTTGCCGAAGCGGGTCTTGCGGGTACCGGGCTTGCCCTCGTTGCTGCGGCCGACGATCGGAGCCTTGCGCTCGCCTTCGGGGAGGCCAAGTTCGGTCGCTTCGAGCCGGCGGATCTCGTCGCGCAGGCGGCCGGCTTCCTCGAACTCCAGGTCGGCGGCGGCGGCGCGCATCCGGCCTTCCAGCTCCTCGATATAACCGCGCAGGTTGTGGCCGACGAGGTTGTTGCGGTCATCATCCTCGATCTCGACCAGTACGCCATCACGGCTGGCAGTGTCGGCCACGATATCGTGGATGTTGCGCTTGATGCTTTCCGGCGTGATCCCGTGGAGCGTGTTGTAGGCCCGCTGCTTTTCGCGGCGGCGGTCGGTTTCGGCGATGGCGCGCTCCATGCTGCCGGTCATCCGGTCGGCATAAAGGATCACGCGCCCGTCCACGTTGCGCGCCGCGCGGCCGATGGTCTGGATCAGCGACGTTTCGCTGCGCAGGAAGCCTTCCTTGTCGGCATCGAGGATCGCCACCAGCCCACATTCGGGGATGTCCAGGCCCTCGCGCAGCAGGTTGATCCCCACCAGCACGTCATAGACGCCCAGCCGCAGATCGCGGATCAGCTCGATGCGCTCCAGCGTCTCGACGTCGGAATGCATGTAGCGCACGCGCAGCCCCGCCTCGTGCATGAACTCGGTCAGGTCCTCGGCCATCCGCTTGGTGAGCGTGGTGACGAGCGTGCGATAGCCCGCTGCGGCGGTCTTGCGGCATTCCTCGATGCAGTCTTGCACCTGGTCCTCGACCGGACGGATTTCCACCGGCGGATCGATCAGCCCGGTCGGGCGGATCACCTGTTCGGCAAAGACCCCGCCCGATTGCTCCATTTCCCAGCCGCCCGGCGTGGCGGAGACGGCCACGGTCTGCGGGCGCATCGCGTCCCACTCGTTGAAGCGCAGCGGGCGATTGTCGATGCAGCTCGGCAGGCGGAAACCATATTCAGCTAGCGTGATCTTGCGGCGATGGTCGCCTTTGGACATCGCGCCGATCTGCGGCACGGTCTGGTGGCTTTCATCGACGAACAGCAGGGCGTTTTCGGGCAGGT
Source organism: Sphingomonadaceae bacterium (assembly GCA_009926135.1). Lineage (GTDB taxonomy): Bacteria > Pseudomonadota > Alphaproteobacteria > Sphingomonadales > Sphingomonadaceae > Novosphingobium. Next base: position 43,641 of record RFPL01000004.1, read on the forward strand.
ATTCAAACAGCGTCGGCGGCGGCTCACCCGGCAGGCGGCCGGTCAGGAAGCGGGAATAGTTCTCGATTCCCGCGCAGCTGCCGGTCGCCGCGATCATTTCCAGGTCAAAATTGGTGCGCTGCTCCAGCCGCTGGGCCTCCAGCAGTTTGCCTTCCGCTTCCAGCTCCTTCAGCCGCTCGGTCAATTCAAAGCGGATCGCGTCCGCCGCCTGCTTCATGGTGGGGCCGGGGGTGACATAGTGCGAATTGGCATAGACGCGGACAGAGGGCAGCTTGCCGCCGGCCTTGCCAGTCAGCGGATCGAATTCGGCGATGCTTTCGATCTCGTCGCCGAAGAACGAAATCCGCCAGGCGGTGTCTTCCAGGTGGCTGGGGAACAGTTCCAGGTTATCGCCGCGCACGCGGAAGGTGCCGCGCTGGAAGGCGGCATCGTTGCGCTTGTACTGCAGGGCCACCAGCTTGCGGATGATCTCGCGCTGGTCCTCGCTGGCCCCCACCTTCAGGTCAAAGATCATGGCCGAGTACGTCTCGACCGAGCCGATGCCATAGAGGCACGAGACCGAGGCGACGATGATCACGTCATCGCGCTCCAGCAGCGCCCGGGTGGCCGAATGGCGCATCCGGTCAATCGCCTCGTTTACGCTCGATTCCTTCTCGATATAGGTATCGCTGCGCGGGACATAGGCTTCGGGCTGGTAGTAGTCGTAATAAGAAACGAAGTACTCCACCGCGTTATCGGGGAAGAAGCTCTTCATCTCGCCATAAAGCTGCGCAGCCAGGATCTTGTTGGGGGCGAGGATCAGCGCCGGGCGCTGCGTCGCCTCGATCACCTGCGCCATGGTAAAGGTCTTGCCGCTGCCGGTTACCCCCAGCAGCACCTGGGTCTGGTCATCGGCGCGGATCCCCGCCACCAGATCGGCAATCGCGGTCGGCTGGTCCCCGGCGGGCTGGTATTCCGACACGATCCGAAACGGCCGCTGCCCCTCGGCCTTTTCGGGCCGGGCCGGCTTGTGCGGCACGAAATTGCCAGAGGTATCGGGCTCTTCGAGACCGCGTCGGATGATGAGCTGGGACATGCGGGAGATAGTATGGGGGTTTGCGGTTTGTTCCGCAATGGGGTGAGTTGCGTTAGACCCACAGCGAGACACCCTTGCACCCCGCGCCGCACCAGCTAACCTTGGCACATGGTCGCCGCTTCCCCCTATCGCCCTGAATTCGAAGCCGCACTGCGGTTGCTGGCGCGGATCAGTGCAGGGATGGATGCTGTTGGCTTCCGTCCACCGGTGCTGGTGGGCGGGGCAGCGGTCGAAATCTATACGCGCGGGGCGGTAAACACGGGGGACTTTGATCTTTCCTGCGGACGGCAGGATGTGCTCGAAGACTTGATGCAGCAGCACGGCTTTGTCCGTCCTTCCGGCCCGGGCAAGGCGACGCGCGGCTGGGTCCATCCCGACCTGCGGCTTGGCTTCGAAGTGGTGTCCGATGTGCTGCTGGACGGGCTGGCTGACCGCGAGATGGTGCAGGTGGTCGAACTTGCGCCGGACGGGGCCATCGCGGTGATCGCGCCGGAAGACATCATTGCCGACCGGATGGGGCAGTATGCATCGGGCAGCGCGCCGGAGATGCTGGGCCAGGCGCGGGCTTTGTTTGCGCTGTGCGAAGGATTGGATTTGTCCTATATGGAACGCCGCATCCGTGAAGAGACCGGTGGCAGCCATGGCATTCAAGACCTTGAAGACCAAGCGCGCGGCAGTGACGCTTGAGGAGCTGAGCGCGGCGGTTGATCGCCGACGTCAGGTCGTGAGCGAAGTGGCAGTACCCCGCAATTCCGGCCAGCGCCGCACCGCGTCCAAGCGCGCCTTGCTGAAGGCGATCGAGCAAGCCGGGGGCAAGTGGTAGCGCCGCTGCGCGCACCACCCGCTCGACAGCATCCCTCCCACAAGCCACACTCCTCGCCAAACAAGCGGGAGGATAAACAATGGCCATCGAACTCAGCCGATCAGTCACCGGCAAAGTCGTGCTGGTAACCGGCGCAGGCAGCGGGATGGGGCGGGCCACGGCCCAGGTCTTTGCGGCCGAGGGAGCGCATATGGCGCTGACGGACCTGGCCGGAACGCCGATCGAAGAGATCGCGGCCGAGCTGCGCGCGGCCGGCCATTCGGCGCGGGCCTGGGTGCTGGACGTGACGGACCATGCGGCGATCCGCGCCGTGGTGGGCGATGTCGCGGCGGCCTTTGGCGGGCTGGACGTGCTGGTCAACAATGCCGGGGTCAGCTCGTTCTGCCCGATCGATGATGAGGACCACTATGACCTGGTGTGGGACCGCGCGGTCTCGGTCCTGCTGACCGCGCACCAGCGGATGATCCGGGCGGCGCTGCCGCACTTGCGGCAGTCGTCCTCCCCCCGGATCGTCAACATCGCCAGTACCGAGGCGTTGGGAGCGACATCGCGCAACAGCCCCTATGCCGCGGCCAAGGCGGGGGTGACGGGCCTCACCCGCGCGCTGGCGGTGGAACTGGGCAAGGAGGGGATCACCGTCAACGCGATCTGCCCCGGCCCGATCCTGACCGGCATGACCGAGAAGGTCAGCGATGCCGACAAGGAAGTCTTCGCCCACCGCCGCACCGCGCTGCGCCGCTATGGCCGGCCGGAGGAAGTGGCGCACATGACGCTGAGCCTGTGCCTGCCCGCCGCGAGCTATATCACCGGGGTGACGATCCCGGTCGATGGCGGGCTGATGGCAAGGAATGCGTAGCGAACGACACCCCCGGAATCCGCTCGCCGGTCTGTAACGGCGGTTGGTCGGGGACGAAGGACTTTGGTCGAACTCCATTGGTCTGACCGCGCGGGCGGAGGTTAGGCCCGCGTCCAGGAGGCCGCTCTGTGGGGAGAGCGGTGTGTTGGATGGATTGCCAATCGCGGCGCAGGGGCTCGCGCGCACTGGCAATGGGAGAATGATCGATGTTCGCGAAGACCCCTGCAGCGGTGCTGCGCCGCGCGGCCCCGCCGCTGTGGATCGGCCTGCTGGCCTGCGCCGCGCCGGCCATGGCCGAAACGGCGGACGAGCCGAACGCGGAAGTGACCAGCGCCGCCGCGACCGAAGGCGAAAGCAACAGTCGGACCAAGGTTTACCAGGCGAACTTTTTCACTGCCTATTCGCCCACCACGGCGCTCGACATGGTGCGCCGGGTGCCGGGTTTCGCGATCGAGGAAGTGGACGGCGAAGTCCGCGGGTTCAGCGGCGCGGCGGGCAACGTGGTGTTCAATGGCGCGCGGGCCTCGTCGAAATCCGATGCGCTCTCGGCCCAGCTGGCGCGGATTCCGGCGGCGCGGGTGCTGCGGATCGAGGTGGCGCCGGGCGATGTGTTCGGATCGGACTTTGCGGGCCGCAGCCAGGTGCTCAACGTGATCACCACCAAGGCGGGCGGGATCGATGGCAACGTCAAGGCCGCGCTGACCCGGATTCATGATGGCCGCGCCACGCCCAACCTGGAAGCCGCGGTAGTGGTTCGCAGCGGGGCTTCGACCTTCAACCTTTCGGCCGAGACTGGCCGCCGGGGGCAGACCGAAAACGGCTTTGACGAGGTCCGCCGCGCCAGTGACGCGGTGCTGCTGGAACGGCGCGACAAGACCAACGTGATCACCGAGCACTTCCCTGCCATCGCCGCCAGCTGGGCGCATGACGGGGGCGAGAACAAGGCGGCGCACCTCAACCTGCGCTATGCCCCCGGGCACTTCACGCTGCAGCAGTTCAACCACGTGACCCCGGCCAGCGGGCCGCAGCGCGATGACCGGCTGACGCAGGATTCGCACCCGACCCGCTATGAGATCGGCGGGGACGTGACCCGGCCGCTGGCCGGCGGGGCGCTGAAGTTCGTGGCCCTGGCCAACCGGCGCGAGCGCGATGACTTCGATGCCTATTACACCCGGCTCAATGACGCGGTGGTCGGCGGGTTCGAGCAGGCCACGACCTCGCGCTATGACGAGGTGCTGGGCCGGCTGAGCTGGACCCGCCCGAACCTGGCCGGCTTCGCCTTCGAGCTGGGCAGCGAGGTGGCCTACAACAAGCTGAACAACGCGACCAACCTGTTCGTGCTGGGCCCGAACGGCGCGCGCGATCCGATCGACCTGCCGATCGACCGGGCGACGGTGGATGAGCTGCGCAGCGAGAGCTACGTCAACCTGGGCCGCCAGCTGACCCCGGCGCTGCGGCTGGATACGACGCTGGCCTTCGAGGTTTCGAAGCTGACCGTCAGCGGCGATACCAGCGCGGAACGTTCGCTCGGATTCTTCAAGCCGGGCATGACGCTCGACTGGAAGGCTGGCGGCGGCTGGCATGTCCAGGCCTCGCTGCGGCGGCAGGTGGCGCAGCTCAACTTCTATGACTTCATCTCGGCGGCCGAACTGGCCAATGACCGGGTCAATGGCGGCAATGCCAACCTGCGCCCGCAGCGCACCTGGGAAGCGCGGCTGACCGTCGAGCGGCCGATCCTGGGCAAGGGGCAGGTGCGGCTGGAAGCGGGCCATGACTGGGCCAGTGACCTCCAGGACCGGATCCTCACGCCCGATGGCTTCGATGCGCCCGGCAACATCGGATCGGGCACGCGCAAGTTCGTGCAGGGCACGTTCGATGCCCCGCTCGACCCGCTGGGCCTCAAGGGCACCCGGCTCAAGCTGACGGGCGGCTGGCAGGAGCATTCGGTGCGCGATCCGCTTACCGGGCAGATGCGCCCATGGAGCGGGTTCCGCCCGGCCTGGAACTTCAGTGCGGAACTGCGCCGTGATGCGGCGAAGTGGTCCTATGGCCTGTCAGTGTTCCGCGAGGCGCCCAGCACGGTCTACCGGATCGGGGAGATCGACCGGTTCTTCAACTCCGGCCCGTTCGGGATCGCCTTCGTCGAATACCGGCCCGACAAGCGCACCACCTTCCGGCTCGACGTCGAGAACGTGTTCGACGTGGCCGGGCAGCGGCGGCGGACCTTCTACGATCCGGACCGCCGCCAGCCCCTGCCGTCAGCCATCGAGTTCCGGCAACGCGATGCGCACCCGGCCTTCACCTTGTCGATCAACCGGACCTTCGGGGGCGGTTGATCGGTCAGGCAGGGTAACCCTTATGCCGGGTAGGACAGCGCCTCGAACCGCTCAAGGTGATGATCGATGCTGCCGAACTGGCCTTCGATCATCGTCCCGCGCTTGAAGTAGTGGCCGATGCCCAGTTCCATGGTGATGCCGATGCCGCCATGGGTCTGGATCGCGTTCTGGCCAACGAACTTGAGGCTGCGGCCGACCTTGGCCTTGGCCATCGAGACAGCGGCCTTGCGGACGTCTGCCGGCTCGTCCAGCTTGAGCGTACCCATCAGCGCCATCGAGGAGACCTGCTCGGCCTCGACGAACATGTCGCTCATGCGGTGGGCCAGGACCTGGAACTTGGCGATCGGCTGGCCGAACTGCTTGCGCTGCTTGGTGTACTCGACCGTCTGGTTGACCATGGTGCGGGCGATGCCAGAGGCTTCGGCGCAGACGGCGACCGTGGCTTCATCGACCACGCGTTCGATCAGGTCGATCCCGCCGGTGAGCAGGGCTTCGCCCGGAATGGCGACGTTCTCGAAGTAGACTTCGGAGGCCATGAAGCCATCGACGGTCGGGTAATCGCGGCGGGTGATGCCGGGGCGGTTGGCCTCGATCAGGAACAGTTCGACGCCCGCGCGGTCACGGCGACCACCGCCGGTGCGGGCGGTGACGAGCAGGTGAGTCGCCCAGGGAGCGGCATAGACCACGCCCTTGTGCCCGTTGAGGACATAGCCCCCGCCATCGGCCTTGGCCGTGGTGCCGATGTCGGCCAGGTTGTAGCGGCCCTGCGGCTCGGCATAGGCAAAGGCGATGATTGCATCGCCGCTGATGATCGCGGGGATGGTCGCTTCGGCCAGCGCGCCGCCAGCATGCTTCAGCGCGCCGCCGCCGATCACGACGGTCTGCAGCCACGGCTCGATCGCGATGACCTTGCCGAACTCTTCCATCATGATCATGTTTTCAAGCGCGCCGCCGCCCATGCCGCCATGCTCTTCCGCGAAGGGCGCACAGGTCAGGCCGAGTTCGGTGGCGATTGCCTTCCAGATGCCGGGATCACGCCCCGTGGGGCTGGCCAGCATCTTCTTGCGGCTTTCGAAATCATAAGTGTCAGCCAGGAAGCGCGCGAGGGTTTCGCGCAGCATGCCCTGCGTTTCGTTGTAGCTCAGATCCATTGGCTTGTATTCCTCATCCCATGCTTGCCCTCCGCTGAGCAGCGGGGAGCGGGGCGGCATTGCCGGCCCCTCGCTCCCCGCCGAAGCGGGACTGGCAAGCCCCAGTTACTGCTTGATCAGAGACCCAGGACCATCTTGGCGATGATCTGGCGCTGCACTTCGTTCGAGCCGCCATAGATGGTGGTCTTGCGGACGTTGAAGTAGCTCGGCGCAGTGCGGTGCGCCCAGTCGGGACCGATCGGGTGCTCGTTGTCGCCCTCGCCAAACCCGCGGAAATAGGGCGCGCCATAGTGGCCAGCCGCTTCGAGCGCGAGTTCGGTGATCCGCTGCTGGATTTCCGAACCCTTGATCTTGAGGACCGAACTTTCCGGGCCAGGGCCCTTGCCGGCGGCTTCGCCCGCCAGGGTGCGCAGTTCGGTGTATTCCAGCGCAGTCAGGTCCATTTCCAGTTCGGCCACCTTGCGGCGGAAGAACGGGTTGGACAGGAGCGGCTTGTCACCATCCATTTCGGTGGTGGCGATTTCCTTGATCTTCTCGATCCCGCGCTTGGAGCCCGCGACGCCGGCGATGCCGGTGCGTTCGTGGGCGAGCAGGAACTTGGCGCAGGTCCAGCCCTTGTTCTCTTCATAAACGCGGTTGGAAACCGGCACGCGCACGTTGTCGAGGAACACCTCGTTCACTTCGTGCTCGCCGCCCAGGGTGATGATCGGGCGCACTTCGATGCCCGGCGTCTTCATGTCGATCAGCAGGAAGCTGATGCCTTCCTGCTGCTTCACGTCGGGATCGGTGCGGACCAGGAAGAAGCCCCAGTCAGCGTGCTGGGCCATGGTGGTCCAGGTCTTCTGGCCGTTGACCACGTAGTGATCGCCATCACGCTCGGCTTTGGTGCGAAGCGAGGCGAGGTCCGAACCGGCGCCCGGCTCGGAATAACCCTGGCACCACCAATCGTCGCCCGACAGGATGCGGGGCAGGAACTGGGCCTTCTGCTCGGGCGTGCCGAAGGTGTAGATCACCGGGCCGACCATCGAGAGACCGAACGGCATCAGCCGGATGCAATCGGCGCGCGAGGTTTCTTCCGACCAGATGAACCGCTGCGTCGCGGTCCAGCCGGTGCCGCCGTATTCCACGGGCCAGGCCGGGGCGACCCAGCCCTTTTTGTGGAGGATGCGGTGCCAGGAGAGGAAGTCTTCCTTGGAGAGCTCGTCGCCCTCATCCTGCTTGCCGCGCAGGTCGGCCGGATAGTTCTCGGCAATGAAAGTGCGGACCTCGTCGCGGAAGGCAAGGTCTTCGGGGCTGAAATCGATGTCCATGGGCCTCAATCCTCGGTTATGCTGTTGCGTGCAAAATGGCCCGGATTTGCGCGCGGGGCAAGGATAGGTTGCAAGGCAGGACCAAAGACCTAACCGCGCCAGACGCTGTCGTTACGGCATGCTGGCCTTGGGGCGTGCGGTTCGATTGGCACTTGCCCGGCAGGTTGGTAGCAAAGGCATCGGAAGGAACCCGAAATGCGCCGAATCGCAGCTTGTGTCGCTCTGGTCCTGCTGGCCGCATGTCAGCAGGAACCGGCAGCGCCCAAGCCAGCTCAGACGACTGCCGCCGCAGCATCCAACGCGCCCCGGCCAGGTCGCTACCGGGTGACTATGCAGGTAAAGGCGGTGCGCTTTCCCGGGATGACGGAGCGCGTGGCGCGGCAAGCCAGTACCCTGTTCGGCGGCACCGGCCAGGTCAGCGAGTTCTGCCTGACGACCGAACAGGCAAACCAGGGGCGCGAGGCGTTCTTCAGGCGTCAGGTCCAAGGCGATTGCCGCTACGACCGGTTCACGGCCAAGGGCGACAAGCTGGACGCCGTGCTAATCTGCCAGACGGGCAAGGGCATGTCCGCCCGCAGCGAGCTGACCGGCAGCTTTACCCCCACCGCATCGCAGGTTGCCATTCGCACCACTAGCGAGGTACCGGGCAGCCCCGGTGGGGGCATGGTAATGGATGCCGAAGTCGTCACCGAACGCATGGGAGACTGCACTTGAGCCATCCGTTCCGTTTCGATCGCGCCATTTCGCGGCGTCCCGGCAAGTCCGTGGTCAATGGCCTGCGCGCTGGGGGCGGCCCTGATCCGACGCTGGACGGCGTGCTGGCGGAACACGCCGCCTATGTCGCGGCGCTGGAGGCGGCGGGGCTGGCCGTGACCCTGCTTGAACCGCTGGAGGACTTTCCCGACGCGATCTTTGTCGAGGATCCGGCGCTGGTCTTCCCGGGCTGCGCGATCCTGCTGAACCCCGGCACGGCGAGCCGCGCGGGCGAGGGCGTGTTCCTGCGTCCGACACTGGAGACGATGTTTGAAACGGTGCTAGACCTCCCCGAAGGTCACGCCGATGGCGGCGACGTGCTGGCGATGGACGGCGCAGTCTATATTGGCCTGTCCGCCCGCACTGACCGCACCGGCGCCGAAGCGCTCGCCCGCCTGCTCGAGGGCACCGGACGCAAGGCCGTGGTGGCGGAAACGCCAGCTTCGGTTCTCCACCTCAAGACCGCCAGCTCGATCGTGGATGAGGAAACGATCCTCGCCACCCGTGAACTGGCCGCCAGCGGAATCTACGATGGCTACCGCGTGCTGGTGATCCCCGATGGCGAGGAAGCCGGTGCCAATGTGCTGCGGGTCAACGACACGATCCTGGCTGGCAGCCGCTTCCCGCGCATCCTGGACCTGCTGGACGGGCATGGGGCCAAGGTCGTCACCCTTGAGAACAGCGAGATCGAGAAGATCGACGCCGGGTTTACCTGCATGTCGCTGCGATGGCTGGGAGGGCGCTAACTCCCGCGCTGCAGATATTTTCCTACACCGCCGCCGCCTGTTACAATCGCGCCGGCTCTTTCCAATCGTTGATCCAGACCTGACGCCACCCCGGCGCGCAGACTTACTGCGCCCGGCCGCCGCTTTTTTATTTCTCTGGTAGCGCGTTCGCGTCGGAACTGCCCAAAAAACCCGCAATTCAGCCAATCCTACCCTGTTGGAAGAAGCGGACTGGGTGTCAACTGTGTCAAGCTGAGCGGAACGCTGCCCTTTGCCGTCACTCCGGACCGGGTGCGGGGTGCCATAGGAGGGGTTGGCGCGGCGCGTTTCGCAGTCGCAGCATTGGCCCTTGACTCCCGCCCAGCATCGGGCAGTCATTGCGGCCATGGGGCAAACCACCGCAGCATTTGATGAAATGCTCAACCCGGCCGGGGGCGTTCGCGCTGCCTATGCCGATTACCGCGAATGGTTCGATGGCCAGGACCCGGCCCTGCTGCGCCGCAAGGATGGCGAGGCGGAGAACTTCTTTCGCCGCACCGGGATCACCTTCAACGTCTATGGCGACAATGCCGGCGAAGAGCGCCTGATCCCGTTCGACATGGTGCCGCGGATCGTGACGCCGCACGAATGGCGCAAGCTCAGCCGCGGGATCGAGCAGCGGGTCCGGGCGCTCAACGCCTTCCTGCATGATATCTACCACCGGCAGGAAATCGTCCGCGCCGGGCGGCTGCCGCAGCGGCTGATTGCGGAGAACGCCGCCTTCCTGCCGCAGATGGTGGGCTTCGTGCCGCCGGGCGGGGTCTATACCCATATCGTCGGGGTCGACCTGGTCCGCACCGGGCCGGACGAGTTCATGGTGCTGGAGGATAATGCCCGCACCCCCTCGGGCGTGTCCTATATGCTCGAGAACCGCGAAACGATGATGGCGATGTTCCCGGAGCTGTTCACGCGGGTGAAGGTGGCGCCGGTGCAGGACTATCCGCGGCGTTTGGCGCGCAGCCTGGCGGCCTGCGCCCCGGCGGCGGCGGGCGATCGGCCGACTGTCGCCGTGCTGACCCCGGGCATCTACAACTCGGCCTATTTCGAGCATGCCTTCCTGGCTGACCAGATGGGCGCAGAACTGGTCGAAGGTAGCGACTTGCGGGTGGTCGATGGCCGGGTCGCGATGCGCACGACCTGCGGGTATGAGCCGATCGACGTGCTATATCGCCGGGTCGATGACGAATACCTCGATCCGCTGACCTTCAATCCGAACTCGGCGCTGGGCGTGCCGGGGATCATGGACATCTACCGTGCCGGCGGGATCACCATCGCCAATGCGCCAGGCACCGGGATCGCGGACGACAAGGCGATCTATTCCTTCATGCCCGAGATCGTGGAGTTTTATACCGGCGAGAAGCCGATCCTGCAGAACGTGCCGACCTGGCGCTGTTCGGAAAAGGACAGCCTGGCCTATGTGCTCGACCACCTGGACGAGCTGGTGGTCAAGGAAGTCCACGGCTCGGGCGGCTATGGCATGCTGATCGGGCCGACCAGTTCGAAGAGGGAAATTGCCGACTTTGCCATGAAGTTGCGGGCGAAGCCGGGTAATTACATTGCCCAGCCGACGCTGGCGCTGTCGACCGTGCCGATCTTCACCAAGGCTGGCCTAGCCCCGCGCCATGTCGACCTCAGGCCGTTCGTGCTGGTCAGTCCCAAGGGAGTCGAGATTACGCCGGGTGGGCTGACCCGGGTGGCGCTCAAGAAGGGGTCGCTGGTGGTCAACTCGTCGCAAGGCGGGGGCACCAAGGACACCTGGGTGCTGGAGGACTAGCGGCGTGCTCGGCAGAACCGCCAACGGGGTGTTCTGGATGGCCCGCTACCTCGAGCGGGCGGAGAACACTGCGCGCCTGCTGGATGCGGGATCGCGCATGGCGCTGACCCGCGATGTAATGACGGCGGAGGCGGAATGGCGCTCGGTCATCTCCACTGTCGGGCAGGCAGCGGGCTTCGAGGCGGTCCACGGCCCGGCCTATACCGGCGACAAGGTCTGGAACTTCCTGCTGCGCGACAAGGCCAACCCCGGTTCGGTCCTTGCCATGCTGGAAGGCGCGCGGACCAATGCCCGCTCGGTCCGCACGGCCTTGACCCGAGAGGTCTGGGAAGCGGTCAACGAGAGCTGGATGCTGCTGTCCGAATGGCTGAGCCGCCCGGTCAAGGAGGCGATGCTGGGGCAGGTCCTGGCGGCGATCCGGCGGCAGATGACGCTGGTGCGCGGGGCAATGGACGGCACGATGCTGCGCAACGAGATCCACAACTTCACCCGCATCGGCACCTTCATCGAGCGCGCCGACAACACCGCGCGGATCCTCGACGTGAAGTACTACGTCCTGCTGCCCTCGATCGCCTGGGTCGGGTCGAGCCTGGACAATGTGCAGTGGGAATCGGTGCTGCGCTCGGTCGCGGGGGATAGGGCCTACCGCTGGCTCAACGCAGGGGCGATGGACCCGCGCGGGATTGCGCAGTTCCTGATCCTCGATCAGCGCTTCCCGCGGTCCTTGCACTTCTGCATCGACAAGATCCGCTCCAACCTGCGCGGACTGGCGCACGAATACGGCCTTGAAACCGGCGCGCATGAACTGCTGCGCGGCCTTGGCACCCAGTTCCACGATGCGACGATCGAGAGCATCGTCGAGCATGGGCTGCACGAGTTCATCACCGAGTTCATTGCCTGCAACCAGCAAGTCGCGCAGGCGATCGAGCGCGATTACCGGTTCTACGTCTGATGCGCCTCAGGATTGCCCACACCACCCACTACCAGTTCGGCCAGCCGGTCAGCCACGGACTGCAGCGGCTGCGCCTGTGGCCGAAGACCACCCAGGGGCAAAAGGTGCTCGATTGGCACATGACCTATGACGGTGCGGTCGAGGAAGTGCGGTTCGAGGATCACAATCACAACCACGTCGTGCTGGTCTCCGTCATTCCGGGGGTCAGCGAAGTGACGATCCGCTGCGAAGGTGCGGTGGCGACGGCCGGCAATCACGGGGTGATCGGCCAGCATTCGGGGCACATGCCGCTATGGGCGTTCCTGTCGCAGACCCAGTTGACGCGGCCGGGGCCAAAAGTGCGCGCGATCATGGGCGGGCTCGATGGGCCGAAGGGCGATGCTGTGCCGCTGCTCCACCGCCTCTCCAGCCTGGTGCGCGAGGCGATTGACTATATCCCCGGTGAAACCTCGGTCCAGACCACCGCCGAGGAAGCGGCGATGCTGGGGGCTGGGGTCTGCCAGGACCATGCACACGTCTTCATCGGTGCGGCGCGCGCGCTGGGCCTGCCAGCGCGATATGTCTCGGGCTACCTGATGATGGATGACCGGATCGAGCAGGAAGCCAGCCATGCCTGGGCCGAGGCCCATGTCGAAGGGCTGGGCTGGGTCGGTTTCGATGTCGCCAACGGGATCAGTCCGGACGAACGCTATGTCCGTGTCGCCACCGGGCGCGACTATGCGGAAGCGGCGCCAGTCACCGGCCTGTCATGGGGAGCGGGGGAAACTCGGCTGGCGGTCACGCTGGCGGTTGAACAACAGCACCAGGAACAGTAGGCGCTAGGACAGGCTGGCTGAAGGGGATCGCCGGGTGACCTATTGCGTCGGAATGCTGCTCGACAAGGGGCTGGTGCTGATGAGCGACACCCGCACCAATTCGGGCGTCGATAACGTCTCCGTGTTCCGCAAGATGCATTGCTGGTCAGTCCCGGGCGAGCGGATCATCACGATCATGACCGCCGGCAACCTCGCCACCACCCAGGGCGTGATCAGCCAGATCGAGGAACGCAACAAGGCGCACGCCGAGCGGCACAACTCGCTGCTTGAGGTCGACACCATGTTCCAGGCCGCGACCCTGGTGGGCAAGCTGCTGCGCGATACCATCGCCGCCAGCGACGAGCAGAACGGCGAGGAAGCATCGGGCACCTTTACCGCCTCGATCATCGTGGCCGGGCAAATCAAGGGCGGACAGCCGCGGCTGTTCCTGATCTACCCCGAAGGCAACTTCATCGAGGCGAGCTTCGATACGCCCTTCTTCCAGATCGGCGAGACCAAGTACGGCCGCCCGATCATCATTCGCGGCTATGATCGCGCGATGAGCTTCGAGGATGCGGTCAAGCTGCTGATGGTAAGCTTCGATTCCACCATCAAGGCGAACCTATCGGTCGGGCTGCCGCTCGACCTCCTGGTGATCGAGAAGGACCAGTTCGAACCGGCCCACCAGCGCCGGATCAACGCTGACGATCCCTACTACCGCGCGGTCTCCGCCGGCTGGAGCGAAGCATTGAAAAACGCCTTCCACGCACTACCTGATTACAGCTTTTACCAAGGGTGAGTTGCGCGCAAGTTTCCTATTCTTGCGTCAATACAGTATTTGGACCACAAGCCGCTAAATTCGGATGTTTCGGGGCGAGTAATGCGATTCGGTGAAATGGAGGCCCCACTGCCAGCGCTGATCGAACTCAGCGCCATGGCAATGTGTGTCAGCAATCCTCGTCTGCCAGACAATCCGGTGGTGGCCTGCAACCAGGCCTTCACGGACCTGACGGGTTATACGATCGAGGATATTGTCGGCCAGAACTGCCGGTTCCTCTCGCGGGCCGACCCTCATCCCGAAATCGCCGAGAAGATCGGCCAGTCGGTTCGGGAAAAGCGCGGCGTCCTGTTCGAAGTGGTCAATTACAAGAAGGATGGCACCCCGTTCCGCAATGCGGTGATGGTCGCCCCGATGTTCGATGAAAGCGGCGAAGTCTGCTTCTTCCTTGGTTCGCAGGTCGAAATTCCGGAACCCAAGTTCGATGTCGGCATGGCTGAGCGGCAAGAGGCCGCGCAGCAACGCATCGCCGGCTTGACGCCGCGCCAGCGCGAGATCCTGGTGCTGATGGCAAGCGGCCAGCTCAACAAGCAGATCGCCTATGCGCTCGACCTGTCGGAAAAGACGGTGAAGATGCACCGTGCGCTATTGCTGCAGCGGTTGGGCGTAGCGACCTCGGCCGATGCCGTGCGCCTTGCGGTCGAAGCCGGTCTCTGAGCGAATCCTGCCCTAAAGGCCACAACCTTAAGTCCGTATTTAGACAGATGGCGGGCTAGTGCAGAACCCTGTTCGAGACACACAGCTGTCTCCGTCTTGTTGCTGCGGTCCACCCAACCACCCCCTCCCAAGGGCCCGGCAATAAGCGAGGAAGCAGGTCCGGCAACGGGTCGCGCCCAATTACCTGGGGCTGGACCTGCTTCCCTCCAAACCTGAAGTCAGGTTTCGTCAGCGGCAGAACCCGGAACCGGATAGCTCCACATGAAAGTGGTCGCGGTGCGCGGCGTTGTAGGCTGGCCCCAGCACCGTGCCGAACCGCTTGCAGGCGCTCTGATGAATGGTCGCTAGGAACTGCTGTTCCGCGCGGGTCCCGGCATACCAGTCATCCAGCACGCTGATCCGGCGGCCATCGGCCAGGATGAACGCGGAAACGTCGATCGCGCTGGCCGTGGCATGAGCACTGCGCCGGTCGCTGCCCGCGACATTGCGGCAGGCGTAGCTGCCCATCGTTTCAATCTTGACCAGCGGGCTACCCAGGATCTGGCGCGCGGCGCGGTCCACGCCGAACCGGGCCCAGCCAGCAAGGGTATCGGCCAGCGGGCAGGCAACCGGCCCAAGGTTGGCCAGTTGAAGGTGCGCATCATCACTGCGCAGGCTGGTAAGCCGGACCGTGCCAAGGGTTGAGCATCCGGCGCCGAAATACTGGTCGGGCAACGGGGTGAAGCTGGCGCGGGTCACGCCCAGGTCGGCCAGGCATTGGCGCACTTCGGGCCGGGGGGTGAAGGCGGCGGTGACCGGACGGCGCACGGCGTCGCGCTTTGGCGCCTGCGGAATGTCGATGCAGGCGCTGAGCAGGGCCACCGCGGGCAGCAGGGCAAGGGTACGGCGCATAGTGTGACCTTGCGCCAACATGGTTAACATCCGGTTACGCGCCGCAGTTGCAAATCCAGGGTTGTCAGCGACAGCGACTGAAGCTATCCGCAATCTAATGCGAACGATTATCAATAGCGTGAAACTGTTCTGGCTGGTCCTGGCGCTCCCGGGGCTTGCCATGTTCCACGGCTGGTGGACTGGCGCGATCGAGACGATGGACATGCTCCATCCGACTGGCGAGACCAGCGCCCGCCTGATGATCGCGGCCATGCTGATCGGTCCGCTGGCCGGTCTGCTCGGCCCACGCCGCTGGTTGCTGTGGCTGCTCGCGCGCCGCCGCGCCCTCGGCGTGGCCGCCTTTACCTATGCCGCGGCTCACCTTGTGTTCTACGCGATCGACATGGGCAGCCTTGCGGCGATCCTGGGCGAACTGCCGATTGCTTCGATCTGGACTGGCTGGCTGGCGCTCGCGCTGATGGTGCCGATGGCGTTGACCAGCAATCAGGCCGCGATGAAGCGGCTGCGTGCCGCCTGGAAGCGGGTGCAGCAACTGGCTTACCCAGCTGCCGCGCTGACCCTGCTGCACTGGTGGTGGGTCCATGATGGTGCCACCGCCGCACTCGTCCATTTTGCCCCGCTTGCGCTGCTCTGGCTGCTGCTGGCGCTGCGCAAATTCAACCAGTCCCAACCTTCCCCCCAAGCAGGAGTTTGACCCATGCGTTCCCTGATCCTCGCCGCCGCTTTTGGCCTTGCCTCGGCTGCCGCGCTGTCCACCGCCACCCCGGCCGAAGCCACCGGGAAGGTCAAGTGCCAGGCTGGCCCACAGTCAGGCTGGAAGAATGTCGAGGCTTTGAAGACGCAGCTGACCAGGGACGGCTGGAAGGTCACCAAGGCCAAGGTCGATGGCGGCTGCTACGAAGTGTACGGCGTGCTGCCGAGCGGCGAGAAGGTTGAGGCCTATTTCCACCCCGTCAGCTTCGAAAAGCTTTACGTCGCCCAGCGCGGCAAGGTGCTGTTCCGCAAGTCCGGCTATTGATTCCAAGCACATAGCCAAGCGTCATTGACAAGCCCGGGGCCGCCTCTATGTGCGGCTTCGGGCCACGCGGTCCCAACGCCGCGCGAGCTCTCTGCGAGGAGAGACTACATGACTGCACCTACCCCGGCTCGCAAGCCTGCGCGCCCGTACTTTTCTTCCGGTCCCTGCGCCAAGCCGCCCGGATATGCCCCCGAAAAACTGGCTACCGAATCGCTTGGGCGCTCGCACCGCGCCAAGATCGGCAAGACGCGCCTGCAGTACTGCATCGACCTGATGCGTGAAGCGCTGGCCCTGCCTGATACTCACCGCATCGGCATCGTGCCGGGCTCCGACACTGGCGCCTTCGAAATGGCCATGTGGACCATGCTCGGCGCTCGCGGCGTTACCTGCCTCGCCTGGGAAAGCTTTGGCGAAGGCTGGGTGACCGACGCGGTCAAGCAGCTGAAGCTCGAACCCAAGGTCCACCGCGCCGACTATGGCCAGCTGCCGGACCTTTCGAAGGTCGACTTTGCCGACGACGTCCTGTTTACCTGGAACGGCACCACCAGCGGCGTGCGTGTGCCGGACGGCGAATGGATTCCCACCGACCGCGAAGGCCTGACCTTTGCCGACGCGACCAGCGCCGTCTTTGCCTACGATATTCCGTGGGACAAGATCGATGTCGCCACCTTCTCATGGCAGAAGGTGCTGGGCGGCGAGGGCGGCCATGGTGTCCTGATCCTGGGCCCCCGCGCGGTCGAACGGCTGGAGGAATACACCCCGGCCTGGCCGCTGCCCAAGGTGTTCCGCCTGGTCTCCAAGGGCAAGCTGGCCGAAGGCGTGTTTAAGGGTGAAACCATCAACACGCCGTCGATGCTGGCGGTCGAAGATGCGATCTTCGCGCTCGAATGGGCCAAGTCGGTCGGCGGGCTGGAAGGCCTCAAGGCCCGCTGCACCGCCAATTCAGATGCGCTTAACAAGATCGTTGCTCAGCGTGACTGGCTGGGCCACCTGGCGGTCGACCACGGCATCCGCTCGAAGACTTCGGTCTGCCTGACTGTCGAAGGCGCGGATGAGGCCTTCATCAAGGCCATGGCCGGCGCGCTTGAAAAGGAAGGCGCCGCCTATGACATCGCGGGTTACCGCGATGCGCCTCCGGGCCTGCGCATCTGGTGCGGCGCCACGGTCGAGACTGCCGATATCGAGGCGCTCGGTCCCTGGCTCGACTGGGCTTACAAGACCGTCAAGGCCGCGGCCTGAACCAATCCTGCGGGCGGACCTGCGTGGTCCGCCCGATCATCCCCCAATTGCTAAAAGGAGGCTTTCATGGCCAAGCCCCGCGTACTCATTTCCGACAAGATGGACCCCAACGCCGCCAAGATCTTCGAAGAGCGTGGCTGCGATGTTGATGTGATCACCGGCGAAACTCCGGAACAGCTGATCGCCCGCATCGGCGATTACGATGGCCTCGCCATCCGCAGCTCGACCAAGGTGACCAAGGCGATCCTCGACGCCGCTCCCCGCCTCAAGGTGATCGGCCGCGCCGGCATCGGTGTCGACAACGTCGATATCCCGGCGGCCTCGGCCAAGGGCGTCGTGGTGATGAACACCCCGTTCGGCAACTCGATCACCACCGCCGAACACGCCATCGCGCTGATGTTCGCGCTGGCCCGGCAGATCCCCGAAGCCAATGCCCAGACCCAGGCCGGCAAGTGGCCGAAGAATGACTTCATGGGCGTTGAAGTTACCGGCAAGACCCTTGGTCTGATCGGAGCCGGCAACATCGGCTCGATCGTGGCCAGCCGCGCGCTGGGCCTGAAGATGAAGGTCGTCGCCTTCGACCCGTTCCTGACGCCGGAGCGCGCCGTGGAAATGGGCGTGGAAAAGGTCGATCTGGATACCCTGCTGGGCCGCGCGGACTTCATCACCCTGCACACCCCGCTGACCGACCAGACCCGCAACATCCTCTCGGCCGAGAACATCGCCAAGACCAAGAAGGGCGTGCGGATCATCAACTGTGCGCGCGGCGGCCTGATCGACGAGGCGGCGCTGAAGGACGCGCTCGACTCTGGCCAGGTGGCGGGTGCCGCGCTGGACGTGTTCCAGACCGAACCGGCCAAGGAATCGCCGCTGTTCGGCAGCCCGAACTTCATCTGCACCCCGCACCTTGGCGCCTCGACCAACGAAGCCCAGGTCAACGTGGCGCTGCAGGTGGCCGAGCAGATGGCCGATTACCTCGTCAACGGCGGCGTTACCAATGCGCTCAACATGCCGTCGCTCTCGGCCGAGGAAGCGCCGAAGCTGAAGCCCTACATGGCGCTGGCCGAACAGCTCGGCAGCCTGGTCGGGCAGCTGACCACCGGCGCGATCCCGCGGGTGTCGATCCATGCCGAAGGTGCTGCAGCCGAGCTTAACATCAAACCGATCGTCGCGGCCGTTCTGGCCGGGTTCCTGCGCGTCCAGTCGGACACTGTGAACATGGTCAACGCCCCGTTCCTTGCCAAGGAGCGCGGGATCGAAGTGCGCGAGGTCAAGACCGAGAAGGAAGGGGACTACCACACCCTGATCCGCGTCTCGGTGAAGACCGATGCGGGTGAGCGGTCGGTGGCTGGCACGCTGTTCAGCAACAGCGAACCGCGCCTGGTTGAACTGTTCGGGATCAAGGTCGAAGCCGAACTGGCGGGCTACATGATGTACATCGTCAACGAGGACGCCCCCGGCTTCATCGGCCGGATCGGGACCCTGCTGGGCGAAGCCGGCATCAACATCGGCACCTTCAACCTTGGCCGGCGCGCGGCTGGGGGCGAAGCGGTGCTGCTGCTCAGCGTCGATAGCCCGGTTCCCGCCAATGTCATCGCCGCCGCGCGTGACGTGCCCGGCGTGAAGCGGGTCATGGCACTGGCGTTTTAAGGCACATTCGGGCAACGGGATCGACGCGATGCAAGACACTGACCGCGACCTGTTGCCCGAAGGCCTCGAAGACCGCCTCCCGCGCGAAGCAGCCACTGCTGCACGCGTGACGCGCGCCGTGCTGGATGTGCTGGATAGCCACGGCTACGACCGGGTCCAGCCACCGACCATCGAGTTTGAAAAGTCGATGGCCAGCCGCATGGCCGGGGTCCAGCCACGCCGGATGTTCCGCTTTGTCGATCCGGCGAGCCTGCGGACCCTCGCGCTGCGCAGCGACATTACCGTCCAGGTCGGGCGGATCGCCGCAACCGCCCTGGCAACACAGGCCCGCCCGCTACGGCTGGGCTATGCCGGTCAGGTCATCACCATCAAGGGCGATGGCCTTGATCCCACGCGGGAACGGCTGCAGCTGGGCGCCGAACTGATCGGCAGCGACAGTGTCGCGGCGGCTGGCGAAGTGCTGGTGGTTGCGCTTGAGGCGCTGACTGCTGCGGGCGCAAAGGGCCTGTCAGTCGACTTCACCCTGCCGGACCTGGTCGATGCGCTGGCGGCAGGTGCCTTACCGCTTGATGCCGCCCAGATCGAGGCGGTACGCCGCGAACTCGATGCCAAGGATGCCGGCGGGCTGGTCGCAGCAGGCGGCGAGGCCTATCTGCCGCTGCTGGCCGCGATCGGGCCATTCAGTGCCGCGGTCGAGAAGCTGGCAGCCTTCGACAAGGGCGGCGTCTTGGCTGGCCGGATCGCCGCGCTGCGCACCATTGCCAGCCGCGTCGGCAACCTCGCTCGGCTGACCCTTGATCCCAGCGAGCGCCATGGCTTCGAATACCAGTCGTGGTTCGGTTTCACGATCTATGCCGAGGGCTTGCCCGGCGCGGTCGGACGCGGGGGCAGCTATGCCATTCTTGGCAGCGGCACCGAGACCGAACCGGCCATCGGCTTCTCGCTGTACCCCGATTACCTGATCGACGCCCTGGCCGAAGCGGAACCGCGCCCGGACACGCTGTTCCTGCCGCTGGGTCATGATGCCGATGTGGCAGCGCGCTTGCGGGCGGTCGGCTGGCGCACTGTGGCGGCGGTCTCCTCGGCCTGCGAGCCAGTGGCGCTGGGTTGCACGCACCGGCTCGACGGGAGCGAAGTTGTAACCCTTTAGCATGTCGTATCGCGCTTGCAGCCGATGGCGAGCGCGCGCATGGGGCGGGAATGACAGACCCCGTCCGGCTCAGCATCGCAACCGAACTCGATTATACCTTCGAAGCGCGAACCGCCGTCCTGCTCCAGATCGAAGCAGCCATGATCCCCGAACAGCGGGTCGATGCCCCGCATATCGCAATCAGTCCGGTCCAGCATTTTGCGCGGATCCCCGGGCATGACGACATCGGCGACCGCATCTGGCTCGATGTCGAAGACCGGCTGACTGTTTCCTACACTTCAGAAGTAACCGTGCACCGCCTGGTCAGCGATATCGCCGGCCTGGCCGCGACGCCGCCGCACTTGCTGCCGGCCGAGACGGTCGATTACCTGATGCCGTCGCGCTATTGCCAGGCCGACCACTTCGAACACTTCGTCGAAAGCGAATTCGCCGGGCTGGCCGGCGGCGCAGCCGTGGCCGCAATGCGCGACTGGATCGCCACGCACTTTTCGCTGGTTCCGGGCGTAAGCAATTCGAACACGGGAGCGCTCGAAAGCTTTGTGCAGCGCCAAGGGGTCTGCCGCGACTATGCGCATATGCTGATCACGCTGGCTCGTGCCGCCAGCCTGCCCGCACGTTTCGTCAGCGTTTATGGCCCGGGCGTAACCCCGCCCGATTTCCATGCGGTGGCCGAAGTGTTTCTTGATGGCGGCTGGCATCTGGTAGATGCAACCGGCATGGCAACCAGCGCCGATATGGCGAAGATCGGTGTCGGCCGCGATGCAGCCGACACCTCGTTCCTGACCCATTTTGCCGGCTGCATGCTAAACCGGCAGGAAGTCCACGTTACGCGCCTGCCGTTGGGCTAGCGGCCGAACACTCCCTTCAGCCATGCATCGACCACTGGCGTGGCGGGATAGTCCGGATTGCCAAGCTGGCGATTGATCTCGGCATGGCCCTGCAGCCCGCGGCCTTCGAACTCGCGGCGCTCGACTTTCGTGCCGGCCTGCCGAAGGGCAGCTTCCAGCGCCTTGGCCTGCGCCGCGCCGTCCTTGCGCTGGACATGGATCAGCAGGAAGCTGGGCGCGTTGGGCGATGCGGCCTGCAAAGTGGGGGAGAGCGCCCGTTGACGCGCCGGATCGGTCCCGAATGCTTGCAGATAGGTATCCTGCATCATCGGCCCGCCATCCTTCATCTGTGCTGCGACATCATAGGCGGCGCCATCGTTTGGAATTAACCCGTCGATATCAGCAAAGGACAGGCCCGCACCGCGCAGGTATTGCTCGTCCGTGCCGACCAGCGCGACCAGATGCGCACCCGCGCTGTGGCCCATGATCACCACTTTGCTGCGATCGATCCCCAGTTCACGCGCCCGGTCGATCAAGGCTTTCACCGCCAGCGCGACGTCAGCCGCCTGCTGTTCCACCGTGGCGGCTGGGACCAGCCGGTAATCGATCGAGGCATAGTTATAGCCAAGCCCGGTGTAGTGCGCCGGCGCATAGCGGCTGGCGGCAACGTCTTTGCTGCCGCGCTTCCACCCACCGCCGTGGACGAAGATCACCAGCGGGGCTGGGCTCGACACGCCCTTGGCCTTGTAGAAATCGAGTTGCTGGAGCGGGTCGCGGCCGTAGGCAAACGTCTGGTCTGGCCGAGTGCGGGGGGCATTGGCATCGCGCTGCGCGCCGCCTTGGCCATCTGTGTCGCCCTCGCGGCTTTCGATCCGTTGCTTCAGCCGCTCGCGCAGTCGGTCGCCGGGTGCGGCCTGGGCGATTGTGGTGCCAATCAGCGCAACCGCGCCAAGCGACAGAAATAGGCTCTTACGCATTGAAATTCCCTCATGATTGCCTGTGGGATATGGCTGCTACTGCTCAGGTTTCTGGCAGGTGAACGGCGCGGTCTCAATTTGTCGCAGACTGTCGCCCCAGTTCTCGGCGGGGATAGCTTGACGCCCGGCCCGCATCCGCCTACCGACCGCGCCGTTTGCGGGGCCATGCGCCCCCACCGGTCCACCCCTTGTGCCGAGTCCTGTCGAAGGGCGCATGCGGGCAATTTTGGCAGGGTGAGGGACTCTATCCAATGGCCAATGTAACCGTAATCGGTGCCCAGTGGGGCGATGAGGGCAAGGGCAAGATCGTGGACTGGCTGGCCAGTCGCGCGGATGCCGTGGTGCGGTTCCAGGGTGGCCATAACGCCGGCCATACGCTGGTCGTTGGTGATCAGGTCTACAAGCTCAGCCTGCTGCCGTCTGGCATCGTTACCGGCACGCTTTCGATCATTGGCAATGGCGTGGTGCTCGATCCTTGGCACCTGAAGAGCGAGATCGAGAAGCTTGAAGGCCAGGGCGTGGTCATCAATACCGAGAACTTCGCGATTGCCGACAACTGCCCGCTGATCCTGCCGCTGCACCGCGATCTGGATGGCCTGCGCGAAGCGGCGGCCGGATCGGGCAAGATCGGCACGACCGGGCGCGGAATTGGCCCGGCCTATGAGGACAAGGTCGGCCGCCGCGCGATTCGCGTCTGCGACCTGGCCCATCTCGATGCGCTCGATTCGCAGCTTGATCGGCTCTGCGCGCACCACGATGCGCTGCGCGCCGGGTTCGGCCAGCCGCCGGTTGATCGCGAGGCCCTGCTGGCCCAGCTGCGCGAAATCGCTCCCTCCGTGCTGCAATATGCCCAGCCGGTATGGCGGCGCCTCAACAAGGTGCGCAAGGCGGGCGCGCGGATCCTGTTCGAGGGCGCGCAAGGCGTGCTGCTCGATGTCGATCACGGCACTTATCCCTTCGTCACCAGCTCCAACACGGTCAGCGGCACGGCGGCGAGTGGTTCGGGGCTTGGCCCGGCTAGCACCGGCTTCGTGCTCGGTATCGTCAAGGCCTATACCACCCGGGTCGGCTCGGGCCCGTTCCCGACCGAGCTGGAGGACGAGACCGGCCAGCGGCTGGGCGAACGCGGCCATGAATTCGGCACGGTGACGGGGCGCAAGCGGCGCTGCGGCTGGTTCGATGCCGTGCTGGTGCGCCAGTCCTGCGCGATTTCGGGGGTTACCGGGATCGCGCTTACCAAGGTTGATGTGCTCGACGGACTGGAGACGGTGAAGATCTGCACCGGCTATCGCCTGAATGGCAAGATCCTGGACTATTTCCCCAGCCACGCGGCGGATCAGGCCAATGTCGAGCCGATCTACGAGGAAATGGAAGGCTGGAGCGGCACCACCGCCGGCGCGCGCAGCTGGGCGGACCTGCCGGCCCAGGCGATCAAGTACATCCAGCGCGTGCAGGAACTGATCGAAACCCCGGTGGCGCTGGTCAGCACTTCGCCCGAACGGGAGGATACGATCCTGGTGCGCGATCCGTTCGTCGACTAAGTATTCTTGACATAGTCACTGTTTGTTCTACTCTTGTTCAATCCGAGCAGGAGTCCTAACCCTATGTCACAGGCCAATTTTGCATACAGTGCGCCCGCCAACGATGCTGCGGGTCTGCCGCTGGCGCTGTCGATCTTTGCCGATCGCGGGCACCTCAGGGATCTGCTGCGCGACGATGCCGCGGCTGCGGGGTTCCGGATTGCCGAGGCGGGCGCGGTGGCGGCTCTACTGGAAGGCGAAGCGCGGCCGCTGGGCGAAGTGGTCCTGCTCGATTGCCCGGTCGTCGACGGGGCACAGCTGGCAGCCCTGGCGCGGCTGGACCTGCGTGCGGCCAACTGCGGGGCGCAGCTGATCGTCTCGACCACGGTTGCCGCGCTTGACGATGTGTTTGGTTGCCTTGACCAGTCCAATCCGCAGATCCTAGTCAATCCCAGCCGGGCGGAACGCGTGATCGCGCTGGGCCGGGTCCTGGCGAAGATTTCCAACCTGCGGCTAAGGGAACTGTCGGAAGAGGACCGTCTGGTCCTGCTGCGGTTGACCGAGCAGGTCGGCCAGATTGCCGAACGGCTGGAGCGGCTTGAAGGTCCGGAGCGGAGCAGGGCCGATGGCCGCGACCCGGTGTTCCGCTTCGAAAGTCCCAGCGCCGCTTTTGCCGCAGCTATCGGCGATGGCAGCGAGCGACTGATTCGCGGTGGCCGGCCGCCGCTCCCCGATCCGCGCCTGGTGCGGCGCATTATCCGCCAGCGGCAGCTGCGCGCCCGGTTCCTTGATGGCGATCTGTTTGCCGATCCGGCTTGGGACATGCTGCTCGACCTCACCGCCGCCCGGGCGGAACATGCCCGGGTCTCGGTCACCTCGCTGTGCATCGCCTCTGGGGTGCCGCCGACCACGGCTTTGCGCTGGATCGGGCAGCTGACCGAAGCCGGACTGCTGCAACGGGTAGAGGATGAAACAGACCGCCGCCGGGCCTTCATCGCCCTGACCGACCCGGCTGCCGACGCCATGGCCCGCTACTTTGCCGAACTCGGCCAGCAGGCCGCCGCGCTGGTATAGACTTCACAGCCCTGCCACTTTGCGCTAGGCGCGCGGTCCTTGGTCAATGACCGGGCGCTTAGCTCAGTTGGTAGAGCATCTCGTTTACACCGAGAGGGTCGGCGGTTCGAGCCCGTCAGCGCCCACCAGATCAAGCTGCGATCAGCTCGATTCGGTTCCCGAACGGGTCGGCCACATGGGCCCGCCGCACGCCGGGCAGCAGGTGATCGTCCAGCACCTCATGGCCCGCTGACCGCAAGGCGGCGCAAAGCCCGTCGAAATCATCGACGAGCAGGCCGGGGTGCGCCTTGCGCGCGGCCCGGAAGTCCTCCTCAACCCCAAGGTGGAGCTTGACCGGTCCCAGTTCAAACCAGCAACCGCCGCGCGCCGCCAGGGCTGGCGGCTTGGGGACTTCGACCATCCCCAGCAGCCCGATATAGAATGCGCGCGCCTCGTTCTCGCCGCCACCGGGCATGGCCAGCTGGACGTGGTCGAGCCCGACGATCACTTCTCGGCCAGCATCTGCTCTGTCTCGGCGTTGCTCCAGTCATGGCCGCCAACATAGCGCCAGACCTCGCGGCCTTCAGCATCGTAGTAGATCGTCGTCGGCAGAACGGTGACCTTGTACTGCACCGTCATCTCGCCATCGGGGTCGATCCAGGGTTCCAGCTTGTCCGCGCCACGCGCTTTGAGGAAGCCCGCCACCTTGTCGGCCGGACTCATGTCCTGCGACACGGTCAGGACCTTCAGGTTTGCGGCGCGGTCCTTGGCCAGCTGGTTGAGCGTCGGCAGTTCGGCCACGCAGGGCGCGCACCAGGTGGCCCACAGGTTGATCAGCAGCGGCTTGCCCTTGAAGCTGGCCAGCTCGACCGTCTTGCCGCTGGCATCGCGCAGGGTGAAGTCAGGCAGTTCGCTACCCTTGCTGCTGCGATCGATCGTGCCGGAAAGCTCGCCACCCGCTGGTGACGCGGCAGGTTGCGCCGGAGCCTTGCTTTCCCTATCGCACCCCCCGACCAGCAGGGCACAGCCAAGGACGGCAATCTTGAGCGAGCGGGACGATAGCAAGAGCAGCTCCAATGCAATGTGGGGCGGAAGGTTTGCCGAGGGACCCTCGGCGATCATGCGCGAGATAAACGCGTCGATTCCGTTCGACAAGGCGCTGTGGCGGCAAGACGTGGCCGCAAGCAAGGCCCATGTTGCCATGCTGGGTGCGCAGGGCATCGTCAGCGCCGAAGATGCGGCAGCGATCACCGCCGGCCTCGATCAGGTTGCGGCGGAGTATGCAGCCAACGGGGTGCCCGAAAACTGGGACCTCGAAGACATCCACATGACCACCGAAAGCCGCTTGGCCGAGCTGATCGGCCCGGTCGCCGGGCGGCTTCACACCGCGCGCAGCCGAAATGACCAGGTCGCGACCGACTTCCGGCTGTGGGTCCGCGATGCAATCGACCAGGCCGATGCCGGTCTCAAGGCGCTGCAGGTGGCGCTGGTGAACCGCGCGGGCGAGCACGCGGACAGCATCATGCCCGGCTTCACTCATCTCCAGACAGCGCAGCCGGTGACGCTGGGCCATCACCTGATGGCCTATTACGAAATGGCGACGCGCGACCGGTCCCGGCTGGCTTCAGCTCGGGATCGGTTGAATCAGTGCCCGCTGGGTTCCGCCGCGCTGGCCGGCACCGGCTTCCCGATCGATCGGCAGGCAACCGCCCAGGCGCTTGGTTTCAGCGAACCGACCCGCAACAGCCTCGATGCCGTGTCCGACCGCGACTTCGCGCTCGATTACCTGATGGCAGCGGCGCAAATCGCGCTGCACCTGTCGCGGCTCGCCGAAGAGTTCATCATCTGGGCCAGCCAGCCATTCGGCTTTGCGTCGCTGCCCGATGCGCTCTCCACGGGCAGCTCGATCATGCCGCAAAAGAAGAACCCCGATGCGGCCGAGCTGGTGCGCGGCCACGCCGGGCGGATCATCGGCAGCCTCACGGCCCTGATGATCACCATGAAGGGGCTGCCGCTGGCCTATTCCAAGGACATGCAGGACGACAAGCCGCCGGTGTTCGAAGCCGCCAGCCTGCTGACCCTGTGCCTGGCCGCGATGGAGGGCATGGTAGCCGGCACGACCTTCCGGACCGAACGGATGCGCGCCGCGGCGGAGCTGGGCTATGCCACGGCGACCGACCTGGCCGACTGGCTGGTCCGCCAGGCGAACATCCCCTTCCGTGAAGCCCACCATATCACCGGCGCAGCCGTGAAGCTGGCCGAGAGCCGGGGCGTGGCGCTTGATGCCCTGCCGCTGGCCGACCTTCAGGCGATCGACGGGCGGATCGACGAACGGGTGTTCGCGGCATTGTCGGTCGATGCCTCGGTCGCCTCGCGCGCCAGCTATGGCGGAACCGCGCCCGAACAGGTAAGGCAGCGCGTGGCTGAAGCGCGCCTGGCGCTGGGGCTGGAGTAATCGTGATGCGCCGTCTGGTCCTTCCCGCTGTCCTCTTGCTGGCGCTCGGCGCCTGCGGCCAGCGTGCGGACCTGAAACCCCAGGCTGGGCAGGACCTGCCGCCGCCGCCTTATGGCCGCGAAACCCGGCCCAAGGCGGAGGCGCTGCTGCAGATCACGCCCCAGGCCGCCCCGGAGCGCAGCGTGGAGCTGCGAAAAAAATCGGAAGAACGCACTGACGATCCGTTCGACCTGCCTCCTTCCGACGAGTAAGCATCCATGGACCATTTTCAGATCATCAACGGCGAGCTTCACGCTGAGCGCGTCCCGCTGAGCCGCATTGCCGACGAAATCGGCACTCCCGTCTATGTCTATTCGCGCGCCACGCTGGAACGCCATGCCCGCGTTTTCAACGAGGCGTTGGCCGCCCTGCCGAAGAAGCACGTGGCTTTCGCGATCAAGGCCAATCCCAACCTCGCCGTGCTGCGCGTGATGCAGCGCGAAGGGTTTGGGGCCGATGTCGTTTCGGGCGGCGAACTGGCCCGCGCGCTCGCCGCCGGGATGCCCGGGCAGGACATCGTCTTTTCGGGCGTTGGCAAGCTGCATCGGGAAATGGTCCAGGGGCTTGAGGCTGGGATTGGCCAGTTCAATATCGAGAGCGAGGAAGAAGGGATCGAGCTGGCCGAAGTGGCGGCCGCCCGCGGCCAGCGCGCCGCCTGCGCCCTGCGGGTCAATCCCGATGTCGATGCCCGCACGCACGAGAAGATCTCCACCGGCAAGGCTGAGAACAAGTTCGGCGTGCCGATTGACCGGGCGGCGGGAATCTATGCGCGTCTTGCTGCGTTGCCTGGCCTCGATATGCGCGGCGTGGCGGTCCACATCGGCAGCCAGCTGCAGCATCTTCAGCCGCTGGAGGATGCCTTCATCAAGCTGGGTGCGCTGATCGCCGAGCTGCGCGCGAACGGCCAGACGGTGACCCATGCCGATCTTGGTGGCGGTCTTGGCGTCACTTACAAGGCGGGCGAAGTCTACCCCACTCCGGCCGATTATGGCGCAATGGTTGCCAGGGTCTGCGGCGGCTGGGACGTGACGTTGATGTTTGAGCCGGGCCGTGTGATCGTTGGCAATGCCGGGGTCCTGCTGACGCGCGCGATCCGCGTGAAGCGCAGTTCGAACAATACGCCCTTCGTGATCGTCGATGCGGCGATGAATGATCTGGCCCGCCCCGCCATGTACGGTGCCTGGCACGATTTCGAAGCGGTGAAGCCCAATGGGCAGCGGATGACGGCGCATATCGTCGGACCAATCTGCGAAACCGGCGATACCTTCGCCATGGACCGCGAAATCGATGCGCTGGTTGCGGGTGATCTGGCCGTGTTCCGCACCGCCGGCGCTTATGGCGCAACCATGGCCTCGTCCTACAACAGTCGCGGCTTCGTGGCGGAAGTCATGGTTGACGGCGATCAGTTCGCCGTGGTTGCCGACCGGATCCTGCCGGAAGCCATCACTTCGGCCGAGCGGGTTCCGGCCTGGCTCGACTGATGCTGCACAGCCTGCCCCTGTTCCACCGCCTCGCCGGACAACCGGTGATCGTGCTGGGCGAGGGCGAGGCGGCCGAGGCCAAGCACCGCCTGCTTGAGCGCGCGGGTGCGCGGATTGTCGACATGGATGATACGGAGGCCCGGTTGGCCTTCGTGGCACTGGATGAACCGGAGGAAGCAGCCGCGCAGCTCAAGGCGCGCGGGCTGCTGGTCAACGTGGTCGACCGGCCCGAACTGTGCGATTTCACGACCCCCAGCCTGCTCGAACGCGGCCCCGTTCTGGTTGCGGTTTCAACCGGCGGGGTCTCAGCAGGGCTGGCCAAGGCGCTGCGCCTGCGGCTGGAAGGTTTGCTGCCGGCCTCGCTCGGGGCGCTGGCGGAGGGCCTCAATGCTGCGCGCGCCGCGATGAAGGCGCGTTGGCCGGATGGGCGTGAGCGGCGCCGGGTGATGGATGCGGCGCTCGCGGCAGGCGGCCCGCTTGATCCCTTGGCAGAAGGCAGTGACGTACCCGCCTGGCTGGATGGTGCCGCGGGCAGCTCCGGCGGCACCCATGTAATAGTCTTGCGGTCAGCCGATCCGGATGACCTGACCCTGCGTGAGGCGCGTTGGCTTGGAAGTGCCGATCTCGTGGCCTGGGAACCGGGCGTGCCAGCAGCCGTGCGCAACCGCGCGCGCGCCGATGCCGGGCAGGTTGAGCTGGTGGCTGGCGCGGTGATGCCGGATCAGCCCGGTCTCACTGTCGTCATTCGGCAGGGATCAGCAGCACCTTGATCTGGGCCAGGGCGATCGGCTTGGCCCGGTCATCCTGCCAGGCTTCGGCATTGACCAGCGCGACCCGGCGTCCGGCCCGCGTCACGGTGCCCTTGGCATAGGTCACCTGTTCGGTGCCGCCGCGCATGAATTCGACCTGGATGTTGACCGGCTTCAGCCGCATCGTCTCACCCCGTCGGTCAAGTTCGGCCTGCAATGCTGCAAAGCCCGCCATTTCCATCAAGCCTGACATGGCTCCGCCGTGGAGAAAGCCTGGCCGGCCAGCGACGCGGTTGGAATAGTCGACCCGCAGGACTGGTTCCCCCGCCTCGTCATGGTCGATCTCGATGCCCAGGGCCTGGGCATAGGGGGGCAGGGCTAGGCCGCTCACAAGTATGATCCGTGAGTGGCCATGAACGTGCCGATCACATGGGCCACTGGATCGGCTGGATCGCCATCATGCGCGATCCCGCGGATGAACGAGATCGTGCGGGTCAGCTTGTAGCATTCACCGCGGCCGATCACGGTCTGGCCCGGTGAGGCCGCGCGCATGTAATCGACTCGCAGGTCCAGCGTGGCATGGGGCACGAACTGCCCGGTCATGGTCCAGACGCTCATCGAAGTGGCATTGTCCATCAGGCTGATGATCGGGCCCGAGGCGAGCACGCCTTTCCCGTCGATCCCGACCAGATCCTCGCGCCAGGGCAGCGACAGCTCCACCCAGTTCTCGCCATGATCGTGATAACGGATCCCCAGCCACCCGCCGTGGCCGTGGCGGGTCATCATGCGCGATGCCAACCCGGGATCGAACCGGCTGCCCGGGGGCAGGATGCTGGGCGGGGTTTCGCTCATCGGCGCTTCTCTGCTGGCGCTGAGGACCGATTACAATCTTTTAATTTCATCTCTGCGGCATGGTCCGGTGAGGCTGCCGGGGCAAGGCATGTTCGCCTTGTGACAAATCCAGGGGAAGACCAATGGACCTGCCAAAGATCGATGTTTCCGCGCTGCCCGATCTCGATACGCTGACCGGCGTGTTCGGCAGCCTCGCCCATCCTGCCCAGGCGCTGCAGTCCGATGACACGATCATCATGATCATGACCTTCATCTACGACATCCTGGCTCCCTGAGCTGGACCGCCTTCCGGATGCTGATCAGACCGGAACTGATGGCGCTGCGGGCCGATGACAGTCCGCAGCGCCGGATCCAGCAGCGCTTGGTGGCGCAGTCGGACGCCTGGCGCCAATCCGGCCCAGGCGCTGCGATCGAGGAGCAATTGCTGCGCTTTGCGGGCGGCGCCCGGCTTGAAGAACTGCCCGAATTGATGGTGCTGTTCACGCCCGGTGAGCCGG
The DNA here is from genome assembly GCA_009926135.1 of Sphingomonadaceae bacterium. Taxonomy (GTDB): domain Bacteria; phylum Pseudomonadota; class Alphaproteobacteria; order Sphingomonadales; family Sphingomonadaceae; genus Novosphingobium. Next base: position 74,122 of record RFPL01000004.1, read on the forward strand.
CTGCCGCCGATCTGGTGGGCGAGGTCGCAAGCTGGCTGCTGGCGGAACTGGCTGGCGCTCCACTTGGCCAGGTGCCGCTGCGCCACCATTGCGATCGGACTCTCGCCACGCTGCAGCTGGTTCGTTGTCACAGGGCAAGCTTGGCCGTGCAGGCAATCGACGGGGCGGGGCTTGCCGGCAAGCCGCACTCGGCCTCAGTCAGCTTTGCCGCCAATGAAACCTGGGACCACGTGCTGGCAGGTTCGGCCGAGGTCGAGCAGGTCCGGATCACGGCGCCGCGTCCCGGCGGGGTCGTACTCGAGCGCACGAACAGCACGATCGGCCCGGGCCACATCGCCTCGCGGCACGGCCGCCAGAGCGCGCAATTGCTGATCCGGGTGCCCGGTGTACTGGTGACGCTCAAGCTTCAGCGCAGCGATGGCAGCGGGGTTCCGACTCGCGAATATGCGCTGGATGATGGCCGCCTGCTGCATCAGGCCGCCGGTAGCCCGCGCGATAGCCGGCTCGAGCTGACCGCTGCCTTGCTGGGCCGGATGGGTCGCCGCGATGCAGCGCCGCTGTTGGCTGCCATGGCCGAGGAAGCCGGGAGCCCGCACTTGCGCTGGCAAGCACTGCGCGAGTGCCTCGGGCTCGACACCGCGATTGGCTTTGCTGTGCTGACTGTGGTGGCCCGGCGATCCACTGATCCACTTGCCGCGCACGCCGGGGCACTGCGGGCGCAACTGCTTGAGACCTACCCTCAACTTGCCGGAGTGCCGCCATGCCCGGCGTGATTGACCTGGTTGATGATACTGTCGCCACCCTGGCCGAAACCTGTGACGGCCTGTCCGCCATGGGGGTCGATTTCGACGATCCGGAACGGCTCGACAATGCCGCGCGCTGGTTGCGCCGGCTGGGCAATGACAAGCAGTTTCTGGGCGACGTGCTGGTAGCGGAACTGGCGCAGCGCCACCGCGAGGACGTGCTGGACAGCTCTTACGGGCCGCAAGTGGTGATTCTGGCGCCGCCCAACGGCAACTTCTTCATCCGCGCCAATATCTGGCCTTCGACCGACGAGCATATGCTGCGCGCCTCGGGCGGTACCTCGTTCGTTTATGGCCTGCCGCACGATCACAACTTCAGCTTCCTGACCATGGGCTACTTCGGACCCGGATATTGGAGCGATTATTACGAGTACGATTACGAGGCGGTAACAGGCTTTACGGGCGAGGAAGTCCCCAGTCTGCGCTTTGTCGAACGCTCGCGGCTGGAGGAGGGCAAATTAATGCTCTACAGGGCCCACCGGGATGTCCATGCCCAGCATCCGGCAGATGCCCTGTCGGTATCGCTCAACATCATGCACACCACCGGGGCGCAAGGCTGGCTTGACCAGTACCGCTTCGATCTGGATCAGCGGCGGATCGGGGCGATCGTTTCGGGCGGGCCGAGCGAGGCCTTCATGCGGATCGCGGTCGGGCTGGGCGGGGCCGAGGCGCTGGATCTGGCGCATCGCTTCGCCCACTGCCACCCGAGCGACCGGATGCGACTAGCCTGCTGGGACGCACTGGCCGCCGTTGCAACTGCTCAGGAGCGCGACGGCCTATGGTCCGCAGCCGAACAGGCTGGGAGCCGGCTGGTCGCCGCAGAGGCGCGCAGACGCAGGGCGGAACTCGCTGCTAGCGGTAAACGCACGTAAAAGGAGCGCCATGGAAAATGGCGGTCAGGATGCCATTCCAGTTGCCCATGAAGTTGCAGAACTTCTGGGCCGGCTCTGCTGATGCCGGGGTTGAAAGAATCGCTGCTGCAAGCGCCGAGATGCCAATGAGTTTCTTCATGCGAGCACTCCTGTTCGGAACGCACGCTGAACCCCGGCCGGGCCATTAGTGTTCGTCAGCTAACCAAAAATATCCTGCCCGCCAGCGCTGGTGCTCAGATCGTCAGCGCATCGATCGCTGCTTGCAGGATCACCGCGGCTGCCGCTGCATCGATCCGGTCGGCCCGTTTGGCGCGGCTCATGTCCTGGGCGATAAGGGCACTCTCGGCGCTGGCGGTCGACCAGCGTTCGTCCCAAAGCAGTATCGGCAGTTCCAGCGCCTCGGCCAGGTTCCGGGCATAGGCCCGGCTTGACTGGCTGCGCGGCCCTTCGCTGCTGTCCATGTTCAGCGGGAGGCCGATGACGACGCCCTTGATCTGGCGTTCGGCCACCAGTGCGGCCAGCGACTGGCGGTCCGCACCAAACTTGCCGCGCTTCAGCGTCTTGCCGGGAGAGGCGAAACGCCAGCCGGCGTCGCAAAAGGCCGTGCCGATGGTCTGGGTGCCAAGGTCAAGCCCGAGCAAGGCCCCGCCAGTTGGCAGGGCCGCGCGGAAATCCGGGGCAAAGGTCGTGATCAGCGCGGCCGCCATGCCTTGGCCCGGCGGACGAAATCAGCGCGCAGATTGGCCCAGAACAGCGGAACGTCATAGACGTGGTAATTGCCGCCAGGCAGCACAAACGGCCCCATTTCAGGGCCAGCGCCGATCCGCAGGATGCCCTGTTCGTCGCAGCGTGCGCCGACCAGCGCCGGCTTGATCGTGCCGTTCTCCAGCTTGGCATCGGGGACCATCGCGCCCAGGTTCGCGCTGGCGGGTGCCTGCCCGCCTGCCACTCCGGTCAACGGGTTGCTGCATAGATAGCTCGGTGCCGCGCTGCCCGCAGGCCGCCGCCCGGCAAAGCGCTGATAGGCGCCGATCATCATCGCGGCATTGCCATCATCGGCATAGCTCAGCCACGAGATCACGCAGCCGGTCTGGGTGGGAGCGGTACAGGCCGGCACGCCCATGCCAGGCAGATCCGCCGTCTGGTCCACGACCCAGCCGATCGGATAGGCTGCAACCAGTCGATTTGCCAAGGGCGTGCCCCTCACCTTGTCGGCCAGGAGCCGCTTCAGGTGGTAGCCGCCCTGGCTGTGTCCCGCGATCACGAAGGGACTGCCCGCGGGAATGCTGGCGATGAACTGGTCAAACGCCGCTGAAACATCGCCATAGGCCAGGTCCAGCGCCTGCTGCGCTTCTGGCTTGTCGGTGACAAAGGCGCCGAAAGTGGCCTGACGATAGCGCGGGATCCACAGCTGGCTGGAAACGTTGAACGGCGTTGCTGCCGCGCGCACCATCATTCCGGCGATGCGATTGGCGTCCTTGTCATCAAGCGGGGCGTTCCAGTGGGCGCGCTTGAGATAGCTCGTCGGGTGGATGAAAAAGACCGGCACGGTAAGCGTTTCGGAACCCGCTGCCAGGCCTTGCGGCCGCCATTGCGCCGGTCCGGGCTGCTTGAAATCGGGCCGCGCGATCCAGCGCGCCGGATCGGCATAGGCATTGGCCGGGGCAGGCGGCTGGGCCTCAAACTGCGCGCCGGGGGTAAAGGCCAGCCTAGTCAATTGCTCGGGATAGAAGCCCAGCGCGAGGCGACCGGCCATGAACAGGACAATAAGCGCGGCAATGACGTAAAGAAACTTGCGGGCCATGGCTTAAAGCTGGGCCTCCGTCTCGTGGCGGTCATTGCGCTCGGATTGCCGCTCCAGCGCGACCTTCAGCATGGCGACCAGCGGATCGGCCAGCATCAGGCCGATGATGCCGAACAGCGCGCCCATGATCAACTGTGCGCCCAGCACGAGCGCGGGGGCCAGATCGGCGGTTTTCTTGGCGATCATCGGCACGATGATATTTCCGTCCACCGTCTGCACCACGACATAGACGAACACGCAGTAGAGACCCATCTCCCAGCCACCCGAAAAGCCGACCAGCACCATCAGGAAGCCGGAAATCGGCGCACCGATATTCGGCAGGAACGCCAGCAGGCCCGTGAGCAGACCAAGCAGTCCCGCCATCGGCACGCCATAGAGCGCGAGCATGATCCAGGTGCCGACACCTTCCACCGCCATGCCGACCAGCCGCCCGAACATCAGCATCCGCAACGTCCGCCCCATTTGCGCGGCGGTGACATCGAAGGAATCACGCTCTGCGCGCGGCAGCATCCACGCGAAGCCACGGCGGTAGAGCTGCGGTTCGGCGGCGAAGTAAATGCCCAGGACCACGATCAGGAAAGCCGTGGTCAGTCCGCCGATCACCCCGCCGACTGCCGAGGTGACTTGTCGAACCCCGCCGATCGCTTGTTCGATCAGGCTCTGGACGTTGCTGGTGTTGATGCGGAAACCATGGGATTCGAGCCAGGCGGCAGCCTTCAACGTCTGGGCCTGGACGATGGCCGGAAGTTCCGATGCCTGGGCGGCGATCTGGCTGCCGGCGAACATCGCGGTCCAGGTCAGGAAAGCAACCGTACCCAGCAGCACCAGCGTAACGCGGATCGCCCGGCTGACTGGCAGGACCCGCCCCAGCAGGCGCGCGCCGCCATCGATCATCGCGGCAAAGACCATGCCGCCGAATATCACCAGCAAGGGCTGGGCCAGCACCACCACCAGCGCGGCCAGCCCGACCATGCCGATCCACACGAACGCGCGCTTCGCCTCGTGCCGAAGCAGCGGATCGGAAATGTCGGTCGGGCCGACAGCCGCCTCATCCGGAGCCTGCGGTGCGGGCTTGCGGCTGCGGCGGCTTTTGACTGCGGGTGTGCTGGCAGCTTCACTCATTGCGGATACTCCGCCTTACTTGCCTTGCGGCGCGTGGACGGGGCGCAGGCTGCGCCAGGCACGGTCGCCGCGCAAGGCTCCCCACCAGCTCAGCGGGTTCCAGGTCTCGCTGCCGTTGAGGCTGAAGGTGGTGAATTCGGCGCGGCCGCCCACGTCATAGAGCGGCACCGGTCCGCCCAACCCGTTTTCCCACAGCGCTGCGCGGCTATCCGCAGAGTGATCGCGGTTGTCGCCCATCAGGAACACATGGCCCGCCGGCACGGTGATCTCGTCCATGTTGTCGAGGTTCTGCTGCATGTGGTCGATCACCACATAGCTTGCGCCATTGGGCAGCGTTTCGCGGAAGGCCGGGATTTCATAAACGACCCGTCCGGAAGGCAGGCGGACCCGATAATTCTGGAAATAGCTGTAGCACGAGCTGCCGTCGCAGGTCAGTTCCGGATCTTCCGGCAGCTGGACCGAAGGTTCGATCGCGCGCGGCACCGGCTTGCCGTTCAGGATGATGATTCCGTCCTTCACCGCGATCCGGTCGCCCGGGCGGGCAACCACACGCTTGATCAGGTCTTCTTCGCGGTTGGCGGGGACGACGATCACGATATCGCCATAGTCCGGCGTGCCGCCCAGGACCCGCCAGGTGCCGCGTGGCAGCAGATGAAAGCTGACCGAGGACCAGTTGAAGCCATAAGGGAACTTCGAGACCACCAGCCGATCACCCACCAGCAGGTTGGGCATCATCGAGATTGACGGGATATAGAAAGGCTTGGCCACGAAGCTGTGAAAGGCCAGCACGGCCAGCAGCATCAGCGAGAGGCTTTTGACCTCTGCCAGCCAATTGACCTTCTCGGGCTCGTCAGCGCCTGCGGGGGCGGGGGTGTTTGCGTCAGTCATGGGTACCGTCATTTGGGGCGGGCTTCGATGATTACGAAGGCTTGGGCCCAGGGATGGTCGTCAGTCAGGGTAAGGTGAACCACGGCATCATGGCCGGGCGGAGTGATGGCTAGCAGGCGCTCGGCCGCCCCGCCGGCCAGCGCCAGGGTCGGCGCGCCGGAGCGGGCGTTGACCACGCCAATGTCCTTCATGAACACCCCGCGCTTGAACCCGGTGCCCACCGCCTTGGAAAAAGCCTCCTTGGCGGCAAAGCGCTTGGCGAGGGTGCCAGCCTTGGTGAAGGGGCGCGAATTGCCCTTGGCGCGCTCAACCTCGGTAAACACGCGATTCTCGAATTTTTCGCCCCAGCGGTTCAGCGAATTCTGGATGCGCTCGATGTTGCAGAGGTCTGAGCCGATGGCGATGATCATCCCGGCGTCCTCACCGCGTGGCATCCATCAGTTCGCGCATCCGTAGCACCGCCGGTTCCAGTCCGCAGAAGATCGCCTCGCCGATCAGATAGTGCCCGATGTTGAGTTCGGCGATCTGCGGAATTGCAGCGACGGGCTGGACATTCTCATAGGTGAGGCCGTGGCCCGCGTGCGGTTCGATCCCGTTCTTGGCAGCGAGCGCCGCCATGTCGGCCAGCTTCTTCAGTTCGGCCGCGCGGGCCTCGCCTGTCGCATGGGCGTAGTCGCCGGTATGGAGTTCCACCACTGGCGCGCCGAGCTGAATGGCAGCCTCGATCTGGCGCTCATCGGGGCCGATGAACAGGCTGACGCGGATTCCGGCATCGCGCAGCCGGCTGATGATTGGAGCCAGCCTGTTGTGCTGACCCGCGGCATCCAGCCCGCCTTCGGTCGTGCGCTCTTCGCGCCGTTCGGGGACGATGCAAGCCGCGTGAGGCTGGTGGCGCAGCGCGATCTCCAGCATCTCGTCGGTCGCGGCCATTTCGAGGTTGAGCGGCAGGCCGGTTGCCGCCTGGATGCGGGCGAGGTCCTCGTCGCGAATATGGCGCCGATCCTCCCGCAGGTGAACGGTGATCCCGTCGCCGCCGCAAGCCGCAACGATTTCCGCCGCGCGCACTGGATCAGGGTGGTCCCCGCCGCGCGCGTTGCGGATGGTCGCTACGTGATCGATGTTGACGCCGAGGCGCAGGCGGGTTGGTATCACGACTTCGCGCGGCTCCCGGGCTTGATCGCCGGTGTCGCTGCCAGTTCAGGCGGCAGTTCGTCCGGCGCATAGGTCGGGAAGTTAATGGCAATCAACGGGAAAAAGGGCACGCCCAGATCGACCGACCCGGCAGAGCGGTCGACCAGCGCTGCGGCCGCAACCACTTCGCCGCCGGCTTCGCGGACGCAGTCCATCGCTTCGCGGCTCGACAGGCCGGTAGTCACAACGTCTTCGACGAGCAGGACCTTCTCGCCCGGCTCGATAGTGAAGCCGCGCCGCAGTTCGAAGGTGCCGGTGGGGCGCTCGACAAAGATTGCCTCCACTTCCAGCGCGCGGCCCATTTCGTGGCCGATGATGACACCGCCCATCGCCGGGGCAACCACCTTGGTGATGTCCTTGCGCAGTTCGCGCGGGATTCGCTGGGCCAACGCAATCGCGAGGCGCGCGGCGCGGGCCGGGTCCATCAGGACGCGGGCGCATTGCAGGTAATGAGCGCTGTGGCGACCCGAAGAGAGCAGGAAATGCCCTTCAAGCAGTGCCTTGCTGGCCCGAAACTCTGCCAGAACCTCTTCATCCTGCATGGAAAACCGTGTCCCTTGTCTGGTGCTGCCGTTGCAGCCTTGCCCCAAGTGCCGTGTTGGCTTGGGGCGTGTTCAAAAATATCCCCTAGAGGCGCTTGAGGTACCCCGCAAGCGCGCGTATAGGCCCCAGCAAATCTGGACTCCCACGGGGGCGGGAGACGGGCTTAGCCCTGCTCTTGCCGGCAAAGGAAAGCGAAAGTAGCGCTACGATGATATTGGCTCGAACCGCCCGCTCAGCGGGACACGCGATCAAGGCAATCGGTCTTTCTCTGGTGCTCGCAGCGCTGCCGCAAGCCGCTCTGGCGGCTCCCGCGGCGGCTGCTCCGGCTGCTGAGGCTGCCGCCGCGACTGCGGCCCCGGCAGCGGCTGCGCCCGCTGCTGCTGCTCCGGTGGCAACCGCCCCCGTCGCAGCTGCCGTACCGGCCCCGGAAGCTCCCAAGGTCGATCCCAACGATCCCCGCTATCAGGTTGCCCCCGGCGGTTACACGCCGATGGCGCCGACGCCGGGCAAGGGCATGCCGGTTGCTGGCGGCATTCACCTGCAGGACCAGTACTCGCCGACCGGTGAATACGCCCGCTGGATGCATGATGCCTTCCTGATGCCGATCATCACGGTGATCTCGCTGTTCGTGCTGGGGCTGCTCCTGGTAGTGGTTGCCCGCTTCAACAAGCGCACCAATCCGGTCGCATCGAAGACCAGCCACAACACGCTGCTCGAAGTGATCTGGACCGGGCTGCCGATCCTGATCCTGGTCGCCATTGCCGTGCCTTCGGTCACGCTGATCGCCAAGCAGTACAAGCCGGCTCCGGCCAAGGCAGTGACGATCAAGGCCACCGGAAACCAGTGGTTCTGGACCTATTCCTACCCCGACAATGGCGGGTTCGAAGTGATTTCGAACATGCTGCCGGTCGAGGAAGCCAAGAAGCGCGGTGAGCCGGATCACCTGGCGGCCGACTTCCGTATGGTCGTTCCCGCTGGTGAACCGATCCGTCTGCAGGTGACTGCCGCAGACGTGATCCACTCGTTCGCCGTCCCTTCGCTGTGGTCAAAGCTTGACGCGGTTCCGGGCCGGATCAACGAGAAGGTGCTCTTCATCAAGGAGCCGGGCGTCTATTACGGCCAGTGCTCTGAACTGTGCGGCGCACGCCACGGCTACATGCCGATCGTCGTCGAAGCCCTGCCGCGTCCGAAGTACAACGCGTGGGTTATGACCCAGGCTGGCGGCAAGGTCGACGGCCTGCCCGAAGCCCCGGCTGCTGCGGCTCCCGCCGCTGCGCCCGCCGCCGCTCCGGCCGCTGCCGCTGCGCCCGCTGCCACCCCGGCCGCTGCGCCGGCTCCGGCCGCATAAGCCAGATCTAGAAGGACAAGGGTTCCATCATGGCTACCACCGCCGAACACTTCCAGGCCCACGACGACGGGTCGCACCACGATCATGACCACAAGCCGGCGTTCTTCGCCCGCTGGTTCATGTCCACCAACCACAAGGACATCGGCACGATGTACCTGATCTTCGCGATCTTCGCGGGGATCATCGGCGGTGCCTTCTCGGGCATGATGCGCCTGGAACTGGCTGCTCCCGGCATCCAGTATCTCGATACCTTTGCCCGCTGGTTTGGCGAAGCCAATCCCAGCTTTGACCAGTCGCTCCACATGTGGAACGTGCTGATCACTGCACACGGCCTGATCATGGTGTTCTTCATGGTCATGCCTGCAATCATCGGCGGCTTCGGCAACTGGTTCGTACCGATCATGATCGGCGCACCAGACATGGCCTTCCCGCGGATGAACAACATCTCGTTCTGGCTGACTGTTGCCGGCTTCTGCTCGCTGCTGATGTCGGCCTTCGTGCCCGGCGGCACGGGCATCGGTGCCGGCATCGGCTGGACCGCCTATGCGCCGCTCTCGACCTACGGTTCGACCGGTCCGGCAGTGGACTTTGCGATCTTCGCACTCCACCTGGCGGGCGCTGCCTCGATCATGGGTGCGATCAACTTCATCACCACGATCTTCAACATGCGCGCACCGGGCATGACCCTGCACAAGATGCCGCTGTTCGTCTGGTCAGTGCTGGTTACCGCCTTCTTGCTGCTGCTCGCCCTGCCGGTGCTGGCCGCGGCGATCACCATGCTGATTACCGACCGCAACTTCGGGACGACCTTCTTCGACCCGGCCGGCGGCGGTGACCCGGTGCTTTACCAGCACCTGTTCTGGTTCTTCGGCCACCCCGAAGTGTACATCATGATCCTGCCGGGCTTCGGCATCATCAGCCAGATCGTCTCGACCTTCTCGAAGAAGCCGGTGCCTCGGCATGGCCTATGCCATGGTCGCGATCGGTGTGGTCGGGTTCGTCGTCTGGGCGCACCACATGTACACCACCGGCATGAGCGTGAACACGAAGCTCTACTTCACCCTGGCTACCATGGTGATCGCGGTGCCGACCGGCATCAAGATCTTCAGTTGGATCGCCACGATGTGGGGCGGCAGCATCGAGTTCAAGTCGCCGCTGGTCTGGGCGATGGGCTTCATCTTCCTGTTCACCGTGGGCGGCGTGACCGGCGTGGTCCTGGCCAACGGCGGCGTGGATGACGTGCTGCACGACACCTACTACGTGGTGGCGCACTTCCACTACGTGCTGTCGCTGGGTGCGGTGACCGCGCTCTTCGCCGGGTTCTATTACTGGTTCCCGAAGATGAGCGGCCGGATGCACTCGGAGTTCCTCTCGCACCTGCACTTCTGGGTGTTCTTCATCGGCGTGAACACCATCTTCTTCCCGCAGCACTTCCTGGGTCTGCAGGGGATGCCGCGCCGCTACCCGGACTATTCGGAAGCTTATGCCTTCTGGAACGAAGTGTCGTCGATCGGCTATGTCATCATGGCCAGCTCGATGGTGATCTGGTTCGTGAACATCATCTATGCCTTCACCATGGGCAAGAAGGCTCCGGACAACTACTGGGGCGAAGGTGCCACGACGCTGGAATGGACCCTGTCCAGCCCGCCGCCGTTCCACCAGTTCGAAACCCTGCCGGTGATCGAGGACAAGGGCCACCACTAAGGCCCGGTTCTTCCGAACCGACTGGACAGAAACCGCCCCGGCCCGCAAGGTCCGGGGCGTTTTCCATGGAGCGATGCAGATGCGTGAATTCCGGATGGTCGATTGCGGCGAAGTGGCCTTGCGCTGCGCCATCGAAGGCCCGGCTCCGGGCACAGCACCGCTGGCGATCATGGTCCACGGCTTTCCGGAAAGCTGGTATTCGTGGCGGCACCAGCTTGGGCCGGTCGCGGCTGCCGGTTACACAGCCTGCGCGATCGACGTGCGCGGCTATGGCGGTTCCGGCAAGCCGCAGCCGGTCGAAGCCTACACCCTGGAAAAGATTGCCGCCGACCTGATCGGCCTGGCCGATGCGCTCGCGCCTGAACAGCGCGTGGTGCTGATCGGACATGACTGGGGTGCGCCGATTGTCTGGAATACGGCTTTCACCAATCCGCAGCGGATCAGCGCGGTCGCCGGCTTGTCGGTGCCCTTCGCGGGAGCGCCACTACGCCCGTTCACGGAAGTGTTCCGCGAACATTTCACCAGCCAGGGCCGGTTCTTCTACCAGGAATTCTTCCAGGAACCCGGCGTGGCCGAGGCCGAGGCCGAGGCAGATCCGCGCGATTTCGTGGCGCGGATGATGTATTCGATCTCGGGCGACGTGCCGCCGGGCGACTATTGGTCAAAGCCGCTGGGCGCGACCTTCCTGGAGGGTTTGCCCGATCCGCAGCCAGTGCCTTGGCTGACCGACGCCGACCTTGATTACTACGAGGCTGAATTCAAGGCCTCCGGCTTCCGGGGGCCCCTCAACCGCTATCGCAATCACGAACGCGACTATGCCTGGCTGAAGGCCTGGCAGGGCAAGCAACTGGAGCAGCCCTGCCTGTTTATCGGCGGAACGCGTGATCCGGCCACCAGCCTGTTCGGTGCTGTTGCTGACCCGGTTGCGATGATGCGGATGTTCGCACCAAAGGTAGAAGGCCATGTCCTCGAGGGGGTTGGGCACTGGACCCAGCAGGAGCGGCCCGAAGAAGTGAACACATTGCTCATCGATTGGTTGAAGCGACTCTGACGCGCGACTATAGGCGCTCCCAACCATGACCGCTGCCAGCCCTCCCGCGCCTGCGCTCCCGACCGACTGGCGCGACTTTTTCGCGCTGACCAAGCCGCGCGTAATGAGCCTGGTGATTTTCACCGGGCTATGCGGATTGCTGGCTGCGCCGGTGCCGGTGAACCCGGTACTGGGCTTTACCGCCATTCTGTGCATCGCGGTGGGCGCCGGCGGTTCGGCCGCGCTCAACATGTGGTGGGAAGCGGACCTTGATGCGCAGATGAAGCGCACCGCCGGGCGGCCACTGCCGGCCGGACGAATGCCGCGCGAATCGGCCCGCGATTTTGGCCTGGTGCTGTCGTTCTTCTCGGTTCTGATGATGGCGGTTGGTGTCGGCTACCTGGCGGCCGCCGTGCTCGCGTTTTCGATCTTCTACTATGCCGTGATCTACACCATGTGGCTAAAGCCGCGCACCCCGCAGAACATCGTTATCGGTGGCGGCGCGGGGGCGTTTCCACCGATGATCGGCTGGGTCGCGGCGACCGGCGAGATCACGCTGATGCCGATCCTGCTGTTCGCCATCATCTTCTTCTGGACCCCGCCGCATTTCTGGGCGCTCGCGTTGTTTGTCGAGACTGACTACGCGAAGGCGGGGATCCCGATGATGCCGGTAGTGGCTGGCCGCCATTCGACCCGGCGACAGATCCTGGTCTATGCGGTCCTGCTCCTGCCGCTCGCCATGCTGCCTTTCTGGATCGCCGGGGCAGGCGTGGTTTACGGGGCTTCGGCCCTGGTGCTTTCGGCGATCTTCCTGGTGCTGGCACTGCGCGTTGCGGTGTTCCGGCAAGGGGTGGGGGAAACCGACATGGGACCTGAAAAGCGGCTGTTCGCCTTTTCGGTGTTCTACCTTTTTGCGCTGTTCGCTGCCTTGGTGGCGGACCGCTGGATCATGGGATAAAGCGCATGGCCAAGTTTCCTGAAACCGACCCCGCCTCCGAACGCAAGCGGATCATCAAGCAGCGTAACCTGATGCTGGGCGGCCTGCTCGCCGCGATGGTCGTGCTGTTCTACTTTGTCAGCATCGCCCGGATCGGGGGATAGGATCGTGGCTGTCCTGACCCTGCCCAAGGATCCCAATGCCCGCACCGGCATCCTGGCCCTGCTGGGTGCCGCAGCCATGCTTGCACTGGGGTTCGCCTCGGTTCCGCTGTACCGGATATTCTGTCAGGTCACAGGCTTTGGCGGCACCACGATGCGCGTGACCGAGGCTCAGGCTTCGGCGGTGCAGGTCACCAACAAGCTGATCTCGGTCCGCTTCGATGCCAATGTCGATCGCCTGCTGCCATGGCAATTCGCCACGCAGCAGACCACGCAGGAACTGCGCATCGGCTCGCGCAAAATGGCCTTCTATTCGGCAAAGAACCTCTCGGATCAGCCGATCACCGGAATTGCCTCATTCAATGTCGAACCAGAGCTGGCCGGCAAGTACTTCAACAAGATCCAGTGCTTCTGCTTCAACGAGCAAACGCTGCAGCCTGGCCAGTCGGTCAACATGCCGGTGATCTATTACGTCGATCCGAAGATCCTGCAGGACCCGGAGACGAAGGACATCGAGCAGATCACGCTCAGCTACACTTTCCACAAGGCGGCGGACCAGCCCGTAAAGGCACTGGACCAGTCGCTAGCCGCACGATAAGGGCGGGGCGAATTCACGCGTCGCGGGTCCGCCCGCCGGCGCATTTGGGGATCAATTGGGGACCACGGACATGGCCGGCACCAAGAACCACGATTACCACATTCTCGAGCCTGATATCCTGCCGTTCCTCGGCTCGGTATCGGCGCTGCTGACGACCAGCGGCGGCGTACTGACCATGCATGACATGGCCGCTGGCAAGTATGTCCTGCTGGTTGGCTTCTTCGGCATCCTCTTCACCATGTTCCAGTGGTGGACCAAGGTTGTGCGTGAAGCCCACGAAGGCCACCACACCCCGGTCGTGCAGCTGCACCTGCGCTATGGCATGATCACCTTCATCGCCTCGGAAGTGATGTTCTTCGTCGGCTGGTTCTGGGCCTTCTTCGATTTCTCGCTGTTCCCCAGCGACATCGCCGAAGTCGTCGGTGGACAGTGGCCGCCAAAGGCAATCGAAGCCGTGCTTGATCCCTTCGATCTGCCGCTGCTCAACACGCTGATCCTGCTGTGCTCAGGCACTACCGTCACCTGGGCGCACCACGCGCTGATCCATGGTGACCGCGAAGGCCTGAAGAAGGGCCTGTGGGCGACGATCGCGCTGGGCCTGCTGTTCACCTGCATCCAGGCCTATGAATACTCGGCCGCACCGTTCGCCTTCGGCCAGAACACCTATGGTTCGGCCTTCTACATGGCGACCGGTTTCCACGGCTTCCACGTGTTGGTCGGCACGATCTTCCTGATCGTCTGCCTGAAGCGTGCCTACAACGGTGACTTCACGCCCAAGCAGCACTTCGGTTTCGAAGCGGCCGCCTGGTACTGGCACTTCGTTGACGTGGTCTGGCTGTTCCTGTTCGTCGCCATCTACGTCTGGGGTGGCTGGGGCCATCCGATCCACTGATGGAAAACGGCAACAATCAGACCGAGATTGGCCAAACCACGAAAGGGCAGCCCGGCATCCCCGCGGCTGCCCTTTTCGGTCTCTGCCCGGAATGCGGTGCCCGCACGCTGTTTGACGGACCGGCCCGCTTTGCCCCGCGCTGCCGGGTCTGCGGACTGGACTATGGCCAGTTCAATGTCGGCGACGGTCCGGCGGCGTTCCTGACCATGATCATTGGTGCATTGGTGGTCGGCCTCGCGATCTGGCTGGAATTCACCTGGCACCCGCCGTTCTGGGTCCATATCGTGTTGTGGGTGCCGCTTGTTGCAGGCCTGACGCTGTGGGGCCTGCGGGTCAGCAAGTCCGCGCTGCTCGCCGCCGAGTATCGCCGCAAGGCCCGCGAGGCGACCGGTTCGGACGTGCAGCAGCCATGATCCGCCGCCTGCCGATAATTCCCACGTTGTTCGTCCTCGCGGCCGTAGGGGTCATGATTGCGCTGGGTTTCTGGCAGCTTGATCGCCGCGCCCAGAAGGAAGCGATGCTGGCGCACTATGCCGAGGCGCAGGCGCTAAGCGCGGAAATCGCCTGGCCCACTGATCCGGCTGCTCAGGAAGCCGCGCTGTTCCGGCGGACGACTTTCGATTGCCAGGCCCCGGGCAAGGACATGCCGATTGCCGGTTATGATCGGAGCGGCACGGTTGGCTGGGCGCATAGCGTCAGCTGCGGGCTGCCAGGCGGCGCGCGCGCTGAGGTCGTGCTGGGCTGGTCCAAGGACCTGGCCGAACGGCAGTGGAGCGGCGGCACGGTGCGCGGCGTGATCGCCCCGGGGGCGGGGAAATCAATCCGGCTTATTGCCGATCCGCCACTGGCCGGACTGGCCGCGAGTGCGCTGCCTGATCCCAAGACCATCCCCAACAACCACTGGTCCTATGCGATCCAGTGGTTCCTGTTCGCCGTGGTAGCCTTGGTGATCTACGGCCTGGCCCTGCGCAAGCGCCTTGCCGCGCGGGGCGACGAGGGCTAACGCCCCCCCTTGATGGACTACATTTCCACCCGTGGCAGCGCGCCTGCGCTGGACTTCGCCGGAGCGACGCTGGCGGGCCTCGCCAATGATGGCGGGCTCTACGTGCCTCGCCAGTGGCCTCGCTTTACCGAGGCAGAGATCGCGGCCATGGCCGGCCTCCCATATGCCGAACTGGCCGCGCGGGTCATGCAACCCTTCGTGGGTGACAGCCTGACGCCGGAGCGTCTGCGTGAATTGACCACCCAGGCCTATGGCCGCTTCGCGCACAAGGCGGTCACCCCGCTCAAGCAACTGGATGAGCAGCACTGGCTGCTCGAACTTTTCCATGGGCCGACCCTGGCCTTCAAGGACGTCGCCTTGCAGCTGCTCGGCCTGCTGTTCGAGGAATTCCTCGGTCGCGGCGGCGATCCGCTGACCATCGTTGGCGCGACCTCGGGTGATACCGGATCGGCCGCGATTGATGCCGTCGCGGGCCGCGCCCGGGTCGAGATATTCATGCTGCACCCCAAGGGCCGGGTCAGCGAAGTCCAGCGCCGGCAGATGACCACGGTGCTGGCTCCCAACGTTCACAACATCGCGATCGAGGGCACATTCGATGATGCCCAGGCGATGGTGAAGCGGATGTTCAATGATGCGGCGATGACGGATCGTTTCGCCATCGGCGCGGTCAATTCGATCAACTGGGCGCGGTTGATGGCCCAGGTGGTCTATTACTTCGCCGCCGCGCTCCAGCTTGGCGCGCCGCAGCGCAAGGTGGCGTTCGCCGTGCCGACCGGCAATTTCGGCGATGTCTTTGCGGGCTATGTGGCGGCACAGATGGGCCTGCCGATCGAACGATTGATCGTCGCGACCAACGTCAATGACATCCTCCACCGCGCGTTGACCACGGGTGACTATTCGGCTGGCACAGTCACGCCGACCGCGGCACCATCAATGGACATCCAGGTATCGTCGAACTTTGAGCGCCTGCTGTTCGACGTCGGCGGGCGTGATGGCCAGGCGCTTGCGGCACAGATGGCCGGGTTTGAAACAACCAAGGCGATGCACCTGACCAATGCCCAGCGCGAAGGCGCAGCAGCCTTGTTCACCAGCGCCCGCGCCGATGCCGATGACATGGCCCGTGCACTGCGCTGGGCCTGGGACGCGGCGGGGGAACTGCTTGATCCGCACACTGCGATTGGGCTCCATGCGGCCCAGCAGTCGGGGATCGATCCAGCAGTGCCGATCGTGACCCTGGCTACGGCACATCCCGCCAAGTTCGGCGATGCAGTGGAGCGGGCAACCGGCCATCGCCCGGCGCTGCCGGCGCGGATCGGCGACCTGTTCGAGCGTGAGGAGCGGTTGGCCGAACTGCCGGGCGACTATGCGGCGATCGCCGAATACATCGCTGCCCGTGCGGTGCCGCGTGGCTGAGCTGATCGAGGCGCCGGTCATTATGACTGGTGAGGGCTGGCCAGACTATGGCCTGCTTGACAGCGGCCATGGCCGCAAGCTCGAAAGCTATGGTCCCTATCGGTTCATCCGGCCCGAGCCCCAGGCGTTGTGGCGCCCGCGGCTGGAACGCTGGGCCTCTGACGGTGAATTCGTGCCCGCATCCGATGAAGATGGCGGCGGCCGCTGGTCATATGCCAATCCGGTCCCGCGTGAAGGATGGACACTGGCGCGCGGGCAAGTAACGTTCAACGCGCAGTGCACCCCATTTCGCCACCTTGGCTTCTTCCCTGATATGGCCCCGGTGTGGGACTGGATGGGGCAGCAACTGGCAGGGCGCAGCGACGCGCAGACGATGAACCTGTTCGGCTATACCGGCGTTGGCACGCTGTCGCTGTCTGAATACGGTCCCGTCACGCATGTCGATGCCAGCAAGAAGTCGGTCGCTCAGGCGCGCGAAAATGCCGCGCTGTCAGGCATGGCGGAACGCCCGATCCGCTGGATCATCGACGATGCCGCCAAGTTTGCCGCGCGCGAGGTGCGCCGGGGCAAGCGCTATGACGGGATCATCCTTGATCCGCCCAAGTTCGGGCGCGGACCAGAGGGTGAAGTATGGCGGTTAGAGGAACACCTCGCTCCGCTCGTTGGCGATTGCCGCAGCTTGCTCAATGCCGATAGCCGCTTCCTGTTCCTGACGGTCTATGCCGTGCGGATGAGCAGCCTGGCGCTGGCCGGCCTGCTCGATGAAGTCTTTGCGGACCTGCCTGGCAAGATCGAGCATGGCGACCTGGCGGTGCGTGAGACGGGCGAGGGTGGACGCTTGCTGCCGACAGCGATCTTCGCGCGTTGGTCAAATCCCGGGTAAGGGGCGCCATGGCCGATTCGCTGATCCTGGAAGTTGCCGATTTCGAACACGATGTCCTGACCGGCATCTATTCGGAGGAGACCGGCCGCCCGCAGCCGCTGCGCTTTACCATTCAGGTTCGGCTGAAGGTGGCGGACCGCTATGAGCCTGACACGCCGCTGGGTGCCAGCAAGAACTACATGGACCTGAAGTTTGCTGCCTCGCAGGCTCTGCCAGAGGGCGTCCACTTCACCCTGATCGAGGCGGTGGCCGATCACATCTGCGATACGCTGTTCGTGCAGGATGAACGGGTGGAGGCGGTGACGGTCAAGATCGTCAAGCTGGCGATCAGCGAAGCGTGCGAGAAGATCGGCATTACGCTGACGCGCGAGCGGCGCTGATGGCGATCTACGAGGTTGAGGCACTGCCCGAAGCCCCGTTGGCCGCCGCAGCGCAGTTTCATGCGCGCCATGTCCCGCTGATCGAACTGGCCATCGAGGCTGCCGGCGGCTGTCTGACCGTTGCCTTCCCCGAATCGGATCACACCCATCGCGGTTGGCGATTGGCTGCCATCCAGATGCTGGCGCGGGCGCTGGCACCCGGCCGGATCAACGCCGTGAGTGGTGGCAGCGGCCGGGCTATCACGGCAGCGGCGAATTATTTCGCCTGCGCGCCGGGGCTGACCGGCCAGTTGATTTCGCTAGATGACGAAGGTGCCGCGGCAGTGTTACCACTGCCATCATGACACTGGTTGATCAGTTCCAGCGCCGGATTTCCTACCTGCGCCTCTCGGTGACAGACCGTTGCGATCTGCGCTGCGCCTATTGCATGCCGGAACGGCAGACCTTCCTGCCGCGCAAGGACGTGCTGAGCCTGGAAGAGCTGCACAAGCTGGCGCTCGGCTTCATCGCGCGCGGCATCACCAAGCTTCGTCTTACCGGCGGTGAACCGCTGGTGCGGCGCGACATGATCGAGCTGGTCCAGGCGATTGGGCGCAAGCTGGGGGACGGGCTCGACGAGCTGACCCTTACCACTAACGGCACTCGGCTGGCCGAATTCGCCGAACCCTTGTTCGCCGCTGGCATGCGCCGCGTGAACGTCTCGCTCGATACGCTCGACCGGCAGGGCTTTGCCCGGCTCGCTCGGCGTGACAGCCTGCCGCAGGTGCTGGAAGGGATCGCGGCGGCGCAAGCGGCGGGGCTGCAGGTCAAGCTCAACACCGTGGCGCTGAAAGACACCAACGAGGACGAGATCCCGGCGCTGATCGAATGGGCCCACGCGCGCGGGCTGGAACTCACCCTGATCGAGGTCATGCCGCTGGGCGAGGTTGAGGAAGACCGGTTCGACCAGCACCTGTCGCTGGGCGATGTGCGCGCCGCGCTGGAGCAGCGCTGGACCCTGACGCCCAGCGAGCACCGCACCGGCGGCCCGGCCCGCTATTTCGATATCGCGGAAACGGGCGGGCGGATCGGCCTGATCACGCCGCTGACCAATAACTTCTGTGAAGGCTGCAACCGCGTGCGGGTAACGGCCACCGGCCAGCTCTATCCTTGCCTGGGCGGGGGAGAGCAGGTCGACTTGCGCGCGGCGCTGCGTTCGGATGATCCCGATGCGGCGCTGGCCGAGGCGCTCGACGTGGCGATGAAGATCAAGCCGCTGCGCCACAACTTCCGGATCGATGCGCATGGCCAGGCCCCGGCGCTGCCGCGTCACATGTCGATGACGGGCGGCTGACCATGGCAAAGCTGGTGTTCCTGGGGCGGCTGGCTGACCTGGCCGGCAGGGCAGAAGCTGAGTTTGGTTTTTCCGCTCCACTCGATTGGTTGGATGTCGTTCAATGGCTCACCGATTGCTTTTCCGAAGCTCTAGGTGATGCGGTGCGTGACCCCAAAGTGCGCGTTGCTCTAAACGGAGTCATTCTGACAGACCGTAAGGGGCTTGAGCTGCATAACCATGACGAACTTGCGTTCCTGCCCCCCGTAAGCGGCGGATAGCGCCATGCTCGACGTGCGCTTGCTGACCCAGCCGTTCAATCCCGGCGCCTTCATCGGTCCCTTTACCAATGCCCATCCCGGGCTGGGCGGGGTCTGCACCTTCGTGGGCGAAGTGCGCGGCGGTGGCGGGGTCGAAGCGCTGGAGCTCTCGCATTACGAACCGCTGACCCTGCCGGGGATGCAGGCGCTGGCCGAGACGGCATCGAGCCGATTCGGCCTGATGGGGATGCTGATGCTCCACCGCGTCGGCAAGATGTACCCCGGTGAGCCGATTGTCTGTGTTTCCGCGGCGGCAGTGCATCGCCGCGCCGCGATCGAAGCGGTCGATTTCGCCATGGATCACCTCAAGAGCAACTCGTGGTTCTGGAAGCGGGAGCTGCGCGCCGGGAACTGGCACTGGATCGAGCCGCGCGATCAGGATCACGCCGATCTGCGTCGCTGGGGTTAGGGCGCGAGGCTGGCCTGCAGGCCGGCAATGACCTTGTCCTGCGCGGCAACCAGCGCATTGGCCGCTTCGCGCGCGGCCATGGCTTCACTGGCAGGCTCACCTTCGATTCGCGAGGCAGCGTAGATCGCGTCGATATCGGCCAGGGCAACCATGCCTTCGCTGCGTGCGGCATCGAGATCGGCCAGGGCAACCATGGCCACAGACCAGGCCTCGCTGGCCTTGGCGGCTCCGGCCGCTGCAGCAACTATCTGGCGGACACTGCCTTCGCGCGCTTGGAATTTGGCATCGGCGGCGCGGACCCGGTCCAGTAGCGAATCGATCTGGCGGGCAACGGCGGGATCGACCGGTGCTGGAGCAGGCGGGGCCGGCGGCGGGGTAAGAGTTCCGGTCACCCGCTCAATCGGTCGGCGCGCAAGCGAAGGATACTCGCCGGGCGTAGAAGCACAGGCGCTCAGCAGGAATGCGGGGATCAGGCCGAAGACCAGACTGGTGGGGTAACGATTCATCACTATGGCCATAGCACGCCCGGCAATCTGCGCCAGCGGCCAAGAATCCTTGCCCCCATTGGTTGACAGCAGGGGGACCTTGGACTAGTGGCCCACCTTCTTGTGGCCCCCCGCACAACGCGGGGTGGTCGCTATGCTTTATATACGGAATAGGTCACATGTTCGCTGTAGTGCGCACTGGCGGCAAGCAATACCGGGTTGCCGCCGGAGACAAGATCGCGGTTGAGAAGCTGGCTGGTGAAGCCGGTGAAACCATCACGCTCGCCGACGTCCTGCTGGCCGGTGACGGCGGCGAAGTGAAGGATGCCAAGGGCGTCGTCGTTTCGGCCGAGATCATCGCCCAGGCGAAGAGCGAAAAGGTGATCGTCTTCAAGAAGCGTCGCCGCCACAACTATCGTCGCAAGAACGGCCATCGCCAGCAGATGACCCTGCTGCGCATCGTGGCAGTCGGCGCGGGCGAAGCCCCGGCCAAGAAGGCAGCCAAGAAGGCCGCCCCCAAGGCCGAAGCGGCCGCTGAATAAGCATTCGGAGTAGTTCGAGATGGCACACAAGAAAGCAGGCGGTTCGTCGCGTAACGGTCGTGATTCGGCCGGTCGTCGCCTTGGCGTGAAGAAGTTCGGCGGTCAGGAAGTGATCGGCGGCAACATCATCATCCGTCAGCGCGGGACCCGCGTTTACCCGGGCGCCAATGTCGGCATGGGCAAGGATCACACCCTGTTCGCGCTGACCGAAGGCCGCGTCCGCTTCCATGATGGCAAGCTGGGCCGCAAGTACGTGTCGGTAGACATGGCGATTGCCGCCGAATAATCGGACAGTCGATCACGGGCTGTCCTGACGGGCAGCCCCGCCGAAGCCAGTCTTCGGCCGAATGAGGGAGAGGGCCCCGCCCGTCTCCCTCTTTTTGCATCTCCCTCTGTCGTTCCGGGAACCGCCCGGCGCAGGTGTAACTTAGGCGTCACGGGGTCTCGCTAGGGCGAACCCGCGGGGCCTGACGAGTGGAGTAATTGCAATGTTCATGCGCAGCGAACGGTTGTTCCTGCGGCCCGCGTGGCCGGAGGACTGGGAAGAGCTGTTGGGCCAGGTCGCGGACGAGGCGGTGGTCAAGAACCTTGCGAAGGTGCCCTGGCCTTACACGGCCGAGGATGCCCGCTGGTTTGCCAATCAGCCGCAGGACCAGCGCCTGCCGCACTTCTTCATTACCCTGCCGACCAGCATGGAGCCGGCGCGGATCATCGGTTGTATCGGCTTGGGGGCGGACGGCAACGAGGTGGAGCTGGGCTATTGGCTGGCGCGTGACTACTGGGGCAAGGGTTATGCCACCGAAGCCGCCAGCGCCGTGATCTCCGTGGCGCGGGTGCTGGGCCACAAGCGGCTGATGGCCGGGCACTTCATTGACAACCAGGCTTCGGGCCGGGTGCTGCGCAAGGTCGGCTTCCGGCCGACCGGCCAGATCCGCCAGCGCTTCAGCCAGGCCCGCGGCTGCGAAGTGACTTCGATCGAGCATTGCCTGACGCTCGACCAGCCCTGCGACGGTGACGAGCCGCTGGAAATGCGAGCGGCCTAGAAAAAACCTCCCCAAGTCAGCTTGGGGAGGTCTTCTATTTCAGCAGGTCAATCTGGCTTCAGGCGAGGACCGCGTCCTTGAACTCGCTGTCATGTTTGCCGATGAGCGCGCGGTCATCGTGGTTCCAGGGATGGAAACCGGGCAGGAAGTAGCTGAGCCAGGCCGGCAGGATCCGGCGCAGCACGCCGGGCGTACCGACGAGGTACCACGCCAGCTTCGCCTTCATCTTCCAGCCAGTCAGCCCGTCCTGCGCCAGCAGCTCTAGCGTATCCTGCCAACGGTGGCGGATGAAGTTCATGGTGACGAGCAGCATCATGATGCTCTTCAGCTTCCAGCGGCGATAGCGCGTCCAGTCCTTGGTGGCATGGAGCCAGGTGTCATAGGCGACGCCCTTGTGCTCGATCTCCTCGATCGCGTGCCAGCGCCACATTGCGGCGGTTTCTGGCTCGGCTCCGGCGAAGTGCTTAGGATTCGCAAGGAATTCCTGCGCCATCATCGCGGTGTAGTGTTCCAGCGCCATGGTGACCGCGAGGTTCAGGATCGCGGGACGGTCCTTGGTCAGTTCGAGGTTGGCTGCAACGCGCTGGTCGATGAAGTCCAGGTCATAGCCCGCTTCCACGGCGGCGCGGTTGAACGCAATGTGCTCGCGGGTGTGGTTGATTTCCTGTTTGATGAAGGCGCGGATCTCTGCCTCCAGTTTGGGACCGGCGCCGTCGCGATGTGCCTTTACCGCTTCGATGAAGAAGGCTTCACCGCGGGGGAAGGTCGCGGACAGGGCATTGTGCCAGGCGGTTGCCACGGGATCATGGTTGAGCCACCAGCGACCGGGCTTCTTGTCACGGCCAAAACGCTGGTCGCGCACGGTGATGGTGAGATCGGCGGGAGTAGGACCGGCCTTGCCGATTGGGGCGGCGGGTTCTACTTCGAGCGGGAACTTAGTGGGAGCGTTCATGCTGCCCGAATAGGATTAACTGACACTCATGTCAATAAGGAAACGCCTCAGCCAGGAAGAGAGCCGCACCGTGGCGCTCGAAGCCGCGCGTGCCCTGCTGATCGAACTGGGGCCGCAAGCCGTGACGCTGAAGGCGGTCGCCTCGCGAATCGGGCGCACGCATGCCAACCTGCTTCACCACTTCGGCTCGGCCGCCGGGCTGCAAAAGGCGCTCGCGGAGCATCTGGCAGTGACCATCTGCGCCACAATTGAGGATGCGGTGCTGGCCAGCCGTTCCGGCCAGGGCTCGGCGCGTGATGTGGTCGATCTGACCTTTGATGCCTTCGACAAGGAGGGCGGCGGTGCGCTGGCCACCTGGATGCTGATGAACGGGAACGAGGATGCCCTCGACCCGCTGATCCAAGCTGTCCATGACCTCGTCGACGATCTGGGTGACCATGAATCAGGGCAGATGCATCATGTGACTCATGCGCTGTGCATGATGGCACTGGGCGATGCGCTGATGGGTGGGGCGCTGGCGCAATCGTTGGGCCTGCCGCGAACGGCCAGCCGCGACATTGCCGAAAAGATGCTGATCGAAGAGGCCGTGTCGGTCGGTCTGGTCAAGCCTCAGGCGGGCTGAAGCCAGTCGGGCAGACGCTCGGCCGGTATAACCTCGACCCGGCGGTGATCGACCGCCAGCCCCAACTCCGGATAGGCCGCTCGCTGCCGTGCCGGATCGCTATCCGCCAGCGGCACGACAATCAGCCGGCGATTGACCTTCTGCCGCCAGTTCATCCGGGCGGTGTTCTCCTGCCCGACGTAGCAACCCTTGGTGAAGGACACGCCGTTCAGCTCAGCGGCATTGCATTCAAGCCATAATAGGTCGGCCAGTTCGGCGTGACCCTCTGTAACGCCCAGCGAGAGGCGATGCGCGCGCCATTGGGCCGACCCGTCCGCACCCTCCCGCGGCCCAACCCAGCGCTGGCCCAGTGCGGCCAGGCGCGGATCAGGCGATGTGCCGTCACCCTTCTGCCAATGCACACCCAGTGCGGGATCGACCGCAATCCCGATCTTACGTCGCAACCGGTACATGGAAAGCCGCTTGGCCAGACTTTCGGCTTGGCCTGCTTCGCAATCGACTAGCAGGTCTTCGCCATCCTCCCAGACCATGAAGTCGAACAGGACCTTGCCTTGCGGGGATAGCAGTGCAGCCCAGACCGGCAGCTTTCCGGTCATGTCATTGGTCACCAGGCCATTGAGGAACCCGCGCAGGTCTTCACCCGGTTCGGTTGCGGTCAGGCGGATTACCGCGCGGTCAGCCAGGTGCATTGCAGTCATGCGTGACAGATAGGGCGGCGCTTGCCTAAGGGAAAGGGATGACCGACATCCCGAATCGCCTGACCATCCGCCGCCCCGACGATTGGCACGTCCACCTGCGCGACGGCGCGGTGCTGGAAGGCGTGGCGAAGCACACGGCGCACCAGTTTGCGCGGGCAATCGTGATGCCAAACCTCTCGCCGCCGATTACTGATGTGGCGGCCGCTGCGGCTTATCGTGAGCGGATTGTGGCCGCGGCCGGACCGGGCTTCACTCCGCTGATGACCGCCTATCTGACGGACACGATTGCGGCGGACGAGATTGAACGTGGTTTTGCCGCGGGGGTCTTTACCGCAGCCAAGCTCTATCCCGCCCATGCCACCACCGGATCGGCGCATGGGGTTACCGACGTCGCGAACATCCGCGGCGTGCTGGAGCGGATGGAAGCGATTGGGATGCCGCTCCTGATCCACGGCGAAGTGACCGATGCCCATGTCGATATCTTTGACCGCGAAGCAGTGTTCATCGAGCGGACCCTATCGGGCCTGGTCCGCGACCTGCCGGGGTTGAAGGTGGTGTTCGAACATATCACTACCGCCGATGCCGTGGCCTTCGTGGAGAGTTCCGGGCCGAACGTGGCCGCGACGATCACGCCGCAGCACCTCCACATCAACCGCAACGCCATGTTCACCGGCGGGATCCGTCCGCACATGTATTGCCTGCCGGTAGCCAAGCGCGAAGTGCACCGGCTGGCGCTGCGCAAGGCGGCGACATCAGGCAGCGCCAAGTTCTTCCTCGGCACGGACAGCGCGCCCCACGCCGTGGGCGCAAAGGAAGCAGCCTGCGGCTGCGCCGGGATCTTCAACGCGCCCTATGCGCTGGAAAGCTATCTGGCGGTGTTCGAGGAAGAGGGCGCGATTGCCCAGTTCGAGGGCTTTGCCAGCGAGCATGGCCCGCGCTTCTATGGCCTGCCACTTAATGAAGGCACGGTGACACTGGAACGCAGCGGGACGCAGGTGCCCGACCTGATCGATGCCAACGGCACCCAGATCGTTCCGTTCCACGCCGGCGAAACATTGGCCTGGCGCTATCTGGGCTGAGCCTTGCGCGTCCGCGCCAGCAGATCGACGATAAACAGGGCTATCGCCAGCCAGATCAGCGCAAAGCTGGTCAATTGCGCGGTACCAAGCGGCCTGCCGAACACGAACAGCCCGATCAGGAAAACCAGTGACGGCGATGAAAACTGGATCATCCCCATAGTCGAGTATGGCAGACGCTGTGCTGCCAACGTGAAGAGCAGCAGCGGGGCGGCCGTTACCACCCCGGAAAATGCGATCAGTGCGGCATCGTGCCAACTCCACAGGATTGCACTTCCGTCCGGTCCCTGGGCAAAGTGCCAGGCGATCGCCAGGGCGGGGATAAACAGGACAATGACTTCAACCGTCAGGCCCGTCAGGGCTGAGACCGGCGCCAGCTTGCGAACCAGGCCATAGGTTGTCCAGGACAATGCCAGCGCGAGGCTGATCCCGAGTGAAGCCAGGGCTTCCCATGCCAGGAGCATGACGCCGAGCGTGGAGATTGCCACCGCCAGCCATTGCCGCTGGCTGAGTCGCTCGCCCAGGAACAGCGTACCAGCCAGCACGCTGAGCAGCGGGCTGACATAGTAGCCAATGCTGGCTGCAAAGACCTCGCCCGACTGGATCGCCGCGACGTAGACCAGCCAGTTGATTGCAATCAGCACTGACGAGGCCAGCAGCATCCAGCGCAGCTTCGGGACTGAAAGCACCGCGCGGAGCTCGCCCAGCTGCTTGCGCAGCGCCAGGATCAGCAAGCACAGCGGCAGCGATGAAATTACCCGCCAGCCGACAAATTCGAAGGCTGGCACCTTCGATACAAACCACAGGTACAGCGGCAGCAAGCCCCAGATCAGGTGGGCGCCCAGCGCCAGTGGCAGGCCGCCGGTGCGGTACGGAGTGGTGGGGGAATGCATTGCTGCGAGCTAGCCTTGGAGCGTCGCTCCGGCAAGCAAATGTGCCGTGCGCAATTTTTTCCCAGTCTGACAATCAGGTTGCCGTCTGTTCAGGTTGGAGTGCTTATAGCTGAACGCATCCAATCAGGAGACTGACCATGCCGAAGACCTTCAAGAGCGCTACCCTGGCCCTGCTGGCCCCGGTCATGGTGCTGACCGCCAGCCCGGCGCTTGCCGATGACGACCATTATGGTCGCCGCCATGACAACGGCTGGCACCACGGCGAACGCAAGCGTGACCGCTGGGAGGACCGCCGCGACGATCGGTATCGCGATGACTATCGCGGCGAATACCGGGGTGACTACCGCACCAGCTATCGCAATGATTATCGCAACGACTATCGTAATGGCGGTTACTATGGCGAACCGGTCTACGCCAACACTCGCACCTGGCGCGGTAATGATGGGCGCACCTACTGCCGCCGCAGCGACGGGACTACCGGTCTGATCGTTGGTGGTGTGGCCGGGGCCCTGATCGGACGCGAAGTGGCTGGAAATCGTGGCGATCGCACGGTTGGCGCAATCCTGGGTGCCGCCGGTGGTGCCTTGCTGGGCCGGGCGATCGACCGGAACGGCAGCAACAACGGCTACCAGTGCCGCTAAAGTGACCTTAACCATCGCGCGGGTACCACTACCCGCGCGATGGACCGTTTTCTGCCCCTGCTTGGCCCCCAACTGCTGGGGCTCTGCCTGTTGACCGCCTGCGGTGATGCCGCGGCGCCGGAAACCACGCCGCTGCGCGATCCGGCAATCATGGGCGCACTATCCGAACCATTGCAAAGCGATCCTGACCTCGTCGGGCCGAGCCGCAACGCCACCATGCTGTCAGGCGGGGGACCGGCTGAGGGCGGGGTGCCGTTGTTCGGCCTGGATGACAAGGAAGCGGTCCGCGCGCGTGATGCGGCACTGGCGCTGCTGGGCGGGTCCATATCGGCCGCACCTGTCGCCCAGGGCGGGCCGGGTAAATCTGCCGTCGCCGCTGCCGCCACGGCCGCAAGCGTGGCCGCCGCCCTGCCTTTCGCGGCGTCCTGTGCGTCGTCGCTCGACTATTCGTTCGCCTGGGCGGCAAGGCTGCCCGCCGCCTTGCCGATCTATCCACGTGCCCACGCGCAGGAGGCCGGTGGCAGCGATGCGGGCGGCTGCAGGTTGCGGGTGGTCAATTTTCGGACGCCGGTCGCGGTAAGCGACGTGATCGATTTTTACCACGCCAGCGCGGCGCGCGGCGGCCTGGTGCCGCAGGCTTCGAAGTCTGGCGAGGATCAGGTGGTGACGGGAGGCAAAGCCGGCCTCTCTTTCGCGGTCTACGCCCGCCGGATGTCGGACGGCATGACCGAAGTCGACCTCGTCACCAACGGCTAATCAGCCTTCGCGCAGGCCCACACCAATCATTGCGCGCGGCTGCTCCATCTCGGTCGATGCGACCGGATAGGCGCAGTAGTCCGCCGCATAGTAGGCGCTCGGGCGGTGGTTGCCCGACAGACCAACCCCGCCGAACGGGGCGCCGGAGCTTGCACCGTTGGTCGGGCGGTTCCAGTTGATCACCCCGGCGCGGACATTGGCCCAGAACCGGTTGTATTCCTGCGGCGTACCCCCGACCAGCGAGGCGGACAGGCCAAAGCGGGTGTTGTTTGCCTCGGCAATCGCCTCGTCGAGATCGCTCGCCTGGCTGACTTGCAGCAAAGGGCCGAACAGTTCGACGTCGGGCTTGTCCTTCACGCCGGTCACATCGATGATTGCCGGGCTCAGGAACGGCAGGTCATCGCGCGGGCGGATCAGGTGCTTGATCGCCTTGCCGCCGTGGCTCAGCAGGTAGAGGAAGCTCTCGGTCAGTCCATCGGCGGATTCGTTGTCAATCACGGGCCCCATGAAGGGGGACGGATCGTCAAACGGCGCGCCGACGATGATTCGGTCCGCCAACCGTTTCACTTCTGCCATCAGCGGCTCGTACATCGTGCTTTTGACGATCAGTCGCCGCGCCGCGGTGCAGCGTTGCCCGGCTGAAGTGAAGGCCGATTGCACCACGATTGCCGCGGCATCGGTGATCTTGGGAGTGTCCCAGACCACCAGCGGATTGTTGCCGCCCATTTCCAGCGCCAGAATCTTGTCCGGGCGGGTTGCCAGCTTGCGGTTGATCGCGATCCCCGTATGGGCCGAGCCGGTGAACAGCACCCCGTCGATCCCGTCATGCGCGACCAGCGCCTGGCCTTCGGCCGGACCGCCGATCAGCAGTTGCACGACCGCGGCGGAGATTCCCGCGCGGTGGAAACACTGGACCAGCAGTTCGGCAGTTGCCGGGGTCTTCTCGCTCGGCTTGAAAATGATCGCATTGCCGGCAATCAGCGCGGGCACGATGTGGCCGTTAGGCAAGTGCGCAGGGAAGTTATAGGGTCCAAGGACGGCCATCACCCCATGCGGCTTGTGGCGCAGCGCGGCAGTACCCTGCATCGCATTGTCGAGCTTGCGCTGGGCAGTACGCTCGGCATAGGCGCGGATCGAAATCTCGACCTTGCCCACTACGCTTTCAACCTCGGTGCGGGCTTCCCACAGCGGCTTGCCCGTCTCGCGCGCGATCATCGTCGCCAGCTTGTCGGAATCCTTGCGCACTTCGTTTGCGAAGCGGCGGACCAGTTCCATGCGGGTGGAGAGCGGCTGGGCCGCCCACGCCGGCCAGGCGCGCCGGGCCCGGCTGACGATTTCGTCAACATTGCCATGACTGCCGCGCCAGAGCTCTGCTCCGGTCGCCGGTTCATAGGAAATGAGTTCAGTCTTGCTCACGCTACCACCCCAACCGGCCTGCGACGCGCCGGTCCCAGGGCCTTAGCCGAGCCGTAGCGGTCTGAAAAGCCTTGGGACCAGCCAGTTCAGCCTAAACCATTGACAGGTGGCGGTCCAAGGGCCGCCCCCAGCCGCCGGATCGCAGCAACTGTCTCACCCAGCGGGGCCCAGTCATCGCGCTGGTCGATTGCCGACCAGATCGTTTCGACCTCGTCCACTACCAGGGTTGGCGGACTGCCTTCCTGCCACAGGTCGTGTTCCTCGCCCGCCGGGACAAAGCCCTTGATCGCCTCGCCAAAATCACCTTTGGCATGGCGGCCAAACCGGTGGCGGTGGAAGAAGGCGTCAGGCGAAAGACCGCTTTCGCGCATCGCCTGTTCGGCCTGTGCGATCAGCGCATAGTCGGCGTCAAACCCCTGTGACTGCACGCCCAGCCGCCACAGGAATTGGCGGGCCAATGCCGCCTGATAGAGCGGCCCGAACCGCTCCAGCGCGGCGATGAGCGGCGGTGCATCGACCAGCAGGCGCAAGGCGACCCCCAACTGCCCACAGTTCCAGTGCAGGGCTTCAGGCTGGCGGCCAAAGGCATAAAGTCCGGAATGGTCGAAATAGGCGGCGGTGAACGACGGGTCCCAGGCGGGCAGCCAGCGCCACGGGCCGTAGTCGAAACTCTCACCAGAGATGTTCATGTTGTCGGTATTGAGCACGCCATGAACGAAACCGGCGGCCATCCACTCAGCGGCCAGCTGCGCTAGTCGCTCCACCACCTGATGCAGCAGGATCACCGCCGGTTCATCGCGCCCGGGGGCGTCATCGGGTGGAGGCGGGCCGGGGAACCGGGCCAGGCAGTAGTCGACCAGCGCAGCCATTTCCTCGCGCGATTCCAGATAGGCCAGGCGCTGGAAGGTGCCGATCCGGATATGCCCGTGGCTGAGCCGCACCATCACCGCCGCGCGGGTGGGCGATGGCTCATCCGAACGATAAAGATCCTCGCCAGTCTCGATCACCGAGAACGTCTTGCTGGTGTTGACCCCCAGCGCCTCGAGCATTTCGGTCGCCAGGATCTCCCGCACCGCGCCCTTCAGGGTCAACCGCCCATCGCCCGCGCGGCTCCACGGGGTCTGGCCCGAACCCTTGGTGCCAAGGTCGAGCAGGCGATCCGCCCCATCGCGCAACTGGGCAAACAGGAAGCCGCGACCATCGCCCAGGTCCGGATTGTACACGCGGAACTGGTGGCCGTGATAGCGCAAGGCCAGCGGCTGGGGCAGATTGTCCGGCAACGGCTCAAACCGGCCAAAGTGGCGGACCCAGACTTCATCAGACAGGCCCGACAGTCCAACCGCGCTGTCCCAGCGGTGATTGCGGAACTGCAGTGTGGTTTGCGGAAAGTCCGCGGCCTGCACGGGATCGGCCAGCCAGGGGGCCAGCTGGGTGATCGGCGTCTCGGCGCGATAGGGGGCGGCTTGCGGTTCGGCGCGCATCCGGCAATAGTGGGGCCAAGCGCTGCGCGGCACAAGCGCCGCAACGTGTACCGCCAAGCAATTACCCGAAGGTCCGGCCAGAAAATGAACCACTTCACCGACGGCTATTGGACCAGCCGCGATGGCCTGAAGCTGCATTACCGCGATTATGCCGGGCGTGCCGACCGTCCGCCCGTCCTGTGCCTGCCCGGTCTGACCCGCAATGCCCGTGATTTCGAGGAGCTGGCCGAGCGGTTGGCTGGGAACTGGCGCGTGATCTGCGTAGAGCTGCGCGGCCGCGGGGACAGCGCCTATGCCAAGGATTCGGCAACCTACAATCCGCTGCAATACCTTGAGGACCTGGGCGAACTGTTCGACCAGGCCGGGCTGACGCAGGTGGTGGCGATCGGTACCTCGCTGGGCGGGTTGCTGACCATGCTGCTGGCCGCAACCGCGCCGCAGCGGCTGGCCGGGGCGCTGCTGAACGACATCGGTCCGGAAGTGAATCTCGAAGGAATCGAACGTATCCGCAATTACGTGGGACAGGCGCGCAACTTCCCGACCTGGATGCACGCCGCCCGCGCGCTCGCGGAATCGCAGGGTCCGACCTTCCCGAATGCTTCGCTGACCGATTGGCTGGCCATGGCGAAGCGCTGCATGGTGGTGGGCAGCAACGGGCGGATCCATTTCGACTATGACATGAAGATTGCCGAACCCTTTGCCCAGGCTGATGGCGCCAGCAATGTGGACATGTGGCCAGCCTTCGGCGCGCTGGCGGGCCGCCCGGTCACCCTGCTGCGGGGCGCGCTTTCCGACGTGCTGACCGCCGCCACGTTCAAGCAGATGGCCAAGACCTTGCCCGATGCCGCGGCAGTGACCGTGCCAAAAGTCGGCCATGCTCCGACACTGAGCGAACCGACGGCCGTGGCGGCAATCGACAAGCTGCTGGCCCGGATCGCATGAAGCGCCAGGCCCCGGCCCCGCGGTTGCGGGTATTGCATCTGCATTCCAGCTTCGATCCCGGCGGCAAGGAAATGCGCGCGGTCCAGCTGATGAACGCTTTTGGTCCCGAAGTGGCCCATTCGGTCGTTTCGGCCGTGCCCACGGCACTGGGCGCTGCCAGGGCGATCGATCCGGCAACCCTTGTAGATTATCCCGAATTCCCGGCGCTGACTGGCAAGCCGTTCCCGCGCCGCCTGCAGCAACTGGCCCGGGCCATGGCCGGTTACGACCTGGTCCTGACTTATAACTGGGGGGCAATGGACGCGGTCCTGGCGCACACTGCCTTTGCCGAGGTGCTGAAGCTTCCGCCGCTGGTGCACCATGAAGACGGCTTCAACCAGGACGAGGCGGAGCGGCTGAAATGGCATCGCAACCTGTTCCGCCGGATCGCGCTGTTTCGCGCCCAGTGGCTGGTGGTTCCTTCGCAGCGGCTTGAGCATATTGCCCGGACCGCCTGGAAGCAGCCCGCCGCCATGGTCCGGCGGATTCCCAACGGGATCCCGGTCTTTGCCTATGGCCGCAAGCCCAAACGCGATGCCTTGCCGCGGGTGATCAAGCATCCCGGGGAGCAATGGGTCGGAACGCTGGCGGGGCTGCGTGCGGTCAAGAACCTGCCGCGGCTGGTCCGTGCCTTTGCGCCGCTGCCCGATCACTGGCAGCTGGTCATCCTGGGCGAGGGGCCCGAGCGCGAGGCGATCCGGGCGACCGCGGCGGCGCTGGGGGTGGGGCACCGGGTCCATCTGCCTGGCCATGTTGCGCATCCGGCCGAGGTGATGGGCCTGTTTGATCTCTTCGCGCTCTCTTCGGACAGCGAGCAGTTCCCGATCTCGGTGGTCGAGGCAATGGCATCAAAGCTTGCCATTGCGGCCCCCCGCGTGGGCGATGTCGAGGCAATGGTGGCAGGTGAAAACCGCCGCTTCCTGACCGCCCCCGGCGACGAAGCTGCGCTGTCTGCCGCACTGGCTGAACTTGCCGAAGATGCCGCCTTGCGCGCCGCAATCGGCGCCGCCAATCGTGCCCGGGCCGAAGCGGAATACGATGAGGCAGCGATGATCGCGGCCTACCGCAAGCTCTACGCCGGGGCCTTGGGCCGCACCACCTTCCCCTGAATAGCCGTTCACCCGTGCTTCACGGGGGACAGCGCAGAGATCGGGCGTTGAAAAGGTCCGCCCATCGGCTAAACAGCGCCCACATCTGCCCCTGTTTCTTGAGTGAAAGTCTCCGCCTTGGCCCTGCCACCGTCTGATCGCACCGCACCTCCAACCAAGCCCGATGAAAAGGACGCCCAGCAGGACGTGTTCATGCGCGAGGTCGATGACGCGCTGCGGGAGGACGAGCTCAAGTCGATCCTGACCCGTTATGGCAAGCCGATCGGTGCCGCCATCGTGGTGGGCCTGCTGTCGCTGGCCGGTTATCTGTGGTGGGACAATTCGCACAAGCAGGCGTCCGCTGAGCGCAGCGAGCAGGCAATCATCGCGCTCGACAAGCTGGAGGCTGGTAATGCCGCTGCGGCGCTGGCTGATCTTGAGCCACTGACGAGGGACGGCAGCGATGGCAGCAAGGCTGCTGCCGCGATGACCCGCGCCGCGATCCTGGTTCAGCAGGGCAAGACTGAGGACGCGGCCAAGGCCTTTGCCGCGATTGCTGCTGACTCGGGTGTGCCTCAGGCTTACCGCGATCTCGCCACGATCCGCGAAGTTTCGCTGCGATTTGATGCGATGCAGCCGCAGCAGGTGATCGACAAGCTCAAGCCGCTGGCCGTGCCGGGCAATGCCTGGTTCGGCAGCGCGGGTGAGCTGGTCGGCATGGCCTACATCAAGCTGGGCAAGCCGGAACAGGCCGGCTCGCTGTTCGCCGCAATCGGCAAGAATGCCGAAGTTCCCTCCACGCTCCGCACGCGGATGCGCCAGGTGGCCGGCCAGCTCGGCTTTGATGCCGGGAGCGATGACACCGCCGGCGTCGTTCCGGCGCAGCAATAAGTTCAGTCAAGGATAGTCCATGCAAGCCAAACCGATTTCCCGCCGCCTGACAGCCTCGCTGGCGCTGGTCCTGGCCGTCTCGCTGGCCGGGTGCGGCGTGCTTGGCGGCAAGGACAAGCCCAAGACGCCGACGCTTGGCAACCGCATCCCGATCCTCTCGCGGGTCGATACCGGAGCCAAGGTCGATCCGTTGCTGGCCAGCATCTCGGTGATCGTCCCCCCTGCGGCGGCGAATGCGGACTGGCCGCAGGCCGGCGGCAATGCCAGCAAGTCCTATGGCAACCTTGAACTGGCCGCCAATCCGGCGCGCTCATGGTCCGCGCAGGTCGCCGGGTCGGACAAGAAGCAGCGCCTGGCCGCATCGCCCGTGGTCGGCGGCGGCCAGTTGTTCGTCATGGATACGGCCGGCACGGTCCACGCCTTCGACGCCCAGACGGGCGCATCGCGCTGGAGCACGGCCTTCTCGCTCAAGGGCGATGGCCAGTCTTCGATCTATGGCGGCGGGGCAAGCTATGCCGATGGCCGCGTCTACATCACCACGGGTCTGGGCGAAGTTGCTGCGCTTGACGCCACCAACGGTTCGATCGTCTGGAAGGTAAAGCCAGCTGGCCCGCTGCGCGGATCGCCGACCATCGCCTTCAATTCGATCTTCGTGATGACGATGGACAACCAGGTCTATTCGCTCAACGCCGCCGATGGTGCGGCGCTGTGGAACGAGGCAGCTTCCAGCGGGCAGACCGGCGTGTTCGGCGTTGCCGCACCGGCAGCCGGGCAGGGTACGATCGTCTCGGGCTTCAGCACCGGTGAACTTGTGGCCTACCGCTATGAAAACGGCCGCCAGCTGTGGTCCGACGCCCTCGCGCGGACCTCGCTGTCGACGACTGTCGGCGTGCTGACGGACATCGACGCTGACCCGATCATTGATCGTGGCCGGGTCTTCGCTCTGGGCCAGGGTGGGCGCATGGCCGCTTATGAACTGGTTACCGGTCAGCGCATCTGGGAACTCAACCTCGCGGGCATTTCCACGCCGGCGATCGCGGGCGACTGGATCTTCACCCTGACCGACGACGGCAAGCTGCTCTGCATCCAGCGCGCCACCGGCAAGGTTCGCTGGCTGACCCAGCTGGCGCGCTTCGAGAACGAGGAAAAGAAGAAAAACCCGATCTTCTGGACCGGCCCGGTGCTGGCGGGTGGCCGGCTGTGGTTCGCCAATTCCAACGGCCAGGTCTATTCGGCCGGGATCGAGGACGGCGCGCCGACGCTATTCAGCGAGCTCAAGAACCCGGTAACGCTGGCCCCGATCGTGGCTGGCGGGACGCTCTACATCCTCGATGACAGCGGTCGGGTCAGCGCCTTCCGGTGATGTTACCGCCGCTTTAACCCTTCGCTGCTAGGGCGAAGGGGATGAGCGCGTTCCAGCCTGTTACCGCCAAACGGCCCGAGAGCGACGTCTCTGCTGCTGTCGGGCTGTGGGGCGTCGCCGGCTTGGCGCTGTGGATCTGCATCTGCCATTTCTGGCCTGAAATCAGTGTAATGCTGGGTTCTGCCGCGCCCCAAGGGCGGCTTTCCGGCCCCTATGCGGGCCTGGCCGGCCTTGTGGCTGCGGCCCTACCGATGGTCGCAGTCTCGCTGATCAAGGACAAGGTCCACCGCCGGCCCTCGACCGGGATCGACTGGGACCAGCCGCGCCCGGTTTCGGCGATCGTCGACATTTCGATCACCAAGCTGGCCGGCCTCTGGGCAACCTGGGCGGTCATCGGCGGGCTCTACTGCATTGCGCGGTGGTACTGGGATGGACCCTACTTGCTATCGATGCAGGTCCTGGGTGCGCTCGCCGGGCCGCTGTTCCTCCTGTCGATTCCCTATGTCATCTGGCTTGACCGCGTGCTGGTTGAGCCGCGTGACGGGGCCTGGCATTTCGGCGCCATGCTGATCGGGCGCGAGCCGTTCGATCCGGCGCAGGTCCGGCACCATGGCCGCGCCTGGGCCGTGAAGGGCTTCTTCACCGCCTTCATGATCTCCATCGTGCCGGGCGGGTTTGGACTGATCGTGGGCAATGACTGGGCGCCGATGCTGTCCGATCCGGTCAAGCTGGCCGGGCTGCTGATCACCGCTATGTTCGTGCTCGATGCGCAGATCGGAACGGTTGGCTACATCATGACGATGAAGCCGCTCGATGCCCAGATCCGCAGCGCTAACCAGTTTCTTGCCGGCTGGCTGGCCGCACTGGTCTGCTATCCGCCGTTTCAGTTGATGCAGGGCAGCGGCCCGCTGTTTTACCAGACCAACACCCGCAACTGGTCCTTCTGGTTCGAAGGGCATGACCTGGTGTTGTGGGTCTGGGCCGCGGTCCTTGTGGTCCTGGCAGCGATCTATGCCTGGGCGACGGTTGCCTTCGGGCTGCGCTTTTCCAACCTGACCTATCGCGGCGTGCTGACCAATGGGCCATATCGCTTCACCAAGCACCCGGCTTACCTGGCCAAGAACGCCTTCTGGTGGCTGGAAACGCTGCCGTTCCTGGTCGTTAGCCATTCGCTGACTGACGTGGTTCGGAACACCTTTTTCCTGGCCTGCGTCAGCGCGATCTATTTCTGGCGGGCCAGGACCGAGGAAGCGCACCTGCTCGCAGAGGATTCCAAGTACCGCGCCTATGCCGACTGGATGGCGCAGCACGGGCTGATCACGCGGCTGTTCCACCGCGCCGGCACCGCACTGCGCGGCCGGCGGCAGGTGCTGCATCCGGCGGAATGATCAGAGCGGTTCGCCGCGCTCCGCTGCGAAGCCGGTGACTTGCCGACCTGACAGGCCCAGCCCGGCCCGCTCCTCGATCCAGCGCTGCATGTGCGCGGACTTGAAGTGGGCAGCGAGATGCTGGCGGCTTTCCCACACTTCGCTGACCCGGATCAGCCCTGGCTCCGCCAGGTCTTCGGCGTAGTTATATTCGATGCAGCCGTCCTCGGCCCGGCTGGCCTGCATCACCGCAACCATCAGTGGCCGCGCTGAAGCCAGGTTTTCAGCCGGGATCCGGAATTGGCCGACGATCGCGATCGGCATCAGAAACTCAACTCGTAGACGCGGCTGATATCGCCGCCCCATTCGCCGTGGAACTTGTCGAGCAGGCGCTGGGCGGGGACCTTGCCGCTCGAGACGATCTCATCCAGCGGGTTGAGGAACCCGGCCTCGGTATCTCCCATCGAATTGAGCCGCGCGCGTGAATTCAGCCCCGCTCGGCTGATCGCCAGCACCTGGGCGGCAATGTCCTTGAGCGTGCCGCCGCCGGGCAGCGGAGCGTCAAGGCCCAGCCGCGGCACTTCGGCACGCAGCCGTTCGCGGCCTTCCATGTCCCAGTCCTTGACCAGGTTCCAGGCCGCATCGAGCGCGCCCTGATCGTAGAGCAGGCCGACCCAGAAGGCGGGCAGAGCGCAGATCTTGTTCCACGGCCCGCCATCGGCGCCACGCATTTCGAGGAACGACTTCAGCCGGACTTCGGGGAAGGCGGTCGAAAGGTGATCGACCCAGTCGCTCGCCAGCGGCCGCTCGCCGGGGAGGACCGATAGCTTGCCGTCAAGGAAGTCGCGGAACGAGAGGCCCGAGGCGTCGATGTATTTCCCGTCACGGAAGACGAAGTACATCGGCACGTCGAGCATGTATTCGACATAGCGATCGTAGCCGAAGCCATCTTCGAACACGAAGCTGGCCATGCCGGTGCGGGCCGGATCGGTATCGGTCCAGATGTGGCTGCGATAGGAAAGGAAGCCATTTGGCTTGCCTTCGGTAAACGGCGAATTGGCGAACAGCGCCGTGGCCAGCGGCTGCAGCGCCAAGCTGGTGCGGAACTTCTGCACCATGTCCGCCTCGCTCGAATAGTCGAGGTTGACCTGGATCGTGCAGGTGCGCAGCATCATGTCGAGGCCCATCGAACCGACGCGCGGCATGTGTCGCAGCATGATCGCATAGCGGCCCTTGGGCATGATCGGCAGTTCGGCGCGGGTCTTGTCGGGCCACATGCCCAGTCCCAGGAACCCCTTGCCGGTCTTGCTGCCGATTGCCTTTACCTGATCGAGGTGGCGGCCGGTTTCAGCGCAGGTCTGGTGCAAGGTTTCCAGCGGCGCGCCGGAAAGTTCGAGCTGGCCGGCCGGTTCCAGGCTGACCGCTCCGTCGCTGCCTGACAGCGCGATGATATTGCCCCCCTCAATCACCGGTTCCCAGCCATAATCCTGCATGGCGACCAGCAGATCGCGGATGCCGCCGGGTTCGTCATAGGACGGGGCGTGGTGGTCCTTGGTGCAATAGACCAGCTTTTCGTGCTCGGTGCCGATCCGCCAGCGCTCGCGCGGCTTCTCGCCCTTGATCATCGGGGCGAGCAATTGCTCGCGGCTTTCGATCACAGGATCGTTGCGATCTGAAACCTGTCTGGTGCTCATCGCGCGGAGTTAGTGCGAAGAATTGCCGCGCGCCAGCGAATTTTAAGCAGGTGACTGCCAATCGCCAACCGTGCCCATCCACAGCGCGGTTGCTGCAAGGGCGGCGGTCTCACCGCGCAGTACGCGCGGACCGAGGGTAATCGCGCGGGTTTGGGTGAGGACGCGAATCGCCGCCCGCTCGGCTTCGTCAAACCCGCCTTCGGGACCGGTCAGCAGCGCCGCTGCTCCGGAATTTTCAGCGAAGGCCGTGGCGGCGACATCACCGCCATTCTCATCGGCAAAGAACAAGATGCGGCCCGATTCCCAATCCTTCAGCAGCGCATCCAGCTTCACCGGTGCCAGCAGTTCCGGCAGCGCAGTGCGGGCGCATTGCTCGGCCGCCTCGGTCAGGATCGTCCGGGCGCGCTCCAGGTTAAGCTTGTCGGCCACGCAGCGCCGGGTCAGCACCGGCTGGATCCGGGCGACGCCCAGCTCGCAGGCCTTTTCCAGCACCAGGTCAAACCGGTCCTTCTTGAGCAGCGCGGCGCAGAGTGTGAAATCAGGCACCGCCTCGCGCGGGCGGAGCAGCACCTCAGCCGTCAACAGCACATCGCGCTTGCCGGCCTGAGTCACCCGCGCGGCCCATTCGCCGGTCACATTGTCGCACAGGATCACCGCATCGCCCGGCGCAACCCGCATCACCCTGCCAAGGTAATGTGCCTGCGGGCCATCGATGTTGACTTGCACACCATCGCCCAGCACCTGCTCGACGAACAGGCGCGGTGCGGATTTGGGCGGCCAGGCGGGGGTGGCGGGCATGGGCAAGCTCTAGCGAATTTCAACTGATTGGCTACAGCGTAAGCATGACCGCCGAAATCGTCCCCGATACCGAGCACCGCGGGCTCGTGGCAGCCCTGCCCCAGACGCTGCGCGACTTTGCCCAGCTTGCCCGCTTCGATCGGCCGATCGGCTGGTGGCTGCTGTTCTGGCCCTGCGCCTGGGGGCTGCTGCTGGCCGGCGGGGAGAGCCGGTGGGACCTGCTGCTGTGGTTCCTGCTCGGCTCGATCGCCATGCGCGGGGCGGGCTGCGTCTATAATGATATCGTCGATGCCGATCTCGACCGGCAGGTGGCGCGCACCGCCGCGCGGCCGGTGGCGAGCGGGCGGGTCGGCAAGGGTGCGGCCTGGGCCTGGCTGCTGGCGCTGTGCGGGGTGGGACTGGTCGTGCTGCTGCAACTGCGCTGGCAGGCGCAGCTGGTGGCGCTGGGCAGCCTGGCGCTAGTTGCGGCCTATCCTTTCATGAAGCGGATCACCGGCTTCCCGCAGGCCTGGCTGGGGCTGGTCTTCACCTGGGGGGTGCCGGTCGGCTGGATTGCGGTCAGCGACGGGAACCTTCCGGCCATGGCGGCGCTCTATGCCGGGGCCGTGCTGTGGTGCGTGGGTTATGACACGATCTACGCCTGCCAGGACCGCGAGGACGATGCGATGGTCGGGATTGGCTCTAGCGCGCTGACGCTGGGCAAGCATGTGAGGACCGGTGTGGGGGGCTTCTATGCCGGGGCGCTGGCCCTGTGGTCCTTGGCGTTCTGGTTGCTGCGGCCGGACTGGTTAGCGTTGCTGGCGCTGGCTCCCGCGGCGTTGCACCTCACCTGGCAAGTGCTGACGCTCGACGATGGCGATGCAGGCAACGCGCTTGACCGGTTCCGCTCCAACCGCACGGCTGGCCTGCTGGTGGCGCTGGCCTGCTGGGTCGTCGGTAACGCCTGATGTGCAACCTCTACCGCATGACCAAGGGCACGGCCGAAGTCGCCGCCATGTTTGCAGTGGAGGATGCGGCGGCGGGCACCAATTTCGCGGCCGAGCTTTATCCTGGCTACCCCGGCGTGGTGGCCGAGGGCGGCCGGCTGCGGATGATGAATTGGGGCTTTCCGGTCGTCCTCACTGGCAAGCAGGGTCAGAAACTGAAGCCCAAGCCGGTCACCAATGCCCGCGATGACAAGTTGCTCACCCCCTTCTGGCGTGACAGCTTCGCCCGCCGCCGTTGCCTGATCCCGGTGACCCAATGGGCCGAGCCGCAAGGCCCGTCAGGGCGGATGACCCGCTCATGGTATTCGCTGCCCGGCATCGAGGTCATGGCTGTTGCCGGGGTCTGGCGGCCAACCTCGGAGTGGGGTGACTGTTACAGCATGGTCATGGCCGATAGCTGCGCCGACATGGCAGAGGTGCATGACCGGATGCCGGTGATCCTGGCCCCGGACAATTGGTCGGCCTGGACCAGCGGTTCGCTCGATCACGCACTGGACCTTTGCCAGACCTGGCGCGGGCCGCTGCTGGCGGATCATACGGGTGACCGCTGGGTGGATGGCAAGCCGATCGGCACTCAGCCGCCGCTGCTCTAGCCATAGCTGACGATCTCGAATTCGATCCCGTCCCAATCGAAGAAGTAGAACCGTCGGCCGGGGTCGTAGTCGGCATAGTTGAAGGGGACGAGGCCGGCCTCTTTCACCACCGCCTCGGCGGCGTCGAGATCATCGACCACCAACCCCAGATGGTTTAGCGGCACGCCCTTGGCGAAGGGGCCGCCGCGACCCTCGTTGGTATAGATCGCCAGGTAATCACGCTCGCTGCCGACATGGATTGTCCACCCGCCCAGCTGTGATGGCCCGCGCCAGCGCTCGTGCCAGCCGCACAGTTGCTGGAGGAGGGCCGAAGACCGCTCCGGATCGCTGACCGTGATGTTGGCATGTTCCAGGAATCCGTTTGGCATTATTTAGCATCCTTTTCAGCATCTTGATCCACATTCCGCGAATCGCGCTTTACCTTGATGCAACCTCAAGCTAGCTTGAGGTCAAGCCAATTCGACTGAAAAGGCGCTTTCTGATGGACAAGAACGACCTGTTGCCGATCGGCGAGCTGGCGCGCCGCACCGGCCTCGCGGTTTCCGCAATCCGGTTCTACGAGGACAAGGGCCTGATCCAGGCGATGCGCACGATGGGCAACCAGCGGCGCTTTCTGCGCAGCGACATCCGCCGCCTCAGCTTCATCCTGATCGCGCAGAAGCTGGGGCTGGGCCTGACCGAGATTGAGGCGGAACTCTCGCAGCTTCCGCAGGGGCGCACTCCCACCTTGTCTGACTGGCAGAAGCTCAGCCGCTCGGTCCGTGTCGCGCTCGATGCAAAGATCCAGTTGCTGACTCGCACCCGCGCCAAGCTGGACGAATGCATCGGCTGCGGCTGCCTCAGCCTCCAGCGCTGCCAGCTTTACAATCGCGATGACCGGGCGGGAGCTGGTGGGACAGGGCCGCGCTACGTGCTGGAGTAGGCTACTCCGCCGCCAGCAGCTGTTCCGCCCCTTCCAGATCGACGCTGACCAGGCGGCTGATGCCGCGTTCGACCATGGTCACGCCGAACAGGCGGTGCATCCGGCTCATCGTCACGGCGTTGTGGGTGACGATCAGGTAGCGGGTGTCGGTTTCCTTCACCATCGCATCGAGCAGATCGCAGAAGCGTTCGATGTTGGCATCGTCCAGCGGCGCGTCGACTTCGTCGAGCACGCAGATCGGCGCCGGGTTGGTGAGGAACAGCGCAAAGATCAGCGCGACGGCGGTCAGTGCCTGCTCGCCGCCCGACAGCAGCGTGAGCGAGGTCAGGCGCTTGCCCGGCGGCTGGGCATAGATCTCCAGGCCAGCCTCCAGCGGATCGTCGCTATCAACCAGCGCCAGGTGTGCCTGGCCACCTTCGAACAGCTTGGAAAACAGCCGCTGGAAGTGCGTGTTCACGGCTTCGAAGGCAGCGCGCAGCCGTTCGCGGCCTTCGCGGTTGAGGTTGCCGATCGAGCCGCGCAGGCGGTGCACCGCTTCAGTCAGCTCGGCTTGTTCGGCAATGCTGGAGGAGTGCCGCCCTTCGATTTCGGCCAGTTCATCGGCGGCGACCAGATTGACCGGGCCAAGCCGCTCGCGGTCGGTAACCAGCTTGTCGTGCTCGGCGCTTTCCTGGCCAGAGGGGCCAACTTCGGCGGCCACGAATTCGAACCGCTCGGGCAGCAGCGGCGGCGGGCACTGGAAGCGCTCGCCCGAGATGCCCGCCATTTCGGCGCGGCGGGCTTCCTCGTTCTCGGCGCGGGCAGCGGCCCCGGCGCGGGCTTCGCGCGCCGAGGCGAGCGCCTCGTTGGCATCGGCAAACCGGGTCTCAATCCGGCGGGCGGCATCGCTGAGTTCGCCAACCTTCGCTTCGGCGCTGGCGAGTTCGGCACCCAGCCGGGCGCGGACTTCGTCGCCGGCCTCGATCTCGCGGATCAGGCTGGCCGGCTTGGCGGCAATGACGGCGCGCTCCTCGGCAATCTCGTCGGCGCGGCGGCTCATCTCGCTGAGGCGGCTGGCGGCGTCGCCAGCGCGAGCCTGCCAGCCCTTGATGTCGGCCCGCTGGGCATTGGTCCGCTCGCGCGCGACGGCCAGGCCCTGATCGTGCGCGGCGAGCGCAGCCGTGGCCGATTGCAGACCCTGCCGCGCAGCATCGTGGCGGGCCTGGGCGGCGGCCAGCTGCGCGCGGCCGGTCGCGGGATCGGGCAGGGCATCGCGGCGGGTTACGGCGGCGGCCTGCTCGGCCTCGGCAGCCCTGCGCTGTTCCGCGAGGTCTCCCGCCGCCTCGGTGAGTTCGGCGCGGCGCGCCTCAAGCCGGGCCTTGGCGGCTTCGGCCTGGTCAACCGCGCGCAGGGCCGCGCGTTCGGCTTCGGAGGCTTCCGCGACGGCGCGCTCGGCAGCAATCACCGACATTTGGAGGGCAGAGAGTTCGGACTGAACGGCAGCGGCGTTCTCTTCCGCTTCCGCAACCAAGGCGCGCTTGCCGGGTAGTTCGGCTTCCAGCACAGTCAGGCGGTTTTCTGCCTCCAGCCGCGCGGCTTCGGCGGCCCCTTCGCCCTGCGAAACGAAGCCGTCCCAACGGCGGATCCGGCCAGCGCGGGTGACCAGCCATTCGCCGGGGCCAAGCGCGCGGCCATCGTCGGTGTCGGATACGTGGACCAGCGCGAGGCGGGCCTTAAGTTCATCAGGGCACTGGCTGACATGGGCGGAGAGGCTATCGGCAACCGGCTTGGGTGCCGCAGCGCCAGTCCAGAAGCGGCCATCCTCACCCGACGGTGCTTGGCCAAGCGGTGCCTTGGCATCGCGGCCCAGCACGGCAGCAACAGCCCGCTCAAAGCCAGGTTCCGCCCGCACTTGGTCAAGTGCGACGGGCAGGCCGTGCTTGCCGCTGGCCTGTTTGGCCCGGGCATCGCGGTCGCGCACCAGCGCCTGCCATTCACGCTCCACCCCGGCCAGTTCAGCCTTGGCCGAAGACAGTGCGGATGACGTTGCATCGCGAGCAGCCTGCAAGTCAGCCTTGCGGGCCTGCTGCTGGGTAACGGCGTCTCGTGCCGCGACCAGCCGGGCAGCGGCGGCATCGCGGGCCTGCTCAGCCTCGGCCAGCGCCGCGAGCGGATCGCCTTCGCGGGCCAGTGCGGCCTTCAGCTCTTCCTGTCGCCGGGCTTCGGCATCGAGCCGCGACAAGCGCTGCTGCGCCGCCGCTACTTCGGCCTCGGCGACGCGCCATTCAGCCTCGACCCCGGCCTGATCCGCCGTTGCCTTGGCCAGCGCCAGTTCGGCGGCGCGCAGGTTGCGGTCCGCATCATCCAGCGCGGCGGCAACGATGGGGCGGCGCTTTTCCTCCGCCTCAAGCCGATCCTCGCCCTCGGCCAGTTCGCGCTCCAGCTTGGCCAGGGCCGCTGCGGCATCGCGGGTCAAGCGATCAGCATCGCCCTTGTCGGCTTCCAGCCGCGCAGCTTGCCGGTCCAGGTCCTTGAGCCGCTCCTCAGCCGCTTCAAGCTGCGTGGTGAGCGAGGCCATACGGTGGCCGTGGGCGGTGGCATCGTCGCGTCGGTCAGCCAGTTCGTCGCGGGCTTCGGCGAGCGCGGAAGCGGCTTCGTGTTGGGCCTTCTGTGCTTCCGCCATCGCGGTCTGGGCGGCAGCCACTCGTGCTTCAGCGGCCTGGGCTTCGGCACGGGCAGCTTCAGCAGCCGCAGCAGCGTCGCGCCAACGCGCGAAGACCAACCGCGCTTCGGCCAAGCGGATCTTGTCGGACAGCGCCTTGTAGCGTTCCGCCGCGCGCGCCTGGCGGCGTAGGCTGCCGATCTGCGCATCGAGCTGGCCCATCAGGTCTTCAAGCCGCGCGAGGTTCGCCTCGGTCGCGCGCAGCTTCTGCTCGGCATCCTTGCGGCGCACATGGAGCCCGGCGATCCCCGCCGCCTCTTCCAGCATCATCCGGCGCTCGGCCGGCTTGGCGGCGATCACTGCGGCGATCTTGCCCTGGCTGACCAGCGCGGGAGAATGCGCCCCGGTCGCCGCATCGGCGAAGACCAGCGCGACGTCCTTCGCCCGCACGTCGCGCCCGTTGACACGGTAGGCAGAGCCGGCCCCGCGCTCGATCCGGCGGACGACTTCAAGATCGCTGTCGTTGTCCCCGGCATCGGCCAGCAGCACGACTTCGGCGAAATCGCGCGGCGGGCGCTGGGCCGTGCCGGCGAAGATCACGTCTTCCATG
This sequence comes from Sphingomonadaceae bacterium, assembly GCA_009926135.1. Lineage (GTDB taxonomy): Bacteria > Pseudomonadota > Alphaproteobacteria > Sphingomonadales > Sphingomonadaceae > Novosphingobium. The sequence continues at coordinate 118,274 of RFPL01000004.1, forward strand.
CCCCCGCTGCGCATCGACTTGGGGCTGCTCTCGCCCATGACCCAGCGGATCGCTTCGAGCAGGTTGGACTTGCCGCAGCCGTTGGGTCCGACCACGCCGGTCAGCCCCGGCTCGATATGCAACTCGGCCGGCTCGACGAAGCTTTTGAAGCCCGACAGTTTGAGCCGCTTGATCCGCATCGTCTGGCCGGTCCTCCCGTTAGCTCCGGCTTACCGGGCGCCGGCCTTTTCCAGCGCGACCTTCACCATTTCCCAGGTGTTGCCTTCAAGCTTGGCGCCGTTGAGGAAGAAGGTCGGCGTGCCAGTGATGTTCAGTTCCTGGCCCGCCTTGTTGGTCGCCTCGACCAGCTTGGTCGCCTTGGCGGTGTCAGCCAGGCAGGTCTTGGCCTGGTCAGCCGCGATCCCGCGCGAGGTGAAGAAGCCGTCCATCCCACCGGCCTGGGCAATTGCCACAAAGCGCTGTTCGGGCGGCAACTGGCTGGCAGCGTTGAGCGCGGCTTCGTTCGACTGGAGGTTGGTGAACATGTTCTTCTGCCAGCCCCAGAACTGCTCGGCCAAAGGCAGGGTCGCCTCGGGCGAGCCGCAGGTGGCGAGCAGCGTGGCCGGCACGTCGAGCGCGTTCAGCATGAAGAACCGCACTTCATAGCTGACGCGGCCGCTGGCGATGAAGTTATCGCGCAGTTCAGCGGCGCTCTTCTCAGCGAATTCGGCGCAGTGCGAGCAGCTCAGTGCGCCATATTCCACCAGCTTTACCGGCGCATCGGGGTTGCCCATGCGGTAACCGCCTTCGGGCGTTGCGGTATAGGTATCCGCCCAGCTTTGCCCGGCGGGAGCAGCGACCTTGGCGATCGGTGCGCCGCTGGGGGCAGAGGCCGCGGCGCCCTCATCCTTCTTGCCGCAGGCGACCAGCGCCAGGGCCATGGTGGCGACGACAAGAACCGTGGGGGCGAAAGCGGTTTTGGCAGGGGTCATGATTCGCAAAAATCCTCTGGATTGAGCCGCCGAGGCTAGCCCAGCGGCGGAAACGCGGGAAGGAGCGCCTGCGGGGACCACAGGCTTCTCCACAGGAGTCTCAGACGAAACCTTTCATGGTGGCGGAGAGGACTTCGCGCAAGGCTGGCCAGGTGTTTACGGGGAGCAGCTGACCGTTGAGCAGGAAGGCCGGGGTACCCTTGACCTCTTCCTGGTAGAAGGCGTTTTCAGTGCCCTTCTGTAGCTGCGCTACCAACGCCTCGTCGGCCAGGCACTGGTCTAGCTCGGGCCGCTTGTAGCCGCGCTGTTCCATCATAGCGTAGAGGCCGAGGTCCTCGGCCATCGCCTGAACGCGCTTGTTCCAGTCCGGATCGGTCCAGCGCTGCGCCTGGGCCCGGGTCGGGCTGCGCAGCCATTCGTGCTGGTATTTGAGCAGCTGGGTGGTGTTGCCAAAGAACTTGGCCGGCGGCCCGCAATAGGCGATCAGCGAGAGCGTCTTGTCGATCTCGTTAAGGAAGAACGGGCGGATTTCGTAAGCGACTGAACCCGGTTTGATAAAGCGCTCGGTCAGTTCCTCGCCGCCCTGCATCTCGAAAATGCCGCAGTGCGGGCACGAGTAGGAGGCATATTCGATCAGCCGGATCGGCGCGTGCGGGTTGCCGCGAACGTGATAGCCTTCCTTGCTGAGGGTGACCGTGGCAGACCAGTCCTTGTCTTTCGGCTTGCCCGCGCCGGTCAGTAGCAAGGCGGCGGTGAGTGCGAGCAGGCCTGACAGCAGGCCCGAAAACAACCCCCGCCGCCGCATTACATCCGCGCCTCGATCTGCGGCTGCAGCAGGCTCCAGCCGTCGGTGCCGAACAGCAGCGCATTATCGAGCGCGAAACTTGGGGTGTGATCGACACCCAGCTTGGAAGCAGCCTCGGTCCCGGCGGCCAGCCGCTGAGCCATGCCGACATCGGCAAGGCAGCGATCAACGGCAACCCGGTCGTAGCCGCGCGTTGCCATGATCTGGTAGAACTTGAAATCGCTGGCGATCGAGCGGGCGCGCGACGGCAGGTCGCCCGTGGTCCAGCGCGACTGCTGAACCTTGCTGCTGCGCGCCAGGGTCCCGATCCACACCGACTGGCTGCGCATGAAGGCGCTGTGGTTGAGCGGGAACTTGTCCTTCGGCCCGCAATTGGTCAGCATCGCGACGGTCAGGTCAACCGGATCGCGGACGAAGTGCCGGATCTCCACCGAAAGCTTGCCGCTGCGGATATACTTCAGCTTGAGGCCGGCATCGGACTCAAGCTCAAACGCGGCGCAGTGCGGACAGGTGTAGCTGACCCAGGTGGTGAGCTTCACCTTGGCCGCCGGGTTGCCGAGCACGTTGCTTTGGCTCGCGGTGCGGGTGACGACGCGGTTCCAGTCCATCGGCGGGCTGTTGCCGATCGCCAGGGTTGCAGCCAGGGTCAGCAGGGCAGGGCGGAGCAGATGCTTCAAGTTCACTTGTCCTCGTTGTTGTTACCCAGACTGCGGGCCAGTGATTCGAGCACAGCGCGCAGTTCCGGATCGCCGATATCGCGCAAGGAATCGCCCAATTCCACCGGAATCGGCTTGAGCGAGGGTGGCGCGGTTGGGCGGCGGTCCTCGACCGGGGGTTTGACTGCACCCTGGCGCAGCTTGACCCGGGCCACGGCGCTGTAGCCGAAGAAGCGGTTCACCCGCTCAATGATTTCTGGGATCACGTGGCTGATCAGCGGGGCATGGGCCGGGACGACGACCAGTTCGAGGATGCCATTGCTCTTCTCGCCAGGAGGAAAGCGGATCGCCTCCGGGCTGCAGACCCGGGCGTGCCGGGCCCCGACGATCTCTGGCCAGCGGGTGACCACGCTCGACTGGATGAAGCCGAACCGGCGAAAGGCAGTGCGTCCCACTTCAGGCATCAGTTCCGCCACGCTGCGCGCCGCACCGCCGCGCGGCCGCTCATACTGGCGCGGCGTTACGGCCCTGGTTACGGGCTTTGTGCCTGGCTTCTTCGGGTCCCGTTCCATTGTGCTCCGGGCAATGCCATAGCGGGCCGATGGACGCCAGCGCCGACACGATCCCAGCCGCTTTGCTGGCCTGGTACGATACCCAGGCGCGGACCCTGCCCTGGCGCAGCCCGCCCGGAACGCCTCCACCTGAACCTTACCGGGTGTGGCTGTCCGAAGTCATGCTGCAGCAGACCACTGTTGCGGCAGTCGGACCCTATTTCGCGAAGTTCCTGGCGCGCTGGCCGACCGTGTTGGACCTGGCGGCAGCCGACGATGCCGATGTCATGGCCGCCTGGGCCGGGCTTGGCTATTATGCCCGGGCGCGCAACCTGCTGGCCTGTGCGCGGGCAGTGGCTGCGCGGGGTGGGGTTTTTCCCGAGACCGAGGGGGAATTGCGCCAACTCCCCGGGCTCGGGGCCTATACCGCTGCTGCGGTTGCGGCGATTGCGTTTGGCGAGCGTGCGATCGTGGTCGATGCCAATGTCGAGCGGGTGGTCGCGCGGCTGTTCGCGATCGGCGAACCATTGCCTGCGGGGCGCAAGGCGATCCGTGTGCGGGCCGAGGAAATTACCCCGGCGGCGCGTGCCGGTGATTTCGCGCAAGCCATGATGGACTTGGGCGCAACCGTCTGCACCACCCGGAACCCGCGTTGCCTGCTCTGCCCGCTGGCGGAACCTTGCGCCGCCCGGCGTCAGGGCGCGGAGCGGTTTCCGGTCAAGCCGGCCAAGGCGGCCAAGCCGCAGCGCCGCGGGCAGGCCTACTGGATCGAGCGGGCGGGCCAGGTCTGGCTGGTCCAGCGGCCCGGCACCGGAATGCTCGGCGGAATGCGCGCGTTGCCGGACGATGGCTGGTCAGCGCGCGGGGACGGATCGGGGCAGGGACCACTTGCCGGGCATTGGGCCCCTGCAGGAGCAGTGCGCCACGGCTTCACGCATTTCGATCTTGATTTGCAATTGATGCTTTATTCGGGCGGCGATTTGGATAGGCTGGCGGCTGACAGTGGCGAATGGTGGCCGCTGGACCGGATTGAAGAAGCCGGCCTGCCCACCCTGTTTGCCAAGGCAGCGCGCCTCGCACTGGCGCAACAAGAAGATCTGGGAGAATGACTTTGCATCACCACGACGCCATCGCGCTTTCGCGCCGCAACCTGCTGCGCTCCACGGTAATGCTGGGGGCGGGCGCAGCGGTCGGCGCGCTGCCGTTCGGTAGCCAGCTGGCCCATGCCGCTGCGGCGGTCGGGTTTGAGACGCGCTGGCCGGGTGTTACCGCCATGCTCGACAAGTATGTCAGCCAGCGCAAGGTGGCCGGCATGGTCGCGGCGCTGGGCTGGGGGGACAAGGACCCCGGCTTCATCGTCCGCGGCAAGGAAGCCTTCGACGATCCCGATAGCGCGGGCGAGAACAGCCTGTTCCGTGCCTATTCGCAGACCAAGCCGGTCACCGGCATGGCGGCGATGATGCTGATCGACGATCGCAGGTTGAAGCTCGACCAGCCGGTCGCCGATTTTATCCCGGAATTCGCCCAGATGAAGGTGGCGATCGATCCCAAGAACGGCCTGGATGCGCGCCCCGCCAAGACCCAGATCACGGTGCGCCACTTGCTGACCCACACCGCCGGGCTGGGCTATGCCGGGGTCGGCAAGGAAAAGGTTAGCGCCGAACTGCTCCGCCTGGGCGTCACCCCCGCGCGGCTGACGCGGATGCAGATCCCGGTCATGCCGGTCAGCCCGCCGACGCCGGGCCCGGACGAGTTCGTCAAGCTCGCCGCGACTGTGCCGCTGGTCTCCGAACCCGGCACCGAATGGCACTATTCGATGGGGCTCGACGTGCTGGGCGTGGTGATCCAGCGCGCTTCGGGGGCGAAGAGCTTCGAAGCCTTCTTGCAGGAACGGATGTTCGATCCGATCGGCATGAGGAGCAGCTATTTCCGGGTGCCGGAAAGCGAGGCTCATCGCCTGACTGCCAATTACGGCCTGATGGGCGGCTTCCCGCTGCCGATCGACCTCAGCAAGAACTCGATCTACCTCGATCCGCCGGCCTTTGCCTTTGGCGGGGCCGGGCTGGTCTGTTCGCCAGCGGACTATGACCGCTTCCTGAGAATGATTGCCAATGGGGGGATGGTTGGCAGCAAGCGGGTGATGGGCGCGGCGGCCGTGGCGCTGGGCACCAGCAACCTGCTGCCTGACGGGATCGATACCAAGGGTACGTTCATCGAAGGCGCTGGCAATGGTGCAGGCGGCCGTTCTGGCATGGGCCGCGACGCCGGTACCTTTGGCTGGGGCGGTGCGGCCGGCACGGTCGGCTTCGTCAACACCCGTCTGGGCCTGCGTGCCGGTGTCTATACCCAGTACATGCCATCCGAAGCCTTGCCGATCCATGCGGAGTTTCCGGTTACTGTCCTGGCCGACCTTGCCACGATGCGCGGCGCATGAGGGCGCCGATCGCCTTCGCCGGCTCGCCGATCGACCGGGCCGATCACATCCGTGCCAATCCCGATGCCCTCGCCGGGCTGATGGACTGGCGCGCACGGTTGTTGAAGCTGGACGGATTGTCGCCGGTCTACACGCCGGAGGGCGCGCTTGAATGGGGCACTTTGGCTGATGCCAATTCGGATGCCGAGCTGGTGTTCCTGGGGCTGATGGATGGCAAGGCCTGCTTCGCCGAAGTGCCGGACGAAGGCGCGACTGGCCCGGCATATGCCAATCCTTCGATCTGGGCGGCGATGGCCGCGCTCAATCCCGGCGAGCTGGCACTCTATGGCGGCGCGCGCAGCCTGGTTGACTGGCATGCCCGTCACCAGTTCTGCGCTCGCTGCGGGGCCGGGACCAAGCTGTCCAAGGGCGGTTGGCAGCGCAATTGCGATGCTTGCAAGGCGCAGCATTTCCCGCGCACCGATCCGGTCACGATCATGCTGATCGAGCACAAGGGCCACTTGCTGATGGGCCGCCAGCCGCGTTTCCCGGCGCGGATCTATTCGGCGCTGGCCGGGTTTGTCGAACCGGGCGAAACGATCGAGGAAGCCGTGGCGCGCGAAAGCTTCGAGGAAGCTGGCGTGGTGGTGCGCGATGTAAGCTATGTTGCCAGCCAGCCTTGGCCGTTCCCATCGCAGCTGATGATCGGCTGCCATGCCTATACCGACGATCCGGAACTGGCGATCGACACCACCGAGCTCGAAGAGGCCCGCTGGTTTACCCGCGAAGAGCTGGAAGCCGCTCGCGCGGCGGGGCCAGAAGGCAACGACATGCTGATCTTCCCGCGTCCGTTCGCGATTGCTCACAACTTGCTAGTCTGGTGGCTCGACAAATGACCCGGCCCGCGAAAGTCACGATCGACATCTGGTCCGACGTGATGTGCCCATGGTGCATCATCGGCTACTCGCAGTTGCAGAAAGGGTTGCAAAGCCTGGCGGGTGAGATCGAAGCCGAAGTGCGCTGGCATGCCTTCCAGCTCAATCCGGATATGCCCGAAGAGGGTGAGGAGCAGCAGGCGCACCTGGCCCGCAAATATGGCCGCAGCCCTGATCAAATGGCTGCCGCGCGCGGGCAGATGAAGGAAATCGCGGCGCGGGCTGGCTACTCGTTCGATTATACCGGTGGGGCCGAACAGCCCGAAGCGCGGCTGTGGAATACGCTGCGGGCGCATAAGCTGCTGCTGTGGACGCTGGCCCAGCATGGCCCGGAAAAGCAGACCGAACTGAAGCTGGCGCTGTTCGGGGCCCATTTCCAGCAGCGCCGCAACGTGTCGGACCCGGCAGTGCTGATCAAAATTGCCGAAAGCGTCGGGATTGAGCGCGCCGGGGCTGAAGCCGCGCTGGACAGTGCCGTGCTGGCCCAGCAGGCGCTGGAAGAGCAGCGCATGGCCTATGATATGAACGTCACCGGCGTTCCGGCCATGCTGATCAACGGCAAGTTCATGGTCCCTGGGTCTCAGGAGCCGGAAACCTATGCCAATGCCTTGCGGCGCGTCGTCGCGCGCGAGGCCGAAATGGCAGCGCGGGCAGGATGATGCCCGATTACACCGGCCAGGTCGCCGTGATCACTGGCGGGGCCGGCGGGATCGGCGGGGCGCTGGGCAAGGCGCTGGAGGCGGCTGGCGCGCAGGTATTGCTGGCTGACCGCGAAGCCGGTGACGGAATTGTCGCCTGCGACGTTTCGCGTGCCGACGACGTCGAAGCACTCGCAGACTTGGCCTGGCAGCGCTTCGGCCGCGTCGACCTGCTGATCAACAATGCTGGGATTTCGGGTGGTGGTGGCCGCTTGTGGAAGGCAGACATTGCTGCCGCTCGGCGCGTGTTCGAGGTCAATTTCTGGGGCGTCTGGCAGGGCTGCGCGGCCTTTGCCCCGCGGATGGCGGCGCAGGATTGCCCGAGCGCGATCTACAACGTTGCGTCCGAGAACGCCCTGTTTTGCGCTGTCCCGCGTTCAGCTGCCTATATTGCTTCCAAGCACGCAGTGCTGGGGCTGACCGAAAGCCTGCGCGAGGACCTGCCAGAGCATGTCCACGCCGGCACGATCATTCCGGGCTGGGTCTTGTCCGGCCTGACCAGCGAAGGCGGCCGCGATATTGCGATGCCCGCCGAACGCTATGCCGAGATCATCCTTCCGCAGCTTGCTGCGCGTGAGCGGTTCGTGGTGAGCCATGCCTACAACGCGGTGCAGATGGCCGAGCGGACCGATGCACTGGAAGCGGCCTTTGCCCGCCATGCCCCGCGCTATGACGGCGATGAGGAATATGACGTGCGGGCCTATATCGCCCGCTTGCGTGGCGAGCGTTAAGCCCAGCCCGGTTAGACCAGCCCCAGGCGCGCGAGATCGGCGGCGATGTGGCCAGGCAGGACTTCGCCCGCCTCCTCTTCGCTGCCGAGGTCACGCGGAGCATCTGCATCTTCCAGATAACGCCAGCCCTGATGGGCGCGCTTGGGCCGGGGCATGACTTCGATCAGCCTGGCCGCTATGACGATATTGGTGCGGCCGCCTTCGGCTTCTTCAAAGCGCAGGATCGGGCTGCGCATCACCAGCTGGTGCTTGAAGATCCAGAACAGGGAACCGCCTCCCGAGCCATCTTTGGGCACGATCTCTTCGTGCCGCTTGGGCAGGTAACGGGTGGTCAGGTAAGCTTCGGTCCCGCGCGTGGCGAACCAGCTGCGCATTTCCTCAAGCGATTGGGCCCCGTAGGCCACCTTGGTCAGGTGCAGCGGCATCAAGCCAATCCGCTCAGTACGGCCAGGCCCAGGAAGGAAAAGAATCCCATTACGTCGGTCGCCATGGTCACGAAGACAGCGGAGGATACGGCGGGATCGATTTTCAGCCGATCCAGCGTCACTGGCACCAGGATGCCGGCCAAGCCGGCAATCAGGTTGTTGATCAGCATCGCCGTTGCAATCACTGCTCCCAGCAGGGGATTGCCGAAGATCAAGGCTACCCCAGTCCCGATCAGCGCACCCAGCGTCAGGCCATTGGCCGAAGCAATGCTGAATTCGCGGCCGATCATGCGCCAGGTGTTGGTGCTGGTAAGCTGGTTGGTCGCGAGCGCGCGGACGATCACTGCCAGGGTTTGGGTACCGGCATTGCCGCCCATCCCGGACACGATCGGCATCAGCACCGCCAGCAAGGCGAACTTGGCAATTGCGCCCTGGAACAGGCCGACCACGCTGGCCGCAATGATTGCTGTCCCCAGGTTGACCACCAGCCAGGTCAGGCGGGTGCGGATCGTGGTCTGGATCGGCTCGTTAATGTCACCATCACCGGCACCGGACAGCAGCAGCACGTCTTCGCCTGCTTCTTCCTGGATGATGTGGACCACGTCATCAACCGTGATCTGGCCGACCAGCCGGCCATCGGCATCGACGACGGCGGCCGAGATCAGCGCGTATTTCTGGAAGCGCAGTGCCACCTCTTCCTGGTCCATCGTTACTGGGATCAGGGTCTGGTCGCGCTGCATCACGTCGGTCAGTGCAATTCCGCGCGGGGTGCGCAGGATCCAGCTGAGGGCGCAGGTGCCAAGCGGGTGGAACCGCGCATCGACGATGAAGACTTCCCAGAACTCGTTGGCAAGATCACGCCCGTCGCGCAGGAAATCGATCAGGTCGCCCACGGTCATGTGTTCGGGCACCGCGACGAAATCGCGGCTCATCAGACGGCCGGCGGACTCTTCCGGATAGGACAGAGCGGTCTCGATTGCCGCGCGGTCCTCTGGCTCCATCTCGGCCAGGACGGCCTGCTGGTCCTCCTCGTCGAGGTCTTCCAGCATGGCAACGGCATCGTCGGTATCGAGCTGCTCGGCGATGTCGGCAACAGTTTCTGCCGGAAGCTGTTCGACGATGTCCTCACGGACATAGTCGTTGAGCTCGGCATAGACCTCGCTGCCCATCAGGTCGCTGATGGCGCTGGCGAGTGCCGGGCGATCGTCGGAATCGAGCAGTTCGAAAAGGTCGGCGATGTCGGCGGGGTGAAGCCCCTCGACCATGCCGTAGACCGCGTCGTTCTCGCCCGCTTCCAGCCTGTCGCGCACGCGGCGGACGAATTCGGGCTTCAGCGTGTTTTCGGCGTCCAGGCTGTCGCTTTCAAGCGCCGGCTCAGCCGTGGGAGCGGCGCTTTCGAGCAGGTCGGGATCGAGCTTGTCCATGGTCATGACCGGGCCGGTCTAGGCGGGTCACCGGCTTTTGCAACCCGGCTTCCGGCTTGGCGCGTGACTTTGTCCCAAGCGGCCCTATATCGGCTGCGAAAACCTGATGGAGACTACAATGGCTGAAACCCTTACCCTCTCGCTCGACAGCGGCGACGTCGTCATCAAGCTGCGTCCGGACCTGGCCCCCGGCCATGTCGAACGGATCGTCGAGCTGGCGAACGAAGGCTTCTATGACGGTGTGAAGTTCCACCGCGTGATCCCTGGCTTCATGGCACAGGGCGGCTGCCCGCAGGGCACCGGCATGGGTGGTTCGGACAAGCCCGACCTGAAGGCCGAATTCAACGCCGAACCCCACGTGCGCGGCGTCTGCTCGATGGCCCGCACCTCGGCCCCGAACTCGGCCAACAGCCAGTTCTTCATCTGCTTCGACGATGCGACCTTCCTCGACAAGCAGTACACTGTCTGGGGCCAGGTGATCGAAGGCATGGAACACGTTGATGCCCTGCCCAAGGGCGAACCGCCGCGCGAACCGGGCGTGATCCGCAAGGCGACTGTGGCTTAAGGAGCCGGCTTCGGCGCCGGCGGATCAGCGATCCGCCGCGCGCTGATAATCCTGATCGGCGGCTCCAGCATCTGGCCTTTGAGCAGCCCTTCGCCCTTGGTGGGCGAAATCGGCGCATCCCAGATCCTGCGCACCACATCCATTCCGGCAGAGACCCGGCCAAAGGCGGCAAAGCCGGCCTGGGCATCGGGTTCGCTCGCCTTGGGATCGGCATCAAGGCTGGGCAGTTCCGACAGCATGATCGACCAGTCGGCCGTGGCCGTCCCCGGCGCATGGCGCGCCATCGATATCGTGCCGGCCTTGTGCAGGATGCCGGTCTGGCTGGTTGGCTCATGCGCGATCGGTTTCAGCACCTTCAGCGGATTGCTCTTCAGTCCGGCTTGGATCAGCCCATTGGGCTGGTCGCCCCAGGCCAGCCGCAGCGAGCGGTAAAAGGTAATCCCGTCGAACTTCTTCTGGTCGACATAGCGCACGAAGTTCTGGGTGGTGATCGGCGCGCGCTTGTTATCGAGTTCAAGCTCGATCGTGCCCAGTTCAGTCACCAGCGCGACCTTGACCGTATCCCCAAGCGGCGGAGCCGGCTTGGCAGCGACTGGACGCTTGTCCGGGGCCTTCTTGGGCGGCGCGGCAGCGGCCAGAACAAACAGGGCGGGAATGGCGAGCAGGGCGAATCGGCGGTTCATAGCGCGATCCTGCCTCATGCCGACTGCTTTCGACTAGGGGCCTTGTTCAGGGCGAACAAACCCCCATTTCGTGGCTTTAGCGGGAGTTAGCTATGCTGGGTGTTCAGTTTCTGGTTGTGGGCATCCTGCTGGTCACCCTTGCTTGGCCGCAACTGCCCTTCAGTCGGATGATTATTTCCGGTGGACTGGTTTTGGCGGATTGGCTGGATCAGCACTGTACGCGAGTTCGTGGTCTGCTTGGTATTGGGCTGGCGCTGTTGCTGTTTGCGGTGATCTGGGCCTTGCAAGGCGATGCCCCGATGTTCCTTGCGATGATCCTGCCAGAGCTGTCTGCCTGGTTTGCGACTTTCGAGATCGCGACTCTGACGGAGGCAGTCGTCGGACTTGGCTCAGCCATTGTGGCAGCGCGCGCCGCAGGTCTGCACAATTACCTCAGAGGACGCGTGCGCGCCCACCGTTCGCGTCCCGCCAGGAACCCCATTCGGCAGCCAGTCAATGACGACGACCGAATATGGTCGCTACTCGTCGCGGCCTAGACCGGCGGCATCACAGCCCGCTTTTCACCACCCAGTCGTGGAAGATTCGCACAGCGCGCACGTCCAGCGCGTGCGGCTTGCAGATGAACCAGTAGGAGTAGGGGCTCTCAACCTCGATATCGAACAGGCTGGCCAGGCGATTGTCATGGGCGCGGTCGAAGTGGGCATCGTGCATGATTGCAACACCCAGCCCCTGGGCCGCCGCCTCCAGAATTAGCTGGCCCGAATCGTAATGATCGATCGCGGCGGGATCGAGGTCGCCCAGGCCGATCGCCTGTTTCCACGCCACGAAGCTGTCGGGCAGTTCGGTGTGGATGAGGAAGGTCTGGCGCGACAGCATTTCGCGGTCAGGCACCGGGCCGATCTCTGCGGCCAGCGCCTTGGAAGTGATCGCGTAGACCTTGTTGTGATCGAGCCGGACCGCATGGAACGATGGATCGGGCTGCGGGGACAGGATAAAGGCCGCATCCAGGGTGTCCCCTACCCGGTGATCAAGATGCGGGCTGGTATCGAAATCGATGTGCAGGCGCGGCTGGGTTTTGCGCAGCTCGGGCAGGCGCGGGAACAGCCGCTGGCTGCCGAACAGCGGCAGCACGCCCAGACGCAGGCGCAGCACGCGGCTGTCTTCAACCTGGCCTTCGACTGCGGCGGCCAGCTCGTCGAACTTGGGCGCGACCGCGTTGTAGAAGGTGCTGCCCTCGTCGGTCAGCTTCATCGCCTGGTGCTGGCGCGTGAACAGCCGTTTGCCGATGAATTCCTCAAGCGCGGAAACCCGGCGCGACAGGGCCGAGGGGCTCAGGCCAAGCTCGTCTGCTGCCGACCGTGCCGAGCCAAGCCGGACGATCCGCACAAACGCTTCAATCGCGCGCAGAGGGGGCAGGCGGCGGATGGCCAAGGTGATTACTCTTCGGATTCGTCCCGGGGAGAGGGCGGATGCAGGCGCAGACGGGTAACATGCTTTTCGTTGCCCGCAATCACTTCCAGCCGCCAGCCGCTGGGATGATCGAGAATTGCCCCGACTGGTGGCACGGCTTCGGCCAGCAGAAAGGCCAGGCCGCCAATCGTATCGACGTCTTCCTCGACTTCGGCGAGGCGGGGGTCGATCGCGTCGGCCACGTCGTCCAGATCCGCCCGGGCATCGGCTTCCCACATCCCGTTATCCAGCGGGACCAGCAGCACTTCGGGCGCATCATCGTGCTCGTCCTCGATTTCGCCGATGATTTCCTCGACCAGATCCTCGATGGTGATGATCCCGTCCGTGCCCGAATATTCGTCGATCACCACGGCGAGATGGACCCGGCTGGCGCGCATGTCGTTCAGAACGTCAAGCGCGCCGCGCGCCTGGGGTACGTAAAGCGGCTGGCGCAGCAGGCTGGTCCAGTCCTTGGGCGGCTTGCCACTGGCCAGGTGCTTGAACACATCCTTGATCAGCACCATGCCAACGATCTCGTCCATGCTGTCGCGGTAGACGGGCATGCGCGAATGGCCGTGAACCGCAAAGGCGCTGACCACTTCGTCCCAGGTGGCGGTTTCCGGCACGGCAACGATTCCGCCGCGCGGGATCGCCACATCGTCGGCATCGTGTTCGCTGAAATGCAGGAGGTTGCGGAGCATGTCGCGCTCCAGCGCCGAAAGGTCACCGTTACGTGACGATCCGCCGTCATCTTCATGCTCGTCGATTGCTTCTTCAAGCTGGGCGCGCAGCGATTGTTCGCCGCCGCCATCAACCCGCTCAAACCAGCGTTTGATCGCGCGCCAGATGGAGCGCCTAGACTCCCCGTCTCCGGATGGGCCCTCGGCCATGGTTTTCGTCAGTCCCCTCTGTGCGATCCGGTCGCTGGATCGCGATCGCCATATGGGTCGGCAATGCCCATTTGCGCAAGTGCCTTGATCTCCAGCCCTTCCATCGCGGCAGCCTCTTCGTCGGAGTGGACATGGTCGTGCCCAGCCAGATGCAGCAGGCCATGGACAACCAGATGGGCCGCGTGGTGTTCCAGCAGCACGCCATTGTCCGCCGCCTCGCGCGCGCAGGTTTCCAGTGCCAGGGCGATATCGCCGAGCAGTTCGGGCGGGCCATCCGGGGCGAGCGCCAGCAGGTCGTCCCGCTCCAGCATCGGGAAGGACAGCACGTTGGTCGGCTTGTCCTTGCCGCGCCATTCCCGGTTCAGTGCATGAACCTCGGCGTCGTCAGAAAAGAGCAGGCTGGCCGACAGGCGCGGATTGGCAAGTTCAGGCGCGACTGCGCTCAACGCGCCAAGCGCACGTTCGGCCAGGATTTCCCAGTCGATGGTGTCGGGCCAAGCGGCCTCAATCGAGATTTCCAGTTCCACGTGCCCCCCATGCCGCGCCATGGCGTGCAAGTCGAGCGCGGCGGCGTTACCCGTGCGCCCCTTCATAGGCATCGACGATCCGCCCGACGATCGGATGGCGGACCACGTCGGCGCTGGTGAAGCGGGTCACGGCGATGCCATCGATCCCCTCCAGCCGCCCGACCGCATCGTTGAGGCCGCTCATCTGCGGGCCGCCCGGAATGTCGACCTGGTTGGGATCCCCGCAAACCACCATCCGGCTGTTCTGGCCGAAGCGGGTCAGGAACATTTTCATCTGTGCTGGCGTGGTATTCTGCGCTTCATCGAGAATGATGAAGCTTTCGGCCAGGGTGCGGCCGCGCATGAAGGCGATCGGGGCAATTTCGATTTCGCCCGAGGCGAGCCGGCGTTCGACCTGCTCTGGCGGCATGCAATCATAGAGCGCGTCGTAAAGCGGGCGCAGATAGGGATCGACCTTGTCCTTCATATCGCCGGGCAGGAAGCCGAGCCGCTCGCCCGCCTCGACCGCCGGGCGGCTGAGGATCAGGCGCTGGACGCTGCCGGTGATCAACTGGCTGACCGCCTGGGCCACGGCGACATAGGTCTTGCCGGTGCCGGCTGGCCCCAGCGCGAAGATGATGTCGCGGCTGGCCAGCGCCTTCATGTATTCGATCTGGGTCGCGCTGCGCGGCACGATCGTTTTCTTGCGGGTGCGGATCATGATTGATGGCGCGCCGCCATCGCCGGTCACAATCCCTTCCAGCGTCGGTTCGGCGGACATCATGATGATCGATTCGACCGCGCCGGGATCAAGCTCCTGCCCGCTCAGCAAGCGTTGGTGCATGGCTTTCAGCACATCGCGGGCGCGGGCCACGCTGTCTTCCGGCCCTTCGATCTGGGCGCGGTTGCCGCGAGCGGAAATGAACACGCCCAGCCGGTTCTCGATTTGCACCAGGTTGGCGTCGAACTGCCCGAACAGCGCCCCCAGGATCGTGGCTTCGTCAAACTCCAGTTCGGCGCGCGCGCGGCGGGGCTGGGTGCGGTTCTGCCCGAAGACGTCGTGATCGTCATGGGCGCGGGCAGGTTTGCGAGCCATAAAGGGGGCGATGTGCTCCTTTCGTTGCAGCCAAGATCGGCTGATTCGGAGGATAGGCGCAGCCTTGCGCCGCGCAAGCGACAAGGCAGTTACAGCCGGTGAAAAACCGGTCAGGACTTGACCGGTTCCAACAACCGGGCGGAGAGCGAGATCGGTCCCGCCGCAGTCAATTCCACTTCGACCAGATCGCCAATCGCAACGTCGCCGCTGAAGTGAACCGATTGCAGCCAGGGGGACTTGCCCAGCCACTGGCCCGGATCGCGTCCGGTGCGCTCGACCAGCACGGTGCAGCGCTGGCCCACAGAGGCCTGATTGAAGGCGTACTGGCTGACCCCCAGCGCTTCCTGTAGCCGCTGGAGCCGCTCCGCCATCACTTCGCGCGGGATCTGGTCGTCCATCGTCGCGGCCGGGGTGCCGGGGCGGGGCGAATACTTGAAGCTGAAGCACTGGGCATAGCCGACCTGTTCAACCAGCCGCAGCGTATCCTTGAACTCGGCCTCGGTTTCGCCCGGGAAGCCGACGATAAAATCCCCCGACAAGGCGATGTCGGGCCGGGTGGCGCGGACCCGGTCGAGCACGCGCAGATAACCATCGGCCGTGTGGCTGCGGTTCATCGCCTTGAGCACCCGGTCATTCCCGGCCTGGACCGGGAGATGCAGGAACGGCATCAGTTGCGGAATGTCGCGGTGCGCTGCGATCAGGCCGTCGGTCATGTCATTGGGGTGGCTGGTGGTATAGCGGATCCGGGCGAGGCCGTGGATCGTTGCCAGAACTTCAACCAGTTTTTCAAGCCCGCGCCCATCGGCATCGCGCCAGGCGTTGACGTTCTGGCCCAGCAGGGTGATCTCGCGCGCACCAGCTTCGACCAGCCTCCTGGCCTCGGCCACCAGATCATTGAACGATCGGGAAACTTCAGCCCCGCGCGTATAGGGCACCACGCAATAGGTGCAGAACTTGTCGCAGCCTTCCTGCACGGTCAGGAACGCGCTGGGACCAACCTTGCGCCGTGCTGGCAGCGCATCGAACTTGGTCTGCACCGGCATATCGACATCGACCGCGCGGCGGCCTTCGACAGCTTTGGCAATCATGCCGGGCAGGCGGTGATAGGCCTGCGGACCGACCACCATGCTGACGGCAGGCGCGCGCCGCATGATTTCCTTGCCCTCGGCCTGGGCGACGCAGCCGGCCACCGCGATCAAGGGGCTAGTACCGTCTGGGCGGCGCAGCCGGCCGATATCGGAATATACCTTTTCCACCGCTTTCTCGCGGATGTGGCAGGTGTTGAGAACGACAAGATCAGCCGCCTCGCCCTCAATTGCAGCGGTAATGCCCTGCTCGCCGAGCAGTTCGGCCATGCGTTCGCCATCATAGACGTTCATCTGGCAGCCGAAGCTTTTGACCCGATAGGTCCTGGGGGGCGAGGTGGGGCGCATCGGCGGCGCGGATACGCCAGCCGGCAAATTTTTTGAAGCGTTAACCGCCGAGCCGCCCCAGCATCGCCTCGCGCGCGGCCTGGGCAATGGCCTTGCGGTTGGCGAGTTCCGGTCCGTTCAGGATCGGCAGGAAATGGACTGTCAGTTCGATTGGCCGGCGGCGGGCCAGCAGGCGCAGGAAATTGTCGAGCCCTGGTTCATCGCCCACCCAGGCGATGTCTGCCGCTTCGGCCCCGAAGTGCAGCAGCACTGGCTGGACCGCAATGCCATCGGGCAAGGGCTCAAGCGCGGACAGCAGCGAGCTTTTGAACGGGAGCAGGCCGGTGCCATCGCTGGTCGTGCCTTCGGGAAAGATCGTCAGCGCTCCGGTATCGCGGATCGCGGTGCGCACGGCGGCAATCTGGGTGGCAACGCTTTTGCGGTCATGCCGGGCAACAAAGACCGTGTCGTTCATCTTGCACAGCCACTTCAGCAGCGGCATCGAGGCCAGCCCATCGTGGCCGACAAAGGCACTCCCGGTGGTGGCAGCGATGGCAGGAATGTCGAGCCAGGAAACGTGATTGGCCAGCAGAAAAGCCCCGCGGTGGACCTTCTCTCCGCGGGTGCGCAGCCGCATTCCGGCGATGGTGCCTATCCCCGCCAGGAATAGGCGCGGGACCGGGTTGTGGCGGGTGATCGGCCTCGCCAAGTAAAAAAGTGGTACGCAGGCCAGCAGTAGCACGAGCATCGCCGTCAGCCGCATGGTGAGGCGAATCCAGCCGAAGATCGAGAACCGGCGCGGCTGGCTGAGCGCAATCGCCACGGGCAGTTACTGACCTTCCCGGCCGAGGCGCACCCCGTAAAGCTCCATGCGGTGATCGACGAGGCGGTAGCCCAGTTTCTCGGCGATCTGGCGCTGCAGCGCCTCCAGTTCGGGATCGACGAATTCGATCACCTTGCCGGTCTCGACATCGATCAGGTGATCGTGGTGGGCTTCGGGTGCCGCTTCGTAGCGGGCGCGCCCATCGCCGAAATCGTGGCGATCAAGGATGCCGGCCTCTTCGAACAGGCGCACGGTGCGATAGACGGTGGCGATTGAGATGCGCGGATCGACCGCGACGGCGCGTTCATGCAGCTTTTCGACGTCGGGATGATCGGTGCTTTCGGACAGCACCTTGGCAATGACGCGCCGCTGCTCCGTAATGCGGAGGCCGCGCTCGGCGCAAAGTGCTTCGATGTCGATCTGCTGGTGCACGAAGGAGTCCGTAAATGAAACGTCCCGCCGGGTATGAACCCGGCGGGACGATTCTTCAACCGCGCGTGGCGGACTTATCCGGCCTCAGGCTTTTGGCTTGGGCTTGCGGCCGCGCTTCTGGCCGGGCTTGCGGCCAAGGCCGATCTTCTTGGCCAGTTCGCGGCGCTTCTCCGCATATTCGGGGGCGACCATCGGATAGTCAGCGGGCAGGTTCCAGCGCGCGCGGTACTGTTCCGGGGTCATGTTGTAGTGAGTCATCAGGTGCCGCTTCAGCATCTTCAGCTTCACGCCGTCTTCCAGGCAGACGATGTGATCGGGCTTGATCGAAGAGCGGATCGAAACTGCCGGCTTGGGCGCCTCTTCCGCAACCGGAGCGGCGGCCTGGCCGAGGCTGGCGAGCGCGCCATAGACCTTGCTGATCAGCAACGAGACATCGTCCACCGAGACAGAGTTGTTGCTGACGTGCGCGGCAACAATATCCGACGTCAACGTGATCAGAGTTTCATTCATATCGGACTGTGGAATATCCATGACCCGCCACCTTTCGCTATATTCGACCATTTGTTTTTTTATTGTGTCGCGGTGGGTCCTCCGAACCACCACATTCATCCACTAAGCCGATTAAGTGACAGTCGCAAGCTTAATGGCGCAAAAAGTGCCGATTTACGGGCACTTTATCAGACTGGAATTAACTATAACGGGCAAGCAAAAGTAATGGCGTCAAGTCGATCGCCCGATGGTGCCCGGTAGTAGTTCTTGCGCGTGCCGATCTGCACGAAACCATTCCGGCGATAGAGGTGCACCGCCGGATTATCGCTGCGCATCTCAAGCAGGAGTTGCTTGGCACCGCGCAGGCGCGCGTCAGCCTTGCAGTCTTGCAGCAGCTGCTCGCCAATCCGGCGGCGGCGAAAATCGGGTGAAACCGCGATCAGCAGCAGCTCCTCTTCCTCAAACCCATGGCGCGACAAGGTGAAGCCGGCCGGTTCGCCCAGTACTTCTGCGATCCGGTAGTGACTGCGGCCGACCAACAGCGCGTCCTCTACCTGGCGGCGGGTCCAGGCCTCGCCATAAGCCGGATCGAAGGCAGCCTGCATGACCGCCATGATCCGGTCGATGTCGTCCTCCGGCGGCATCATGCGGCCGGTAGGCGGGCATCCGGAGCCCGGCCATACAACGGGTGGTCGGCTGGGCCCAGCAGAGCCGGGGGAAGCAGCGCAAAGCAGCGCGCATCCGGCCACAATGGCAGCGCCCGACCCGTCCCGCGCAGGGCGATCAGCGCCTCGGCCTGACTGCCGGCTATCAGCGTGTTCCCGGTGCCCGCAGCGGCATCGGGCGTGAGCGAAGCCAGTTCGGCAGTGGGAAGGCCGTCAGCCGAGAAGCCCTGGACGAACCATTCACCATGCCCGCCAGTCATCGCCACTGTGCAGGGGCGTGCGCCCGCCTCGCCTCTTGCCATGGCCGCGACCAGCGCCAGGGTGGGATAGCCGACGAGGTCACACTGCCACGCCAGTGCCAGGGCCCGCGCCGCCGCCAGACCGACCCTGACGCCCGTGAAGCTGCCCGGCCCCAGCGCGACCGCGATCCTGTCGGCCCGGCCCTTGTCGGGCAGGGCTTCGATCATCGGCACCAGAGCTTCGGCATGGCCGCGGCCAAGCACGCGGCATTCCCCGGCAACAAGGGTTTCGCCGTCAAACAGGGCCACCGAACAAGCTTCGGTCGCGCAATCGATCACCAGTGTCTTCATTGCGCGCCTGTTAGCGCGTCAGGCGATCCGATTGAAAGTGTCGAAATCAGGACGCGGGCTGCGATCGAAGATCGTGGCTGGATCGCCATAGCCCAGCGTCGAGATAAAGTTGCTCTTAACGCGCGGGGTATCGGCAAAGAAGGCGGCATCGACCGCTTCATTCGAAAAGCCCGACATTGCCCCGGTATCCAGCCCCAGCGCGCGCGCGGCGAGGATGAAATAGGCTCCCTGCAGGCTCGAATTGCGCATCGCCGAAACCTCGCGCAGCGGCTCGTTGCCGTCGAACCAAGCCTTGGCATCGGTATGCGGGAACAGCCAGGGCAGCTGTTCGTGGTAATCGAGGTCCATGCCGATGATCACGGTGACCGGCGCCTTGAGCACCTTTTCGGCGTTGGCGGGCAAACAGAAGGCGGCCAGCTTGGCCTTGGCTTCATCGCTGGTGCACCAGACCAACCGTGCGGGCAGCATGTTGGCGCTGGTCGGACCCATCTTCATCAGGTCCCAGATCGCGTGGAGCTGCTCAGATGTGATCGGCTTGTCGAGATAGCCGTTATAGGTTCGGGCCGTGCGGAACAGCTGGTCGAGCGCAGCATCGCTGAGCGGTTGCGACATGGTATTCTTCCTCTGTTGTATCGAAGCGGATCAGGCCGCGCGAACTTCGCTGACTTCCGGCACATAGTGCTTCAGCAAGCCTTCAATGCCTTGCTTGAGCGTGGCGGTAGACGATGGGCAGCCAGAGCAGGCACCCTGCATCGAGAGGTAGACCACACCCCCGCGGAAGCCGCGATAGGCAATGTCGCCGCCGTCATTGGCCACGGCCGGGCGGATCCGGGTTTCGAGCAGTTCCTTGATCTGGGCCACGACATCTGCGTCGGCAGGATCATCGCCATAGTCGGCTTCATCCTCGGTCGGGACGGCGATGCCGCCCGCACTTGGGGCATGAAACAGCGGAATTTGGCTGACGAAGTGATCGAGCAGGATCGCCACGACCTGCGGCTTCAGCGCCGACCAGTCGGTCCCCGGCCCGGCGGTGACCGAGACGAAATTGCTGCCGAAGAATACGCCGGTCACGTCACCCAGGCTGAACAGTGCCTCAGCCAGGGGGGACGCTGCCGCATCTTCCTCATCGCGGAAATCGCGGGTGCCAGCGGGCATCACTTCCTGCCCGGGCAGGAACTTCAGCGTGGCCGGATTCGGGGTGGTTTCGGTCTCGATAAACATGGCTCGGATGTAGGCCTTTGCTGCGCGGGTTCAACCGCCAAAATCATAGCTCCGGCCCCTAGAGATCCCTTAAGGCCTGCGCCGGTTTGGCCCGCAGTAGCGGCAGGGACCCGGCCAGCGCAAAGGTCAAGGTCATGCCCAGCCCCGCACCCAGCACGGCCAGGACTTGCGGCCAGTTGGGCAGCCAGGCGAAATCGAACAGCTGCACGATCACCAGCCAGCCGATCGCCGAACCCAGCGCCAGCGCGACGCCGGTCAGCAGCAGCGCGAGCAGGCCATATTCGGCAAGCTGGAGCAGCAGCAACTGCTTGCGGCTGGCGCCCAGAACCCGCAGAATCACGTTGTCGTAAAGCCGACTGGCCCGCGCTGCGGCAATCGCGCCAAGCAGCACGGCAATCCCCGCCAGCACCGCCACCGAGGCTGCGGCAAGGATCGCAGTCGAAACCTGATTGAGCAGTTCGCGCGCTTGTTTCAGCACGCCGCCGACCTCGATCACCGAGCTGGCCGGGAAGGCCTTCAGCAAGGTCGGCAGAAGCTTTGTGCGGTCCGCCCCGGCGGGCAGGTCGATCGTCGCGGCCAGGTTGTGCGGCGCATCGGCCAGCGTATTGGGCGAGAAGACCAGCACATAGTTGAAGCCCATTGAATCCCAGTCGATCCGCCGGAACGAGGCGATCCGCGCGCTGCGCTCCACGCCCAGGACGCCAATGGTGATCTTGTCGCCCAGCTTTAGGTCGATCGCCTTGGCCAGTTCCTCGTCGACCGAAACCAATGGCTCGCCCGTGTAATTCTTGGGCCACCACTGACCCGCCGTGAGCGAATTGCCTTCGGGCAGGGTGGCCGAATAGGTCAGCCCGCGCTCGCCGCGCAGCGGCCAGGCATTTTCGGGGATTTCCTTGAGATCGGCCACGCGGGTCATGGCGTCTTCGGGGCCGTAAGCGAGGATTGCGCCGCGCAGCGCCGGGACTTGGCGGACCTTGGCTTGTGGTGCGGCTGCCAGCACGATCCGCTCCATCTCGGCGGCGCGGTCACGCGGCAGGTCGAGCATGAAATAGTCCGGCGCGCGTTGCGGCACGCGGCTGGCGATATTGGCTTCAAGGCTGGTTTGAACCACCGCCAGCAGCACAAAAGCCGACAGGCCAAAGCCCAGCGCGGTCACCAGTGCGCCGGTCTGCGCGCCCGGGCGGTGGAGGTTGGAGAGGGCCAGGCGCAGCAGCGGGTGTTGCGGGCGGGGCAGGCGGGCAGCCAGCTTGCGCAGTCCCCAGCCTAGCAGCCCGAGCAGGCCAAGGACGACGATCGCGCCTGCCAGGAACCCGGCGGTTACCGGCAACTGCGCGGCGCCGGCCAGTGTCAGCGCGATGATCGCGGTGAAGCCAATGCCGACCGGCCAGACTGCCTCGCGCCATTGCCCCGCCAGCGGCGAAACCCTTGCGCGCATCAGCGCCAGGGCCGGGAAGCGGCGTGCGGCGAACAGCGGCGGTGCGGCGAAGACCAGCCCGACCAGCAAGCCATAGGCGGTGGCGCGCGACAGTGCGGCCCAGTCGAACACGAAGCCGGGCGTCACTGGCAGCAGCGCGCCCAGCGCCTTGCCCAGCGCTGGCATAACCAGCACCCCGGCGGCGAGACCGGCCAGGCTCCCTGCCAGTGCTGCGGCGAGCAATTGCAGCAGATAGATCCGGGTGATGTCCTGGCTGGTCGCGCCCAGCACCTTCAATGTCGCAATGCCATTACGCCGCGCCTCAAGATAGGAAGACACCCCGCCGCCGATCCCGATTCCGGCGATCGCCATGGCCGTCAGGCCGACGAGGACCAGGAACTCACCCATCCGCGAAACGAACCGGTCAGCCCCCGGCGCCGCCTTGTCACGCTGGCGATAGGTGAAGCCGGAAGTTGGGAAGCGTTCCTTCAGCGTGTCGATGGTGGCGACCGGATCGCGGTCGGCCGGCAGCAGCAAGCGGTACTTGCTGCGGAACATCGCGCCGGGGCTGGTCAAGCCGGCGGCTTCCGGGAAACCATCGGCAACGATCACCGTCGGTCCGAGCGCAAATCCTTCGCTCAGCCGGTCCGGCTCATCCGCGATTACGCCGCCGATCTTCAGGGCCTGGCCAGCGAGGGTGAAGCTGTCTCCTGCCTTCAGTTCTAGCCGGGCCAGCGCATCCTGTGAAACCCAGGCTTCTCCTGGCGCCGGCCAGCCTACCTTACGGCCATCGGTGAGCGTCAGCCGCCCGACCAGCGGCCATTTGCCGTCAACGGCCTTGAGCTCGATCGGCACCACGGTTTGACCGCTTGAAGCCATCGCCTGCAGCCGCACGCCGCCTGATACATGACCGAACTTTTCCAGTTCGACGCGCTCGGCAGGGCTTGCTGGGCGCTGCCAGACCTCGATTTGCACATCGCCGCCCAGGATCGTCTGGCCGCGCGATTTGAGCTCGCCCTCGATCGCACCGGTCAGCGTGCCGATCGCGGCAAGGGCGCCGACGCCGAGGAACAGGCAGGCCAGCAGCAGCCGCAGGCCGCGAAACCGGGCCGAAAGGTCGCGCCGGGCAATCGTCCAGGCGGTGGTCCAGGAGAGGCCGGCGTGGCTCACGCGGCGGTATCGCTCGCGATGCGGCCGTCGGCCAGGGTGACGACCCGTCCGCAGCGGGCCGCGAGGCTGGCATCATGCGTGATGATCACCAGCGTCGCCCCGGCCTCGGCCCGGCGGGCGAACAGCAGGTCAACGATCCCGCTGCCGGTCGCGGCATCAAGGTTGCCGGTCGGCTCGTCGGCAAAGACCAGCGCCGGGCGCGGAGCCAGCGCGCGAGCAATGGCGACGCGCTGCTGTTCACCGCCAGAAAGCTGCGAAGGATAGTGGTGCAGCCGGTGGCCCAGGCCCACGGCGGCAAGTTCAGCCTCGGCGCGCGGGCGGGCGTTTTCCATCCCGGCCAGTTCCATCGGTGTCATGACGTTTTCCAGCGCGGTCATGGTCGGCAGCAGGTGAAAAGCCTGGAGCACGATCCCGATCCGACCGCGCCGCGCGGCGGCCAGGGCATCCTCGTCCAGCGCGGCAAAGTTGGCACCCGCCACGTCGAGTGCGCCGCCACTGGCCCGCTCAAGACCGGAGAGGACTGCCATCAGCGAGCTCTTGCCCGAGCCTGACGGGCCAAGCAGCGCCAGGGTCTGGCCCTGCTGCACGGTCAGGTCGATCCCGCGCAGGATTTCGACCGCAGCCTCGCCAGTGCCGAGGCTGAGTGTAAGGTTCGTGGCGGTGATCGCCGATTGGGGGCTTGTCACGTCAGCGAATGGCCATAGCTAGGGGGAAACGAAATGAAGGAACCTTCCGGCATGAAATGGAAATCGGCAGCGCGACTTGCAAGTCCTCTCGCGCTAGCCTTTGTGCTGGGTGCCTGCGGATCGGAGCAGCCAGCCACGCCCGCGTCCACTCAAAGCGCCAGCGCTGCGCCGGACCTGCCGATGATGGGCGACGAACTGCGAATCGTGGCGCTGGGGGACAGCCTGTTTACCGGCTATGGGCTGGAGCCGGGCCAGTCCTATCCAGCGCGGCTGGAAGCAGCCCTGCGCGCGCGCGGTCTGAATGCGCGGATCACCAACGCCGGGGTATCGGGTGATACCACTGGCGGCGGGCTGGGCCGGCTCGACTTCACGCTGAACAGCTTGGCCAAGCCACCGGCGCTGGTCATCATCAGCCTCGGCGGCAACGACATGCTGCGCGGCCTGCCGCCCGAAGCCACGCGCAAGAACCTGGATGAGATGCTGGGCAAGCTGAAGGCGCGCGGCATTCCGGTCGTGCTGCTGGGGATGCTGTCGGCGCCGAACCTGGGGGCAGACTATCGCGGCAAGTTCGATCCGATCTATCCGGCGCTGGCGAAGAAGCATGGAGCCACGCTGGTGCCGTTCTTCCTCCAGCCGCTGGTCGGGCGGCAAGACCTGATCCAGGCTGATCGAATTCATCCAACCCTGCCGGGGATCGACCTGATGGTCCAGGCGACAGTCGATACGGTGGCGGGCGCGTTGCCCAAGGCCGCTAAGCCAGCCGCTCCACCGACCCGTCCCTGACGCGCCAAACCGCGGCCTCGGCTGAAATCGCCTCGAACGGGGCGAGTTCAGTGCCGGTCAACCAGACCTGCGCCTGACCGGCCCTCAGACGGCCGAACAGCGCGGCGCGGCGCAGCGGATCGAGGTGAGCGGCAACTTCGTCGAGCAGCAGCAGGGCCGGGCGGCTGCCATGCAGCAGATCGGCGTGGGCCAGGGTCATCGCGATCAGCAGCGCCTTTTGCTCGCCGGTCGAGCAGGCGCTGGCCGGCTGGCCCTTGCCCGCCATGGTTACCACCAGTTCGTCGCGGTGCGGCCCGGTCAGGGTGCGCTGTGCGGCGCGGTCGCGGCGGCGGGTGCTGGCAAGTTCCGCGGCAAGTGCGGCAGGTTCAAGCGGACCGCCTGGCTGGTAGACCAGCTCGGGCCGGGCGAACGGCGCTTCGGGCAGCAGGGCCAGGCGTTCGGACAGCGCGGATACCAGCCGCGCGCGGGCTTGGGCGACCAGTGCGCCCGCTTCGGCCAGCTGTCCCTCCAGGGCGTCGAGCCAGGCGGGATCGGGCTCGATGGCCTCGCCCAGCAGCCGGTTGCGTTCGCGCAGGGCACTTTCCATCCGGGCGGCATTCTTTGCGTGGCTCGGCTCCAGCGCCAGGACCAGCCGGTCGAGGAATCGTCGCCGCGCCCCGGCGCCTTCGCTGAACAGCCGGTCCATCGCCGGGGTCAGCCAGCCGATCGACAGCCATTCGGATAGACCCAGCGCCGGAATCTCTGCGCCATTGGCCTGGGCCACGCGGCGGCCGGGCCGTTCGGCGCGGATCCCCGTGCCCAGCTGGACCTCGCCGCCCAGATCGGCGCTGATGGCGCAGCCGCCGTCGCCGCTTTGGCTGGGCAGTTCGGTCAGTGCAGCGCGGCGCAAGCCTCGGCCCGGCGCAAACAGCGACAGCGCCTCCAGCACGTTGGTCTTGCCCGCGCCATTCTCGCCCATCAGCAGGTTGAACTGCGCTGTGCCGTCCAGCCGGGTTTCCGGATGGTTGCGGAAATGGGTGAGGGTGATGCGGTCAAGCGCCATGGGACCGCCGATAGAGGGAGCCCGGGCCAATGTCATCCCAAGGCTCGATCCGCACAGTTGGTGAATTTTCCCAAAACATGGCATTCATATTGCGGAAAGATTCCATGCGAATTTTCAAAACCACGTGTTTTCGCCATTTTTCGAAATTGGCACGGCCCCTGCAAATAGTGTGGCATCCGCAGGGACGGTCCCTCGGAAGGTTCAAATGGATAGGGAAATTACAATGTTCGGTCTCTCGCAACTCCCCGCTCGCTTTACCGCCGCCGTATCGGCCTTCGCGCTTTCGCTGGCCCTGATCGGTGCCACTGTTTCGATGCCCAGCCAGGTCCAGGCTCAGACCAATGCGACCTATGTCGGGGTTGTCGCGTAATGGACTCGCTCGATCGCTCGCGCAGCACCAGCGCACCCGCCGGCTTCCGCCTCAACAAGGCCAATGGCAAGTTCATGGGCGTCAGCGCCGGGATTGCCGATTACTTCAATGTCGATGTCACGCTGGTCCGCCTCGGCTGGGTCGTCGGCACGATCCTCGGCTTCGGCAGCCTCGTCCTGATCTATCTCGCAATCGGCCTCATCGCCGATTGATCATCGCCGGTGAGGCCCCGTTCCCCCCATACGAGGGTGTCGGGCGGGGCCACCCACCGGAACGTCTCAGACCGATTTGGCCTTGGCAAAGGGCGAGAAGTCGGTCCCTTCGTCGAAGACCTCCACCCCCTCGCGGCGCTTGAGCCAGCCGACCACCATATAGGTCACAGGGGTGAGCAGCGCTTCCCACAGCACCTTCAGCAGCCAGTTGGTGACCATCACGGTCAGCACCTGTTCGGTCGTCCAGATGCCCAGGAAGGCGATCGGATAGAAGATTAGGCTGTCGACCGCCTGGCCGAAGAAGGTCGAGCCAATCGTGCGGCTCCATAGCGCCTTGCCCTTGGTCCAGATCTTCATCTTGGCGAGGACGAAGCTGTTGACGAATTCGCCCGCCCAGAAGGCGATCACCGAGGCCGCGACGATCCGCCAGGTGCTCCCGAACACGCTTTCATAGGCGGCCTGGCCGTCCCAGCCCTCGGCTGCGGGCATGGCCACCACGACATAGCTCATGAAAGCCATGAACAGCATGGCGGCAAAGCCCATCCACACGCAGCGGCGGGCGTTGGCATAGCCGTAAACCTCGGTCAGCACGTCGCCGATCACGTAGGATACCGGGAAGAACAGGATGCCCGCGCCAAAGGTGAAGCCGCCCAGCGTCGCCAGTTTGCTCGCCCCGATCAAGTTGGACAGCAGCAGGATCGCGACGAAGGCCGCCATCACATAGTCGAAATAGCGGAAGTGACGGCGGGCGCCGCCTTGTCCGTCCAGCTGGGCCAAGTTTGTGCTCATGTGCGCTGCCTAACCCGGTTTGCGCCCAACGCAAACCCCGCCTAAGGAATGCACGGCGCGCGCCCGTAGCTCATCTGGATAGAGCGCGAGACTTCTAATCTTGAGGTAGCAGGTTCGAGTCCTGCCGGGCGCGCCAAAGAACCATGAAGCATGGATCGCGGCAGTTCGTTCCAAACGGAATGAACATGGCAGAAAAGAGCCTTGCTGGCTGCGGCCAGCGGTCCTCCATCACGGGTGATGGGTCGATCGCAAAGGGGCGCAGACCTAGGCGGCGTCCCCATTCCGGATCAGGTCGCCGATCGAGGCATCGAAATGGGCATCCATGGCAGCAATTGCGCCGCCGACGTCATGGGATGCAACCGCCTGGGCGATTTCCAGATGGCGAGCGAGCATATCGCGGCGCTGCTGTTCGGTCTCGCGCGTGTCCCAGGCTCGCGGAACGGCCACTTCAAGCAAGCCTTCGAACGAGCGGACAATCTGCAGGAACAAAGGATTGCCGCTCGCGCTCGCAATCGCCCGATGCAATTCGATGTCTGCCCGGCTGAGCAGCGAGATGTCGTGGGCTGCCGCCGCCATACCTTCTGCCGCGGCGAGGATTGCTGCCGCCTGATCAGGGGTGCAGTTCTGCGCCGCAAGCGCAACGGTCCGCAGTTCAAGCGCGCGGCGGACGTCCCAGACATCGGCAACGGACACTTGCGAAGTGGCCACGGCATGGTCGATCGATGATGCCATGACCGATCCATCGATCGCGGCGACTTTCGCGCGTCGACCATTGGCCACGTCGATCTGGTGCAGCGCAGCCAGGGCGCCAAAGGCCTCGCGCATGACAGCCCGGCTGACGCCCAGTTCGGCGGCAAAATGGCCCTCTCCGGGTAAGGTGGCGCCGACCTTCAGGTCATTGTCGCGGATGTAATCGCGGACGCGGACCATTGCCTTTTCGACCAGCGAGACGGACGTGGGGACAAGCTTCAAGGTCGTCACGCGGCAAGTGCTCCCATGCGAAGCTGGCTGGGTGCTAGTCCGAAGCGACGCGAAAAGGCGCGGGTGAAACTGGCATTGTTGAGGTAGCCACACCGGTAGCCGACTGTCGAGATCGGCAGGTCGGTGGCCAGCAGCAGTTGCCGCGCGCCGGAGAGCCGCTTCTCGGCCAGCAGGTCCGAAACCGAGCATTCAAACACCTGGCGAAACCCGCGCGAGAGTTTGTCGCGGTTGAGCCCGCAGGCACGGCCAATGGATTCCAGAGTGAGCTTTTCCTGCCATCGGTCTTCGATGATCCGCCGGGCCTCGGCAATTCGGGCGGCGTCCGTCTCGCTCAATACGCAATCGCCGTGCGCGGGGATCAGGCCACCGGCCGCCAGCAATGAGAACGTCTGGCACAGCAATTCGATGCTGCGGGCGAGCCGCAAGGTCGATCGGGCAGCCTCGCCGGCCTCGCAGTCGCGGATGGCCAGTGCGTGACGGCGCAGGTCACCAGCCAGGTGCCAGGTGCCATCGGCCGGCAGAATTCCGAACAGGCGGGTGCACGCCGCGCGCTGGACGATCAGCACCACATCGCAATCGTCCAGCCAGCCGGCCTCCGCCGACTTGCGGGCACTGTGCAGGATCGGTTGCGACTGGCCGTCGATCCCCGAAAACCCGATGGCGCAAGTGGCGCTAGGCCAATCGCTGCGAAAAACGCGTCCCGGTCCGCTGAATGTCAGCATTTCAGGCGATACGACAATGCGTGACTTCAACATCAGCAGGCCTCCCAATAGGAAGCGTAGACCTATCTGATAGCTACCGCAAGACCTATCAGATAGGCTGGCAGGCGCGGCGTTTGGCGAGGAAGAACCCGGCACTTCCCAGGATGCTGACGCAGAGACCCACGGTGGCCAGCGCCGGTGCCAATTTGTCCTCGCCGCCCATCGCTGCGCTGAGGCCAGTCACGAGCGAGGGGCTGATCCCGAATGCCACCAGCCCGCCCAGCGCAATGAACAAGCCGATGCACAGGCCGCGCAGCTCATTGGGGATGATGACGGCGATGGCCGTTGCGGTAACCAGCCCGGTGACAGCCCCACCCAGCAGCAGAACGAACAGCGCCGCGGCAAAGGTCGGCACGGACGGGGCGAGGGGGAACAGTGCGGCCGGCAAGGCGATCAGCGAGGCAATCACGGCTGCCGTCAGGATTCCTCCACCCCCGCCGCCACGCTGGTGCCCAAGGTCCGCCGCATAGCCTCCGATGATCGCGCCCAGCACGCCAGCGACGAAAATAACGCCGCCCATCCAGCCCGCGAACTGTTCAGGCCCAAGGCCAAAGCTGCGATTGAGCACCGGGGCAGCCCAGATTGCCGCGGCGGCATCGGCCATCAGCACGCCGGCTTGGCCCAGGAACAGGGGGGCAATGAACTTTCGGCGTAGCCAGAGGCCGGCCGCCACGTCGCGCAGCGGAAGGCGGACCGTGGTTTCAACTTCCCGGCGTTCGGGCTCGCGGATCAGCAGGATCGCGAAGGTCAGGATCAGGCTGGCGAGTCCAAGGGCCAGGTGGACGCTGCGCCATGGCTCAAGCTTGCCGATGCCGCCGGCCAGTTTGAACATGCCGAACAGCATTCCGCCCAATGCGAAGGCGAGCGCCGTTCCAGCGTTCTTGCCGATCGTAAGCACCAGCAGAGACCGACCGCGGGTGGCGGGAAGGCTCACATCGGCAGCAATCGAGATGGCGATCGTTGTCGATAGATTGGCGCCGATCCCGGCCAGCATCCGCGCCGCGAACAGGAGCGGCATCGAATGCGCAATTGCGGTGAGGAGCGTCCCGATCGTCCAGATTGCGGACATCCAGAACAGCAGTTTGACCCGATTGCGGCGGTCGACGGCCAGCCCGACGGGAATTGAGAGCACGGCCAGTGGAATCGAGACGGCCAGCCCTTGCAGCAGTCCCAGTTGGTTGTCCGAAAGTTGCAGTTCGGCTTTGGCGGCCTCTTGCAGCGCGCTGAATACGCCAAGCACGATGTTGCCCGACGCCATGGCCAGGGCCAGCAGTAGTAGCGTCACCCAGGCCGGAACCGCCAGCCGCGTTGCCGAAGGATCGCCGGGCTGGTTCACAAGGTGAAGATCTTGCCCGGATTGAACAGGTTGGCAGGATCAAGTGCCCGCTTGATCGCCCGCATCACATCGACGGCTTCACCCAATTCCTCGACCAGCCACTGCTGCTTGCCGATGCCGATGCCGTGCTCGCCGGTGCAGGTGCCGTCCATGGCGAGTGCGCGGCTGACCAGCCGGGCGTTGATCGCTTCGACTTCGGCCTGTTCGTCGCTCGACCCGGGATCGATGGCGAAGACCACGTGGAAATTGCCATCGCCCACGTGGCCAAGGATCGTTGCGGGGATCGTCGTCCTGGCGAGATCCGCGTGGGTCTGTTCAATGCATTCCGCCAGCCGGCTGATCGGCACGCAGACATCGGTTGCCCAGCCGACAGAGCCGGGGCGCAAGTTGATCGCGGCGTAATAGGCCTCGTGGCGCGCGCGCCACAGCACGGTCCGGTCTTCGGCCTTGGTCGCCCAGGAGAATTCACCGCCGCCGTTCGCCGCTGCAATAGTGCGCACGGTTTCAACCTGTTCGGCGACGTAAGCTGTGCTGCCGTGGAATTCGAAGAACAGCGTCGGCACTTCGGCATAGTCCAGCTTTGACCAGCGATTGACCGCCCGCATCTGCAGCGTGTCGAGAATCTCGACCCGCGCCAAAGGTACGCCGCACTGGATCGACTGGACCACGGTATTGACCGCCCCACCCAGCGTGCTGAAACCGCAGACGGCGGCTGAGATAGTCTCGGGAATGGGGTGGAGGCGCAAGGTGACCGCGGTAATGATCCCAAGCGTACCTTCCGAGCCGACATAGAGCCGGGTCAGGTCATATCCGGCGGCAGACTTGCGCGCCCGGCGGCTGGTGCGGATGACTTTGCCTTCGGGGGTCACCACTTCAAGGCCAAGGACGGCGTCCTTCATGGTGCCATAGCGCACGGCATTGGTGCCCGATGCCCGGGTGGAGGCCATCCCGCCGATCGTCGCGTTCGCGCCGGGATCAATCGGGAAGAACAGACCGGTGGCGCGCAGATGCTGATTGAGTTCCTCGCGCCGGACGCCCGGTTCTACCACGCAGTCGAAGTCCTCGGCATTGACCGCCAGCACGCGGTCCATCCGTGTCATGTCGAGGCTGATACCGCCGTTTACCGGAGATGCGTTGCCCTCGATCGAGGTGCCGGCGCCGAACGGCACGATTGGCACGCTCGCCGCGATGCAGAGCTTGACGAGGTCGACCACATCCTGCGTCGAATTGGCGAAGACTACGCCGTCAGGCAGGATTGTCGCGAAGTGGGCTTCACTGCTGCCATGCTGCGCGAGTATGGGCTGGCTGGTCTGGAAAGCCGCACCGAAGCGGCTTGCCAGCGCAGCGACGAACCCATCGGGCAGGGGCTTGCGGTCCGACATGGCTGCAGAGGCCCCCATTTGCCTAGAACTTGAAGCTGGCGCGGACGCCATAGCGGCGACCCTCGCCGACAATGCCCAGGTCAGAAGCAGGCAGCCCGGCGAGCTGCAGCGTGGTCTTCTCGATGTACGATTCCCAGTACTTCGTCTGGCCCAGGTTGGAGACAAAGCCCTGCAGCTCGAACCCGCCGCGGCGGTAAGTGATCGAGGCATTGGCCAGCCAGTAGCCGCCCAGGAAGGTCGGCGTCGTCTGGTTCAGCGTGGCGGCGAGGCGCTTGCCTTTGTAGGTAGCGCTGGCACCAAGCACGATGTCGCTACCGCCCAGGCCGATGGTGTATTCCGTCGCGACATTACCCATTACATCCGGCTGGAAGGTCAGGCGATCCGAAGCGAGCACCCGCTTGGTGGTCGCCGTATAGGCAGAGGCATCAGTGATCCGGGCGTGCATCAGGGTCAGGCCGCCGGAAATGGTCCAGGCCGGGGTGGGCCGCAGGATGCCTTCAAGCTCGAAGCCGTAGCTCTCGACGCTGCCGGTGTTCAGGTCGACCGTGACCAGCCCGCCGCCGGCGGCCGGGGCAATCGAGTTCAACCCGATGTAATTCTTGTAGTCGTTGTAGAACAGCGCGCCCGAAAGGTAGATCGTGTTGTCGGCCGAGGTGTACTTGGTGCCGATTTCGTAAGTCCAGGCACTGTCGCCCTGATACGTGCGGGTCGGCGCGGTGGGGGCATTGAACCCGCCGCCGCGATAGCCGCGCGCCACGGAAGCATAGGTCATCACCTGGTCGTTCCAGTGCCGCGTTACCGACAGGCGGGGTTCGACCTGGTCGGATGAGATGCGCGCATCGGGCAGAGCGCCGCCGCTCGATCCGAGCGGGCCGAGCACCGTGACGACGGCGCTGCGCGCGACACGCGATTCATGATCGAAGCGCAGGCCGAGTGCCACTTCGAGGGCATCGCTCGGTTCCCAGAACAGGGTGCCGAAGGCGGCGTAAGTGTTGGCCTCGGTCGCGTTGTCGGTCTTGCGCACGACGTTGAACGGCAGCCCGGTGATGGCCGGCAGCAGCGAGGTCTCGTCGTGCAGCTTGCTGGTTTCGCGGCTGTAGAACAGGCCGACCAGGCTGGACACGCTGTCGGAAATCGGGGTGTCCAGGCGCGTCTCGAAGGTGGTCGTGCGCAGCACGTCGTTACCGGTCGAACGGGCATAGTTGACCGGGCCGAAGTCCACGTCGGAGTCCGGGTTGGTGGTGTTGCGCTGGTCATAGGCTGCGATCAGCGTCAGGGTTGACTTGCCAAGTCCGATCTCGGCCTTGCCGTTCACGCCCTTGTACTCAAAATCGAGCTGGTTGGGTGCATTGACTGTCATGATGCGTGAATAGTCGGCCGTCCCGGTAACCCGCGAATAGATGTTCTGCGCGCCCTGCACCCGGTCGTAGTAACCCTTGACGGTCAGCTTGAAGTCGCTGCCCGGCGTGAACATCAGGGCACCATTCACCGAATCCGTGTTGAGCGCGTTGCCCAGCGCATTTCGCGTGGTGTTGCTGATGAAGCCATCCTGCTCGCGGTGCGATGCGGCGATGCGGAACTTGAGGGTGTCTTCGATCAGTGGACCGGACAGCGAACCGGCAACCTGCCACTGGTCATCTGGTCCGGCATAGCTGGCCGAAACGCGCCCACCCAGGGTGTCGCCGGGTTCGCGGCTGATGACGTTGATCGCACCGCCAAGTGTGTTCTTGCCGTAAAGCGTGCCCTGCGGTCCGCGCAGCACTTCGATCCGCGACACATCGAGCAGCGGATTGTTGAGGTACGAGGTGTTCGGCTGGTAGATGCCGTCAATGAACAGGCCAACGCCGGGCTGGACCGACGAAACCAGCGTCACGCCAACGCCGCGGATCGCGATGAAGGCGCGGCCGGCGCCGTCGCTGTTGATGCTGAGGCCGGGTGCGAGCGCTGCTGCTTCGCGAACCGAATTGATCCCGCGTGATGCCAGGGTATCGCCGCTGATCGCGGTGGCCGCAACCGGCACGTCGGCCAGGCTTTCCTCGCGCTTGCGGGCGGTGACAACGATGGTCCCGGCATCGGCCGCTTCGTCCGACGCTCCCTGACCAGTGGAAGTGGCGGCCTGCGCCCACGAGGCGGTCGGCGCTAGTGCGACCAGGGCGGCTGTAAGGGCAAGCGATTGACGAATACGCATGAGCTGGAATCCTCTCCTGACCAGCGGGTTCGTCCCGCCTTGGTAACGGACCTGTCATACAGGTTTACAACCTATCTGAAAGGTCGGTCACTTTGCCGATCGTCAGGTAATGTTTGCTCCACGCGTCACCAGCAAGAGTAGCCGCCGTCCACGAGGACTACGCTGCCGGTCATCAGGCTGGCCGCCCCCGAGGCGAGAAACAGGACCACCGAGGCCACTTCTTCCGGCTGGCCCAGGCGGGTTTGCGGAGTGCCGTCGATCCACCGGCGGTACATTTCGCCCTCCTGGTCGGCAAAGGCGTTGAGCGGTGTCGCGATATAGGTCGGGGCCACTGCGTTCACTCGGACCCCGCGCGGTGCCCATTCGGCCGCAAGGCTCTTGGTCAGTTGATGCACCGCCGCTTTGGAGGCGTTGTAATAGCTCTGTGGCTGCGGCCGGTTGACGATGAACCCGCTCATCGAGCCGATGTTGACGATGCTGCCCGACCCGGCGGCGAGCATATGCCGCCCGAAAGCGCGCGCACACCAAAATGTCCCGTTGAGGTTGACGTCGATGACATTGAGCCAGTGCTCGTCGGCCACCGCTTCTGCAGCCGTCTCGCTCCGGGCAATTCCGGCATTGTTGACCAGGATGTCGATTCGGCCAGAGCGGGCCAGCATGGCATCCGCCGCAGCAGTGACGGCTGCCGAATCCGTCACGTCAAGCACGGCAGTGTCCACCCGGTAACCCAGCAGCGTCAGTTTTTCGGCGGCGGCGACAAGGCTATCCGCGTCCCGATCGGAAATCGTGACCTGGGCCCCGGCTTCGGCAAGGGCCTCGGCGCAGCTCAAACCAATGCCTTGCGCCGCACCGGTGACGAACGCCGTTTGTCCGTCAAGCCGCATCCTGGCGAGATAACCGGCCATCAGTCGGGCAGGTGCGCGGCGGCCGGCATGACCGGTTCATGTACCGCTTCCCCCCGGGCCAGCTGATAGACAAGGCGGCTCTGCTCGTCGAACTGCGGCCAAGGCAGGGTCCCGTCGGTAGCGAAGCCGACCCAGATCGCGTGAATGCGGTCTGCCAGGTCTTGCGGCGGTGCTGTGCCGGCAAGGCCTTCCTCGCCGGTCGCCTTGGCCAGCGTCTGGAACACGAAGGGCAACTCCATGCCGTGGCAGGCACCAAGCTGGCCGTCGCAAGCCGGCGATTGCCAGTCGAATTCATAGGCCCAGGTCCGGCCCCGATGTGCGGCGGCGTACTGCCGTGCCGGCCAGCGGAAGACCAGGTCGTGCATGGCGTTGGTCATCGCTTCACCGGGCTTCACGCCGGGTTGGCCGAAGCCATAATCGCGCAGCACCTGGTGGGGGTTCGGCTGTGACTTGCCGAGCAGCCAGCGGGCAAGCCAGCGATTAATCTTTGCCCGCACGCCAGTGGGGACAAAGTAGAGGTTCATTTCCTGGGCATTGCTGCCGATCAGCACATCGACTTGCGCGCCGCGTCCCTGGCGAAGCGCCGCCAGCGGCTTGCCCGGCAGTACGTCATCGCCCGCGACGGGGATGAAGCGGCTGATCCCGAACACGGGTTCGCGTCCGGTCTCATCGCGCAAATCGAGCCGCGCGGTTGGCTTGCTGACCTTTTCGATGGCGGCGATCGCCGCTGCATCGCCAACTGTGCGAAAGCCATCGGCAGTTGGCGCAATGCGCAGGACCCGGGCCAGCTTATTGACGAGACGCTGGGCGATACCAATTTCGCGCACCATAGAGCCATGCCCGCTCTGGATGATGGCCCGCCGGAACAGGCCTTCCGCCAGCGGTGACGTGACGAGATCGGCAATCGCCATGGCGCCGGCAGATTCGCCGAACACGGTGACATTGGCCGGATCACCGCCGAATGCCGCAATGTTGTCCTGCACCCATTGCAAGGCAAACAGCATATCGCGCAGGCCAAGATTGGTGGGCACGCCGGGGATCGGCAGGAACCCGTCGATCCCCATCCGATAATTGATCGCCACGCACAGGACGCCAGACCGGGCAAATGCGGTGCCTTCTTGAATCGGCGCGTCCTTGCTGCCGACCAGGAAGCCACCGCCGTGGATGAAGACCATGACCGGCGCCGCGCTGGCCTTGGCCGGCTCCCAGATGTTGAGTCTCAGGTAGTCCCGCCCGCCCAATGCGCCCGGTCCGACCAGCGGCAGGACGTCAAGCTTGGGAAACGGCTTGACCAGATGCGGCGCACAGTCACCAGGCTCGATCGCCGGGCGCACACCGTCCCAAGGTTCCGGCGGTGCGGGCAAGGCAAAACGAACCGGCGGCGCGGCATAAGGAATGCCAAGATAGGTTACGACATCACCAGCCAGCCGGCCTTCTACCTTGCCGTATTGCGTGGCGGCGATCACGGCTGCGGAGGATGCTTCAGAGTTCGAATTCGTCATGCGTCGATAGTAACTGCGCGGCCGGCTCAGCAAAGCCCGATGCATATGCTGCCCGGCACAATCTGTATGCACCCCGCAATGCGAAATCGCAGACTTACGCTTGGTGCGCGCCAGCCGCCCCGCCACGCATCAGGTAGCTGCCACGACCGGATTTCCTGCCGGGCTAGCGCAACTGACCGAAGCGTTTGCGCTGCACCATAGCATTGGGGCGCTCTGGACCGGGTCAGTCAATCAGGCCGAAGCCATAGGTATCGTCAAAGCCAGCAGTACCGAGATCTCGCGCCGTCCGGCGGAGGCGATCGGTGCAGGCGGCCGCGCCAGTGCCATCCGCGCGGCACCGGGCGAGCCAGGCGGTGACGTGGGGCGTGGCGAAAGAGGTGCCGGTAAAGCGGGCATAACCGCCTGGCGCGCGCGCAGCGATGATATCGACCCCCGGCGCGGCAACGGTGATGTAGCGGCCGCGGTTGGCATAACGATAAACGCGCAAGTCCTTGTCGACCGCGGTCACTGCCACCACCCCTGGCACAGCGGCGGGATAGGCGGGCGGGGCGGTTGGCCCACCATTGCCGGCAGCGGCGACGATGGTTGTCCCCCGCGCCACTGCATCACGGATCAGCCGGTCAAGGATCGCGTTGCGCGGTCCGGCCAGGCTCATGTTGATGGTTGGCACCCCTTGCGCGAGGTTCCATTCGAGCGCTTCGGCGATCACATCCGCCGAGGTAAAAGGCCGGGCCGGCGCGCCGCGGAAGATGTTGGCCGAATAGATCGTCGCCTGACCCTCGCCCGCAATCAGCGAGGCGACCGCGGTGCCGTGGGCCGACGGCGCGCCAGGCTGCAAGCCATCCTGCCAGCTGACAATCCGCGCGCCGTTCAATGCCGGATGGTTGACCACGGCGGTGTCGATCACCCCGACCGCAAGCTTGCCAGTGCTCTGGCGCCGCGCCGGGCTGCCGCTCACCTTCTTGCCCTTGCCGCCAGCGGTTAGGTTGAGGCCATAATAATGCACCAGATCGACCACCGCCTTGGGATCAAGATCCTGCAGCACCTTGCGCGCCGCCAGCGAGTTCATTCCTGCCGGTGCGGCGAGGCGGACGACTTCGCGGTCAAGCACGCCCAGCCGGGTTCGCTCGATCACCCGGAACCCGCGCGCGCGGGCAGCGTCAAGCGTGGCGGCGCCAAAGTCGATGCCGACCACCTCGCCGCGCCGCACCGGATAGCCATCCTGGTCGTGCTCGGCCCCTTCGCTCTCACCCAGATCGCGCATCAGCTGGCTGGACCCCAGACTGCCACCGTCGTCATCGCGCTCAGCCAGCTTGTCGGCTTCCTCTGCAGCGTCTTCGGCTTCCTTGGCGCTGTTTTCGGCAAAGTTTTCCTGAGCCTTGGCGGCGTCCTCGGCTGCCTTATCCTGATCGCGAACCTGATCTGCATCGAGCTTGGCAAGATCGGTCGCGGCCTTGTCAGGCTCCGCCATGGTGCGTTCCTCGATCCGGGCGCGCTCCTCGGCATAGCGCACGGCGCGTTCCTCGGTCCGTTCGGCGGCCCGGGCCGTATCGCGGTCCAGTCGCTCCTGCGCGCGCGAGTCCGTCTCGGGATCGCGGCCACTCGCGGCGAACACCCCGGCGCTTGCCGTTAGTGCGGCCAGTGTCAGCCCCAGCACAGTCTTGCGCATCATTTCCAGCGTCCTATCCCGCAATCCGCTACCATCCCGGCACGGTTCCTCAGGGAAAACGCGCCCAAGCGGAATATATTCCCGGCCGGGCTTGCAATAGCGCAGAAACCACTGAACAAAAAAGCGGCAGTCTGCCGGAATAATGCGGCAAGCGGGTCGTTATAGCGGGGAATGCATGGTTGCCGGTAGGGCCGGAGAGGACGGGTTCAGGACTGCGGTGATCGCCGCACTCCCGCGTCTGCGCCGGTTCTGCCAAGGGCTTGTGGGCCATGTCCAGGATGGAGACGACCTGATGCAGTCCACCGTTGAAAGGGCGTTGTCACGGGCGCACCAGTTCGTGCCCGGCACGCGGGTCGATAGCTGGATGTTCCGGATCGCCCGGAACCTGCACATCGATCGGGTGCGGGCCGCCGGCCGGCGCGGCCAGCAAGTGCCGGTCGATGAACTGCCCGAAACCATGGGCGAGGATGGGCGAGCAACGGTGGAGAGCCGTTCTGATCTGGCCGCGGCGCAGCGCGCCTTGCAGGCCGTGCCGGACGACCAGCGTGCCGCCTTCCTGCTCGTGGTCGTCGAAGGGCTGAGCTACCGCGAAGCAGCCGATGTGCTAGAGGTGCCGGTCGGCACTATCATGAGCCGGCTGGCCCGTGCGCGCGGGCGGATCGAACAGGTGGTCGGTCGCGGTCCGGGGGTAGTGCAATGAGCAACGTTTTCGACGAACGCCTGGCCGCCTGGCTCGATGGCGCGCTTTCGCCCGAGGAAGCTGCCGCCTTTGCACAGGAACTTGAGCGTGACCCGGATCTGGCGCGCCGCGCAGCGGAATGGCAGGCCAACGATGCCTTCCTGAAAGGCGCGCTCGCGCCGCTGGCCGAAGCGCCGATCGACGATGCGCTGCTGGCGCAAATGGGTCTGGCCCAGCCGGCCCCCGCGCCGCTTGCCGCCAATGACAACCAGCCATTCTGGCGCCGCCATGCCCTGCCGCTGGGCGGGGCAGTGGCAGCAAGCCTAGCGGCGCTGCTGCTGCTGGCCGTGCCGCAGCGCGGGGCGGAGCCAGACGGGCTCAGCCTGGCGCTGGATACCACGCCTTCGCTCGCCGCAACGCGCCTGGCCGATGGCCGGATGATCGAGCCGACACTGACCGTGCGCGCTGCCGATGGCCGGTGGTGCCGTGAATTTCGCGCGGATGGGAAGGCGGCGCTGGCCTGCCGGACAGACAAGGGCTGGACGATCGAGGGCGAAGCGGCTGCGACTGGACCCAGCCCCACGGATGAAGTGCGCCTTGCGGCTGGCAGCGACGGCGCAGGCCTTGATGCCGCCTACCGCCGGATCAGAGCCTCCGATCCGCTTGGACAGGAAGAGGAGAAGGGGC
Source organism: Sphingomonadaceae bacterium (assembly GCA_009926135.1). Lineage (GTDB taxonomy): Bacteria > Pseudomonadota > Alphaproteobacteria > Sphingomonadales > Sphingomonadaceae > Novosphingobium. The sequence goes on from RFPL01000004.1 coordinate 157,260, forward strand.
TGATTTCCCGCGGGTGGAACCGCCGCTGACCCCGGCCAGCGGCGGCCCTGGGCCGATCAGAAGTTGATCTGGAAGCGTGCCACCCCGGTGTTGGTGGTCTGCTGCGGCACCAGCCCGGCAAAGCGCACGGTGGTCCGGGTATAGTCCAGCATCACCCGCAGGTTCCGGCCCCAATAAGCATTGGCGGCCGCCGTGAAGGCCCGGCCCGTTCCGGCATCGAAGGCACCATCAGCCAGATCGAGCCGACTGTAACGAGCCGCGAGTTCCAGCGCGAGCCGGTTGCGCTTCAAATCGGGGCCGGAAAAATTGCCGGTCCCCCGCGAATAGTCATAGCGACCACCCGTCACCAGCCAGGCCGCCTGGAGCGTCTGTCCGCTGAACTTGAGGCTCGGCAAGGCGTCGCGCTGCAGGTCCATGCCGGTGAACTGAGCCTGGATCAGCACCGGGCCATGGGCCAGCCCAGCCTCGCCATTCCAGGCATTGAGACGTTCGATCCCCGTGATCGCACCGGTAGCCATGGCATCGGGGGCCAGGACGCTGCCGGCATCGGCTGATAGGCGCAGATTTTCGCCGGGGCGGAACGAGCGGCGCTCTCCGGCCAGGCCTAGGTGCAGCCTGGTCTTGCCAGCACTGACCGGCAGGACCGTGACGCGACCGACCACCCCGCGCCCGCGCTCGGCAGAGCGGCCTTCTTCGTTGTCGAGCGCATCGTCGAACCAGCCCACGGCGGCGCTCCAGCGCTTGCCGCTGGCGCTGGCCATGCCGCCCAGGCCATAGCCCGATCCCAGTGCCGAAGCGAGCGAGCGCTCGGCAAAGGGAATGGTGTTGGAGCTCTGCAGGTCTTCAGCCGAGAAGGGCGCCATCATGTTGCCGCCACGCAGCTCGACATTGTCGGTCGGGGCAATTCCGGCCCAGAGGTTGCGCCAGCCCTTTGAACGTCCGGCGAATTCGCGGTCGACCCGGAAGCGGACCACGTCGCCGACCTTGCCCGAAAGTTCCAGTCGCGCCCGGCGGAAATCCGCATCGGTCACGCCGGTCCGGCCAGTGGCGGGTTCATCGAACACGCTGGCGTCGACATGGATGCGCCCGCCCAGGTTGAGTTCCAGCGGGCCCTGTTCCAGCGTCAAGCCGCGTTCATCGGCCTTTAGGCCATCGGCGAAGGCAGCGGTGCTGGTTGCTGCAAGCAGCAGGGCGGTCAATGCAGTGGTTCTCATCATTCTGTTCCTTGTTGTCCAATCAGGCGGAAAACGGTTTCGACCAGCCCGTTGCGGTGGGCGCAGGAGAAGTTGTGGCGGGTGCGGGGCAGCACGGTCAGGCTGGATTCGAGGCTCCATCCAGCTTTGCGCAGGGCGCGATGCCAGGCGCGCGCTCGGGCGCGGCGGTTGGAGCCTTGCAGCGCATCAAGCTCCGGACTGTGCCGGAGCGCCTCGTCATCACCGCGCTCGCGCTGCCCTACGATCAGGTGGAAGGGTACGCAGCCAGCGTCCGGATGGACGGAGGCGGGACTCTGCGCCAGCCCGAGCGGCCAGGCCAGCGCTGGATCAGGCAGGGTATACCAGCCCGCCGAAGCAGGCACGCAGACCCGCACGCGGTGCGCATGGAGCAGGGCAAAGCGATGGGCGAACTGTGCTCCACCCGAAAAGCCGAACAGCGCGATCCGACCGGTTGCGAGACCAAACCGGCGCGCGGCATCGTCCAGAATGTCGAGCAGGGCCAGATCGCTGCGCTGGCCGGCGCGCTGGTCCAGCACTTGCTGATACTGGCCAAAGCTCTCGCGCTGGAACAGCGGGGCAATCAGCGGCACTCCGGCCCGATTGGCCAGCTCGGCAAAACGCAGCACCAGTTCGGGAGCATTGCGCGAGATCCCGTGGACCAGCACCAGCGGCTCGGCACCGGGGCGCATGGCGACCGGAAGCAGCAGGTAGTATTCCCGCTCCGGCTGGCCCGGGCAGCGCAGGAACAGCGGGCGCGGGGGCAGGGCATCGCGATGGGGAACCAGGGCGAGGGCCGTCATGCAGCATTCTCCTGGCTGACCAGCGCGGGGGCGGCGCGCGGCAGGTCCACCAGGCCGGCCGGACCGAACTGCCAATGGCAAGTGGCCTGACGGGCCAGTGCCGGGTGGCGCGTTGCCAGCAGCACGACCCCAGGCCAGGTGGCTAAGGCATCGGCCAGCCGTGCTGCCGCGGCTTCGCCCAGTTGGCGCTCGTCGGGCGCCAGCAGCAGGATCGGTGGCTGGCCCGCCAGAGCGCGCGCCACGGCTAGCTCCTGCGGCTGGCCAGTGTTCGCGGCGGGATCCAGGCCCCAGGCAGCGGCCAGCGCGGCAATGTCGTCCTCGGCCAGGTGCGGCGCGCGGTAGCGCAGGTTGAGCGCATTGCTGCCGCGCAGCAGAGGCAAGTCGTCGCTCGCCAGCCCGACCAGGCGGCGGCGGCGCGCGGGGCGGCAGGCCAGCAGGTCGGTGCCATTCCAGCGCACAGCGCCTTTAGCCGGCTGGGCTAGCCCGGCCAGGACGCGCAGCAGCGCGCCGATCTGGGCCGGGTCGCCATCGAGCAGAGCAATCGCGCCGCACTCAAGCCGGCCATCAAGCAAGGGGTGGCCGGCTGCAAGCCTGACGCGGTCGAGCACCAGCGCGCGGGCTTCGCCGCGAACCCACGGTGCGGGTGCGGGGTAGTCGAGAACGGGCAGTGCCAGCAGCCGCTTGATCCGGTGCTGCGAGACGCGCCCCGGCACGGCCAGTTCGGCCGCGCGGGCCAGATCGCGCAGAGCAAGGCCGATGATGCCGATCACCAGGACCAGCCCAGCCATCCCGCCGGGCTGGGGTTGCACGCTGACCGCCGCGGCAATGACGATCGCCGTGGCGGCAAGGTGCGGCAGTGCGCGCAGCAGCCCGGTCAGCCAGGCCCGGCTTAGCGCTGCGTGATTGAGCCGCGCCACGCGCCGTTCGAGCCGGCGGGTTTCAGACGGCGTCCGCGCCGCAGCCAGAACTGTGGCGCTGGCGGCCAGTCGCTCCGAAGCAAAGGCTGCAACAGCGCCGCGCTCCTTGCGGACCGACCGCACAGCGCGGGCCAGCGGGCGCAGCAGGGCAAGGCCGACAAGGCAAGCCAGGGCAACTATGGCGAGCGCCACCACGGCCAGGCCCGGTGTGGTCCAGGCCAGCCAACCCAGCAGGCCGGTCAGCGCGATCAGCGCCAGTCCGGCACGCATGATCCCTTCGGCAACCCACTGGCGCAGCGCGGTCAGGTCGCCGACGAAACTTTGCAGCATCGCGCCATGGCGCCGGCTTTGCACCACCGCGGGATCGACCTGCATCAGGTGCCGGAACAGCACAGCCCGGACGGCGCTGACGTAATCAAGGCCAAGCCCTTCGCTCAACCGCCGCAGCACGGCTTCGCAGCCGAAAGCGAGCCCGGCCGCACCGGCCGCGAGCGGCCAGGCCGAAGCACCCGACCCATGGAGCGAATGGGCAACGGCAATCGTCGCGCCAAGCTGGATCAGAGCCATGGCCAGCACCCCAGCCAGCAACCAGCGGCGGCGCCGGTCGAGCAGCGTGATCATGCTTCGTCAATCGTAGCCGCGGCCGCAAAGCACAGCTGCGGGGCGAGCACCGGGTCGCGCAGCTGGTCCAGCAAGAGCACGGGCTGGCCCATCGCAACTTCGGCCTCACGGGTGGCGAGCGGAGAGGCACTGACCAGGCCCGAGACGCCGACCACATTGTGGCCCAGGGCCAATAGCCAATCGCGGCCCCCGACGGCGCCTAGGGCATCGCCCGCAGCGAACAGCAGGCCATCAATCGCTGCACGGAAGGCGGGGGCGGCGAGCAGAGCGGCAGTCTCGCGCTGCAATACGCCGTCGGCAATCTCGACCACCACGGCATCGGCGCCTTCGGCCGCAGCATGGGCGATAAGCGACAGGGCCACTGCCTCGATCCGCTCATGCGGCAGGCCGGCGGTCGAAGCGTGGCCCATGTCGGTAAAGTCAAGCACGCGGCTCGCCCCGGCATCGATCATCGACCAGACGTCGCCACCCGATCCGGTGCCGGTAACCTTGGTTGCCGCCACTTTCAGTCCGGCGCGGCTAAGGCCGTGGATCAGGCCGGCGGCCGTCGTTGTCTTGCCGGCGTTCATCGAAGTCCCGGCCACGGCAATCACTTGCTGCCGCCGGTCGCGGAGCACACGCAGCGGCAGGGCGTGCTGGGCCAAGTTGACCGGGCGGCCAAAGCTGTCGGCAATCAGGCCGATTGGCTGAATCCGGGTGGCCCGCTTCATCCTGGCGTGACTGCTGAGGACTTTTCCGGCAACGCCACCACCAGCAACCAGGTCGCAACGGCCAAGGTCTGCGGGTATTATGGCCTCGAACTGGTCAGGCGCGTAGCGTTCGCCATAGGCAACCACGATCTCGTCGCCTTCGTAGAGCTGGGCGCGGCGACCGTGGGGCGATTCGAGGCGCTGATGCTGTCCCAGGCTTGCGATCCGCGCGAGCACCAGGTCCCCCGCCTGGGGCGCGCCGGTGCGCAATAGCCGCATACCCGAGACGAATTCGACCCGCCGCGTGGTGAAGGCCCGCTTGGCTGCCTCCAGCCGGCTGCGGCCGAGGGGTTCTCCACGGTCGCGCGGCAAGACATCGATCACGCGCAGTTGCGGCTCGAAGCCGCCTACATCCTGAAACACCGCTCATCTCCCGTCGTGGTTCAGGGAGAGAACGATGTCCGGATCGGCTTATTCCATTTGTTCGTGAAAAAATCCGGCGTGGGTCAGTTCAGCCGGTAGCTCAGCGATAGACCACCGGCGAAATCGGCGCTGTTGGCGTTGAAACCAGTCGAGGCGAAGACCTGCATCCGCAGCCGCTTGCTGACCGCGAAGTTGACCCAGCCAGTCATTTCGCTGCTTGCCCCGCGGCCTGGCGTGGCCGATTCCTGCCAGCCATAGTCGGCACCGACATAGGCCCCGCCGGGTAGGCGATAGCTCGCCCCAGCGCCTGCGCCCCAGGTGTCGCGCAGCGTGCTGCCGGCCGGTTTGCCAAGGAAACGATAGCGCCCGCCAGCATACAGGCTGAGGTCGCCGATATCCTGCACCAGATCGCCGCCAACCGTCACGTCGAGCTTGCCGGTGCCGAGCCGTTTGGCGGTCGATGCGGTCGGCAGCTTCACGCGCCCGGTCACGTCGAACCAGGTCGTCGACCCAATCGGGACCGAATAGCCCAGGCTGATCGAGACATCGCCGATCCCGCTGCGGCGGCTGGACGCGCCCGCGACCGGAATGACATCGCCGCCCGCGGAGGTGGAGCCGCCATCATCGGATCCGCTGCCGCCGGAGCCGCTGCTACCCGAGCCCGACGAGCCGGAATTCGATCCGCTTGAGCCCGAACCCGAGCTTTCGCCGCCTTTGTCATCGCCGCCGCTGCTATCGCCGAAGCCCGCATCGCGCCCTTGCGGCGTGTCGAGCAGGCTGCCCGGACCGTCGATGCTGACGAAGGGCACCGAAACACGGAAATTGAAACCGCCCTTGCGGTAACGGAGCGAGACCGGGGCCGATACCACGGTGGTCCTTTGCGGTTCGCCGTAGTCCCCTTCGGAGTAATTGACCCCGGCACCCAGCCGCCAAACGCCCGGTTCATCCTGGCCCGTGCCATCATCGGCAAAGGCTGCACTTGGCAGCAGGATCAGGCCGAGCCCGGCCAGCAGACTGGATTTGCAAAGAAATTTCATGGGTGCCCCTCCATGGACTAACGGAAAATACGCATAGCCTGACGCACGGCAGAGGCAATGCCCAGTAGTGCCATAACGGCCCGGAAGCCCATCTATTCCAATGCAAGGTGAAAAAATTCAGGCTGGCTGGAATAAGGAAGGTCCCGCTGCGTTCGGCAGCCCCGCCAGGCTTGCTTTGCTTTCACGTGCAATTCACGCGATAATTGCGCAAGAACAAGACACCGCTGCGCAAATTAGTTCTAAGCTTCATCGCGCGCGCCATTGGCCAGCTCTGGCTGGCGCGCTTCGGAATTGGGGCACCATGTTCAAGATCCGTTACGTCGCAATCGATACGTCGCCGGAAAACACCGTGTTCCTGCCCCGGTCAGACGATGGATATGGCGCCGAGCAATTTCAGGCCTTGCGCAAGGTGGAAGTGGCGCAGGGCGGCAAGGCGATCCTGGCCACGCTCGCGATCATGGATGACGAGCATCTGCTGCGGCACGGGGAGATCGGGCTGGGCGAACAGGCATTCCGACGGCTCGGTCTGCCGGAGGGCGCCGAAGTGGTGGTCGCCCAGGCCCGGCCGCCTGCCAGTCTGGATGCGGTGCGCCGCAAGATCAGCGGCGATACGCTGACTGATACAGAACTGGCCGAGATCATCGCCGACATCACGAAATACCGCTATTCGCCGATGGAGATCGGGGCCTTCCTGGTTGCCTGTGCCGCCTTCATGACCACTGCCGAGACCCTTGGTCTGACCCGCGCAATGGCCGATGTCGGCGAGAAACTGACCTGGCCATCCCCGCTGATTGTCGACAAGCATTGCATCGGCGGCATTCCCGGTAACCGGACCTCGATGATCGTGGTGCCAATCGTGGCCGCCCACGGGCTGATCATTCCCAAGACCTCGTCACGCGCCATCACTTCTCCGTCAGGCACGGCCGACACGATGGAGGTGCTCGCCAATGTCGATATTTCAGCCGAACGGATGAAGGCCATTGTCGCGCAGGAAAACGCGGTGCTGGCCTGGGGCGGTCGGGTCAATCTGTCACCGGCCGATGATATCCTGATTTCGGTGGAACGTCCGCTCAGGATCGACACTTTCGAGCAGATGGTTGCCTCGATCCTGTCGAAGAAGCTGGCGGCCGGGGCCACCCATCTGGTTATCGACATTCCTGTCGGGCCGACCGCCAAGGTGCGCAGCCAGGCGGAAGCTGTCCGGCTGCGCAAGTTGTTCGAATATGTTGCCACCCATTTGGGGCTCACGGTGGATATCGTTCTGACGGACGGATCACAGCCGATTGGCCGGGGCATCGGCCCGGTGCTCGAAGCGCGGGACGTGATGCAAGTGCTCAGTGGCGATCCGGCTGCGCCCACGGATCTGCGGGAGCGCGCGATCTTCCTGGCTGGGCGGGTGCTTGATTTCGATCCGGCCTTGCCCGGTGGACAAGGCCAACAACGCGCGGCGCAGCTGCTTGATTCCGGCCAGGCCTATGCGGCGATGCAGCGCCTGATTGCTGCCCAGGGCAAACAGCCGGCAAGCTTTGCACCGGGGCCGCTCCAGCATGAGATTCTGGCGCGGCAAACGGGTACGATCACTGCGATCGACTGCCACCTGATTGCCCGGATTGCGCGGCTTGCCGGCGCACCAATGCAAAAGGGCGCAGGGATCGACCTGCTGCGCAAGGCGGGAGACCCGGTGCGGTCGGGCGAGGCGCTGTACCGGATCCATGCAACATCAGAGACGGGGCTGGGCTTCGCACGGGAACTTGCCGAGGAATCCTCGGGCTACCGGGTGTCGGCATGACCATGGCCCTGCACGTCTTCCCGGGTCAGGAGGCACCGGCCGGGCGGCTGGCGGCGGCACTGGAAATCGCCATTAGTCCCGTGGCGATCCGCACCTTTCCCGATGGCGAAAGCCTGGTGCAGGTTGGAGAGCCTGGCGACATTGCGCTGGTCTACTGCTCGCTTGACCAGCCAGACACCAAGCTGGTCCGGCTGCTGCTGGCCGCTTCGGCACTGCGCGACCGGGGCGCCGGAAAAGTGATCCTGATCGCGCCCTACCTTTGCTACATGCGGCAGGATCAGGCCTTTGCCCCGGGCGAGGCCGTCTCGCAGAAGGTTATCGGACAGCTGCTCGGGGCTGCCTTCGACGGCCTGGTTACGGTCGATCCCCACCTGCACCGCACCCCGGATCTGGCGCTGGCGGTGCCCGGTATCGCTGTGGCCAATGTCTCGGCGGCCCCGGTCATTGCCGCTGCGATCAGGGGCACCATCGCACCCGGCACGGTGCTGGTGGGGCCTGACGAGGAGTCCCGGGCATGGGTGGCCTCGCTCGGCCATGAGCTAGGTCTTGGCGCAATCGTCGGTCAAAAGCGCCGGATCGATGACCACCGGGTGGAAATTGTGCTGCCCGATGCGGCCCAGGCTGCTGGAAGGCCGGCCTTGCTGGTCGATGACATGGTTTCGAGCGGGGGCACCCTGCTGAAATGCGCCGCGCAACTGGCGGCGGCCGGGGCCCATGTAGTGGGCGCAGTGACGACCCATTGCCTGGCCGGCGAAGGCGAGCTGGCGGCGTTGGCGCGCGGCGGGATTGCTTCTTTGCTGGCCACCGATACGATCCCGGGTCCCGCTTCGACCATCCCCCTTGCCACGGCTCTTGCCGCAGCGGTCAGGGGACTGGAACTGGCGGGGAGGTAAGGCGAAGGACTGAAACCATGCCAAGAACCCGCCTCCCGCAAGGCCTGACAACCGCGATTGCGCTGGTCAGCGCGATCGTGGTGCTGGGTGTCATCCTGGTCCTGATCGCCCAGCCCTTTGTCCCGGCGCTGGTCTGGGCGCTTACCCTGGGCGTCATGTTCAGCCCACTTGAACGGAGGCTGCGGACGCGCACGAATTCGCCCGCGCTGGCCACCAGCCTGACCCTGCTGGTCGCTGCGGTCGTGGTGGTCATACCTGGCGGCCTGGTCATATCCGCGCTGGTGCAGCAAATTGTTGCCGGGGCCGGGGCCTATGGCCCGCTGCTTTCACCCGACGGACTGGAGCGGCTCGGCACGGCCTATCCGCGCCTGGCCCGGTTGATTGCGGAGCTGGAGGGGGCGCTTGGCCTGCGCCAGCTTTACACGCTTCTGCCCGGGCAGCTTGCCCAGTGGAGCGGAAGGCTGTTCCAGGAATCCGCGACCGGGGTAATCACCCTGCTGCTGACCTTCTACTTCCTGTTCTACCTGCTCCGCGATGGCGACCGCGCGCTGGCCGCACTGCGCCGGGCGGTGCCGCTGCACCCGGAAGAATTTGACGAATTGGTCGGCAAGACCAGCCAGACGGTCTTTGCATCGGTCTACGCAACGGCGGCCGTGGCAGCCTTGCAAGGGCTGCTGGGCGGGTTGATGTTCTGGGCGCTGGGGCTGCCCGCGCCAGTGTTCTGGGGCGTGGTGATGGGGCTCCTCGCGATCGTGCCGTTCCTTGGCGCCTTCGTAGTCTGGGTGCCGGCAGCGATCAGCCTGGCACTATCCGGCGCTTGGGGATCAGCCGTCGTCCTGACGGTCTGGGGCACCGTGGTGATCGGCCTGATCGACAACATCATCTACCCGATCCTGGTCGGCAAGCGGCTGTCGCTGCATCCGATGGTGTCGTTCGTCGCGATTATCGGCGGCCTGCTGCTGTTTGGCGCCCACGGCATTGTGCTGGGGCCGCTGATCGTGGCCGTGCTGCAGGCGCTGTTGCACATCGCCAAGGCCGAGCTGCCGCTCACCCGGAGCGAGCTCCCCGCCGGGCCGTTTGGCGCATGATCGACACTGCGCTGCCGCCCCCTATGGCAGACCCCGGCCCGCTTGGGCTGAGCGAGGACGCGGCCCGGGCCAGGCTGGCCGCCGAGGGGCCCAATGAACTGGCGCGCCAAGGAGGCCGATCGATCTGGCGGATCGCAGGGGAAGTACTGCGCGAACCGATGCTGGCGCTGCTGCTGGCGGCGAGCGTGATCTACCTGGCACTGGGAGACATCCACGAGGCGCTGATCCTTGCGGCCTTTGCTGTCCTGTCGACCATCATCACGGTGGTTCAGGAAAGCCGGACCGAACGCGCGCTCGAAGCCTTGCGCGACCTGACCAGTCCGCGCGCGCTGGTCATTCGCGATGGCCGCCGTCAGCGCATTGCCGGGCGCGACGTGGTGCGCGGCGATCTTCTGATCTTGGGTGAGGGCGACCGGGTGCCGGCCGACGTCTTGCTGCAAGAAAGCAATGGCCTGCAGATTGACGAGTCGCTGCTGACGGGGGAATCGGCACCGGTCTCTAAGTGTGCCGCTGCCGCTGGTGCCGATCCGGCCAGTGTCCGACCCGGGGGAGACGACCTGCCGCTGGCGTTCTCGGGCACACTTGTCGTGCGCGGCGATGGCTGCGGGGTCGTCACGGCAACAGGCGCGGCCAGCCAGATCGGGCGGATCGGGCAGCTGCTGAGCGGACTGGAGCCGGAAGCCCCGCGCCTGCGCCAGCAAACCCGTGCGCTGGTGCTGTGGTTTGCCGCTGCCGGGGCAGCGGCCAGCCTGCTGGTATTTGTGCTGTACGGCCTTTGGCGCGGGAGCTGGCTGGAAGCCATGCTTGCTGCCATCGCGATCGGGATGTCGATGCTGCCGGAAGAGTTCCCGGTGGTGCTGACCGTGTTCATGGCGATGGGGGCAATGCGCATGTCGCGGGAACGCGTGCTGACCCGGCGCGCGGCGGCGATCGAGACGCTGGGATCGGCAACGGTGCTATGCACCGACAAGACCGGCACCCTGACGCAGAACCGGATGCAGATTGCCGAGTTGCGTCGGCCCGATGGCACGGCCCGCCCGATTGTCCCGGGCTCGGCCATCGCGCTGGAGGATGATTTCCGGCTGCTGGTGGAACTGGGGGTCATGGCCAGCGCTCAGCAAGCGGTCGATCCGATGGAGCTGGCGTTCCATGCGCTGCACCGCGATGGCAGTCAGGCCAACGGCAATATGCCGGATGGCGAGATCGAGCGGCGCTATCCGTTGGCCCCTGATCTGCTGGCGATGACACACGTCTGGTCCAGCGGCGGGGATGGCGAGGACCGCCTTGTCGCAACCAAGGGTGCGCCCGAAGCCATTGCCGAGCTGTGCGGCCTGAACCAGGCCGAGCGGGAGCGGGTGCAGCGCGCGGTGGATGACATGGCGGGGCGAGGTTTGCGCGTGCTGGGAGTGGCCCAGGCCAGTTGGCCCGCCGGTGCATTGCCGCACAGCCCGCGCAGCTTCGCCTTCGCATTCCGGGGGCTGGTCGGGCTGGCCGACCCGCTGCGGCCATCGGTACCGGATGCGGTCCGGCAATGCCGCGCGGCCGGTATCCGCGTCGTCATGATCACCGGAGACTATCCGGCCACCGCCCGTGCGATCGCGCGGCAAGCCGGGATTGATGGGGAAGATGTGCTGACCGGTGACATGCTGGCCCAGCTGGACGCCCCGGCGCTTCAAGCCCGGGTCAGCTCGGCCAACGTGTTCGCCCGGATCATGCCCGAGCAGAAACTGCGGCTGGTCGAGGCGCTCAAGGCCGCCGGTGCCATTGTCGCCATGACCGGCGACGGAGTGAACGATGCCCCGTCGCTGAAAGCTGCCCATATCGGCATCGCGATGGGCGGCCGTGGTACCGATGTTGCCCGAGAGGCGTCCTCGCTAGTGCTGCTCGACGATGATTTCGGCTCGATCGTCAAGGCGATCCGGATGGGTCGACGGATCTATGACAACCTGCGCAAGGCGATGGGCTTCATTGTCGCGGTCCACATCCCGATAGCCGGGCTGGCGCTGCTGCCCCTGCTCACCGGGATGCCCCTGCTGCTGGGGCCAGTGCACATCGCTTTTCTAGAGATGATCGTCGATCCGGTCTGCTCGATCGCATTCGAAGCGGAAGCGGAAGAGCGCGACGCTATGCGGCGTCCGCCGCGGGGGCCGGAATCAGCGCTGTTTTCGCGCGGGCTGGTGGGGTGGGCCATGGTTCAGGGACTGCTCGTTCTCGCGGTCGCCAGCGGCCTGACGACCTGGCTGTGGCACGCGGGCCTTCCAGCGGCAGAGCTGCGCACCGCAGCCTTTATCGCGCTGGTGCTGGGCATCATTGGCCTGATCATCGTCAATCGCCGCTTCGGTCAGGCAGTGGAGGCGACATTGCGGCCCAACCGGGTGCTGATTGCGATCCTGGTGGCCGCGACCGGCCTGCTGGCTGCATCCCAGTTGGTGCCGGCTATCGCCAGCCTGTTCGAATTCAGCCGGGTTTCGGGATCAGTGCTGGCCATTATCGTCGCGGCCAGCCTCGGTTCGCTGGTGCTGCTGCAAATCATCAAGCCCCGCTGGCGCCGATGGCTGCTGGAATGAACCTCGCTCACCAGAGCGGGGTTGATGGCAGCACAGCGGGGGCAATCGCGCTGGCCGAAACTTGCTTGCAGGCTTGACGAAGTGAACGTTATCATTTAGGTGAACGTTCACATTTGAAATAGGGTGCTCGTATAAGCACGCATTTCTGGGGAGGAAGCACTGATGAATGATTCGCGGAAGATCGCGTCGAAGCACCTGCTGATTGGTGCATCCATGCTGGCACTGGGGCTGACCAGCCAGGTCGCCCAGGCGCAGGAAGCAGCCCCTGCAGACGGCGACGAGATCGTTGTTTCCGGTATTCGCGCCAGCTTGAAGGCCTCGATGGACCTCAAGCGCGATGCCCAGGGCGTGGTCGATGCGATCTCGGCCGAAGACATCGGCAAGTTCCCTGATACCAACCTGGCGGAATCGCTTCAGCGCATCACGGGCGTTTCAATCGATCGCAACAGCGGCGAAGGTTCGAAGGTCACTGTGCGCGGCTTCGGTCCGGACTTTAACCTGGTGCTGCTGAATGGCCGCCAGATGCCGGCCTCGGGCCTGGGCAGCTGCTGTGAAGCCCCGGCCTCGCGCAGCTTCGACTTTGCCAACCTGGCCTCCGAAGGAATCGCGGCGGTCGAAGTGTACAAGTCGGGCCGCGCCTCGCTGCCGACCGGCGGGATCGGCTCGGTCATCAACATCCGCACCCCGCGTCCGCTTGATCGTCCTGGCTTCCAGGGCAGTGTCGCGGTCAAGGGTGTCTATGACCACACTTTCGAAGGCACCGAAATCACTCCGGAAGTGTCGGGCATTGTCAGCCAGACCTTTGCGGACGACAAGATTGGGATCCTGGTCAGCGGTTCCTACCAGAAGCGCAAGGCCAGCCTGGCGCAATTCAATGCGGGCTGGCGCGAAGGCTACCTGGGCAATGAAAACAACTGGGGCTCGCTGCCGGTCGATGCCAATGACTGGCGCGGCAACTTTGCCCAGACCCAGAACCGTCCCAACGCGACCACTGTCTACCAGGTGACGCAGAACGCCGGGTATGACTTCACCGATATCGAGCGTGAGCGGATCAACGGCCAGGTCGTGCTGCAGGTGAAGCCGACCGACACCCTGTCGGCGGTGATCGATTACACCTATTCGCAGAACACCATCGACGCCCGCACCAACAGCATCGGCGTGTGGTTCAACCACAACAACACCTCCAGCAGCTGGACCAATGGCCCGGCCGCCGGCCCGAACTTCTATTCGGAAGCCTTCGGCGCGGGTGAGGGCAAGGACCTGGCGATCACGGGTGCGGTGGCCAAGAACCGCAGCATCAACCAGTCGATTGGCGGCAACCTCAAGTGGGATGGACCGGGCGGCCTGCGGCTTGAACTTGATGGCCACCACTCGACCGCCGAAAGCAAGCCGACCTCGCCCTATGGCAGCAACATTGCTGTTGGCAGCGCAATCTTCGGTGTGCGTAATCAGAAGGTCGACTTCACCACTGAAATGCCGGTGATCTCGGTCAATATGTATCCGGGTTCGGAAATCAACGCCGCCAACATCCGCCCGGCCGGCAATGCCTTCCGCAACGCCTACATGAAGGACGAAATCAACGAAGTCGCCTTCCGCGGCGGCTGGGACTTCGATGCCTCGGTAATCGACAGCCTCGATTTCGGGGTGACCTATACCGAGAACAAGGTGATCTCGCAGTACGGCTTCCTGCAGAGCGACAGCTGGGGCGGCACGCTGACCGCGGCGCAGACCCCGGATGATATCTATACCCTGACCGGTCTTCCCGATCGCCTCGCCGGGATGGAAGGGTCGAACGGCGCCGGGATCATTCCGAACTACTTCCAGATCGACACGACCCGCTTGATCTCGCTGCTGGATCAGCAGGTTGGGGTCTGCCGTACGCCTTGGACCGGCAAGCCGATCCCCGGCACCTGCTTGGCGCAGTTCACCACCGATCGCCGGATCGAGGAAAAGACCTGGTCACCGTTCCTGCAGACCAAGCACAGCTTTGACCTGGGCACTGCCCGCGCCAACCTGCGCCTGGGCGTGCGGTACGAAAAGACCAAGATCCAATCCTCGGCGCTCGTGCCCATCCCGACGGGCACCAGCTGGGTGGCCGACAACGAAATCGGCCTGATCTTCGGCAACCAGTCGGACTATACGACCCTGAAGGGTGAGTACGACAACTGGCTGCCGGCCTTCGACTTCGATGTGGCCGTGGGTTCGGACATCCGGTTGCGCGCATCCTACAGCCACACCATTACCCGCCCCGACTATGCCAGCATGCAGGGCGGTATCACGGTCGGCCAGCCGCTGCGTCCGGGTGGCGGCAGCACTGCCGGCAGCGGCAATCCCGGCCTGATCCCCTACAAGTCGAAGAACATCGATCTTTCGGCTGAATGGTACTACGGGAATGAAAGCTACCTCTCGGTTGGTTACTTCAACAAGAAGGTCAGCAACTTCATCGCCAACACCACGGTCCAGGGGCCGCTGTTCAACCTGACCAACCCGGCCACCGGTGCGGCGGTGCAGGCAGCACGCACGGCACTTGGCGGCAGCCCAGGCTTTGCTGCGATCCTGGCCTATCTGGCGGTCAACAATCCCAGCGTGGTTGAATTCAGCAACGGCGTGCCGCGCGGCGTGCTGGGCCGACCAAGCGATCCGGCGGTGCAGTTCACCATTACCCGTCCGGGCAACAGCACTCAGGTGGCTGCGCTCAGCGGTTGGGAATTCGCCGTCCAGCACAGCTTCTGGGAAACCGGCTTCGGGGCGCAGTTGAACTACACGATCGTCAACAGCGATACGAAGTTCGACAACACCCTGCGCTACACCGCCACCCAGTTCGCGGTGAACGGGGTCAGCGACAGCGCCAACGCCGTGCTTTACTATGACAAGAACGGCTTCCAGGCCCGTGTCGCCTACAACTGGCGCGATGGTTTCCTGAGCGGCTATGGCTTCGATCCCTATTACATCGATGCCTATGGCCAGTTCGATGTCAGCGCGAGCTGGGAGTTCAAGAAGGGGATGACTGTCTTCGTCGAAGGCATCAACATCACCAAGGCGGATCGTCGCGGCCACATGCGCAACGACCAGACGGTCTTCTTCGCGGCACCGGGCTATGCCCGCTACGCGGCAGGCTTCCGTTACAGCTTCTGATGACAGCAAGCTGATCCTGCCTGGCTAAGTTGAAGAGAGCCGCACTGCTTGCCGGTGCGGCTCTCTTTCTTCATGTTGCGGCAGGCAGAGCGATGGTGACAAGGCAATGGACGGTCCGATCCGGCAAGTGGTAATCGTGGGCGGCGGCACGGCTGGCTGGCTCGCCGCCTGCCTGCTCAAGGCCCGGCTCCCCGCGCTGGATGTCACCCTGGTCGAATCGCCTGACATCCCCACCATCGGCGTCGGTGAAGGCACCTGGCCCACCATGCGAGAAACCCTGGCTGCGATCGGGATCGGCGAGGCCGAGTTCCTGAGCGAATGCGATGCCGCCTTCAAGCAAGGTTCGCGCTTTGATGGCTGGGTCAGTGGGGCGGCCGACGATACCTACCTTCACCCATTTACCCTGCCACCCGCAGGAGAGCTGCGTGATCTGCTGGCTGCCTGGCAGCAGGTTGCACCCGATCAGCCTTTTGCCAGCGCAATGACGCCGCAAGGCGCGATCTGCGCCGCCGGCCTGGCACCGCGGCAGCGGGCCATGCCGGACTATGCTGGGGCGTTGAATTACGCCTACCACCTCGATGCCGGGAAGTTCGCGGGCCTGCTCGCGCGCCACGCCACCAGGCGGCTGGGCGTGCGCCATGTCAGTGCGGAGGTGATTGGCACCCGCCCGGGCGCCAATGGCGATATCGCGGCGGTGCTGCTGCGCGGCGGCGACGAACTGGCGGGTGACCTGTTCATCGATTGCACTGGTCAGGCGGCGCTGTTGATCGGCCAGCATTGCCAGGTTGAATGGGTCGACCGCTCGGACGTGTCGTTCAACGATCGCGCGCTTGCGGCGCAGATCCCCGTCCTGCCCGGCAGCCCAGTTGCGGCCCAGACTGTAGCGACGGCCCATGCCGCCGGCTGGCTGTGGGATATCGCCTTACCGACCCGCCGGGGGATTGGCTGTGTTTACAGCTCCTGGTTCCTGTCTGACGATGCAGCCGCAGAGATCCTGCAGGACTATATCCGGGATAAGGTGCCGGGGGCCGATGCCGCCGCAGTGCAGCCGCGCCGGCTGGCCTTCAGGACCGGGCACCGCGCAAGGTTCTGGCACGGGAACTGCCTGGCAATCGGATTGTCGGCCGGGTTCATCGAGCCGCTTGAAGCATCGGCAATCGTGTTGATCGAACTTTCACTCCGCCGCCTGACCGAGGCATTCCCGGCCGACCGGACGGAAATGGACTTGCTGGCGCGGCGCTTCAACGAACTGTTCTTGCAGCGTTGGGACCGGATCGTCGAATTCCTGAAACTGCACTATGTCCTCAGCCGCCGCAGCGAACCCTATTGGCAGGCGCAGCGCGATCCGGCGACTGTTCCGGAACGGCTGCAGGAAAGTCTCGCGCTATGGCGCCATCATCCCCCGTCAGCGCGCGATTTCCCGGATTTCGAGGAAATCTTCCCTGCCGCCAGCCAGCAATTTGTGCTTTACGGCATGGGCTTTGCGCTGCCGTCGGCGGCAACCGTGCCCTCGGCTGCGGCGCTGGGCCGGTTGGCCGAAGTGCGCGATCGGGCGCGGGCGATGTGCGCCGCTTTGCCCGAAACCCGCGCCTATCTCGATGCCATCGCCGCTTCCCAGCATGAAAGACAAGTCGCCGCACTATGACCAGCCACCAGATTCTGAACTTCGCCGATCATGCCGCGCTGCGGGTCCGGGCCGATGCTGCTGCCGAACTGGGTGACGGCGTGATGTCGTGCCTGGTGGTTCCGGCCGAATTCCGCCGCCTGGCCTGCGAATATCCGGTCCTGTTCCGGTATGATGGGGAAGCGCGCGCCTTTTCCGCCCTGGCCCTGTTCGGGTTCGAGGCGGGCGAAAACCTCTATCTTGATGAAGCGCATTGGGATGCTTCGTGCCGCCCCTTTGCCATGGCGGTGCAGCCGTTCCTGGTGGGCCGGCCGCGCGATGGGCAGGGACCGGCTCAGGTCCATATCGACATGGCCCACCCGCGCGTGACGCAGGCTGGCAGCGAAGGCGTGCGCCTGTTCGACGATGCCGGTCAACCCAGTCCGTATCTCGAGGAAGTGGCCGGGATGCTGGGCGCACTAGACGAAGGCTATCAGGCCAGCGGCGAATTCTATGCCGCACTCGACCGCCATGACCTGCTTGAACCGTTTTCGATGGACGTGTCGCTGGACAACGGCGCCAGCCACCGCCTGGTCGGCTATCACCTGGTGAACGAGGAACGGCTGCGCGCGCTGGATCCGGCAGCACTGGCCGAACTGCACAGTGCCGGCCAGCTGGAGCCGATCTACATGTCACTCACCTCGCTCGGCAATCTGGGCAAGCTGGTGCGGCGCAAGAACCGGCGGACGAATGGCTGAGACTGCCGCCCTACTGGCCGATCTGCCTAAAGTTGCCGAGGAAGCGGTTACACCGGCTGGGCTGGATGCCCGGTTGCAGGGGGCTGACCAGCCGTTCGTCGTGCGCGGATTGGCCGCGGACTGGCCGCTGGTCCGCGCCGGGCAAGAGAGTGCCGACGCGGCTCGCGACTACCTTGTCGGGCTCAGCCGCGAGACGAAGCTCACGGGTACCATCGGCGAACCGGGCACCGGCGACCGGCTGTTCTACAACGCGGCGATGGGCATGAACTTTCGCACCGCGCAGGGTCCACTGGATGGCTTTCTCAAGCTGATGGCCCAGGCTGAAAACGATCCCGACGGCCGGACCATCTACCTCTCCTCGATCGACATGCGCCAGTATTTCACCGGGCTGGCAGAGGCGAATGGCTTGCCGCTTGGCGAACGCCGTCCGCTGGAATCGATCTGGATCGGCACCCGCACGCGCATCGCCGCGCACAATGACGTGCCGGACAACCTGGCGATCTGCGCGGTTGGCAAGCGGCGCTTTACGCTGTTCCCGCCTGAACAGTTCGCCAACCTCTACCCGGGGCCGCTGGAGAACACGCCGGCCGGCCGCCCGGTTTCGATGGTCGACCTGCGGCAGCCCGACTTAGCCGCGTATCCGCGCTTTCGCGAGGCCCTCGCTCAGGCCCAGGTTGCCGAGCTGGAGCCGGGCGATGCGCTGTTCATCCCGTCGCTGTGGTGGCACCATGTCGAAGGATTGGCGCCGTTCAACGTGCTGGTGAACTACTGGTGGCGCGATGCCCCCCACTATCTTGGCAAACCCGAAGACGCCCTGTTCCACGCGATCCTGGCGCTGCGCGACTTGCCAGAGGCTGACAAGGCCCGTTGGCGCGACCTGTTCGATCATTATGTCTTTGCCAATGGAGCAGCTGTGACCCAGCACTTGCCTTCCGCGGCGCGCGGTATCCTTGCGCCGCTGACCCCCGAAACCGCGGGACAAATCAAAGCCCACCTGCTGCGGAGCCTGTCGCGATGAACCCTCAGAACAAACTGCGCGTCGTTGTTGCCGGTGGCGGCACCGCCGGCTGGATGACCGCTGCGGCACTGGCCGGAACGCTGGGCGATTGCATCGAACTGACCCTGGTCGAATCCGAGGCGATCGGCACAGTCGGGGTGGGGGAAAGCACCATCCCGCCGGTCGTGCTGTTCAACCGCCTGCTGGGGATCGGCGAGGCCGAGTTCATGCGCGCCACCCAGGCGACCTTCAAGCTGGGCATCAAGTTCGAGAACTGGAAGGACGTGGGGGAATCCTATTTCCACTCCTTCGGCACGACCGGCAAGGATCACTGGTCGGCCGGGTTCCAGCACTTCTGGCTGCACGGACTGAGCCAGGGCCACCAGCACAGCTATGACGACTACTGCCTGGAACTGAAGGCTGCGCTGGATGGCAAGTTCGCGCATCTGCCCGATGACAAGATGAACTATGCCTATCAGCTTGATTCCGGGCTCTACGCCGCTTTCCTGCGCAAGCGCGCCGAGAGTGACGGCGCCACGCGGATCGAGGGGCGGATCGTCGAGGTCGAGCTGGATGGCGCCAGCGGCAACATCGCCGCACTGCAGCTGGATGGTAATCGGCGGATCGAGGGCGATCTGTTCATCGATTGCACCGGCTTCCGCGCCCTGCTGATCGAGGGCGCGCTGCACGCTGGTTTCGACGATTGGACCCATTACCTGCCTTGCGATTCCGCCATCGCGGTGCAGACCGCCAGCGTCCGCCCGCCGGTGCCATATACCCGCGCGATTGCTCATGATGCCGGCTGGCAGTGGCGCATCCCATTGCAGCACCGCCAGGGCAACGGGATCGTTTATTGCAGCCGCTATCTCGACAAGGACGCGGCGCTGGAACGGCTGCTCGGCTCGGTTGAGGGGCAGGTTCTGACCCAGCCCAATTTCATCCGCTACACCACCGGGGCACGGCGCAAGCAGTGGCACCGCAATTGCGTGGCCATCGGCTTGTCGGGCGGGTTCATGGAGCCGCTGGAATCGACCTCGATCCACCTGATCCAGCGCGCCGTGCTGCGGCTGATACGGATGCTGCCGGGTGGCCCGGTCAGCGAGCGCGATATCGCGGAATTCAATGACCAGCAAATGACCGACATGGATCAGATCCGTGACTTCCTGATCCTCCACTACAAGGTCACCGAACGGCGCGATTCCCCGTTCTGGCGGCATTGCGCGGCGCTGCCGATGCCCGATAGCCTGGCCCAGAAGATCGAGCTGTTCCGCGAAACCGGCCGCGTCTTCCGCAAGAACGAGGAGCTGTTCGTGGAGAACAGCTGGGTGCAGGTGATGATGGGGCAGGGGATCATGCCCGAAAGCTATCACCCTATCGCCACCAGGCTGCGCGCCGATGAGCTGGACAAGTTCCTCTCCATGCTGCGCGATTCGGTGACGAAGACGGTGGCTGGCCTGCCCGATCACCAGACCTATATTGCCCGCTATTGCGCGGCGCAGGATGCGGAGGCGGCGTGATGCGGGCGATAGTTTTCGCCCTGGCCGCGTTCGCGGCACCCGCCGCTGCGGCTGACAACTGGAACCTGGTCTGGTCAGACGAGTTCGATGGCGACAAGATCGACCGCGCCAAATGGGGCTTCGATGTCGATTGCTGGGGCGGCGGCAATGACGAACACCAGTGCTACACCAAAAGTCCCCGCAATGCCGCGATCGAGGACGGCAAGCTGGTCATCACTGCCCGGCACGAGCGGGTAACCGGGCCAGCCTTGCCCGAGCAGCAGCGGCGTACTTCTGCCACGCCAGAGGCCGAGGCAACCCGCGACATCAGCTCGGCTCGGCTGACCACGCGCGGCAAGGCCGCCTGGCGCTATGGCAAGGTCGAGGTGCGCGCGAAACTGCCGCAGGGGCAGGGCACTTGGCCCGCAATCTGGATGCTACCGGAGAAGGAGCGCTATGGTGCCTGGGCCGCTTCGGGCGAGATCGACATCCTGGAAGCGGTCAACCTGGGCGTGCCTTGCGCCAAGTGCCCCAGTGGACGCGAGAACACGATCCTGGGCACGCTGCATTTCGGCGGCAAGTGGCCCGCCAACAAGCACAAGGGTGAGGAAGTGCCGTTCCCCGAAGTGCTCGACGGAGGCTTTCACACCTATGCCATCGAATGGCAGCCGAAGCGGATTACCTGGCTGGTGGATGGCCGGACCTATGCGGTGCGCACGGCCGATGAATGGTCGACCACCGGGTCCAAAACGCCGGGCGCGCCGTTCGACCAGCCGTTCAACCTGATCCTCAACCTGGCAATCGGCGGGAAGCTGGCGGAAACGCGCGGGCTTGGCGGGGTGCGTCTGGACGGCTATCCGAAGCGAATGGAGATCGATTGGGTCCGCGTCTGGCAGCAGCCGGAAGCGATGGGGATCTCCGCCGGGACAAGTCCGGCGCAAGGGGGCAAGTAATCGATGGCGAGACGCCGTCAGGCTGTAACGATCAAGCACGTGGCTGCCGATGCGGGGGTGTCGCTGCAGACGGTCAGCCGTGTCATCAACAACGAGCCGAACGTTCGCCCCGAAATGAAGGAGCGGGTCCAGGCCTCGATCGACAAGCTGGGCTATGTACCCTCGATCGCGGCCCAGCGGATGAGCGGGTCGCGGTCCTACCTGATCCTGGCAATCAACGACCGCGACCGGACCATTGCCGATTGGCGGGCGCGGCAGGGAACCGACTGGGTCGACCAGATGCTGCTGGGCGGCATGCTGAAGTGTGCCGAGCACGGATATCGGATGATCTTCGAGCTGGTCGACACCCATTCGGATCATGTCGAGCGCGAATTGCTGGGGGCGATTGCCGCGCTCCAGCCGGATGGGATTATCCTGACCCCGCCACACTCGGACAATCCGCAGATTGTCAATTTCCTCGGTGAACAGAAGATTCCCTTCGCCCGGATCGGATCGGTCCAGAACGGGGCGGGGATCCCGGTGTCGATGGACGATGAGGGGTCGGCCCGTCAGGCCACCGAATACCTGCTCGCGCGCGGGCATCGCCGGATCGGCTTCATCGCCGGGTCCAGCGAATATGCTCTCAGCGGCTGGCGGGTCGATGGCTGGCAGGCAGCGATGGCCGCAGCCGGTGCCGCCATCGACAGCCTGCTTGCCCAGGGCGACTTCAGCTACGCATCGGGCGAAGCTGCCGCCCGCCAACTGCTTGAGCGGGCAGACCGCCCCAGCGCGATCATCGCCAGCAATGACCAGATGGCGCTGGCCACGCTCGAGGTGGCGCGGGCGCTGGAAATTGCCGTCCCGCAGGATCTGTCGCTGATCAGCTTCGACAATACTCCGCTGGTTCACTTTACCCAGCCGCCGCTGACCGCCGTTGATCAGCCAATTGCCGCGACCACTTCGAAAGCGGTGGAACTGCTCATCGCCGCGCAGAAGGGGGAGGCGCCGCCAGCCGCGCTGACCGTGGTTTCGGCCACGATCTACGAACGGGAATCGGTCGCGCCGCCGCCGGGCGCGCCGGGTGCCTGACCCGCGCTCGCCGATTGACCGCTTCATCCTGCTCTATGCGCTGGCCTGGGCCGGCGGGACGATTGGCTATGTGCCGCTGCTCAGCATCCTGCTGCCAGTGCAGGTGGCGGGGCTGGCCGGCCGGACCACGGGGGTGGACTGGCTTGCCTATATTGCGCTGGTCGGGGCTATTGCCGCCAGCCTCGGCGGGATCCTGTTCGGTTACCTGAGCGATATCACCCGCAACCGGCGCGGCTGGATTGTGGCCGGACTGGTGCTGTCCTGTGCTTTGCTGGTGCTGATTGGCCGGGCGTCCAGCCTGCCTGGGTTGGTGGGCGCAATCGTGGCTTGGCAGCTTGGCCTCAACATGATGCTGGGGCCGCTGGCGGCCTGGGCCGGGGATGTCGTGCCGGACAATCGCAAGGGGATGCTGGGCGGGTTGATGGCTTTCGCGCCGGGACTTGGTGCGCTGTCGGGCGCACTGGTCACGATCCCCGGCCTGGCCGAAGGGCCGACGCGGCTAGTCATCGTGGCGCTGCTGGTTGCCATCTGCGTGGTGCCGGTGCTGTTGCATGGCGCTCTGGTCCTGGTCCCTGCTCCAGACGCTGTTGCGACCCCACGCGAAGCGCGCGAAGCCCGCGGCCGGGCGCTGCAGATGTGGCTGGCCCGGCTGGCCGTGCAGGTCGCCGAGGCAACGCTCTTCGCCTATCTGTTCTTCTGGCTGCTAAGCCTCGATGGCTCGGTCAGCGATAGCGGAACCGCCCGCCTGTTCAGTGCGATCCTGCTGGTCTCCGCCCCGCTCGCCCTGCTGGTTGGGCGCTGGTCGGACCGGGCCGGGCAGCCGATCTTGCCGCTCCAGGCCTGCGCGGTGGTTTCGGCGCTGGGGCTGGTCGGAATGGCGCTGGCCCCGAATCTGGCGGCGGGGATGCTGGCCTATGGCCTGTTTGGCCTGTCGAGTGCGGTTTTCCTGGCACTGCATTCGGCCCAGACCCTGCGGATATTGCCCCGGCCTGACCGCCGCGGGCGTGACCTCGGATTGTTCAATCTTGCCAATACTGTGCCTTCGCTGGTGATGCCCGGGCTGACCATGGCGATCGTGCCAGTGGCGGGTTATCCGGCGCTGTTTGGCCTGCTGGCCGTGCTGGCAATGGTGGCGGCTCTGCTGCTGCGCAATATGCGACCGAGTGCCTAAGCCTGCTGCTTGACTTCGCCCCGTCCCTCATGCGAATGAGAACGTTCACAAATGAATTGGGACGAGAGGGTTTGATGCGCAGTGGGTTGCTGATGGTAGCGAGCCTGGCGATGCTCGCGGGCTGCACGCAAGGGCCGGTCGTTTCAACTGCCCCGGCGGCAGTTGCCACGCCCGCGCCGACCGAAGACGCGCGCATCGCCGACCTGCTTGGGCGGATGAGCCTGGAGCGCAAGGTTGCCCAGCTGATTCAGCCGCAGATCAATTCGTTCACTGCCGCCGACATGGAGCGCTATCGCTTCGGCAGCTACCTCAACGGCGGCAACGGTGGGCCCTATGGCGACGAGTTTGCGCCCGCATCGCAGTGGCTCAAGCTGGCTGACGAGATGTGGGACGCGTCCACCAAGCCGCTGCCCGGTGGCGAACCGGTAATCCCGGCAATCTGGGGCACTGATGCGGTCCACGGTCATACCAATGTCATCGGCGCAACGATCTTTCCGCACAACGTTGGCTTGGGCGCGACCCGCGATGCCGACCTCGTCCGCCGGATCGGTGCGGCAACCGCAATCGAGATGCGCGCAACCGGGATCGAGTGGGACTTCTCGCCGACCATAGCAGTCGCGCGCGACCGCCGCTGGGGCCGCTCCTACGAAAGCTATTCGCAAGACCCTGACATCGTCGCGCCGCTAGGCGCCGCGCTGATCGAGGGGCTGCAGGGCCGTGTCGGTACGCCGGAGCATCTCGGTGGTGATCGGGTGATCGCCACAGCGAAACACTTCTTCGCAGACGGCGGCACGACCCAAGGGGTGGACCAGGGCGATGTCAGCGGTGACATCACCGAACTGAAGGCCATCCATGCCAAGCCCTATCCCGCCGCCATCGCTGCGGGCGTGGAAAGCATCATGGCCAGCTTCAACTCGATCAACGGGGTGAAGATGCACGGCAACCGTGACCTGCTGACTGGCGTCCTGCGTGACGAGTTCGGCTTCAAGGGAATGGTCGTGGGGGACTGGAATGCCCATGGCCAGATTGCCGGGTGCAAGGTTGACGATTGTTCGCAATCGCTGCTCGCCGGGCTCGATATGTACATGGTGCCGGACGATTGGCGCGCGCTGCATGCCAACCTGATGCGTGATGTGCAGAACGGTACGATCCCGATGGCGCGGGTGGACGAGGCCGTAGGCCGGGTGCTGCGCATGAAGCTGCGGCTCGGCCTGCTGGATCCCGGCGCGGTCAAGCCGTCGCTCCGGCCCAATGGCGGCAATTTCACGTTGCTCGGCTCGGCCCAACATCGCGCCATAGCCCGTGAAGCGGTGGGCAAGTCGCTGGTAATGCTCAAGAACGATGGCGTCCTGCCGCTGGCTGCGGGCGCACGCATTCTTGTTGCGGGCCGTGCGGCAGATAGCGTCGCCCAAGCTTCTGGTGGCTGGACCCTGACCTGGCAGGGTGGGCTGGAATTGACTAACGAGAAGTATTTCCCTGGCGCCACCTCGATCTGGACAGGCCTCAAGAATGCGGCCGAGGCAGCGGGTGGATCGGCCGCGCTATCGATCGACGGCAGCTATGCCGCCAAGCCCGACGTTGCCGTGGTCGTCTTCGGCGAAGAACCCTATGCCGAGTACGAGGGCGACCGAAAAACTGCCGTCTTTGCTGACGAGGAGGGCCTGGCCCTGCTGCGCAAGTTCAGGGCTGCCGGTGTCCGCACCGTCGCCGTGTTCCTCTCGGGCCGGCCGCTGTGGATGAACCGTGAAATCAATGCTGCCGACGCCTTTGTCGCAGCCTGGTTGCCCGGCAGCGAGGGGGCTGGGGTAGCCGACGTGCTGTTCGGCAAGCGCCCTGCGACCGGACGCCTGTCGTTCAGCTGGCCAGCCGGGTGCGATGGCAAGCCGGTGAACGGACCCGATGGCGCGCTGTTCGATGTTGGCTACGGGCTCTCGTCGGGAGCGCCGGCAAGGGCCGCCAAGCTGGATGAGACTTGCGCTTACCTGAGCGCTGGTTCCTCGGCCGATTGGTTCGTCGATGGCAAGCTGGCGCCGGGTACTGTGATAACTGGTGACGGGGCGCCGCTGCCCAATCTGCGCGGCCAGGCCGGCGGCATCGCCGCGCGCGGGGTCGACCGCAAGCGGCAAGAAGATGCCCGCGAGATTACGTTTGCGCCCGGCGCGACCCTCTCCTTCGCACAGCGGCATGCGGGTTCGGGGGCTTTCCGGATTACCTATTTCCTGCCGGATCAGCCGCAGGCGCCGGTCAATCTGACACTGGGCGGGACCACCCTCGATATCACCCGCCAGCTGGCCTTGAGCGCCAGCAAGGGCTGGCGTGAAATGATTATCACCGACACCTGCGCGCCTGGGCTTGGTCAGTCGCTTGCGATTACGTCCAGTGGGCCGCTAAGACTGCAGATCGCGGCAGTATCGCGTCAGGCCATGCCGCCGGGTGCAGACTGCTCGTTCTGACGCGCTTCAATCGACCACCGGCCAAATGCCGGGCCATACCGTGAGAGGATGACAGTAAATGGCAATCGCCACTGACAGCGCCCCGGCGCAGGGTGACCATATCGACGCTCCGCAGCTGCAGCTGTTCGTGATGGGGCTGTTCTTCATCTTCGGCGGGATCACATCGCTGAATGACGTGATCATCCCGAAGCTGAAGGAGCTGTTCACGCTCAACTACACCCAGGCGATGCTGGTGCAGTTCTGCTTCTTCACGGCCTATCTGGTGATCGGCATTCCCGGCGCGCGGCTGGTCAAGAAGATCGGCTACATGCGCGGCGCGGTGGCTGGGCTGGTGACGATGATGGCCGGCTGCTTGCTGTTCATTCCGGCCAGCCAGACCGCAACCTATGCGCTATTCCTGCTCGCGCTGTTCGTATTGGCGAGCGGGGTGGTGATCGTCCAGGTCGTCGCCAATCCGCTGATCTCGCTGCTCGGCAAGCCCGAGACGGTCCACAGCCGGCTGACTTTTGCGCAGGGCTTCAACTCGGTCGGCACGACCGTGTTTCCCTATTTCGGCGCAGTCCTGATCCTGGGCAGCCTGGCCACGGTGACGGCTGACCAGCTTTCGGGCGTGGAGCTTGATGCCTATCGCACCGCCGAGAGCCAGGCGATCGTCCATGGCTATCTTGGCATTGCCGCCGCACTGGCGGTGGTCGCCGGCGTGGTCTGGCTGTTCCGCAATGCGCTGAAGGGCGAAAGCCACGCCGAAAGCTCCGGCCTCGCCGGCCTCGATCTGCTGAAGCGCAAGCGTTTCGGCTTCGGCGCGCTGTGCATCTTCCTCTATGTCGGCGCCGAAGTGTCGATCGGCTCGCTGATCGTCAGCTACCTGATGCAAGGCCATGTCATGGGGCTGGCGGAACAGGCCGCGGGCAAGTTGATTGCCTATTACTGGGGCGGGGCGATGGTCGGTCGATTCATCGGTTCGGCCGTGCTGCGCGTGATCAGCCCGGGCAAGGTGCTGGCGGCGGTGGCCATCGGTGCCATCGCGCTGCTGGCGATCTCCACTCACACCACCGGCACGCTCTCGGGCTACAGCTTGCTGGCGATCGGCTTGACCAATGCGATCATGTTCCCGACGATCTTCACGCTCGCCTGCGAAAAGCTGGGCCCGCGCGCTGCCGACGGCTCGGGTATCATCAACGTTGCGATCTTCGGCGGGGCAGTCATCCCGCTGCTGACCGGGATGATCGCGGATGCCACCGGCAGCCTGGCGCTGGCCTTCATCCTGCCGGCCACCTGCTATGCCGTTATCGCCAGCTTCGGCTGGTATGCCAGAAGGCCGGCCTGAAGCCGAGAACGGGTTACGCTGATCACTTGGCAAGCAGGCAGTCTTTGGGCCATGATCGCCGAATGACCCAGACCAGTGACAGCGTAGCCCACCAAATTGACCTCGCCGCCTTCCAGGCCGAGGTCCGCAGCTTCCTCGATGCCGAGTTGACCCCGGCGTTGCGCGAAGGGGCGGCGCGGGCGACCAGCGTGTTCGTCGATCCGTCGGTTTCGCTGCCGTGGCAGGCCATCCTCAACAAGCGCGGCTGGGCGGCGCCCGAATGGCCGGCGCAGTTCGGCGGGCCTGGCTGGGACGATATGCAGCGCTATGTCTTCGCCGCAGAATGCGCGCGGGCAGGCACGCCCAGCCTTTCGCCGATGGGGCTGAAGATGGTGGCCCCTGTCATCATGCATTACGGAACGCCGGAACAGCAGGCGCACTACCTGCCCCGGATCCTGTCGGGCGAAGACTATTGGTGCCAGGGCTTTTCGGAGTCGGGCTCGGGTTCGGACCTCGCCTCGTTGCAGCTCCGGGCGGTGCGGAACGGCGATGACTACGTGCTCAACGGCTCGAAGATCTGGACCACTCACGCCCACTTCGCGAATCGGATGTTCTGCCTGGTCCGCACTTCGACCGAGGGCAAGCCGCAGGCCGGGATCAGCTTCCTGCTGCTCGACATGGCCAGCCCCGGGATCACCGTGAAGCCGATCCGCACTCTCGCCGGCGATCATGAATTCAACCAGGTGTTCTTCGATGACGTGCGCGTGCCGGTGCCCAACCGGCTGGGCGAGGAGAACGATGGCTGGACGGTGGCCAAGCACCTGCTGACTTTTGAACGTGGCGGCAAATATGCTCCGCCGCTGATTGAGCGGCTGACTCGGCTGCGACAGCGCGACGGCCTTGATCCGCTGGTCAAGGCGCGACTGGCGAAGGAAGCGGTTAACCTGCGCGCGCTCCAGGCGCTAGAGCTGAAGGCGATGCGCGGGGCTGGCGGCAGCGCGGCGCTTTATGCCTCGGTGATGAAAGTCCTGGGGACCGAGGCGATGCAGCGGCTCGACGTATTGGCCTGCGATATCGAAGGGCAGGCGGCCTGGGCCGTGCCGAACGGGCAGACCCCGGCGGATCTGGCGGTGGCCGTGCCGCGTTATCTCAACGACCGCGCAGCCAGCATCTACGCCGGCTCGAATGAGATCCAGCGCGACCTTATTGCCAAGCTCATCCTCGCTTGAGGTTTAGGCCAAGTCTGCGAATTCATTGAGAAGTCCAGCCTCGCTGCCAAGACCGGCGGCGATCACCAGCAGCCGCTTGAAGCGCGCACCAAGGCGCAGTTCCTCGGTCAGGCCCATCGCACCGTGGAGCTGGACCGCGCCCTCGCCGACCACGCGCGCCGCATCGCGCACGGCGATGCTCGCAGCAAGCAGATCGCTGTGCATCGCTGATACGACTGCCGCTTCGGTCAATGCCTGGGCCTGTAGCGCAGCCAGCTGCATATCGGCCAGGCGGTGGCGTAGCGCCTGGAAGCTGGCGATCGGCGCACCGAACTGGCGGCGCTGGGCGAGGTAGTCGGCCGTATCAACGAGCATCCGCTGCATCAGGCCGACTGCCTCGGCGCAGCGCCCGATCCGGACGAGGGTGGTTGCGGCAACCGGATCGCCTGCCAACGGTTCGGCAATGACCCCGGCAAAATGAAGGTCGGCAACCGCCGAGCCATCGTGGAGCTGGCCAGGTTCGACTGTCAGGTCGGCCGCATCGCGCGGCACCACGAACAGCGCCTCGTCCAGGGCGAGGACAAACAGGCTGGCAGCAGCTGCTCCGGCTACCAGCCGCGCGGTGCCCTCGATCCGGTTGCCATCGCGCAGGTCCGGCAGGGTTGCCGCAGTCGCTGCGCTGATCAGCGCGGCGCGGCGCTCGCCCGTTGCCAAGTCCGCACCATCGCGCAGCACTGCACAGGCCGCGGCATGACTGAGCCAGTCCGCACCAGCCAGCGCCGGACCCAGCGCAGCCATCACCAGTGCGACTTCGGCAGCCCCGCCGTCAAAGCCGCCTTGCGCCTCGGGCAGGGTCAGCCCGGCGAGGCCCAGCTGCTCTGACAGGTCCGCCCAGGACGGCTGTTCCACTTCGGTGGTCAACCGCTGGACCGCATCGCGCAGCATCGTCTGCTGCTCATTCAGTTCCAGATCCAGTCCCGCCATGTCTGCTTGCTCCCGCTTTGTGTCGCCGATCCATAGGCAGTCCGCTCACCCGTCCGCAAGTCGCAAGGAACGGAACGATCCCCACCGTTGTTATCCCAGCTTGGCTTTTGCCGATGGGGCGGTGATGTTATGCGGCACCTGGCCACAACGAGGGTGACGAATGCACAAGGTGACCGGCAAGCAGGGAGGGGTGGTTCGGATACTTGCCGCTCTTGCGCTGGCCGGGCTGCACACGGCCCCGCTGTGCGCGCAAAGCCAGCCACCGCCGTCCGAAGAGCCAATCATCACCGACCAGGAGTTTGAAGCTGCCGTTCCTCCGGTCACCGCCGAGGATGATCCCGAGCTGGGCCGCAGCCTTGAATCAATCGACGAGTTCGAGCGTAAGCTGACGCCGCAGGGAGAAGCGGCGCCAGCCCCGAGCCCGGTCGGCCAGGATGCGGAACTGGCGACCCCGCTGCCGCCGCTCGAAACCTTCCGGGCCGAACCGGTGGTCTTCTCCGGTGCTGCGGTGGCTCCTCAGGATGCCGAGATCGTCTACCGCGTCGACCTCAACGGGCTCGGCGAGGTGGTGGCCGCAAGCGAGCGCGACCTGCTGGGCGAGTTCTTCCGCCTTTCGCTGCTGCGGACCAAGGGCAAGGCGCGCAACACCACTCAAATCTCAAGCCGGGCAGGTGAGGACGTACTGCTGCTGAAAAAGCTGCTAGCGGCCGATGGCTGGTTCGATGCCCAGGTTAGGACCCGGATCGACCGCCCGGCCGACCAGGGGCCGCTGGTGGTCGCGCTCGATGTGATGCCCGGCAAGCGCTTCGCCTTTTCCACCATCAGCGTCACTGCGGCGCCGACCTTGCCGCCAGATCTGATCAGCCGCAATCTGGAGCTGGCAACGGGCCAGCCGGTGATCGCGGAGCGTGTGCTGGCGGCCGAAGCCAAGGTCGCCCTGGCCCTGCCGGAGAATGGCTATCCCTTTGCCGAACTGGGCACGCGCGACGTGCTGCTGGACCAGGATACCGGCGCAGCGGCCTATACCCTGCCCGTCACGGTTGGTCCGCGCGGGACCTATGGGGCCATCCGCAGCGAGGGGAACGAAGCCTTTGGCGCGGATCACGTGCAGACGTTAGCGCGGTTCAAGGCGGGTGAGCTCTATGACAGCCGGATGGTCGATGACCTGCGGCAGGCGCTGATCGCCACTGGCCTGTTCCGGGCGATTGCAGTCGAGCCGACCCGCACTGGCGAGGCTGGCCCCGGCGGCACCGAACAGGTCGACCTGGTGGTCAAGCAGGAGGCGGGCCCGCCGCGGGTGATCGCGGCCACTGCCGGTTACGGCACGGGTGAAGGCTTCCGGGTCGAGGCCAGCTGGACGCACCGCAACCTGTTCCAGCCCGAAGGGGCGCTGATCGTCAGCGGTCTGGTCGGAACGCTGGAGCAGAGTGCCGGGGTCACCTTCCGCCGCTCCAACGCTGGCCGCCGCGACCGCACGTTCGAGCTGGCCAGCGAACTGCATCACGCGTCGACCGAGGCCTATTCGGCTTACACCGGGCGACTTGCGGCGCGGATCAGCTACGATTCCACTCCGATCTGGCAGAAGCGACTGACCTATGCCTACGGCGCGCAGCTGATCGGCACGGATGAAAGCGTATTCGATCCCCGGCTGCGGATCCGCCAGCGGCGGACCTATGCGATTGCCGGGCTGACCGGGCAGGTCGGCTGGGACATGACGGATAGCCTGCTTGATCCGACCAGGGGCTTTCGCCTGACCGCGCTGGTCGAACCGGAAGGCGCGCTGCGCGGCGGCTTCACGCCTTACGCCCGGGTGCGGCTGGATGGCTCGGCCTATTACCGGGTGGCGGAGAACATCGTCCTTGCCGGCCGCGTCCGCGCAGCGACGATCCAGGGGGCGGAGCTTGACCGCATTGCACCTTCGCGGCGAATCTATGCTGGCGGCGGCGGATCAGTGCGCGGTTTCGCCTATCAGCAGCTTGGTCCCCGCGACATCAACAACGATCCAACCGGCGGGCGCAGCCTCAACGAAGCAGCGTTCGAAGTGCGCTACCGGTTTGGCGATTATGGCGTGGTCGGTTTTGTTGATGTCGGACAATCCTATGCCAAGGCGCTCCCGGACTTTTCCGACCTGCGCGTCGGGGTCGGGCTGGGTGCGCGAATCTATACCAATTTCGGGCCAATGCGGCTGGACGTGGCCACTCCGCTGCGCCGTCGCCCGGGAGAGAGCCGGATCAACGTCTATGTGTCGATCGGTCAGGCCTTCTGATGGACGACACCGCGCCACCGGCTGACGAGACCGCGCCTCCGCGCGGGCACCGGATCGGGCGGTGGATCGCTTGGGGGCTGCTCGCGCTGGTGGTGATGGCAGCATTGCTGCTGGCGGCGCTCAATACCGGGCCGGGGCGCGGGCTGGTGGCGCGGCAGTTATCAGGCATGACCTTCGCCAATGGTCTGCGGATCGAAGTCGGCCGGATCGAGGGTTCGCTCTATGGCGAGGCGCGGCTGATCGACCTAGTCGCCTATGACACGAAGGGACCGTTCCTGCGCGCAGCGCGGGTCGATCTGGACTGGCGGCCGCTGGCCTACCTTGCGAACCATGTCGATATCCGGTCCGCGACGGCGCCGGTTGTGACCTTGCAACGAGTCCCGGCCTTCAAGGTGACGGCGCCCGACGCACCGCTGCTGCCTGATCTCGATATCGACGTAGGGCGGCTGCAGATCGACCGGCTGGTTTCGGAAGCCGCGGTTTCGGGGGAGCGCCGCGAACTTCGGCTGGCCGGCACGGGCCGGATAGCCGACCGGCGCGCGCAGGTTGCGGCGCAAGTGGTGACGCTCGCCGGAGCCGGCGGGCAAGGCGGGGACCGGCTTGATCTGGTGCTTGACGCTGTGCCCGAGAAGAACCGGTTGGCGCTGAAGCTGGCCGTCGATGCGCCCAAGGGCGGTGTGATCGCGGCGCTGGCACGGCTCGAGGATGGACTTTCGCTGAAGCTTGATGGCGCGGGCGACTGGGCCAGGTGGGATGGCCACTTGTCGGCCAGCTACGCCAGAAAGCCAGTGGCGCAACTCGTGCTTGCTGCCCGTAACGGGGCACTTTCTGCCAAGGGTCCGGCCGAGCTTGGCCGGTTGCTGGGGGGCGTACCGGGTGTGCTGCTTGACCAGACGACTCAGCTCGACCTCATTGCCAGACTGGACCAGCGCCGCGCTGCCTTGAGCGGCTCGCTGCGGTCCGATCAGCTCTCGATCGTGCCGACGGGCGTGATCGATCTGGCCGATAGCCAGTTCGATGGCCTGAAGCTGGAACTGCTCCTGCTCCGGCCGGCCGCGCTGATGCCGAATCTGGCCGGTCGTGCCTTGCGGGCCGATCTTGAGCTCAACGGCGCATTCGCCCGGCCTGAGGTGCAGTACCGAGTGACGGCGGCCGCCCTGGCGATCAACGACGTGGTGCTGGAAGGGCTGGATGCCAGCGGCAAGGCACAGGTTCGCTCCAACCAGGTCATGTTGCGGGTCTCGGCCCGGATTGTGCGTATTGCCGGGATGGATGGGGTGGTTGGCGGCCCGCTCACCAATGTTACGATCAATGGCGATCTGGCGCTTGATGGCACGCGGCTGCTGTCGGACAACCTCAAGCTGCGCTCGGACCGGATTGACGCTACGGCGATCCTCCTCGCCGACATGGGACGCGGGTTCTATACCGGCGCCCTGCAGGGACGGATCAACAACTACACGGTCGACAGCGTCGGTACCTTTGCGGTCAACACCACGGCTGATCTAAAACGCACCGGCCAGGGCTTTGCGCTGACCGGGACAGTCCGCGCGCGTTCGACCAGTCTGGTCATTCCGGCGGTGCAGGAATTTCTCGGCGGGCAGGCGGCGGGATCGAGCCAGATTGCCTATGGCCCAGATGGCGTCGTTCGCTTCAGCAAGCTGCGGGTCGCCGCGCCGCTGCTGCAGGTGTTCGACGGACGCGGTAGTTATGTTCCCGGCGGGGCACTGAACCTGACCGCGAATGGTCGCTCGGTCCGCTATGGCCCGCTGGCGCTGGAACTGACCGGCACGCTGCTGCGGCCGCGTGCGGTGGTGCTGGCTGGTAGCCCGGGCATGGGCATCGGCCTTGCCAATGTCCGGGCGGAGATCATCGGCAATGAAGGCGAATACCGCTTCAATGCTACTGGCCAGACTGACCTTGGCCCGCTTAGCGCCGATGTCAGCCTGATCCGCGGGGCGAGGACCGCATTCCAGATCAACCGCGGCGATCTGGCCGGAATCGGCTTTGCCGGTAGGATCGAACAGACCGCTGCCGGGCCTTATTCCGGCCTGCTGACGGCCGATGGGCAGGGTCTGAGCGGCACTGTGCAACTCGGTGCGGTGGGACGTTACCAGGAAGCGCTAATCAAGGCGCGGGCGCAGGATACGGTGCTGCCGGGCCCCGCGCGGCTGGCAATCGGCCGCGGTGTCGTCGATGCGCGGGTGGTTCTGTACGACCGGCCCGAAGTCACTGCCGATGTCCAGCTGGCGCAACTGCGGCTGCGTAATCTCGATCTGGCGGCAGCCCGCGCGCAGATCGCCTATCGCGGCGGACGGGGGCAGGCAAAGTTCCTGGTCGAAGGCGTCAGCGGCGTGCCGTTCCGGGTGGCGGGCAATGCCTTGCTGGAGCCGGAATTGTGGCGTGCTTCGCTGCAGGGCCGGGTGCGCGGCGTGGCATTCAGCACGGCCAGCCCGGCGCGGATCGTGCCGGGGCGGGGCGGCTATGAACTGCTGCCGACGCGGATTGAATTCGGCCAGGGTTCGATCCGGCTGGCCGGGCGCTATGGCCCGGGGCTGCGCCTCGAATCGCGGATGGACCGGCTCGACGTCGCACTACTCAACGCCTTCTTCCCGGGCTACGGCATCGGCGGCAAGGCAACGGGCAGCCTTGATTTCGAGCAGGCCGGACCAGGGGCATTCCCAAGCGCCGAAGCGCGGCTGACGGTGACCGGGTTCTCGCGTAGCACGGCGGCCCAGGTCAGCCAGCCGGTCGATCTCAACCTGGCGGGAGAACTGGCTCCGAACCGCGCCGACCTGCGTGCCGTGATCCGCGAGCGCGGCGCGGTGATCGGCCGGCTCAACGCCGCGCTGACCCCGCTGGGTGGTGGCGAATGGGCCGAGCGGATCGCCAGCGGCACACTGAGTGGCGGAATTCGCTACAACGGCCCTGCAGACACGCTGTGGTCTTTCGTCGGCCAGCCCAGCCAGAGCTTGTCGGGACCGATCGCGGTCGGTGCGGACTTCTCGGGCCGACTGCGCGCGCCGCAGCTGGCGGGGATCGTGCGCGGCGACAACCTGACCTATGATAATCAGAGCTATGGCACCCGGCTGACGAACCTGGCCGTAGCGGGCCGGCTGGCGGGTGAGCGGATCGAATTTTCGAAGCTAAGCGCCACGGCCGGATCGGGCACGGTGGCGGGGCAGGGCTATCTCAGCCTGTCGGCCGAAAGCGGCTATCCGATGGACCTGACGTTCGAGCTCGACAATGCCCGGCTGGCGCGCAGCGATGCGCTGTCCTCGGCTGCGACGGGTCAGTTGCGGCTGCGCAAGACCGCTGGCGAAACTGCGCTGCTTTCGGGCCGGCTGGTGCTGCCCGAGACGCGTTATGAACTGGTCCGGCAGGGCGTTTCCGAAGTGCCAGAGCTGACCGGCGTCCGCTTCAAGCCGCCGCGAGGCATTCCCCGCGTGACGGGTAACGAACCGGCCCCGCCCGGCGAGAGCCTGTTCCGCACTTTGCGTTACGATATTGCGCTGGTCGCACCCAACCAGTTGTTCGTCACCGGGATGGGGCTCGACAGCGAATGGAGCGCAGACCTGCGTGTGGGCGGGACCAGCGCCGCACCGTTGGTGACGGGCGATATCAACCTGGTGCGCGGCAACCTGGGCTTTGCCGGGCGGCAGTTCGATCTGCAGGAGGGCCGGCTGCTGTTCACCGGCGGTGCCTTTGGCAATCCGCAGATCGCGCTCAGCGCCAGCGAGGACATCGAAGATATTGCCGTGGCGATCAATGTTACCGGTCGGGCGTTCAATCCCCAGATCAGCTTCAGTTCAAGCCCGGCGCTGCCGGCGGACGAGATCCTCAGCCGGATCCTGTTCGGCAATTCGGTCGGCCAGCTTTCGCCGCTCCAGGCGGTGCAGCTTGCCGCCTCGCTCAACAGCTTGCGCACGACCAGCGGGGGCGGGTTCAACCCGCTGGGCAAGCTGCGCGCGGCTACCGGCGTGTCGCGGCTGCGGATCCTTGCGCCTGATGAAGCGGCCGGGCGGGGCACAGCCGTGGCGGCGGGGCGCTATATCTCGAACAATATCTATCTCGAGGTCATTACCGATGCGCGCGGTTATACCGCGACCCAGATCGAAGTGGGGTTGAGCAAGACCCTGTCGATCCTCAGCCAGGCCGGCGGGGGCGGGGCGACCAATTTCAACCTGCGTTACAAGAAGCGCTATTGAAATGCGCGCGGCCTTGCTCCTCCTTGCCTTCATGCTCGCCGGTTGCCAGCGCGAGAAAAGCTTCGATGAACGCTATGCCGCTACCCGGCAGCAGCTGGAAACCAGGGCGGCCGAGATTGACCGGCAACTGCCGCCTCCTGCGCCAGACTCCACGCCGAAACCTGAATAGAAATCTGGCGAAGCGTGATCTGGGTCACGGCCCCGCTCCGGTGAATCCCCTAATCGCGATATGCGACCCACCGGCGCGAGCCTTTCCGCCGGCAACTTTGCCCCCGTGCCACCCTTTCGGCGCGGGGGCTTTTTTACAGGTCGGCAGGGAGGCGGACTCAGCCGCGCGCGGCGCTTTCCAATGCTTCGCCGGTTACCGGATAACCGGCATCGGCTGGAATCCGCAGCCACTTCTGCCCGTCTTCCTCGGTCATGAACGGAGTGATCATCCGGCTCGGAAACTCTTCGACATGGGCCACGGCCTCGTCAAAGCTGCCGAACTGGGCCAGCCGTTCCAGATTGCGGCGAGTCGGGAAGATCACGCTGATCCGGCCGGCATCGGCATGGTCGAGGGCTTCGGCCGCGCCCGTCCAGAACAGGCGGGTGTTCTCGGTTTCATCGACCAGCAGGTCAACCGCGCCGGTGCCCAGGTCAGCCAGGTAAAAGCGGGTGTCATAAATCCGCATATGCCGGTGCTTGGGTCGCCAGCGCGCAAATGGCACCAGTGCTTCGAGATCAAGCTGCCAGTCCATTGCCGCCAGCGTTGGCGCCAGGGTTCCTTCGGCCAGCAGGATCGCCCGCGCCCGGCGTGCTTCCTCAAGTGAGGGGCGCTGGCTGATACCGACGACCAGACCGGTTTCCTCCAGCGTTTCGCGCACCGCCGCGATCCGGGCGGCGAGTTCGTGCGCCGCGTCCTCGTCCTGCGCTCCAAGCGCCAGGGCCAGCTCGCGGTCGGCATCATCGACCCGGCCGCCGGGGAACACGGCAGCGCCGCCGGCGAACTTCATCGCCGCCGAGCGTTCGACCATCAGGATCTGCGGAGCGCCGCCTGCGGCATCGCGGCGAAAGATCACCAGGGTCGCGGCGGGCGTTGCGGGCGGGTCTTCCCCGCTCTCGTCATATTCTATGTCCAGACTCATCGTCGCGGAACCTGCCCGCCGCTGGCTGCTTTGCCAAGCCGCTTTTCTGTCAGGGTGGGGGATTGTCGGCAGTCTTTACACCGCTGCGGGGTGTTAAACTTTCGCTCACCATCGTCTGGCCCGGGAATTGGCCATTCGGCAAAACTGGCACGGGCGCTGCATAGTAGCTCACACCCCCAAAGCAGTCTCGAATGAGGCGGGGCCGCACCGGTCTCCGCGGCCCCGCCTCCCCGAGAACTCCCCCGACATTGCTAGCGTACCCCGAATGGTTAGGCAGCCGTTACCGGCACCTGCGGGCCCGCCCGCAATGCGATGGTCGGACACTGGAGAGGTCCTGGCACTACTGCGCGGCTGAACAGGCTAGAAAACGGGGCGCACATGGTATTGCCGGCTTATGAGGATCCGTCGCATCCGCGCCACCGGTTGTTTGGCCCGTTGGCCGGCCTGGCGGTTGGCGCGCTGGGGCTGATCGCCCTGGTCTCAACCTTCCTGATCTGTCGTTTCGACGAGAACGCAACGATCCGCGAAGAGCACATTGTCGACAATGGCTTCGCGGTCATGCTTACCGAATTGAACGATGTTGTGGCCACCCAGGTCGAGTGGGACAGCGCGGTGGAAGAGCTTGATCACCGGCTCAATCTGGACTGGGCCGATTTCAACCTTGGCAGCTACCTTCATGTCTTCCACGGCTTCAGCCACGTGTTCGTCCTGGATGCGCGCGATCGTGTGATCTATGCCTCGGTGGGCGGTGAGCGCGCCAGCCTCGCTGCATTCGGGCCATTCGATCAGGCTGGCCGGGGTCTGCTGTCCCAAGTCCGTGAGGGCGAGGCTGCCCGTCCTCCGCTCTTGCCCCGGGCCGGCAGCAACAATATCGCCGTCAGCTCAATTCAGGACAGTCATGTCGTATTGATCGGCGGGCAGCCTTTCATCCTCTCGGCAACGCTGGTCCAACCCGATTTCGGAAAGGTTCTGCCGCGGAGCCGCCACGCCCCGGTAGTAATTGCGGCCAAGCCGCTTGATGCGGCCGCGCTGAAAGTCTTGGCCGATCGCTATCTGCTGAAAGACCTGGCGGCGACTCCGCTGGATCAGATCAAGTTGACAACTGGGCATTCATTCCTGCGCGACCATTTCGGAAAGGCCCTGATCGTGCTGACCTGGACGCCGCAGCGACCGGCATTGATGCTGTTGAAAGGGCTGGCGGTTCCGCTGCTGCTGCTGCTGATCGTGCTGGCCCTGGTGGCGGTGCGCGTCCTGCGAGGATCCTTGGCGATTGCATCGGAGCTGGTCGCGAGCGAGGCGAAGTCCAAACATGATGCCACGCACGATGCGCTGACGCGGTTGCCCAACCGGGCCTACCTGTTCGATTACCTCGGCCAGCAGTTGCCGCGGGTGGCAGGTCCGGAGCGGACCATGGCGGTGCTCTGCATCGATCTGGATCGCTTCAAGGAGGTCAACGATACGCTCGGCCACCCGGCGGGCGATGCGCTGATCGAGGCCACTGGCCTGCGCCTGCTCCAGACCTGTGCCGATGCGGCCTTCGTGGCGCGCTATGGCGGCGATGAGTTCGTGGTGATCTGCGAGCAGATTGGCGAAGCCGAGGTCTACGAACTGGCCAACCGGATTGGTGCCGCCCTGACTGAGCAGGTGATGACCGGCTTTGGTCATATCGAGGTGGGCTGCTCGATCGGTTATGCGCTTATTGACGAGCCTGGGGTGGAGCCAAGCGAGGCGCTGCACCGGGCCGACGTGGCGCTCTACCGGGCCAAGGACGCCGGCCGGCAGAAGATTGTCCGGTTCGAGCCGGAAATGGACCAGGCGATGAAGAATCGCCGCCTGCTGGAGGCTGAGCTGCGGCTGGCGATCGGCACCGATCAGCTGCGCATGGCCTATCAGCCGCAGTTTGATCGCGAGCGCAAGCTGGTCGGATTCGAGGCGTTGCTGCGCTGGCACCATCCAGAGCGGGGCGAAATCTCGCCCAGCGTATTCGTGCCGCTGGCCGAGGAAACCGGACTGATCCTGGCGTTGGGCGAACAGGTGCTGCGGATGGCCTTTGCCGAAACGGCCCAGTGGCAGAGCGCGGTGATTGCGATCAACGTTTCGGCCGTGCAATTGCGGCGGCGCGGATTTGCCGCCCAGGTGTTGCGGATAGCGGCGGCGGCGGGGATCGACCCACGGCGGTACGAGATGGAGGTGACCGAAACTGCGCTGCTCGGCGACGATCCGGTTACGGCCGGGAACATCGCCGCCCTCAAGCGGATCGGCTTCCTGATCGCGCTCGACGATTTCGGTACCGGCTTTTCCAGTCTGAGCGTGTTGCAGCGCTTCTCGGTCGACAAGATCAAGATCGACTGTTCATTCGTGGCCGCGCTGGGCACTGGCCGCGAAGCCGATACCCTGATCGACGGAATCATCAAGCTGGGTCGGGCGCTCGACTTGTCAGTCGTTGCGGAAGGCGTTGAAAACGAACGGCAGTGGGATCACCTGGTCGATGCCGGGTGCCACCTGTTCCAGGGCTATCTGCTGGGGCGGCCGCAGCTGGCGGGCGTGCCTTCAGCCGGGGCCAGCGCGAGCGCGCCGGCAATCAAGCTGCCGGTGCGATCCCCGCGTCAGCCACAAGTTGCTGAAGCTCGCCAGCTTCGTACATCTCCATCATGATGTCGCTGCCGCCAACGAATTCGCCCTTCACGTAAAGCTGGGGAATCGTCGGCCAGTCCGAAAAGGCCTTGATGCCCTGGCGGATTTCCATGTCCTGGAGCACGTCAACGCCTTCAAACGGGACACCAAGGCGCTCAAGGATCGCCACGGCGCGGCTGGAAAAGCCGCACTGCGGGAACAGCGGCGTGCCCTTCATGAACAGCACAACGTCATTGGAATTGACGATTTCGGTGAGACGGGCGTTGGTATCGGACATGACTGGAAGCTCCTTGCCGCCTCAGTTGGGGACGGCAGTGGTCAGTTGCAAGGCGTGAAGTTCGCCGCCCATCCGCCCGCCGAACGCGGCATAGACCAGCTTGTGCTGGGCCACGCGCGGCTTACCAGCGAAAGCGGACGAGACGACGTGCGCGGCCCAATGATCGTTGTCACCGGCCAGGTCCGTCAGCGTGATCTGGGCGTCAGGCAATGCGGCGCGAATGATCGCCTCAATCTCGGCAGCGGGCATGGGCATCGGACGTTCCTTAGCCCAGCAACGCGCGGCGGGCTTCGACCATCTTGGCTTCCAGCGCGGTGCGAATATCGCCTTCCGCGATTTCCACCCCGGCGCTGGTCAGGTCGCCCAGCAGCTTGCGGACCACGTCTTCGTCGCCCGCTTCCTCGAAGTCGGCCTGGACCACGGCCTTGGCATAAGCTTCGGCTTCAACGGCAGAGAGGCCCATCTGTTCGGCCGCCCACTGGCCGAGCAGGCGGTTGCGCCGCGCGGTCACGCGGAACTGGGTGTCCTCATCCATCGCAAACTTGGCCTCTTCGGCGCGCTCGCGGTCGTTGAAATTGGTCATGTCGGCTCCTGTCGGTTTGGTCTGGCGCCCCGCTCAGCCAGCCTTGGCGGCGGGCGGAGGTGCCTGGAAAGCATCGTGGCAGCCCTTGCACGACGCGTTAGTGCTGGCAAGGGCAGCGGTGAAGGCATCCTTGTCGTCGGCCTTGGCGGCAGCCGCGAGTGCGGCGGTCGCATCGGCAAAGTCCTTGGCCTTGGCGGCGAAGCCGGCCTGGTCGGTCCAGATTTCCGGCTTGGCGCGGCTGGCGACCTTGGCCGTGCTGGGCGCGAACATCGCGGGCAAGGCAGCGCCCCATTTGGCAACGCCATTCGCGACGAAGGCCAGGTTCTTTACCGGGGTGCCATTGGCCGCAGCCGAGCGCATCGCGCTGGTCGCGCCAACTGACATCACCATTGCCGCCTGACGGGTGGCAACGATGTCTTCGGCGCTGGGCGCAGCAACAGCGGCGGGCTTGGTCTGTTTTACAGGCTTGGTCTCGGCCTGAACGGCAAAAGCCGTGGTCGCAATCGCGGCGAGGGCAATGATCCGGGCAGTCTTCATGGTCCGTCTCCCAATCCTGGCCGCTTTTGCGCAGCCGTTAGTCCATCGTTACCA
The DNA here is from genome assembly GCA_009926135.1 of Sphingomonadaceae bacterium. Taxonomy (GTDB): domain Bacteria; phylum Pseudomonadota; class Alphaproteobacteria; order Sphingomonadales; family Sphingomonadaceae; genus Novosphingobium. The sequence goes on from RFPL01000004.1 coordinate 198,113, forward strand.
CGACCTTGCCGATTGCCGCACGCGATTCCAGCAGGGCAATCGCCTCGCCGCCACGGTCCAGCGGGAAGGTGGCAGAAACGCGCGGGTTGATCTTGCCTTCCTTCAGCAGATCGAACAGCTTGGCGATGTGCACGGCATTGGCCTTGGGGTCGCGGGCGGTGAAGGCCCCCCAGAACACGCCGCAGATGTCGCAGCTTTTCAGTAGGGTCAGGTTGAGCGGCATCTTCGCGATCCCGGCCGGGAAGCCGACCACGCAGAACCGGCCTTCCCAGGCGATCGAGCGCAGCGCCGGTTCGGAATAGTCACCGCCGACGATGTCATAGATCACGTTGGCGCCATTCGGGCCGCAGGCGGCCTTGAAGGCTTCGGCGAGTGCCTTGGACTGGTCCTTGTCCAGCGGGGCAACCGGATAGATCACGACCTCATCGGCACCATGTTCGCGCGCGACTGCGGCCTTTTCCTCGGTCGAAACGGCGGCGATCACCTTGGCGCCATAGGCCTTGCCCAGCTCGACGGCCGAGAGGCCGACACCACCAGCCGCGCCCAGCACTAGCAGGACGTCGCCAGCCTTGAGATGCCCACGATCGAGCAGGCCGTGCATGTTGGTGCCGTAAGTCATCAGCAGCGAAGCGCCGGTTTCAAACGACACGCCCTCGGGCAGCGGGAACAGGCGGGCCGCATCGGCCAGGACTTCGGTGGCGAGGCCGCCGTTGCCCATCATCGCGATCACGCGGTCGCCGGCCTTCCACTGAGTCACGCCTTCGCCGACCGCATCGACCACGCCGGCCAGCTCGCCGCCCGGGGCAAAGGGCCGTGCCGGCTTGAACTGGTACATGTCCTTGATGATCAGCACGTCAGGATAGTTGATCGAGCAGGCCTTGACCTTGATCCGCACCTGGCCGGGGCCGGGAACCGGGCTCTCCAGCTCGTCAAGGGTCAGGGAATCCGGTCCGCCAATGGCGTGGCTGCGAAGGGCCTTCATGCTGCTACTCCCGTTCCCGCGGCAAGCCAGGGCAGCTCCGCGCGGTGTTTTTGTTCATAAGTGCTGATCGCCGCATCGCGCGCCAGGGTGAGGCCGACCTCGTCGAGGCCGTTCAAGAGGCAGTGCTTGCGGAAAGGATCGATTTCAAAGTTGAACCGGTCCTGGAAAGGGGTGGTGACGGTCTGGGTTTCCAGATCGATCGCGATTGGATCGGTCTTCGCCACTTCGAGCAGTCGGTCGACCTGTTCCTGCGGCAGGACCACGGTCAGGATGCCGTTCTTGAAGGCATTGCCGGAGAAAATATCGGAAAAACTCGGTGCGATCACGCAGGTGATGCCAAGGTCGAGCAGCGCCCAGGCGGCATGTTCGCGGCTGGAGCCGCAGCCGAAGTTGTCGCCTGCGATCAGGATCGGCGAGCCCTTGAACTCGGCGCTGTCAAACAGGTTGTCGGGATCCTCGCGCAGCGATTCAAACGCCCCCCGGCCGAGGCCTTCGCGGGTGATCGTCTTGAGCCACTTGGCCGGGATGATCACGTCGGTATCGACGTTCTTCCGGCCGAAGGGAATCGCGCGCCCTTCTACCTGCCTGATCGCTTCCATCAATCGGTCTCCGGCGCGTCCTTGGGGGCCTTGCGTTCCTGCTCAGCCCGCTCCTTGCGGCGTGAGGCATAGAGCAGGGCAGCAGCAATGGCGGCTGAACCGATCGCGGCGCCAGCCAGTGCTGCCTTGCCGGTCCAGCTCGATCCGTTCTTTTCGGGCTTGTCGTTTGTATCGCTCATGATCGTTCTATGTGGGCCAAGCGGGGCTTATGGCAAGCCCCTGAGCATGGTCTTGCGCCTCAAGTGAGCTTGCGCACGTCCGTCAGCCGCCCGGTTACCGCTGCTGCCGCTGCCATTGCCGGCGACACCAGATGGGTGCGCGCGCCAGGGCCCTGACGGCCGACAAAGTTGCGGTTGCTGGTGGAGGCGCAGCGTTCACCAGCCGGCACCTTGTCCGGGTTCATGCCCAGGCAGGCCGAGCAGCCGGGTTCGCGCCATTCCAGGCCGGCTGCGGTGAAGATCTGATCCAGCCCCTCATCCTCGGCCTGGCGCTTGACCAGGCCAGAGCCGGGGACCACGATCCCCCAGCGCACATTAGCGGCCTTGGTCTTGCCCTTCAGCACCGCGGCAGCGGCGCGCAGGTCTTCGATCCGGCTGTTGGTGCACGAACCGATGAAGACGTTCTGGATCTCGATCTCGTCCATCCGCTGACCGGGTTCGAGCCCCATGTAGTCAAGGCTGGCGCGCGCGGCGTCCTGCTTGGATGGGTCGGCAAAGCTGGCGGGATCGGGCACCACACCGCCAATCGCGACCACGTCTTCGGGGCTGGTGCCCCAGGTGACCGTCGGCTGGACATCGGACGCCATGATCGTGACTGACTTGTCGAAGGTCGCGCCCGGATCGGTGGCCAGGCTTTTCCACCAGGCGACGGCCGCATCCCAATCGGCGCCTTTGGGGGCGTAGGTCCGGCCTTTGAGGAAGGCAAAGGTCTTTTCGTCCGGCGCGATCAGGCCGGCCCGGGCGCCAGCTTCGATGCTCATGTTGCAAACCGTCAGGCGGCCTTCGATCGACATCTCCTCGAACACCTTGCCGCGGTATTCGATCACGTATCCCGTGCCGCCAGCGGTGCCGACCACACCGATGATGTGCAGGATCAGGTCCTTGGGGCTGACGCCGGGGAGCAGACCACCCTCGACCCGCACTTCCATGGTCTTCGACTGCTTGAGCAGCAGTGTCTGCGTGGCCAGCACATGCTCGACTTCGCTGGTGCCGATGCCAAAGGCCAGCGCGCCGAGGCCGCCGTGGCAGGCGGTGTGACTATCGCCGCAGACGATTGTGGCGCCGGGGAGCGAGAAGCCCTGTTCTGGCCCGACGACGTGGACGATCCCCTGTTCGACATCGGCATCACCGATGTAGCGGATACCGAAAGCCGGGGCGTTCCGTTCCAGCGCATCGAGCTGGGCGGCGCTTTCCAGATCGGCAATCGGCACGCGCGCGCCGCTGGCCGTGCGGCGGGCGGTGGTCGGCAGGTTGTGATCGGGGACGGCGAGCGTCAGGTCCGGGCGGCGCACCTTGCGGCCGGCCACGCGCAGCGCCTCGAACGCCTGCGGGCTGGTTACTTCGTGGACGAGGTGGCGATCAATGAAGATCAGCGCCGTGCCATCGTCACGGGTTTCAACGGTGTGGGCGTCCCAGATCTTCTGGTAAAGGGTGCGGGGCTGGCTGGTCATGACAAGCACAGGCCCTTACGCCTAGCCCGGCGTTTTGCAAGGCGGGGGCTGTCAATTCGTCCGACCTGCGACTATTTGAAAGCCATGAGCTCGCTTGCTGCCATCGGAATAGTGATCGCCACCGTGTTCGCCATGGAATGGGTCGCCTGGGCGAGCCACAAGTACATCATGCATGGCTGGGGCTGGGGCTGGCACCGCGATCACCATGAGCCTCACAACAATTTGCTGGAGAAGAACGACCTTTACGCCATTGTCGGCGCGGTCATGTCGATCTCGATGTTCGCGATTGGCAGCCCGCTGATCATGGGGGCAGAGGTTTGGGCGCCTGGCACCTGGATTGGCCTGGGGATCCTGCTTTACGGCATCATCTATACCCTGGTGCACGACGGGCTGGTCCACCAGCGCTATTTCCGCTGGGTGCCCAAGCGGGGCTATGCCAAGCGGTTGGTCCAGGCCCACAAGCTGCACCATGCGACGATCGGCAAGGAAGGCGGGGTATCGTTCGGCTTCGTGCTGGCGCGAGATCCGGCGCGGCTGAAGCAGGAACTGAAGGCCCAGCGGGAGGCCGGGATCGCCGTGGTGCGCGAAGCCGTGGGGGACTGAGGGAGCAGCTTTGGCTCTTACATCGTTAATTTTATAACCGATTTGATTAAATGACGCAAGGGCGGGTGCGGGAGCCGCCAACGCCTGCCGCCGCCAGTATCTTGCAAAGGCGGGTGCGACAGGCACCTATTCAGGGGCGGCGCTACTCTGCGCGGGTCCAGATCCAGGTGCCGGCAATGGTGAGCACGCCAAGCGAAATCCACACCCACGGAAAGCCCACGGTGAACCAGGTAACGGCCGCGCCGACCCCCATTGCCACGACGGCCGAAATCTTGGCCTTGCGGCTGATCGCGCGGCGATCGCGCCAGTCGCGCAGCGATCGGCCATAGGTGGGGTGATCATACAGCCGCTGTGCCCACTGGGGATGGCTGCGGGTAAAGCAGAACGCGGCCAGTAACAGGAACGGCACGGTCGGCATGATCGGCAGAACCACGCCGATAATGCCCAGCCCCAGCGCAATCAGACCGCCGGTCAGGTACAGCGGGCGCGCGAGCACCTCAGGCGCTCGTATAGCGGCGGGCGGTGTCCTGGATCAGCGCGATCATATTGGGAATCCCTTGCGTCCGGTTGGAGCTAAGCTGGTTACGCAGGTCGAAGGGTTCAAGCGCCCCGGCCACATCCAGCGCTGCCACTGCGGCGGGCAGTTGATCCTGCACGGCGGACAGCACCAGCGCGATGATCCCCTTGGTGATCGCGGCATTGCTATCGGCCAGGAAGTGCAGGCGGCCATCATCGGTCCGGGTGGGATAGACCCAGACCGAGGCGGAACAGCCCGCGACCCGGGTTGTATCGGTCTTCAGCGCATCGGGCATCGGCTCAAGCTCGCGCCCCAGCTCAATCAGCAGGCGATAGCGTTCATCGCCTTCGAGGAATTCATATTCGTCGCGAATGTCGGAGAGGCTGCGCATGGGGGGCATTTAGGGCCTGGGGCGGCGATCGCAACCCGGCCTTTAGCTTTGGGAAGGGGTTATCCGCTCAACCCGCCAGGCCGGGTCAGCGCGTAATAGATCACATAGAACCAGCCCAGAAAGCCGTGGATGACCGCCCATACCAGCGATTTGTGGAGACTCCAGGAGACGGCAACCGCGATCGCGCTGCCGAGGCCAATCCCGGCGCTGGCGGCGTGGCTTCTTACTTCACTCATAGGTCAACTCCTGCGGCGATGGCTTCCAGCTTGCGGATGCGTTCCTTAAGGTCGGCGATCTCGATCCGGGCCATGCCGGCAGGATTGCCCTGATCTGACCCACCGCGTTGGCTTTCCAGCTCGCGCGCCTTGAAGGCTAGCCAGCCCTGCCAGCCTTTCAGGGCAGCCGCGGTCATCATGGCGATCGCCGCCAGCAGGCTGAGGGCGATCATGAGGTTTTCGGTGAACATGGCGGTTCTCCTCGGCTTCTCTCTCTCAATCCTGCGGGCCGCGCAGGCTTTCGATCTCGTTGGCAAGTGCCGCGGTTGAGCGGCCATCGGTGGCAATCCGTTCCAGCACCTTGACCCGCTCGCGCAGGTCCTGAACCTCGCGCTGCAGTTCGGCTTCGCGCTGGAGCGCCAGGGGATCGGCCGCAGGTCCGTCCATCCGTCCCTGGCGCCGCGCGCTGCGCCACTCCGACCGACCGATGCCGTGCCTGGCGCGGACGATGCTGGCGACCGATGCGATCAGCACGATCAGGACCACCATGATTTGACTGCCGCTCATTTGCCTATTCCCCTTCCCAGAACCGGCTTCAGTTCTTCACGCCGTCCGGCAATTGCCGCAGCGCCTCGATCTGGCTGGTCAAGCCGTAGCCGCTGTCAGTCACGATCCGCTCGACATTGGCCATGCGGTCCTTGATCGAGCCGAGTTCGGCGCGCAGTTGGGCGTTTTCCTGGCTGAGCAGCTTGATCCGCTCGATCTCCTCGCTGGAAGTCTTGGGATAGAGCTTCTGGCCCCAGGCCCCGTCCAGCGGATAGCCATGGCGGACCCGCATCCAGGTGTTGATCACCCAACCCAGCACGCCGGCCACGCCGACCGCCGCGATGGCGGGCGCGAACGAGGAGAGGAATTGCAGCTTCTCGGGATCCATCAGCGGGCTTCCTTTTCGCGGTTGTCGAGCAGCGCTTCGACCTTGCGGGCATCGCGCAGCGCCTCAATCTGGCTGGCCACGTCATAGCCCTTGTCGGTCACGATGCGCTCCAGCACGCGGACGCGCTCTTCGAGGTCGGTGTTGTTGGCGGCGTATTGTGCGGCCTTTTCGGCGGTCGCCTGGGCGCTCAGTTCGGCCATCTTCGACTGGTGCTTGGTCCAGACGATGAAGCTGACCATCAGGAACGGCGCCAGCGGAATTAGTATGGCAAGTTCACCCATCGGTATTCTCCCCCATCTCGGAAATGATCAGCGCAAGCGTTCGATTTCCTCGGACAGGCGCGGGTTAGACGAAACATAGTGCAGCTCGATATCGGCCAAGCGGCGGTCGAGTTCGCGGAAGCTGGCGCGCACTTCGCGAGCCGTTCGGGTGGGCGACTGGCGCACCCCCTGCCAGAAGCGCTGCTCCTGCCGGTCGGTGTAGTAGAGGTGCTGCGGCTTACGCTCGGAAAAGATGCCAAGGCCGAGGTAGACCAGCGGGATGATGCCCACGCCCATCAGGGTCAGGGCAACCGTGCCCAGGCGGACCCACAGCACGTCGACCCCGGTGTAGTCGGCAATCCCGGCGCAGACGCCCATCAACTTGCCGTTGATCTTGTCGCGATAGAACTTGGTGCGCGGCGTATTCACTGGCCGGTCCTCCCCTTGCTGGCAATCATGCGGTCGAAATCGCGCTGGCTGCGGTCACTGAGCTGGCCGCCGAATTCGCGTTCATCGGCCAGGCGTTGCGGGTGGAAGTCCGGGTTGTCGGCGGCGACCAGGCGCTCGACCGTTTCCACCCGGTCCTGCAGCCGGCGGGCCAGGCTGTAGAGTTCTTCCAGCATCGCCTCGTCATCGGTGGTCAGTGTCGCGGCTGTCTTCCACTTGGTGACATAGTGCAGGATCACCCAGGGCATCCCGACAAAGATCGAGAGAATGGCGACGAAAGGTACGAAATCGTCCATGGCTCAGGCCTCCTTGCTGTCGTCAGCGTTGCCCGAGAGCGCCCGCTTCATGGCTTCCAGTTCCTCGTCGATCTTGTCCTGCCCGGCGAGGGCCGAGATCTCGTCGGCGAGGCTCGGCTTCGCAGTGCCATCGGCCAGGCTCAGCGCATCGGCGCGGCCTTCGGCGTAATCGACCCGGCGTTCCAGCTGGTCGAACCGGGCCATCGCCTCGTCCACCCGCTCACTGGCCAGCAGCGTGCGCAGCTTGACGCGGTTCTCGGCGCTTTCCAGGCGGGCGGCGATCGCGGTCTGGCGGCTGCGGGCCTCGCGCAGGCGGGTCTGCAGCTTTTCAATGTCGATCTCGTAAGCACGCAGTGCATCGTCGAGCACGGCGATTTCCGCCTTGAGCTGCTCGGCCATGTCGCCAGCCTTCTTCTTCTCGACCAAGGCGGCGCGGGCCAGGTCCTCACGGTCCTTGCTCAGCGCCAACTGGGCTTTCTCGCCCCAGTCCGCCTGGAGCCGGTCCAGCTTGACCGTGTGGCGGTGCATTTCCTTCTGGTCGGCGATGGTGCGGGCGGCGCTGGCGCGCACCTCAACCAGGGTTTCCTCCATCTCGAAGATGATCATGCGGATCATCTTTTCGGGATCGTCCGCCTTGTCGAGCAGGTCGGTGAAGTTGGCGGCAATGATATCGCGGGTGCGGCTGAAAATGCCCATCCAGGGAACTCCGGAAGCAGAGGAAGACGACGTCGTCGGGGTTGGGGAGCGGCGCAGGCGTTCCACTTCGCTATCGAAGCGGGAAGCGCGGTGCGCCGCACCGAACAGGGTTTGGGCCGGAGCCTCGCGGCGGGGGGACTGGGAACCGCCGGCGGGGGGATCGGAAGCATCCGGCCCAAGGGGGGAAAGGGGATCGTTCACGCGCTTGTTCACCGCATCAGGCCTGCTGCGCCGCAGCCGGCTGATCGGCGGCGGCCAGGACCGGCGCGCGGTCCATCTGCTGGGCCAGGACAAAGACGTTCATCGCCAGCATGGCCGCGACCGAAGCCAGGATGGCCTTGTCGAGCGAGGAGCGCTGGGAGAGGGGCTTGCCGAACATTGCTGTAGTCCTTCGTTGGTGTTGCCGACCATCCAGCAAACCCCGTGCCAATTTCGGAGAAGCACGTGTTTCCGACGAATTTTTCGCTGTTCGACGAACGACATGTAGTAACTGTTGCGCGATGTTGGGAATTTTCGCTACATCTTGGGAATGGATCGGGATGTTCAGTTCATCGGCCAGTCCGGGGCCTTCCTCGATGCGGTGGAGCGCACCAGCCGCGCCGCGCCGCTGCGCCGCCCGGTGCTGGTTATCGGTGAGCGCGGAACCGGCAAGGAACTGATCGCCGAACGGCTCCACCAGCTCAGCAAGCGCTGGGCCGAGCCGCTGATCACGCTGAACTGCGCGGCGTTGCCGGAAACGTTGATCGAGGCGGAATTGTTCGGTCATGAGGCTGGTGCTTTTACGGGTGCTACCAGAGCGCGGGCCGGACGATTCGAAGAAGCCGACCAAGGCACGCTATTCCTCGACGAACTGGCGACGCTCAGCATGGGTGCACAGGAGCGCCTGCTCCGCGCGGTCGAATATGGCGAGGTGACGCGGATCGGGGCGTCGAAACCGATCCGGGTGGATGTCCGGATCGTGGCGGCTACGAACGAAGACTTGCCGCGGCTGGCCGAGGAAGGCCGGTTCCGCGCTGACCTGCTTGACCGGCTGAGCTTTGAAGTCATCACCCTGCCGCCGCTGCGGGTGCGTGAAGGCGATATCCGCGTGCTGGCCGAATATTTCGGCCGCCGCATGGCCAGCGAACTGCGGTGGGAGGATTGGCCCGGCTTCACCGAAGCTGCGATGCGCAGTCTTGAGGAGTACCAGTGGCCCGGCAACGTGCGCGAACTGCGCAACGTGGTCGAACGCGCGGTCTATCGCTGGGACGATTGGGGTGTGCCGGTGGCGCACATCGTGTTCGATCCATTCGACAGCCCGTGGAAGCCATCGCCGATGTTGGCGGCGGATGGCGGCCGGGCCCCGGGCGCGGCACCATCCGCCACCAGCGCGCCCGCGCCGTCGACCCAGCTTGACGCCGTTGCTGATCTCAAGGCCGCGGTCGATGCGCATGAGAAGGCGATCGTTGAACAGGCGCTCAACCGGCACCGCTACAACCAGCGCCAGACCGCAAAGGCGCTTGGCCTAAGCTATGACCAGCTGCGCCACTGCATGAAGAAGCACGGGCTGATGGAGCGGGGCGGATAGCCCTTGCATTTTACAAGGACTCAGCCTATTCGGCCGCCATCCCGACATTGTGAAGCGATCGAGGGGCTGGCGCCGCAAGGGGCCGGCGCCGAACCGCTTTGCATCGCCGGTCACACGGAGACTGTTCTTGGCCGATACTGCGCGCCTGATCGAGATTGTTGAGCCCGAGGCCCAGGCCCTGGGTTTCGATCTCGTGCGCGTAATCGTGTTTGGCAAAAGCGAAGTGGGTGACGAGGAAGTCACGCTGCAGATCATGGCTGAGCGGCCCGATACGGGCCAGCTGGTGATCGAGGACTGCGCCGAACTATCCCGCCGCGTGTCCGATGCGCTCGATGCGCTGGAGGAAGCCGGGGAAGTGCTGATCGAGGAGGCCTACCGCCTTGAAGTCAGTTCCCCGGGGATCGACCGCCCGCTGACCCGGGCCAAGGACTTCACGAACTGGGCCGGGCACGAAGCCCGCATTACCTTGAAGAACCCCGTGGATGGCAATCGCAAGAGCCTGCAGGGTGAACTGATCGGGATCGACGAAGAAGTCGTCACAATTGAAGACAAGAAGTCGGGCCGGGTTTCCTTCCCGCGCGCCGATATCCATTCCGCCAAGCTGGTCCTGACGGACAAGCTGATTGCCGCCACTCGCCCGCTGGACACCAGCGGTGTCGATGAAATTGTCGAAGAACAGGAAGACTGAACATGGCCAGTCCGATTTCCGCCAACCGTGCCGAACTGCTGGCGATTGCCACCTCGGTCGCCAACGAAAAGCTGATCGACAAGTCGATCGTGATCGAAGCGATGGAAGAGGCGATCCAGAAGAGCGCCCGCAATCGCTATGGTGCAGAGAACGACATCCGCGCCAAGCTTGATCCGCGCACCGGCGACCTGCGGCTGTGGCGCGTTGTTGAGGTTGTCGAAGAGGTTGAGGACTACTTCAAGCAGGTTGACCTGAAGGCCGCCCAGAAGCTGGACGCCAATGCCAAGATCGGTGACTTCATCGTCGATCCGCTGCCGCCGGTTGACCTGGGCCGCATCGATGCCCAGTCGGCCAAGCAGGTGATCTTCCAGAAAGTCCGCGATGCCGAGCGTGAGCGTCAGTTCGAGGAATTCAAGGACCGTGCCGGCGAACTGGTGACGGGCGTGATCAAGTCGGTCGAATTCGGCCACGTGATCGTCAACCTGGGCCGCGCCGAAGGCGTGATCCGCCGCGATCAGCAGATTCCCCGCGAAGTTGCCCGCGTTGGCGAGCGCGTCCGTGCCTGGATCATGAAGGTGGAGCGCCAGAACCGCGGGCCGCAGATCTTCCTCAGCCGCGCCCACCCCGAATTCATGAAGAAGCTGTTCGCGCAGGAAGTGCCCGAGATCTACGACAACATCATCGAGATCAAGGCCGCCGCCCGCGACCCGGGCAGCCGCGCCAAGATCGGCGTGATCAGCCGCGACAGCAGCATTGACCCGGTCGGCGCCTGCGTCGGCATGAAGGGCAGCCGCGTCCAGGCCGTCGTGCAGGAAATGCAGGGCGAAAAGATCGACATCATCCCCTGGAGCGAAGACACCGCGACGTTCGTGGTCAACGCGCTGCAGCCGGCCACGGTCAGCCGCGTGGTGATCGACGAGGAAGAAAGCCGCATCGAAGTCGTCGTGCCGGACGATCAGCTCAGCCTGGCCATTGGCCGCCGCGGCCAGAACGTGCGCCTGGCCAGCCAGCTGACCGGTTCGCAGATTGACATCATGACCGAGCAGGAAGCCTCGGAAAAACGCCAGAAGGAATTCGCCGAGCGTTCCAAGATGTTCGAGGAAGAACTTGACGTCGATGAAACCCTCTCGCAGCTGCTGGTCGCCGAAGGCTTCAGCGAGCTGGAAGAAGTCGCCTATATCGAACTGGCCGAACTGGCCACGATCGAGGGCTTCGACGAGGAATTGGCCGAAGAACTGCAGAGCCGCGCCACCGAAGCGCTCGACCGCCGCGAGGAAGCCGCCCGTGCGGCCCGCCGCGAACTGGGCGTCGAGGATGCTCTGGCTGAACTGCCGCACCTGACCGAGGCCATGCTGGTCACGCTCGGCAAGGCCGGGATCAAGACGCTGGACGACCTGGCTGATCTCGCCACTGACGAACTGATCGCCAAGAAGCGCATCGAACAGCGCCGCCGGGATGGCAGTGCCCCGCCGCGCCGCTCCGCCCGTGACGAAGACAAGGGCGGTGTACTGGGCGAATATGGCCTGAGCGACGAACAGGGCAACGAGATCATCATGGCGGCCCGCGCCCACTGGTTCGAAGACGAGCCAGCCGCAGAGGAGGCCGCCGATGCGGATTCCTCACAATGACCCGCTAGGTTCCGACACCTTTGAGCAGTCGGCGGGAGGAGACCCCGAACGCCGCTGCATCCTGACCGGGGACCATGGTTCTCGCGGCGATCTGCTGCGGCTCGCGATCTCCCCCGAAGGCCTGGTCCTGCCCGATGCCCTGGCGCGCGCGCCGGGGCGCGGCGCGTGGATTGGCGTCAGCCGCGAGCAGCTGGAAGAGGCTCTTGCCAAGGGCAAGCTCAAGGGCGCGCTGGCCCGCGCCTTCAAGGGTGCGGCGCTCGAAATCCCCGCTGACCTGCCCGCCAGGATCGAAGCCGCGCTGCTGCGCGCGCTGACCGACCGGCTGGGGCTGGAATACAAAGCGGGCCGCCTGCTGGTCGGATCTGACCGGATCGCCGAGAACGCCCGGGCGGGTAAGGTCACTCTGCTGGCTCACGCTGCGGATGCCAGCGAGGACGGGTCGCGCAAGCTCGACCAGGCCTGGCGCGTGGGCATGGAACGCGAGGGCAGCGGGATGGCTGGCATCACCTTGCCTCTGGACCGAATGGCGCTCTCTGTGGCATTGGGCCGCGACAACGTCGTCCATCTGGCACTGACTGATCATGCCGCGGCCGAACGGATTGGTGTGCCCCTGCGCCGCCTGCTCCGTTTCCTGGGCCGCGCGGAAATGACTGGTGAACAAGACACGCTGCCGCCGACTGGCTCTGCCGGTCCAGCGCAGTCGACGACGGATTGAACGAAGGGTATTAGTACGACATGAGCGATAGCGACAACAAACCGACTCTGGGCCGCAAGCCGCTCGGCCTCAAGAAGTCGGTCGAAGCGGGCGAGGTCAAGCAGACCTTCAGCCACGGCCGCACCAACAAGGTGGTGGTCGAGGTGAAGAGCCGCAAGCTCATCCGCAAGCCGGGTGAAGCGCCTGTTGCCGCGCCGCCGGCGCCCGAGCCCGCTCCCGCTCCCGCCCCGGCACCAGTGGCTCCGCCGCCGCCGCCACGCCCGGTTGCCTCGAACGAAACCCCACAGGAGCGCGTCGCCCGGATGCAGCGCGAGGCCGAGGAAGCCCGCCTGGCCATGCTGGAAGAGCAGACCCGCCGCGAGGCCGAAGCGCGCCAGAAAGCGCTTGAGGAAGAGCGTCAGCGCGCCGAACAGAACCGTAAGACGGAAGCTGAGGCCGAGGCCGAGCCTGCTGCAGCCGCACCGGCTGCACCGGCTGCCGAGCCGGAAGTAGAGGTCGCCGCCGCGGCCGTTGCTGACGAAGGCACTGGCGAGGCGCCGCGCCCCGCTGCTGCCACCACTACCGCGCCGCGCCGCTTCACGCCGGTCGCTGCGCCCAAGCGCCCCGAGCCCGCCAAGAAGCCGGCGCATCCGGCCCGTGACCGCAAGGGCGTGGAAGAGCGTCGCAGCGGCAAGCTGACCGTGACCCGCGCGCTTAACGAGGACGAAGGCGCCCGCGCCCGCAGTCTCGCCGCGCTCAAGCGCGCCCGCGAAAAGGAAAAGCGGGCCCACTTCGCCGGCCAGTCCGCGCCGCGTGAAAAGCAGGTCCGCGATGTCGTGGTCCCCGATGCGATCACTGTCCAGGAACTGGCCAACCGCATGGCGGAAAAGGGCGCAGACCTGGTCAAGGCGCTCTTCAAGCTGGGCATGATGGTCACCGTCAACCAGACGATCGACCAGGATACGGCGGAACTGCTGGTCGAGGAATTCGGCCACAACATCCAGCGCGTCTCGGATAGCGATGTCGATATCGACAGCACCGGCGATGTCGATGCGCCCGAAACGCTGAAGTCGCGTCCACCGGTCGTGACGATCATGGGCCATGTCGACCACGGCAAGACCAGCCTGCTCGATGCCCTGCGCGGCACTGACGTCGTGCGCGGCGAAGCTGGCGGGATCACGCAGCACATCGGCGCTTACCAGATCAAGACCAAGGGCGGTGACCTGATCACCTTCCTTGATACTCCGGGCCACGAAGCCTTCACCGAAATGCGCATGCGCGGGGCCAATGTCACCGACATCGTGATCCTGGTGGTGTCTGGTGATGACGGGATCATGCCGCAGACGATCGAAGCGATCAATCACACCAAGTCCGCCGGGGTGCCGATGATCGTGGCGATCACCAAGGCCGATCGCAACGAATACAACGCCCAGAAGATCCGCGAACGCCTGCTCGAACACGAAGTCGTGGTCGAAGCGATGTCGGGCGATGTCCAGGACGTCGAAGTCTCGGCCAAGACCGGGGCCGGGCTGGACCAGCTGATCGAGAAGATCCTGCTTCAGGCCGAACTGCTCGAGCTCAAGGCCAATCCGGACCGGGCGGCCGAAGCGACCGTGATTGAAGCCAAGCTGGACAAGGGCAAGGGGCCGCTGGCCTCGGTCCTGATTACCCGCGGTACGCTCAAGGTTGGCGACATTCTGGTGGTTGGCACCCATTCGGGCCGCGTTCGCGCGATGCTTGATGACAAGGGCCGCCAGATCAAGGAAGCCCCGCCTTCGCTGCCGGTCGAAGTCCTCGGCATCGGCGGTGTGCCGATGGCTGGTGACACCCTGACCGTGGTTGAAAGCGAAGCCCGCGCCCGCGAGGTTGCCGCCTTCCGCCAGGAGCAGGCGACCGCACGCCGCACCACATCGGCCCCGGCCAGCCTCGAGAACATGTTCTCGGCGCTGTCGGCCAAGCAGACCGTGATCGAGTATCCGGTGGTGATCAAGGCCGACGTCCAGGGTTCGACCGAAGCGATCGTCAATGCCCTCAACCGCCTCTCGAATGACGAGATCAAGGTCAAGGTGCTGAGCGCCGGGGTTGGGGCGATCACCGAAGGCGACGTTTCGCTGGCTTCGGCCTCGAACGCGCCGATCATCGGCTTCAATGTCCGTCCTAATGCAAAGGCCCGCGAACTGGTGGACCGCAACAAGACGCGGATGAAGTACTTCGACGTGATCTATCACCTGACCGAGGACGTCGCCAAGGAAATGGCCGGCATCTGGGGTCCGGAGCGGATCGAAAACGTGGTCGGCCGCGCCGAGGTCAAGGAAGTGTTCCCGGCTGGCAAGCGCGACAAGGCCGCTGGTCTGCTGGTGCTCGAAGGCGGGATCCGCAAGGGCCTGTTCGCGCGCCTTACCCGCCAGGACGTCATCGTCTCGAAGACCGTCATCGCCAGCTTGCGCCGCTTCAAGGACGATGTCCCCGAAGTCCGCGCTGGCCTGGAGTGCGGCGTCGTGTTGCAGGATACCAACGACATCAAGCCGGGCGACATGCTCGAAGTGTTTGAGGTCGAGGAGCGTGAACGGACGCTGTGATGGCAGACGCCGCGCCGCAGCCTAACTACTATGACCTGATGGGATCGGAGATTATCGACTTCGATCCCGTCAGCGAAACCGTGACCATGCGCTTCGTTGCGCCCGATTGTTTCATCACCGGGCGGGGCGGCGTGCAGGGCGGGCTGGTGGCCGGGTTCCTTGATGAGGTGATGGGCCGGGCCCATGTCCATGCGACCAAGGGGGCCGAAGCCCCGCTGAACCTCGACATCGCGATGAGCCTGCTCAAGCTGGTGCCACCTGGGCCAATGCTGGCCAAGGGCCGGGTGCTGCGGCGCGGCAAGCGCGCGATCTTCCTGGAAGGCGAGCTTTACGATCCAAGCGGCGAGGTGATCTACGCCCGTGCCACTTCGACCGCGATCCCCACTCCTGTTCCGCCGCAGGTAGCCTGATGGCCCGCGCTCCTGCCGCTCCTGAAACCCGTTCGGTCCGCCTGCTGAAGGTGGGCGAACAGGTTCGCCATGTGATCAGCGATCTGCTGACCCGGCAGATGGTGCACGATGAGGTGCTGACCGCCCATTCGGTCTCGGTCACCGAAGTGCGGATGAGCCCGGACTTGCGCCACGCCACGGTCTTCGTGAAGCCGCTGCTGGGCGCGGACGAAGACCTGGTGCTGAAAGCGCTGCGCACCCACACGGCCTTTTTCCAGAAGGAAGTTGCTGGCAAGCTGCGGCTTAAATACGCCGCCAAGATCCGCTTCCAGGGCGACGAGAGCTTTGACGTGGCCAGCAAGATCGATGCCCTGCTGGCCGACCCCAAGGTCAAGCGCGACCTGGGCGAGGAACAGCCTGAAGACTAGTTCGGTACCATCCGCGCCTGGATGGTAATCGTGACTTTCTTGCCGACCACCGCGCTGTAGGCTGTCATCCCGAAATCGCGCCGGTCGATCACGGTGCGGGCGGAAAACTCCACCGTATCACGGCCGGTCACCCGGGCGGGCGGATCGCGGAATGTTACCGCCAGTACCGCAGGGCGCGTTACGCCGCGCGCGGTCACTTCACCGGCCACGGTTGCGGTGGTTGCGCCCGTCATCTGCATCTTCCGTCCCGCGAAGCGCACCGTGGGGTAACGCTCCACATCGAAGAAATCCTTGCCCTTGAGCCGGCCCAGCGTGACCGAATCCCCGGCCTGCAGCCGCCGTGCGTCAAGTTCGACATCAAGGTCGATCGTATCGAGCCGCTCGGGCGAGAGTGCGATCCGTCCGGTCATCTGGGGAAAGCGGGCGGTCTTGCTGGCGATCCCCATGAAGCCGACCTTGGCGCTGACCACGCTGCGCGAAGTGTCGATCTGGTAGCGGTACGTGGGCTGGGCGGCCCCCAGCAGTAGCGGGACCAAGGCCGCAAGCGGCAGGCAAATCACCAGGCGCACTGCGCTCTCCTCTCAACCCCTGCCACGCTGGACCGTGCGCGCCAGTGGACGCGAAGTCAACGCCGCGTCCGTTCGCTCTGGCCTTTGGCATGAAAGACCCTATCTCTCCAGCGATGGCCAAGCTCTATTTCTACTACGCCTCGATGAATGCGGGCAAATCGACCACGCTGCTCCAGGCGGACTTCAATTACCGCGAGCGCGGGATGGCGACGATGCTATGGACCGCGCAGCTTGATGATCGCGGCGGAACCCGCGCGATCGAAAGCCGCATCGGCTTGCACGCCGAGGCGAACCGTTTTGCCGCCGATACAGATCTGTGGGACCGGGTGATGGCCGCACACCGGGTTGAGCCGTTGGCCTGCGTGCTGGTGGACGAAGCGCAGTTCCTGACTAGGGAGCAGGTCTGGCAACTGGCCCGGCTGGCTGACGAGGGCGGCATTCCGGTGGTTTGCTATGGCCTGCGCACCGATTTTCAGGGTGAACTGTTCCCCGGGTCGGCGGCGCTGCTGGGCATCGCGGATTCGCTGGTCGAGCTGAAGGGTGTTTGCCACTGCGGCCGCAAGGCGACGATGAACCTGCGGGTCGACGCCAGCGGCGCGGCCGTCAAGCAGGGCGAGCAGACCGAGATCGGCGGCAATGACCGCTATGTGGCGCTGTGCCGCAAACATTTCAGCGAGGCGCTGGGCGCATGAATGAAACCCTGTTCCAGGCCGCGGCGCTGATCGTACCGCTGGTGACCGCCATTGTCTTTCATGAGGTCGCGCATGGCTGGACGGCCCGCGCGCTGGGCGATCCGACTGCGGCGCAGATGAAGCGCCTCAGCCTCAACCCGCTGCGCCATGTTGATCCCGTCGGCACGGTGATCCTGCCCGGCCTGCTCAAGCTGACCGGACTGCCGGTCTTCGGCTGGGCGAAGCCAGTGCCTGTGGTGAAGGAGCGACTGCGCAACCCACGGCGCGACATGATGATCGTGGCCGCAGCCGGGCCGGGTAGCAACTTTATCCTGGCAGCGATCGGAGCCGTCCTGCTGGGCGTGTTGCTCGGCAATTTCCAGACCTTGCAGGAGCCATCGCTGGTGGCGCGCTTCGTCGCGCTCAACCTGGTCAACTTCATCACGATCAATGTCTTCCTCGGTCTGTTCAACCTGCTGCCGATCCCGCCCTTTGATGGAGGGCATATTGTCGAAGGGCTGCTGCCGCCGCGCCTCGCCCGCAAATGGGCGGGGATGCATCATAAGGCGCTGCTGATCATGATCCTGCTGCTGGTCGTGCTGCCCTGGCTCTCGCCCCGGCTCAGCGTGGTGAGCTGGCTGGTGGTGCCGCCGGTCGAGTGGGTGATCGGAAAATACATGGCGCTCGCCGCCGCCTTTGCCGGGGGCTGAGGCGTTTGCCACACGGCTGGATCATTCTCGACAAGCCGCTTGGGCTGGGTTCGACGCAGGCCGTTGGCGCGGTCAAGCGCGTCTGCCGTGAGGCTGGGCGGGGCAAAGTAAAGGTCGGCCACGGCGGCACGCTCGATCCGTTGGCGACCGGCGTCCTGCCCATTGCCCTGGGCGAGGCGACCAAGCTGTGCGGGCGGATGCTCGACGCGAGCAAGACCTATGCCTTTACGATAGAGTTCGGGGCGCAGACCGATACGCTGGACCTTGAGGGCAAGATCATAGCGGAAAGCCCGGTGCGTCCGACCCGGTCCGAGGTCGAGGCCGTGCTGCCCCGCTTCACCGGGCCGATCGAGCAAGTCCCGCCGGCCTATTCGGCGCTGAAAGTGGATGGGGAGCGCGCCTATGATCTGGCGCGCAAGGGCGAGGCGGTCGAGCTGAAATCGCGCAGCGTCACGATCCATGCGCTGGAAGCAAGTGTGGCTGATGCTACCAGCGTCACCCTGATCGCTACAGTCTCCAAAGGTACCTATATCCGCAGCCTGGCCCGCGACATCGCGCTGGCGCTTGGCACAGTCGGCCATGTCACCATGCTGCGCCGCCTGAAGGCCGGCCCGTTCGACCTCTCGCAGGCGATTTCGCTGGACAAATTGAACGAAGTTGGTAGGGGCGCACCCCTTGAGAACGTACTCTTGCCGCTGGAGGCAGGGCTGGTCGACATCCCGGCTCTCAACCTCAGTCCGGAACAGGCAAGCATGGTCCGACAGGGCCGGGTTCTGACCGGACTGCCCCACACCGACGGGCTACACTGGGCGAAGGCGGGAGATGTTCCCGTTGCGCTGGTGGAGCTTTCCGGTGGAGCCGCAACCGTGGTTCGGGGGTTCAATCTTCCAGATGTCGCGGAGTAGATACTATGTCGGTTACTGCAGAGAAGAAGCAGGAAATCATCAACGACAACGCCCGCGCCAAGGGTGATACCGGTTCGCCGGAAGTCCAGGTTGCGATCCTCACCTCGCGGATCCTGACCCTGACCGAGCACTTCAAGGCTCATCACAAGGACAATCACTCGCGCCGCGGCCTGCTGATGATGGTCAACAAGCGCCGCTCGCTGCTTGACTACCTGAAGAAAAAGGATGTCGACCGGTACAACGCGCTCATCGCCAAGCTTGGTCTGCGCAAGTAACCAGCGGAGCGGCCCCTAGCGGGCCGCTTTTGCTATCAGCGCCATTCGCAATTCGGTGAACGGCGCCCCGGGGCCAAAGATGCTCCACACCGGACCGGGACGGAATCCCCGGCAGCAAAACCCGCGCGAAAGCAATTTTGGCAATAGGGCCAGCGGGCAAAGGAAAATCGAATGTTCGACGTCAAAACCGTATCAATGGAGTGGGGCGGAAAGACCCTCACCCTGGAAACCGGCCGCATTGCCCGTCAGGCTGACGGCGCGGTCCTCGCCACTTATGGCGAAACTGTCGTGCTTTGCGCCGTCACGGCCGCCAAGAGCGTCAAGGAAGGGCAGGATTTCTTCCCGCTCACCGTCCACTACCAGGAGAAGTATTTCGCAGCCGGCCGGATCCCGGGCGGCTTCTTCAAGCGTGAACGCGGCGCTACGGAAAAGGAAACGCTGGTTTCCCGCCTGATCGACCGTCCGGTCCGTCCGCTGTTCCCCGAAGGCTTCTACAACGAGATCAACGTGATCGCGCAGGTACTGTCCTATGACGGCGAGTGTGAGCCCGATGTGCTGGCGATGATCGCCGCCTCGGCTGCCCTCACCATCTCGGGCGTGCCCTTCATGGGCCCGATCGGTGCCGTTCGCGTCGGCCATGTCGACGGTGAATACACGCTCAACCCGCGCCAGGACGCGGCCGCCGCCGGCGACCTCGATCTGGTTGTTGCCGCCACCGGCAATGCCGTGATGATGGTCGAATCGCAGGCCCGCGAGCTCTCGGAAGAGATCATGCTCGGCGCCGTGCTGTTCGCGCACGACGAGTGCAAGAAGGTTGCCAACCTGATCATCGACCTGGCCGAAAAGGCTGCGAAGGATCCGTGGGAAGTCACGATCTCCGACAATTCGGCGATCAAGGCTAAGCTCAAGGACCTGATCGGCAAGGACATCGCCGCAGCCTACAAGCTGACCGACAAGTCGGCCCGCTCGAACGCCCTCAATGCAGCGCGTGACAAGGCCAAGGCTGCCTTCGCCAGCGAAGACGCGCAGACCCAGATGGTCGCGATCAAGTCGGTCAAGAAGGTCGAAGCCGATATCGTGCGCGGCGCGATCCTCAAGGACGGCACCCGCATCGATGGCCGCAAGGTCGACCAGGTTCGCCCGATCGAAGCAATCGTTGGCTTCCTGCCCCGCACCCATGGTTCGTCGCTGTTCACCCGCGGTGAAACGCAGGCAATCTGCACCACCACCCTGGGCACCAAGGACGCAGAGCAGATGGTCGACGGGCTGGAAGGCCTGTCTTACCACAACTTCATGCTGCACTATAACTTCCCGCCCTATTCGGTCGGTGAAGTGGGCCGCTTCGGGGCGCCATCGCGCCGCGACACCGGCCACGGCAAGCTCGCCTGGCGCGCGCTGCAAGCAGTGCTGCCGAGCAAGGAAGAGTTCCCCTACACGATCCGCGTGGTCTCGGACATTACCGAGTCCAACGGTTCTTCGTCGATGGCTACCGTCTGCGGCGGCGCGCTTTCGATGATGGACGCCGGCGTGCCGCTGAAGCGCCCGGTTTCCGGCATCGCGATGGGCCTGATCCTGGAAGGTGACAAGTTCACCGTGTTGTCCGACATCCTCGGTGACGAAGATCACCTGGGTGACATGGACTTCAAGGTGGCCGGCACCAGCGAAGGCATCACCACCATGCAGATGGACATCAAGGTTGCCGGCATCACGCGGGAAATCTTCGAAGCCGCGCTGCAGCAGGCCAAGGGCGGCCGCGCCCACATCCTGGGGGAGATGACCAAGGCCCTCGGTTCGGCCCGGACCGAGCTTTCCGCCCACGCGCCGCGCATCGAAACGATCTCGATCGACAAGTCGAAGATCCGTGACGTGATCGGCACCGGCGGCAAGGTGATCCGCGAGATCGTCGCCACCACCGGCGCCAAGGTCGACATCGACGATGAAGGCCTGATCAAGATCTCCTCGTCCGATCCTTCGCAGATCGAAGCAGCTCGCGCCTGGATCCTCGGCATTGTCGAGGAAGCGGAAGTGGGCAAGATCTATGACGGCAAGGTCGTCACGATCGTCGATTTCGGCGCCTTCGTGAACTTCATGGGCGGCAAGGACGGTCTGGTGCACGTTTCCGAAATGCGGAACGAGCGCGTTGAAAAGCCGACCGACGTCGTTTCGGAAGGCCAGGCCGTGAAGGTCAAGGTCCTCGAAATCGATCCGCGCGGCAAGGTTCGCCTGTCGATGCGCGTCGTTGATCAGGAAACCGGTGAAGAACTGGAAGACACCCGTCCGGCCCGCGAACCGCGTGAACCGCGCGGTGATCGTGGTGATCGTGGCGGTGACCGCCGTCCGCGCCGTGATGGTGACCGTGGTGGCCGCGGTGGTGATCGCGGCGGCCGTGGTGGTGACCGTGGTCCGCGCCGGGAAGAGGGCGGCAACCCCGACCATATCCCGGCCTTCCTGAAGGGCGACGACTAAGTCTGACCCGCAAGGTTGAATGAAAATCAGGGGGCCGCGTACTGCGCGGTCCCCTTTTTCATGCGCCGCTCAGGCCGCCATGCGCGGCGGCTTGGCTTCGTCAGGTTCGGCCATGCAGATCCGGTTGCGGCCGTCCAGCTTGGCCCGGTACAGCGCGGCATCCGCAGCTTTGAGCGCCAGTCGCCGATCGCCGCAGGCAAAGACATCTGCGATCCCCGCGGAAAAGGTCACTTGCCCGATCGGCAGGTCAGTCGCGCGATTGACCAGGCGGCGGTCGGCCAGCTGGGCGCGCAGCCGGTCAAGTTTGTCGAACGCCTCTGTCACGGTCGCATCGCGGAACAGCACGACGAACTCCTCACCACCATGACGGGCGACGTGGCAGCGCTCGTTTGAAATCCGTGCCAGGTTTTCGGCCACCAGCCGCAGCACCCGGTCCCCGGCGTCATGACCGTGAGTGTCATTCACCCGCTTGAAGTGGTCGATATCGCAGAAGGCCACGCAGAGCGGCTCAGCCGCCGCACGGGCCTCGCGATATTCGGCTTCGTAGCGGAATTCAAAGGCGCGGCGGTTGGGCAGCCCGGTCAGGTGGTCTTCCTCGGCACTGCGCCGGGTCTCTTCCAGCTTGTGTTTGAGGTTGCGGGTCTGTTCCTCGCTGCGCTGCATCGCGCGTTCGATTTCCAGTGTGCGCTTGAGCATGGACTTGGTGATCGTCGCCAGCTCGGTAATCACGGCGCTGGTGCTGGGCACTCCCTCCAGCTTCCCAGCCTCCTTGGACAGTTCGCTGTGATAAGCGGTGGTGGCCTCGCGCGCGGCCCGGCTGGTCTTGCCAAATTCTTCGACCCCCTGCTCCAGGTGCTGCATCAGCCGGTCGAGCAGTTCGACTTCCTCGCCCATGCCAGCTGCGGCCAGAGCCTCTTCCAGCCAGTCGAGTGTCACAGGCTCGCGCGCCTGGACGCGGCGGTCGATCAGCCGGACAATTTGCGGATCGTTGCCGGTCAGGTAATCGCTGGCAATGACCAGTGTCTGGGCATTCACTTCAAGCTGATGATAGCCAAGGAATGCGCCAATTTCATCAAGGTGGCGGTCGCGCGACGTTTGGTGCCGTTCGAAACCCGGCGCGGGCGGGGCGGTGGACGCATGATCGCCGTCGCGGCTGCCCAGGCCAAGCCAGCCAAGCAAGCCGCCGCGGCGGTGCAGTGAGGGGTCGTGTGCAGTCATGCCATGGTTAACGACATGATTGTTCACACTTTAAGGGGCTGGTCTCGTTTCCGGCGCGACTGCTGGCGACTTAGCGGACGCGTGGTCCGCCGAACGGCAGCGGCGGCGGCGGGCGGCGATGGCCACGCGGCAGCTGTGCCTGGAAGGCCCGGCCGCAATGATCGACGCAATAGGGGAACCCGGGGTTCACCTTTTCACCGCAGAAATGGAAGTCGGGCTCACCCGGGTGGCCCATCGGCCAGCGGCAAATCCGGTCATTGAGATCCAGCAGGCTGGTCTTGTCTGCCACTTCGGGGCTTGGCTTGGCGGGCACGAGGCGGCGCGGCGGGGCCGGCGGGATCGGGGCCTGCTGGTCACCCGGGCCTTGGCGCAAGAAACCACCGGGGCCGACCGATACGATCCGCGGACCAGGAGTGGGCGCTGCCGGTGTATCGCCAGTGGCCGCACCAGCCGCCGGAGCCGGGGCCGGGCGAGCGGGTGCAGCGGCCGGGGCCGGGCGCGGCGACGGGGCCGGGCGGGGCGGTGCCTCCGCCTTTGGTGCACGGGGGGCCGGAGCCGGAGCGGCTTCCTTTTCGTTTGCCTTGACCGGGCTGGGGCGGGCCTTCAGGCCGAGACGATGCGCCTTGCCGATCACGGCATTGCGGCTGACCCCGCCAAGTTCCTCGGCGATCTGGCTGGCGGTCGCGCCGCCTTCCCACATCTTGGTCAGTTTTTCGATCCGTTCGTCGGTCCAGCTCATGCCCGTATCATTCCCTCATCCCCGCTGCTGGCGGGGCTTGTGCTTGCCATTCGTGCGCCCTGCCGATAGTCGCCATGGCATGGCCGATCAACCAGTATCCCCAAGCGTGAACGCCGCTGCCCAGATGCCCGCAACGGGTCTGGGGCAAAGTGCATTTCCGGCCCAGGGAGTGCCCGTATTCCACCGGTTCAACCGGCTTGGGCTGTGGACCCTCTATATGAAGGAAGTCCGCCGGTTTTTCAAGGTCCAGACCCAGACGATCTGGGCTCCGGCAATTACCACCCTGCTGTTCCTCGTGATCTTCACCGTGGCGATGGGCCGCGGCGGGCGGATGGTGCTGGGCGTCAACTTCGCCACCTTCATCGCCCCCGGCCTGATCGTGATGGGCATGATGCAGAATGCGTTCGCCAATTCGAGCTTCAGTTTCCTGGCTGGCAAGATCCAGGGGACGATCATCGATTACCTGATGCCGCCGCTGTCCAATGCCGAATTGATGCTGGCACTGGTTGGTGCGGCAGTGACCCGCGCGGTGCTGGTCGGCCTCGCGCTCTGTGGCGCGATGCTGCTATGGCCGGGCGTGCACCTGACGCTGGCGCATCCCTGGGCAGTGATCTGGTTCGGGATGATGGGCGCGACCATGCTGGCCATGGTTGGCCTGCTGACCTCGCTCTGGGCGGAAAAGTTCGATCACAACGCGGCAGTAACCAACTTCGTGATCGCGCCGCTCTCGCTGCTGTCGGGTACATTCTATGTGATCGACAACCTGGCGCCCGTGTTCCAGACGGTCAGCCGCCTGAACCCGTTTTTCTACGTGATCTCGGGCTTCCGCTTCGGCTTCTTGGGGCAGAGCGACATCGGCGATACCAATCTTGCCGTGCTGCATGGCGCGCTCGGGTTGGGGGTGCTGAACCTCGCGTTGGCTGGGCTGGTCTACGGCCTGCTGCGCAGCGGCTGGAAGCTGAAGGGCTGACGGCCGCCTGAAAATCAGTGCGTCATTGAGCGGCGCAAGCGATAGCGCCCGTTCCGGAAATCGTCGAACAATTCGTCCAGAGATGGATGATCGATCGGCCCGGCTTCGCCATCGGCCAGCAAATTCTGCTGGCTGACATAAGCGACGTAGCTGCTGTCGCCGTTCTCGGCCAGCAAGTGATAGAAGGGCTGCTCGCGGTGCGGACGGACCTCTTTCGGGATCGATTCGTACCATTCCTCGCTGTTGGCGAAGACTGGGTCGATATCGAAAATCACCCCGCGAAAATCAAAGACCCGGTGGCGCACGACATCACCGATCCCGAAGCGCGCCTTGGCCTGACGCGGGGCATCCACCGTCTTGCCGGCCTGCGGTGAGAAGAAGGTGGCCCGTTCCATGTTCCCCGATATAGGGGCCGAGGGCCATGGAAACAATGACGTGTTGCTGCCGATCCCCCGTTTTCGCCAAGCAAGGGCTTGGCAAGGGCCGGATCATCGGCTAACCGCGCGCTTCCCGACCGCGGGCCGGCCCTTTCTGCCGCCCCGATCACTTCTGCGGAGAGGTGGCAGAGAGGTCGAATGCGCCGCACTCGAAATGCGGTGTACGGGTAACCGTACCGTGGGTTCGAATCCCACCCTCTCAGCATCCTATTGAAAATAAACAATAAACCGTTCTTTGGGCCTCAAAATGGCGGAGTTCTGCGCCGTTTTCGCGTGTCCGACCGAACCCCTCAGACTGTCAAAATCCCCAAAATCAGTCTCAGAACCCTGTTTGTCTCTTTTTGACCGAACCTCGTTTGGAAAGGTACGGTTCAATAATTCTGCATATTTTCAATAGGATGTGGTTTCTGTCTGCTCGTAACGTTCGGGTCGATTTCCGCTAGGGTAAACCCGCTAAAACGGGCGGTACAGGTAGGACTAGTCCCTCGCGTGGACCCAGCAGGTCACGGCGCTGTGCTCTTGAGGCAATCACGGGTATCGCTTTGAGGGGGAGTTGTGGAAATGGGGGCTCATGAAAAAGAAGCGCCGATATCTGACTGCAACCATGCCCGATGGCTATGTGAAGACCATCGGGCCGACGACAGACAGCTTCACGCACTACTGGCGAATAGTGGCAGAGCTCGAAAACGGAAAAACTGAGGTATTTTGGGGGCACACGCGGTCGCTCGCCGAGGCCCGCCGAAAGCGTGAGCCTGCAGCAGATGCGGCACGAATGCGAGGTTGGAGGAGCTTCACTTTCGAAGTCGCCGAGCTAGTCGAAACGCTTTCCTGACGCTTAATTAGCCCCCACTCGCACCTGATCTGCCCAATCCATGTCGGCTACTATCGTGAGTTCCTTGACAGGCACAGTAGGCGGCACGCGCTCAAGCAGAAGTCTCTCCAGCACCGCCGGCGCCAAATAGGTCAGCTTCAGCATTCTGCCGACCATGCGGTGGGTGACGCCTGCTAAGCGCGCTATGTCTTCAATGGTGTTGGCCTCGCCGCTTTCGAGCTTGCGCCGCCACGACCAGGCCTGTGCAAAGTTGCGCAGGACGTGCGGATCGGTCCCGCCATCGGTATCCGGCACATAGTCGGCCGGCGGCTGGATGCGCGGCCGTCCATTACGGGACCGTTGGGCGATCGGGATCCTGACCCGCAGGGTGTCCTGCGCAGTGCTCATGCAGCCTTCCGCGGTGCCAGCATGTCATGGATGATTGGCCCCAGTCCCTTGGTGCAGAGGTCCACGTCGATGCTGTTGTCATTCACGGTCACGCGCTGGATCAGCAGCCGGGCGATGCGTGCCTGCTCGGCCGGAAATAGGGTCTGCCAGAGCTCACCAAAACCGGAGAGGGCGGCAATTACCTCACTTTCGTTGATATTCGGCTTTAGCTCTCGCGCGGCTTCAATTGCGCGGGCAACGATTACGGGCGTGGTCAGCATGCGGCGCAGTTCCTGAATCACCACGCTTTCGACCATCCCCGCGTTGAGCCGCCGGGGCAGGGCGCCATTTTCACCGATGCGATTGTGGACCGCATCCATCGATACGTAATAGCGGTAGAGCCGCTCGCCCTTGCGGGTGTGGGTCGGTGTCATGGCGACGCCGGTGTCGGTGAACAGCAATCCTTTCAGCATGGCTGGTGTCTGCGCACGGGTGTTGTTGGCGCGGGTGCGCGGGCTGATCTTCAGGATGGCATGGACCTTGTCCCAGAGTTCCTGACTGATGATGGCCTGATGCTCTCCTGGATAGCTGGTTCCCTTGTGTACGGCTTCGCCGAGGTAAACCCGGTTGCGGAAGAGCTTGTAGAGGAACCCCTTGTCGATCGGGCGGCCGCGCTTGTTGGTGATGCCTTTGCGGACAAGCTCGCGGGTCAGCCTGGTGGCTGATCCCAACTCGACAAAGCGCTCGAAGATGTAGCGGATCTGTGCCGCTTCCGCCTCATTGATCACAAGCTTGCGGTCGACAGCATCATATCCCCACGGCACGAACCCGCCCATCCACATACCCTTAGCGCGGCTGGCTGCAATCTTGTCCCTGATGCGCTCGCCGGTCACCTCCCGCTCGAACTGGGCAAAGGACAGCAGGACATTGAGGGTCAGGCGCCCCATGCTGGTTGTCGTGTTGAATGATTGGGTGACCGAGACAAAGGTCACCTTATGCTCGTCGAATACCTCGACCAGCTTGGCAAAGTCCATCAACGAGCGGGACAGGCGGTCGATCTTGTAGACGACGATCACGTCAACGAGCCCATCCCGGATGTCCTCCAGCAGGTTCCGGAGGCCCGGGCGGTCGAGATTGCCACCGGAGTACCCGCCGTCGTCATAACCTTCGCGCATTGCACGCCAGCCTTCAGCGCGCTGGCTCGCGATGTAGGCCTCGCAGGCCTCGCGCTGGGCATCGAGGCTGTTGAACTCCTGCTCGAGCCCCTCTTCCGACGACTTACGGGTGTAGATGGCGCAACGAATGCGGCGGGGTGCGTCGCTCATCGTGCACCTCGCTCAGCCGCGCGGAGGCCGAAGAAACGATATCCGTTCCAGTTCGTTCCGGTAATGGTCTTGGCGATTGCCGAGAGCGATTTGAACCGCTGCCCTTGCCAGTCGAACCCGTCCTTCATCACAGTGACGGTATGCTCGGTCCCGTTCCACCCGCGCACAAGGCGGGTGCCGATGATCGGGTTGCGCGGATCGGCGATCACGGATTTGCGGACCTTTTTGCCTTCGTATTCGTCGGCCAGGGCATCGAGAGTCCTGACCAGCGACTTGCTCATGCCGCCAAAGGCAAGTTCCTGAATCCGGTAGGACAGCCGCTGGATCATGAACTGGCTGCTGTTGTTAGGTGCTTCACTGCCCATGAGCTTCGCCCATTCGGCCTTGAGCTCTTTCACAGTCATGGTCTTCAGCGCGGCCAGGCGCGCAAGGACCTGCGAATCATCATATTTCTGCATCAGCGTTCTCCAACTCGGGGGCGTCCCCGAGTTCGACACACGCTCTTGGCGGGCGGGATAGCGAGAGAACTATCTGCGCCTGGCGCAGATATAGAACTGGACTTTGCGTGCATCCGCATGATGCCGGCAGCGATGATCTGCCCCAACTCGGTGAAGCGCTCGTCGTCGGTCATGGTGTCGATGGGAGACGGGCAGTGGCCCGTAGAAGTAACGTGCATGGGTGTTCGACCTGATGGCTGGCGTGGCGATCAGGTGAACTCTCTCCCTGATCGTTTCAGGGAGAATATGTGCGGGATGTAAACGTCGTCAACGAGAACGAGTAGGGCAAAATCCCACAATCGGTGTCCAGGGCGTCAGCGGCGGCCGTAAAGCTTCTGGTGAGCACGCAGCACGATGCCGATGATCGTGATGCCTTCGTGGCTGAAGTTGTCGGAATCGGGTCTGCCGATGATGATCGGCTCCTGAAACTCGGGGCGGGTCGATTCTGCGCGCAGGATGAAATTCTGCCCATCATGATCGAGGCGCTTGCAGGTGAGCTCGTGCAGGTCGTGGCGGTCGCGCTGCACGATCACGATGTCGCCAGGGACGGGCTCGATCTCGCCGAACGTGGTGCTCAGGCATTCGAGGTCGGAGCCCGGCGGAATGAGTTTGTCCATGGAGTTGCCCTCCATGCGCAAGGCAAAGCGCTTGCCGCCAACAACAGGGCTGGGGCCGACTTCTATGTAATAGCGGTCTTCCTCGGGCCACTCGGTTTGCTCGCGCCAGACGCCTGCGGCTACTGCGCCCAGGACCTGCAGCCGCTCGTAAGGCGCCACTCCGCCAACGCGGGGCAGGACGCTTTCATCACCCGAGACGAGCCGGGAGATGTCAATTCCGAGCGCCTTTGAGAGCCCGACCAAAGTTTCCAGTGTCGGGTTGTTGCTGCGGCCGCGCAGGATCTCGCGCACGATGTGCGGCGACTTACCGCCGGTTGCGGAAAGCGAGAGGGAGCGGGCGTTCCACTCAGCTCCTGGGGCAGTGGCGGCCTCAAGAACCTTCCTGAGGTTTTCGATATTGACGAGTGAGCGTTGGGTCATGGGGCTGTGCCTAGCTCTGTGGATATTGTCGGTCAATACAAATGTGGGATGTGTCCCTACTTGTGACATGGGATGCGAACGGTATTAATCCGACTCATGACGCATCCTATCCTTCATGACATCGACGCCTTCCTCCGCCGCACCAACCTCTCGGAGACCTATTTTGGTCGCCAGGCTGCCAACGACTGGAAGCTGATCAGCCAACTCAGGAAGGGCCGGCGCCTCTGGCCCCAGACCGAACAGCGCATCCGTGACTTCATGGATACCTACCGCCCGCGCGGGGAGCGCAGTGCCAGCATGCGAGGAGCCGCAAGCCATGGTTGAGGACATTACCGCGGCGCGCAAGCTGGCGACCCCGCCCAGCGAAGACATGCTTTGCGCCTGGCTCGATGCGGCTCAGCCGGGCGAGCGTATTGAATACCACCGCGGGTTTCTGGCGCGCGATGTCGATACGGCCAAGCCTCAGCGTTTACCCGAATGGCGCCGCCAATCGCTGATGCGCCTTGCGGCCCGCGCTCGCTGGGCGGCGGAAAACGGAGTGGTCCACCTCGTGCAGATCCGCCGGGGTGCAGGAGATTTCAGTTACGTCGCGATCGCAAGGCCAAGGAGCCCCAGGATCCAGTCCATGATTACCGCACTCATGCTGCCCCAGGCGGCCTGACGGAACAGGGGCAGTGGGGGCTAACCGCGAGGCGCCCACGGATATTCGATCGCCGCGTCAACCACTGCCCCGCCTTTGCTGGCGGGATTGCTGACGACTGATCGTGCGCAACCACAGACGAAAGGATCACCCGATGACACTTGAGGATCTGCAAAACGAGGCCCCGGCCACCCTTGATGCATTGCCAGTCGAAGTGCTGGCCCGCTTGCAGGGGCAGGCGCAGGCCCGGCTTGCCGGCGCATCACAAATGGTCGCCATTCTCCATGGCGTGCTCACCCGCCGCTATGCACAAGGTCTCAACGAGACCGGCACGCACCGGCGCGCTGATGGCGATTATGAAATCCGCATCGAGGTGCCCAAGAACGTCTCGTGGGATCAGGACAAGCTGTCGAGCGCGATCGAGACGATCCGCAGCTGGGGCGAGAACCCTTTCGACTATGTCGAGACCAAGCTCTCGGTCTCGGAGACCAGCTACAAAGCCTGGCCGCCTGCGATCCGCGACCTGTTCACGCCCGCGCGCACGGTGAAACCCGGCAAGGCGAAGTTCGAGATCGCGCTCGGGATGAAGGAGGCAGCGTAATGGCTATTTCGCTTTCCTCGCTGAACCGCCTCTCGGTTCCGAGGCCCCCGCGCATCGTGATCTACGGGCCGCACGGGATCGGCAAGAACACCTTTGCAGGCGCGGCTCCGCGCCCGGTGCTGATCAACCTGGAAGATGGCCATCCGGCCGGCCAAGCGATCGACGCCTTCCCGCGCGCCGAGAGCTTCACCGAGGTCATGGAAGCGATGCAGGCCCTCTACAACGAGGAGCATGATTTCCAGACGCTGGTGATCGACAGCCTCGACTGGCTGGAACCGCTCGTCTGGGCGGAAACCATCCGCCGCAACAATGAGGCGAACCCTTCCAAGCAGTGGTCTTCGATCGAGGATGCTGGTTACGGGAAGGGTTATATCGCCACCCTCGATGTTTGGCGTGAATACCTTGGCGGCATCAACGCGCTCCGGAACGACAAGGGGCTAGCGGTCATTCAAACCGCGCATGCCGAGGTGAAGCGTTTCGACAGCCCCGAGACCGAGCCGTTCGACCGCTACCAGATCAAGCTCCACAAGATGGCCTCGGCGCTGGTCCAGGAGCACGCCGACATGGTGTTGTTCGCCAACTTCAAGACCAGCGTCACCAAATCGGACGTGGGCATGAAGAAGGTCGCGCGCGGCGTCGGGGCGGGCACACGCGTGCTCTACACCGAAGAGCGCCCGGCCTTTCTGGCCAAGAACCGGCACAATCTTCCCCCAGAACTCCCGCTGTCATGGGAGGCGCTCGCCTCGTCCATGGCCGCTGCGAGCGAGGCTGCCCGCATCAGCGAAGCGGCCTGATCGACAACTCCCGTCAAAGACAGAAAGGATCGGGACAATGGCTTATTTCGGAGGCTCGTTCGACGCCTCACAAGTTGAACCCAAGGGCGATTACCGGCCTTTGCCGCCCGGCGAATACAAAGTGCAGATTACCTCGTCCGAGTTCTGCCAGACCTCGACTGGCAATGGGCATCAGCTCAAGCTGGAGATGGAAATCCTCGAGGGCGACCAGGCCGGCCGCCGGCTCTATGACCGGCTCAACCTCGACAATCCCAATGCCCAGGCGGTCGAAATCGCGCAGCGCACGCTGTCGGCGATCTGCCATGCGGTGGGGAAGCTCTCGGTTCAGGACAGCGAGGAACTGCATATGCTGCCGATGATTGCGGTCGTGATCGTCAAACCCGAACGCACCGGCAAGGATGGACGGACCTATAGCACCTCGAACGAGGTCCAGACTTACAAGGCGCTTGGGTCTGGGCAGGCAGCGAGCTTTGGCGGCGGCGGCACGAAGCCCGCAAACGCGGCGCCTGCTGCCGGTAGCGGCCAGTCTGCCTCGGCGCCCTGGAAGCGCAGCGCAGCTTAAGCCTGGAGGGCAGGACGGAACGGGGTCGAAGCGTCCGTCCTGCCACCCATTCCCCTGACTGAAAGATCGAAGGAGCAGGCAATGGCCGCTCTACCTGAATTTGTGTGTCCAACGCTAGCCTCTGCCGACAGGGCGCTGGTCGATGGGCAGGATATGCGTCGGCGTGCCTATCTTGGCATGTCAGCGATTGGCAGCGCCTGCGCGCGTGCACTCTGGTACCAGTTCCGCTGGGCCATGCTGGTCCGCTTTGATGCAACGACGCTCAAGCGCTTTGAAGACGGCCACCGCAGCGAGGATCTTGCTGTGGCGCGCCTCAAGCGGCTTCCCGGCCTCACCGTCCATGAAACCGATGCGGCCGGCGGGCAGTGGGGCTTTAAGGATTTTGGCGGGCACTTTTCTGGCCACATGGACGGGGTCTGTGTTGGGCTCGTGCAGGCGCCGAAGACCTGGCACGTGCTCGAGATCAAGGCCTCGGAGCAGTGGCAGGACCTCGACAAGGTGCGCCGCAAGGTGGGCGAGAAGTCAGCGCTCGCCGAGTGGAACCCGGTCTATTACGCGCAGGCCGTCCTCTACATGGACTATGCCGGCATCGACCGGCACTGGCTGGTTTGCGTCTCGCCTGGCGGGCGGCGCTGGACGGCGGTGCGCACCAATGCCGACCCGGCCTTTGCGGCAGTCCTGAAGGCGAAGGCTGAGAGCATCATCTTCTCCGATCACGCCCCCAGCCGGATCGGCGGGCCAGACAGTTTTGCCTGCAGGTTCTGCGACCTTACGCCGCTGTGCCATGATGGTGCGCGCGCTGAGCGCAATTGCCGCACCTGTATGGATGCTGGAGTGGCTCACGATGGCTATTGGTTCTGCGTCCGCTACGGCCATGAGCTTTCGCGCACCGATCAGGAAGCAGGTTGCGCTGATCACCGATATCTCCCTGATCTGGTCGCGGGCGAACAGGTCGATGTCGAGCACGGGCGGATCATCTACCGGATGGCCGATGGCTCGCAGTGGGTCGATGACGGTCCCTATATGTATGCTCCAGGTGATGTCATCGACCGGCATGTCTGCCGCTCGTGCGGCTCGTTTTCCTGGACTGTGACCGAAGGCAAAGGGCCGCACGCAGCGGGCCTGCGCTGCACGGGCTGCAATGCGAGCGGTGGCTGGCTTCCGAAATCCGAGGTGGCAGCATGAGCGCGCCTCTCACCCTGCGCCCCTATCAGGAGGCTGCCCTCACGGACCTGTGGGGATGGTTTACGAACCAGTCGGGCAATCCGCTTGTCATCCTGCCCACCGGTGCGGGCAAGAGCCTGGTCATTGCCGAATGGTCGAAGCTGGTGTTCGAGACCGATCCCACGGCCTGCATCCTCGTGCTGACCCATGTGCGCGAACTGGTCGCGCAAAACGCGGCAGAGCTGGTTGGCCTCTGGCCTGAGGCGCCGTGGGGGATCTATTCGGCGGGGCTCGGCCGGCGCGATATCGGCGCGCAGCTGCTGTTCGCCTCGATCCAGTCGATCCACAAGAAGGCCTACAACCTGCCTCGCCGGGTCGACATGGTGTTGATCGATGAAGCCCACATGATCCCGCGCAATGCCGACACCATGTACGGCAAATTCCTCGCTGATCTCATGACCATCAATCCCGCGCTCAAGATCATCGGGCTCACCGCAACCCCATTCCGGCTTGATAGCGGCCGGCTCGACAAGGGCGAGGACGCGATGTTTGACGGCATCGCCCACGAGACGAACGTGCGTGGGCTCATTGACGATGGATTTCTCTGCCCGCCGATCAGTTTCCGGCAGGCAGCCCAGATCGACACGAGTGGGGTTGGTACGCGCGGCGGGGAGTTTATCTCGTCACAGCTCGAAGAAGCGGCGCTCGACCAGAGTGTGATCAACCGGATTGCTGACCGGATTGTCGAGCAGGGAGCAGATCGGCGCGGCTGGCTGGTGTTCGGCTGTACTATCAAGCACTGCGAAGCGCTGTGCGATGCGCTCACCGAGCGGGGCTTTGCAGGCGCAGGCGTTTATGGTCACACCGACCAGCGCGAGCGTGACCGGATCATTGCCGACTTCAAGGCCGAGCGGCTGCGCTTCCTCGTCAGCCAGGGTGTGCTGACGACCGGGTTCAACGCGCGTCATGTCGATCTCATTGCGCTGGCGCGGCCCACCAAGTCGACCGGGCTCTATATCCAGATGATCGGGCGCGGCACGCGGCTCTCGCCCGAGACGGGTAAGGCCAACTGCCTGATCCTCGACTTTGGCGGCAACATCGCCCGGCACGGCCCCTTCGATGACCCGGCGATCCCGGACAAGAAGAGCAAGGGGGAGGGGCCTGCACCCTACAAGACCTGTCCCGAATGCGAGTGCGTTTGCGGCACCATGACGGCCTTTTGCCCTGCCTGCGGGTTCGAGTTTCCGCCGCCCGATCGGCGCGTCACGACCCGGCCTGAGCAAACCTCGGTTCTGGCGGTCGAGACTGACTGGATTGAGGTGGAGGGGGTTTCCTTCCGGCGCCATGAAAAGGAGGGCTCACCGCCGTCACTGCGGGTGACCTACAAAGCTGGTCTGACAGTCCACCGCGAATGGATCTGCTTCGAGCACTCAGGCTATGCCCGCACCAAGGCGGAAAGCTGGTGGATGCGGCGTGGGCCCACCCCCGTGCCCAAGTCCGTGGGCGAGGCCTTGGCCCGTCAGCACCAGCTTGCCGTTCCCAGCCACATCCGGGTCAAGCCCTCGGGCCGGTTCCACGAGATCACGGCCTTCCGGTTTGATCCCGGTCGGCTGGCGGCGTGAGGTCGTGCTTCTGTGGCCGCGCCGCGCGCGGGTTCGCCTGGCACGACTTCAAGAGCGCTTTCTTTGATCGTCTCCCACCCATCCACGCCTGTTCGATGGCGTGCCTCGATGTCGCCACAGGAAGGCGCGGTAATATGCAGTTGAACGTTGATGAAAAGCGCGCCGTACGTACCGCCAGCCCCGCGATCGGGGAATGGCTCGACGCGCTCGGCAAAACCGATCTTGCGCAGATGACGCAAAGCGAATGGCTGGGCTTTCTGACCCAGGTCTATGCCTCGGTCTGCGCGGAAGTTCGCAAGATCTGGGAAAACGAGGTGCCGTTCTGATGGCATCTCTGGCTTTTGACCCTGACATTGTCCGCCCCCTGTTCGAGAGCCTCGATCAGATCCACCTCGTCTACATCCATCCCAACGGGGTGGGCGTGCATGGGCGCGATTTTGGTGACCGGCTCGAGGAGGCATTGGCCGATGCCGCCAAGGTCAATGCGAACGGGTTCAACATCTACTGGACGGTGAACCGGGTTGCGACGGGGCTGAACAAGAAGCCGGGCAAGCAGGACATTCGCGCCGCGCGTTTTGTCCATGTCGACATCGATCCGCCCAAGTCCGGCGGCGCGTTCGACAAGGCTGAGATCACTGCGGCGCTCCAGGAAATCGCCTGCCCGCCGAGTTTTATCATCGATTCCGGTGGCGGGCTGCAGGCATTCTGGCGGCTTGATGGCGCCTGCGCCAACCTTGCCAGCATCGAGGCGATCAACCTGCAGGCGCGCGACTGGTTCGAGGCCGACGCTTGCCAGAATATCGATCGGCTGATGCGGGTGCCGGGATCGGTGAACTATCCTGACAAGCGCAAAATTGCGCGTGGCCGAACGGCCTGTCTCGCGACTTGGGCCGCACCTGATGAAGGCGCTACCTGGGCGCCTGAAAATCTTGCGGCTAGCTTTCCCCCACCGCGCACCCCGGAACCAGGCACTGCGCGCGCGTCCCACACGCTTCCAGCCGATGTCGAGCTCGTCACGCCGGATGATCTGGGACTCAGCGTGCTTGATCCACTGCGTCTCGCCGTCGAAACCCCGCCCGGTCAGGACCGTTCCGGTGACGGGCTGGCGGCCACCCGGCTGATGGCCAACGCGGGTTATGCCAACGCCCAGATCATGGGCGTGCTGCTCAATCGCGCCAATGCGGTGTCGGGCCACTTCCTTGATCAACGCGATCCGCGCCGGGCAGCGGCGCGTGCGATCCAGCTGGTGCGCCAGGACAGTCCGGCCGAGGGCTTGTCGCTGCACGCGCCGATCATGTCCAACGCCGACTTCGCCATGTTTGTCGCCAACGAGAAGGCTAAGGTCCGCCACGTCATGGTGCCGGCGACCTTGCGTGACGAGCATGACGACCATGATGACGATGATCATGAACAGTCGTCGTCGATCATCGGCATGCCGGGCTGGCAACGCGATCTTGGTGACGGGGCACTGGCACAGTTCGTGGCGCACACCTGTGCCTCGGCGCCGTCGCCGCAGCCATGGCTAACGCTCGGGGCCGGGCTTGCCATGTTCGGGGCGGCTGCCGGACGGCGTTATGCGGGGCCAACGAACCTGCGCACCAATCTCTATGCGATCGGCATCGCGGATTCAGGCGGAGGGAAGGATCATCCCTTGCGTGCTTCCACCCGGCTGATGATCGCTGCAGGGCTCGCCAACCACGTGGGCTCGTCGAAGATTGCCTCGGGTGCTGGCCTGCTGACTGCGATCACGCGCAACCCATCGATCTACTTCCCACTCGATGAGGTCGGGTTCCTGATCTCCTCGGCCGCCGACCGCAAGCGCGCGCCCAAGCATCTCACCGAGATCATCGACAACCTCACCGAATTCTACAGCCTGGCTGACAGCACCTTCCTTGGCATTGCCTATGCGAACGACAAGGAGAAGCCGCGCGAGGTTATCGAGCAGCCGTGTCTCTGCCTGTTCGGGGTAACGACGCCGGGCGTGTTCTGGGGCTCGCTCTCCAGCGACAACGTGATTGACGGCAGTCTGGCCCGCATGCTGATCTTCGAGAGCGAGAACCACTACCCGGATCCCCAGCACGACCTGATCTCGAACGAACCGCCTGGCGATCTGGCGGCGCTGATGGAGGCGGTAGCGAAGGGGGCAGACGGCTCAACGCCGTTCCCGCTGGGCAATGCGGCGTCCGCGATCCCGAAGCCCTGGACGGTGCCTTATGCAACGCCGCAGGCTGAAGCTCGGGCCCGGGCAATGCGCGAGGAGCAGATCGACATGCTGCGCCGGCACCAGGGCACGCATCTGACCGGCATCATCGCGCGGCTTGCCGAGAATGCCGCGAAGGTCGCGCTCATCAAGGCGATCACGGATAATCCCGGCAGCCCGCAGATCACGGCAGCAGACCTCGACTGGGGCATGGGGATCGCAAGCCGGAGCGTGCAGACCCTGATGCATGCGGTGAAGGAGCGCGTGGCCGACAACGACTACGAGGCGCTGATCAAGCGGGTTCACAAGGTCATCGCCGATGCCGGAAGTGCGGGGATCGATGGCAAGGAGCTCAGCCGCAAGAGCCAGTTCCTCGACCGGCGCAAGCGTGCCGACATCGTCGCCCACCTGGAGGAGGCCGGGATGATCCGGGGCCAGATATTTGCGCAGCCCGCCGGTGAGCGTGGACGTCCGCGCACCATCTATTTTGATATCGCATGAAAGGACGAAAAATGACTGAAGAGACTTGCGCTGCGTGCCGCTTTTACTCGCTGGCCTATCGGCCGGGCCTGGGGCAGTGCCGCCGCAACCCGCCTGTGGTTTTGCCATTTGAATGGGACATGTCAGCGCATTCCGCCGAGCCGATACCGCAGGTGGCATCCCACACGGTCTTCCCGGTGGTCGACGAGGAAGATTGGTGCGGTGCGTTTGAGCAGCGCCGCAATGCCGAGGGATTGAGCGAACCTGTAAAGGAAGCGGATATTCCTTTGCAGATCGGGTGAATGTGTAAAGGAAACGGGGTTTTCTTTACATATCCTGCCACGGCTTTCCAACCGTCTCAGGAGGATGGTCTCAGTTGGTTCCGTTTGCGGAATAAGCACTAGCTCCGATTGCAGGAGACTTGTCGGTTTGCGCTTCCGCGGCGTCAGGAACGCCTTCCTGCGCGGCATGCGCCCTGACCTCGGTTGCGCGCTCAGCGATCTCTTTGGCGAAGATGTCGAGCATGTATGCCCCTGTGGGCAGAGCGGCAACTTCTGCTACGGCAGCAGGCAGCTCGCGCAGCAGTTTTGTTGTCACTTGTTCGATGCGCTGGATCGTTCCGCGTGCAGCGAGCCCGGCAGACTCGGCCATTCGGCGCCAGTGGCGGCCGTAGATATGGCGACCGCGTCGCTGCTCCCCGATGGCCTGGGCATGGTTCTGGGTGATGTTTGCCCAGGCAAGTCCCGACATGAGGTCGTAGAGCGGGGCCAGTCGCGGGGAGCTGGGGCCTAGCAGGATCGAGTAATTCTTCGCGTGAGAATCGACGTTACCGATGGCCACGTTGAAGATGACGGCGTCGAGGAGGCGGGTAATGTCGCGCGCGGTCATGTGCTGGCGGACTAGCATGAACATGTCAGCGATCGAAGGTCCGCGTGAGCCGGTGCCATTGAATTCGTACTTCGCAGCGGGAGGGTAGCCTAGTGCCTGGCAGAAGTCCTCTTGATGGAGGCGCTGGACCTTGCCTGCGGTGCCGATCCGATCATAGCGGGAGACCAGCAGGTAGCTTCGTTCCCCGGCGACGCCGGCTGTGACCGGCGCGACATTGAGGTTCATACGCCGGGCGAGGACCATGCATAGCGCCTCATTCTGGACACTGCCGGGCAGGCGCGGATTGTCGGGTTTGAGAATGTGGGTGGAGGGTGCGCCATTAACGGGTACGGCAATCTGTCCATCTATCAGGGCGACCGGTAACTTGTCCTGCGCACCGGCAAGGCTCATCGAGACGCCGTCTTCGCCGATCAGGAAGGGGCGCGATGGCAGTTCGTTGAGGATCCGTTCCAACGCTTCTGCGTCTGGAATAGGGCGATAGCCCGGCGCGCCTTTAGGTTGCTGCGGAACAATGTTGAGCGCGCCGGCCAAGTCATTGCCGGTTTGCGCTATCAGGCCAAGCGCGTCTTCGGGCGCTGCTCCAAGCGCCCGTGTCATGGCGCGTAGCGGCTCGCCCTCCGGAAGGAGGTTCATTAGCCAAGGAAGGATCAGTTCGCCATCATACGGTTCCGGGCGGATCGGCATCGTTAGCGAAACCGGGAAGCTGTCGGGTGAATTACGCCAGGCATCGGCATAGACGAGGCGCGTTGTATGCCGATCTGCGCTGATCGTTGCGACCGCGTGGTCTTCGTAGAGGATCGGGAGTTCCACGATCAGCCTTGTTAACCGCCGGTGGCGACGAGGCGTAGACCCACTGCCTGAGCAGCTGCTAACGCCTTGCCCAATTGGGCAGTGGACTTACCTGCTTCCAAGTCGACAATGAAGCGCTCACCACTGTTTATGGCAAGCGCCAACTCCCGCTGTGTGAGCCCTAAGGCCTTGCGGGCGGAGGCGACAGCGGTGCCGAACTGAAGTGCGTTTTCAATCATGTTTACTTCCCGTTCGGGAAGATTGCACATGAATGTCCGAACTTCAAGGCACTTTCTTCCCGTTCGGGAAGAATGCCATCTTATGGGGGTGCTATACCAATTTTTCTTACCGATCGGGAAGTTTCCGGGTGCGGCGCCTGGCTATTTGGTCAAGGCCGACAATTGTTCAATGATAAAGTTCAAGATCCTAAAGTCCGCAGATTTCTGCGGGTTTTCCGCATTTGTTCAAAAATTCATTTATTCCTCGCGCGCGCGATAAGGGGGGAGGGGTAAGGGAGGGGGATATCTTACCCATATATATATTGAATTATTGAACAAATATCCCAAACCCTCAGAAATCAGCCATTTCTGGCGTTTGAACAAAAGCTCCAAAGTTCAAAAACTCATTGAACCAAATCATTTGTGGGAGCCGTCCTATTTCCCGGCACCCATAGCGCGCGGTAGAAGGCCCCTGACGCGGCGATCCTCGAAAACGGAGGATTGCTTTGAACCAGACAGCCCTTGCCGCATCCGCTGGACCGGATGCGCGCGTGCCCCTCGGATCTGTGAGCACAGGCCGGATGCGCGGCGCGACCCTTGCACTCGACATCGCCACAACGACTGGCTGGGCCCTGGAGGGCACGGACGGGTACATCGCCAGTGGAACGGTATCGTACAAGAACAGCCGCTATGACGGTGGCGGGATGCGCTTCTTGCGTTTTCGGCGCTGGCTTGAACAAATCGACGAGGACGCAGGGCCGATCGGGGCGGTCTACTTCGAGGAAATTCGCCGGCACGTCAGCAACGATTCCGGACAGGTCCAGGGTGGTTTTGTCGCTGTTCTGACCTCGTGGTGCGAAGAGCATCTGATTGCCTACCAGGGTGTGCCCGTCGGGACCATCAAGCGCTTTGCCACCGGTAAGGGCAATGCCGACAAGGCCGCAGTAATCGATGCCATGCGGGCTCGAGGGCATGCACCGGTCGACGACAACGAGGCGGACGCACTTGCGATCCTGCACTGGGCCATCGAGACCCGGGGAGGTGTGCGATGACCACCTGGTCCATTCTCGGTCACACCGCCAAGGTGCTGGAAGAGCGCCGCGACGACTATGGCGATCCCTCGGAGCAGTTCCGCGCAATCGCAGAACGCTGGTCGATCACACTGGGCACGCCCGTCACTGCTGACCAGGTCGTGCTGTGCATGATCGATCTCAAGCTCACCAGGCTCGCTTACGATCCGCGCCATGTCGACAGCATGGTCGATGTCATCGGCTATGCCGCGTTGCTCAAGGAGGTCCGGGCATGAGCATGACCTCCCGGATCTATGGCCACGCCAGTCAGCGTGACGGCGAGCAGCTGCGCCGTGATGGTTGGCGCAATGGCATCCTTGCGATCTCGGTCAGCGACCAGCGGCTAACCACGATGGAGCGCGAAGCAATCCTGGCGATTGGAGAGCGGCTCTACGGAGGCGGCCGTGGCAAGGGGGCGTAAGCGTAAGGCGGGCAAGCGGCACCCGTCCGGTAAGCTGGTCCAGCCACGCCGCGGCGAAAGCCAGAGCGACATCTTGGGGCCTGCGCTGGATGCCCGGCAACGCCATTACGGGATCGGTGCCAAACAGGCGCGGGACGAACGGCTCGGCACAGCGCTGGGGCGGCTTTCCTTCGCGGGCAAGA
This sequence comes from Sphingomonadaceae bacterium, assembly GCA_009926135.1. Lineage (GTDB taxonomy): Bacteria > Pseudomonadota > Alphaproteobacteria > Sphingomonadales > Sphingomonadaceae > Novosphingobium. The sequence goes on from RFPL01000004.1 coordinate 238,343, forward strand.
TCACGACCGATCAGTATGCAGCTGGCGAGCTCTACGGGGAGCTCATGGGACGCCACAATGCGGTCATGGGATTGCCCATCGACCAGCCGCGTTCGGTCACGGGGCTGCTCATCAACGAGGGGATCTTTGGCGGCGGTGCGCCGGATCCCGATCCCGAGCTGGTCGACAAGATCCGGCGTCAGGCAGCAGGCGCGGCGCTCATGTTGCGGGGCTGCGATCAGGACATCGCTGGCAGGGCAGGACGGCGTCCCAGCGTGCTGGTGCACATCCTCGCCTGTCACGACGTCGAGGCCCTGCGCTGGTCTCCTGCAGACCTACACAATCTGCGTCTTGGTCTTGATACCCTGTGCCGGTTCTTCCGGATCAGGCGAGAAAGTTTTTAAGACTCTTGGTAAGCATGATAAAATAAAAACATGATTCTGAACGGTAAAGTACACTGAAGTGATTGACGGGACTGTTGCTGAAGCGTAGGGCTTCCGAAATAGAGAGTTCAGAACTGCGCCCGGGGCAAACGCTTCCGGGCGTTGTTCGTTTTCCGGGGATGGCTTCACCCTGAAGCTTGTCTCAACCGGATTAGTAGAGCATCGCACAATCCATGAGCGACACAGATTACAGAACTGTCATCGCGGAAGTCGTGCGCAAGCTTCCTGATCTCCTGCGTGCCGACCTCGCCTCGCGAGATCCTGCAGTGCGCCAGAGCGCTGAAGACGTCGTGGCGACCAAGATCGCCTTGGCGATAGCAGAGCTTCACGCACCCGTCTGACCCCAAGGACTGGCTGTATGTCTGAACGATTGCGCGGACGCCGTGCAGTCGCTGAGCGCTTGCGTCGTCTCCGCGCTGAACCCCTCTGCCGTGATTGTGCCTTTGCCGGGATAGTCCGCGAGGCGACCGTGCCTGACCACATTGTGCCGCTCGCCCATGGCGGATCGGACGAGGACAGTAACATCCGCTGCCTCTGCGCCGAGTGCCATGCGAAGCGGACTGTGCAGCAATTCGGCCAACGCAGGAAGGTCGCAGTGGGGCCCGACGGGTGGCCAATCGGGTGACCAGGCCGGGGGGGCGGTTCGAAAGTCTGGGCCTTTGGCGGGGGAAACCGCGCTTGGTCCAAACTTCACGCAACCGCTAGTTAGCGACCGGGGGTCAGAAAGCAGAAAGTCGCAGATTTCCGTCAAATTGACTGGATAGTCGCCGCGATAAGAGCGGTAGTCGCTTCACGAACACGGAGCGACGCTGATGATCAACTCGACCTTGCCAACCGCCAACGAAGCCTGGGGCTTTTACGGCACCAGCGGCGCCTTAGCGGATGCCGATGCGGCCTGGGCGATTGCCTTCCCGGCGGTGCTGGCGGCAACTGAAGGCACAGCCGAAGGGGTTAGGGATTTTCTCGACAGCCGCCACGGCCGCCACTTCGCCGACGACGTTCACAACGGCATCCACGCGGAGCTCGACCTCACCGCAGCAATCGAAGCGGCCATTACCCGCTGGATGGGATGGACTATCAACCGGGAAACGGCGCGCGAGATCGCGATGCCCATGGGGCTGCCCTACCTGAAGGGCTTCGTCTTCTACTTCAGCCTTCAGGCGCAGGCCGCATGAGCTCGGGCATCACCAGCACCATCCATCTTGCGATCCGCACGCTGCCAGAAAATTTTGACCGCAGCCGGATCGTCACGGTGATCGAGACCATCGAACAGGAACTCTACGAGGGCGGCGTCTACGCCAGCGCGACCGCCGACAGCTTCACCATCGAGATCACAGTCCGGACTGACCAGTTGCTCGACACCGCCAAGGTGCTGACCGGGCTCGAACTGATCTGACCCCGGATACGGGCCTCAGTCCTCTTCGCCTTCCTGAAGCCAAGCCGGAATATCGCGCTGGGCGTGCAGGATGCGCCAGACATCGACGTGGTCCTCACGTGCCATGAAAAACACGAGGTAGGGGAAGCGTTTCAGTTTGCGGCTGCGCAGACCCGGTAGATTGAGTTCCTGCCCCCATCGCGGCGTACTGCCAGAGGGGTTTGCACCAATCTGCGCGTAGGTGGCCTCAAGCGCATCGATGAAGCCGAATGCGACATCGCGACCGGCTTCGGCGAGATAATGATCGATTGCCTGTTCAGCATCCAGCCTCGCCAGTTCGCGAGGGATAACGGGAAGCGACTTCACGAAGCAGCGTGCTGGCTGACCCTGGCGCGGAGCCCGGCAAAATAGGTCTCATCGGCAGGTGCCGTCGGAGCAGAGGCCGCGCCTTCCAACAGGAGGCCGCGCAGTTTCTGGATGTCCTGGTCCTTGCGGATCAGCTCGCGGACATATTCGCTGCTGGTGCCGTAGCCTCGGGTGCTGACCTGCTGGTCGACGAACGACTTCAGCGTGTCCGGCAAAGAGATGTTCATCGTGCTCATGAGGGCGCGAATACCACTTTTGGCAAAAATTGGCAAGATCGCCGCTATGGCTGATCTGTCAGGATCTCATCGGAATTTTCATGTCCCAAGACTGGCCGGCCCAGAGCAGCGAGCTCTGGCCGATAGAGAAGATCACGCCCTACGCGCGCAACTCCCGCACGCACTCGGACGAACAGGTCGCCCAGATCGCCGCGTCAATTCGCGAGTGGGGCTGGACCAACCCGATCCTGGTTGATGAGGACGGCGGGCTGATTGCTGGCCATGGCCGGTTGCTGGCAGCCCGCAAGCTGGGCGTGACCCAAGTCCCGACCATGGTCGCCAAGGGCTGGAGCGAAGCCCAGAAAAAGGCCTACGTTATCGCCGACAACAAGCTGGCGCTGAACGCTGGCTGGGACCTCGAACTGCTGGCCGTCGAACTTGGCGACCTGCAGGGGTTTGACTTCGACCTGATGCTGACCGGCTTCTCGGACGACGAACTGTCGAAGCTACTGGCCGAAAAGACCGAGGGCAACACGGACCCAGATGAGATCCCCGAAGCGCCCATCGACCCCATCGCCAAACCTGGCGATGTCTGGCTGCTCGGCAAGCACCGGCTGGTCTGCGGTGACAGCACCGATGCCGACACCGTCGCCAAGGCGCTGAACGGGGTCTCGCCGCACCTGATGGTCACCGATCCGCCCTACGGCGTGGAATATGATCCTGCCTGGCGAGAAAAGGCTGGGGTCGCCGCTTCCGGCACTGCCAAGGGCAAGGTGCTGAACGACGACAAGGCCGACTGGCGCGAAGCATGGGCACTGTTCCCGGGCGACGTCGCCTATGTCTGGCACGCCGGGCTGTTCGCGGGGGTAGTCGGCGATAGCCTCGCCGCCTGCGACTTTCATCTTCGCTCCCAGATCATCTGGGACAAAGGGCAGCTCGTCCTCTCGCGCGGCGACTATCACTGGGAGCATGAGCCCTGCTGGTACGCCGTGAAGAAGGGCGCAAAAGGCCACTGGGCCGGTGATCGCAAACAGACCACCGTCTGGCACATCGCCAAGCCCAAGAAGAACGAGACGGGTCACGGAACCCAGAAGCCGGTCGAGTGCATGAAACGCCCGATCGAGAACAATTCCAGCCCGGGGCAAGCGGTCTACGAGCCGTTCTCTGGCTCGGGCACGACCATCATGGCCGGCGAAATGACCGGCCGTTCGATCCACGCGATCGAGCTCAACCCTGCCTACGTCGATGTTGCCGTGAAGCGCTGGCAGGACTTCACCGGCAAACCGGCCACCCTTGAGGGTGATGGCCGGACCTTCGTCGAACTCAGCGAACAGCAGCGGTAACAACGTGCATGACATGGCTCTATCTTCCCCCGGGCACAATCCGGGGAGCGACGACGCACGCCTTGACGGCATCTCACTCTGCGCAGGAGCAGGCGGCCTCGATCTCGGCCTCCACATCGCCTGCCCCGGATATCGCACTGTGGGTTACGTCGAGCGGGAAGCCTTCGCAGCAGCGACTCTCGTGGCGCGGATGGAAGACAAAGCCCTGGATCCGGCACCTGTCTGGGACGACCTTACAACCTTCGACGGCCGACCTTGGCGCGGCCTCGTGGATATCCTCACTGCGGGCTACCCGTGCCAGCCGTTCTCGGTCGCGGGTCGCCGCCTCGGCGATGCCGATCCACGCCATCTCTGGCCGCACGTCGCCCGCATCATCCGGGAATGCGATCCCCCGATCATCTTCCTCGAAAATGTCGCCAATCATCTGCGCCTCGGATTTCCCGAAGTCGCCCGAGCACTGGTCGGCAGGCTCTGTTGCAAAAATCGTGAAGCTTGAGCATGCTTGGCGGAGATTGGACGGACGGAACGATGACGGATTTCAAGTGGCGCCATTTCCAGGGTGATGT